>NZ_CP009631.1:0-1200000 GCF_000959445.1 Burkholderia vietnamiensis LMG 10929 | reverse complement strand
CGCGAAGCGCGGCACGGTCAACGGCGACGTGTCGATCGTCGACTTGTACGACGACGCGCGCATCCTGCGCGTGGCCGGCGGCGGCGATCCGCAGATGCAGGCCGATTCGCAGCATTTCCGGATCTTGGTCAACGACGATGTGATCCAGACCGAAAAGCCGGTTAAACTTCAGCGCGGCCTGTCGCTCGTCAACGCGACCGACGGCATGAAGTACAACAACGTCACCCGGGTCATCGAGCTTTACGGCAACGTGCGCGGCACGATCGCCGCCACGGACACGTCCGGCGGCTCGAAAGGTCAACCCAGGTGACGCATCCCTCACGTGACTGCATGAACGAACCGTTCCCTCGACAGAATTCCGGCGGCGCTGCGCGCGCCGTCCGCGCCGCGCTCGTCGCGACGCTCGTGGCGCTCCCGCTCGTCGGGCTGGCGCCGCTCGCCCATGCCGAGAAGGCCGACCAGAACAAGCCGATCAACGTCGAGGCCGACAACCTGACCTATGACGACCTGAAGCAGGTGACCGTCGCGACCGGCAACGTCGTGATCACGAAGGGCACGATCAAGATCACCGGCGACCGCGTCGAAGTGCGGCAGGACCCGGAAGGCTACCAGTACGCGACGTCGTTCGGCAGCGGCAAGAAGCACGCGACGTTCCGCCAGAAGCGCGAAGGCCTCGACGAATACATCGACGGCGACGCCGAGCGCATCGACTACGACGGCAAGCAGGACCTGACCACGCTGACGACGGCCGCCACCGTGCGCCGCCTGCAGGGCACGTCGACGATCGCGGACACCGTGCACGGCAGCGTGATCACGTACGACGGCCAGCGCGACTTCTACACCGCGAAGGGCGGCAAGGACGTCGCCGCGCCGGGCAACCCGAACGGCCGCGTGCGCGCGATGCTGTCGCCGAAGAACGGCGGCCCCGGTCCCCTGAACGGCGCGCCGGCGAAGCTGTCGCCGTCGACCACGATCCAGGGAGCGCCCGCCCAATGAACGCACTTCCGAATCGCCAGCCGGCCGGCACCACGAGCTCGCTCGTGGTGCGCAACCTGAAGAAGCGCTACGGCTCGCGCACCGTCGTCAAGGACGTGTCGCTCGACGTGAAGAGCGGCGAGGTGGTCGGCCTGCTCGGCCCGAACGGCGCGGGCAAGACGACGTCGTTCTACATGATCGTCGGCCTCGTGCCGCTCGATGCGGGCGAGATCTCGCTGAACGGCAGCTCGATCAGCCTGCTGCCGATCCACAAGCGCGCGTCGCTCGGCCTGTCGTATCTGCCGCAGGAAGCGTCGGTGTTCCGCAAGCTGACCGTCGAGGAAAACATCCGCGCGGTGCTCGAGCTGCAGCACGGCGAAGACGGCAAGCGCCTGTCGAAGGACGCCATCGCGGCGCGCACGGAGGCGCTGCTCGACGAGCTGCAGATCGGCCACCTGCGCGACAATCCGGCGCTGTCGCTGTCGGGCGGCGAACGCCGTCGCGTGGAGATCGCACGCGCGCTCGCGACCAACCCGAACTTCATCCTGCTCGACGAACCGTTCGCGGGCGTCGACCCGATCGCGGTGCTCGAGATCCAGAAGATCGTCAAGTTCCTGAAGCAACGCAACATCGGCGTGTTGATCACCGATCACAACGTGCGTGAAACGCTCGGCATCTGCGATCACGCCTACATCATCAGCGACGGTTCGGTGCTCGCCGCCGGCGCGCCGAGCGAAATCATCGAGAACGAGAGCGTGCGCCGCGTCTACCTCGGCGAACACTTCCGGATGTAACTTCCCCATGGCTGGCCGCCCCCGCCCGGCGACGCCGCGCGGGGCCGCGCCCGCGTGCCCGCTCAGCGGCCCTGCCGCGGCCTGACGCCGCGCCGCGCGTAATCGCGGATGGCTCAACGCGGCTGGGTCGTGGCAAACTGCCGGTATGACTCCCTCCTCGCCATGAAAGCCAGCCTCCAACTCCGCCTGTCGCAACACCTTGCGTTGACGCCGCAGCTGCAGCAGTCGATTCGGCTTTTGCAGCTGTCGACGCTCGAGCTGCAGCAGGAAGTCGCGATGGCCGTCGCGCAGAATCCGCTGCTGGAAAGCGACGACGAATGGATCGCGAGCCCGCTGCGCGTCGCAGCCGACGGATCGCTGATCGCGCAGACGCCGCCCGCCCCGAACGGCGAGTCCGGCAGCATGAACGGCAGCGGCCAGTCGAGCGAGCGCGCCGAACGCGACGAGCCGGCCGCCACCGACGAATACGACGGCTATGGCTCGGGCGACACGAGCGACGGCCCGCAATGGAATCTCGACGAATTCGGCCGCTCGAGCGGCGCGTCGGACGACGACGATCTCCCGCCGCTGCAGGTCCAGGAAGCCGCCACATCGCTGCGCGAGCATCTGTCCGCGCAGCTGCGCGTCACGCAGGCCAGCCCGCGCGATCGCGCGCTCGTGATGTTCCTGATCGAATCGCTCGACGACGACGGCTACCTGACCGCGTCGCTCGACGAAGTGCTGGCCGACCTGCCGCCCGAACTGGAAGTCGACTGCGACGAGCTGAATGCGGCGCTCGCGCTGCTGCACAGCTTCGATCCGGCCGGCGTCGGCGCGCGCTCGGCGTCCGAATGCCTGAAGCTGCAACTGCTGCGGCTCGATCCGTCCCCGACCCGCACGCTCGCGCTGGAAATCGTCTCGCAGCATCTCGAGCTGCTCGCCGCGCGCGACTTCACGCGGCTGCGCAAGCAACTGAAGGCGAGCGACGACGCGCTGCGCGACGCGCACGCGCTGATCCGCTCGCTGGAGCCGTTCCCGGGCGCGGCCTACGGCAAGGCCGAGGCCGACTACGTGGTGCCCGACATCATCGTGAAGAAGGCCGGCCAGGGCTGGCTCGCGGAGCTCAATCCGGAGGTGATGCCGCGCCTGCGGATCAACAACCTGTACGCGAACATTCTGCGCAACAGCCGCGGCGATCCGTCGACCGGATCGTTGAAGCAACAGCTGCAGGAAGCACGCTGGCTGATCAAGAATATCCAGCAGCGATTCGACACGATCCTGCGTGTCGCGCAGGCTATTGTCGAACGTCAGAAGAACTTCTTTGCGCACGGCGAAATTGCCATGCGCCCCTTGGTTTTGCGGGAAATAGCTGATACGCTGGGCCTACACGAGTCGACTGTCAGCCGTGTGACAACCGGTAAGTACATGCTGACCCCGTTCGGGACGCTGGAGTTCAAGTACTTCTTCGGATCGCACGTTTCGACCGACACCGGAGGCGCCGCATCGTCGACCGCCATCCGAGCCCTGATCAAGCAACTGATAGGAGCTGAAGACCCAAAGTCGCCACTTTCGGACAGCCGCATTGCCGAGCTGCTGGCAGAACAGGGATTCGTGGTCGCGCGCCGCACGGTCGCGAAGTATCGCGAAGCCCTCAGGATCCCGGCAGTGAATCTGCGCAAATCTCTTTAAGCCTGCTGCCTGCCCGGCGGCAGGCGTGTTCCGGCCACCGCGCATACGGGGAACAGGCCGGGCGACCTGTCCGCGATTACGCCGCCATGTGCGGCAGGGCAAGTCGACCGGAGCGCCGCCTCGATGCGGCCGGGTGGTCACTCGCTTGGAGAAGCACTATGAACCTGAAGATCAGTGGACATCATCTCGAAGTCACGCCTGCAATTCGCGAATACGTGATCACCAAGCTGGACCGGGTGCTACGCCATAGCGATCAGGTCATCGATGGCACTGTGATCCTCTCGGTCGACAACCACAAGGAAAAGGACAAGCAGCAGCGCGCGGAAATCAACCTGCACCTGAAGGGCAAGGACATCTTCGTCGAAAGCGCGAACGGCAACCTGTACGCAGCGATCGATCTGCTGATCGACAAGCTGGATCGCCAGGTCGTCAAGCACATGGAGCGTCTGCAGACCCATGCGCACGACCCGATCAAGCTCCAGCCGTCGGTCGACCAGATCGAACTGCCGCCGCAATAACCTTTACCGCAACACGCACATCGCCCGGTTCGCCGGGCTTTTTTTGTGCCCTCGGGGCCGTGGTGCGACCGGTCCGTCCATGCTGCGCCATGCACGCGGCTGTGCTCTATAATGTGCCGGTTATCGCCGGGGGGCGTGGCGCGCGGTAGCTGCGTTGCAGGCTGCCGAAGCCGACCGCCTTGATATCGCCGAACATGGAAAATCAGTCTGCCGCAGCAAGGAGACCCCAGGCCGCCCACTCGCCTGCCAACATGAATCGCCTAGCCAAAATCCTGCCCATTGAGAACGTCGTCATCGACCTCTCCGTCACCAGCAAGAAACGCGTCTTCGAGCAAGCGGGGCTGATCTTCGAGAATCAGAACGGCATCGCCCGCAGCACCGTCACGGACAACCTGTTCGCGCGCGAGCGCCTCGGCTCGACCGGGCTCGGCGAAGGCGTCGCGATTCCACACGGGCGCATCAAGGGTCTCAAGCATCCGCTCGCCGCCTTCGTCCGGCTTGCCGAGGCGATCCCGTTCGAGGCGCCCGACGGCCAGCCCGTCGGGCTCCTGATCTTCCTGCTCGTGCCCGAGCAAGCCACGCAGCAGCACCTCGAGATCCTGTCGGAGATCGCGCAGCTGCTGTCCGATCGAGACGCGCGCGAGCGTCTGCACAACGAAACGGATATCGCCGAGTTGCATCGCCTGCTCACTCAGTGGCAACCTTGAGTTGATCCGGGCGGAACATTCCCCAGAACCCGGCGGCACGCGCCGCCGTCCAGGGCCGCCCGGCGCCGGTCCGGCATGGCGACGCCCGTCGCCGTGCGCATGCACCGGCTCATTGGAGTGACGAGAGTCATGGATACGTCCAGCATCAACGCCCAGAGCATCTTCGACGACAACGCGGCCACGCTGAAGCTCAGCTGGCTGACGGGGCATGAAGGCTGGGAGCGCGGTTTCTCGGCCGACACGGTCGGCAACGCGACGTCGAGCGCCGACCTCGTCGGCCACTTGAACCTGATCCACCCGAACCGGATCCAGGTGCTCGGCGAAGCTGAAATCGACTACTACCAGCGGCAGACCGACGAAGACCGTTCGCGCCACATGGCCGAGCTGATCGCGCTCGAGCCGCCGTTCCTGGTGGTGGCCGGCGGCGCGGCCGCCCCGCCCGAGCTGGTGCTGCGCTGCACGCGCTCGTCCACGCCGCTGTTCACGACGCCGATGTCCGCGGCCGCGGTCATCGACAGCCTGCGGCTCTACATGTCGCGCATCCTCGCGCCGCGCGCGACGCTGCATGGCGTGTTCCTCGACATCCTCGGGATGGGCGTGCTGCTCACCGGCGATTCGGGGCTCGGCAAGAGCGAGCTCGGCCTCGAGCTGATCAGCCGCGGTCACGGCCTAGTGGCCGACGACGCCGTCGATTTCGTCCGCCTCGGTCCCGATTTCGTCGAAGGCCGCTGCCCGCCGCTGCTGCAGAACCTGCTCGAAGTGCGCGGCCTCGGGCTGCTCGACATCAAGACGATCTTCGGCGAAACCGCCGTGCGCCGGAAAATGAAGCTGAAGCTGATCGTCCAGCTGGTGCGCCGGCCGGACGGCGAATTCCAGCGCTTGCCGCTCGAAAGCCAGACGGTCGACGTGCTCGGCCTGCCGATCAGCAAGGTCACGATCCAGGTGGCGGCCGGCCGCAACCTCGCGGTGCTCGTCGAGGCGGCCGTGCGCAACACGATCCTGCAGCTGCGCGGCATCGACACGTTGCGCGATTTCATGGATCGGCAACGGCTCGCGATGCAGGATCCCGACAGTCAGTTCCCCGGCAAGCTCGTATAGCGTTCGCGCGCCGGCCACGCAGCGCCGACGCGTCGAGCCGGTGCTATGATGAAACGTCAGGATTCTCTGCTTCCCATGCGCATCGTCCTCATCACCGGCATCTCCGGCTCAGGCAAGTCCGTCGCGCTGAACGCGCTGGAGGACGCAGGCTACTACTGCGTCGACAACCTGCCGCCGCACGTGCTGCCCGAACTCGCCCGCTACCTCGCCGAGGATGGCCAGCACCGGCTCGCGGTCGCGATCGATGCGCGTTCGAGCGCGTCGCTCGACGAAATGCCCGGCCTGATCCGCGCGCTGTCGCTCGAGCACGACGTGCGCGTGCTGTTCCTCAACGCGAGCACGCAGTCGTTGATCCAGCGCTTTTCCGAAACGCGCCGGCGCCATCCGCTGTCCGGCTCGCCGTCCCACGACGCGAACGTCGGGCTGCTGTCGTCGCTCGAGGAAGCGATCGAGCGCGAGCGCGAGCTGGTCGCGCCGCTCGCCGAATTCGGCCACCAGATCGACACCAGCACGCTGCGCGCGAACGTGCTGCGCACCTGGGTCAAGCGCTTCATCGAGCAGAAGAACAACGACCTGATGGTGATGTTCGAATCGTTCGGCTTCAAGCGCGGCGTGCCGCTCGACGCCGACCTGATGTTCGACGTGCGCGCGCTGCCGAATCCGTACTACGACCACGAGCTGCGCCCGCTCACCGGGCTCGACCAGCCGGTCATCGCGTTTCTCGACGCACTGCCGATCGTCCATCAGATGATCGACGACATCCATGCGTTCCTGATGAAATGGTTGCCGCACTTTCGCGAGGACAACCGCAGCTATCTGACCGTCGCCATCGGCTGTACCGGCGGCCAGCATCGCTCGGTGTTCATCGCGGAAACGCTCGCCGCGCGCCTCGCGCACGATGCGAACGTGATCGTGCGGCATCGTGACGCGCCGGTGGATGTCGACGCGTCGTCGCGGCTCGTCGCCGACGTCCACCGACCTTAGCGACACCGCCTCTCTCGCCAGCGCGCCATGTCCACCTTATCGACGACCCTGATCGACCTGCCGCTGTTTCCGCTGCACACGGTGCTGTTCCCCGGCGGCTGGCTGCCGCTGAAGGTGTTCGAGGCGCGCTATCTGGACATGTGCCGCGCGTGCCTGCGCGACGACGCGCCGTTCGGCGTGTGCCTGCTCAAGAGCGGCCCCGAAGTGGCGCAGGACGGCGCCGTGTCGGTGCCCGAGACCATCGGCTGCATGGCGCGCATCACCGAATGCGACACCGGCGAGTTCGGCATGCTCTACATGCAGGCGATCGGCACGCAGCGCTTCGAGCTGCTGTCGTATCGCGTCGAAGGCAACGGGCTGCTGGTCGGCATCGCGCAGGCGCTCCCCGACGACATCCCGCTCGAAGGCGAACAGGCGCTCGCGCAGTTCGGCTCGTGCGCGGAGGTGCTCGAACGGATCATCGACGCGCTGAAGAAGTCCGAGCCCGACAACAAGCTGCCGTTTTGCGAGCCGTTCCGCCTCGACGACCCGAGCTGGGTGTCCAACCGTCTCGCCGAGCTGCTGCCGCTCGACCTGCGCGCGCGGCAGAAATTGATGGAGTTTCCGGACGTCGGCGCCCGGATCGACGCCGTGCATCACGTGCTCGATCGGCACGGATGGCTTTGAGCGCAGGACGCGCGTCGGTTTTCTATCGGCTTCACGTGGCGGATCGAAGCCGCGGCGCGAGCGCGCGGAGCGGCGTCGCGGCGTACTGAACGCACGCGCCGCCTCGTCACCGTTTCGTCACAACAGCGGCCCGCTCAACGCATCGAGCAGCTTGCGCACCGGCGCCGGCACGCCGTACGCATCGAGGCCGGCGAGCGGCACCCACGCGGTGTCGGCATCGAGCGCCGCCGCTTGCGCCTGACCGCCGTGCGTCATGTCGCTCAGGCGCGGTTCGATCTCCAGCCGGAAATGCGTGAAGGTGTGCGTGAATGGCGCGAGCGGCACTGGGCCGCCGCCGCCGAAGCCCTGCGCCAGCGCCGCGAGCGCCGCATCGCCGTCGGCCTGCGGCAGGCACCACAGCCCGCCCCAGATGCCGGCCGGCGGACGCCGCTCGAGCAGCACCGCATCGCCGTCGCGCAACACCAGCATCCAGGTCTTGCGCGTCGGCACCGCCTTCTTCGGCCGGGCTGCCGGAAGTTCGCGCTGGCGCCCCGTCGACTGCGCGACGCAGTCGCCCGCGAACGGACAGCGCGCGCAATCCGGCTTGCCGCGCACGCACAGCGTCGCGCCGAGATCCATCAGCCCTTGCGTGTACGCGCTCACATCGGCCGCATTCGCGGCATCCGGCAGCAACGATTCGGCGAGCGCCCACATGTCGTTCTCGACGCGCTTGTCGCCCGGAAAGCCTTCGACGCCGAACACCCGCGCGAGCACGCGCTTCACGTTGCCGTCGAGGATCGTCGCGCGCGCGCCGTACGCGAACGACGCGATCGCGGCGGCCGTCGAGCGGCCGATGCCCGGCAGCTCGGCAAGCCCGTCCGGCGTCGACGGGAATACGCCGCCGTGCTCGGCGACGACGACCTGCGCGCAGCGATGCAGATTGCGCGCGCGCGAGTAGTAGCCGAGGCCGGCCCACAGCGCCATCACGTCGTCGGACGGCGCGGCCGCGAGCGCGGCGACGTCGGGAAAGCGCTCGAGAAAGCGCGTGTAATACGGAACGACCGTCGACACCTGCGTCTGTTGCAGCATGATTTCCGACAGCCAGATCCGGTACGGATCGCGGGTGTTCTGCCACGGCAGGTCATGGCGGCCGTGCACGCGCTGCCAGGCGACGAGGCGCGTGGCGAAGGTGCGGTGCAGCGGCGTGACGGGGAACGGAGCGGGAGCGATGCGGGGCGGCTTCAAGTGTTCGAAGTTTCGGAAAGAGGTTACGACGCGCAGCTCAACGCTGGCAGGTCGGACAGAAATAGGTCGAGCGCTGCCCCTGCACGATCTGGCGAATCGGCGTGCCGCATACGCGGCAAGGCAGCCCGGCGCGGTCGTACGCGAAGCAGTCGAGCTGGAAATAGCCGCTTTCGCCGTTGCTGCCGACGAAATCGCGCAGCGTGCTGCCGCCGCGTTCGATCGCGTCGGCGAGCGTCGCGCGCACCGCGTCGGCGAGCCGCTCATAGCGCGGCAGCGACACCTTGCCGGCCGCGGTCGTCGGCCGGATGCCGGCGCGAAACAGGCTCTCCGACGCATAAATGTTGCCCACGCCGACGACCATGTCGCCCGCGAGCAGCGCCTGCTTGACCGACACCGTGCGCCCGCGCGTGCGCGCATGCAGCAGCGCGCCGGTGAAGGCGAGCGAGAACGGCTCGACGCCGAGGCTCGCGAGCAGCGGATGCGCATGCACGTCGCCGGCTTCGCGCGGGTGCCACAGCACGGCGCCGAAGCGGCGCGGATCGCGAAAGCGCAGCACGAATTCGTCGAAGATCCAGTCGATGTGGTCGTGTTTGGCCGCAACCGGCACGCCGGCCACCGGCAGCACGCGCAGCGTGCCGGTCATCCCGAGATGGACGATGAACCAGCCGGCGTCGACTTCGAACAGCAGATACTTGCCGCGACGCTCGACGGCGAGCACCTCGCGCGCGCGCAATTGCTCGGCGAGGTCCGCCGGCACCGGCCAACGCAGCATCGCGGTGCGGACGTCGACACGCTCGACGCGGCGGCCCGCGACAAAGGGCGCGATGCCCCGGCGCGTGACTTCGACTTCTGGCAACTCTGGCATGTTTTGCGGGTCTGAGACGGGATTCACGATCGTGCGTGTATTGTAGCGAGCGCGTTACAATCGGTTGAAACATCGAACGGATTTCCATGACCCTGCCCTCGAAGCTGCTTCTGAAGCGCCCCGCCGCCGCGCGCGGCGCGCGCGCCTTCCCGGTCCGCCGTGCGCTCGGCGCCGCGCTGTTCGCCGCATGGACCCTCACCGCCCTCCCGGCTCACGCGCAGGCTCCGGCATCGGACGACGCGCAGTCGCAGGGCGCGTTCGAGCACATGATGCCGGACGAGAAGAAGAATCTCCCGGCCGTTCCGCTGACGAGCCAGATCGTCTACCAGGTGCTGGCCGCCGAGGTCGCGCTCCAGCGCAACCAGCCGGCGCCGGCCTACCAGACCTACCTCGCGCTCGCCCGCGACACGCGCGATCCGCGCATGGCGCAGCGTGCGACGGAGATCGCGCTGGGCGCGCAAAGCCCGGCCGACGCGCTGTCGGCGGCCAATCTGTGGCTCCAGTACGCGCCGGATTCGAATCGCGCGTCGCAAGTCGACGCGGCGCTGCTGGTGCTCGCCGGCAAGCCCGCCGACGCGCAGCCGATGCTCGCCCGCGAGCTGGCGCGCGCGACCGGCGAGACGCGCGGTCAGGCGATCCTCGCGCTGCAGGCGCTGCTGGTGCGCGGCGCCGACCGCGTCGGCGGCCTCGCGGTGCTGAAGGACATGCTGAAGAACGACATGAACCGGCCGGAGGCGCAGCTCGCGATCGCGCGGCAGCAGCTCGCGGTCGACGACAAGGAAGGCGCCGCGCAATCGCTGAAGCAGGCGCTGCAGATCCGCCCCGACTACCTGCCGGCCGCGCTGATGCTGTCGCAGATGGGGCCCGCGGAGCGCGCGGCCGGCATCGCTTCGTTCGAGAAATACGTTCAGCAGAATCCGAAGTCGCGCGATGCGCGGCTCGCGCTGTCGCAGCTGTATCTCGCCGACGATCGCCTCGACGACGCGCAAAAGCAGTTCGAGTCGATGCGCAAGCTCGATTCGAAGGATCCGACGCCGCTGATGGCGCTCGCGCTGATCAAGATCCAGCAGAAGAAGCTCGACGATGCGAGCGCGTACCTGAAACAGTACGTGCAGCTCGGCACGAAGCAGCCGAACCTCGACGTCGGCCAGGGCTACATCTACCTCGCGCAGATCGCGATCGAGCAGGGCAACGACGCGCAGGCGTCGCAGTGGCTCGACAAGGTCGACCAGACGAGCCAGCACTACCTGCCCGCGCAGATCACGCGCGCCCAGCTGCTGCAGAAACAGGGCAAGACCGACGAGGCGCGCAAGGTGCTCGACGATCTGCCGATCAGCGATCCGCGCGATGCGGCCGTGGTCGCGCGCACCGACGCGTCGATCCTGTTCACCGCGAAGCGCTACACGGAAGCCGAGGCACGGCTCAGCCAGGCGGTCCAGGACTTCCCGGACGATCCCGACCTGCGCTACGACTACGCGATGGCGGCCGAAAAGACCGGCCACTACGCGACGATGGAAAAGCAGCTGCGCGAGCTGATCCGCACGCAGCCCGACAATCCGCAGGCATACAACGCGCTCGGCTATTCGCTGGCCGATCGCAACCAGCGGTTGCCGGAGGCGAACAAGCTGATCGACAAGGCGCTGTCGCTCGCGCCGAACGATGCGTACATCATGGACAGCCTCGGCTGGGTGAAATACCGGATGGGCGACACGGCCGGCGCGACCAAGGTGCTGCGGCGCGCGTACGAGCTGCAGCCGAACGCCGAGATCGGCGCGCACCTGGGCGAAGTGCTGTGGAAGAGCGGCGCGCAGGAAGACGCACGCAACGCGTGGCGTGCCGCGCAGCAGCTCGAGCCCGACAACGAGACGCTCGTGCAGACGCTGAAGCGCTTGCAGGTCAACGGCCTTTGATGCGGATGTTCCCGATGCTTTTCCCGTCTTTCCGCGCGCAGCGCGCGCTGGCTGCGGCCGGCGCGGCGCTCGCGCTCGCCGGCTGCGCGAGCACGCCGCCGGCGGCGAACGCGCCGTCGGACGCCGTGCTGCAGACGGCCGCGACGCACGCGTATCACGGCCGCTTCGCGGTGCAGTACAACGACCGCCTCGGCCGGCAACAGAACGTGTACGGCAACTTCGACTGGCAGGAGCACGGCGACGACGTATCGCTGGAACTGCGCAGCCCGCTCGGCCAGACGCTCGCCGTCGTCAAATCGACGCCGCAGGCCGCGTCGCTCGAGCTGCCGAACCGTCAGCCGCAATATGCGACCGACGTCGGCGAGCTGATGCAGAACACGCTCGGCTTCGCGTTGCCGCTCGCCGGCCTGCGCTACTGGCTGCTGCCAACGCCCGCGCCCACGACGCCCGCGCAGACGCAGCGCGATCCGGCCGACGCCGCGCGCGTCACGCAGATCCGCCAGGACGGCTGGACGATCGACTACCTCGCCTACGCGGACGCGCCGGCCACGGGCGTCAAACGCGTGAACCTCGTGCGCGCGACGCCGCCACTCGACATCAAGCTCGTGCTCGACCAGTGAGCACGTGAACCTAGCCCCGACATACGCATGACCGATTCGACCCGCTCGCTGCGCAACTGCCTTGCGCCCGCGAAACTCAACCTGTTCCTGCACATCACCGGCCGCCGGCCGAACGGCTATCACGACCTGCAGAGCGTGTTCCAGTTGCTGAACTGGGGCGACACGCTGCACTTCACGCTGCGCGACGACGGCCGCGTCGCACGCGCGACCGACGTGCCGGGCGTGCCAGAGGAAAGCGATCTCGTCGTGCGCGCGGCGAACCTGCTGAAAGCGCACACCGGCACCGCCGCGGGCGTCGACATCGAGATCGACAAGTGCCTGCCGATGGGCGCGGGCCTCGGCGGCGGCAGCTCGGATGCGGCGACGACGCTGCTCGCGCTGAACCGTCTGTGGCAACTCGACCTTTCGCGTGCGGAGCTGCAGTCGCTCGCGGTGAAACTCGGCGCGGACGTGCCGTTCTTCGTTTTCGGAAAAAATGCGTTCGCAGAGGGTATCGGAGAAGAATTAGCTGAGGTACAATTGCCGACTCGCTGGTTCCTGGTTGTGACGCCGCGAGTTCATGTCGCCACCGCTGAGATTTTTTCAGACGAGCTGTTGACAAGGGACACAAAGCCAGTCACAATTGCTGACTTTCTTGCACGGCGTAACAGCGATGCGGGATGGCCAGACAGTTTCGGCCGGAACGATATGCAGCAAGTTGTGACAAGTAAGTACGCGGAAGTTGCACAGGTGGTCAAATGGTTGTATAATGTGACCCCTTCAAGGATGACCGGCTCCGGAGCAAGCGTGTTTGCGGTGTTTCGAAGCAGGCACGAGGCAGAAGCGGTGAAAGCCAATCTGCCCACCGGTTGGAATGGTGCAGTTGCCGAGAGCCTGAACGAGCATCCGCTCTTCGCTTTCGCGTCATGAAGTTTCGCTTTGTCGGATGGCCTACGAGTCCGGCGAAGTTATCAGTTAAGTGTAGGGGAGTCGCCAAGTTGGTCAAGGCACCGGATTTTGATTCCGGCATGCGAGGGTTCGAGTCCTTCCTCCCCTGCCAAAAATTTTCCCGCATTTCCCGCCTAAGCCTGAAGCAGGTGCACGATGAGCAGCCACAGCCATGATGGCTTGATGGTCTTTACTGGCAACGCGAACCCCGCGCTCGCCCAGGAAGTCGTCAATATCCTTGGTATTCCCCTCGGCAAAGCAATGGTCAGCCGGTTCTCCGACGGCGAGATCCAGGTCGAGATCCAGGAAAACGTGCGCGGCAAGGACGTCTTCGTCCTGCAATCCACGTGCGCGCCGGCCAACGACAATCTGATGGAACTGATGATCATGGTCGACGCGCTCAAGCGTGCGTCCGCCGGCCGGATCACCGCTGCCATCCCCTACTTCGGCTACGCCCGCCAGGATCGCCGCCCGCGTTCCGCGCGCGTCGCGATCTCGGCGAAGATCGTCGCGAACATGCTGGAAATCGCCGGCGTCGAGCGGATCATCACGATGGATCTGCACGCCGACCAGATTCAGGGCTTCTTCGACATTCCGGTCGACAATATCTACGCAACGCCGATCCTGCTGGGCGATCTGCGCAAGCAGAACTACTCGGATCTGCTCGTCGTGTCGCCGGATGTCGGCGGCGTGGTGCGCGCCCGCGCGCTCGCGAAGCAGCTGAACTGCGATCTCGCGATCATCGACAAGCGTCGTCCGAAGGCGAACGTCGCCGAAGTGATGAACATCATCGGTGAAGTCGAAGGCCGCACCTGCGTGATCATGGACGACATGGTCGATACGGCCGGCACGCTCTGCAAGGCCGCGCAAGTGCTGAAGGATCGCGGCGCGAAGCAGGTGTTCGCCTACGCGACGCACCCGGTGCTGTCGGGCGGCGCCGCCGAGCGCATCGCCGCATCGGCACTCGACGAGTTGGTCGTCACCGATACGATCCCGCTGTCGGCAGAATCGCTGGCCTGCTCGAAGATTCGCTCGCTGACGAGCGCGAGCCTGCTGGCCGAAACGTTCTCGCGGATTCGCCGCGGCGACTCGGTGATGTCGCTGTTCGCGGAATCCTGATCGCGGAACGACACGTAACGAATGCGCAGAAAGCGAAGCGGTGACGCTTCGCTTTTTGCACAATCGGACGGGATAGACGAAACCCCGTCCGCTTTATCGGGGGCCGCCATTTCGCCGGCCCCGTTTTACTGCCTGGTCGCGGGCAGCAAATGGAGAATCACATGAAAGTCGTCGCTTTCGAGCGCCAACAGCAAGGTACGGGTGCGAGCCGCCGCCTGCGCAACGCCGGTAAGACCACGGGCATCGTCTACGGTGGCGAAGCTGCCCCGCAAAAGATCGAACTGGATCACAACGCGCTGTGGCACGCACTGAAGAAGGAAGCTTTCCACGCGTCGATCCTCGACCTGGAAATCGCTGGCCAGTCGCAACAGGTTCTGCTGCGCGACGTGCAATACCACCCGTTCAAGCAACTGGTGCTGCACGTTGACTTCCAGCGCGTCGATGCGAAGAAGAAGCTGCACACGAAGGTGCCGCTGCACTTCCTGAACGCCGAAGTCAGCCCGGCAGTGAAGCTGTCGAGCGCAATCGTCTCGCACGTCACGACGGAAATCGAAGTCGAGTGCCTGCCGTCGGCTCTGCCGGAATTCCTCGAAGTCGATCTGTCGAAGATCGAAGCAGGTCAGTCGCTGCACGCGAAGGACATCGCACTGCCGAACGGCGTCGCGCTGGTCGCGCACGTCGACGCGGAAAACCCGGTTGTCGCCTCGGCGACGGTCCCGGCTGGTGCCGTGTCGGACGCAGCAGAAGGCGAAACGCCGGCTGCCTAACGGCTGCCCACGCGCCATTCGATCCGTTTCACGAAACGGTCGACGCAACCCGCCGCGGCTCGCCCGGCGGGTTTTTCTTTTTTGCGCCCAGGCGGGCGCTGCCGCCTACGAAACGTCATGATCAAACTGATCGTCGGCCTCGGCAATCCCGGGGCGGAATACACCGCGACGCGCCACAACGCCGGCTTCTGGCTGATCGACCAGCTCGCCCGCGAGGCCGGCACGACGCTGCGCGACGAGCGCCGCTTTCACGGCTTTTATGCGAAAGCGCGCCTGCACGGCGAGGAAGTGCATCTGCTCGAGCCGCAAACCTACATGAACCGTTCCGGCCAGTCGGTCGTCGCGGTCGCGAGTTTCTTCAAGATCCTGCCAGATCAGATCCTCGTCGCGCACGACGAGCTCGATCTGCCGCCCGGCACCGTGAAGCTGAAGCTCGGCGGCGGCAGCGGCGGCCACAACGGGCTGAAGGACATCTCCGCGCACCTGTCGTCGCAGCAGTACTGGCGGCTGCGCATCGGCATCGGCCATCCGCGCGATCTGATCCCGGAAGGCGCACGTGCCGGCGCGAAGCCCGACGTCGCGAACTTCGTGCTGAAGCCGCCGCGACGCGAGGAGCAGGACGTGATCGACGCATCGATCGAGCGCGCGCTCGCCGTGATGCCGATGATCGTCAAGGGCGAGCTCGACCGCGCGACGATGCAGCTGCATCGCAACTGACCGGCCGCAGCACCGGCGCCGCACCACGCGCGGCCCGGCTGACGCGCCGCGCGTCCGTGCGCCGTCGGCGCAATTGCGCACCGCAGCGCTCACATGCGGTACTCTGGCTGTTTTGCCTGTCAGGAGCCAAGCGGTGAGCCGTTACTGGAGCGACGTCGTTCAGCAACTCGTGCCTTACGTGCCGGGCGAACAGCCCGCACTCGCACACCCCGTCAAGCTGAACACCAACGAGAATCCCTATCCGCCGTCGCCGCGCGTCGTCGCGGCGATCGCCCGCGAACTCGGCGACACCGGCGACACGCTGCGCCGCTATCCCGATCCGCTCGCGCGTGCGCTGCGCGAGACGGTCGCGGCCCATCACCGCATCAAGCCCGAACAGGTTTTCGTCGGCAACGGCTCGGACGAAGTGCTCGCGCACGCGTTCCACGCGCTGCTCAAGCACGACCGGCCGCTGCGCTTCCCGGACATCTCGTACAGCTTCTACCCGACCTACGCGCGGCTGTACGGCGTGCAGACGGCCATCGTGCCGCTCGCGGACGATTTCTCGATCCGCGTCGACGACTATCTCGACGACGCCGGCGGCGTGCTGTTTCCGAACCCGAACGCGCCGACCGGGCGCGCGCTGCCGCTCGCGGACATCGAACGAATCGCGGCGGCGAACCCGTCGTCGGTCGTGCTGATCGACGAGGCCTATGTCGATTTCGGCGCGCAATCGGCGATCACGCTGATCGATCGCCATCCGAACCTGCTGGTCGTGCACACGACGTCGAAGGCGCGCTCGCTGGCGGGCATGCGCGTCGGCTTCGCGTTCGGCCATGTCGATCTGATCGATGCGCTGAACCGCGTGAAGGACAGCTTCAACTCGTATCCGCTCGACCGGCTCGCGCAGGTCGCCGCGCAGGCCGCATACGAGGACACCGACTATTTCGCCGCGACCTGCCGTCGCGTGATCGACAGCCGGACGCGGCTCACGCACGCGCTCGAGGCGCTCGGTTTCGACGTCGTGCCGTCGGCCGCGAACTTCGTGTTCGCGCGCCATCCGGCGCACGATGCGGGCACGCTCGCGGCCACGCTGAAGGATCGGGAGATTTTCGTGCGGCATTTCCGCGCGCCGCGCATCGACCAGCATCTGCGCATCACGGTCGGCACCGATGCCGAATGCGACGCGCTCGTCGCGGCCTTGCGTGAAATGATCGGCTGAACACCGGAAGGACGCCGGCGCGCGGCTGCGCCGGCCGAAGAAACGGTGACGCGCCCGCGTCACCGCGACATCACTGCGCGCCGTCGCCCTTCGCGGCGATCAACGCGTGATACTTCTCCATCAACTGCGCGTGCGATTCCTCATGCTGCGGATCGCGCGGAATGCATTCGACCGGACACACCTGCTGGCACTGCGGTTCGTCGAAATGGCCGACGCATTCGGTGCACTTGCCGGGATCGATCACGTAAATGTCCGGGCCCATCGAAATCGCGCCGTTCGGGCACTCGGGCTCGCACACGTCGCAATTGATGCACTCGTCGGTAATCATCAAAGCCATACTGATCTCACTTCTTCAAGCCCGCGGCCGGCTTCGGGGCGAAACCGGCCGGCGCCGCGTCATGCGGCCGGGCCTCCCATCGCGGCGACTTTCTCGGTCAGCCACTTCTCGACGGACGGGAACACGAACTTGCTGACATCGCCGCCCAACTGCGCGATTTCGCGCACGATCGTGCCGGAGATGAACTGGTACTGATCGGACGGCGTCATGAACATCGTCTCGACGTCGGGCAGCAGATAGCGGTTCATCCCCGCCATCTGGAACTCGTATTCGAAATCGGACACGGCACGCAGGCCGCGCACGATCACGCGCGCGTTGTTGGTGCGGACGAAGTCCTTCAACAGGCCCTTGAAGCCCATCACCTTCACGTTCGGATAGTGACCGAGCACCTCGTTCGCAATCTTCAGACGTTCTTCCAGCGAGAAGAACGGCTTCTTCGCGCGGCTGTCGGCGACGCCGACCACCAGCGTATCAAAAATGCTCGACGCACGCCGCACGAGGTCTTCGTGCCCGCGCGTCAGCGGATCGAACGTACCGGGATACACGGCGACTACCATGTCGCTCCTCCTGTCATCACGCCAACGGGGTGGCAGCCGTGCCGTGCGCACGTGGCTGCCGAGATGGGCTTGCGTCGCCTTTGGGGCGCGCCGCCTCGTATGGAACGCGCATTATTCATCATTTTCGCGTTGCAGCAAATGATAGTGAACCGCGCCTGCCTTGCCGTGCTTCACCACCTGCCAGCCGGCCAGCGCTTCGTGCGCATCGGGTTCCAGCGCCTCGCCGGTTTCGACGTACAGCGCGCCGTCCGGCGCGACGAGCGGCGCCGCCAGCGCGAGCGCGCGCGCCAGCACGGCCGGCTCGCCGAACGGCGGATCGAGGAACACGACGTCGAACGCGCCCGGCGTCAGCCCGGCCGCGAGCCGCAGCGCGTCGGCTTCCGCGACCTCGACCGAGCGCGCGCCCAGCTTGTCCTTGATCGCGCGAAGCTGCTGCGCCGCGCGCGGGTGGCGCTCGACCATCACGACGCTCGCCGCGCCGCGCGACGCGGCCTCGAAGCCGAGCGCGCCGGTGCCCGCGAACAGGTCGAGGCAGCGCCGGCCGGCGAGATCCTGGCCGAGCCAGTTGAACAGCGTCTCGCGCACGCGATCGGGGGTCGGCCGCAGGCCGTCGAGATCGAGCACGGCGAGCGGAGTGCGTTTCCAGTCACCGCCGATGATGCGGATCGTGTGCGGCTTGCCGCGGCCGGCAGAGGCCGCGGGGCGGCCGGAAGAGGAACGGGACATACGGAGTATCGACGACGGGGGAGACGGGGGCGCGCACGCGGGCGTGCCGCCAAACAGGCGCACGTTACCACAGCGGCGGCGACGGCTGACGCGACTGTCTCGCCGCACTGATAAAATGCTCGGTTTCGGCCGCCGTGCGCACGCCCGACGCCTCCCGGCGCGCCGCCATGCCGGCCCCCGCCCTCTTCCCGACGTCAAACCATGTTCAGCTTCTTCAAACGATTCAAGAAAACGCAGGAGCCCGACTCCGCGGAATCGCAACCGGCCGACGCGCCGCAGCCGGACGAGCCGTCCGCTGCGCCGGCCCCCGCCGCGCGAGCGGCGGACACTGCGCGCGCGCCCGCCGTCGTGATGACGGTCACGCCCACCAACGACGGCAGCGACGAAGTCGTCGAAGCGGTCGAGATCGTGCCGCCGCCGACGCAGGACGCGTCCGCGAAGAAGTCCTGGCTGTCGCGCCTGAAATCGGGGCTCGCGAAGACGGGTTCGAGCATCACCAGCGTGTTCGTCAACACGAAGATCGACGAGGACCTGTACGAGGAGCTCGAAACCGCGCTGCTGATGTCCGATGCGGGCGTCGATGCGACCGAATACCTGCTCGGCGCGCTGCGCGAGAAGGTGCGCGTGGGCCGGCTGACCGACCCGCAGCAGGTGAAGGCGGCGCTGCACGATCTGCTCGTCGAGCTGCTGCAGCCGCTCGAGAAATCGTTGATGCTCGGCCGCGCGCAGCCGCTCGTGATGATGATCACCGGCGTGAACGGCGCGGGCAAGACGACCAGCATCGGCAAGCTCGCGAAGCATCTGCAGAGCTTCGACCAGTCGGTGCTGCTGGCCGCGGGCGACACGTTCCGCGCGGCCGCGCGCGAACAGCTGGCCGTCTGGGGCGAGCGCAACAACGTGACGGTCGTGCAGCAGGAAAGCGGCGATCCGGCCGCGGTGATCTTCGATGCGGTCAGCGCCGCGCGCGCGCGCAAGATCGACGTGATGATGGCCGACACGGCCGGCCGGTTGCCGACTCAGCTGCACCTGATGGAGGAGCTGAAAAAGGTGAAGCGCGTGATCGCGAAGGCGCACGACGGCGCGCCGCACGAGGTGCTGCTCGTGATCGACGCGAACACCGGCCAGAACGCGCTCACGCAGGTGAAGGCCTTCGACGATGCGCTCGGCCTCACCGGGCTGATCGTCACGAAGCTCGACGGCACCGCGAAGGGCGGGATCCTCGCCGCGATCGCGCGGCAGCGTCCGGTGCCCGTCTACTTCATCGGCGTCGGCGAGAAGGTCGAGGACCTGCAGCCGTTCAACGCGGTGGAATTCGCGGACGCGCTGCTCGGCTGAACGCCGTCGACACGTCCTGCAACGGGCGCCTTCGGGCGCCCGTTTTCATTGGCGGCGGCGGGCCGCGGCGACGTCAGCCGGCCATCATTCGGCGTCGGGCTGCACACCGGGCGCGGCAGCCTTGAACGCATCGAGCGTCGACGCATAATCGGCGATCCGCCGCAGCGTCGGGAAGCGCGTCGTATCGATCGAGAACCGGTCGGCGTTGAACATCTGCGGCACGATGCAGATATCGGCGAGCGTCGGCGAGTCGCCGAAGCAGAGCTTGCCGGTGCGCGGATCGTTCGCGAGACGCGTCTCGAGCGACGCGAAGCCCGCGTCGATCCAGTGCCGATACCATTCGCTCTTCGCGTCCTCGGACACTTGCAGCGTGTGCTTCAGGTACTTCAACACGCGCAGGTTGTTCAGCGGATGGATCTCGCACGCGATCTGCAGCGCGATCGCGCGCACATACGCGCGGTCGGCCGGCGCCTTCGGCAGCAACGCGGGCTCGGGGTGCATTTCGTCGAGATACTCGATGATCGCGAGCGACTGCTGCAGCGTCGCGTCGCCGTCGATCAGCGTCGGCACGACCGCATCCGGATTCACCGCGCGGTACGCGTCCTTCAGTTGCTCGCCGCCGTCGCGCAGCATGTGCACGGGCACCGTGTCGAACGGCAGCTGCTTCAGGTTCAGGGCGATCCGTACGCGGTAAGACGCGGAACTGCGGAAATAGCTGTAGAGCTTCATCGGTTGTCTCTCGTAATCGTATTCGGCCGGCGCCGCCGGGCGGAAGCCGCGATGCGCCGCCGGGGACTCCGAGTTTAGCGCGCCGCACCGCGTCGGCATACGCGGCCGCGCTTGCGCGACGCGCGCCCGTGCGATACTCGGGCATTCCTCACCGCTCAGCGCGCGGCCCGATGCCGGCCGCCCGCCCCGTCACGATGACCGCTTCCCAAGACTCCACAGCCGCTTCGCCGTTCCCGTGCGCCCGCTTCATCAAGGAAATCGGCCGCGGTCCGCACGGCGCACGCGCGCTGTCGGCCGAAGACACGTTCGAGCTCTATCGCGCGATGCTCGATGCGCGCGTGTCGGACGTCGAACTCGGCGCAATCCTGATCGCATATCGACTGAAGGGCGAAACCGCCGACGAGCTGGCGGCGATGCTGGCCGCCGCACAGGCGTCGTTCGAACCCGTGCACGTGCAGGACGCGGCGTTCCGGCCGGTGTCGATCCCGAGCTACAACGGCGCGCGCAAGCAACCCAATCTCGTGCCGCTGCTCGCGCTGCTGCTCGCGCGCGAAGGCGTGCCGGTGCTGGTGCACGGCGTCGAGCGCGATCCCGGCCGGGTGACCAGCGCGGAGATCTTTGCGGCGCTGTCGATCGCGTCGGCAAGCTCGCACGACGCAATCGAAGACACGCTCGCCGAACGCCGCGTCGCCTTCGCGCCGATCGACGTGCTGGCGCCGCGCATTGCGCGTCTGCTGTCGCTGCGCGCCGTGCTCGGCGTGCGCAACTCCACGCATACGCTGGTCAAGATCCTGCAGCCGTTCGCGCCGGCCGGCCTGCGGCTCGTCAATTACACGCATCCGCCGTACCGCGACAGCCTCGCGCAACTGTTTCGCGAGCATCCGGAAGCGGCGCTCGGCGGCGCGCTGCTAGCGCGCGGCACCGAAGGCGAGGCGGTGGCCGACACGCGCCGCCAGGTGCAGGTCGACTGGCTGCACGACGGCATCTGCGACACGCTGATCGCGGCCGAGCGCTCGTCGGACGACGCGCCGCCCGTCGCGCTGCCGGAATCGCGCGACGCCGCGACGACGGCCGCGTGGACCGGCGCCGTGCTGCGCGGCGAGGTGCCGGTGCCCGACGCGCTCGCGCGTCAGGTCGAAACGATCGTGCGGCTGACGCGGCTCGCACCGTGACGGGCCTCCGCGGGCGGCGCGCTGTCGTGCCGGCCGCTGACGTATCGGCCGCTGTCGTGCCGGCCATTCGGCCGATCATCCAAGCCGCGATTTACCCGACCATTTGACACGCGCAGGCATCCTGGCATAGAGTTCTCGCCATGCGTTCCTTTCCGAACACCCTCCGAATTACCTCCGGCCGCCTAGCGCGGTCGCTATCGCTACGACTAGCCTAAGGCTGTCCTAGCGCCGTGTGCTGTCCGCACGGTCCCTCCCTGCAGTTCCTCGCAGCACCTTTCTCGCAGTTTTTACAACCCGAAGTCGTCAGCATTCGTCCGTCTATCCGTCGGTCGATTCGCGAAGATCATCCGCATCTGCTGCGCGCGTTGCGCGCGCCGGTGCGAGGCAGCGCCAACCGTCGCCCATGCCGCCCGTCTTCGCTCGCGACTTGAGACCCGAGGTCCAGAAGATGAAGCGCAATCCGCAAGACAAGTACCGTCCGTTCGAACCCGTCCGCATCAATGGCCGCCGCTGGCCGACCCGCACCATCGAGCGTGCGCCGGTCTGGATGAGCACCGACCTGCGTGACGGCAACCAGTCGCTGATCGAGCCGATGAGCATCGAGCAGAAGCTGGAGTTCTTCGACATGCTGGTCGCGATCGGTTTCAAGGAAATCGAAGTCGGTTTTCCGTCGGCATCGCAAACCGACTTCGATTTCGTCCGCAAGCTGATCGACGAAAAGCGCATTCCGGACGACGTGACGATCGAAGTGCTCGTGCAGTCGCGCGAAGACCTGATCGCACGCACGTTCGATGCGCTCGACGGCGTGCCGCGCGCGATCGTGCATCTGTACAACGCGATCTGCCCGTCGTTCCGGCGCATCGTGTTCGGGATGTCGAAGGACGACGTGAAGGCGCTCGCGGTCGACGGCACGCGGCTCATCAAGGAGCACGCGGCCGCCCGCCCGGACACGCACTGGACCTATCAATACTCGCCGGAAACCTTCAGCATGACCGAGCTGACGTTCGCGCGCGAAGTGTGCGACGCCGTCGCGCAAGCCTGGCGGCCGACGCGCGATCACAAGATGATCGTGAACCTGCCGGCGACCGTCGAAGCGGCGACCCCGAACGTGTTCGCCGACCAGATCGAGTGGATGGACCGCAATCTCGCGTACCGCGACAGCATCGTGTTGTCCGTGCATCCACACAACGATCGCGGCACCGCGGTAGCCGCCGCCGAGCTGGCGCTGCTCGCGGGCGCCGATCGCATCGAGGGCTGCCTGTTCGGCAACGGCGAGCGCACCGGCAACGTCGATCTCGTCACGCTCGCGCTGAACCTCTATACGCAGGGCATCGACCCCGGCCTCGATTTCTCCGACATCGACGCGGTGCGCCGCGTGGTCGAGCGCTGCAACCAGATTCCGGTGCATCCGCGCCATCCGTACGCGGGCGATCTCGTGTTCACCGCCTTCTCCGGCTCGCACCAGGACGCGATCCGCAAGGGCTTCGCGCAGCAGCGCCCGGACGCCGTATGGGAAGTGCCGTATCTGCCGATCGACCCGGCCGACCTCGGCCGCAGCTATGACGCGGTGATCCGCGTGAACAGCCAGTCCGGCAAGGGCGGCGCGACGTTCCTGCTCGAACGCGGGATGGGCTTCACGCCGACGCGGCGCGTGCAGATCGAGTTCAGCCACGCCGTGCAGACGCTCGCCGACGCCTCCGGCGAAGAAGTGACCGGCGACGCGATCTGCGCGCTGTTCGCTCGCGAATTCTTCGAGACCGACGGGCCGGCCGCGCGCCACGGCGATACGGCGCGCTGGAGCAATCGCGACCTCGCGTACGCAGCGCCGGCCAACGCCGCGCCCGAAGAGGTCGTGCAGCAGGCGGCCTCGGCCTTCGCGAGTGCCGCCGGCGCACCGATCGAGGTCGCGTCGTGCGAACACACGCGCACGACGGACGGCCGGATTGCGATATCGGTCGGCTGCCGGGTCGGCGATGCGCCGCTGCGGCATGGCGTCGGCGTGCATGCCGACGTGGCGAGCGCCGCGCTCGATGCGCTCGTGAGCGCGATCAACCGGTCGGCGTGGCACTGCGCCGACCGCCGTGCGGCCGCTTGAGCGGGCTGCGGGAACAGGTTCAAAGGTCAGCGAGCGGTGCGTGACCGCCCGTGCACCGCGCGATCCGCGCTGCACGGGCCAATGAAAAGCGGCTCAGAAAGCCGCTTCGGTCGGGACACGAAAACGAGCGCCACGCGCGCTCATGTCTCGGTCGCGCATCGCGTCGCCTGCCACGCGAGCAGACGCCACTGCCCGTGCTCATGGGTATGGACGGCCGTATAGGCAATCGGAAACACCAGGCCGCCGTTGTTGGTTTCCATCTCGATCAGCGCGCGCCCGGTGACGACGCACGTTGCGTCGCCGACGGGCAGCAGGTCCTGCGACTGGATCTCGATCTGGCGGTAGCGGCGGCGGCCGGCGACGATGGCGTCGATGAACTGCTGCTTGGTTTCGCGCTTGCCGTTGGTGTGCACGAAGAACACCTTGTCGGACAATTGCGCGTCGAGCGCCTCGCCGTCCCCATCGACCATCGCTCGGAACCGATCGCGCTCGAGTGCGCGAATCGCATCGACCACCTTCGCCATCGCCTGACTCCTCGGCAACGCGCCCGCCGTGGGCGGGCGTGCGGATCAGAAGTTGTACTGCAGGTAGAACTGGTGGAAATTTATACCAGGATTCGGCTCTTTGATACCCGCGTTAGACACATGTTCGAAACGGTAGCCGACCTGATACTGTTGCCGTTGGCCGAACTCCACGCCGACGCCTGCGGTCGGCGCGAACTGGAACGCCGTCGACAGCGAGAAATGATCGGAGATCGTCGGATGCGTGAGCACCCGCACGCCGCCGCCGGCCTCGATGAACGGACGGATCTGCCCCGCGCTCTTGACGAAGCGGAACATCGGCGTCACCCCGAATTCGCCGATGTTGCTGTGGACGTTGCCGCCCGTATGCCAGTAGCCGGCATGCCCTTCGACCACGAAAGCGAAGTGCCACCCGCCGATTTCCCACCAGTTCCAGCCCGGATCCCACACGACGCCGAGATCGCCCTTGTCGACGCCGTGGCGATCGGAGAAACCGCCGCCGGCCTGAATCCCCCAACGATCGGCGCACGCGGCTCCCGATCCGGCCAGCAGCGACGCCGTGAGCAACGCATGCAGGGCAAGCCGGCTACGGGGCCGACGGTTCTTCTTGTTGTTCATCTAACACTCCAACTTTATGGGTTGAATGTGGGCCTTGCCGCACCGGCCGGGCCCGAGCGAACAGAATGGTATGGTAAAGGACTTTTCGGATCGGCATCACGAAGTGAAATGGTTTGCTTCCGAAACAACAAAAATCGAAAACCTGTACTGATTACCAACAGAAACAACGCTTTACGGAACTTCGCCCGAGTTGGCGAGTCGCACGATATACTATCGACATGGACATTCCGATAGAAAACGGGAACTTCGATGCCCACCCGCGCTCTAAGGAATTAGCACTCGGATTACGGGAGTGCTAAGATGAGACTCGGAATCTCGTCCGAGACCAGGGGTTTGTCCCTGATTCCAAAGGAGTTTTTAGTGAGCCACGCCCTGACCCTTCCGAACACCCTGAGCCCGACGCCGGCCAAGGCCGCATCGGCAGGCTCGCTGGCGCTCGCAACCCAATCGCTGTTGCCGGGCCAGTTGGGCAACATCGACGCCTATATCCAGGCCGTCAACCGGATTCCCCTGCTGAGCGCCGAGGAAGAACGCCGGTATGCGACCGAGTTCCGCGAGGACAACAACCTCGACGCGGCACGCAAGCTCGTGCTGTCGCACCTGCGGCTCGTCGTGTCGATCGCGCGCAACTATCTCGGTTACGGCCTGCCGCACGGCGACCTGATCCAGGAAGGCAACATCGGCCTGATGAAGGCGGTGAAGCGGTTCGACCCTGCGCAAAACGTGCGCCTGGTGTCGTACGCGATCCACTGGATCAAGGCGGAGATCCACGAGTACATCCTGCGCAACTGGCGCATGGTGAAGGTCGCGACGACGAAGGCGCAGCGCAAGCTGTTCTTCAACCTGCGCAGCCACAAGAAGAGCATGCAGGCGATGACGCCGGAGGAAATCGACGGCCTCGCGCAGGAGCTCAACGTCAAGCGCGAAGAAGTGACCGAGATGGAAACGCGCCTGTCGGGTGGCGACATCGCGCTCGAAGGCCAGGTCGAAGACGGCGAGGAAGCATACGCGCCGATCGCGTATCTGGCCGACTCGCACAACGAGCCGACCGCCGTGCTCGCCGCGCGCCAACGCGACATGCTGCAAACGGACGGCATCGCGCAAGCGCTCGAGGCACTCGACGCGCGCAGCCGTCGCATCATCGAGGCGCGCTGGCTGAACGTCGACGACGACGGCTCGGGCGGCTCGACGCTGCACGACCTCGCGGCCGAGTTCGGCGTGTCCGCAGAGCGCATTCGTCAGATCGAAGCGAGCGCAATGAAAAAGATGCGCACTGCACTCGCCGAGTACGCATAAGCACCGGCATAAGCACCGGCAATTCAGCGCGCTTCACGCAAAAACCGCTGCCAAACGGCAGCGGTTTTTTTTTGCACTTATGATTGCCGCCTTTCCGCCGTTAATAGACATATTCGATTGGGTATCGGCAGGCTGCGAGCCCCTTCCGCACAACCTTGATCTGCCTCAATCTTTGGCCGGCAGTTCGCGACGGTCTGCCGCAGCGCGACACTCGGCATCGTAAGGCGCGCAATCTAAAATTGGCATGTCGGCTTAAAAGGATTAAAACACCTTCATTGCGGTCATAAATCCGACGTAAAGTCGCCCCCAAACCACACACGTCGATTCAGGATAATTACCTTGATCTCGATCAATAAAGAGCCTGCGCCGCCCCCCGCGCAGGCCGCCGCCCCGATCGGCTGGCGCACGCGCATCGTCGCGTGGGCGCGAGGGCCCACATTGATGCGCGACATCACGCTGCTATTGATCGTCAAGCTGATCCTCCTGATGTCGCTCAAGTACGCATTTTTCAATCATCCGCAGGCTGCGCACATGTCGCTTCCGCCTGCCGTCGTCGCCGAGAAGCTGCTCTCGGTGCCGGCGCCTGCATCCACCGAGGGAGACCACCATGATAAGTAGCGAAGTAGTCGATCTGTCACGTCTGCAGTTCGGCATCACGGCGCTCTACCACTTCTTGTTTGTGCCGTTGACGCTCGGCATGTCCTGGCTGCTCGTCATCATGGAAGCGGTATACGTGATGACCGGCAAACAGGTCTACAAGGACATGACGCAGTTCTGGGGCAAGCTGTTCGGTATCAACTTTGCGATGGGCGTGACCACCGGGATCACGATGGAATTCCAGTTCGGTACGAACTGGTCGTACTACTCGCACTACGTCGGTGACATCTTCGGCGTGCCGCTCGCGGTCGAAGGCCTGATGGCGTTCTTCCTCGAATCGACGTTCGTCGGCCTGTTCTTCTTCGGCTGGAACCGGCTGTCGAAGGTCAAGCACCTGATCGTGACGTTCCTCGTCGCGCTCGGCTCGAACCTCTCCGCGCTGTGGATTCTGGTGGCGAACGGCTGGATGAACAATCCGGTCGGCGCCGAGTTCAACTACCAGACGATGCGCATGGAGATGACGAGCCTGTTCGACGTGGTGTTCAACCCCGTCGCGCAGGTCAAGTTCGTGCATACCGTGTCGGCCGGCTACGTGTCGGCGGCGATGTTCGTGCTCGGCGTGTCGTCGTGGTACCTGCTGCGCAAGCGCGACGTCGACTTCGCGCTGCGCTCGTTCGCGGTCGCGGCCGGCTTCGGCCTCGCGGCGACGCTGTGCGTGATCGTGCTCGGCGACGAGTCGGGCTATACGACCGGCGAAGTGCAGAAGATGAAGCTCGCCGCGATCGAATCCGAATGGGAAACGCAGCCGGCGCCCGCCTCGTTCACGCTGATCGGCATGCCGAATCAGGAAGAACAGCGCACCGACTACGCGATCAAGATCCCGTACGCGCTCGGCCTGATCGCGACGCGCTCGATCGACGAACCGGTGACCGGCCTGCGCGATCTCGCCAAGCTCAGCGAGGAGCACATCCAGAGCGGGATGATCGCGTACGGCGCACTGCAGAAGATGAAGCAGGGCGACAAGAGCGACGCAACCCGCGCGTTGTTCGACCAGCACAAGCAGTATCTCGGCTACGGGTTGATGCTCAAGCAGTTCACGCCGAACGTGACCGATGCGACGCCGGACCAGATCAAGGCCGCGGCGAAGAAGACGATCCCGCCGGTGGCGCCCGTGTTCTTCTCGTTCCGGATCATGGTGGCTCTCGGCTTCCTGTTCGTCGCGACGTTCGTTACCGCGTTCTGGCTGTGCGCGCGCCGTCAGTTGCTGCAGGACAACCGCCGCTGGTTCCTCCGCTATGCGGTGTGGGCGATCCCGCTGCCGTGGATCGCGATCGAATTCGGCTGGATCGTCGCCGAGCTCGGCCGTCAGCCGTGGACGATCGCGGGCGTGCTGCCGACCCATCTGTCCTCGTCCAGCCTGCAAGTGAACGACCTGTACCTGAGTATCGCCGGCTTCGTGCTGTTCTACACGGCACTGTTCATCATCGAAATCAAGCTGATGTTCAAGTACGCGCGCCTCGGCCCGTCGTCGCTGCATACCGGCCGCTATCACCACGAACTCGCCCCGGCTGGCGAGCGTGCCTCGGTCTGAGCACGCCCTCGCAACGGAACAAGGAATCGCTATGGACTACGCAACTCTCAAGCTGATCTGGTGGCTGCTCGTCGGCGTGCTGCTGGTCGGCTTCGCCGTCACGGACGGCTTCGACATGGGCGCAACCGCGCTGCTGCCGTTCCTCGGCAAGACCGACGACGAACGCCGCATCATCGTCAACACGGTCGGCGCGACGTGGGAAGGCAACCAGGTGTGGCTGATCACGGCAGGCGGCGCGATGTTCGCAGCCTGGCCGCTCGTCTACGCCGCATCGTTCTCCGGCTTCTACTTCGCGATGCTGCTCGTGCTGTTCGCGCTGTTCTTCCGGCCGGTCGGCTTCGACTACCGCAGCAAGCGGCCCGATCCGCGCTGGCGCGCGGGCTGGGACTGGGCGCTGTTCGTCGGCGGCTTCGTCCCGGCGCTGGTGTTCGGCGTCGCGTTCGGCAACCTGCTGCAAGGCGTGCCGTTCCAGTTCGACACCGACCTGCGCGTCACTTACTACGGCGGCTTCTGGGCGCTGCTGAACCCGTTCGCGCTGCTCTGCGGGCTGGTCAGCCTCACGATGCTCGTCGCGCACGGCGCCGCATTCATCAAGATGAAGACGGACGGCGCGATCGCGCGCCGCGCGTCGGTCGCACTGCGCGTGTCGTCGTTCCTCGCCGTCGTGCTGTTCGTGCTGGCCGGCGTGCTGGTCGCGTCGTACATCGGCGGCTTCCACATCACCCATGCCGCGCCGACCGACACGGTCGCGAACCCGCTGTTGAAGGACGTCGCCGCCGGCTCGGGCCTGTGGCTGTCGAACTACCACGAATTCCCGTGGATGATCGCTGCGCCCGTCGTCGGCATCGCGGGCGGCCTGCTTGCGCTGCTGCTCGCCGGCTCGAAGCAGGAAAAGACCGCGTTCTTCTGCACCGGCCTGATGATCGCCGGCGTGATCATGACGGCAGGCTTCTCGATGTTCCCGTTCATCATGCCGTCGTCGCTCGACCCGCGTAGCAGCCTGACCGTCTGGGATTCGACGTCCAGCCACAAGACGCTGCAGGTGATGCTGATCGCGGTGATCGTGTTCCTGCCGATCGTCCTGCTCTACACGGGCTGGGTGTATCGCGTGATGCGCGGCAAGGTCACGCATCAGGCGCTCGAAGAGAACAAGCACTCGATGTATTGAACTCGGCCGGGGGCGCACGGCGCCCTCGTCCACCGTTTCGCAAGGAGTCGGACCATGTGGTATTTCAGCTGGATTCTCGGTATGGGCGTCGCGCTGTCGTTCGGCATCGTCAACGCGATGTGGCTCGAAGCGCGGCAGAAGCCGCAGGAAGCAGCGGTGCGTACGCGCCGCGACTGACCCGCGGACGGCGGCAGATCGCTGCGCCGCCGTCGTCCGGAAAGAACCTCGCCTCGCGCGAGGTTTTTTTTCGTCCGCACGCGGCGCGCATGCCGGTGACGCCGATGCCAATTTAGCGCCAGATTGATACCACTTTAATACCAATCAAAGGTTTCATAAGATCGTTGGACACGGCCGCCGCGAGGCCGGATCCATCTGGTGGGGCAGACATGCGCATCCCGTGTCAGGCGCGCGCACGCGCGCCGTTTCGCCGGCCGCACGCAGCGGCTGATCGCCGTGCAGCGGCGTATCGCGTGGCCGGCCTGGCGCAGCGCGGCCACGACCCCCGCGTCGACTCCGCCGCGGCCGCTCTCCCTCGATGAACACCGCGTCACGCGCCGGCCGCCCCGATCGGCACGCGCGCCCGCCTCCCGTTCCGTAATGCACGCGCGTCGCGTGCCGAACCCGCGCGGGGCGATCCGCTCGCACCGCGCGTCGATGTCCCCGCAGCTCCGTTGAAAGACCCGATCGCAGCGACGTCATCCGACGCCGCCGCGGCGCCACCCTTTTTCTCAGGAGTTCCAATGAAACGCCCGTTGCCCTTCCTGTTTGCCGGCGTGCTGATCGCGGCGCTGCTGCCGTCCGCAAGCCGCGCCGAACCCGTGCCGGCCGGCGCCGGCTCGGTGGCCGCCTCGGTGGTCGTGCCGGCCGCCGGCATCGCGCGGCCCGCCATGCAGCCGGCCGACCTCGCCGCGTTGCTGTCGAACGGCCTCGCGCTGCGCGTCGCCGTGGACAACAACCATGCGGCGGCGGCCGGCGTGCCGTGCGCCGATCTCGGCGCCGACGGCGCCGCCTGCGCGACCGGCCGCCTGTTCCTGCAGAACCGCGGCCACCAGCCGATCGCCGACGGCGGCTGGAAGCTCTATCTGCACAGCATCCGACGGCTGCTGCGTATCGATCGTCCGGGCTTCGCGTTGCGGCGGCTCACGGGCGACCTGTACGAGCTGACGCCGCAGCCGGGCTCGCTGCGGCTCGCGCCCGGCGAGCGCATCGCGTTGCCGTTCGTCGCCGAATACTGGCTGCGACGCTACAGCGACGTGATACCGCGCCCGTATGTGGTGGTCGACGGCGCGCCGCCGGCGGTGCTGCGCTACAACGATACCGACGACGAACTGCGCTACGTCGAATCGCTGCCGGCCGATGCGCAGAACAGCTCGACCGGCAATGCGCCGCCGGTGGCCGCGCGGCCGGACGCGAGCCGCACGCTGCCGAGCGTGAAGCGCGAGCAGCGGCTGCCCGGCGCGCTCGAGCTGCGCGGCGTCGAGCTGGTGCTGCCCGAGTTGCCCGATGCGCAGGTCGCGGCGCTGCGCGAACGCGCGGCGACGCTCGGGCTGGACGGCGCCCGCGCGCGCGTGCGCGGCGTGGTCGCGCCGCGCCGGCTGCCGGCCGACATCGCGACGCCGGGCGGCTACCGGCTCGCGATCGGGCCGCGCGGCGTGCTCGTCGAAGGCTACGATCGCGCCGGCCTCTACTACGGCGTGCAGACGCTGTTCTCTCTCGCGCCGGCCGGCGGCGGCCCGGTTCCGGCACTGCTCGTCGAGGACGCGCCGCGCTTCACGCATCGCGGCATGCACGTCGATCTCGCGCGCAACTTTAAGCATCCGGCGACGCTGCGCCGCCTGATCGACCAGATGAGCGCGTACAAGCTCAACCGGCTGCACCTGCACCTGTCCGACGACGAAGGCTGGCGCATCGAGATCCCCGGGCTGCCCGAGCTGACCGACATCGGCGCGCGCCGCTGTCACGATCCGTCCGAGACGCGTTGCCTGCTGCCGCAGCTCGGCTCCGGTCCGGACAACCGCTCGGGCGGCGGCTATCTGACGCGCGCCGACTACGTCGCGCTGGTGCGCTACGCGGCCGACCGCTTCGTCGAGGTGATTCCCGAAATCGACATGCCGGCCCACGCGCGCGCGGCCGTCGTGTCGATGGAAGCGCGCTACCGGCGCCTGCATGCGGCCGGCCGCGACCAGGAGGCGAACGCGTATCGGCTGCTCGACCCGCAGGACACGTCGAACCTGACCACGGTGCAGTTCTACGATCGACGCAGCGATCTGAACCCGTGCGTGCCGGGCGCGCTGAACTTCGCGTCGAAGGTGATCCGCGAGATCGCGGCGATGCACGCGGACGCGCAGGCGCCGCTGCGGATCTGGCATTTCGGCGGCGACGAAGCGAAGAACATCCTGCTCGGCGGCGGCTTCCAGCCGCTGAACGGCACCGATCCGAACAAGGGGCGCATCGACCTCGCCGCACAGGACAAGCCGTGGGCGCGCTCGCCCGCGTGCGCGGCGCTGCTGCAGGGTGGCGAGATCCGCTCGATCGACGAGCTGCCGACGCGCTTCGCGAAACAGGTCAGCGCGGCGGTAGACGCGAACGGGATCGACACGATGGCCGCGTGGCAGGACGGCATCAAGCACGCGAGCGGGCCGCGCGATTTCAGTACGCGTCACGTGATGGTGTCGCTGTGGGACACGATCTTCTGGGGCGCGGCGGACAGCGCGCGCGACCTCAGCAACGCCGGCTATCTGACCGTGCTCGCGCTGCCCGACTACCTGTACTTCGACTTCCCGTACACGCTGAATCCGCGCGAGCGTGGCTATTACTGGGGGTCGCAGGCAACCGACGAGTACAAGGTGTTCTCGCTCGCGCCCGAGAACCTGCCGCAGAACGCCGAGGTGATGGGCGATCGCGACGGCAACGCGTTCGAGGCGACCGGCACGGGCCCCGCGCCGCGCATCGAGGGCATCCAGGGGCAGGCATGGGGCGAGGTGATGCGCAACGACACATTCCTCGAGTACATGGTGTATCCGCGGCTGCTCGCACTCGCCGAACGCGCGTGGCATCGCGCCGACTGGGAGCTGCCCTATGCGGCCGGCGTGCGCTACAAGCGCGGCGACACGCATCACGTCGACACCGCGGCACTCCAGCGAGACTGGGCCGGCTTCGCGACGCTCGTCGTCCAGCGCGAGCTGCCGAAGCTCGACCGTGCGGGGATCGGTTATCGGAAGCCGAGCTTCACGGTGACGAACCCGTAAGGGGCGCGCAGTTGCACGGGGTGGGCGAGGCGCGAGGCGGATCGGAGCACCGGCACTGAACACTGAGCAGTGGCACCGCCCCCAAAGTAAAAACGGCTTGCGCCCCATCGGTCGCAAGCCGTTTTCGTACTGGGGCCGGCAGCCGGCCCGCTGCGGCAACGCAGACAGACCGGCAGCGTCGCGTCAGGCCGGTTGCGCGGCCGCGCCGCCCCCGGTCGACGGCAGGCGTGCGCCGAGCTGCTGCGCATAGCGCGCGGCCGCATTGCCGCAGACGATGTGGAATGTGTCCGGCGACACCCATGCGGCGTCGAGCGTGCCGAGCCGTTCGCGATCGACGGCCGATGCGTCGCGCACGACCACGCGCAGCCGCGTGGTCGCGATCGCGTCGAGCGCTGCGACGTTGGTCGCGCCGCCGAACACCGCGAGCCAGCGCAGCGGATCGGGATCGAGCGGCCCGGCCGCCGCGCCCGTGACCGCTTGCGCCGTCGATTGCGCGGCCGCGGCCGGCGCTGCGGCTGCGGCCCCAGCCGTACCGCTGCCGATCACCGCCCGCATCTCGTCGGCGATGATGTCGGCCTCCGGCCCGATGATCACCTGCACGCTGTTGCCGCCGCGCTTGAGCACGCCGCGCGCGCCGATCGCCTTGAGCTCCGGCTCCGACACCTTGTCCGGATCGACGACACTCAGGCGCAGACGCGTCGTGCAGGCGTCGACGACCGTCAGGTTGCCCGCACCGCCGAGCGCAGCGATGTAGCGCTGCGCGCGCGGGGCCGCCACAGCCGCGCCGCCGGCCGGCGCGACGAAGCCGCCCGACGCGTACGATTCGGCCGCCGCATCGGCGCTGGCCGGCTCGCGGCCGGGCGTCGCCATGTTGAACTTGCGGATGAAGAAGCGGAACAACCCGTAGTACGCGACGCCGTACGCGATGCCGAGCGGAATCGCGATCCAGCCCTTCGTCGACAGCCCGTAGTTCAGCACGTAGTCGATCGCGCCGGCCGAGAACGTGAAGCCGAGCTTCACGCCGAGGATCTGGCAGATCGCGAGCGACAGCCCGGTCAGCACCGCGTGGATCACGTACAGCACCGGCGCGAGGAACATGAAGCTGAACTCGATCGGCTCGGTCACGCCGGTCAGGAACGACGTGAGCGCCATCGAGAACAGCAGGCCGCCGACCATCGCGCGGCGCTCCTTCGGCGCTTCGTGCAGCATCGCGAGACACGCGGCCGGCAGGCCGAACATCATGATCGGGAAGAAGCCGGCCATGAAGGTGCCCGCGGTCGGATCGCCCGCGAAGAAGCGGTGCAGGTCGCCGTGCACGATCTCGCCACCGGCCGGCGGCGTGAAGTTGCCGAACACGAACCACGCGAGCGAGTTGATGATGTGGTGCAGGCCCGTGACGAGCAGCAAGCGGTTCAGGAAGCCGAACACGAACGCGCCGATCGCACCCGCGGTCGTCAGCCATTGCCCGGCCGCGTCGATCGCATGCTGGATCGGCTGCCACACATAGCCGAACACGATGCCGAGCACCACGCACGCGAGCCCCGTGATGATCGGCACGAAGCGCTTGCCGCCGAAGAAGGCGAGGTAGTCGGGCAACTTGATGTCCTTGTAGCGGTTGTACAGCAAGCCCGCCACCACGCCCGCGATGATCCCGGACAGCACGCCCATGTTCAGCTTGGGATCGATGTCCTTCATGATCGCGGTTTCGATCAGATAGCCGATCGCGCCCGCGAGCGCCGCGACGCCGTTGTTGTCCTTCGCGAAGCCGACCGCCACGCCGATCGCGAACAGCAGCGGCAGGTTGTCGAAGATCGCCCCGCCGGCGTCGGCGATCATCTTGATGTTGAACACGTCCGGCTGGCCGAGGCGCAGCAGGATGCCGGCGACCGGCAACACCGCGATCGGCAGCATCAGGGCGCGGCCCAGCCCCTGTATCTTCAGAAACGGATTCCCGTCCATTCAGTCCTCCAGTCCATTGTCTCGTCGTGAAGCGTCGTTGACCTAATTGCTTTCGTGGTGATACGGGTCGCGCGCCCGCCGTCGACGTTCAGTCGAGCGGCCAGACCTCGCGGCTTGCTGCCCTTACCGCCTGTGCCGAGTCGAGTGCGAGCAGATCCTGCGCACGCTGGCGACACAGCTGGTAATCGAGACGGCGCACGCGCGCCTTGATGCCCGGCACCGCCACCGGGTCGACCGACAGCTCGGTCACGCCGAGGCCGACGAGGATCGGCACCGCGAGCGGATCGCCGCCGAGCGCGCCGCACACGCCGACCCACTTGCCATGCTTCGCCGCACCGCGCACCGCGATGTCGATCAGGCGCAGCACGGCCGGATGCAGGCCGTCGGACTGCGCGGCGAGGTCGGCCTGGCAGCGGTCCATCGCGAGCGTGTACTGCGTGAGGTCGTTGGTGCCGATCGACAGGAAATCCGCGTGCCGTGCGAGTTGATCGGCAAGCAGCGCCGCCGACGGCACCTCGATCATCACGCCGACCTCGATCGGCTCGGTACGGCCCTGCGCCCGCGCGAATTCGTCGATGCGCGCGCGCAGCCGCACGAGTTCGCCCGCGTCGGTAACCATCGGCAGCAGGATGCGCACCGCACCGAACGGCTTCACCGCGAGGAGGCCCTGCAGCTGATCGTCGAGCAGATCGGGGCGCACCTGCGCGAGCCGGATGCCGCGCAGGCCGAGCGCCGGATTCGGCTCCGGCGGCAGCGTCAGATAGTCGACTTCCTTGTCCGCGCCGACGTCGAGCGTGCGGATGATCGCGGTGCGGCCCTGCAGCGCGTCGACGATCGACTGGTAGCTCTGCCGGTGCTCGACGACGCTCGGCGCGGTTTGACGATGGATGAACATCAGCTCGGTGCGCAGCAGCCCGATCGAATCGGCGCCGTTGTCGAGCGCGGTGTTCGCGTCGTCGAGCGTCGCGATGTTCGCGGCGACTTCGATCGCGCGACCGTCGGCCGTCGCGGCGGCTTCGCGCGCATGTTGGCGGTTCGCTTCGCGCACGCCGTCGAGGCGCTCGCGTTCGTGGCGCGCACGCTCGACGTCGACCGCGCTCGGCGCGTGTTCGAGCCGGCCCGCGCTCGCGTCCACGACGACCTGCGTGCCGTCCGGAATCGCGTACAGCGCATCGCCGACCGCGACGAGCGCCGGGATGCCGAGCTGGCGCGCGATGATCGCCGCATGCGAGGTCGCGCCGCCGCGCGCCATCACGAGCGCGGTCACGCGTTCGCGATCGAGCGACGACAGGTCCGACGGCGTGAACTCCTCGGCGGCGAGCACAGCCTCGTCGGGCAGCGCGCGCGTCACGCCGCTCGTGTGGCCGAGCGCGCGCAGCACGCGCTTCTCGATGTCGCGCAGATCGGCCGCGCGCTCGGCGAGCAGCGCGTCGTCGAGCCGCGACAGCGTGTCGATCTGCGCGCGGATCGTCGCGCGCCACGCGAAGCCGGCGCTCTTGCCGAGGCTGATCTGGTCGCGCGCCGCGTCGACCAGCGTCGGATCCTCCAGCAGCACGCGATGCACCGCGAAAATGCCGGCCTCGCCCACCGCGCCGCGCGCGGACGCGTTGCGCACCGTTTCGCCGAGTTCGGCGTCGACCGCCTTCAGCGCCTGGTCGAGGCGGCGGCTTTCCGACGCGGGCGTGCCGCTCGCCGGTTCGGGCGGCACGATGTCGGCATCGTCGAGCCGCACCAGCGTGCCGACCGCGATGCCGGGCGCCGCACATACGCCCGCGAGCGTGTTCGGATCGAGGGGCGCACCGGCGCGCGCCGCGCCGTCGTCGTGCCGCAGCGTCGGCGGCGCCGGCGAGCGCAGCCGTGCCGGCGTCTCTTCCACTTCGCCGTGCGCTTCGCGCAGCAGCTCGCGCGCGACCGCGTCGACGGCCTGCTGCGCATGCGCGCCGCGGCCGATCAGCTCGACCGTCGCGCCTTCGCCGGCGCCGAGGCCGAGCAGGCCCACGACGCTCGCGATCGACGCGTGACGGCCGTCGAACTGCACGTCGACCGTCGCGTCGAAACCGCGCACGGATTCGCGCGCCCGCGCGGCCGGGCGCGCATGCAGGCCGCCCGGCTGCGTGAGCACGATCTGGCGGCGCACTTCGTGCGCCGAAGTCGCGGTCGCGGTCGCATGAGCGGCCTGCGTGGCCTGCCCGGCCGCTGCGCCGTTGGCGCGCAGCGTCAGCAGCGGCGTCTCGCCGGCCGTCGCGAAGCCGCTCGCGCGCTCGACGACGTCGAATGCATCCGAGTTCGCGATCGCGATCACCGACACGAGCGAATGCGCGCTGCGTGCGACCACGTCCTGATCGAACTCGATCAGCAGGTCGCCCGGCGCGACGTGCGCGCCGTCCTCGACGCGTGCGGTGAAGCCCTGCCCGTTCAGCTCGACGGTGTCGATGCCGATGTGCAGCAGCACTTGCGCGCCTTGCGGCGTCGTGATCGTCACCGCATGGCCGGTACGCGCCAGATGCGACACGACGCCCGCGCACGGCGCGACGAGCCGGCCCGCGAGCGGGTCGATGCCGATGCCGTCGCCGAACATCCCGCCGGCAAACACCGGATCGGGCACATCGGCCAGCGCGACGATCGGCCCGCTCAGCGGGGCGAGCAGGACGATCTGATCTTGGGCGGAACTCTTCAACTGGGACTCCTCGGCGCGTCTCATCGGCTGTCTCGGCTATCAGTGCGTTTCGGTGACTTTGTTCAGGTGACGCGGCGTGTCGGGATTGCGACCGCGCGCGACGGCGAGCTCGGCCGCCATCACGTAGAACGACAGAATGGCGGCGATCGGATCGAGCGCCGCATGGGCGGACTGCGCGAGCGGCAGGTTCGCGCCCGGCGTGCCGGCGGGCGCGGCGAGCAGCACCGCCGCGCCGCGTGCGCGCATGTCCTGCGCGAGCTGCAGCAGCCCGGCCTGCTCCGGCCCCGGCGGCGCGAACACGAGCAGCGGATAGTCGCGCTCGATCAGCTCCATCGGGCCGTGCCGGACTTCGGCGCTCGAAAATGCCTCGGCCTGGATGCCCGAGGTTTCCTTCAGCTTCAGCGCGGCTTCCTGCGCGATCGCGAGGCCAAGGCCGCGGCCGATCACGATCATCCGCTCGATGCCCGAAAACGCGGCCACCGCCGCCGACCAGTCGAGCCGGCCCGCTTGCGCGAGCACGTCGGGCAGGCCGCGCAACGCGGTGACCAGCGCGGCGTCGCGCTGCCAGAACGCGACGATCTGCGCGGACAGCGACAGCATTGCGATATAGCTCTTGGTCGCGGCGACCGACAGCTCGGGGCCGGCCAGCAGCGGCAACTGGTGCTCGCACGCATCGGCGAGCGGCGACGGCAGCACGTTGACGGCGGCGACGGTCCGCGCGCCAGCTTCGCGCAGCGCGGCCATCGTGTTGACGAGATCGGGGCTCTGGCCCGACTGGGAAAACGCGAGCGCGAGCTGGTCGTGCACCTTCAGCGGCGCCTGCTGCAAGGTCGCGACCGACATCGGCAGCGACGCGACCGGCACGCCGAGGCGGCTCATCGTCAGGCTCGCGAAATAGCTGGCGGCGTGATCCGAGCTGCCGCGCGCGACCGTCAGCGCGACGGCCGGCGGGTGATCGAGCAGCTGGCCGGCGAGCGCCTCGACGCGCGCGGTATCGGCGAGCTGCGCGGCGACGACCTGGGCGGCCTCGCGCGCTTCCTTAAGCATATTCGACAATCGATTCTCCTTCGACGTAGGTCGCGGTGAGGTTCAGGTCGCGATCGAATACCGCGAGGTCGGCCCATGCGCCGCGCTCAAGGCGGCCGCGGTCCGCGATGCCGAGGTAGTCGGCCGCGTAGCGCGACATGCGGTTCGACACGTCGGCGATCGGCAGGCCGAGCGACACGAGGTTGCGCAGCGCCTGATCCATCGTCAGCGTGCTGCCCGCGAGCGTGCCGTCGGCGAGCCGCACGCCGCCGAGGCACTTGGTCACGTGCTGGCTGCCGAGCCGGTATTCGCCGTCGGGCATGCCGGTGGCCGACGTGCTGTCGGTCACCACGTACAGGCGCGGGATCGCGCGCAGCGCCGCGCGGATCGCGCCGGGATGCACGTGCAGCAGGTCGGGGATGATTTCCGCGTACTCGGCATGCGCGAGCGCCGCGCCGACGAGGCCGGGGTTGCGGTGATGCAGCGGCGACATCGCGTTGAACAGATGCGTGAAGCCGCACGCGCCGTGCTTGAGCGCGGTGACCGCGTCGTCGTACGTCGCGAGCGAGTGGCCGAGCTGCACGCGCACGCCGCGCGCGGCCATCTCGCCGATGATCTCGATGTGGCCGGCGATCTCCGGGGCAAGCGTGACCACGCGGATCGGCGCGATCGACAGGTATTTCAGCACTTCGTCGAGCACGGCCGACACGGCCGCGTCCGGTTGCGCGCCGAGCTTGCCGGGGTTGATGTACGGCCCTTCGAGATGCACGCCGAGCACGCGTGCGCCGCCCGGCGTGCGCGCGCGCGCGGCGGTGCCGAGGTTCGCGACGACTTCCATCAGCTCGTCGCGCGGCGCGGTCATCGTGGTGGCGAGCAGGCTCGTCGTGCCGAACTGCGCGTGGGTGCGCGCGATCGTCTCGATCGCGTCGCCGCCTTCCATCACGTCGGCGCCGCCGCCGCCGTGCACGTGCAGATCGATGAAGCCGGGCAGGATGTACGGCGCGTCGTTGTTGGCCGGGTCGGCGGGCGTGCCGTCGACCATCGTGATGCGGCCGTTCTCGCTGTCGAGCGAGCCGTGAATCCAGCCGTCGGGGGTGAGGATGTTGCCAGTCAGCATGACGTTTCTCTTGATGATCCGGTGACGCGGAGCGCCGCGTCGCGATGTGCCAGTTCGTTGGGATGCATTGCGCGCGATTGCGTTCCGTTGCGTTGCATTGCGTTCCAGTCGTGTGGCGCGCGCAGTCTCGCGCGTCAGCGTTTCAGTTCGGCGACGAAGTCGTAATAGTCGTCGCGGCAATACGATTCGGTCACTTCGAGCGCGCGCTGATCGGCGCCATAGCCGATCCGCCTGATCACGAGCAGCGCCGCGCCCGGCTTCACGCCCATCCATTTCGCGATCTCGTGCGTCGCGTTGGCCGCGCGAAAGTGCTGCAGCGCGCGCACGACGCTCGACCCGCGCGCCTCCAGATAGTCGTACAGCGATGCGCCGAGCGCCTGCGGATCGGGCAGCACCGCGGCCGGCAGCGTCGAGTGCTCGACGGCCATCACGGTGCCGTCCGCGCGGCGCAGCCGCTCGAGCCGCGCGACCGTCGCGCCCGGCGCGAGCCCCAGATGCGCGATTTCGTCGCGACTCGCGACGCGCAGCGTGCGCGCGAGCCACACCGAATCGGGGATGAAGCCGCGCTGCCGCATCTTCTCGGTGAAGCCGACGAGCCGCGACAGCGGATCGGCGACGCGCGGCGTGATGAAGCTGCCCGCCCCGCGCACCCGCCGGATCAGCCCCTGCTCGACCAGCAGCGCGAGCGCGCGGCGCGCCGTGATGCGCGATACGCCGACCGTGTCCGACAGCAGCCGCTCCGACGGCAGCGCCTCGCCCGCGCGCCACGCGCCAGCGTGGATCGCGCTCGCCAGATTGCGGGCGAGCTGCAGATACAGCGGCGTGTCGTCGAGGGGATCGGGCGCCAGTTCGGAGCAGCCGGTTTCCATATGCCTTTGCGGGTCGGACGACGGCCGTCGAGCCGTCGAGCCGTCGAGCCGTCGAAAGTGAACGCATTATATAACCACAATAATACCAGTCAACGAACTGGTATTAGACTCGTGGAAATCGCGGAAAGCCTTGTCCGACAAGCGGTTTAGTCGCAATAAGTCCTTTGTTTACAAGGCGATGCGGGATAGGTATTTACCCGGAGTGGTATGCAAAGGGACGGGTTGCAGCCTCGCCTCGGCGTGCGAAACGAGGCAAAAACGATACCGGAATAGAACCAGTTAGGGCCACTGGTATGCATGCGACCGAGCGGGGTGCGGGTGAGCCGGGATGACCGGTGTATGGATGAGCGTTTCGCGGTGAGCGGTGAGCGGCAATCGACACGCCCCGCCCTCTGTCGCGCCCTCAGTGAAATTCCCGGCTCGACGTGCGCAGGCCGCCGAGCAGCGGCGTCAGATCCTCGAAATGCTGCGCGACGAGGTGCCTCACGTCGCTGACGACCTGCCACACGCCCGACGCAGCGAGCAGCCGCGAGTCAAGCGTTTCGCGCCGCTGCCGGGCGAGCAGCTCGGGCCGCACGATCACGTTCACGCAGCCCGTTTCGTCTTCGAGCGTCATGAACATCACGCCCTTCGCGGTGCCCGGCATCTGCCGCGCGATCACGAGCCCGCACGCGCGCGCGAGCCGGCCGTCGGGACGGTCGCGCAGCTCGGCCGCGGACGACAGCCGCTGCGCGCGCAACGCGGGCCGCAGCAGCGCGACCGGATGGCGGTTCAGCGTCAGGCCGATGGTGTGATAGTCGGCGAGGATGTCGTCGGCTTCGGACGGCGCGCCGAGCGCCGGCTGCTCCGTTTCGTCGATCGGCGCGGCGGCGAGCAGGTCGCGCTCGGGCGCCGCGGCGACGGCCTGCCACAATGCGTCGCGGCGATGGCCGGCGAGCGCCGCCAGCGCGTTCGCGGCGGCGAGCGCCTCGAGATCGCGCCGCTCGAGCTGCGCGCGGCGCGCGAGCGCGTCGACGCTGTCGAACGGGCCGGCCGCGCGCGCGGCCTCGATGCGCCGCGCGGCCGCCTCGCCGAGCCCGCGCACGAGCGCCAGGCCGAGCCGCACCGCCGGCTGGCCGTGTGGCGGCGGCTGACCGGGCAGCGCTTCGAGCGACGTCTCCCAGCCGCTTTGCGTGACGTCGGCCGGCAGCACCTGCACGCCGTGGCGCTTCGCGTCCTGCACGAGCTGCGCGGGCGCATAGAAACCCATCGGCTGGCTGTTCAGCAGCGCCGCGACGAAGATCGCGGGCTCGTGGCACTTGAGCCAGCTGCTCGCATACGCGAGTTTCGCGAAGCTGGCCGCGTGGCTTTCGGGGAAGCCGTATTCGCCGAAGCCCTTGATCTGCTCGAAGATCTGCTCGGCGAATTCACGGGTGTAATTACGCGCGAGCATCCCTTCGACGATCTTGTCGTGATACTTCTCGAGATTGCCCTTGCGCTTCCACGCGGCCATCGCGCGCCGCAGCTCGTCGGCCTCGCCCGGCGTGAAGCCCGCCGCGACGATCGCGATCTGCATCACCTGCTCCTGGAAGATCGGCACGCCGAGGGTGCGCTCGAGCACCTCCTTGAGCGCGTCGCTCGGATAGGTGACCTTGCCTTGCTCCTCGCCGGACATGATCCGGCGCCGCTTCAGGTACGGATGCACGGCGCCGCCCTGGATCGGCCCGGGCCGCACGATCGACACCTGGACGACGAGGTCGTAGTAGTTGCGCGGCTTCAGCCGCGGCAGCATCGACATCTGCGCGCGCGACTCGATCTGGAACACGCCCACCGTATCGGCCCGGCAGATCATGTCGTAAGTCGCCTCGTCGTCCTGCGGGACGTGCTTCATCGTGAACGGCTCGCCGTCCGGCTGCGGGCCGCGCCACGCGGTGCGCAGGTCGAAGGCGCGATGCAGCGCCGACAGCATGCCGAGCGCGAGCACGTCGACCTTCATCAGGCCGAGCGCTTCGAGATCGTCCTTGTCCCACTGGATCACGCGCCGCCCGTCCATCGCCGCGTTCTCGACCGGCACGAGCCGCGTGAGCTTGCCGCGGCTGATCACGAAGCCGCCCGAGTGCTGCGACAGGTGGCGCGGAAAGTTCAGCAGCCGCGCGGCGAGCGTGGCCCACGTGGCGATCAGCGGCGTGGCCGGATCGAGCCCGGTCGACGCGAACTGCTTCAGCAGATCGCGGCTGCCGTCGAACCAGCGGTGCGCCTTCGCGACGCGGTCGACCAGCATCGGATCGACGCCGAGCGCCTTGCCGGTTTCGCGCAGCACGCCGCGCGGGCGGTAGGTCGAGACGGCGGCGGCGATCGCCGCGCGATCCTTGCCGTACTTCCGGTAGATGTGCTGAATCACCTCTTCGCGGCGCTGGTGCTCGAAGTCGACGTCGATGTCGGGCGGCTCGCCGCGCTTCTCGCTGATGAAGCGCTCGAACAGCATCGTGCTCTGATCGGGATCGACCTCGGTGATGCCGAGGCAATAGCAGACGACCGAATTCGCAGCCGAGCCGCGGCCCTGGCACAGGATGTTCCGGCTGCGCGCGAATTTGACGATGTCGTAGACGGTCAGGAAGAACGGCTCGTAGCTCAGCTTCGCGATCAGGTCGAGCTCATGGCGGATCAGCTTCGCGACCTTCTCCGGCACCCCGCGCGGATAACGCGCGCGCGCGCCGGCGAGGGTTTCCTGTTCCAGATAGCGCGTCGGCGTGAGCCCCGCCGGCACGATCTCGTCGGGATACTCGTAGCGCAGCGAGCCGAGCTCGAAATCGCACGCGTCGAGAATCTCGCAGGTTTGCGCTATCTCGTCCGGCGAGTACAGCTGCCCGATGCGCTGCCGCGACCGCAGGTGCTGCTCGGCATTCGGCGCCAGCGCGTAGCCGCACTCGGCCACCGGCATGCCGACGCGGATCGCCGTCATCACGTCCTGCAACGGCTTGCACGAGCGCCGGTGCATCGTCACGTCGCCGAGCGCGACGACGGGCACGCCGCGCCGCTCGCCGGCCGCGCGGATCTCCTCGCGCTGCGCGCCGTCGAGCGCGCGCTGCAACTGCACGAGCCCGAGCCGCGCGCGCTCGCCGAAGGTCGCGCGAAACCATGCGACCTGCGCATCGAGCACGTCGGCGCGCACCGGATACACGGGCACGAGGATCGCGAAACAGTCGGGCATGCCGCGCAGGTGCGCGAACGCCGCAGGCGGCGCCGACAGCATCCGCGACGTCAGCGTGTAGGTGCCCTTCGGCGCCGCCATGCGCCGCCAGGAAATCAGCTCGGCAAGATTGCCGTAGCCCTCGCGGTTCTGCGCGAGCAGCACGAGCCCGAAGGCGCCGGGCCCCGGATCGTGGCCCGGCGCGACCTCATCGGGCGTGACGGCGAAATACGCGCCGACGACGAGCGGCAGCCCTTGCGCCTGCGCGGCGACATGCATGCGCGGCGCGCCGGCCAGCGAGCATTCGTCGGTGATCGCGAGGCCGCGATAGCCGAGCTCCGCCGCGCGCGCGACGAGCTCCTCCGCATGCGACGCGCCATGCAGGAACGAGAAGTTCGAGCGGCAGAACAACTCCGCGTAGTCGGGCAGCCAGGTGATTTGCGCGGCCATCGTCGCTCACCCGAACAGGCCGTGCAGGAACCAGCGCGGCTCGGCCGCGCTTTCGGAACGCTCGAGGAACACCCAGTAGCACGCGCCCGCTTCGTCGTGCGCGACGTGGTAGTCGCGCGCCACGTGCTGCCCGTCGAACCAGCCGCCTTCGATCCGCTCGGCCGACGACATCATCCTGAGCGGCGTATGGAATACCGGCCGCTCGCCGCGCATCAGCAGCGGCAACGGCTCGGCCAGCAGCCATGCGGGACGCGGCGGCGCGTCGGGCGGCCCGGCCGCGGCCTTGCCCGCCTGCGCGTCGAGCGGCAGCCAGCGGTTGGCGGCCTCCGGACGGTGATCGGCGACGCGCGCCGCGCGCAGCACGTTGTCCGCGCCGAGCCGCGCCGACAGCAGCTCGAACAGCCGCGCGCGCGTCTCGCGCGTGCCGCCCGGCTCCGGAAACAGATCGTCGGCCGGCGGCGCGACCGATTCGACGCGCGTGGCCTTCAGCCGCACCGCGATCACCGCGGCCGGCAGCTCGACGCGCGCGAGCCGCTCGCCGAGCAGCCGCATGAAGTGCGCTTCGTCGCGCACGGGCGCGGCGAACGCGAGCTCCAGCGCGGTCGGCGGCACGGCCTGGCGGCCGCGCTCGTGCTCGAGATCGAACGTCATCGCGGCGAGCGACAGCTGGCGCGCGGCCAGCCAGCCGCAGAGCTGTACCACGAGCCGCTGCGCGGCGAACAGCACGGCTTGCGCGTATTCGACGCGCTCCGGCAGCTCGAGCCGCACGTCGAAGACGGGCGGCACCGTCATCCATGCGAGCGGCTCGAGCGCATCGCCGTACGCGCGATCGAGCGCCGCGAGCAGCGCGGGCCCGCAGCGGCGCTGCAGCCCGGCGCGCGGCAGCGCGCGCAGATCGGCGAGCGTGCGGCAGCCGAGCCCGTCGAGCCAGCCCGCATACGGACGCGCATCCGGCAGCAGCACGCACGGCAACCGATCGAGCGTGCGGCCGAGCGAAGCCGGTCGCGCCACGCGGCGCCGCACCCGCGCACGCGCCGACGTGCGCGCGAGCAGCCACGCGCCGCGCCCGGTCGGCGCGGCCGACAGGTGCGCCGCATAGCCGAGCGCCGCGAGCGTCGCGCGCACCTGGCGGCACAGCGACGGCAAGCCGCCGAACAGCCGCAGGCTCGGGCCGACGTCGACGATCAGCGTCGCTTCGTCGTCGAGCGCGACGCACGGCGAGAAGCGCAGCAACGCGAGCGCGACGGCGCGCAGCGCGTCGGCCTCGCGCGCCGGATCGCGCTCGACGAGCCGCGTGCCGGGCGCGAGCGTCAGCACGCCGCCGCGCTTCATGCCCGCGCGCACGCCGTGCCGGCGCGCGGGCGCGTCGGCAATCAGCACGACGCCCTGCTCGAGCACCGCGCAGCCGGCCGCGCCGGCTTCTGCGTCAGACGGCGGCGGGGCGCACACGTCGAGCGGCAGGCGCGGCAGATGGATGCCGAGCAAGACGCGCATAGCGGCTCTCCACGATGGGCGACGGCAATTCGAGCGCGAGCGGTTCGCTGCGCGCGGGCCCGCGACGCTTGACGATGTCGAGCGACACGCCGCCCGGCACCGGATGCAGCGCGACGCGCAGCACGGCCGGCGACGGCTGCCGCACGGCCGACAGCGCGCGCAGCATCACGAACAGCGTGTCGCCGGTGCGCGCGGCCGCCAGATGCAGGCGCCGCAGTGCATCGGGCCGCGCGTCCTGCCACAGCAGCAGCGCTCCGCAGCAGCCCGTCTTGAGCGCCTGCTCGGCGGCCCACAACGCGTCGGTACGGCTGCCCGCGCGCAGCCACAGCAGCGCATCGGACGGCACGCCGAGGGCGGCCAGCGCGCTCGCATGCGGCGCATGGGGCGGCGCGACCAGCGCGAGCGGACGCCGCGCGCTGACCGACTGCGCGAGCGCGGGCGCGAGCAGGCGCATCTCGCCGCAGCCCGGCTGCGCGGCCAGCAGCTCGACGAGTGCGCCGACCGGCCAGCCGCCGCCCGGCAGCTCGGCGGACAGCGACGCGAAGCCCGTGTCGATCGTGCGCGGGCCGCCGCGCGCGAGCTGCGAGCCGCGCCACAGCGACGGATGAAGGGATTCGGGAGAAATGGAGGATGCGAGCATGACGCCACCCACAACTGTATGGATATACAGTATATGGCAATGCGCCCGCGTCGCACAGTCTCGGCACGAAACCGGCCTTTCGTCAGATGAACGCAGCGCATGCCGCACGCGCCGCCAGCGGCCACGGGCCAGCACCCGCCCCAATGAAAAAGGGCCTGCGCGCGGCAGGCCCTTCGGGTCGGCAATCGGACCGGTGTGCGGCGTTCAGAACGACGCGACCATCGAGCCCTTGAACTGCTTCTTGATGAATTCGCGCACTTCCGGCGACTGGTACGCGCTGACCAGCTTCTTCACCCACGGCTGGTCCTTGTCCTTCGCGCGCACGGCGATCAGGTTCGCATACGGGCTCGTCAGCGATTCGAGCGCGATCGCGTCCTTGGTCGGCTGCAGGTTCGCGGCGAGCGCGTAGTTGGTGTTGATCACGGCCGCGTCGACGTCCGACAGCACGCGCGGCAGTTGCGCGGCGTCGAGCTCGGAGATCTTCAGCTTCTTCGGGTTCTCGGCGATGTCGAGCACCGTCGCGTTGTTGCCGCCCGTGCCGGCGCCGGCCTTCAGCTTGATCACGCCTTGCGTCTGCAGCAGCAGCAGCGCGCGGTTCTCGTTCGACGGATCGTTCGGCACCGCGAGCTTCGCGCCTTGCGGCAGATCCTTCAGCGCCTTGAACTTCTTCGAATACACGCCGATCGGCGAGATGTAGGTCAGGCCCGCGCTGACGATCTTGTAGCCGCGCTGCTTCACCTGGCTGTCGAGGTAGGGCTGGTGCTGGAAGCTGTTCGCGTCGAGGTCGCCCGCGTCGAGCGCCGCGTTCGGCTGCACGTAGTCGTTGAACTCGATGACCTTCACGTTCAGGCCTTGCTTCTCCTTCGCGACCTTCTGCACGACCTGCCACACCTGCGCATCCGGGCCGGCGACCGTGCCGACCTTGATCACCTTGTCTTCGGCGTGGGCGCCCGCCGACAGCGTCAGCGCGGCACCGGTGGCCACCACGGAAAATACCTTCAGGAGACTGCGACGCTTCATCTGTTTCTCACTTCGTTGCTAACTGAAATAGGGGCGCGATACGGGTATCCCCGGACTCGCAGGAAGGGGCAAATGGTGTCACAGGATCGCGCGGAAGTGAAATACATCCCGCTCATATATGTATGCACCGCAACGGGGCCGACGAACGACCGCCGCCACGGCCACCGGCCGCCGGCCGGATGAGTCAGCGCGCGCCGCCGGCCGCCTCGGCGACGCGGAACGCGCCGATCGCCTCGCGCAGCCGCCCGGCCTGCTCCTGCAGCGACGCGGCGGCGGCCGCGGCCTCCTCGACGAGCGCCGCGTTCTGCTGCGTCACCTGGTCCATCTGCGTGACGGCGCGCCCGACCTGCGTGATGCCGCTTGCCTGCTCCTCCGACGCGGCCGCGATCTCGCCCATGATGTCGGTCACACGCGCGACGGCCTGCAGGATCTCCCCCATCGTCGTGCCGGCCTGGCCGACCAGCGCCGAGCCGTTGCGCACGCGCTCGACCGAATCGACGATCAGCGCGCGGATCTCCTTCGCGGCCGTCGCGCTGCGCTGCGCGAGCGAGCGCACCTCGCCCGCGACCACCGCGAAGCCGCGTCCCTGCTCGCCCGCGCGGGCCGCCTCGACCGCCGCGTTCAGCGCGAGGATGTTGGTCTGGAACGCAATGCCCTCGATCACGCCGATGATGTCGGCGATCTTGCGCGAGCTGTCGTCGATCTGGCCCATCGTGCCGATCACGCGGCTCACGACGTCGTGGCCGGTGCGCGCGATCTCCGACGCGTTGTTCGCGAGCCCGCTCGCCTGCCGCGCGTTGTCGGCGTTCTGCTTCACCGTCGCGGTCAACTGCTCCATGCTCGCGGCCGTTTCCTCGAGCGACGCGGCCTGCTCCTCGGTGCGCTGCGACAGGTCGTTGTTGCCCGACGCGATCTCGCGGCTCGCCGACGCGATCGACTCCGCCGACTGACGAATCCCGCCGATCGTCGCCTGCAGGCGCGCCTGCATGTCGCGCATCGCGGCCATCATGCTGGTGCGGTCGTCCGCGCGCACCGGCACCGGCTGCGTGAGGTCGCCCTGCGCGATGCGGGCCGCCAGCGCGGCCGCTTCGTCCGGCTCGCCGCCCAGGCTGCCGCGCACGTTGCGGATGATCACGAGCATCGCCGCGCTGATCACGAAGCCGATCACCAGCACGACCGCGAGGTGGCCGAACAGCGTGCGGTAGTAGACGGTATCGATGTCCTTCAGGAACACGCCGCTCGAGATGTTCCAGTCCCACGGCGCGAAGCGCGTCACGTAGCTGATCTTCGGCACCGCGGTCTCGCTGTGCGGCAGTCGCCCGCGATACTCGGCGAAGCCGCTGCCGGTCGCCTTCGCGGCGTTCAGGATCGTGACGAACAGCGGCTTGCCGTCCGGATCGAGATAATCGCCGACCTGCGTGCCGACCAGTTTCGGCAACGTCGGGTGCATCAGCACGACCGGCTTCGAATCCATCACGAACACGTAGCCCGACTCGCCGTAGCGCATCGCGGCGAGGCTCGCGAGCGCGTCGCGCTTCGCGTCGGCCTCGGGCAGCGTGCCGCTCTGCGCGAGCGCGTGATACGCGGCCACGATGCCGGCCGCCGAATCGACGAGATTCGCGATGCCTTGCTTGCGTTCGGCGAGCATCGTCGCGCGCGTCTCATATGCGCTCCATGCGCCTACGCCCAGCAGACCGATCCATACCAGCGCAAGCGCGAGCCACAGCTTGCGGTTCAAACTCATTCTGCTCATCTACGTGCCTTGTTGTCGAAGTCATGCCCCGCTGCGCGCCGACGGCCAGCCGCGCGCAAACGGTTGCGTACGTATTTACGGCAGCGACGCTTACGACTTGAATACAACCGGCCGGCGCACGGCACGACACCGGTGCGCGCCTGTGCTACAAAGACCGGCTGGCCGGCGCGCAGCGCGCCGGCGCCATTCCGGGATCATCCATGTACGTCATCGACATCCAGTACCATGCGTCGCTCGAGCGCATCGACGATGCACTCGAACGCCATCGCGCGTATCTGCAGCCGCTGTTCGAGCGCGGCATCTTCATCGCGGCGGGGCCGAAGGTGCCGCGCGAAGGCGGCGTGATTCTCGCCGCGCGCATCGACCGCGACGAACTCGACGCGATTCTCGCCACCGATCCGTTCGTGACCGAAGGGCTCGCGACCTATCGCGTCACCGAATTCCGGATCACGCGCGCCGCGCAGGGTTTCAACGTGCCGGCGCTGCCGTGACCGACGCGGCGGCGCATGAACGCACGCGCGCACGACGTGCGCACGCGCATCGTGCATCGCGATCGGACAGGAAAGAGGGAAGCAGGCGTGACGGCGGCGCCGTCACGCGTCGCGCCGGGCAGCGGCCCGCGCGCTGAGGCGCCGAGGCGGCTTGGCGCCGCTCAGTCGACCAGCAGTTTCAGGTCGTGGACCCACGGGCCGGGGCCCTGGCCGTCGCGCACGAACAGGCGCAGCTTGCCGTCGCGATCGAACACGTAGCTCGCGGCGGTGTGATCCATCGTGTAGCTGCCGGGCGTCTTGCCGGGCACCTTCGCGTAGTACACGCGGAAGTCCTTCGTGACCTTCTTGAGCTGCGCTTCGTCGGCCGGCCGCAGCCCGATGAACGACGGATCGAACGCGGGCACGTACTGGCCGAGCAGCGCCGGCGTGTCGCGCTCCGGATCGACGGTGACGAACAGCACCTGCACCCGCTTCGCCGCATCGGGGCCCAGCTGCTTCAGCGCCTCGGACAGCTCGGCCATCGTGGTCGGGCACACGTCCGGACAGTGCGTATAGCCGAAGAACATCACGACCGCGCGGCCCTTGAAGTCGGCGAGCGTGCGCACCTTGCCGGCGGTGTCGGGCAGCGAGAAGTCGGTGCCGAACTGCGTATTGCCGGTGATGTCGAGATTCTGGAATTTCGGCGCGTTGTCGCAACCGGCGAGCAGCGTCGCGGCGGCGAACGCGCACGCGAGCAGCCAGCCTTGGCGCGCGCGGCGCCCGAACCGTGAATGGAGCATTGCGTTCAAACCGTGCAGTTACACGCCGAGCAACGGGCGCGCATAGTGATCGACGAGCAGCGCGGCGAACAGCAGCGACAGGTAGACGATCGAGTAGCGGAACGCCTTGCGGGCGAGCGCATCCGAATAGTCGCGGTAGATCTTCCACGCATACGCGAGGAACACCGCGCCGAGCAGCACCGCGCTCGTCAGGTAGACGGCGCCGCTCATGCCGGAAATGAACGGCATCAGCGTGACGGCGAACAGGATCACCGTGTACAGCAGGATGTGCAGCCGCGTGTATTGCTCGCCGTGCGTGACCGGCAGCATCGGCAGCCCCGCGTTTTCGTAATCCTTGCGGCGATAGAGCGCGAGCACCCAGAAATGCGGCGGCGTCCACACGAAGATGATCAGCACGAGAATCCACGCGTCGCCCGGCACCGCGCCGGTGACCGCGGCCCAGCCGAGCGCCGGCGGCATCGCGCCCGACGCGCCGCCGATCACGATGTTCTGCGGCGTCATCGGCTTGAGCAGCAGCGTGTAGATCACCGCGTAGCCGACGAACGTCGCGATCGTCAGCCACATCGTCAGCGGGTTCGTGAACGTGTAGAGCGTCCATGCGCCGATGCTGCCGAGCACGGCCGAGAACAGCAGGATCTGCGGCGTCGTGATCTCGCCGCGCGCGGACGGCCGCCACGCGGTACGGCGCATCATCGCGTCGATCTTCTGCTCGACCAGACAATTGATCGCGAACGCGGCGCCGGCCAGCAGCCAGATGCCGACCGTACCGCCGATCAGCACGCGCCACGGCACCATGCCCGGCGTCGCGAGGAACATGCCGATCACCGCGCAGAACACCGCGAGCTGCGTGACACGCGGCTTCGTCAGCGCCATGTACTGCGAAAACCGGCTACCGGGCGATTGGGAGAGGATGCTTTGCATGGGGGCGGTCACGCCGGGGCGGCGTCGCGCGCGGGCTGCACGACACGGCCGGGGCGGCTTGAAAGGATGCGAAAGTTTAACATGACGACGAGCAGCAGCAGGATCGCGGCGCCGCCGTTGTGCGCGACGGCGACCGGCAGCGGCCACTGCAGCACGATGTTGGTCAGGCCCGTCAGAAACTGCAGCAGCACGACCAGCAGCACGCCGTTCGCCGGCCGCCGCAGCGACTCGAAGCGGCGCATCTTCAGCGCGAACGCGACCAGATACGCGACGACGACGAACGCGAACGTGCGGTGCGTCCAGTGGATCGCGACCAGCGCGTCCTGCGTGATCGCGTCGCCGTCCTTCGTCATCCCGAGCGCGCGCCACAGATGGAAGCCCTGGCCGAAATTCATCGGCGGAATCCACTGGCCGTTGCAGGTCGGGAAGTCGGTGCACGCGAGCACCGCGTAGTTCGTGCTCACCCAGCCGCCGAGCGCGATCTGCACGACCAGCAACACCAGCGCGGCGAGTGCGGCGGCGCGGTAGCGGCCGGCCTCCGGATCATGCGCGGGCAGCGGCGTCTGCCGCGCCGCGAGCCAGCCGAGCGTGCCGAGCAGCGCGAGGCCGAGCAGCAGATGGGTCGTGACGATCACCGGCTGCAGCTTCATCGTGACGGTCCACGCGCCGAACGCGCCCTGCACGACGATCAGCAGCAGCAGGCTCGTCGGCCACCACGGCGACACCGACAGCGGGCGGCGGCGCAGCCGCGCCGACCACGCGATCACCACCTGCGCGATGATCAGCACGCCGATCGCCATCGCGAAATAGCGGTGGATCATCTCGATCCACGCCTTCGACATGCTGACGGGGCCGCTCGGCATCGCCTGGTGGGCGGCCGTGATCGCCGCGTGCGCGATGAACGGCGACGACGTGCCGTAGCAGCCCGGCCAGTCGGGGCAGCCGAGGCCCGAATCGGTGAGACGCGTGAAGCCGCCGAACATCACGAGGTCCAGCGTCATGAAGGTGGTGACCCACACCAGCTTGCGGAACTTGTCGTCGTCGGCCTTCACCCACACGTACGACAGCGGCAGCAGCGCGATGCACAGGCCGATCAGGCCGAGTTGCAGTAGATACGACATCGAATGTGTGCCTCGTTGTGTCGCCTTAACCGATGCTCGACCACTTCAGCAACTTCGTGACGTCCGTCTTGATCTTGCTGGGGTTCGGGTTCTTCGGGAAACGCATCATCAGGTTGCCGTTCGGATCGACCAGGTAGAGGTGGTCGCTGTCCGTCGTGCCCGCGTCGGCCGGCAGCCATGCGGCGACCGCGGCCGGATCGGCGACCAGCCGCCGCGTGTCCGGGTAGGCCTCGAGCACCTTCGGCGGAATCGCGCCCGCATCGCTGCGCAGCCACACCATCGTCAGCCGGTGGCGCTCGCCCGCCTGCGTGACGCGGATCTGGCGCATGAAATAGAGCTTCTGCGCGCAGGCATCGTCGCATGCGCTGCGGTCGGTCATCACGAACAGCCACACGCCGCGCAGCGACGCCAGCGGCACCGTCCTGCCGGTTTCGTCGGTGACCTGCAGGTCGGCCGGGATCGGCCGCTGCGGCTCGATCAGCGTGCCGTAGTTGGTCGAGCCGCCCTTCGGCTTGATCACGTAATAGGTGAAGTACGACGCGATGATCGGCGCCGCGCACACGAGCCCGAGCAGCACGAGCATCCAGCGGCCGCGCTTGCGCGCCGCCGGCGAAACCGGCGTCGCGGCCGGACCCTGACGGGAAGATTGCATGGACAAATCAAACCTCTCGAAACGAACCCGCGGCGCCGTCGCCGCGTCCGGGCACCGCGCTCACGCGTCGGCCGACTTCTTCGCCGCCCGCCGCGCGGCGTACAGGCCGAAACCGAGCGCGGCTGCGGCGATGCCCCACCACTGAAACATGTAACCGTAATTGCGCTCGACGCCGGTCGTCGCGGCCGGCCAGTCGCGCACGAGCCGGTCGCCGTCGTCGCTCGTCTGCTGGATCACGAACGGCTGCAGCGGCAAGCCGGTTTCCTTCGCATACGCGGCCACGTCCAGGTTCTGGCGGATCTTCTGGTGCGCGGCCGAGCCGCCTTCGCCGAGCTCGAACGCACGCGACGCGTCGGCGCGCGCGATGCCTTCGATCTCGATGTCGCCCGCGGGCGTCGAAAACGGCTCGATCGCCGTGCGATCGGCGATGTTGCGCGGCAGCCAGCCGCGATTCACCAGCACGACGCCGCCGCCCGCGAGTTTAAACGGCATCACGACGTAAAAACCCGGCTGGTCGTTATACGGCCGATTGTCGAGGAACACCACCTGCTCGGGCATGAAGCGGCCTTTCGCCCGCACGCGGTGAAACTCGATCGACGCCAGCGCAACCGGCTGCGCGCCCAGGTCGACCGGCGCGGCGTGCTCGTAGCGCACGATGTCCGCCTGCAGCGCCTCCTTCTGATGCGCGCGGTCGCGCTGCCAGAAGCCGAGGCGGATCGCCGCGGCGACGACGGCGAGTATCAGCAGCGCGGGCAGCCAGCGGATCTTCATCGCGCCGCCCACCGGCCGCAGCCGCGAAAGCGAAGTGAGATAATTATCCGCTTCCTGTCGAATTGCCGTCGTCCGGTTCGTGTCATGCACATCCTCGTTCCCATCGCCTTCGTCCTGATCATCGCCAGCATGGGCTCGGCGCTCTACTTCATGATGCACGACCGCGGCCACACGAAACGCATGGCCTGGTCGCTCGCCACCCGCGTCGGGCTGTCGGTGTCGCTGTTCCTGTTCATCCTGTTCGCGAACTGGATGGGCTGGATCCATTCGACCGGCCTGCCCATCGGGCGTTGATGGATTCGGTGCGGCGGCCGATGCCGCGGCAACCGACGCTGCGGCAGCCGGTGCTGCGTCTGCCGGGGCCACAGCAGCCACTGTGACATATCGCCGCACACCGGCGCCGCCAAGCAAAAGCGCCGCCTGACTGAGTCGCGGCGGCGCCCGGTGGCGTCGGGCGCGCGGCAACCGTCAGCTGCCCGCACCCCGCCAATCTGAAACGGCCCGCGCATCGCTGCGCGGGCCGTCGTTCCATTTACAGCCAGTAGACGACGACGTACAGGCCGAGCCAGACGACGTCGACGAAGTGCCAGTACCACGCGGCGCCTTCGAATGCGAAATGGTGATCCGGCTTGAAGTGGCCGCGGATCATCCGCACCAGCACCACCGCGAGCATCGTGCCGCCGAGGAACACGTGGAAACCGTGGAAGCCCGTCAGCAGGAAGAACGTCGAGCCATAGACTCCCGAATTCAGCGTGAGGTTCAGTTCGTTGTACGCGTGGTAGTACTCGAAGCCCTGCAGGAACAGGAAGCAGACACCGAACACGAGCGTCGCGGCGAGCCATGCGATCGCCTTCTTGCGGTGATCGTCGCGCAGCGCATGGTGCGAGATCGTCAGCGTGACGCCCGACGACAGCAGCAGCGCGGTGTTCAGCGTCGGGATCGGCCACGGCCCCATCGTCTTGAAGTGACCGGCGAGCGCGCCCGGCCCTTCGTTCGGCCACACGGCGGAGAAGTCCGGCCAGATCAGCTTGTAGTCGAGGCTGCCGAGCTGGTGCAGCGCGATTTCACGGGCGTAGAACAGCGCGCCGAAGAATGCGCCGAAGAACATCACTTCGGAGAAGATGAACCAGCTCATGCTCCAGCGGTACGACTTGTCGACGTTCTTGCCGTAATGACCGCCTTCCGACTCGGAAATCGCGTCGCCGAACCAGTGATACAGCGTGAAGAGCAGCCACAGCAGCCCGAGCAGCGCCGTAAACGGCGCCCAGTCGTGACCGTTGAGCCACAGCGCCACCGACCCAAGCATGACCAGCAGGCCGACGGCCGCGCTGATCGGATGCTGCGACGGATGCGGCACGAAATAGTACGGGGTCTGGTTTTGACCGCTCATGCTTGATTCTCCACTTCAGTCCAATTTGTGTACCGGAAACCGCTCCGGTCTTATTTCTGGCGCGGCGCGACGGCCGCCACTCTTTCCCGTACGCGGCGCCCGGGGCGCCACGCACTGCATTCTTTCGTCGCCGCGGGCGTCAGCCCACGACCGCACGCACGATCAGGATCAGCACGCCGATGAACATGCCGGCCGCGATCAACGCGACGATCAGCACGTGCAACGGATTGAGCTGCGTCGCATCGGCTTCGAGATCGCGCCGCTTGCGCACCCCGAAGAACGACCACAACACCGCCCGTACCGCCTGGCCGAACGTCCCGCTCCGCTTGGTCTCCGTCATCGCCCCGTCTCCGTGGTCATGCGGCCGGTTTCGCCGCGCCCTGCTCCGCGCTCTTGCGCGGCGCCGGCGCCGGCGCGGCCGGCGTATTGAGCTCGAAGAACGTGTACGACAGCGTGATCGTCTTCACGTCCTTCGGCAGTTTCGGATCGATCACGAACACCACCGGCATCTTGCGCGACTCGTTCGCGGCCAGCGTCTGCTGCGTGAAGCAAAAACACTCGATCTTCTTGAAGAACTCCGTCGCCTGCTTCGGCGCGTAGCTCGGAATCGCCTGCGCCACCACCGACCGGGCCTGCCCGTTGGTCACGTCGTAGACGATCGTCGTCAGCTCGCCCGGATGCACGTCGAGGCTGTTGTGCTCCGGCTTGAAACCGAGCGGGCCGCGCGCATTCGCATCGAACTCCACCGACACCGTGCGGCCGTAGTCGACCTGCGAGCTCTTCGCCTCGCGTGCGCTGACATCGCGCTGCACCAGATTGTTGATGCCGGTGATCTGGCAAATCGCGCGATACATCGGAATCAGCGCGAAGCCGAAGCCGAACATCAGTGCGGCGACGACGAAGAGCTTCACCAGCATCGAACGATTGAACGCCCGATCGACGGCGCCTTCTTCCGGCTTCGACATACGACTACTTCCTCGCTACTGCGTCAGTTGCTGCATCAGTGAGTGGACAGCCACCACTGCTTGATCACGACACCCACAAAGAAAACGGCGGCGATGACGAGCAGGATGAGGCCGAGCCGCTTGTTGCCCGCGCGAATCTGCTCGGGCGTTCGTCTTTCTTGTGGATTCCGGTTCATCTGGAACTTCGCTGAAACTGCGCTGAAACTTCGGTCCGGCGTCCGCCGCTGCCTGCCTGCACGGCAGGCAGCGGCGGAACGCACGGCGTAACTTATTCCACGTGCGGCGGTTGCTCGAACGTGTGGAACGGAGCCGGGCTCGGCACCGTCCATTCGAGGCCCGTCGCGCCGTCCCACGGCTTGTCCGACGCCTTTTCGAGGTCGCCGCCGCCACGGTAGGCCGGCAGCGCGACCGCGAACAGGAAGTACACCTGCGCGAGGCCGAAACCGAATGCACCGATCGTCGCGATCTGGTTGAAGTCGGTGAACTGCGCCGGGTAGTCCGCATAGCGACGCGGCATGCCCGCGAGGCCGACGAAGTGCATCGGGAAGAACGTCAGGTTGAAGAAGATCATCGACGACCAGAAGTGGATCTTGCCGCGCGTCTCGTTGTACATCCAGCCCGTCCACTTCGGCGACCAGTAGTACCAGCCCGCGAACAGCGCGAACAGGGAACCGGCCACCAGCACGTAGTGGAAGTGCGCGACCACGAAGTAAGTGCCGTGGTACTGGATGTCGAGCGGCGCCATCGCCAGCATCAGGCCCGTCAGGCCGCCGAACGTGAACACGAACAGGAAGCCGATCGCGAACATCATCGGCGTTTCGAACGTCATCGAGCCGCGCCACATCGTCGCGAGCCAGTTGAACACCTTCACGCCCGTCGGCACCGCGATCAGCATCGTCGCGTACATGAAGAACAGCTGACCGGTGACCGGCATGCCCGTGGCGAACATGTGGTGCGCCCAGACCATGAACGACAGGATCGCGATCGACGCGGTCGCGTACACCATCGAGCTGTAGCCGAACAGCGTCTTGCGCGCGAACGCCGGGATCACCTGCGACACGATCCCGAACGCCGGCAGAATCATGATGTACACCTCGGGGTGGCCGAAGAACCAGAAGATGTGCTGGTACATCACCGGGTCGCCGCCGCCTGCCGCGTTGAAGAACGACGTGCCGAAGTGGCGATCGAACAGCACCATCGTGATCGCGCCCGCGAGAACCGGCATCACGGCGATCAGCAGGTACGCGGTGATCAGCCAGGTCCATGCGAACATCGGCATCTTCATCAGCGTCATGCCCGGTGCGCGCATGTTCAGGATCGTCACGACGATGTTGATGCCGCCCATGATCGACGACGCGCCCATGATGTGGACCGCGAAGATCGCGAAGTCCATGCCCGGGCCCATCTGCGTCGACAGCGGTGCGTACAGCGTCCAGCCGGCGGCCGTCGCGCCGCCCGGCGCGAAGAACGAACCGACCAGCAGCACGGCCGCGACCGGCAGCAGCCAGAAGCTGAAGTTGTTCATCCGCGCGAACGCCATGTCGGATGCGCCGATCTGCAGCGGAATCATCCAGTTAGCGAAGCCGACGAACGCCGGCATGATCGCGCCGAACACCATGATCAGCCCGTGCATCGTCGTGAGTTCGTTGAAGAACTCCGGACGCATGATCTGCAGGCCCGGCTCGAACAGCTCGGCCCGGATCGCGAGCGCCATCACGCCGCCCGACAGGAACATGATGAACGAGAACAGCAGGTACAGCGTACCGATGTCCTTGTGGTTGGTGGCGAACAGCCAGCGGCGCCAGCCGTGCGGTGTTTCGTGCGCGTGGTCGTCGTGCGCGTGGCCCGCGGCTACGTCGTGCCCGATGCTAGACATGAGAATCTCCTAATGCGAATACGTCGACTAACTCAGCGACACGTCAAGCCGCCGGCCCGATCTCGACGCGCCGCGCTTCCTTCGCGTCGGCGCCGCCCGTGATCGTTTCCGGCTTCTTGAGAACAATGTGGTCTTCCGCCACGCCTGCAGCCTTCAGCGCATCGCGCACGGCTTGCGCGCGGCGCTTCGCGAGCTCCGCATTGGCGTCGGCCGAGCCCGACTTGTCGGTGAAGCCCGACAGCGCGAGCTTCGCGTCCGGATGCGCCTTCGCATAGTCGGCCGCGGCGGCGATCGCCGCCTTCGCGTCGGCCGGCAGCACGCTCTTGCCCGTTTCGAAGTAGACCGTGGACACTGCCGCCGCTGCGGCCGGCTGCTCTGCCGCGCCCGACGCGGCTTGCGCCGGCGCCGATGCCGCGTCGGCCGGTGCGGCCGCGCCTGCTGCGTCTTCCGGCATCTTGCCGTTGCGTGCGTCGGCTACCTGCTTCGGTTGCAGCAGGTCGTTCTTGTGGTTGCCCCACGAATTGCGTTCGTAGGTGATGACCGATGCGATGTCGAGGTCCGACAGCGACGCCCACGACGGCATCGCGCCCTTGCCGTGCAGCACGCGCTCGACGTGGCCGGCGATCGGGCCGTTCACGATCGCGCTGCCGTCCATCGCGGGAAACGCGCCGAGGCCCTTGCCGTTCACCTGGTGGCAGGCCGCGCAGTTCGCCTTGTAGACTTCCTCGCCGTGCGCGACGAGTTCGGCCATCGTGTAGACCTTGTTCGGATCGACCGCTGCGTTCGCGAGCTTGCCCTTCTGCGCGCTGACCCACTTCGCGTAGTCTTCGTCCGACAGCACTTCGACGACGACCGGCATGAACGCGTGTTCCTTGCCGCACAGTTCGGTACAGAAGCCGCGGAACGTGCCGACCTTGTCGGCCTTGAACCACGTATCGCGCACGAAGCCGGGGATCGCATCCTGCTTCACGCCGAACGCGGGCACGTACCACGAGTGGACGACGTCGTTCGCGGTCGTGATGATCCGGATCTTCTTGTTGACCGGCACGACGAGCGGGTTGTCGACTTCCTGCAGATAGGTTTCGGTGATCGGCTTCTTGCCCATCACTTCGTCACGCGGCGTGCTGAGCGTCGACAGGAAGCTGATGCCCTCGCCCGGGCCCTTCACGTAGTCGTAGCCCCACTTCCACTGATAGCCGGTGACCTTGATGGTGAGATCGGCGTTGGTGGTGTCCTTCATCGCGACGACGGCCTTCGTGGCCGGCAGCGCCATCAGCACGACGATGATGAACGGCACGATCGTCCAGATGATTTCGACGGTCGTGCTTTCATGGAAATTGGCGGCCTTGTGGCCTTTGGATTTGCGGTGCGCGAAGATCGAATAGAACATCACGCCGAACACGCCGACGAAGATCACCGTACAGAGGATCAGCATCATCGTGTGGAGATCGTAGAGCTCCTCGGCGATCTTCGTGACCGGCGGCTGAAAGTTGATCTCGTTGACGCGGGGGCCGCCCGGGCTATCACCGACCGCCAGAGCAGCGCCGGCAAAGAGCAGACCGCTGCATGCCAGCACGCCCGTGAGGGCTCGCTTGATTGTTTTCATAGCATCCTTACCCAAAATTTCCATTCAAACCCTCCCCCGTCGCAAGCCTCCGGCCCTGGGCCGGTGCCTGCGCCTCGTCAGCCGCAGCGCCTGAGCGACACGCGCAGTTCGTCGGCGAACTGCGCACGCTTGTACTGCGCGAGATGCTGCCCGATTACGACGGTCTGCCCGCGCGATACCAGTCGAATCGGATCGCGTGGCGTCGCACCCGGCTCGACCCGCACCCAGCGCGGGTTGAATTCGATCTGCGTGAACCGCTCCGCATCCATCCGCTCGATCACGAGCCGGTGCGGAAACAGCCTGATACGCTCGTAATCGACTGCATGGCGCGCATAGATCGCGAACGCGACGCCTACCGCCAGCAATTCGATCCCGGTGAAGGGCATGACGAGCCACGCTCCCCGCCACATCAGCAATGCCGCGATCACCAGCGAGAAGCCCGCGAGCGACACGTAAAACAGCACGAACTGCCGCGGCGATACCGAACAGTTGCGTTTCATGAGCCAGTCTGCGATGACCGGTTCGCCGTTCGTCGACTCCGCCAAAACACTCGCTGCTTCCATCGCCGCCTCACGCGAATGGCATGCGATGCATGCCTGCATCGGACTCGTCGCACCGTATTGCGGGGACCCCGGGGCGACAAGCTGACGCATTATAGGCGCGTTCAATGGCATCCACAAGCAAGCGACTATCGGCCCGCGAGCCAAGCGCCACAAGCCTCCTGGCCGTTTTTCGGATCACTTCGACCGCGCTTCGCGCCGCTAATTTCTGACATAACAAAACCGCTCTTTACCGCTTCACCGATTCTTCGGACGCCCCTTGCCGATATCCTCGACGCGCACGATCCCGTGTCCGTCCGCGGTCGTGCGCGGCACGGCTTTCCACGCGTGGCCGTAGATCACCTCGAACGTCAGCGCGATCGTGCCGTCCGCGCGGCGGCGCGCTTCCAGCGCCTCGCAGAGCGCCGCGCGAAAGCGCCGCGTCGCGCGCTGCGGCGCGACGCGCTCGAACGGATACGCGCCCCAGCGACGTACGTCGGCCAGCAGCGAATCGGGCGTCTTATATGTAACGGTGAGCACTTCCTGGTCCATCACGGGGATCTCGAAGCCGCTCTCGACGAGCATGTCGCCAAGGTCGTGCATGTCGACGAAATCGATCACGCGCGCGACGGGCGGCGCGATGCCGAGCGCCGCTTCGGCGTCCGCGCAGGCCGCGCGCAGCTCGCGCAGCGTATCGGGGCCGAGCGTGCTGAACATCAGCAGGCCGTTGACGCGCAGCACGCGCTGCCATTCGGGAAACACGGTATCGGGACGCGAATGCCAGTGCAGCGCGAGATTCGACCAGATCAGGTCGAATGCGCCGGCCGCGAACGGCAGCACCGAGAAGTCGGCCTGTGCGACGCGCGCGCCGCGCTGGCCCAGCGCGCGGCCGAGCGAGGCGGGCAGCCAGCGGCGCCAGCTGGTCTGCTCGACTTCGCGCTGGCCCGCGCGCGCCAGCATCGCGCCCGACAGGTCGACGCCGAACACCGGCGCTTCGGGAAAGCGCGCGCGCAACGCCGGCAGGTCGTCGCCCGGGCCGCAGCCCGCATCGAGCACGGCCGCGGGGCTCACCTTGATGTATTCGAGCCGCTCGTTCATCCGCTGCGCGATCTCGCGCGGCAGGAACGCAACGGCGTCGAATGCGGCCGCGCGACGATCGAAGATTCGCCGCAAACGCCGGGCGTCATTGGCCGGACGGCCGGTTGGAGTCGAAGCTGGGGACATGTCGGGCACACTGGCGAAGAGCCCGAAGTATACTCGCTCGCCTCGCGGCCTTCAGCGAGCGGGCACCTGCGGAGTGTTGGCGATGGACGGCCGTTCGTCGGCGCGCGTCACGCGCGTCGTTTTGTCGCATGCTCGCATGCTGTTGACACACGTCATTGCAGCCGCGCTGCCGAATCGGTGTGCGCTGTGCGGCAATTTGTCACATAACGTCATTTGCGAAGCCTGCGATGCCGCGTACTGGAATGAAGCGCGGCTGCGTTGCGAGGTCTGTGCGCTACCGCTGGGCGTCGGTCGCGCAAGCATGCGCAGGCCGGGCAGCCGACACGGTGGCGCTGACGCGACGTCCGCCTACCGTTGCGACGGATGCCGCGCGACGCCGCCGCCGTTCGACGCGACGCTCGCGCTCGCCGATTACCGCGCACCGCTCGACGGGCTCGCGCGCGGGCTGAAATTTCGCGCGCGCCTCGCGCTCGGTGCGGAATTCGCCGCGCGGCTCGCCTCGCGGATCGACGACACCGACACGTTGCGCCGCGCGAGCGGCTTCGACGTGATCGCGCCGGTGCCGCTCGCGCGCGGGCGGCTGGTCGCACGCGGCTACAACCAGGCGTGGGCGATCGCGCGACCGCTGGCGCGCCAGCTCGGTGTGCGCGCCGACGCGGCGCTGCTCGAACGCGTGACCGAGACCGCGCCGCAGTCGCGGCTCGACCGCCGCGCGCGGCGCGACAACGTGAGCGCGGCGTTCGCGGTGACGGGCGAGCTCGCCGGCCGTCACGTTGCGCTGGTCGACGACGTGATGACGTCCGGCGCGACGCTCGCGGCCGCCGCGCATGCATTGAAGGCGGCGGGCGCCGTGCGCGTGACGAATCTGGTTGCGCTGCGCACCGCGAGGGATTAATTAGATGGACAGCAAAGAGGCCGGCCGCCCGGATGCGGCGCCGGCCGCCACGAACCGGCCGGCCGGGGCGGAGCAGCAGCGTTGCTCCGCCCCGGCCGGCCCAGCCAGACCCAACCCATGTTCAACGTCGTTCTCGTCGCCCCCGAAATTCCGCCGAACACCGGCAACGTGATCCGCCTGTGCGCGAACACCGGCGCGCGCCTGCATCTGATCGAGCCGCTCGGCTTCCCGCTCGACGACGCGAAGATGCGCCGCGCGGGCCTCGACTATCACGAATACGCGGAAATGCGCGTGCACCGCGACTGGGACGCGTTCGTCGCGGCCGAGTCGCCCGATCCCGCGCGGATGTTCGCGTTCACGACCCGCGGCTCGGGGCGCTTCCACGACCACGCGTTCGTACCGGGCGACTGGTTCGTGTTCGGCTCCGAAACCCGCGGACTGCCGGCCGAGCTTCTCGAGCGCTTTCCGGGCGAGCAGCGCGTGCGCCTGCCGATGCGGCCCGGCAACCGCAGCCTGAACCTGTCGAATACGGTGGCCGTGGTCGTGTTCGAGGCTTGGCGTCAGGCCGGCTTCGAAGGCGGCGCCTGAACGGCGGCGCGCGGCCGCGCTAGATGCGCGCGATAGAGGTCGTAGATGTCCGGCGCAAAGCACGCGAACACCACACGTGCGAGGTTCGGCGCCTGCGGCAGCATGTCGATTACCGTGCCGACCGCGATGTCGACGGCGTCTTCAGCCGGATAGCGGTACACGCCGCAACTGATCGCCGGAAACGCGATCGACGTCGCGGCGACTTCTTCGGCGAGTTCGATGGCGCGCCGGTAGCACGACGCGAGCAGCCCGGCTCGCCGCGCGCACCGCCGTACCAGACGGGGCCGACCGCATGAATCACGTAGCGCGCCGGCAGCCCGTGCCCGCGCGTGAGCTTCGCGTCGCCGGTCGCACAGCCGCCGAGCGTACGGCATTCGGCCAGCAGCCCGGGGCCGGCCGCGCGATGGATCGCGCCATCGACGCCGCCGCCGCCGAGCAACGAGCCGTTCGCGGCGTTGACGATCGCGTCGACGTCGAGCGTGGTGATGTCGACGAGTTGCGCGTCGAGCGCGGTGGAACCGATCTGCAGCATGACGCTCTCCCGAAAGCTATGGCGACGGTTCGAGCGTAATGCGCTTTCGCGCCGCGCGCGTTGCGCGAAGGCACGCGGGCGCGAGAACGGCGCGCTGCGCCCGCACCGACGCGTCAGCGCGTCATTCGGCGCGCGCGTCGCGGCGCAGCAGCCCGCTCACCGCATCGCGCGGTGCGACGCCGTCGAACAGCACGCCGCACACGGCCTCGGTGATCGGCATTTCGATCGCCTGCGCGTGCGCGAGTGCGAGCACCGCCTGCGCGCAGCGCACGCCTTCGGCCACGTGGCCGAGCGCGCCGAGGATGTCGGCCAGCGAGCGGCCGGACGCCAGTTGCAGCCCGACCGTGCGATTGCGCGACAGGTCGCCCGTCGCGGTGAGGATCAGGTCGCCGAGGCCCGTGAGGCCCGTGAAAGTTTCCGCCCGGCCGCCGAGCGCCACGCCGAGGCGCGACATTTCGGCGAGGCCGCGCGTGATCAGCGCGGCGCGCGCATTGAGCCCGAGCCCGAGGCCGTCGGCGATGCCGGTGGCGATCGCCAGCACGTTCTTCACCGCGCCGCCGACCTCGACGCCGACCACGTCGTCGCCCGTATAGATCCGCATCGCGCCGTGATGGAACGCCGCAAGCGTGCGCTCGCGGCACGCGGCCGACGCGCTGGCGACCGTCAACGCGACCGGCAGCCCGAGCCCGACCTCGCGGGCGAAGCTCGGCCCCGACAGCACGCCGTTGCTGCGCTGCTCGGGCAGCTCGGCCGCGATCACCTGGTGCGGCAGCAGATGCGTGTCGGCCTCGAAGCCCTTGCACACCCACACCACGTGCGCCGGTACGCAGCGCGCGTCGCGCATTGCGCGCAACAGCGTGCGCAGCCCGGCCACCGGCGCGCCGATCACGCACAACGCGTCGTCAGCGGCGCCGTGCGCGAGCGCGGCGTCGAGATCGGCGTCGTAGCGCAGCGCATCGGGCAGCGCGATGCCTTCCAGATAGCGGGAATTTTCGTGCCGGGCCTGTAGCCCGGCGATCAGCGCGGCGTCGCGCGCCCAGAGAAGCGTATCGTGCCGCGCGGCCAGATGGCCCGCGAGCGCGGTGCCCCAGGCACCGGCGCCGAGAACGGCTACTTTCATACCCAGCACCGGTCCGGAGTGAAACGTCAGTTCAGCGTCGTGCCGTTCGGCGCGCCGGCCGCACCGGCCTGCTGCTGAAGCTGCGCGAGACGCTGCTCGTACAGCGCCTGGAAGTTGATTTCCGCGAGGTGAATCGGCGGGAAGCCGGCACGCGTGATCGCGTCGGCGATGTTCGAACGCAGGTACGGGAACAGGATCGTCGGGCAAGCGATGCCGACGAGCGGATCGAGCTGTTCGTCCGGAATGTTGCGGATGTCGAAAATACCGGCTTGCTTCGCTTCGATCAGGAACGCGACCTTGTCCTTGACCTTCGCGGTGACGGTGCCCGACACGACGACTTCGAACACGCTTTCCGCGAGGCGCTCCGCCTTGACGTCGACTTCGACTTCAACCGACGGCATGTCCTGCTCGAGGAAAATCGCCGGCGAATTCGGCTGCTCGAGCGACATATCCTTCAGGTAGACGCGCTGGATGTTGAAGAACGGTTGGTTTTCGACGTCGGACATGGTGTTTCCCTAAAAGTGGTGACGAGGCGGCCCGGCTCGATGCCGGCCGCCGCGGTTGGATCCTGCGCGCCAAGAGCCGCGGCGCGGCCGGCGGCCATTCTGCCCTAATCAGGCCGCTTGCAGAAGCGGCAACAGGCCGCCTTCGCGATCGAGCTTCGACAGATCGTCGTAACCGCCGACGTGGGTGTCGCCGATGTAGATCTGCGGCACCGTGCGGCGGCCCGTGCGCGTCATCATCTCCTCGCGGCGGGCCGGATCGCGGTCGATCAGCACCTTTTCGATCTGCTCGACGCCGCGCAGCTTCAGCAGACGCTCGGCCTGCATGCAATACGGACACACCTGCGTGCTGTACATCAGAACCTTGTTCACTTCGCCACTCCTTGTTTGACGACCGGCATCCCGGCCTGCTGCCACGCGGCGACGCCGCCTTCGAGCACGTGCACCTCGGCATAACCTGCCGCCTCGACCTCGCGCGCCGCCTTCTGCGACTGCTGGCCGTTCTGGCAGACGAGCAGCACCGGGGTGCTCTTGTTCTTGGCGATCTGCGCAATTTTCGCGCCGAGCTCGCCCGCGGCGATCTGGCGCGCCGACGGCAGATGGCCGGCGGCGAATTCGGGCGCGGCGCGCAGGTCGATCACGACCGCGTTGCGGCGGTTGATGAGCTGCGTGGCTTCCGCAGCCGACAGGCCGCCGCGGCCGCGACGCAGCACGGGCCACGCGAGCAGGCCGCCGGAAACCAGCAGGATCGCGATGAGGGCCAAGTTCGTGTATTGAGTAAAGAACGTCACTGAATGCCGCCGGAAAGAGAAGAAAGAGAGAAATCGGGAAAGGACAATCCCGCCATTATAAAATAACCGTCTTGCGCGATGGCGGACCCCGATCGGGAGCCGCGCGACGCGCCCCGCTTCCCTATCACTACCGACCGCAAGATCCATGTACAAACTCGTTCTCATCCGCCACGGCGAATCGACGTGGAACAAGGAAAACCGCTTCACCGGCTGGGTCGACGTCGACCTGACCGAACAGGGCCGCAACGAAGCCTACCAGGCCGGCGCATTGCTCAAGGAGGCCGGCTACACGTTCGACATCGCGTACACGTCGGTGCTCAAGCGCGCGATCCGCACGCTGTGGCACGTGCAGGACAAGATGGACCTGATGTATCTGCCGGTCGTTCACTCGTGGCGCCTGAATGAGCGCCACTACGGCGCACTGTCGGGGCTGAACAAGGCCGAAACGGCCGCGAAGTTCGGCGACGACCAGGTCCTCGTCTGGCGCCGCAGCTACGACACGCCGCCGCCCGCGCTCGAGCCGACCGACGAACGCGCGCCGTTCAGCGATCCGCGCTACGCGAAGGTGCCGCGCGAGCAGCTGCCGCTCACCGAATGCCTGAAGGACACGGTCGCGCGCGTGCTGCCGCTGTGGAACGAGTCGATCGCGCCGGCCGTGCGCGCCGGCAAGCAGGTGCTGATCGCCGCGCACGGCAACTCGCTGCGCGCGCTGATCAAGTACCTCGACGGCATCTCGGACAGCGACATCGTCGGCCTGAACATCCCGAACGGCGTGCCGCTCGTCTATGAACTCGACGAGAACCTCAAGCCGATCCAGCATTACTACCTGGGCGACCAGGACGCGATCGCGAAGGCGCAGGCCGCCGTCGCGAAGCAAGGCAAGGCGGGCTGACGCCCGTCGCGCCGGGCGGCCCGCGCTGCGCGCGGCCTGCCCGGCGGGCGACGCGAACCTTTGCCGCCCCGGCGCTGTCGAAGCGGCTTTCGAACACCGCCGCGCGTGCGGCGGTGCGGCGCCGGAGCCGCTTGGCACCGGTTTTGCACCGGTTTCGCACCGTTGCACTGAGTAATCGGACGAACAGTTATACTTGTCCGCTACATCCCCGCTACCGCCACGCGCTTCCCGACCGCACCAGACTCTCTATGCGAATGAAATTGAAGAACATCGGCCTGATTGCCGCGGGCCTCGCCACGGGCGTATTCGCCACGCTGCAGATTTCGGCGTCGGCCGAGCAGACGGCCACGGCGCCGCTTCCCCTCGACCAACTCCGTCTGTTCGCGGAAGTGTTCGGCCAGATCAAGCGCGAGTACGTCGAGCCGGTCGACGACAAGAAGCTGCTGACGGCGGCGATCAAGGGCATGGTGTCGAGCCTCGATCCGCACTCGTCGTTCCTCGACAAGACCGACTACGACGAACTGCAGGAGCAGACCAAGGGCCGCTTCGCCGGCCTCGGCATCGAGATCTCGCAGGAAGACGGCCTCGTCAAGGTGATCTCGCCGATCGAGGACACGCCCGCGTTCCGCGCCGGCATCCGTCCGGGCGACCTGATCACCCGCATCAACGACAAGCCGGTGCGCGGCATGACGCTCGACAAGGCCGTCAAGCAGATGCGCGGCGAGCCGGGCACCAAGGTCACGCTGACGATCTTCCGCAAGAGCGACGACCGCACGTTCCCGGTCACGGTCACGCGCGCGATCATCAAGGTCCAGAGCGTCAAGATGAAGATGCTCGACCCGGGCTACGCCTACATCCGGATCACGAGCTTCCAGGAACGCACGACGCCCGACCTCGCCGCGAAGCTGCAGGACATCGCGCGTCAGCAGCCGAACCTGAAGGGCCTGATTCTCGATCTGCGCAACAACGGCGGCGGCCTGCTGCAGAGCGCGGTCGGCGTCGCCGGCGCGTTCCTGCCGCCGGATTCCGTCGTCGTGTCGACCAACGGCCAGATCCCGGATTCGAAGCAGGTCTACCGCGACACCTACGACAACTACCGTCTGCCCTCGTTCGACGGCGATCCGCTGAAGAATCTGCCGCCGATCTTCAAGACCGTGCCGATGGTCGTGCTGACCAACGCGTATTCGGCGTCCGCGTCGGAAATCGTCGCCGGCGCGCTGCAGGATTCGAAGCGCGCGCAGATCATGGGCAAGACGACGTTCGGCAAGGGCTCGGTGCAGACGGTGCGCCCGATGACGGCCGACACGGCGCTGCGCCTGACGACTGCCTACTACTACACGCCGAGCGGCCGCTCGATCCAGAACAAGGGCATCACGCCCGACGTGCCGGTCGATCAGTACGCGGACGGCGATCCGGACGACGTGCTCGTGACGCGCGAGGTCGACTACACGAACCACCTCGCGAACACGCAGGATCCGAACGAGAAGAAGGAACAGGAAGAGCGCGAGCAGCGCCGGATGGATCAGCTGCGCCTGCTCGAAGAGCAGAACGACAAGAAGACGCCGGAGCAACGCCAGAAGGATCGCGATCGCAAGCCGATCGAGTTCGGCAGCGCCGACGACTTCATGATGCAGCAGGCATTGAACAAGCTCGAAGGCAAGCCGGTGCAGGAATCGAAGTCGCTGCTCGCCGAAAGCACGACCAAGAGCCCGGCCGGCAAGGCCGCGTCCGCCGCGAAGGCGTCGGGCGCAAAGGCAGCCGCACCGAAGCCGGCGTCCGCGCCGCAGTAAGCCTCGGCCGGCATCCGACGGGCCATCGCGGGAAGACCGCGATGGCCCGTTTTTCATGTGCGCCTAGAATACGCAGACAGACGCCAAGGCAAGCGCGCCGCCGCCGGCATGCGGCGCCCGACACTCCATGAACGACGATCAACTCCTTCGCTATTCCCGCCACATCCTCGTCGACGAAATCGGCATCGACGCGCAGCAGCGCTTTCTCGACGCGCATGCGCTCATCGTCGGCGCGGGCGGCCTGGGCTCGCCGGCCGCGATGTATCTCGCGGCGTCCGGCGTCGGCACGATCACGCTGGCCGATGCCGACACCGTCGATCTCACTAACCTGCAGCGGCAGATCCTGCACGCGACGGCGTCGGTCGGCCGCAGCAAGGTCGAGTCGGGCCGCGACGCGCTCGCGCAGCTGAACCCGGAAGTGACGGTGCATGCGGCCGCGCTGCGCGCCGACGATGCATGGCTCGACGAACATGTGCCGCGTGCGAGCGTCGTGCTCGACTGCACCGACAATTTCGCGACGCGCCATGCGATCAACCGCGCGTGCGTCGCGCACGGCGTGCCGCTCGTGTCGGGCGCCGCGTTGCGCTTCGACGGCCAGATCAGCACGTTCGACTTCCGCGACGCGGCCGCGCCGTGCTATGCGTGCGTGTTTCCGGAAGACCAGCCGTTCGAGGAAGTCGCGTGCGCGACGATGGGCGTGTTCGCGCCGACGGTCGGGATCATCGGCGCGATGCAGGCCGCCGAGGCGCTGCGCGTGATCGGCGCGTTCGGCACGACGCTCAACGGCCGGCTGATGATGCTCGATTCGCTGCGGATGGAATGGACCACGATGAAGATCGCGCGACAGGCCGACTGCCCGGTATGCGGCGGCCGGCACTGATTGCGTCATGCATGCGCCCGCGGGCGCCTGCATGACGTCGCGCCGCCATTGCAGGCGTGGCGGCCCGCGGCCTAAGCCGCCGCGTCCGCGCGCGGCTCGGCGACCGCCAGGCGCTGGAGCGCCGCCTGCACTTCCTCCGGCTCGAACGCGGCCAGCACGTCGGCCGTCGGCTTCTCGAGCGCCTTCAGATGCGCCCGCAGGATCTCCTGCTTGACCACCAGCAACTGGCTGGGGTGCATCGAGAATTCCGTGAGCCCCATGCCGAGCAACAGACGCGTCAGCGCCGGATCGCCGGCCATTTCCCCGCATACCGACACCGCCACGCCCGCGCGCTTCGCCTCGCGCAGCGTATAGGCGATCAGATGCAGCACCGCCGGATGGAGCGGGTCGTACAGGTGCGCGACCGCGTTGTCCGCGCGATCGATCGCGAGCGTGTACTGGATCAGGTCGTTCGTGCCGATCGACAGGAAGTCGAAGCGCTTCAGGAACAGCGGCAGCGCGATCGCCGCGGCCGGAATCTCGATCATCGCGCCGACGCGCACGTTCGGATCGTACGCGAGCCCCGCATCGTCGAGCTGGCGCTTCGCCTCGCGGATCAGGTCGAGCGTCTGGTCGATCTCCTGCGCGTGGGCCAGCATCGGGATCAGGATCTTCACCTGCCCGAACGCGGACGCGCGCAGGATCGCGCGCAGTTGCGTGAGGAACATCTGCGGTTCGGACAGGCTCCAGCGGATCGCGCGCAGCCCGAGCGCCGGGTTCGGCGCCGTCTCGTAGCCTTCGTCGAGCGCCTCGAGCGGCTTGTCCGCGCCGACGTCGATCGTGCGGATCGTCACCGGCATGCCCTTCATCCATTCGACGGCGCGCTTGTACGCGGCGAACTGCTCCTCCTCCTCCGGCATCTGCTTCTGATGCATGAACAGGAACTCGGAGCGGAACAGGCCGACGCCAACGGCGCCTGCCTCGACGGCCGCCTTCGCGTCGTCGGGCAGCTCGATGTTCGCGTACAGGTCGATCTTGGTGCCGCACAGCGTTTGCGTCGGCGAGAACTTCAGCCGCTGCAGCTTGCGCTGCTCGAGCAGTTTCTCCGATTGCCGGTACGAATATTCCTCGAGGACGATCGGCGCCGGATCGACGATGACGATCCCCTGGTCGCCGTCCACGATGATCAGGTCGTCCTGGCGGATCAGCGCGCTCGCATGCTGGACGCCGACCGCGGCCGGAATGCCGAGGCTGCGCGCGACGATCGCCGTGTGCGACGTGCGGCCGCCGAGATCGGTGACGAAGGCCTGGAACGACTGCGACTTGAACTGCATCATGTCGGCCGGCGCGATGTCGTGCGCGACCACGATCATCTCGTTCTGGCCTTGCGCGGCGGCACGGTCGAGCGCCTGCGACGCCGACGGCGCGCCGGCCAGCGCCTTCAGCACCCGCTCGACGACCTGCTCGATGTCGGCCTTGCGCTCGCGCAGGTATTCGTCCTCGATGTCGTCGAAGTGACGCGTGAGCAGCTCGAGCTGCTCGGTCAGCGCCCATTCGACGTTGTAGCGTCGCGTGCGGACCAGGTCGATGGTCTCCTGCACGAGCATCGCATCGCTGAGGATCATCGCGTGGACGTCGATGAATGCGCCGACTTCGGTCGGCGTGTCGTCGGTCAGGTCGGCACGCAGCGCCTCGAGCTCGCGATGCACACCCTCGCGCGCCGCGCGAAAACGCTCGACCTCGGCATCGATCTGGCTCGTGTCGATCAGGTAATGGGCGACGTCGAGCGCCGCCGGCGCGATCAGATACGCTCGCCCGATCGCGATACCACGTGAGACGGGAATGCCATGCAGCGTGAAGGACACGCGCACCTCCTCTGTACATGAAAAGCCGCGGCACACTGCTGCGATGCGCTTATGACCCCGGTCAGCGATTATAAATTCCGCGCCTGCCCGCTGGCTGCGAGCAGTGCAGCATTGCACCTTCCGCATCAATGCCGCGCGCGAAAAAAATGCCGCGGGAAACGCGGCATTCTGCTCGGAAACGGCAACGATCCCGCGACGCTCACTGACCCTCGCCGAACTTGTCGGCGATCAGCTTCAGCAGCGCGTCCATCGCTTCGCGCTCGTCCGGACCTTCGGTCTCGATCGTGACCGTGCTGCCGATGCCGGCCGCCAGCATCATCACACCCATGATGCTCTTCGCATTGATCTTGCGCCCATTGCGCGTCATCCAGACTTCCGACTGGAAGTTGCCGGCCAGTTGCGTGAGCTTGGCCGATGCGCGCGCATGCAGCCCCAATTTGTTGACGATGGTGGTTTCTTGTTGAAGCATGATTCTCGGTCGGGTCGGTCGAGGCCGCCGGCGACGTGCCGTCGGCGGGTCAGTCTAAAACGTGAATACGGGGCGTCAGTGCGATTCCGTGCGCGGCTGCGGCTCGGGCGGAATCGGCGCGCACTGCCCGCAGCCGGCTTCGGACGGCGGCGGCGGCGTGCCGGCCGCCACTTCGTGGACGCCCTTCGCGCCGCCGGACAGCGCCTTGTCGACGAGCTTGTCGAGCGGCACGGAACGGTAGCAGACGGCGCGCACGAGCATCGGCAGATTCACGCCGGCCAGCACGCGCACGTTCTCGAGCTTCGCGAGCTGCCCGGCGATGTTCGCGGGCGTCGCACCGTACATGTCGGTGAGCACGACGACGCCGTTTTCTTCCCGCAGCCGTGCGAGCTCGGCATGCGCGAACGCCATCACCTGGGCGGGGTCGCTGTCGGCGAGTACGTCGATGCAGCCGATGCGTGCGGGCACGCCGCCGTAGATATGGGCGATGCAGTCGCGCAACGCGGTGGCGAGCGGCGCATGCGCGATGATCAGGATCCCGGCCATGTCAGACTGCCTCCGCCCCGTGGCGGGGCAACGAGCATAGCGAGTGGGGAAAACGTGTCATGTTCAGCCTTGCAACGGTTTCGGCCCGACCGCCGGGCCGTCGGCGCGCTGGTCGCGGCACCGGGCAGGCGGGCATTGTAGCAGGCCGGTCGAACCGCTCCGGCAGCGGTCGAACCGCTCCGGCAGCGGTGGACCTGCGCGGCCGCCGCCGGGATTGCGCGCGAAAGCGGGCTACGCGGCCGCCCGCTCCAGCGCGTCGATGAACATCGCGGCGACGTCGAAGCCGGTCTGCTCCATGATCTCGCGAAAGCACGTCGGGCTCGTCACGTTCACCTCGGTCAGCCAGTCGCCGATCGCGTCGAGCCCGACCAGCAGCAGCCCGCGCGCGGCGAGCACCGGGCCGAGCATCTCGGCGATCTCGCGATCGCGCGGCGTCAGCGGCTGCGCGACGCCGAGCCCGCCGGCCGCGAGATTGCCGCGCACCTCGCTGCCCTGCGGAATCCGCGCGAGCGAATACGGCACCGGCTCGCCCGCGATCAACAGGATGCGCTTGTCGCCGGCCTTGATCTCCGGAATGAACTTCTGAATCATCAGCGAGCGCGTGCCGTCATGGCCGAGCATCTCGATGATCGCGCCGAGGTTCATCCCGTCGGCCTTCACGCGGAACACGCCCATTCCGCCCATGCCGTCGAGCGGCTTCACGATCACGTCGCCGTGTTCGGCATGAAACGCACGCAGACGCGCCGCGTCGCGCGTGACGAGGGTCGGCGCGACGAATTGCGGAAACTCGCCGATCGCGAGCTTCTCCGAATGATCGCGGATCGACTGCGGCTTGTTGAACACGTGCGCGCCCGCCCGTTCGGCGAGCTCGAGCATCCAGGTGGCCGTCACGTACTCCATGTCGAACGGTGGATCCTTGCGCATCAGCACCGCGCCGAACGACGTCAGCTGGCGCGACTCGTGCGCGGCCGCCTCGTACCACGGATGGCGATGCAGGTCGGCCGTGTCGCCGACGATCGTCACGCGCTGCACGTCGGCCTCGACGCCCGAGCCCGTCCACGCGAGCTGGTGCGGCTGACACGTGTAGATCGCATGCCCGCGGCGCGCGGCCTCCGCCATCATCGCGTAGGTCGAGTCCTTGTAGATCTTGAAGCGATCGAGCGGGTCGGCGATAAAGAGAATGTCCATGCGGGTCCTGTACGTAGCGAAGCCGTTACACCTGGATGGCTTCGGGATCGGTCTTTTCGAGTTCGATCGACGATGCGATCAGCGCCAGCCGTGCAACGACGCCGTACATGTAGAAGCGGTTCGGCGGCGCGGCGCCCGGCTTCGCGCCGGCATCCGGCAGCGCGGTGTGCTCGAAGCCGAGCGGCACGTAATGCATGCCCGGCGCGTTCAGGTTCTGGTCGCGCTCGCGGCCGCCGTGGGTGCGGTAGAAGCCGCCGACCACATAGCGGTCGATCATGTACACGACCGGCTCGGCGACTTCGTCGCCGACGCGCTCGAACGTATAGACGCCTTCCTGCACGATCACGTCGCGCACCGCGAGGCCGGCCTTCGACTCGGCCATCTGCGCGCGCTCGGCCTTCGACATGCGGCCGATCTCGGCCGCGTCGTGCACCGTCATCACGCCGCGTCCGGCGGTGCCCGCATCGGCCTTCACGACGACGTACGGCTTTTCGCTGATCCCGTATTCGCGGTACTTGCGCGCGATCTTCTTCAGCACGCTGTCGATCGCGTCGGCGAGCGCCTGCTCGCCTTCATGCGCCTGCCAATCGACGCCTTCGACGTGCGCGAAGTACGGGTTCACCATCCACGGATCGACGCCGACCATCTTCGCGAACTTCTTCGCGACGTCGTCGTAGCACGAGAAGTGCGTCGACTTGCGGCGCACGGCCCAGCCGGCGTGCAGCGGCGGCAGCAGATACTGCTCGTGCAGGTTCTCCAGCACGGACGGAATCCCGGCCGACAGGTCGTTGTTCAACAGGATCGAGCACGGATCGAAATTCTTCAGGCCGAGGCGGCGCTGCGAGCGCTCGAGCGGCTCGAGCACGATCTTCTGGCCGTCGGCCAGCGTGATCGGCGTCATGTCGGTGATGCTCGGATCGAGCGAGCCGAAGCGCACGTTCAGGCCGGCCTGACGCATGATCGTCGCGAGCCGCGCGACGTTCTCGAGGTAGAACGCGTTGCGGGTCGGCAACTCGGGGATCACGAGCAGATTCTTGGCGTCCGGGCAGATCTTCTCGATCGCGGCCATCGCGGCCTGGACGGCGAGCGGCAGCACTTCGGACGGCAGGTTGTTGAATGCGCCGGGGAACAGGTTCGCGTCGACGGGCGCCAGCTTGAAGCCGGCGTTGCGCAGGTCCACCGAACAATAGAACGGCGGCGTGTGTTCCTGCCATTCGAGCCTGAACCAGCGTTCGATTGCAGGCGTCGCGTCGAGGATCTTCTGCTCGAGCTCGAGCAGCGGACCATTCAACGCAGTAACCAGGTGGGGAACCATGAATCACTCGCGAGCGGGAGAATGAAGATTGTAGAGCAATTGCCTTGCCCATTTGGGGATTGTTCCCGGCTTCACAAGGATTTGGAGGGGAGATTTCGGCTATTGACCCGATAGTCTGCAGGGTTATGCGCTACGGCAGCGCACGACAGGAGAAAAAAAGCCCGCCGGGTGGGCGGGCTGAAGTCGCTGCGCTCATTCGGGGCGGGCGCCGCATGCGTGGCGGCCCGCCGTGAATCGTACGACTTACTCGACGTGTTCGCCGTGCAGGATCACGTCCAGACCTTCGCGCTCTTCCTCTTCGGTCACGCGCAGGCCGATCGTCATGTCGATCAGCTTCAGCAGCACGAAGCTCAGCACGCCGCTGTAGACCAGCGTGATCAGCACGCCCTTCGCCTGCAGCAGCAGGCTGCCGTCCGCGCCGCCGATGTCCTTGACCGCGAACACGCCGGTCAGCAGTGCGCCGAGGATCCCGCCCACGCCGTGTACGCCGAATGCGTCGAGCGAATCGTCGTAGCCGAGCTTCGACTTGAGCCACGTGGCCGACCAGAAGCACACGACGCCGGCCGCGATGCCGATCACCAGTGCGCCCGTCACGCCGACGAAGCCGGCTGCCGGCGTGATCGCCACCAGACCCGCGACCGCGCCCGACACGATGCCGAGCACCGACGGCTTGCCCTTCGCGACCCACTCCGCGAACATCCAGCCGAGCGCCGCACATGCCGTCGCGACTTGCGTCGTCAGCATCGCGAAGCCGGCACGGCCGTCAGCCGCGACCGCCGAACCCGCGTTGAAACCGAACCAGCCGACCCACAGCATCGAGCCGCCGATCATCGTCAGCACCAGGTTGTGCGGCGCCATCGATTCGCGGCCGTAGCCGACGCGCTTGCCGAGCACCAGGCACGAGATCAGGCCTGCGATACCGGCGTTGATGTGCACCACCGTGCCGCCCGCGAAGTCGAGCACGCCGTCTGCCGACAGCCAGCCGGTCGGCTCCCACACCATGTGCGCGATCGGCACATAGACGATCAGCGACCAGAGCGCCATGAACACCAGCATCGCGGAGAACTTCATCCGGTCGGCGAACGCGCCGCAGATCAGCGCCGGCGTGATGATCGCGAACGTCATCTGATAGACGAAGTAGACCGACTCGGGGATCGTCGTGGCCAGATGGCTGACGGTCAGCGTGGTCGCCTTGTCGCCCTTGATGTAGTTCATCCCGTGCAGGAACACGCGCGACAGGCCGCCGATGAAGCCGTTGCCCGGCGTGAACGCGAGGCTGTAGCCCACCACCGTCCACAGCACCGTGATCAGCGCGGTGATCGCGAAGCTCTGCATCACGGTCGCGAGCACGTTCTTCTTGCGGACCATGCCCGCGTAGAACAGCGCGAGGCCGGGGATCGTCATGAACAGCACGAGCGCGGAGGAGGTGAGCATCCACGCGGTGTCGCCGGCGCTGATCTTCGACGAATCGACGGAGAACGGTGCGGTCGGCGCTGCCGGGGCGGCGGGCGCGGACGCGGCGGCGGCAGCCGATGCGTCGGCAGCGCCCGAAGCGGGTGCGGTGGCGGCGGCGGGCGCCGAGGCGTCCGTGGCGGCCGGAGCAGAAGCGGCCGGCGCGGCGGCGGCCGACGCGTCGGAAGCCGTGGCGGCAGGCGCGGACGCAGCGGCGGCGGAGGCCGCATCGTCAGCAAGCGCGGGGCCGACACCGGCCGCGATCAGCGAGCCTGCCATCAGCAGGGACATCAGAAGTTTGCGCATCTCGGGTTTCCTCTTGTCGCTTGTCTTTGTCTGTTACAGCGCGTCAGCGCCTGTCTCCCCGGTCCGGATCCGGATCACCTGCTCGATCGGCGTGACGAAGATCTTCCCGTCGCCGATCTTGCCGGTGCGTGCGGCCCGCTCGATCGCCTCGACGGCCTGGTCGACCAGATCGTCGGACACCGCGGCCTCGATCTTCATCTTCGGCAGGAAATCGACGACGTACTCCGCGCCGCGGTACAGCTCGGTGTGCCCCTTCTGGCGCCCGAACCCTTTCACCTCCGTCACCGTGATGCCGGAGACGCCAAGCGCGGAGAGCGCCTCGCGCGTCTCATCGAGCTTGAACGGCTTGATGATTGCGGTAATGAGTTTCATGAAAGTCCTCTCGCTGGGTTGTCCCGTCGAATTGGTTTGGAATGTTGTAACGGTTCTCTCCTCAGCAACTCGCATGCCATGTTTGCGCGACCGCCGGTTCGAACGGCTCCGGAGCGGGGTCGCACCAGCCGTTGAAAGGTCCGCGAGCCCGGCCGAATGGCCAACGTGGCGCGGTTTGCTGGCGCACCGAAAGGATCGTTGCTAGAGTGCACGCACGTCCCGGTTTACCGGGCCATTCACCCATGCGGGCGCCATGCCCGGAATTCGCGCCGCCGGCGCACCATTTCCGGTCATGCGTGCATCATGGGCACGTACGCAACTGAAGATGCACACTTTTTGTGCAACGAAGGGGAATCACATGAAACAACCCAGCGATGTTTTCAACGATCTGCAGTCGCGCGTCGGCGACCTGCTGAAAAACTCGCCGGCCAAGGATGTCGAGCGCAACGTGAAGGCGATGCTGACGCAAGGCTTCTCGAAGCTCGATCTCGTCACGCGCGAGGAATTCGACACCCAGGCGCAGGTGCTCGCCCGCACCCGCGTGCGTCTCGAGGAGCTCGAGAAGCGCGTCGCGGAACTCGAGTCGAGGCTCGCGGCGTCGCAGGACTGACGCGCCGCACCGGCTGACCGGCCGGGCGCGGGCCGCTTCGCGTGGCGCTCGCCCGCGCCGGTAGCACCGGCGAGCGGTCCGGGGAGGTTTGCACTGCCTGCTGTTCGCTGTCCTATGCTGTTCGTCGGGTTCTGCTGGCCTTAGATCTTCGCTGTTCGTCGTTCTTCGCTGTCCTTCGCTCTTCGCTGTCCTTCGCTCTTCGCTGTCCTTCGCTCTTCGCTGTCCTTCGCTCTTCGCTGTCCTTCGCTCTTCGCTGTCCTTCGCTCTTCGCTGTCCCTCGCTCTTCGCCGTCCTTCGTTCTTCGCAGTTCATCGTTTTTTTCCGCGCCACGCCGGCACGCACGCCCTGACTCTCCGATTTCCGAAGGCAGGCGGCCTCGCACGCCCGTAGCCGTCCGATTCATACACAGGAGCCTCGCCATGTCGCTCGCCGTGGTGCGCAGTCGCGCGCCGGCGGCCGGCCGCGCGCCGGACGTCACCGTCGAAGTCCATCTTGCCAACGGGTTGCCGTCGTTCTCGATCGTCGGCCTGCCCGACGTCGAAGTCCGCGAAAGCCGCGAGCGCGTGCGCGCCGCGCTGCAGAACTGCGGATTCGACTTCCCGGTCAGGCGCATCACCGTCAATCTCGCACCGGCCGACCTGCCGAAAGAATCCGGCCGCTTCGACCTGCCCATCGCGCTCGGCATTCTCGCGGCCAACGGCCAGATCCCGGTCGACGCGCTGGCTGGCCGCGAATTCGCCGGTGAGCTGTCGCTGACGGGCGCGCTGCGGCCGATGCGCGGCGCGTTCGCGATGGCCTGCGGCACGGCGCGCGACGGACGCGCCGACGCAACCCGCGATGGTTTCGGCTCTGGCTCTGGCTCTGGCTCTGGCTCTGGCTCTGGCTCTGGCTCTGGCTCTGGCTCTGGCTCTGGCTCCGGCTCTGGCTCCGGCTCCGGTGCCGGCTTCGGCACAGGCGCCTGCTCAGGCTCCGACTCAAACTCCGCCGCCAATATCGCACCCGAACCCCACGCGCGAGCGCCGGAGCTCTACCTACCGTTCGACAGCGCCGCCGAGGCTGCGCTCGTACCGGGCGTCATCGTGTACGGCGCCCCCGACCTGCCCACGCTCTGCGCGCACCTCTCCGGTGCGCCCGACGCGCGACTCGTGCCGGTCGCGGCGCCGTGCGTCGACGGCTTGCCGGCACCGGCCGCGCCTGATCTCGCCGACGTCGTCGGCCAGCGGGGCGCACGACGCGCGCTCGAAGTGGCCGCCGCGGGCGGCCACCACATGCTGATGATCGGTCCGCCCGGCGCCGGCAAGTCGATGCTGGCAGCGCGGCTGCCCGGCCTGCTGCCCCCACTGACCGACGACGAGGCGCTGACCTCCGCCGCGCTGCTGTCGGCGAGCCGCCTCGGCTTCTCGCCCGCGCACTGGCGGCGGCGGCCGTTCCGCTCGCCGCACCACTCGTCGAGCGCCGCCGCGCTGGTCGGCGGCCGCAACCCGCCGCAACCGGGCGAGATCACGCTGGCCCATCTGGGCGTGCTGTTTCTCGACGAGCTGCCCGAATTCGACCGGCACGTGCTGGAAATGCTGCGCGAGCCGCTCGAAGGCGGCCGCATCACGATCTCGCGCGCTGCGCAGCAAGCCGATTTTCCCGCCGCCTGTCAGCTGATCGCCGCGATGAACCCCTGCCCGTGCGGCTGGCACGGCGATCCTTCCGGACGCTGCCGCTGCGCACCGGACGTCGCGACGCGCTATCTGCGCAAGCTGTCCGGGCCGCTGCTCGATCGCATCGACATCCAGATCGACGTGCCCGCGCTGTCGGTGGCCGAACTCGCGGCGCGCGCGTCGGCGCCCGGCGAGCCGAGCGCCGTGGTCGCCGAGCGCGTCGCGCGGGCGCGCGCCGTGCAACTGGCGCGGCAGGGCAAGACGAACCACATGCTGAGCGGCCGCGAGACCGACGACCTGTGCCGCCCGACCAACGACGGCGAGCGGCTGCTGCGCGAGGCCGGCGAGCGCTTCGGCTGGTCGGCGCGCGCGTATTTCCGCGTGCTGAAGGTCGCCCGCACGATCGCCGATCTGGCCGGCGATCCGTCCCCGACGGCCGCGCAGATCGCCGAGGCGATCCGCTACCGGCGCGCGCTCACCGCGCTGTGAGCGCGGCCCGATCACAAAATTGCGCTGTCAAGACTTGACTTATGCACAATTTCGCGAATCCAGCCGGGCCACGGGCAGCGCCGGCAACCGTGTCATCACTCGTCGCTATCTCTTTGTTTCCATTGAATTTTACGAAACGGCGCGGCGAAGGCCAAATGCGCGTGAAGGCCGCCCGGTGCGGCTTCGCGGGCAATCCGGTCAACTTTTCAACAAAGTTATCCACATGCGCTGTGGATAGCCGGAAAATCCCCGCAAAATCCGGCGATTAGCGGCGAAAGCTGCGAACGAACTTTCAATCGCGGCGGGTGTCCGCGCGTCGGCTTCAGTCGAGTTTGAACGAGCCGAAAAATTGATCGAGCTGTTCCTGCGCGAGCGGGCCGTCCATGATCACGACCGCCTGGTATGCGTGGCGGCCGCGCGCGGCGAGCCGCGCGACGATCGTCCGGCGCGCGTGGTCGCCGCCGCTCGCCGCGCCGGCGATGCGCAACTCGAGCCCGTCCACCGCGCCGCCCGCCGCGAGCGGCACGCGCACGGCGGCCGTGGCCGGCGTGCCGTCGAGGTTGCGCGACAGCCCGGCGCGCAGGAATTCGAGCGCCGCACGGCGGGTCTCTTCACGCTCGTCCGGCAGCGTCAGCGTGCCGACCGCGAACACCGCGCCGGCCACATGCGCAGCCTGCATCCGCATGGGCATCGTCGCGCCGCCCACCGCCACCGGCTGGTTTTCGACGGTCGGCTTCGCCGGCAGGTCGATCGTATAACCCGCGTCGTTGTGCAGCGTGCGCCAGTCATACGACGGCGAGCACGCGGCCAGCACGACGCTCACGCATGCAAGCGCCGCGCAGTGTCGCAGCGGGCGAAAAAAGGGGCTCGACGAATCGGCGGCGTGCTTCGGCATGGCAGTGATGGGGACAGGCGAAACGCGTATTATCCGCCGAAGCCGGCGGCCGACACGCGTAGCGGCGGCCGGTGCGCCAGCCGCATTCGCGCTAGAATGATCGCCGAATTTCGCCGTCCTTCGCATCGATCCGCATCATCGACCGACTCCGAGAGCACCCAGATGAACACCACGCCTTCCGCCCAACGCCGCACCGGCCGCGCCCGCTATATCGCCGCGGCCGTCGTCGTCGCGGCCATCGCCGTTGCCGGCTTCTTCGCGTTCAACGGCAAGTCCACCGTGCCGGACGCCACCTTCACGCTGCTGTCGGGCCAAAAGGTGTCGACCGGCGGCGACCTGAAGGGCAAGGTCTACCTCGTCAATTTCTGGGCGACGAGCTGCGCCACCTGCATGCAGGAAATGCCGCAGATGGTCGATACCTATAACCGTTTCAAGGGCCAGGGGCTCGAATTCGTCGCGGTCGCGATGAACTACGACCCGCCGATGTACGTCGCGAACTATGCACAGACGCGCCAGCTGCCGTTCAAGGTCGCGCTGGACGACGGCAGCGTCGCCAAGCAGTTCGGCAACGTGCAGCTGACGCCGACGACCTTCGTCGTCGACAAGGACGGCAAGATCCTGAAGCGCTACGTCGGCGCGCCGCAATTCGCGGAGCTCGACGCACTGCTCAAGAAGGCGCTCGACGGCAACGCGGCCTGAGCGCCGCCCCACCCGAACCGAACGACCGCGCCGCCCACGGCGCGCAGCTCGCCAGAGCGGACCGCCCGACCGGCCAGCCCGGTTCCGCGGTCCGCTTTCATTTTCAGCGGTCGGTGTCGCCCTTCGCCGACAGCCCGTAGCGCTTCATCTTCTCGTACAGCGTCGCCTTGCCGACATGCAGCCGGTCGGCCGTCGCCGCGACCGCCCCGCCCGTCTGGTTCAGCGCCTGCGCGATCACCGCGCGCTCGAACTGCTCGACGCGCTCCTTCAGCGTCTGGTCGTGCTCCGCGTCGTCGTCGCTCGCGCCCGATTGCTCGGGCATGTCGGCGACGCCGAGCACGAAGCGGTCGGCCGCGTTGCGCAGCTCGCGCACGTTGCCGGGCCAGTCGCGCTGCATCAGGCTCGCGCGCTGGCGGTCGGTCAGCACGGGCGCCGGCCGCCCGTAGCGCACGGCCGCGTCGAGCATGAAGTGCTCGAACAGCGGCACGATGTCCTCGCGGCGCTCGGCGAGCGGCGGCAGCGCGATCGTCACGACGTTGAGCCGGTACAGCAGGTCGCGCCGGAACGTGCCGGCCGCGACGAGTTCGCTCATGTCGCCCTTCGCGGCCGCGACGACGCGGCAGTTCACGCGGATCGGCTGGTTCGAGCCGAGCCGCTCGAGCACGCCGTCCTGCAGCACGCGCAGCAGCTTCACCTGCAGCGCGAGCGGCATGCTCTCGATCTCGTCGAGAAACAGCGTGCCGCCGGACGCGTATTCGAGCTTGCCGACGCGGCGCTTCGCGGCGCCGGTGAACGCCCCCGACTCGTAGCCGAACATCTCCGACTCGAACATCGGCTCGGGCAGCGCGCCGCAGTTCACCGCGATGAACGGCTTGTCGCGGCGCGGCGACAGCTCGTGCAGGCTGCGCGCGATCAGCTCCTTGCCGGCGCCCGTGTCGCCGTTGATCAGCACCGACGCATCGGTCGGCGCGACGTTCGCGATCAGCTTGCGCACCTGTTCGATCGCCGGGCTGCGGCCGATGATGCGCGGCGCGACGATGTTCTGGCCGGCCAGCTCGCGCCGCAGCGCATGGTTCTCGAGCACCAGCTCGCGCCGCTCGAGCGCGCGCCGCACCGTCTCGATCAGCCGCTCGGCCGCGAAGGGCTTTTCGATGAAATCGTAGGCGCCGTCGCGCATCGCCTGCACGGCCATCGAGATGTCGCCGTGGCCGGTGACGAGGATCACCGGCACGTCCGGGACGCGCTCGCGGCACTGCGCGAGCAGGTCGAGCCCGCTCGCGCCGGGCAGCCGGATATCGCTGACGATCACGCCGGCGTTCTCCGCGACGAGCGCCTTGTCGGCCGCCTCGGCCGACTCGAACCCGGCGACGTCGAACCCGGCGAGCTGCAGGCTCTGCACGCTCGCCCGGCGCACGAGCGCATCGTCTTCGATATAGATCACTTGCAGCCGGTTGGCCATCTTGGTCACTCGCTCCTGACACGCCGCGCGACCCGTGCGCGGCTCTCGTTGATGCCGGTGGTGCGGCCTAGCGCGAGCCGATCGGCTCGGACGCCGCGTCCGGATGATGCGTGCGCGCGCGCCGCAGCGTCAAGACGAACAGCGCGCCGCCGTCCGGCGCGTTGCGCGCGGTCAGCGCGCCGCCCGCGTCGCTCGCGATCGACGACGAGATCGCGAGGCCGAGCCCGAGCCCGCGCCCCATCTCCTTGGTCGTGAAGAACGGTTCGAACAGGCGCGGCAGCAGGTCCGGCGCAATGCCGGGGCCGTTGTCGCGCACCTCGATCGACAGCGTCGCGGCCGACACGACGATCGTCACGTCGATCGCCGGCGCGGCAACGACCGCCGCCGCAGCGGCCCCGCCGACCGCGTCGAGCGCGTTGCCGAGCAGATTGATCAGCACCTGTTCGAGGCGCAGATCCTCGCAGCGCGCGACCAGCTCCGGATAGTCGCCCGCGAGATCGAGCGGCGCGTCCTGCGCCGGCGCCACGGTCGCATCGCGCAGCGTCAGCGTGAGCGCGACGCCGCGCATCCGTTCGCCGAGCAGCGCGAGCACGCTGCGCAGCGCGCGCACGACGAGCGCCCGCTCGTTGCGCGGCTTCGCGCGGCCGACGAACAGCTTCAGCTGGTTGGTGATCTTGCCCATCCGCTCGGTCAGCGCGGCGATCGCCTCGAGGTTCTCGCGCGCGGCGCCCTGCTCGCCGCGGTCGAGCAGCACGCGCGTGTTGTCCGAGAAGCTGCGCAGCGCCGCGAGCGGCTGGTTCAGTTCATGGGTGATGCCGGCCGCCATCTGGCCGAGCGCGGCCAGCTTGCTCGCCTGGATCAGCTCGTCGTGCGCGGCGCGCAACTCCTGCTCCGCGCGAATCCGGTCGCCGACTTCCTTCTGCAGTTGCGCGTTGGCCTGCGACAGATCGGCCGTGCGCTCCTCGACGCGCCGGTTCAGCTCCGCATACGCCTGCTGCAGCAGCGCGCGGCCTCGGATCATCTCGCGCACGCGGGCGCGACGCATGCGCCAGTAGAACGCCAGCAGCGCGATCGACACGAAGCCGAAGCCGGTGACGATCGTTGCGTTGCGGGCGTCGGCGTCGACGGGGGCGAGCGGCGCGAGCGTGACGAGCAGCCAGTCGGGCTCACCGATCCGGCGCTTGCTCGCGAGAAAGCGCGGCGCGCGCCGGCCGGCGCCCACGCGGACGATCTCCGCGTCGGCGCCCAGCACTTGCTCGACGCGCAGCGGCAGCGGCGTGACGGGCTGCTGCGCGTACTGGCGCGTCTCGTAGATCGACGCGGCGACCGGCTCGGTCAACGGATGCAGCGTGTGATATTTCCACGCGGGCACGGACGACAGGAACACGACGCCGTGATCGTCGGCGACCACCAGCGGCTCGGAGGCGTCGGCGCCCTGGAACCATTCGAGGTTGAGCTTCACGACGACGACGCCGGCGATCCTGCCGTCGCGCCACACCGGTTGCGAGATGTAGTAGCCGGGATCGCGCGAGATCGTGCCGATGCCGAAGAAGCGGCCGACCCGGCCGTTCATCGCGTCGATGAAATACGGCCGGAAGCGATATTCGATGCCGACGAAGCTGTCGGGCGCGCGCCAGTTGCTGGCTGCGACGCACAGGCCGTCCGCGCCGACCACGTAGGTGACGGTCGCGTGCGCGTGTTCGTTGAGATCTTCGAGATAGCGGTTGGCGCGCGCGGTGAGGTCGGCGCGCTGCGGCTCGGCCAGCAGGTCCTGCACGTACGGATGGCTGCCGAGTAGATAAGGCAGCGACTCGTAGCGATCGAGCGTGCTCTTCAGCGCGCTGGTCGTGCGGTTGACCCGCACCGCGGCGTTGCGCTGCAGCTCGGCGACGCCGCGCTGCCACGTGATGCTCCACGTCAGCGCGCAAGCCGCCGCGAGTGCGGCGGCGAGCACGACGAGGATGTACAGGCGGCGCTTCACGGACGAGACTTCCTGGCGATGCGGATCGCCTATTGTGTCATAGGCGTCCCGCCCGCCGCCCGCACCGCCCGCACCGCCGCGCGGCGCGCCGCCCGCGGGCGGCACCGCCTGCTCGCTCACGCCGTCAGACGCCGGCCGTCTCGGTCGGCGTGACGTCGCGGTTGCCCTTCAGCGCATCGCGCAGCTTGTTGCGGTCGAGCTCCTTCTCCCACGCGGACACGACGACCGTCGCGACACCGTTGCCGACGATGTTGGTCAGCGCACGGCATTCGCTCATGAAGCGGTCGATGCCGAGGATCAGCACCATGCCCGACAGCGGGATGGTCGGCACGACGGCGAGCGTCGCGGCGAGCGTGATGAAGCCCGCGCCGGTGACGCCGCTCGCGCCCTTCGACGTCAGCATCGCGACCGCCAGCAGCGTGAGCTGCTGCATCCACGTGAGTTCGATGTTGGTGGCCTGCGCGATGAACAGCACGGCCATCGTCATGTAGATGTTGGTGCCGTCGAGGTTGAACGAATAGCCGGTCGGCACGACCAGGCCGACGACCGAGCGCGAGCAGCCGGCCTTCTCGAGCTTTTCCATCAGCTGCGGCAGCGCGGCTTCCGACGAGCTGGTGCCGAGCACGATCAGCAGTTCCTCCTTGATGTACGACACGAAGCGGACGATCGAGAAGCCCGTGAAGCGCGCGATCGTGCCGAGCACGACCAGCACGAAGACGATCGACGTCAGGTAGAACGTGCCGATCAGCTTGAGCAGCGGCACCAGCGAGCCGACGCCGTACTTGCCGATCGTGAACGCCATCGCGCCGAACGCGCCGATCGGCGCCAGCTTCGTGACGATGTGCACGATGCCGAACAGCACGCGCGTGAGCCCGTCGATGAAGTCGGTGACGATCTTGCCGCGCTCGCCGAGGTGCGCGAGCACGCTGCCGAACAGCAGCGCGATCAGCAGGATCTGCAGGATTTCGCCCTGCGCGAACGCGTCGACCATCGTGTTCGGGATGATGTGCATCAGGAAGTCGACCGTCGACTGGCCGTGCGCCTTCGCCGCGTATGACGCGACGGCCTTGCCGTCGAGCGTCGCCGGATCGATGTTGAAGCCGACGCCCGGACGCAGCAGGTGCGTGGCCGCGAGGCCCAGCAGCAGCGCGAAGGTCGACACGATTTCGAAGTACAGCAGCGCCTTGCCGCCGACGCGGCCCACCTTCTTCATGTCCTCCATGCCGGCGATGCCGGTGACGACCGTACAGAAGATGATCGGGCCGATCACCATCTTGATCAGCTTGATGAAGCCGTCGCCGAGCGGTTTCATGTCGGTGGCGAGCGCCGGATAGAAGTGGCCGAGGATCACGCCGACGATGATGGCGAAGATCACCTGCACATAAAGCACTTTGTAGAAGGGTTTCTTCTTCACGATGGTTCCTGCTGGTGTAGATGAGCCGGTGGAAACGGCGTCACGCGCGCAGGCGAATGTCTCAGGGGATAAGGCCATTCGCCCGCGCGGCTGCCGTGCCGCAACAAGCGATGCCTCAGAACATCCGAAGGGGGTGGAAGGCAGTGGTCATCGATTGTCTCCTTGATGTAATAGTCGGGCCGGTGGACGGCCGTGCATTCCATATTGCAAGGTCGATGCCAGCTTTCCGCAAGCCGTCAAGCCATTGTTTTTATTGTATTTCTCATAATTCGGAAGGCGAGGAAATCCGGCATTCCGGATTTCCGGAAAACATCCGTCCGGCGATCCGGACGGATTTCCGGTTTCGTCCGACGATTCAGTGCCGGGCGGCGAGGCCCGCGAGCACGCGCGGAAGATCGTGCACCTTCAGGCCGGCGAGCGGCAGCGCGCGCTTCGCCTGGCTGCCCGTCGTCTCGATCCACGCGCCGTGCCGTCATCGTTTCGACAGCGCGATGTAGCGCGCCAGATGATGGTCCTCGTCGCCGAGCTGGTGATCGATCATCACCAGCCGCTTCGCGTAATGCGACAGCGGCAGCTCCCACGTCATCCCGATCCCGCCGTGCAGCTGGATGCTCTCCTCCGCGACCAGCGTGCCGATCCGGCCGATGCTGTACTTGGCCGCCGCGAGCGCGCGTTCGCGCACCGTGCGCGGCGCGTCGAGCTGCGCGGCCGCGTTGATCACCGCCGAGCGCGCCTGCTCGACTTCGAGCAGCAGGTCGGCCATCCGGTGCTGCAGCGCCTGGAAGCTGCCGATCGGCATCCCGAACTGCCGGCGCGTGCGCAGATAGTCGAGCGTCGCCTCCTTCGCGACGTCCATCGCGCCGAGCGCCTCGGCCGACAGCGCGAGCAGCCCGTAGCCGAGCACGCGTTCGAGCAGCGCGGCGCCCTGCCCGTCGTCGCCGGCGGCCGCGTCGTGCGTGTCGACCAGCGCCGCATCGCCGCGCAGCGCGACGCGTTCGAAGCGCACTTCGGCCGCGCGGCCGCCGTCGATCTTCCGGTAGTCGCGCCACGACACGCCAGGCGCATCGGCCGGCACGACGAACAGGCCGATGCCGTGCGCGTCGTCGTCGCGGCCGGCCGTGCGCGCGCTGACGACGAAGAACGACGCCTGCGCGGCCTGGTCGACGACGCCCTTCGCACCGGTCAGCACCCAGCCGTCGCCGCTGCGCTCGGCGCGCGTGCGCACGGTCGTCAGTTCGTAGTGCGAGCTCGGTTCGTCGTGCGCGAACGCGGCGCACGCGCGGCCGTCGATCAACTGCGCGAGCCGTTCGCGCTGCGCGCCGCCGCCGCCACCGCCCAGCAGCAGCGCGCGGCCCGCGAGCAGCGCGCCGAGAAACGGCTCGACGACGAGCCCGCGGCCGAGGCATTCGAACACCACCGCGATATCGAAACCCGCGCCGCCGAAGCCGCCGTCCGCCTCCGGAAACAGCGCGCCGACCGCGCCCAGTTCGGCGAAGCGCCGCCACATCGCGCGGTCGCACCCTTGCGGCGACCGCGCGATGCGGTCGCGCACCGGGAACGCATACTGTTCGGCGATGAAGCGGTTCAACGTGTCCGCCAGCATCCGCCGGTCTTCCGTGTGCTGAAAATCCATCGTCGCGTTCCTCGTTACAGCCCGAGCATCATCTTCGCGATGATGTTCTTCTGGATCTCGTTCGAGCCGCCGAAGATCGACAGCTTGCGATTGTTGAAGTACTGCTGCGCGGCGCTCGCCGCTTCGTCAGGACCGACGGCCGCGCCGTCGTGCTCGGCGTCGAGCGCCTCCTCGACGAACGGCTGCGCGTACGGCCCCATCGCGCGGCGCATCAGCGCGGTGATCTCCTGGCGGATCTGCGTGCCGCGGATCTTCAGCATCGAGCTTTCCGCGCCCGGCACGCCGCCGCCCGCGACCGCCGCGAGCACGCGCAGGTTGGTCGTCCGCATGTTCTCGAGCTCGATCTCGACGCGCGCGACGCGCGCCGCGAAGAGCGGATCGTCGGCGAGCGGCCGGCCATTCTTCGTCAGCTTTGCGGCGACGCTGCGCAGCCGCTCGAGCGCGGCCGTCGAAAAGCCGACGCCGGCAATGTTGGTTCGTTCGTAGGTGAGCAGGTATTTCGCGTAGGTCCAGCCGCGGTTCTCTTCACCGACGCGGTTTTCCACCGGCACGCGCACGTCGGTGAAGAACACCTCGTTCACCTCGTGCTCGCCGTCGAGCGTGATGATCGGACGCACGTCGACGCCCGGCGCGTTCATGTCGATCAGCAGGAAGCTGATGCCTTCCTGCTTGCGCACGTCGGTCGCGGTGCGCACCAGGCAGAAGATCATGTTCGCGTAGTGGCCGAGCGTGGTCCAGGTCTTCTGGCCGTTCACGACGTAGTGCGCGCCGTCGCGCACCGCGCTCGTCTTCACCGACGCGAGGTCGGATCCGGCGCCCGGCTCCGAATAGCCCTGGCACCACCAGTCGGTGCCGTCGAGAATGCGCGGCAGCCAGTGGCGCTTCTGCGCCTCGCTGCCGTACTTGATGAGCACCGGGCCGAGCATGTTCACGCCGAACGGCACGATGCGCGGCGCGCCGGCGAGCGCGCATTCGTTGTCGAACAGGAACTTCTGCGCGACGCTCCAGCCGGGGCCGCCGTATTCGCGCGGCCAGTGGCTCGCCAGCCAGCCGCGTGCGTTCAGTATCGCGTGCCATTCGCGCATGTCGTCGCGCGTCAGGTGCAGGCCGCCCTTCACCTTGCGCGCGAGGCGCGCCGGCAGCTCGGCTTGCAGGAAGCGCTGCACTTGCGTGCGGAAGGTTTCCTCTTCGGGAGTGAAATTGAGGTCCATGTTCGGTCCGTGGCAGATGCGGTGGGCGTTCAGTCGATGCGGTTCAGGCTCGCGAAATCCGCGCCGCGCTCGACCAGCTCGACGAGCAGCGGCGACGGCCTCCAGAACAGCGGATCCTCGTTCGCGAACGCGCGGATGTCGGCGAGCACGTTCGCGAGGCCGACCGTGTCCGCGTAGTGCATCGGGCCGCCGCGATGGCGCGGAAAGCCGTAGCCGTACAGGAACACCGCATCGACGTCGAGCGGGCGCAGCGCGATCCGCTCGTGCACGACGTTCGCGCCTTCGTTGATCATCGCGGCGAGGTAGCGGCGCAGGATCTCGTCGTCGCTGAAGCTGCGCGGCACGATGCCCTTCTTCGCGCGCTCGGCGGCGACGATCGCGTCGACCTCCGGGTCCGGCGTGCCGACGCGCGCGCCGTCCGGATACAGGTAATAGCCACGGCCGCTCTTCTGGCCGAACCAGCCGCGCTCGCACAGCCGGTCGGAGATCTCCACGTAGCGCGCGCGCGGATCGCGCGTCGCCGCGCGGCGCTTGCGCGTGGCCCAGCCGATGTCGCCGCCCGCGAGATCGACGACCTGGAACGGCCCCATCGGGAAGCCGAAACCGCGCACCGCGCGATCGATCTGGTACGGCGACGCGCCGTCCTCCATCAGGTAGTCGGCCGCGGTCCGATAGACGGCGAGGATCCGGTTGCCGATGAAGCCGTCGCACACGCCGGCGCGCACCGGCGTCTTCTTCAGTTGCTTCGCCAGCGCGAACGCGGTCGCGACGACCTCCGCGCTGACGCGCTTCGGCACGACGATCTCGAGCAGCTTCATCACGTTGGCCGGCGAGAAGAAATGCAGGCCGATCACGTCGGCCGGCCGGTCGATGCCGGCGGCGAGCGCGTCGATGTCGAGATACGACGTGTTGGTCGCGAGCACCGCGCCGGGCTTGCACACGCGCGCAAGCTCGGCGAACACCGCCTGCTTCACGGCCATGTCCTCGAACACGGCCTCGATCACGACGTCGGCCTGCGCGAGCGCGTCGTAACGCGTGCTGCCGTCGAAGCGCGCGACGCGCGCCGCGCGTGCGTCCGGCGTCATGCGGCCCTTCGCGACGAGCGCGTCGTACACCTTTTCGACGTGCGCGCGCCCGCGTGCGAGCGACGCGTCGTCGCGTTCGATCATCGTCACCGGCAGGCCCGCGTCGAGCGCCGCGACCGCGATCCCGGCGCCCATCGTGCCGCCGCCGACCACGCCGACCCGCTCGACGGCACGCGCGCTCGCGCGGCGCGCCTCGGGCGCCTTCGCGGCCTCGCGTTCCGCGAAGAACGCATGCACGAGGCCCGCGCGCTGCGGGCTGTCGAGGCATTGCAGGAACAGGCTGCGCTCGAGCTTCATTCCCGCGTCGAACGACAGCGTGAGCGCGGCCTCGACCGCGTCGACGATCTTCGCCGGCGAGAACAGCCCGCGGGACTTCTTCGGCAGCTCGGCGCGCGCGGCATCGAGCGCCGCCTGCGCGGCCGTGCGCTCGGCGAGCCCCTGCGCATCGCGCGTGCGCCGCACGGGCGCGCCGAGCGACACGAGCTCCTGCGCATACGCGAGACCTTCGGCGAGCGTGTCGTCGCTGCGCGCGACGCGATCGACGAGGCCGAGCGCGCGCGCTTCTTCCGCGCTTGCGTGGCGCCCGGTCAGCATCAGGTCGAGCGCGGCCTTCGCGCCGATCAGGCGCGGCGTGCGCTGCGTGCCGCCCGCGCCGGGCAGCAGGCCGAGCGTGACTTCGGGCAGCCCGAGCTTCGCGCCGGGCAACGCGAGCCGGTAATGCGCGGCGAGCGCGACCTCGAGGCCGCCGCCAAGCGTCGCGCCGTGCAGCGCGACCACCACCGGCTTCGCGCTCGACTCGATCCGCTCGCACACGTCGGGCAGCGACGGCGGCACGGGCGGCTTGCCGAATTCGCGGATGTCGGCGCCCGCGATGAAGTTGCGGCCGGCGCCGACGATCAGCACCGCGCGGACTGCGTGATCGGCCTGCGCGGCGTCGAGCGCATCGGCCAGGCCGCGCCGCACGTCGGCGGACAGCGCGTTGACGGGCGGATGGTCGATCGTGACGACGAGCAGCGCGTCGCGGCGCTCGTGCGTGACGCAACCGGCGCGGGCCGGTGCGGGGGAAGCGGTTGAATTCATCGTGTCTCCGGTTCGGTGCGCGCGGTGTGCCGGAACGTTTCCCCGGGCCGGACGGCGGCGCAGGTTCGCGCGACGGGCATCGCGTGCATGCCGTTCATGCCGCGCAGCGCAAGCGATCCGCTGCGACGGCCGGGCATCACTGGATTCTCGATTGATCGAGATTCATTGACAATTCCCTCATGCCTTTACAAGCTGTCAAGTCCGACTTGACATTGAATGCGTTCGAACCGTCGCACGGGACGGACCGGGAGACCTCGCGGATGGACCTGAATGCGCTGACGCTGCTCGTCGAGATCCTCGATGCGGGCAATCTGAGCAAGGCCGCGCAGCGGCTCAAGATGAGCCGCGCGAACGTCAGCTACCGGCTGAACCAGCTCGAACGCTCGATCGGCCAGCAGCTCGTGCGCCGCACGACGCGCCGCATCGAGCCGACCGAGATCGGCTTGAAGCTGTACGAGCACGGCCGGCGCATCCGCAACGAGTTGCTGGCCGCGCAGGAATCGGTGACGACGCTCGGCCAGGACCTGCAGGGCCGCGTGCGGCTGTCGGTGCCGAGCGGCTATGGGCAGATGGTGATGTCCGACTGGCTGCTCGCGTTCAAGCGGCTGCATCCCGGCATCGTGCTGGACGTGGTGTTCGAGAATCGCGTCGAGGATCTGATGCGCGACGAGGTCGACATCGCGATCCGCGTGATGTCCGAGCCGCCGCAGAACCTCGTCGCGCGCGACATGGGCGCCGTGCGCTACGTCGCCTGCGCATCGCCCGCGTTCGCCGCTGCGCACGGGATGCCGGCGAGCCTCGACGCGCTGAGCGCCGCGCCGGTCGTCACCGCGACGGTGCTCGGGCGGCAACTGCGGATCGCCGCGTATCTCGGCGACGAGCGCCACGAGGTGCTGCTCGAACCTACGCTGATCTCCGAGAACTTCCTGTTCCTGCGCCAGGCGATCCTCGCGGGGATCGGCGTCGGCATCGTGCCCGACTACGTGGTGCAGGACGACCTGCGGCGCGGCGCGGTAGTCACGTCGCTCGACGCGTACCGCTTGAGCATCTTCGGCACGCACATGTACATGCTGTACATGCCGAACCGCCACCACACGCGCGCGACCGCGACCTTCATAGAGTTCATCCTCGAACAGGCCGGCAAGGCCGGCCGGCGCGGGCCCGGCGCGATTCGTCAGGGTTTCCTGTCTGATGACAAGCGGCCGGGCGCGCGGCGAAAATAGCGCGCCGTTCGGTGTGGGATGGGCGCGCGCGTGTCGGATGTCGCATGCGCTTGGCATGCTGGATGCGTTTCGCGTGTGTGCTGTGTGCGCCGTGCGGCGCATTGCAGCGCGCGTGCCGTGTGCCGTGTGCCGTGTGCCGTGTGCCGTGTGCCGTGCGCCGTGCGCCGTGCCCCGCGTGCATGCCCCCACACCCACACGTCCTTCGAATTCAACGTTGCCGAGGGTTCAATGTCCGCCCCGATTCGTCCGCCTTCGCGTCCCCGGACGCCCGTTGCCGCGCTCGCGGGCCTCGCCTTCGTCGCGCTGGTCGCGTTCAGCGCCGGCTGCACGTCGCCGTCCGCATCGTCGGGCGCGGTCGTCCCGGTCGCCGCGGCGTCGGGCGGCGCGGTGCCGCTGCCGGGCGTCCAGGCACCCGAGCCGTCGTCCGGCTGGACCGACAAGCCGGGCTGGACCGCGCAGCACTTCATGATCGCGGCCGCGAACCCGCTCGCGGCGCAAGCCGGCTACGACATGCTGAAGGCCGGCGGCACCGCGATCGACGCGGCGATCGCGACGCAGATGGTGCTCGGGCTCGTCGAGCCGCAGTCGTCCGGGCTCGGCGGCGGCGCGTTCATGCTGTACTTCGACGGCAACGCGACGCAGGCGTACGACGGCCGCGAGACCGCGCCGGCCGCCGCGACCGAGCGGCTGTTCTACGGCCCGACGGGCCAGCCGCTGAGCTTCTACGACGGTGTCGTCGGCGGGCGCTCGGTCGGCACGCCGGGCGTGCTGCGGATGCTCGACGCCGCGCACCGCGCGCACGGCAAGCTGCCGTGGCGGCGGCTGTTCCAGCCCGCGATCCGGCTCGCGGAGCGCGGCTTCACGATCAGCCCGCGCCTCGCGATGCTGATCGCGAACGACAAGTACCTGATGAACGACCCGACCGCTCGCGCGTACTTCTACAACCCGGACGGCACGCCGAAGGCGGCCGGCACCGTGCTGAAGAACCCGGCGCTCGCGGCCGTGCTGCGCCAGATCGCCGAGCGCGGCGCGAACGCGCTCTACACCGGGCCGATCGCGCGCGACATCGTCGCGAAGGTGCGCCGGCATCCGACCAACCCCGGCCTGCTGACGCTGCAGGATCTCGCGCGCTACAAGGCGAAGGTGCGTGCGCCGCTGTGTACCGACTACCGGCGCTCGGTGGTGTGCGGGATGCCGCCGCCGTCGTCGGGCGGCCTCGCGATCGCGCAGATGCTGGGCATCCTGGAAGCAATGCCCGACTGGCAGCAGATCGGCGCGCAGAAGCCGGTTCGCAACGACGTCGGCTACGAGCCGACGCCGTTCGCCGCGCATCTGTTCAGCGAAGCCGGGCGCCTCGCGTACGCGGATCGCGCGCGCTACGTCGCCGATCCCGATTTCGCGCCGCTGCCGGGCGGCAGCTGGGCGAGCCTCACCGACAAGGCGTATCTCGCGCAGCGCGCGCGGCTGGTCGGCGAGACCAGCATGGGCGTCGCGCAGCCCGGCACGCCGCAGGGCGCGACGCTCGCGCTCGCCGACGATCGAAGCGCCGAACTGCCGTCCACGTCCGACATCGCGATCATCGACCGCTACGGCCACGCGCTGTCGATGACGACCAGCGTCGAAGATGCGTTCGGTTCGCGGCTGATGGTGCGCGGCTTCATGCTGAACAACCAGCTGACCGACTTCTCGTTCGTGCCGAGCGAGCACGGGCGCCCGGTCGCGAACCGCGTGCAGCCGGGCAAGCGGCCGCGCTCGGCGATGTCGCCGGAGCTCGTGTTCGACCGGAAGACCAGGCAGGTGACGATGATCGTCGGTTCGGCCGGCGGCCCCGCGATCATCAATCACGTCGCGAAGACGCTGATCGGCGTGATGGACTGGGGAATGACGATGCAGCAGGCGATCGCGCTGCCGAACTTCGGGTCGATGAACGGGCCGACGCAACTGGAGCGCGGCCGCGTGTCGGAGGCGCTCGTCGACGGGCTGAAAGGGCGCGGCCACGACGTGCGCGTCGTCGAGATGAACTCGGGGCTGCAGGGCATCCAGCGGCTGAACGTGCAAGGGCAGACGGTGTGGTTCGGCGGCGCCGACCCGCGGCGCGAAGGCGTCGCGCTGGGGGAATGACGGCTGACGCCGGTCAGCGCCTGCCGTCGGCTGCGTGGATGCGTGAAGTAAGGCGCGCGCTTAGTGCAGCGTGGCGGCCGCGCCGCAGCATTTCTTGAACTTCTTGCCGCTGCCGCACGGACAGGGATCGTTGCGCCCGATTTTCGGTTCCGAACGCTGCGCTGTCGCGGCAACGCGCCGCTCGTGCACGGCGCGGCGATACGGCAACCAGTAACGATAGATGCCGGCGACGGCCGCGGGAATCCGGTCGGCCAGAGTTTCCCGCCCGGACGGATCGAGCATCAGCTGCGCGTCGGCGGGCGCAACTTCGTCGGCGGCCCCTTCGTCCCCGCCGAGCAGGCGAAGCGGCCGCATCCATGCCTGGCCTTGCGGATCGTCGAAGAGCGGCTGCCAGTATTCCCGGGACAGAGCGATCGCCTGCATGAAGCCGAATGCCCAGGCCTCGGCATCGCGATATTCACGCGCGTCGTCGGCATAGACGACCGTGTCGAACACCGGCCGAAACGCGTCGGGATTGCGCTCCAGGCTGCCGATAATGCCGTTGTAATGTCGCATCAGCAGACCCAGCACGCGCTGCGCCTGCTCCATCGTCTCGAAATTCGGTGCGTCGTCGTCCGTCGGCCCCCATATGCCGCCCAGCCATTGGCTCGGCAGCAGCGTGACAGGGCCGGCCGCGATCGCGGTCAAGTAGCCGTCGAGCCCGGCGAGCGTCAGCGTTTCTTCCGACGCGACATCGGAGATCAGGAATGTGCCGAGTTCGTCGAGTTCGGCTGGCGTGAGGGATTTCATCATGTCGGCATCGTATGACAGCAGGCGGCGGCGGGCAACCCGCCCCGCCCGCTCATCATGCTCGCGAAGGCGGCTCCGGCACGGCCGTGCGACGCCTCACCCGCGCCCCTTCCACGGCACCGCACGCCGCTCCACCCACCGCATCGCGAGATCGAACAGCCACGCGATCGCGCCGATGATCAGGATGCCCATCACGACGATATCGGTGCGCAGAAAGCTCGACGCGTTGAGCACCATCTGCCCGAGCCCGGCCGTCGCGGCGACCATCTCGGCGGCGACGAGCGTCGTCCAGCCGAAGCCGATCGCGATGCGCAGCCCGGTGAGGATCTCCGGCAGCGCGGCGGGCAGCACGACGTGGCGCACGATCTGCGCAAAGTTGCCGCCGAGCGAATACGCGGCGTTGATCTGCTCGACCGTCGCGGCGCGCACGCCCGCACGGGCGGCCATCGCGATCGGCGCGAAGCAGGCGAGGAAGATCACGACGAGCTTCGCCGTCTCGTCGATGCCGAACCAGATCACGACGAGCGGCAGATAAGCCAGCGGCGGCAGCGGCCGGTAGAACTCCAGCAGTGGATCCAGCACGCCGCGCGCGATCCGGCTCACGCCCATCAGGATGCCGGCCGGCACGCCGATCGCCGTCGCGAACGCGAACGCGCCGAACACGCGCGCGGCGCTCCACATCAGATGCTCGGACAACGGCAGCCCGCCCTGGATGCGGCCGTGCGCCGCGTCGACGAACGCGCGCCACACCGCCTCCGGCGCCGGCAGGAACAGCGGCGGCAGCCATTGCCGATGCGTCGCGATCCACCACAGTGCGGCCAGCGCAGCGAGCGTCGCAGCGCTCAGCGCCGACGTGTTGCCTTGCCCCGGCAGCCGGTAGCGATGCGACGCGCGCACGCGCCGCTGCGGCGCCGGCCGGTTCCCGTCGAAGTCGGCGGCCGCTCGATCGGCCGCTCGATCGGCCGCCCACGAATCCTGCATACTCATGTCGTCCTGCCTGTCCAATGTGGCGATGCGCACGCGCCCGACGGACGCGCCGTGCCGCGCGAGCTCCTGCATCACGCGGCCGGCGCGACGGCGTCGTCGCGGTGCAGATAGGCGATCAGCCGCTCGCGCCATGCGATGAATTCCTGCGACGACTTCACCGCGCGCGCATCGCGCGACGCGACGTAACGTCGCGCGAACGGCAGCTCGAAGGTCTGCGCGATGCGGCCGGGGCCGGGCGTCATCACGACGAGGCGCGTCGCGAGGAACAGCGCCTCCTCGACGTCGTGCGTGATGAAGAACACCGTCTTGCCGGTGCGCGCCCACACGTCGAGCACGAGCGCCTGCATCGTGCCGCGCGTCATCGCGTCGAGCGCGCCCATCGGCTCGTCCATCAGCAGCACGCGCGGCTCGCTCGCGAGCGCCCGCGCGATGCCGACGCGCTGCTGCATGCCGCCCGACAGCTCGTAGACGCGCGCATGCGCATGGCGCTCGAGGCCGACGAGCGCGAGCATCTCGCGCGCGCGCGCTTCGCGCTCGGCCTTCGGCATGCGCGCGAAGCGCAGCCCGAGCGCGACGTTCCCGAGCACGTCGAGCCACGGCAGCAGCGCATATTTCTGGAACACGACGCCGCGATCGGCGCCGGGGCCGCGGACCGGCACGCCGTCGACGCGCACCTCGCCCGTCGTGGGCGCGACGAAACCGGCCATGCAGTTCAGCAGCGTCGTCTTTCCGCATCCGGACGCGCCGAGCGCGACGACGAATTCACCGCTGTCGATCTGCAGGTCGACGCGCGCAAGCGCGTGCGTGGTCGGCCGACCGCGTTCGCCCGGATAGGCGACCGACAACTGCCGAACTTCCAGCGTGCTCATGATCGAAGCCTCCGCGAGGGTGCGCCGGCGCGGCGGCGCTCAGCGCGCCGCCTTCTGCACGAACTGCGGATCGACGCCGACCGAATAATCGGCCAGCACCGTCTGGATCGTGCCCTGTGTCTTGAGGAATGCGGCGGTGGCCGCGAGCGACTTCGCGGCGCCCGACTGCGCGCCGCCGCCGAGCCACGTCGGCGACGCCTGCTCGGCAGGCGTCGGGAACGCGTACAGCGCGAGGCTGGCCGGCACGTCCTGCGCGTTCGCGCCGGACACCTTCGCGACCGCCGCGACCTGCGGCGAGCCGACCTTCCACGCGGCCGCATGGGCGCGGTAATCGGCATCGGCGGCGGCGAGCACCTTCACGAAACGCGCGACGAACTCGGGGTTCTCGCGCGCGAACTTGCGGCTCACGACGAAGCCGTCGAAGGTCGCCTTGCCGCTTTGCTTCGCGACCTGGCCCGAGGTCGTCAGCACGGTGCCCGACTGCTTGACCTTCGCGAGCACCGGATCCCAGATGTAGGTCGCGTCGATGTCGCCGCGCGCCCACGCGGCCGCGACTTCCGGCGGACGCAGGTTGACGATCTTCACGTCGTTCGGGTTCACGCCGGCGGCCTGCAGCGCGACCAGCGTATGAAAGTGCGACGTCGACACGAACGGCACGCCGATCTTCCGGCCCTTCAGCGCGGCGATGCTGGTCACGCCGGAGCCGTTGCGCGCGACCAGCGCCTCGGCGTCGTTGATGTTGTCGAGCACCCAAAACAACGAAATGTCGAGCCCTTGCGACAGACCGGCCGCGATCGGGCTCGAGCCGGCCTCGCCGAGCTGCACGGAGCCCGACGCGAGCGCGCGGATCACGTCGGCGCCGCTGTCGAGCTTGCGGAACGTGACCTTGTAGCCGGTCGCCTTCTCGACTTCACCGCTCGCCTGCGCGTAGCGCCACGGCACGACCATGTCCTGGTACGCGATCACGACTTCGCGCGATTCGGCGTGCGCCGCGCCGAGCGCGGCAAAGGCGGTCAGCGCGACGACGGCGCGGCGGATGAAGCTGAAACGGGACATGCGGCTCTCCTTCGAATACGGGCATTGCTGCGGGAGAGCCGACTTTACGAGCTTTGCGCGCGGCGGGAGCGAACTTATCCTGCGAAGCTATCGACGGCGTTTCAGCTTTGCTTTGCACGTTCGATTGGATCGCGCATCCGCACGGGCGACGATCGGCGTGCGCGGACAGCCGGTGCCTGTAACGCACCCCAAAACGAACAAGCCCGCATCGCTGCGGGCTTGCTTTGACTGCATGACGGGCGGCGCACACCTGCGGCGCCCGCATGATGCGAAGACGCGACGCTCAGACCACGCCGGCCCCATGCGCCTGCAGATCGGCGTGATAGCTCGAGCGCACCATCGCGCCGACGGCCGCGTGCGTGAAGCCCATCTTGTACGCTTCTTCCTCGTACATCTTGAAGGTATCCGGGTGCACGTATGCACGCACCGGCAGATGGTGCTCCGACGGCTGCAGATACTGGCCGATCGTCAGCATGTCGACGTCGTGCGCGCGCAGGTCGCGCATCACCTGCAGGATTTCCTCTTCGGTCTCGCCGAGGCCGACCATCAGGCCCGACTTGGTCGCGACGTCCGGATGCAGCGCCTTGAAGTCCTTCAGCAGCTTCAGCGAATGCGCGTAGTCCGAGCCCGGGCGCGCTTCCTTGTACAGGCGCGGCACCGTTTCGAGGTTGTGGTTCATCACGTCGGGCGGTGCGGCGTTCAGGATCGAGATCGCGCGATCGAGACGGCCGCGGAAGTCCGGCGTCAGGATCTCGATGCGCGTGTCCGGCGACTGCGCTCGCGTTTCGCGGATGCACTCGACGAAGTGGGCGGCGCCGCCGTCGCGCAGGTCGTCGCGGTCGACGCTCGTGATCACCACGTACTTGAGCTTGAGCGCGGCGATCGTGCGGGCGAGGTTCTTCGGCTCATCAGCGTCGAGCGGATCGGGACGGCCGTGGCCGACGTCGCAGAACGGGCAGCGGCGCGTGCACTTGTCGCCCATGATCATGAACGTCGCGGTGCCCTTGCCGAAGCATTCGCCGATGTTCGGGCAGCTCGCTTCCTCGCACACGGTATGCAGGTTGTGCTCGCGCAGGATCGTCTTGATCTCGTTGAAGCGCGAGCTGCCGGTGGCCGCCTTCACGCGGATCCACTCGGGCTTCTTCAGCTTCTCGATCGGAATGACCTTGATCGGGATGCGCGCCGTCTTCGCCTGCGCCTTCTGCTTGGCGGTGGGATCGTAGGCAGGGGTCGCGGCCGGATCGGCCGGGGCGGGGGAAGCGGTAACGTCAGTCATTCGAATGTTCCAGTGCGTGCGGCTTGTCGGCGGCCGCGGATGCGCCGTCGAGGTTGGCGATCAGGCGCCCGACCAGCGTGCGGGCGACGTCGTTCCAGTCGGCGGCAACCTCGAGGCTCGCCATGTCGACGGTTTCCAGTCCGGCATAGCCGCACGGGTTGATCGCGAGAAACGGGCGCAGATCCATCTTCACGTTCAGGCTCAGCCCGTGATAGCTGCAGCCGTTGCGGATCTTCAGGCCGAGGGCCGCGATCTTCGCGCCCTCGTGCACGCCGGATGCCACGTAGATGCCGGGCGCGCCCGCCTTGCGGACCGAAGCGAGATTATACGCCGCGAGGGTTTCGATCACGGCCTCTTCGATCCGCGTCACCAGCGTGCGGACCATCAGCTTGCGCCGGCGCAAGTCGAGCAGCAGGTAGGCGACGATCTGGCCGGGGCCGTGATAGGTGATTTGCCCGCCGCGGTCGACCTTCACGAGCGGCACGCCGCTGTCGGCCACCAGCAGATGGGCCGGGTCGCCGGCCTGGCCGAGCGTGTAGACGGGCGGATGCTCGACGATCCAGATCTCGTCGGGGGTCTCGGCGGTGCGTGCATCGGTGAACGCGCGCATCGCGTCGAAGCTGGTCTGGTATGCCTCGGTGCCGCGCCAGCGCACGGTGAGCGGCGCGTCGTGCTGAGCCGGCGAGCCGGCGGGCGATGCGGAAACAGCGACGGGCGTGGACACGATGGCAACCGGCGAGACGGACATGGACGGTAGTTTACCGAAAACCCACCGGTCCCGCCGGCAGCGGAAGGGGACGGATCGCACGCATCCGTCCGACGAAAGCCGCGTCAGACGGTGCGCCAGCCGTCGTGGAGCAACGCGCTCACGCGCTCGCGCAGCCGCGCGAGCGCACCGCGCGCGACCTCGGCCGCCGGGCGCGACACCGAGAACGCGACGTACGCGCCCTGCGCGCTTTCCGCGCTCAGCCACAGGCGCTCGCCGCGGCGCAGCCGCAGCGTCTCGCCGTCCACCAGGAAGTAGTCTTCGACGTCGTTGCTGCGCGTCGCCCACAACGGCCCGCGCTGCACCGTCAGGCGCGTGCTGCGTTGCACCTTCATCGGCACGGTTTCGCCCGCGGGGATTTCGAACGTGATGCTTGAGGAAATTTCTTGCATGATCGTCTCCGCCAATAAATGCTTCGATGGCTACAATCGTAGTCATCCAGGGGCGCCCGACCAAACGACCAATTTTCACGTCGATGTGAGGAAAATTAGCAAATGGACCTCCGCCAGCTGCCCGCGCTGAACGCGATCCGCGCGTTCGAAGCCGCCGCCCGTCACGAGAATTTCTCCCGCGCCGCCGACGAGCTGTACGTCACGCACGGCGCGGTCAGCCACCAGGTGCGCGCGCTCGAGGACGAGCTCGGCGTGCAGTTGTTCACGCGCAACGGCAAGCGGCTGTGCCTGACCGACGCCGGGATGCGCTATGCGCAGCAGGTGCGCGCCGCGCTGATGGTGATCGCCGACGCGACCCGCGACGTGCGCGCGAGCGACCGCGGACGGCGGCTGGTGGTGTCGATGCTGTCGTCGTTCGCCGCGCGCTTCATCACGCCGCGCATCGGCACGTTCATCGAGCGGCATCCGGAAATCGACGTCGAGCTGCAGTCGACCAACTCGCTGACCGATTTCGCGCGCGACGACGTCGATCTCGCGATCCGCTTCGGCTCCGGCAACTATCCGGGGTTGCATGTCGAGCCGCTGTTCGAAGAGGTGTTTTTTCCCGCATGCTCGCCGACGCTGAACGGCGGCAAGCTGCCGCAGACGCCCGCCGATCTCGCGCACTACCGGCTGCTGCGCTCGGACGACGAGCTGTGGCGGCCGTGGTTCAACGCGGCCGGGCTCGATACGCTGACCGAGCCGAAGCGGGGAATTCTGTATCAGGATTCGTCGAACCTGCTGCTGGCCGCGATCGAGGGCCAGGGCATCGCGCTGGTGCGCCGTTCGCTCGCGGTGGACGATCTGCTCGCCGGGCGGCTGGTGCGGCTGTTCGACATCGCCGGGCCGAGCCCGTGGCACTACTTTTTCGTGTGTCCGCCGCCGCTGATCGCCACGCCGCGCGTGCAGGCGTTCAGGGCGTGGCTGCTGCAGGAAGTCGCCGAATACCGGCGGCGCTGCGACGAACTGGACGCGCGGCACGCGGCGAGTGCGCTCCCCGCCGCGCGCGCGCAGGAAAGGACGGGCAGCGCTTAGGGCGCGCGAACGAGAATGCGCACGCGCATCGTCACAGCACGACCTTGACCATCGGATGGCCGGTCAGCGCACGGTAGATGTCGTCGAGCTGCGCCTGGCTCGTGGCGCGCACGGTGATCGTCAGGCCCGTGTAGTTGCCGCCGCTCGATGCGCGCTCCTCGATCTTCTCGACGTCGATCTCGTTGTCATGCACGGACACGACCTTGAAGATCGTGTCCTTGAACTCCGGGTGCGCCTTGCCCATGATCTTGATCGGGAAATCGCACGGAAACTCGAGCAGCGACTCCTTCCGCGCATCGATCGCGCCGGTTACCTCGATGGTTTTGGTCGGTTCGCTCATCACTTTCTCCGGGTTAGGTCAAACTGTTCAAACTCGCGCGCCTTCGCGCGCTGGTACGCGTCGTACAACGCCGCGAATACCGGCCCAGGCGTGCCGCCGTGGACCGGCAGGTCGTCGAGCGACGTGACGGGCAGGATTTCCTTCGTGGCCGACGTGAGCATGATCTCGTCCGCCGCGCGCAGCTCGACCTCGCTGATCTCGCGCGCGACGAACCGCACTTCGCATTCGTCGGCCAGCTGCTCGAGCAGCGCGTAGCGGATGCCTTCGAGAATCCTGTTGCTGCGCGGCGGCGCGAACAGCTCGCCGTTCTTCACGATCCAGACGTTCGACGACGATCCTTCGGTCACGTTGCCGTCGCGCAACTGAATCGTCTCGAACGCGTCGCGCTCCGCCGCATGCTGCGCCATCAGCACGTTGCCGAGCAGCGAGATCGACTTGATGTCGCAATGCAGCCAGCGGCGATCCTCGGCCGTCACGCAGCGCACGCCGCGCGCGCGCTCGTCCGCCGACGGCAGGCGCAGCGGGCTCGTCATCGCGAACACGGTGGGCACCGCGTGCGCCGGGAACGCATGGCCGCGCTTCGCGACGCCGCGCGTGACCTGCAGGTAGACGAGCGCATGGCCGTCGCCGAGGCCGGGCGCGTTCGCCTCGACCACGCGCTCGATCAGCGCGCGCCAGCCGGGCGCGTCGTGCGGATCGTCGATGCCGATCTTCTTCAGGCTGCGCGCGAGCCGCTCCAGATGCTGATCGATCCGGAACGGCACGTGCGCGCCGTCGTGCGCGTAGACGGGCACGACTTCATACACGCCGTCGCCGAAGATGAACCCGCGGTCGAGCACCGGCACGCGCGCTTGCGACAGCGGCACCAGCTCCTCCTGCGACGACACGCTGAGGTACACGATCGGTTCGAATTCGGCTTGGCTCATGGCGATATCAGATGGGGATGAAGTCGTGGAAACAAAGGCCCGTCGCGCTTACTTCTTCTTGCTGAACATCAGCAGGATCGAGTCCCAGATGCGGCCGAAGATGCCGGCTTCCGGCACCGCCTGCAGCGCGACGATCGGGAATTCCGACAGCGCCTTGCCGTCGGCGACGATCTTCACCGTGCCGACCTGCTGGCCTTCGGCGAGCGGCGCGATCAGCGGCGCGTTGACGTCGACTTCCGTCTTCACCTTGTCGCCGAAGCCGCGCGGCACCGTCACCCACTGGTCGCCCTTCACGCCGACCTGCACGGTGTTGGCCTTGCCCTTGTAGATGCGCGGCGTCGACATCGCCTGGCCGCCCTTGAACAGACGCACCGAGTCGAACGCGCTATAGCCGTAGTTCAGCATCTTCATGCTGTCGGCGGTGCGGTCGCCCTCCTTCGGCTCGCCCATCATCACCGACACGAGGCGGCGCTGGCCGTCGACGCCCGGAATCGCGCGCTTGGCCGACGCGATCAGGCAGTAGCCGGCCGCTTGCGTATGGCCGGTCTTCAGGCCGTCGACGGTCGGGTCGAGCCACAGCAGGCGGTTGCGGTTGCCCTGGCGGATGTTGTTGTACTTGAATTCCTTCTCCGAGAAGATCCCGTAGTACTGCGGAAAATCGCGGATCAGGTGCGCGGACAGCTTCGCGAGGTCGCCGGCCGTCGTGTAGTGGTTCGGGTCGGGCATGCCGTTCACGTCGGCGAAGTGCGTGCCCTTCATGCCGAGGCGCTGCGCCTCGTCGTTCATCAGCGTGACGAACTGCCCTTCGCTGCCGCCGACCAGTTCGGCCAGCGCGATCGCCGCGTCGTTGCCCGACTGGATGATCATCCCGTAGACGAGGTCGTGCACCGACACCGGCTTGTTCGCCTCGATGAACATGCGCGACTCGTCGCGGCCGACGCGGCGTACCGCCTCGCTCGGCGTGACGATCTGCTCCATCGAGATCTTCTTCTTGTCGAGCGCTTCGAACACGAGGTAGGCCGTCATCAGCTTGGTGAGCGATGCGGGCTCGACGCGTTCGTCGGCGTTGCCGGATGCCAGCACCGTGTTGCTGGTCGCATCGACGAGCACCCACGAGCGCGCGTTCACGCCCGGCGGCGGCACCGCGCCCGGCATGAAGGTCGCGGGCGCGCCGGTGGACTGCTCGGCGGCGGCCGGCGCGGCATGCGCGGCACGGGCCTTGGCGGCCGGCTTCGCCTCGGCGACGACGATCGTCGACGCGAGCGCGACGGGCAGCATCACGCCCAGCGCGACGTTGCGCGCGGCGGTGCCGAAGGCGATGGAAGAAGCGAGAGACTTGAGGCCTTGGGAAGACAGACGCATGATCGATTCAGGCTGATGGCAGAAAGTGCGGCGCGAAATGCGCACGGTTGAACGGCAAGGCGGCGGGCGTTCCGGGCATGCGCCCGACTGCGTCGGACGGCGCGAAACGCGGCGGTTGGACTCGTGCGGACGCGTTCGGTTCGCGGCCGCGCGCGAGCGGGCGCAGCGGCGGAGAAACGAGCGCCGCATGGGCCAGCCGGGCCGCCGGCGACGCGAAATGCGGCCATTATACGTGGCCGCGAACGGCGTTTTCGCGAACCGGGCGTCGAGTCGGGCGGCAAGTCGGCGCACATCGGCTCGCGCAGGATAGCGCGGCTGCGTAGCGGGCAAGCGTCGTCGAAGCCGCGCGAAAGGCGCGTGCAGGCGGCGTGCAAGTTGCGCGGCCGTTCGGATTTCGAAGCGTGGCGGCGGGGGTGGGTGGTGCGGGGCGGGGGTGTGCGGGATGGGGATGTGCGGGGGCGGGCTCGTAGACGGGCGGTCGTTCTATTGCCCTGCCCGGCTGTCGCCCTGTCGGTCGGGCGAGCCGTCGATCTGTCGATCTGTCGATCTGACAAGCCGTCGATCCGTCGATCCATCGAGCCATCGAGCTATCGGACTCTCGCTCTGTACGGCTGTACGACTGTACGGCTGCCCATCGCTCTGTCGAGCCGCAAGACTACCGGGCAGTCGATCCGTCGGACGGCAACCCAAGAACCCGACAACCCAGCCGCGAGACATCGCGGCCGGTTCGGTTCAACCGCTCAACGCCACGCGTCGACGATGATGCGCTTGAGCACGTGCAGCTTGCGATGGAAGAAATGCTCGGCGCCGGGGATCACGACGACCGGCAGCTCCTGCGGCCGCGCCCAGTCGTAGACCGATCCGATCGGCACGGTGTCGTCGGTTTCGCCGTGGATCACGAGCGTGTTTTCCGGCACCTCGGCCACCTGCCAGCGGCTCGCCGCGGTGCCGACGAACACCATCCGCTCGATCGCCTCGCCCGCGTCGCGCAGCCGCTTGCCGACATGCGACAGCACGAAGGTGCCGAACGAGAACCCGGCGAGCACCAGCGGCAGCTCCGCGAGGCCCGGCTGCGCGCGCATGTGCGCGAGCACCGCGAGCAGGTCGTCGGCCTCGCCGATGCCGTTGTCGTGCACGCCCTCGGTCGCGCCGACGCCGCGGAAGTTCGACCGGTACACCACGTAGTTCAGCTGGACCAGCGTGCGCGCGAGCGTCTGCGCGACCTTGTTGTCCATCGTGCCGCCGAACAGCGGATGCGGGTGCGCGACGAGCGCGATGCCGCGCGGCGCGGCGCTGCGCTCGCGCACGGCGTCGGGCAGGTCGACCGCGATTTCGATCTGGCCGACCGGGCCGGCGATCAGCGATTTCTGCGTATGAACGTTCATCCGGGCCGCCCGCTCAGATCTTCAGGCGCTCGACGACCTTGCCGTCGCGCAGGTGCGATTCGACGATCTCGTCGATGTCCGCCTGATCGACGTACGTGTACCAGGTGCCTTCCGGATACACGACCATCACCGGCCCCTCCTCGCAGCGGTCGAGGCAGCCGGCCTTGTTGATGCGAACCTTGCCGGGCCCCGCGAGGCCCAGTTCCTTCACGCGCTTTTTCGCGTATTCCTGCATGGTCTGCGCGTCGCATTGCGCGCAGCTCGGACGCTCGGCGCCCGGTTCGCGCTGGTTCAGGCAGAAGAAGACGTGGTGCTGGTAGTAGGAATCCATGATGGTGACGAGCGGCCCGGCGCGATGCCGGACGCAAAGAGGGGCGAGAGCCGTCGCAGGTGCAACGGAGGTGCGCTCGATTATAGCGACCGGCGCGCGGCAACGTCGGCGGCCGGAACGCCGGGCGGCGAGCCGGCGCCGCCCGGGCGCAGCACCAACCCGGCTCCGGTCAAGCTCCGGTCAGGACCGGTCAGCACCGGTCAGCACCGATCAGCGCCGCCCCCGCCCCGGCAGCCACGCATGCTCGACGCGCTGGCCGAGCCAGAGCAGCGCCGCGTACGGCCAGATCCATGCGAGCCAGCGCGCGAGGCTGTTGAAGTGCACGTAGCGGCCCTGCCGCCAGCCCGACAGCGTGAAGTCGAAGAACGGGTTCACCGGCAGCAGGTTCACGAGCGCGACGCCCGCCAGCAGCGCGACGGCCGCCAGCAGCGCCCGCCACGCGGGCGGCACGCGCAGCGCGACGAGCGCCGCCGCGAAGCCGAGCTCGATGCCGAGCCGCGCGCCGGGCGTCGCCCACACGACGACGAGGCCGGTGCTCGACTGCATGAAGGTCGCGGCCGCCTTCAGCGCGAGCGTGGCCGCGACGAACGCGATCAGCAGCCGCACGCGGGGCGCGCTCGGGCGCATCGGCAGCGACGCGATCGCGAGCGCCGCGAACAGCATCAGCGCGCCGAGCGCGGCTTCCCATCCGGAATCGGACAGCCAGCCGTCCACGCGCTCGGGCCATTCGCTCACGTGCCATGCGGCCGGCAGCCAGGCGAGCAGCGCGTCCTGCATCGACCGGTCCGCGCGCTCCCACAGCGCGGCCGGCCAGTCGCCGATGCCGAACAGGAACGGCGACGGAAACAGGATCGCGAACGGCCACAGCGCGCCGAGCAGCAGCGGCGTCGCGCCGTTGGCCTCGAACCACGCGAAGCGCAGCCGCCGCAACGCGCCGCGATCGAGCAGCGCGCCGGTGGCCGGCGCCGCGAGCGACGCGCCGAGCAGCGCGCCGAGCGCGTTGGCGCCGAGATCGAGATTGGACGCGACGCGCGTCGGCAGATAGGTCTGCAGCGCCTCCATCGTCCCCGACAGCAGCACGCCGAGCCCCGTCACCACCAGCGTCGCGGCGACGCCGCGCCAGCGCGGATGCAGCGCGAGCACGCCGAGCGCGCCGAACGGCATGTAGCCGAGCACGTTGGTGGCCACGTCGAACACGGTCACGTAACGCTGCAGCGGCGCGAACAGATAGTCGAACGGCCCGATGCCGAGCGACACCCAGCCTTCGAACGGATACAGCGACGCATAGACGACGAGCGCCGCGTACGCGGCGAACGCCTGCAGCGCGAGCGACGAGGCGCGCGGCATGCGTATCGCGTTCATCGCGGCGGCGCGGCGCGCGTCACGGCGTGCCCGCGTACGCCTGCACGCCGACCCACGCGGCGATCTGCGCGACCAGCTCATCGCTCGCGGCGGCCAGCGCGCTCGCGCCGCCGGCCGCATCGGGCGTGCTCGACGGCGCGCGCGAGACGAACGTGTGCTGACCGAGCACCTTGCCGTCCTGCATCAACGTCGCGCGCGCGGTGACGGCGCCGTGACTCTGCGATTGCCCGTCGAACACCTGCTCGAACTCGGTCAGGTCGACCTTCAGCGTCGGCGCGCGCACGCCGTCGGAGCCTTCGAGCACCGCGCCGCGCGACGACAACGCCGCGCGCAGGCGCTGCGTGAGCAGTTGCGCGGGCGGCGCGGTCCAGCGGCTGTCGCGATAGACGGCCGTGCGCTGCGCGTCCGCATACGCGAGGCGGTAGACGAACTTGTCGGAGTCGAGCGCGTCGGGCGCGGCGATGTCGAGCACCTTCAGCGCCGAGCCCGTGCCGGTCGAGCCGACCGTCGCGGCCGGCCCGAGGTCGTAGCGGACGTTCGACAGCGCCGCACTGTTGCCGGCGCAGCCGGCGGCGAGGGCGAGCGTCAGCAGCGCGAGCGCGGTCGCGGCCGGGCGCAGCGCGCGTTCGAGGATTCGTGGCATGGCATGTTCCTGCATGAGGTTTCCGGTTTCGATGACGTCGTCGCGCGGGCGTCGCGGCCCGCCGACCGACGGCGGCCGCGGCGGCGGCGGGTTACAGCGGGCGGCAGCGCATGGCGGCGCGCTACTTCGCGGCCGTCGTACCCGGCCAGACGAAGCCCGCCTCGCCGGGGCCCGGCGCGGGGCCGGGCGAGCCGAACAACAGACTGCTCGGATTGCGGCCGAGTTCACCCGCGACGTCCTTCAATTGCCGCGACGCATCGCCGACGCTGCCCGCCAGCGCGTTGAAGCGCGGCAGCGTGTCGTACTGCACGCGTGCGTTCAGGTCGTTCAGCGCGACGCCGACCTGCTCGGCCGCCGAGCCGGCCTTGTTCAGGTTCGCGACGAGCGGGCCGTTCGGCTGCAGCAGCGTGTTCGCGGACGCCATCGCGCGATCGACCTGATGCATCGTGTCGGGCAGCGCGGCCACCGCCGGCTCGAGCTGCTTCGACAGGGCCGCCGCGCCGTCCGCCGCGTGCTGCAGGCTCGCGGCCGTCGCGAGCAGCTGCGCGCGCATCTCCGGCGACATCAGCTCGTTCGCGCTTTTGGCCGCCTGTTCGAGCTGCCGCAGCAGCACGTCGCCGCGCTCCTGGATCTGGTCGAACAGGCTCGGCCGCATCGGAATCTGCGCGATCGACTTCGACGACGACGGCAGCGGCGCGAGGTCGCGGCCGGTGTCCTCGAGCTGCACGAACGCGATGCCCGTGACGCCCTGGAAGCCCAGGCTGCCGTAAGTGGACTGCGTGATCGGCGCGTCGTGGTCGACGAGAATCCGGATGCGGATCTGGCCCGGATGGGTACGGTCGAAGCCGATCGACTGCACCTTGCCGACGTCGAGCCCGCGAAAGCGCACGGCCGCATCGGGGAACAGGCCCGTCACGTTGGTGCGCGCGAGCAGGTCGTACGGCACGCGCACGGTGCGGTCGACGTTGAACCAGAACACGGTGCCCGCGATCGCCAGCGTCAGCGCGATCGTGAACAGGCCGGCCCAGAACGCGTGTGATTTGTTTTCCATTCGCGGGTTCCTTGCTTGATGCGTTCGTCTACAGCTCGACGCTCGACAGCGCCGGTTCGAGGGCCGCCTTCGGCAGCTTCGCGCGCCGCTCGGGCGGCAGCGCCTGCAATGCGCGGCGCCCGCGCAGCCCCAGGAAATATTCGTGGATGAACGGATGGTCGACGCCCGCGGCCTCCTCGACCGGCGCCGCGACCAGCACCTTGCGATCGGCCAGCACCGCGACGCGCGTCGACAGCGCGACCATCGTGTCGAGGTCGTGCGTAACCATCACGACGGTCAGCCCGAGCGTGCGGTGCAGCGTCCCGATCAGCTCGACGAATTCGTCGGAGGCCTGCGGGTCGAGGCCGGCCGTCGGCTCGTCGAGGAACAGCAGCTCGGGCTCGAGCGCGATCGCGCGCGCGATGCCGACGCGCTTGACCATCCCGCCCGACAGCGCGGCCGGCATCTTCGACGCATGCTTGCCCGGCAGCCCGACCATCTCGAGCTTGAGCATCACGATGTCGTGCAGCAGGTCGGCCGGCACGCGGCCGAGCTCGCGCAGCGGCTGCGCGATGTTGTCGAACACCGTCATCGACGAGAACAGCGCGCCTTGCTGGAACAGCATCCCCGAGCGCGTGCGCATCAGCCGCGCGCTCGCTTCGTCGATCGTCGACGTATCCTCGCCGAACACCTTGATCGTGCCCGACGTCGGCCGCTCGAGGCCGAGGATCTGCCGCACCAGCGTCGTCTTGCCCGAGCCGGAGCCGCCGACGATCGCGACGATCTCGCCGCGCCGTACGTCGAAGTCGAGCTTTTGGTGGACGATGTTGCGCCCGTAGCGCTTGGTGAGGTTGCGCACCTCGATCACGAGCTCGCCGCCGGGCGCGCCAGGTGCGGCGCCGGCCGCGCCCGCGCCGGCTGCCGCGGGCTGCGCGGCGGGATGGTCAGACGTGCTCATCCGAGCCCCACGTTCTGAAACAGGATCGCGAACACCGCGTCGGCGAGGATCACGACCGTGATCGACGTGACGACCGACGTCGTCGTGCCTTCGCCGAGGCTCTGCGAGTTCGCCTTGATCCGGAAGCCGAAATGACAGGCGACCAGCGCGATCAGCATCCCGAACACGACGCCCTTGCCGACGCCGATGTACAGGTTCGCGATCGGCACGACGCCCGGCAGCGAACGCACGAAATAGTTGAAGTCGATCGCGAGCACGAACTTCGCGGCGAGCGCGCCGCCGGTCAGCGCGATGATGTTGGTCCACATCACCAGCAGCGGCATCGCGACGCCGAGCGCCAGCACGCGCGGCAGCACCAGCCGCAGCCCGTGCGGGATGCCCATCACGCGCATCGCGTCGAGCTCCTCGGTCACGCGCATCACGCCGATCCGCGCGGTGATCGCCGAGCCCGAGCGGCCCGCGACCAGGATCGCCGACAACACGGGGCCGAGCTCGCGGATCACCGACAGCCCGAGGATGTTCACGATGTAGCGGTTCGCGCCGAACATCTGCAGCTGCTGCGCGGACAGATAGCTGAGCACGATGCCGATCAGGAACGCGACCAGCGCGGTGATCGGCAGCGCCTGCGCGCCGGCGCTGTAGATGTTCGCCGAGGTTTCCTTCCACGGCATCGTCTGCGGCCGGCGCAGCACCGACAGCGCGTCGAGGATCACGCGGCCGAACATCGCGATGCCGCCCTGCAGATGCTCGCCGAACGTGAAGATCGCCAGCCCGAGGCGCGTGACCGGATCGAATCGCACGACGCGCTCGGGCGCCTCGCGCTGGCTGTCGAGACGCTCGATGCGCTCGAAGATGGTGCGCTGCGTGTCGCTCAGCTCGACGCCGGCCGGCAGCTTGCGGCCCCATACGCGCCACAGCGCCTGGCCGCCGACGTGGTCGAGCCGCTCGATGCCCGACAGATCCCATTCGCGCGGGCGCGCGGACGCGAGGCCCGCGACGCGGCGCGTGATGGCGCCGCGATTGCGGGCGAGCGCGAGCGCGGTCCACTGGCCGTACAGGCGCACCGTCTGGCCCTGTTCGCCGGCGTCGACGGACAGCCCGGGAGGAGTGTCGATGTCCAAGGGCGGGTTGTTTGCAAAAAAATGTCAGCGCCCATTGTATCGAACCGCCCGGCGCCGCGACGTGACGATGCCCATCCCACGCCCGTGCGGCGGCGCATTGCCGCGGCGAATGGCGCCTGAGGTGCCTTCGGTGCCTGCGCTGCCTGCGGCGCGCCACCTTTCATTCTTCCGTCATGTTTCCTTTCGATACTCTCACGCGCCGCACATCAGGCCGTCGGCACCCGCGCCGCCATCGCGCCGCGCACCGCGTGACCCATAGAACAGAACCCGAACAGGACAATCGATGCGTCTCCCCCCGCTTTCCCGCCGCCGCGTGCGCACCGCCGCCGCGCTCGCCTCCCTCGCGTTCGCGCTCGCCGGTTGCGGCGGCGACGACGTCACCGCTTCGGCGCCGCAAACGCAGGCCCAGGCGCCCGCCGGCACGACGGCGACGCTCGCGCTGCTCGAAACGACCGACCTGCACACCAACGTGCTGTCGTACGACTATTTCAAGCTCGCCGCCGACAACTCGCTCGGCTTCGAGCGCGTGTCGACGCTGATCGCGCAGGCGCGCGCGCAGTATCCGAACTCGCTGCTGCTCGACAACGGCGACACGATCCAGGGCACCGCGCTGGCCGACTACCAGGCGCTCGTGAAGCCGCTCGGCTGCGACCAGACGCTCGCGATCTACAAGGTGATGAACGCCGCCAGATTCGACGGCGGCGGGATCGGCAACCACGAATTCAACTACGGGCTGCCGTACCTGTCGCAGGTCACCGGCAACACGTTCGACGTCGACGGGCTGCCGGCCCCCGCGCAGCAGAAGAAGTGCGCGGGGCCGAACTTCCCGCAGGTGCTCGCCAACGTGATCAGCGCGAAGACCAACGCGCCGCTGTTCACGCCGTACACGATCCTCACGCGCACGGTCACGGCCGTCACGCCCGACGGCAAGACGGTCAGCGCGCCGGTGAAGGTCGGCATCATCGGCTTCACGCCGCCCGCGATCATGAGCTGGGACAAACGCTGGCTCGACGGCAAGGTCTATACGACCGGCCTGAAGGAAGCGGCGGAGAAGTACATCCCCGAGATGCGCGCGAAGGGCGCCGATCTGGTCGTGGCGATCTCGCACGGCGGGCTCGACAACACGGCGTATTCGCCGACGATGGAAAACGGCAGCTGGTGGCTGTCGACCGTGCCGGGCATCGACGCGATGCTGATCGGCCATTCGCACCAGGTGTTCCCCGACGCGAACAGCACGGTCGCGCAGTTCAACCTGCCGGGCGTCGACAAGGTGAAGGGCACCGTCAACGGCGTGCCGACCGTGATGGCGAACTACTGGGGCAAGCATCTGGGCGTGATCAAGCTCGGGCTGAAGTTCGACGGCAAGACCTGGAGCGTCGACAAGTCGCAGACCACCGTCGAGGCGCGGCCGATCCAGAACGCCGACAAGAGCTACGTCGCGGCCGATCCGTCGGTGTCCGCGGCGATCGCGGCCGAGCACCAGGCGACCATCGACTACGTGAAGACGCCGATCGGCTCGACCGACTACCGGATGAACTCGTACTTCGCGGACGTCGGCGATCCGGGCGCGATCCAGATCGTCAACGAGGCGCAGGCCGACTACGTGAAGACCTACGTGCAGGCGAACCTGCCGCAGTACGCGTCGCTGCCGGTGCTGTCGGTGAGCGCGCCGTTCAAGAGCGGCTTCGGCGGCGGCAGCGACTACACCGACGTCGCGCCGGGCGCGCTCGCGATCAACAACGCGGCCGACCTGTACCTGTATCCGAACACCGTGTATGCGGTGAAGGTGAGCGGCGCCGACGTGAAGAACTGGCTCGAGACGGCCGCCAGGCGCTTCAACACGATCGACCCGACCAAGGCGACCGTGCAGCCGCTCGTCAGCAGCTTCCCCGGCTACAACTTCGACATGTTCACGTCGGCCGACCTCGCCTACGAGATCGACGTCACTCAGCCGGTCGGCAGCCGCATTCGCAACCTGACGTACAAGGGCGCGCCGCTCGACCCGAACGCGCAGTTCATCGTCGCGACCAACAACTACCGTGCGAGCGGCGGCGGCAACTTCCCGGGCCTCGACGGCAGCAAGACGATCTTCGCGTCGCCCGACGCGAACCGCGACGTGCTGATCGCGTTCATCAAGAAGCGCGGCACGATCACGCGCGCGGCGGACGGCGCGCAGCGCAGCTGGCGCTTCACGAAGCTCGCCAGCTCGCTCGCGCACGTGCGGTTCACGTCGGCGCCGAACCGGCTCGCCGACGCGACGGCCGCCGGCCTGACCGGCCTCACGCAGGTCGCCGCCGACGACGGCTCGGGCAAGAACCTCGCCATCTACGAGATCGACCTCACGCAATGACGACGCGAGCCACGATGCAACCGATCCGCACCATGCGGCCGGCCGAGGCCGGTTTCCCCGCCGCCGTGCGGCGTCTCGTGCGCGCGAAGCTGCCGCCGGCCGCGTTGCTGGCGGCGGCGGCCGTGACCGTCGCGGCGGTGGTCGCGGCGACCGGCTGGCGCGCGGCCGGCCCGGCGCCGAGCGCCGCGCAGATCGACGAGTGGCAGGCGATGGTCGCGCAGGCCGTCGAGCCGCACGCGCTCGCGCAATTGCGCACGCTCGCGCGCCGCGGCTCGGCCGACGCGCAGGCTGCGCTCGGCATCGCGCTAGTCGACGCGCGCGAGGCGGGGCTGCGCGACGAGGGGCGCAACTGGCTCGAAACCGCGGCACGGGCCGACGGGCAAGCCGACGCACCGGCCGCACGACGGGCGCAGCTCGCGCTCGGCAAGGCACTGCTGCTCGGCAGCGGCGACCTGCCGAAGGACTACGCGCGCGCACGCGCGCTGCTCGGCGAAGCGGCCGGCCACGGCGAAGCGGCGGCCGCGTACTACCTCGGGCTGATCTACCGCAGCGGCTACGGCACCGCGGCCGATCCCGCGCGGGCCGCGCAGTGGTTCGAGCGCGCCGCGCGCGCCGACATCCCGGCCGCGGACTTCATGCTCGCGAACGCATACCGCGACGGCAGCGGCGTGCCGCGCGACGAAGCGCGCGCGCTCGCGCTGTATCGCCGCGCGGCGGAGCATGAACTGCCGGAAGCCGTGCAGACGCTCGCGATGGCGTATCGCAACGGCGAGTTGGGGCTGCGGCCCGACGCGACCGAGTTCCACGCGCAGTGGATCGAAACCGCGCATGCATTGAAACATCCGGTGATCGCGCCGTGACGGCGGGGCGGGAGCGTGCGACCGCCGATCGCACGCTCCCGCCCGACGCGCCGCCCGGCACGCGCGGCCGCGCCCTGTCGCTACAATAGGCGCCATGAACGCCCCGACCTCCTCCGACAAGCCCGAAGCCGGCGACGCGCACATCGCGCGCAACCGGCTCGACGCCCATCTGGACGCCGCGCCGCGCGCGTGGCCGCTCGACATCGTCGCCGCCACCGGCTCGACCAACGCCGACCTGGCAAACCGCCTGAAGGCGCTGCCGCGCACCGCGAACGCGCTGCCCGCGCCGCTCGTGCGCGTCGCGTTCGAGCAGACGGCCGGCCGCGGCCGGCAAGGCCGTCCATGGTTCGCGCAGCCCGGCAACGCGCTGCTGTGCTCGGTCGGCTGCATCGTGCCGCGCCCCGTCGACGCGCTCGGCGGCCTGAGCATCGCGATCGGCGTCGCGCTCGCGGAAGGGCTCGCGACGCTGCCGCTCGACGGCGGCACGCGCGTCGCGCTCAAATGGCCGAACGACCTGCTGCTGACCAGCACCGAAGGAGACACCACGCGCATCGCCGGCAAGCTCGCCGGCATCCTGATCGAGACGGTGTGGAACACCGACGACGCCACCGCGGTCGTGATCGGCTTCGGCATCAACGTGCGCGGCGCGCAAGCGGTCGCCGCGCAGGTCGATGCGCTGCGCGCGCGCGACGCGGCGCTCGCGAGCGGGTTGCCGCCGGCCGCGCTGTCCGCGGCTTGCGCATCGGCGAATCTCACCGACACGCTCGCTGCGGCGCTGAACGCGCTCACGCCGGCGCTCGCCCAGTTCGCGAGCGACGGGCTGGCGCCATTCGTGCCGCGCTGGCACGCGCTGCACGCCTATGCGGGACGCGAGGTCGTGCTGCTCGAACAGGGCGTCGAGCGCGCGCGCGGCATCGCGACGGGCATCGACGCGACCGGCCGCCTGCTGCTTGACACGCCGGACGGCGTGCAGGCGATCGCCGCCGGCGACGTGTCGCTGCGCGAAGCGCAATGAGCGCACCGCATCTGCTGATCGACGCCGGCAACAGCCGGATCAAATGGGCGCTCGCCGACGCGCAGCGCACGCTCGTCGCGAGCGGCGCGTTCGGCCATACGCGCGACGGCGGCGCCGATCCCGACTGGTCGGCGCTGCCGCATCCGCAAGGCGCGTGGATCTCGAACGTCGCGGGCGCCGACGTGGCCGCCCGCCTCGACGCGTTGCTCGACGCGCAGTGGCCGGCGCTGCCGCGCACGACGATCCGCGCGCGCGCCGCGCAGTGCGGCGTGACGAACGGCTATACGTCGCCCGAGCAGCTCGGCAGCGATCGCTGGGCCGGCCTGATCGGCGCCCATGCGGCGTTCCCGGACGAGCACCTGCTGATCGCGACGTTCGGCACCGCGACGACGCTCGAAGCGTTGCGCGCGGACGGCCGCTTCACCGGCGGGCTGATCGCGCCCGGCTGGGCGCTGATGATGCGCGCGCTCGGCACGCACACCGCACAGTTGCCGACGCTGAGCACCGACATCGCGAGCGGGCTGCTCGCCGACGCGCGCGCCGAACCGTTTCAGATCGACACGCCGCGCTCGCTGTCGGCCGGCTGCCTGTACGCGCAGGCGGGTTTGATCGAACGCGCGTGCCGCGATCTCGCCGCCGCGTGGCAGGCGCCGGTGCGGCTCGTGCTGGCGGGCGGCGCGGCGGACGACGTCGCGCGCGCGCTGACGCTGCCGCATACGCGGCACGACGGGCTGATTCTGTCCGGGCTCGCGCTGATTGCCGCGGAGGGCGCGGCGCGGGACTGACGCACCCCGGACGGCATTGCGCCGGACGGCGGAACGACTGAACCATGAAGAGGAGTGTCGACGATGCTGCGCTGGCTGATCGCTGTTCTCTTTCTCGCCAACATGCTCGCGTTCGTCGCGGTGCGCGGCGTGTTCGGGCCGCTGCCGGCGGCCGGCCCGCGCGAACCGGGCGTGCTGGAGCGGCAGGTGCATCCGGAGGTGTTGCGGGCAACGCCGCTCGCGCAGGCGACCGATCAGCCGGTGATCGGCGCGCCGATCGCCGCGCCGGCCGTCACTGCGGAGCCGTTGCCGGCCTCGGCGCCGTGACGGTGCGGTGCGCGGCGGCTCAAGGCTGCTGCGCGCGCACCTTCTTCAGCAACGCCGTGGTCGACCGATCGTGCTCGAACGGAATCGCGAGCGCGCGCCCGCCCCAGCCGCGCACGAGCGCCGACTCCGGCAGCGCGTCCATGTCGTAGTCGCCGCCCTTCACGAGGATGTCCGGACGGACGGCCTCGATCAGCGACACCGGCGTCTTCTCCTCGAACTTCACGACCCAGTCGACGCTCTCCAGCGCCGCGAGCAGCGCCATCCGGTCGTCGTCGCGATTGATCGGGCGATCGTCGCCCTTGCCGAGCATGCGCACCGACGCATCGCTGTTCACGCCGACGATCAGGCAGGCGCCGAGCGCCTTCGCATCGGCGAGATACGTGACGTGGCCGCGATGCAGGATGTCGAACACACCGTTGGTGAAGACGACGGGCGAAGGCAGCGAGGCGCGCAGGGCGACCAGCGCGTCGCGGGTGATCAGCTTGCGTTCGAAAGTAGCGGGCATGATGAAGGTCGGATGGCGTGGGCGGCACACGCTGCGCGTCGCGACGCAACGCGGCGGCGCCAGATAAAAAGCCCGCCGGACCACCGGGCGGGCTTCATGCGTCGAACGACGGCGAACGCGGCCGGCGCAGCATCGCGCCGGCTGCGACGCCGCGCGGCCTCAGGCCGGCTGCGCGGCCGACGACGGGCCGCTTTCGGCTTGCAGGCGGTTCGTGACTTCCTTGCGATAGCGGTTCAGCTCCTGCGCGGTCGCGAAGGTGCGCTCGAACAGGATCGACAGGTTGTGCAGGATGCGGTCGACGACCTTCTTTTCCCACTCGCCGTCGAAGCGGATCTGCTCGTCGAGCCAGCGCTCGAGCCATTCCGGATCGGGCAGGCGCGACTGCACGGTGTCGCGCGGGAACAGCGCCTGGTTCACGTGCAGGTTGGTCGGGTGCAGCGGCTTCTCGGTGCGGCGCGCCGACGCCATCAGCACGCCGATCTTCGCGAACGCCGCGCGCGCGACGTCGCCGCAGTTGTTCAGCGCCTTCTTCATGTAGCGCAGATACGCGCCGCCGTGGCGCGCTTCATCGCGCGAGATCGTTTCGTAGATGTGCTTGATCACCGGCTCGGTGTGCCAGTCGGCCGCGCAGCGATACCAGTGATTCAGGCGGATCTCGCCGCAGAAGTGCAGCATCAATGTTTCGAGCGGCGGCGCCGGATCGAACTCGAAGCGCACCGCGTGCAGTTCCTCTTCGGTCGGCACCATTTCCGGCCGGAAGCGGCGCAGGTATTCCATCAGCACCAGCGAATGCTTCTGCTCTTCGAAGAACCACACGCTCATGAATGCGGAAAAATCGCTGTCGTGCTGGTTGTCGCGCAGGAACATTTCGGTCGCGGGCAGCGCCGACCATTCGGTGATCGCGTTCATCTTGATCGTCTTCGCCTGCTCGTCGGTGAGCAGCGATGCGTCGAACTTGTCCCACGGAATGTCCTTCTCCATGTCCCAGCGGACTGCCTCGAGCGACCTGTAAAGTTCCGGATAAAGCATGGTGTTCATGATGGTCCCACCCCTGTTCTGCGCAATGCGACTTCTCTAAACGTGACTGTTGCCGCAGCGGCGCGCGAACGCGCTTTTTGCAGCCAAGACTCTAATTTTACGCGGGAAACCGGCCCCCGGACGCAGATTCCACGTCCGGCAGCCGGGCGGCCGCGCTGCCGCCCTGAAGCACGCCGCGGCCCCGCTCCGTTCGAACGGAACCGGCTGCGCGTGCCCGATGTGGTGGCCGGCGCAAGCCGGCCCGTTGGCGAACCTGCCCGGCGCGACGCGGCTCCAGGCGGAATCGCGCACAGCGGCCGGCAAGCAGACTGCTCGATATGGTGTATACGGCGGCGGCCATGATAGCACGCGGGCATGACGGTTCCGAGACGCCCGCCCGGTCGCGCGCCGCCAATGGCGGTGCGACGAACGGTCGCGGGGCGCGCGTCGCGAAACACAACGGGCGCCTGCGCCGGCGCACTGCTCGCAGTCGCCGCGCAGCTGGAAAACGGTGGGGCGACTGTGCTCGACGTCACCGGCCTCGCGCGGTCGCGCCGCGTCGAGCCGCGCGACATCGCATCAGACCCGCATTTCACCAGCCGGCCGACCGTCTTCGGACCGGGCGCCGGGCACCGCCGCGCTGCCGCCGTCGGCGCCCGCGATCCATGCGGCCAGCGTGTCGCGCTGCGCGCGGCCGTCGCGGTAGCCGAGTTCGATCAGTTCGCGCGTGAACGCCTCCTCGAACAGCAGATAGCTCGCGAACGACGCGCCGGCCGGCTGGCTGCCGCCGACCGCGCCGAGCAGCCCGCGCATCGTCACCGGCATCTGCTTCAGGTGCTTCGCGGCGATCAGCTCGATGCGCTCGGACGGCGCGATCGCGAGCACGTCGACGTGCCGCCAGCCGCTGTCCAGTTCGACCTGGTGCGGCAGGTGTTCGATCATCCGGTTGATGTGCTCGATGCGTTCGATGTCCGAGCCGATCGAGTCGAGAAACACGCTGGCGAGCACCTGCTGGCCGATCTGCGCGAGCGTCGGATAGCCGCGCACCAGCCCCGAGCCGTTCGGCGCCGGGATTTCCGGCCGCGGATCCGCCGCGCCGATCACGACGATCCGGTCCGCGCCGAAGTGGATCGCCGGCGACAGCGGCGCGACCTGCCGGATCGAACCGTCGCCGAAGTATTCGATCTGGCCGTCGAGCACGAGCGGCACCGCGGGGAACACGAACGGAATCGCCGACGACGCGAGCAGGTGCGACGCCGACAGATCGACGAGTCGCGCGGTGCGCTGCGCGCGCCGCCATGCCTGGATCGGCTCGGCGGCCTGGTAGAAGGTCAGATGGCGGCCGCTCGAGTAGCTCAGCGCGGTGATCGACAGCGCATGCAGCAGCCGGCTCTCGAGCATCTGCTCGATCCGGTGGAAGCTCAGCTCGCGCTGCAGCAGGTGCGCGAGCGGCGCGTTGTCGAGCAGCCCGCGCGGCGAGCGGCGCGCCGCCCAGCCGAACGTCATCGTCGCGAGCCAGCGCGCGCCCGCCGCCGCGATGCCGAGCCAGTCGGTGCGATACACGTAGTCGGCGCGCAGCGGCTCCCAGAACTCGAGCAGGCGCCGCACGCCGTGCGAGAAATCGTCGGCGTGGCTCGCGATCGACGTCGCATTGATCGCGCCGGCCGACGACCCGCAGACCACCGCGAACGGCGTCGTATGCCGGAGCGGATCGGCCTCGCGCGCGATCTCGGCCAGCGCCTTGAGCACGCCGACCTGATACGCGGCGCGTGCGCCGCCGCCCATCAGCACGAGCGCGAGTCGCATGGTCGGCCTGCAGGCTAGGTGCGAAGCGTCACGTCGAGCGCTTCGGCGGACGCGTTTCCGGCGACGACGCCGCGGCCGCGCGCGCGGCCGCCGAGCCGGCCGGCTTCGCCCGCTTCGCGGCCGGCTTGCGTGGCGCGGCTGCGCCCGCGCCCGCCGACCCAGCCGGTGCCGCAGCCGCCGCCGGTGCCGGCGCACCCGCGGCCGGCTCGGGCGCCGCGTCGGCCGGCGCCCCGGGCTGCGCGCCCGGCTGCGCCATCGCGAGACTCGCGAGCTGGTTGAACTGCGTCTGCAGCAGGTTCCACCAGCCGGCCGGATCGAACGGCTGCTGCGCGGCGTCGCCGGCCGCGGGCGCGTCGGCGTCCGGCGCCGGCTGGCTCGCCTCGGCGCGCGGCGCGGACGCGGCCTGCGCCGCCGCGACCGCGGCTTCCTCGGCGGCCGACATCGAGCTTTGCGCGAACGCGCCGAACGCGCGCAGCGTCGCGAGCGTCGCGCGTTGCACCTCGAGCGCCTGGATCGCCGATTGCAGCATGCCGAGATTGAGCTTGAGCCACTGCTCGACCGCGCGCAGATCGGTGATCCGCTTGTCGAGCTCCTCGACGCTCGTGAGCGGCGTCATCATGTCGGACATGCTCGACAGCGACGGCGGCAGCCCCGACGCGGCGCCGGGAAACGACGCCATCCCGCCGAACGGCGACATCCGCATCATGTCCCACATCCGGTCGAGCATGTCGGCGGGCTTGAAGCCGGCGAAGCCGGCGAAAGGATTGGAGCCGGGGGCATCGGTCGTCATACGGGCATCCTGGTTGACTGGGTGAGCGAAGCGGCCGGCACGGGCCGCGCCGCGTGTGATTCGATCATAGCGCGCGTCAGAACGGCGCGTCCGGGGAGAAATCGGGTGCGCGCCGCTCGCGCAGCGAACGGATGCCTTCCTGCACGTCCGGCCCGGAAAAACCCATGAATTCGAGCGCGAGCGACGAATCGAAGGTCGGCCCGGCGCTGCGCAGCCAGTTGTTCAGCGCGTACTTGGTCCAGCGGATCGCCGACTGCGAGCCGTGCGCGAGCCGCTCGGCCACTTCGTACGCCTTCGGCAGCAACTCGTCCGGCTCGACCGCGAGCGACACGAGGCCGATGCGCTCGGCCTCGGCGCCGCTCACCGGCTCGCACAGCAGCAGGTAGTACTTCGCCTTCGCCATCCCGCACAGCAGCGGCCAGACGATCGCCGCATGATCGCCGGCCGCGACGCCGAGCCGCGTATGGCCGTCGATGATGCGCGCGTCGTTCGCGGCGATCGAGATGTCGGCGAGCAGGCCCGCGACGAGCCCCGCGCCCACCGCCGGCCCATGCATCGCCGACACGATCGGCTTGCTGCAGTTGATCACGTTGTAGACGAGGTCGCGCGCCTCGCGCCACACGCGCGCACGCACGTCGAAGTCGTCGGCCATCGCCTCGACGAGCGCGAGATCGCCGCCCGCCGAAAAGCCCTTGCCCTCGCCGCGGATCACCGCGACCCGCGTGTCGGGATCGCGGTCGACGTCGCGCCAGATGTCGGCCAGCTCGCGATGCATCCGCGCGTTCGCGGTGGCGAGGCCGCTGCGGTTCGCGCCCTCGCCGCTCATCACGATGTCGAGCACGCCATGCGCGCGACGCGTCACCTTCAATGCTTCGTAACCGCCATAGGCGGCAAGATCGGCCATGCCCAGCTCCCGGGTTCGTGGGTCGGTTGAAACGCCTGAATCGAGTGTAGCCAAGCCCGCGCGGGCAAACATCGGGCGAAACCCGGCGCGCGGGCCGGCCGCGGCGCGCGCGTCAGACCGCGCGTCAGCGCCGTACGTCAGGCCGCGCCGTCGGGCGGCGCGACGGCCTGCTCGATCGCGCCGAAAATCGACTTGCCGGCCGCATCGAACATCTCGATGCGCACGGTGTCGCCGTAGCGCATGAAGTCGGTCTGCGGCGCGCCGTGCTCGATCGTCTCGAGGCAGCGCTTCTCGGCGATGCAGCAGTAGCCGCGCTTCGCGTCCTTGTTCGACACGGTGCCCGAGCCGACGATCGAGCCGGCGCGCAGGTTGCGCGTCTTCGCCGCGTGCGCGATCAGTTGGCCGAAATGGAACACCATGTCGGCGCCCGCGTCCGGCTGGCCGACCTTGCGGTTGTTCCAGTGGACGATCATCGGCCGGTGCACGCGGCCGTCGCGCCATTCGTCGCCGAGCTCGTCGAGCGTCACCGCGACCGGCGCGAACGCGGTGGCCGGCTTGCTCTGGAAGAAGCCGAAGCCCTTCGCGAGCTCGGCCGGAATCAGGTTGCGCAGCGACACGTCGTTCACCAGCGTAACGAGCCGCACGCCCTTCAGCGCGTCGTCCGGCGATACGCCCATCGGCACGTCGCCGGTGATCACCGCGACCTCGGCCTCGAAGTCGATGCCCCATTCCTCGGACGCGCACACGATGTCGTCGCGCGCGCCGAGGAAGTCGTCGCTGCCGCCCTGGTACATCAGCGGATCGGTCCAGAACTCCGGCGGCATCTCGGCGCCGCGCGCGCGCCGCACGAGCTCGACGTGGTTCACGTAGGCGGAGCCGTCGGCCCACTGGAAGGCGCGCGGCAGCGGCGCCATGCAGTTCGCCGCGTCGAACGCGAACGTGTGACGCGCGCGGCCGTGGTTCAGCGCGTCGTACAGCTCGCGCAGTTGCGGCGCGTAGAACGCCCAGTCGTCGAGGACGCGCTGCAGCGTCGGGGCGATCGCGTCGGCGATCGCCGCGGTGTGCAGGTCGCGCGACACGACGATCAGCTGGCCATCGCGCGTGCCGTCCTTCAGCGATGCAAGTTTCATGGGGGTCTGCCGTTGTAGTGACGATGGAGGGAATCTATTTTACGATGGTGAATCCGTGCGGCGCGCACGCTCGCATGCGCGCCGTTTTCGCTCCATCCTTGCCGCCTTGCCGCGCGCCGTTGCCCATGCCCGCCAGCCCGCTTCCCGACGACGATCTCGCCGATTCCGACACCGACGACGCCGGCTCCGGCGAGCACGGCGAAGGCGGCGAGAAGCTGCGCTCCGGCATCCAGTCGATCGAGGTCGGCTTCCGCCTGCTCGACGTGCTGACGCGCGAGCCGCGCGCGATGATGCTGCGCGACCTCGCGCAGCGCGCGGGCATGAGCCCCGCGAAGGCGCACCGCTATCTGGTCAGCTTCTCGCGGCTCGGCGTCGTGTCGCAGGATCCGGTGTCGGGCCGCTACGAACTCGGCGGCTTCGCGCTGCAGATGGGGCTCGCGCGGCTCGCGCGTGTCGACGGCGTGAAGCTCGCGCGCATCGCGCTCACCGAGCTGCGCGACCGCGTCGACCAGACGGTCGGCATCGCAGTATGGGGCAACCAGGGCCCGACGATCGTGCACTGGATGGAATCGAGCCATCCGGCGAAGGCGTCGCTGAAGCTCGGCGACGTGATGCCGCTGCTCGGTTCCGCGACGGGCCTGCTGTTCGCCGCGTACCTCCCGCGCAGCAAGACGGCCGCGATGATCGAACGCGAGCTCGCCGATACGCGGCGCTCGCCGCATCACGGCGGCCCGCGCACGCTCGCCGAAGTCGACGCCGTGCTCGCCGACGTGCGCGCGCATCGGGCCGCGCGCGTCGAAGGGATGCTGCTGCCGACGATCCACGCGTTCTGCATGCCGGTGTTCGATGCGGTCGGCGAACTCGCGCTCGCGGTCGTCGCGCTCGGCCAGGAAGGCAGCTTCGACATCGCGTGGGGCGGCGAGATCGACACCGCGCTGCGCGCTTGCGCGCAAAAACTGTCGTACGAACTCGGCTATAGTCCGGACGCGCGCGACGCCTGACGGGCGGCGCGCGCCCCTGCCCGCGATGCACGCGAACGCGCGGCGCGCGCGGCGGTCCGAGCTGTGACGCGCGGCACGTCCGCTGCGCCATGGCCTTCCTTCCGCTCCATTTCGTCGATGCCGCCTGCCGCCCCCCGTCCTCGTCACGTCCTGCCCCGCCGCTGGCTGCGCGTGGGCGTCGCGCTCGTGGTCGTGCTGGTGCTGCATGCGCTCGCCGCGTGGTGGCTCGCGCGCAATCGCGACGCGTTCACGCCGCCCGCGCCCGCCGAGATTCCGGTGCAGATCGAGCTGTTGAAGCCGCAACCGATCGAGCGCCGGCCCGCGTCGAAACCGGTCGACGCGCCGGCCGCGGCCGCCGCCGCGCCCGCGAAGCCGGCCCGCGCGGCGCGCAAGCCGGCGCCGGCGCAGCCGCGCGTGCTGACGTCGACGCAGACCGCCGAGCACGGCGAGCCGTCGCCTGCTGCGGCATCGGGAGCATCGGCCGCGTCGGCAGCGAGCGGCACGGCTGGCGCGTCCGGCGCGCAAGCAGCATCGGCCGCGAGCGCCGCGACGCCAGGCCCCGCGACGAGCGGCGTGAAATTCGACGCGCCGCCGTCCGGCGACCTGCAATACGACACGTTCTACAACGGAATGCAGAACATGATCGGCACGATCCACTGGCGCAACGACGGACGCACGTACGATCTGTCGGTGTCGATGCCGGTGCCGTTCATCGGCCCGTTCACGTACCGCAGCGAAGGCCGCATCGACGCCTTCGGCGTCGCGCCCGACCGATATGTGGAACAGCGCGGCAAGCGCCCCGAGGACATTGCGATCTTCAACCGCGAGATTCACCAGGTCGTGTTCACGCGCACGCCGAACAACGCGCCGCTGCCCGACGGCGTGCAGGATCGCTTCAGCATGCTGATGCAACTGTCGGGCCTCGTGCGCGGCAATCCGTCGGCGTACCGGCCGGGCGTCACGCAGCAGTTCTTCGTGATCGACAACAACAACGGCGAGACCTGGCCGATCATGGTGATCGGCGACGAGGACGTGCACACGCAGGCCGGCATCGTGCGCGCCCGCCACTTCATGCGGCTGCCGCGCCGCGCGGGCGACACGCGCCGCATCGACATGTGGCTCGCGCCGTCGCTCGGCTGGCTGCCCGCGCGGCTGATGCAGACCGAACCGAACGGCGCGCAGATCGAGCTCGTGTGGCACGGCCCGCTCGCGCCGCCGGCTGCACCGGCTGCATCGACCGCGCCCGCTCCCGCTGCCCCGGCTGACGGCACGGCGCCGGACGCAACGAACGCGCCTGCCCCGGCATCGGCATCTGCCGCGCCGGCAATCGAGCCGGCTGGCTCTACGCAACGGCCATCCGAGCAGCCGTCGGCCCAACCGCCTATGCCCGCGCCGGCGGACGCGACGCCCGCCTCCGCGCCGCCTGCACAATGAAGCCGCACCGATCGGCAATTTCGACCGATTAAAGGTATTAAAAAAATGGCCGATGACACTCTTTAACAACTATTTCAGTGCACCGGATCACAATAGGAAACGTTTTAGAGACATCGGCTTCTAACCCGATACACCCCACGCGAACGGGAGAACGGGGTGTGCAGCGCAAGCCCCTTGAAACCGGCAAAGGCTACCCCACCTACGGGACAACAAGGCCAGATGCCACTGCGAAGAGGAGTGCCGCCATGCAAATGATCTACAACAGCCCCAATTACTGCGTCGTCGAATTTGCGCCGCAGGCCGGCCACCATCTGATGAATGCCGGCGGATACGAAATCGTCGACAAGAACGCGCAGCGCGAGATCTTCATCGACGGCGAACTCGCGGAGCGATTCCGCGCCCACGTGAAGCAGTTGATCGAGGATGAGCCGTCGCTCGACGAAGTGGACGAATTCCTCGGCCAGTTCGACAGCCTGATGATGATGCCCGTCGTCCTGCATTGACGACGCGCGGCCCGGCGCCACGCCGGGCCGTTTGCCGCGCTTGCGCGGCCCCGCGAGCACTCCGATCCAAGCCCCCGTCCGGTTCGCCGGGCGGGGGTTTTCGTTTGAGGCGGCCGCCGGCCCGCTCGGTGGCGCGCATCACGGCCGCCGCCCAGCGCGAGCGCGGGCGACGCGCCGGCGCAGCGGCTACAATGGCGGTTTTCCCGTCTTCGCCGCTCTGCCGCCATGTCTGCGTCCCCTCTCGCCGCTTCCGCCCCGCCCGACGCGCGCTACACGCGCGGCGCCGAACTGCCCGCGCTGCTGAAATCGCGCATCCTGATCCTCGACGGCGCGATGGGCACGATGATCCAGCGCTACAAGCTCGACGAGGCCGCGTATCGCGGCGAGCGCTTCAAGGATTTCCCGCGCGACGTGAAGGGCAACAACGAGCTGCTGTCGCTCACGCAGCCGCAGATCATCAGCGAGATCCACGACCAGTACTTCGCGGCCGGCGCCGACATCGTCGAGACCAACACGTTCGGCGCGACGACCGTCGCGCAGGCCGACTACGGGATGGAAGACCTCGTCGTCGAGATGAACGTCGAATCGGCGCGCCTCGCGCGCGAATCGGCCGCCCGCCATGCGACGCCCGGCAAGCCGCGCTTCGTCGCGGGCGCGATCGGGCCGACGCCGAAGACGGCCAGCATCTCGCCCGACGTCAACGATCCGGGCGCGCGCAACATCACGTTCGACGAGCTGCACGCCGCGTACTACCAGCAGGCGAAGGCGCTGCTCGACGGCGGCGTCGACCTGTTCCTCGTCGAGACGATCTTCGACACGCTGAACGCGAAGGCCGCGCTGTTCGCGCTCGACGAACTGTTCGAGGACACCGGCGAGCGCCTGCCGATCATGGTCTCGGGCACCGTCACCGACGCGTCGGGCCGCATCCTGTCGGGCCAGACGGTCGAGGCGTTCTGGAATTCGCTGCGCCACGCGAAGCCGCTCACGTTCGGCCTGAACTGCGCGCTGGGCGCGGCGCTGATGCGCCCGTACATCGCCGAGCTCGCGAAGCTGTGCGACACCTACGTGTCCTGCTACCCGAACGCGGGCCTGCCGAACCCGATGAGCGACACCGGCTTCGACGAGACGCCGGACGTCACGTCGGGCCTGCTGAAGGAGTTCGCGCAGGCCGGGCTCGTGAACCTCGCGGGCGGCTGCTGCGGCACCACGCCCGAGCACATCGCCGAGATCGCCAAGGCGCTCGCCGACGTGAAGCCGCGCCGCTGGCCGAGCCAGTACAGCGAAGCCGCCTGACCACCCGCATCAACGCCCGCCCTACCTCACCAGAATTCGCACCGCCATGACCGATCACATGATGCGCCTTGCCGGCCTCGAGCCGTTCAACGTCACGTCCGGGACGCTCTTCATCAACGTCGGCGAACGCACCAACGTCACCGGCTCGAAGGCGTTCGCGCGGATGATCCTCAACGGCCAGTTCGACGAGGCGCTCGCGGTCGCGCGCCAGCAGGTCGAGAACGGCGCGCAGGTGATCGACGTCAACATGGACGAGGCGATGCTCGATTCGAAGGCGGCGATGGTGCGCTTCCTGAACCTGATCGCGTCCGAGCCGGACATCGCGCGCGTGCCGATCATGATCGACTCGTCGAAGTGGGACGTGATCGAGGCCGGCCTCAAATGCGTGCAGGGCAAGGCGATCGTGAACTCGATCTCGCTGAAGGAAGGCGAGGACGCGTTCCGCCACCACGCGAAGCTGATCCGCCGCTACGGCGCGGCCGCGGTCGTGATGGCGTTCGACGAAACCGGCCAGGCCGACACCTACCAGCGCAAGACCGAGATCTGCAAGCGCTCGTACGACTTCCTCGTGAACGAAGTCGGCTTCCCGCCGGAAGACATCATCTTCGACCCGAACATCTTCGCGGTCGCGACCGGCATCGAGGAGCACAGCAACTACGCGGTCGACTTCATCGAAGCGACGCGCTGGATCAAGCAGAACCTGCCGTATGCGAAGGTGAGCGGCGGCGTGTCGAACGTGTCGTTCTCGTTCCGGGGCAACGACCCGGTGCGCGAGGCGATCCACACCGTGTTCCTGTACCACGCGATCCAGGCCGGAATGGACATGGGCATCGTGAACGCCGGCCAGCTCGGCGTGTACGCCGACCTCGATCCGGAGCTGCGCGAGCGCGTGGAGGACGTGATCCTGAACCGCCGCGCCGATTCCACCGACCGGCTGCTCGAGATCGCCGACAAGTTCAAGACCGGCGCGGCGAAGAAGGAAGAGAACCTCGAGTGGCGCAACCAGCCGGTCGAGAAGCGTCTCGCGCATGCGCTCGTGCACGGCATCACGAACTTCATCGTCGAAGACACCGAGGAAGCGCGCGCGGCGATCGCCGCGGCGGGCGGGCGCCCGATCAACGTGATCGAAGGCCCGCTGATGGACGGCATGAACATCGTCGGCGACCTGTTCGGCCAGGGCAAGATGTTCCTGCCGCAGGTCGTGAAGTCGGCGCGCGTGATGAAGCAGGCCGTCGCGCACCTGATCCCGTTCATCGAGGAAGAGAAGCGCCTGCTCGCGGAAGCGGGCGGCGACGTGCGCGCGAAGGGCAAGATCGTCATCGCGACCGTGAAGGGCGACGTGCACGACATCGGCAAGAACATCGTGTCGGTCGTGCTCCAGTGCAACAACTTCGAAGTGGTCAACATGGGCGTGATGGTCCCGTGCAACGAGATCCTCGCGAAGGCGAAGGTCGAGGGCGCGGACATCATCGGGCTGTCGGGGCTCATCACGCCGAGCCTCGAGGAAATGGCCTACGTCGCGTCGGAAATGCAGCGCGACGACTACTTCCGCGTGAAGAAGATCCCGCTGCTGATCGGCGGCGCGACGACGTCGCGCGTGCACACCGCCGTGAAGATCGCGCCGCATTACGAAGGGCCGGTGGTCTACGTGCCGGACGCGTCGCGCTCGGTGTCGGTCGCGTCGAACCTGCTGTCCGACGAAGGCGCGGCCAAGTACCTCGACGACCTGAAGGCCGACTACGAGCGCATCCGCGATCAGCACGCGAACCGCAAGGCGCAGCCGATGGTCACGCTCGCCGAAGCGCGCGCGAACAAGACCAGGATCGACTGGTCGAGCTACCGCCCGGTGAAGCCGAAGTTCATCGGCCGGCGCGTGTTCAAGAACTACGACCTGAACGAGCTCGCGAACTACATCGACTGGGGCCCGTTCTTCCAGACCTGGGACCTCGCGGGCCCGTACCCGGCGATCCTGAACGACGAGATCGTCGGCGAATCCGCGCGCCGCGTGTTCTCCGACGCGAAGTCGATGCTCGCGCGCCTGATCCAGGGCCGCTGGCTGACCGCGAACGGCGTGATCTCGCTGCTGCCGGCCAACACGGTGAACGACGACGACATCGAAATCTACACCGACGACACGCGCTCGGAAGTGCTGCTCACGTGGCGCAACCTGCGCCAGCAGAGCGTGCGGCCGGTGGTCGACGGCGTGATGCGCCCGAACCGCTCGCTCGCCGACTTCATCGCGCCGAAGGACTCGGGCGTCGCCGACTACATCGGAATGTTCGCGGTGACGGCCGGCCTCGGCGTCGACGTGAAGGAAAAGCAGTTCGAAGCCGACCACGACGACTACAGCGCGATCATGCTGAAGGCGCTCGCCGACCGCTTCGCGGAAGCGTTCGCCGAAGCGATGCACGCGCGCGTGCGCCGCGAGCTGTGGGGCTATGCGAGCGACGAGACGCTCGACAACGACGCGCTGATCGCCGAAAAGTACGCGGGCATCCGTCCGGCGCCCGGCTATCCGGCCTGCCCCGACCACCTCGTGAAGCGCGACATGTTCGCGGCGCTGCACGCGGACGAGATCGGGATGAGCGTCACCGATTCGCTCGCGATGCTCCCGGCGGCGAGCGTGTCGGGCTTCTACCTCGCGCATCCGGACAGCCGGTATTTCTCGGTGGGCAAAATCGGGCAGGATCAGCTCGACGATTATGCGCGGCGCATGTCGCTGTCGCTCGACGACGCGCGCCGCGCGCTCGCGCCGCAGCTGTGATCCGGGCGCGGCGCGCGCATCGGCGCGCCGCTTTGGTCATACGAAATGAAAAAAGCCCGCGCGATGCGGGCTTTTTCATGGCATTTTGGCCTGCCGGGCTGCGTCGGCCGGCCGGCGCGTGGCGCGTGGCGACCGGCGACGGGCGTTCAGAAGCCCCAGTGCACGTCGGCCTGCGCGGCCTTCGCTTCACGCAGCATCGCGAGGAACGGTGCGACGCGCTGCGCGAGGCTCGCCGGCACTTCGTGGTGCGCGTGATCGTCGTCGTCCTCGTGGAAATGGCCGGCGTGCTCGGCGCGTTCCTGCTTCGCCTGCGCGACCGCGCCTTCCAGCTTCGCGATCGCGTGGTCCAATTCGTCGTGCGTAATGACGCCGCGTTCGCCCAGTTGCTTGCCGACGAGGCCCAGCACGTATACAGCGAAATCCTTCAGCACGTCTAGATCCTGTGCCGCCTTGCTCTTGAACGTAATCATGACAATTCCCTTTTCATCTTGTTGTGCCCGCGCGGCGCGGTGGGGAGGACGCCGGCAGGGCGGCGTCCGGCCTCGCGGACGCGGGGCGCCTGAGCGGCATATTAGCACCTGTTAAAATTCTGCGATCCCTGAAACGCGCGCTTAAAAAGCGCGCCGGCGGGCCGGCGCTTCCGGCCGCCACCAACGAAGCCTTCTACCAGCATGCTGCCAGCACACAAACAGACCCTCGAAGCCCTGCTCGCGGATAGCGTCGCGCAGGTCGCACACGCGCTCAAGGGCGCCGACGCCGAATTCGTCATCCCGGCCATCACGCTGGAGCGCCCGAAGGTCGCCGCCCACGGCGACGTCGCGTGCAACGTCGCGATGCAGCTCGCCAAGCCGCTCGGCACGAACCCGCGCCAGCTCGCCGAGCGGATCGTCGCGGCGCTGGTCGCGCAGCCGGCCGCGCAAGGGCTCGTCGACGCGGCGGAAATCGCCGGCCCGGGCTTCATCAACCTGCGCGTGAGCGCCGCCGCGAAGCAGGCCGTGATCGCCGCCGTGTTCGAGCAGGGCCGCGCGTTCGGCACGTCGCAGCGCGAAAAAGGCAAGCGGGTGCTGGTCGAATTCGTCTCGGCCAACCCGACCGGCCCGCTGCACGTCGGCCACGGCCGCCAGGCGGCGCTCGGCGACGTGCTCGCGAACGTGATCGCGAGCCAGGGCTACGCGGTGCACCGCGAGTTCTACTACAACGACGCGGGCGTGCAGATCGCCAACCTCGCGATCTCGACGCAGGCGCGCGCGCGCGGCCTGAAGCCGGGCGACGCCGGCTGGCCCGAAGCCGCGTACAACGGCGAATACATCGCCGACATCGCGCGCGACTACCTGAACGGCGCGACGGTCGCGGCGAAGGACGGCGAGCCGGTCACCGGCGCGCGCGACATCGAGAATCTCGACGCGATCCGCAAGTTCGCGGTCGCCTACCTGCGCCACGAACAGGACATGGACCTGCAGGCGTTCGGCGTGAAATTCGACCAGTACTACCTCGAGTCGTCGCTGTACAGCGAAGGCCGCGTCGAGAAGACGGTCGACGCGCTGGTCAAGGCCGGCATGACCTACGAGCAGGACGGCGCGCTGTGGCTGCGCACGACCGACGAAGGCGACGACAAGGACCGCGTGATGCGCAAGTCGGACGGCACGTACACGTACTTCGTGCCGGACGTCGCGTACCACGTGACGAAATGGGAGCGCGGCTTCACGAAGGTGATCAACATCCAGGGCTCCGATCACCACGGCACGATCGCGCGCGTGCGCGCCGGGCTCCAGGGGCTGCACATCGGCATCCCGAAGGGCTATCCCGACTACGTGCTGCACAAGATGGTCACCGTGATGCGCGACGGCCAGGAAGTAAAGCTGTCGAAGCGCGCGGGCAGCTACGTGACGGTGCGCGACCTGATCGAATGGTCGGGCGGCGCGGCGCCGGGCCAGGAGGCCGCGCCCGACATGATCGACGAAGCGACCATCACGCGCGGCCGCGACGCGGTCCGCTTCTTCCTGATCTCGCGCAAGGCCGACACCGAGTTCGTGTTCGACATCGACCTCGCGCTGAAACAGAACGACGAGAACCCCGTCTACTACGTCCAGTACGCGCACGCGCGGATCTGCTCGGTGCTCAACGAACTGAAGGCGCGCTACAACGTCGACGTCGCACAACTGCCGGGCGCCGACCTGTCGCAGCTCACGAGCCCGCAGGCCGTGTCGCTGATGCAGAAGCTCGCCGAGTATCCGGACCTGCTCACGCACGCCGCGAACGAGCTGGCGCCGCACGCGGTCGCGTTCTATCTGCGCGATCTCGCTGGTGAATTCCACTCGTTCTACAATGCGGAGCGCGTGCTGGTCGACGACGAAGCGCCGCGCAACGCACGCGCCGCGCTGCTCGCCGCGACCCGGCAGGTGCTGGAGAACGGCCTGGCGATGCTCGGGGTATCCGCGCCCGCCAAGATGTAAGCGGCCCGAACTGGGCAGCGAATGGCCGCGGCGGCGCCCGCCCGCAGGATCCCGCCTGCCGCAGCCTTTTCACGATTCTTTTTGCAGGTGACTCAAGCAATGGCACAACCACGCCGAACTTCGAAGCAATCGAAACAAGCCGGAGGAACATTTCTTGGAATCGTGCTGGGCCTGATCGTCGGCCTCGCGATTGCGGTGGTGGTGGCGCTCTACATCACGCGTTCGCCGTCGCCGTTCGTGTCGAAGGTGGCGCCGCCGGTCGACAACGGCGCGAGCCAGCCGCAGCAGTTCGATCCGAACCGCGCGCTGCAGGGCAAGACGCCCGGCCAGCCGGTGCCGCAGGCCGCGCAGTCCGCGCCGCCCAATACCGCGCCCGGCCAGGCCGCGAACCAGACCCAGGGCGGCCTGCTGCCCGAACCGCAGATCGTCGAGGTGCCGCCGTCGGGCAACGCGAACGGTTCGAACGGCTCCGGCAGCGCGAACAACGGCACCGCGTCGAACAACGGATCGAACAACGCAGCGTCGGGCAACGGCGTCGCCGTCGCGCCGAAGCCGGCCGACAACCCGCCGCCGAAGAAGACGCAACAGGCGCAACAACCGCAGCAGTCCGGCGAGGACGACCTCGCGCGTTTCGCCGCGCAGAAGCAGGCGCAGCAGGCTGCCGCTCAAAAGCAGCAGCAACAGCAAGCCGCCGCGAACGCCGCGAAGCCGGCGCCGTCCGCGACGTCGTCCGCAGCGGCCAAAGCGCCGAGCGCCAGCGACGCGAACACCGGCTACTTCCTGCAGGTCGGCGCGTACAAGACGGAAAGCGACGCCGAGCAGCAGCGCGCACGGCTCGGCTTCCAGGGCTTCGAGTCGAAGGTATCGAAGCGCGACGTCAGCGGCGTGACCTACTTCCGCGTGCGGGTCGGCCCGTTCTCGAAGTTCGAGGATATGAACTCGGCCCGTCAGCGCCTGTCCGATGCAGGTGTCGACACGGCGGTGATCCGCTTCACGAAGCAGTGAGCGCCGGCCGCGCCCACGCAGATTCCGTTACGTTCCGTAACCCGAGCAACTGACGACGTTCCCAACATGAAAAAACTGCTTAGCACGCTTCTCCTCTCCGTGGGCCTGGTCGCCGGCTTCGCGCACGCAACGCCCGCCGCACCGGTGTCGGGCAAGGACTTCGAAGTGATGAAGTCGCCGCAGCCGGTGTCGGCGCCGGCCGGCAAGGTCGAGGTCATCGAATTCTTCTGGTACGGCTGCCCGCACTGCTACGAATTCGAGCCGACGCTCGAGGCGTGGGTGAAGAAGCAAGGCGCCAACATCGACTTCAAGCGCGTGCCGGTCGCGTTCCGCGACGACTTCGTCCCGCATTCGAAGCTGTACTACGCGGTGTCCGCGCTGGGCATCTCGGAGAAGGTCACGCCGGCGATCTTCAACGCGATCCACAAGCAGAAGAATTACCTGCTGACGCCGCAGGCGCAGGCCGACTTCCTGGCGACGCAAGGCGTCGACAAGAAGCAGTTCATGGACGCGTACAACTCGTTCAGCGTGCAAGGCCAGGTCAAGCAGTCGGCCGAGCTGATGAAGAACTACGCGATCGACGGCGTGCCGACCGTCGTCGTTCAGGGCAAGTACAAGACGGGCCCGGCTTACACGAACAGCATTCCGGGTACCGCGCAGGTGCTCGACTACCTCGTGAAGCAGGTGCAGGACAAGAAGCTCTGATCCGCGAGCGCGCGCCGGCATGACTACTCCGCTGAAGGTTTTCATCACCGGCGCGTCGAGCGGCCTCGGCCTCGCGTTGGCCGACGAATATGCACGCCAGGGCGCGACGCTCGCGCTCGTCGCGCGCCGCACCGAAGCGCTCGACGCATTCGCGCGGCGCTTTCCGAAGCTGTCGGTGTCCGTGTATCGCGCCGACGTACGCGACGCCGACGCGCTGGCCACGGCCGCCGCATCGTTCATCGCCGCGCACGGCTGCCCGGACGTCGTGATCGCGAACGCCGGCATCAGCCAGGGCGCCGTCACGGGCCAGGGCGATCTCGCCGCGTTCCGCGACGTGATGGACATCAACTATTACGGGATGGTCGCGACCTTCGAGCCGTTCGTCGGCCCGATGACGGCCGCGCGCCACGGCACGCTGGTCGGCGTTGCGAGCGTCGCCGGCGTGCGCGGGCTGCCGGGTTCGGGCGCCTACAGCGCGTCGAAGTCGGCGGCGATCAAGTACCTCGAGGCGCTGCGCGTCGAACTGCGGCCGGCCGGCGTCGGCGTCGTGACGATCGCGCCCGGCTATATCCGCACGCCGATGACGGCGCACAACCCGTACCGGATGCCGTTCCTGATGGACGCCGACCGCTTCGCGGCCCGCGCGGCCCGCGCGATCGCGCGGCAACACGCGTTCCGCGTGATCCCGTGGCAGATGGGCGTCGTCGCGAAGGTGCTGCACGTGCTGCCGCGCTGGCTCTACGACCGTCTGTTCGAAAAGGCGCCGCGCAAGCCGAAGGCCGGCGCGCACTGACGCGGCGCTCGCGGGGCGGGTGCCGCGGGACGGTTCTGCGTCGGCGCGGCGAGCGTGCCGTTGGTTCGGGCCGGATACCTCCGGCGCCGCGCATCGCGCATCGCGCATCGCGCATCTCGCATCTCGCATCTCGCATCTCGCATCTCGCATCTCGCTCTACGCTCTACCTTCGCACTGCGCACTGCGCACTGCGCTGCACTCCACGCTCCACGCTCCACGCTCCACGCTTCACGCATCGCGCACCCCGCGCCGCGCCGTGCGCCAAACACACGCACGAAGCATCGCTGCCGCCAGCCAGCCGCGCCGGGCTTCTCGTTGCTTCCGCCACTTCCCTCCCCGCGCCACCGCACACCCCACCGCGCCGCCGCCCCAGCACGCATTCCGTCGCGAACGCACCCGTTTGTCGCGCAATTCGCCGCGTTCCGGCGCCTTTACCCACGCCGCGCGCGCTTTGACGGTATCCTATTCGCCAGCCGCGCCGGCCCGGCCTCGCCGGGCCGCGCCGCATTCCGACACCGCGCAAAAATCACAAGTCACGTGGGAGAACCTATGCACGTCAAGCTGTTCGCCGCGGCGGCACTGGCCGCCGCCGTCGCCGCTCCGGGCGTCGCCGCCGCCAAGCCGCTCACCGTTTGCACCGAGTCGAGCCCCGACGGCTTCGACGTCGTGCAGTACAACTCGCTCGTCACCACCAACGCGTCGGCCGACGTGATCTTCAATACGCTCGTGTCGTACGACGAAGCGACCAAAAAGGTCGTCCCCGCGCTCGCCGACAAATGGGAAGCGAGCGCCGACGGCCTCACCTACACGTTCCATCTGCGCCCGAACGTCGCGTTCCAGACCACGGACTACTTCAAGCCTGGCCGCCCGCTGAACGCCGACGACGTCGTCTTCACGTTCGCGCGGATGCTCGACGATTCGAACCCGTGGCACAAGGTGGCCGGCGCGAGCGGCTTCCCGCACGCGCAGTCGATGGGCCTCGCGAAGCTCGTGAAGTCGGTCTCGAAAGTCGACGACAGCACCGTGAAGTTCGTGCTGAACGAGCCGAACGCGACGTTCGTGCCGATCCTGACGATGGGCTTCGCGTCGATCTACTCGGCCGAATACGCGGACCAGCTGCTGAAGGCCGGCAAGCAGGCCGACCTGAACGCGAAGCCGATCGGCACCGGCCCGTTCGTGCTGAAGAGCTATACGAAGGACGCGCTGATCCGCTACGACGTGAACCCGAGCTACTGGGGCGCGAAGCCGAAGGTCGACCGGCTGATCTACGCGATCACGCCCGACGCATCGGTGCGCATGCAGAAGGTGAAGGCCGGCGAATGCCAGATCGCGCTGTCGCCGAAGCCGCAGGACGTGCTCGCCGCGAAGGGCGAAAGCGCGCTGAAGGTCGTGCAGACGCCCGCGTTCATGACCGCGTTCGTCGCGCTGAACACGCAGAAAAGGCCGCTCGACAACGACAAGGTGCGCGAGGCGCTGAACCTCGCCTTCGATCGCGCGACCTATCTGAAGGTCGTGTTCGACAACACGGCGACGGCCGCGAACAACCCGTATCCGCCGAACACGTGGAGCTACGCGAAGGACCTCGCGCCGTATCCGTACGATCCGGCGAAGGCGAAGCAACTGCTCGCGCAGGCCGGCTTCCCGAACGGCTTCACGACGACGATCTGGACGCGCCCGACCGGCAGCGTGCTGAACCCGAACCCGAAGGCCGGCGCCGAGCTGCTGCAGGCCGACCTCGCGAAGATCGGCGTGAAGGCCGACGTGAAGGTGATCGAATGGGGCGAGCTGATCAAGCAGGCGAAGCTCGGCCAGCACGACATGCTGTTCATGGGCTGGGCCGGCGACAACGGCGATCCGGACAATTACCTGACGCCGCTGTTCAGCTGCAACGCGGTGAAGTCGGGCATCAACTTCGCGCGTTTCTGCGACGCGCAGCTCGACAAGCTGATCGCCGACGGCAAGGCGACCGCCGATCAGGCCAAGCGCGCGAAGCTGTACGAAGCGGCGCAGAAGATCATCCACGACCAGGCGCTGTGGATTCCGCTCGGCTACCCGACTGCGGCCGCGCTCACGCGCGCGAACGTGAGCGGCTATCGCGTGAGCCCGTTCGGCCGTCAGAACTTCACGACGGTGTCCGTGCAGTAGGCGTGTGCGGCGCACGTGCATGCCTCGCATGCACGGCGCGTCTCATCTCACCGCCAGCGGCACCCGCCGCTGGCCGCCAAGAGTCGGATGCGCGTTGCGGCACCGCACGCACGCGCAGTTAGTTGCTGCTGCTCGACAAGCTGACCACACGCCTCGATCTCGAATCGGCGCGCGCGATCGAAGCCGCGCTGGCCGGCATTCCCGACCCAATCGAGGCCGCGACGCACGACGCGTGCGTTCGCCGTCTCGCCCGCCCCAACCACACCACGCAACGACAGCGCGCCGGCCTGCGCCGCGCCGCCGCGTAACGACGCCACCACGCCCTCAGCGCACGCCGCGGAACCGCAGCATGCCGTCGTCGCCCTGCTCGCGCACGAGCTCGCCGGCAAGCCACAGCAGGTTCAGGTGCGCGAGCGCCTCGCCGAGCGCGAACGTCATCTGATGGATGTCGAGCTCGCGGCGGCGGAACATGATCGGCACGATGTCGGCCGCGCTCGCCGGGCGTTCGGCACACTCGGCACGCACTTCGTCGAGACGCGCGTCGTGGTGCGCGCGCAGTTGCGCGATGCGCGTGCGCACGCCGCGGAACGGCTTGCCGTGCGACGGCAGCACGAGCGTGTCGGGCGCCATCGTCTCGTAGCGGCCGAGCGATTCCAGATACAGCGCAAGCGGGTTCGCTTCCGGCTCGAGATCGAACACCGACACGTTGGTCGAGATGCGCGGCAGCACCATGTCGCCGGAAATCAGCACGCCGTCCGCTTCGCTGTGGAGCGCGCAATGTTCAGGCGAATGCCCGTAGCCGATGACGACGCGCCAGGTGCGCGCGCCGATCGTCACCGCGTCGCCGTCGCGCAGGCGCCGGTAGCGCGGCGGCACGGCCGGCACGAGGTCCGAGTAGTAGCTGCGGCGGCTGCGCAGCTTGTCGAGCGCGACCGGATCGGTGAGGCCATGACGCGCGAAATGCTCGGCCGCCGCCGCGCCGCCCGCGTTCGAGCCGTTGCCGGCCGCCATCAGGCAGCCGAACATGTATTCGCCGAGCGTCATCCACAGCCGCACGTTCCAGCGGCCGCGCTCGCCGCCTTCGCAGAGCCAGTTGGCGAGACCGAAGTGATCGGGGTGGCAATGCGTGACCAGCACGCGCAGCACCGGCAGCCCGTCGAGCTGCGTGTCGAAGATGTGTTCCCAGTGCGTGCGGATCGCGTCCGACGCGATCCCGCAGTCGACGATCGTCCAGCCGGCCTGCCCGTCGATCTCGTCGCGCAGCAGCCACAGGTTGATGTGGTCGAGCGAAAACGGCAGCGGCATGCGCAGCCAGCGCACGCCCGGCGCGACCTCGAACGTGTCGCCCGCGGCGGGCAGCGTGTCGGCGAACGGATAGTCGAGTTGGTGTTCCAGTGCGTTCATCGGTGGGGTGTCTCGTCGTTATCGGTACACACGCGGCGCACCTGCGGTGCGAAAGGCGTGTAATGGTGGGCAATGGCGTGCCAATGCGCGGCGATCCGGGCGCGGGCGGCCCGAGCCCGCACCCTGCGGACGGCGCGCGCGCCGCTGCGCGTATCGCGTCGATTCTAGCGCCGCCGCACGATGCGGGCCGTGCGGCGTGCGTTCGCCGCGCGAAAAAAGTTCGTGCCAGAATCGGTTCCGTACCCGCATCTTTGCGCGAAGATGCACCGAACCGCCGGCAACGGCGCACAACGCGCGTTGTGACGGCCGTCGGCGCGGCGTCGCGGAAATCATTGAAACGCCGACTTGGGCGCTAGAATGGCGAGTGCTTACGGTCCCTCTACGGTCCCTCTCGAACGAGCCTGCACGCATGAATCACTTCCCCAAACTGCTGTCGTCGCAGATCGGTTTCGACATCGCGCAGACGATGCTCGAATACTTCGACCGCCACTACCGGATCTTTCGGGAAGCCGCCGTCGAAGCGAAGACGCTGTACGAGCGCGGCGACTGGCACGGGCTGCAGCGCCTCGCGCGCGAGCGGATCACGTCGTACGACGAGCGCGTGAAGGAATGCGTCGAGCTGCTCGAGGACGAATACGACGCCGAGAACATCGACGACGAAGTGTGGCAGCAGATCAAGCTGCACTACATCGGGCTGCTCACGTCGCATCGCCAGCCCGAGTGCGCCGAAACCTTCTTCAATTCGGTCTGCTGCAAGATCCTGCACCGTTCGTATTTCAACAACGACTTCATCTTCGTGCGGCCGGCGATCTCGACCGAATACCTGGAGAACGACGAGCCGGCCGCGAAGCCGACCTATCGCGCGTACTATCCGGGCACCGACGGGCTCGCGGCCACGCTCGAGCGCATCGTCACGAACTTCCAGCTCGAGCCGCCGTTCGAGGACCTCACGCGCGACATCGGCTGCGTGATGCAGGCGATCGACGACGAGTTCGGCCAGTTCGATGCGGCGCCCAATTTCCAGATTCACGTGCTGTCGTCGCTGTTCTTCCGCAACAAGAGCGCGTACATCATCGGCCGCATCATCAACGCCGATCGCGTGCTGCCGTTCGCGATGCCGATCCGCCACGTGCGCGCCGGCGTGCTCGCGGTCGATACGGTGCTGCTGCGCCGCGAGCTGCTGCAGGTGATCTTCAGCTTCTCGCACTCGTACTTCCTGGTCGACATGGGCGTGCCGTCCGCGTACGTGGACTTCCTCTGCACCATCATGCCCGGCAAGCCGAAGGCCGAGATCTACACGTCGGTGGGCCTGCAGAAGCAGGGCAAGAACCTGTTCTACCGCGATCTGCTGCACCATCTGTCGCATTCGAGCGACCGCTTCATCATCGCGCCCGGCATCAAGGGCCTCGTGATGCTGGTGTTCACGCTGCCGTCGTTCCCGTACGTGTTCAAGATCATCAAGGATCACTTCCCGCCGCCGAAGGAAACCACGCGCGCGCAGATCATGGAGAAGTACCAGCTCGTGAAGCGCCACGACCGGCTCGGCCGGATGGCCGACACGCTCGAATATTCGAGCGTCGCGCTGCCGCTGTCGCGGCTCGACCATGCGCTCGTGCGCGAGCTCGAGAAGGAAGTGCCGTCGCTGCTCGAATACGAGGACGACAACCTCGTGATCGAGCATCTGTACATCGAGCGGCGGATGACGCCGCTGAACCTGTACCTGCAGAACGGCAGCGACGCGGACATCGAGCACGGCGTGAAGGAGTACGGCAACGCGGTGAAGGAGCTGATGAAGGCCAACATCTTCCCCGGCGACATGCTGTACAAGAACTTCGGCGTCACGCGCCACGGCCGCGTGGTGTTCTACGACTACGACGAGATCGAATACCTGACCGACTGCAACGTGCGGCGCGTGCCGGCGCCGCGCAACGAGGAAGACGAACTGTCGGGCGAACCGTGGTATACCGTCGGCCCGCACGACATCTTTCCGGAAACCTACGGTCCGTTCCTGCTCGGCGACCCGCGCGTGCGCACGGTGTTCATGAAGCACCACGCGGACTTTTTCGACCCGGCGCTGTGGCAAGCGAGCAAGGACAAGCTGTTGCAGGGCGAATTGCCCGATTTTTACCCGTACGACACGTCGCTGCGCTTTTGCGTGCGCTATGCCGCCCGCTTCGACGCGACGCCGGACCACGACGACGGCGCCGGCGCCGCGCAGCGCGCCGCCTGACGCACGGGCGACGCAGCTCGCCCGCGCGCGCCGTCGCCCCGACTTCCGCCAACGGAATCCACATCGATGAACACCCAGGACAATCCGCTTTCGCATCTCTTCGCCAACAACGACGCGTGGGTCAAGCGCCAGCTCGCCGAGGATCCCGAATTCTTCACGCGGCTGGCCGACCAGCAGGCGCCCGAATATCTGTGGATCGGCTGCTCCGATTCGCGCGTGCCGGCCAACCAGATCATCGGCCTGCCGCCCGGCGAAGTGTTCGTGCATCGGAACATCGCGAACGTCGTCGTACACAGCGACCTGAACTGCCTGTCGGTGATCCAGTTCGCGGTCGACATCCTGCGCGTGAAGCACATCATGGTGGTCGGCCATTACGGCTGCTCCGGCGTGAACGCCGCGCTGCACAACCGCCGCGTCGGCCTCGCCGACAACTGGCTGCATCACGTGCAGGACGTGCGCGAGCGCCACGCGGCGCTGCTCGACGAATGGCCGGTGGGCGAAGCGCGCTATCGCCGGCTGATCGAGCTGAACGCGATCGAGCAGGTCGTCAACGTGTGCCGCGCGACGATCGTCAACGACGCGTGGGCGCGCGGCCAGTCGCTCACCGTGCACGCGCTCGTGTACGGCGTGCACGACGGCCGGATGCGCAACCTCGGGATGTCCGTATCGCGGTTCGACGCGCTCGAGGCGACCTACCGGCGCTGCGTCGCGGCGCTCACCGCCCGCGGCCAGCATGCGCCGGACAACGACATGGTCGCCGCGGACGCCGCGCATCTCGAACACGTCGCGCAGGCGGTCGCCGACACGCTCAAGCCGTGCGACGACGCGCAGTAATCGTAACGGGCGCGACGCGCACCGCATCGACCCGACACACGGCGCTGCCGCGACGGCGGCGCAAACCAAAGGAGCGGCGAACATGAAAACCGTACTGATCGTCGGCGCATCGCGCGGCCTCGGGCGCGAATTCGTCCGGCAATACCGGCGCGACGGCTGGAACGTGATCGCGACCGCGCGCGACGACGCGTCGCTCGTGGCGCTGCGGGCCTCAGGCGCCCAGGCGCATGCGCTCGACATCGCGCAGCCCGAGCAGATCGCGGCGCTCGGCTGGAAGCTCGACGGCGAGCGGCTCGACGCGGCCGTTCTGGTGTCGGGCGTCTACGGGCCGCGCACCGAAGGCGTCGAGACGATCGGCAACGAGGACTTCGACGCGGTGATGCACACCAACGTGCGCGGGCCGATGCAGCTGCTGCCGATCGTGCTGCCGCTCGTCGAGGACGCGCGCGGCGTGCTGGCCGTGGTGTCGAGCCGGATGGGGAGCATCGCCGAGGCGACCGGCACGACCGGCTGGCTGTACCGCGCGAGCAAGGCGGCGCTGAACGACGTGCTGCGCATCACGTCGCTGCAGACGCGCCACGCTGCGTGTATCTCGCTGCATCCCGGCTGGGTGCGCACCGACATGGGCGGCGCAGAAGCCGCGATCGATCCGGAAACGAGCGTGACCGGCATGCGCCGCGTGATCGCCGAGGCCGGCGCGGACGTATCGCGCGCCAACGGCCGTTTCCTCCAGTACGACGGCGTCGAGCTCAGCTGGTAAGCCGAGGTCGCAACCCGACGTCGTCAATTCACGATTCTCATGATTTCGAACCGACCCGATGCGTGCCCGTGCGGCGGCGCATCGCCGGCCCCGGCCGGCAAAACCGCGGCGCCGCGCTATGCGGCATGCTGCGGCCGCTTCATCGACGGCGGCGAAGCCGCGCCGAGCGCGCTGGAGTTGATGCGCTCGCGCTATAGCGCCTATGTGCTCGGCGCGACCGACTACCTGCGCGCGACCTGGGACGCGCGCACCTGCCCGGCCGATCTCGACGCCGATCCGGCCGCGCCCGACGCGCCGCGCTGGCTCGGCCTTGCGATCAAGCGCCACACGCCCGTCGACGCGAGCCACGCGCAGGTCGAGTTCGTCGCGCGCTACAAGGTCGGCGGCCGTGCGTACCGGCTGCACGAAACCAGCCGGTTCGAGCGCGACGAGCGCGGTTTCTGGCGCTATGTCGACGGCGAAGTAAGCGAACGCTGACAAATAGTTGCTGTGTCAGACGCCGGGTAATTCCCGCATTGCACAACCCGAATTTGTCGGGCTAGGATGGCTGTCAGATCGGTCATGTTGCATGGCAGGGCTTACGAATGGCGTTCAGCAAAGCATTGGTGGGATGGATGGCGGCCAGCGTGCTGTCGGCCGCTCAGGCCGGTACGCTGTCGACCGTCAACGTCGGTACGAACGCCGGTGCGACCGGCGGCTCGCTCGCACGCGCCGAGCGCTTCGATTACGGCACGTCGGGTCTCCCGCAGGTCGCCGCCAACCTCAACGAACAGATCATCAGCATTCCGGCCGATGCGTCGGGCTCGGTGATGCTCGAAGCCACGCTGTTCAAGCCGAACGGCCCCGGCCCGTTCCCGCTCGTCGTCTTCAATCACGGCAAGAACACCGGCGATCTGCATCAGCAGCCGCGCAGCCGGCCGCTCGCGTTCGCCCGTGAATTCGTGCGCCGCGGCTATGCGGTGATCGCACCGAACCGCCAGGGCTTCGCCGGCTCGGGCGGCACCTACCGGCAGGAAGGCTGCAACGTCGGCAAGAACGGCCTCGCGCAAGCGGCCGACGTCGACGCCACCGTGCGCTACATGTCGCATCAGCCGTACGTCGATGCGTCGCGCATCGTCGTCGCGGGCACGTCGCACGGCGGGCTCGTGTCGGTCGCGTACGGCACCGAAGCGGCGCCGGGCGTGCGCGGCATCATCAATTTCTCCGGCGGGCTGCGCCAGGATCTCTGCGACGGCTGGCAGCGCAACCTCGTCGACGCGTTCGGCCAGTACGGCGCGCATACGACCGTGCGCTCGCTGTGGCTGTACGGCGATAACGATTCGGTGTGGACGCCCGGGCTCGTCGCGCAGATGCACGACGCGTACGTGTCGCACGGCACGCAGGCGCAATTCGTCGATTACGGTCGCTACAAGGACGATGCCCACCGGCTGATCGTCGATCGCGACGGCGTGCCCGTGTGGTGGCCGGCCGTGCATGCGTTCCTCGCGGAGCTGAACCTGCCGACCTCGGTGCGCTACGCGGTCGCGAACCCGCACGAGCCGAAGGCGACCGGCTACGCGTCGATCGATTCGGTCGATGCGGTGCCGTTCCTCGACGAAGCGGGCCGCGAAGGCTATCGGCACTTCCTGAACCAGCATCCGAGCCGCGCGTTCGCGGTGTCGTCGGAAGGCGCGTGGTCGTGGGCCGAAGGCGGCGACGATCCGATGGCGCTCGCGCTCGACAACTGCTCGAAGCAAAGCGCCGGCGCATGCCGGCTGTACGCGGTGAACGATCGCGTCGTGTGGAACGGCAACACGACGCAAACCGCCGATAGCGGCGACGCTGAAACCACCACCGACACGCGCGCACTGGCTTCGCGCTGACGCTCCCGGGCGCGACGCCGCGGCGCGCGCCCGTCCCGCATCCTTTCCCGCCTCGCTTCGCCGCCTGGCTTTCCTGCCCCGCTTCCCCGCCCGCTCTGTCGAGCAGCTGCCGCTCAGCCGCGCGGCGCCACACCACGCCCGTTTCTCCTTCCAACCCCGATTCTTCCGGCTCGCTCGCGCCGCTTTCCCACGATTTTTTTCTGTTGGGTGGGCTCACTCGAACGTCGTCATCTGCGGTCATTTCGGAGCATCTGGCGCGTACCGTTCCGAGCGCCCCCGATCTGCGCCGAACTCCCGTCCCATAAGGCTTTGCGGCGTTTGTAACCGGTAGTGCAACGGGCCGCGGAACACGCTAATCTCAGCGCGTTTTCCGTCAGTCGCCGCGCGGCATCCGGTTCGATGCCCGCCGCCGTTTGTCTCCCGGAGTTGCCTTGAGTACGCCAGCCACCGACGACTGGGTCGCGCGCAGCCTGCGCGCGGTCTGGCACCCCTGCACCCAGATGAAACACCACGAGCGCCTGCCGCTCGTCCCCGTCGCGCGCGGCGCCGGCGTATGGCTGTACGACCGCGACGGCCGCCGCTACTTCGACGCGATCAGCTCGTGGTGGGTGAACCTGTTCGGCCATGCGAATCCGCACATCAACGCCGCGCTGAAGGACCAGCTCGACACGCTCGAGCACGCGATGCTCGCCGGCTGCACGCACGAGCCGGCGATCGAACTCGCCGAGCGGCTGCATGCGCTCACCGCGCGCACGCTCGGCCACGCGTTCTTCGCGTCGGACGGCGCATCGGCCGTCGAGATCGCGCTGAAGATGAGCTTCCACGCGTGGCGCAATCGCGGCCAGGGGGACAAGCGCGAATTCGTGTGCGTCGCCAACAGCTATCACGGCGAGACGATCGGCGCGCTCGGCGTGACCGACGTCGCGCTGTTCAAGGATGCGTACGACCCGCTGATCCGCAACGCGCACGTGGTCGCCTCGCCCGATGCGCGCGGCGCGCAGCCGGGCGAGACGGCCGCCGACGTCGCGCAGCGCGCGCTCGGCGACGTACGCCGCCTGTTCGCCGAACGCGCCGGGCAGATCGCCGCGCTGCTCGTCGAGCCGCTCGTGCAGTGCGCGGCCGGCATGGCGATGCACGATCCGTCGTACGTGCGCGGGCTGCGCGCGCTGTGCGACGAGTTCGGCGTGCATCTGATCGCCGACGAGATCGCGGTCGGCTGCGGCCGCACCGGCACCTTCTTCGCGTGCGAGCAGGCCGGCGTATGGCCCGATTTCCTGTGCCTGTCGAAAGGGATCAGCGGCGGCTATCTGCCGTTGTCGCTGGTGCTCACGCGCGACGACGTGTACGCGGCGTTCTACGACGACGACACGACGCGCGGCTTCCTGCATTCGCATTCGTACACCGGCAACCCGCTCGCGTGCCGCGCGGCGGTCGCCACGCTCGAGCTGTTCGCGCGCGACGACGTGCTCGCCGCCAACGCGCGCAAGTCGGCCGCGCTGCGCGCCGCGCTCGCGCCGCTCGACGCGCATCCGCAGGTGCGCCACCTGCGCGAGCGTGGCACGCTGTTCGCGTTCGACGTCGCGCTCGACGGCGACGCGGCGCGCGGCTTCTCGCGCCGCTTCTTCGAGCGCGCGCTCGAGCGCGAACTGCTGCTGCGCCCGATCGGCACGACCGTGTACCTGATGCCGCCGTACGTGATGACCGACGACGACATCGCGTGGCTCGCGCAACGCACGCGCGACACGCTCGACGCCACGCTCGCGGAGGCCGCACGATGAAGCCGGGCGCGCCACCCATCGCCACGCCGCTGCTCGACACGCTGCAGCGCGGCCTCGCCGAGCTCGACGCACAGGGCCTGCGCCGCGTGCGCCGCACCGCCGACACCGCCTGCGACGCGCACATGCGCGTCGACGGCCGCGACATCGTCGGCTTCGCGAGCAACGATTACCTCGGCCTCGCCGCCCATCCGGCGCTCGTCGCCGCGTTCGCCGAAGGCGCGCAGCGTTACGGGTCGGGCAGCGGCGGCTCGCATCTGCTCGGCGGCCATTCGCGCGCGCACGCGCGCCTCGAGGACGAACTCGCCGGCTTCGCGGGCGGCTTCTCCGACGCGCCGCGCGCGCTGTACTTCAGCACCGGCTACATGGCCAACCTCGCCGCGATGACCGCGCTCACCGGCAAGCAGGCGACGATCTTCTCCGACGCGCTGAACCACGCGTCGCTGATCGACGGCATCCGGCTGTCGCGCGCGAACGTGCAGATCTATCCGCACGCCGACATGCACGCGCTCGGCGCGCTGCTCGATGCGTCCGATGCGCCGACGAAGCTGATCGTCAGCGACACCGTGTTCAGCATGGACGGCGACCTCGCGCCGCTCGCCGAACTCGTCGCGCTGGCCGAACGCCACGGCGCATGGCTCGTCGTCGACGACGCGCACGGCTTCGGCGTGCTCGGCCCGCAAGGCCGCGGCGCGCTCGCGGCCGCCGCGCTGCGCTCGCCGAACCTCGTCTACGTCGGCACGCTCGGCAAGGCCGCCGGCGTCGCCGGCGCGTTCGTCGTCGCGCACGAGACCGCGATCGAATGGATGATCCAGCGCGCGCGCAGCTACATCTTCACGACGGCCGCGCCGCCGGCGGTCGCGCACGCGGTGTCGGCGAGCCTGAAGGTGATCGGCGGCGACGAAGGCGACGCGCGCCGCGCGCATCTCGCCGCGCTGATCGAACGCACGCGCGCGCTGCTGCGCGCGACGCGCTGGCAGCCGGTCGATTCGCACACGGCCGTGCAGCCGCTCGTGATCGGCAGCAACGACGCGACGCTCGCGGCGATGCGCGCGCTCGACGCCCGCGGGCTGTGGGTGCCGGCGATCCGCCCGCCGACGGTGCCGGCCGGCACGTCGCGGCTGCGCATCTCGCTGTCGGCCGCCCATTCGTTCGACGATCTCGCGCGGCTCGAAGCCGCGCTGATCGCAGCCAGCGAGGCGAGCGCATGAGCACCGCACTGTCCGTTTTCGTCACCGGCACCGACACCGAGATCGGCAAGACCTTCGTATCGGCCGCGATGCTGCACGGCTTCGCGCGGCACGGACTGCGCGCGGCCGCGCTGAAGCCGGTCGCCGCCGGCGCGTACGAGCGCGACGGCATCTGGCGCAATGAGGACGCCGACCAGCTCGACGCCGCCGCGAACGTCGCGCTGCCGCCCGAGCTGCGCACGCCGTTCCTGCTGAAGGCGCCGGCCGCGCCGCACATCGTCGCCGCGCACGAAGGCGTGACGCTCGACATCGACACGATCGTCGCGAGCCATCGCGAAGCGCTGACGCGCGCGGACGTCGTCGTCGTCGAAGGCGTCGGCGGCTTTCGCGTGCCGCTCAACGACACGCAGGACACGGCCGATCTCGCGGTCGCGCTCGGCTTGCCGGTCGTGCTCGTCGTCGGCATCCGGCTCGGCTGCATCAGCCATGCGCTGCTGACGGCCGACGCGATCCGCCAGCGCGGCCTCACGCTCGCCGGCTGGGTCGCGAACCACGTCGATCCGGCGATGTCGTACGCCGACGAAAACGTCGCGACGATTCGCGACTGGCTCGCGCGCGAGCATCGCGCGCCGCTGCTCGGCCGCGTGGCGCACCTGCGGCCCGCCGCCCCCGAATCCGCCGCGGCGATGCTCGACATCGCCGCGCTCGTCGACACGCTGCGCCGCGCGCAGCATTGACGCCCCCATCCCCACGTTCCCGCATCCAGCACAGGAAAACCACCATGACCCAAGCCCAGACCGCCGCCGTGCAACCCGACGCGATCCCCGTCGCGGCACCGACGCCGCAGCGCTGGCGCGTCGCCGACGTCGTCGCGCTGTTCGAGCTGCCGTTCAACGACCTGATGTTCCGCGCGCAGCAGGTGCATCGCGAGCATTTCGATGCGAACGCGGTGCAGCTGTCGACGCTGCTGTCGATCAAGACGGGCGGCTGCGAGGAGGATTGCGGCTATTGCTCGCAGTCGTCGCACCACGACACGGGGCTGAAGGCCGAGAAGCTGATGGACGTCGATGCGGTGCTCGAGGCCGCGCGCGCGGCGAAGGCGAGCGGCGCGAGCCGCTTCTGCATGGGCGCCGCATGGCGCAATCCGAAAGAACGCCACATGCCGGCGCTGACCGAGATGGTGCGCGGCGTGAAGGAGCTCGGCCTCGAAACCTGCATGACGCTCGGCATGCTCGAGGACGAGCAGGCGCAGCAGCTCGCGCACGCGGGCCTCGACTACTACAACCACAACCTCGACACGTCGCCGGAGTTCTACGGCCAGGTGATCTCGACGCGCACGTACCAGGACCGTCTCGACACGCTCGACCGCGTGCGCGACGCGGGCATCAACGTGTGCTGCGGCGGCATCATCGGGATGGGCGAGTCGCGCCGCGAGCGCGCGGGGCTGATTTCGCAGCTCGCGAACCTGAATCCGTATCCGGATTCGGTGCCGATCAACAACCTCGTCGCGATCGAAGGCACGCCGCTCGAAGGCACCGCGCCGCTCGATCCGTTCGAGTTCGTGCGCACGATCGCGGTCGCGCGCATCACGATGCCGAAGGCCGTCGTGCGCCTGTCGGCCGGCCGCGAGCAGCTCGACGACGGGCTGCAGGCACTGTGCTTCCTCGCGGGCGCGAACTCGATGTTCTACGGCGACCAGCTGCTGACGACGAGCAACCCGCAATCGCAGAAGGATCGCGCGCTGTTCGAGCGGCTCGGCATGCGCGCGAGCGACGCGGACGCGATGTCCGCCGACGCGTAAGCGTCAGCGCGCTCGCCCGCCGCGCACGAAGCGGCGGGCGGATCTGCGCGGCTTCCGGCGCTCCCACGCGCCGGGGCAGCGGCTGTTCGGCGATCTCGCGGGCTTGCCTGAACGAAGCGCGCCAACGACGCCGCCGCGTAAACGACAAAACCCCATGCTCCGAAAAACATGGGGTTCGTCAGCGTTCCGAGCCGGGACATCCGCCGGCTTTTTCTCTCCGCAACGCCGGCGCGCGACGCCGGCGCCCGCCTCACACGTGCGCCGCCGCGCCGTCGAGCGCGGCGCGCACGCGCGCGACCTGCTCCGCGTCGACGGGCGCGAGCACTTCGCCGCGCGGCCGCACGCCCGAGCCGAAATGCACCGCCCGCACGCCGGTGGCGCGCACGAAATCGCCGACCGCATCGACCGTCAGCCCCGAGCCGGCCAGCACCGTGCACGTCGTGCCGGCCGCCTGCCGCACCAGCCGCGTGATCGTCGCGACCGCGTCGAGCACCGACGGATGGCCGCCCGAGGTCAGCACCGACGTGACGGCCGGCACGCGCAGCAGCGCGTCGAACGCGGCGTTCAGATCGCGGGCGACGTCGAAGGCGCGGTGGAACGTGAGCGCGCGCCCGTCGGCGGCGGCCGCGATCCGCGCGAGCGCGTCGACATCGACGTCGCCGTGCGCATCGAGCGCGCCGAACACGACGCCGTGCGCGCCGGCCGCGACGGCCGCGCGCACGTCGCGCTCGATCACGCGCAGGTCGTCGGCGTCGTAGACGAACGAGCGGCTGTGCGGGCGCACGATCACGTTGACCGGAATCGGCACCGCGGCGACGACGGCCTCGATCAGGCCGACGCTCGGCGTGAGCCCGCCTTCGCTGATCGCGGTCACGAGCTCGAGGCGGTCGGCGCCCGCGCGCGCGGCGGCCCGCGCGTCGCCGACGGTCGTCGCGATGACTTCGAGAAGGACGGAGGAAGCGGCAGTTCGGTTCATCGGCAGGCTCGCGAATCGTCTGGACAATTCGCGCATCCTAGCCGAGCGGCGCGACGCGCGCCAGCATCCGGCGCGCGCCGCCCGTCGGTGCGCTACGGCCCGTTCATGCGAAAAACGGGCTTGCTCCCCTGTTTGGAAAGATTCGTTCGCGGGGCCGGCCCTACGCGCCGTCGGCCGTGTCGTCGCGCCAGTCGATATCGCCGCACAGCACGTGCAGCGCATCGCCGATGCGCACGGCCACCGACAAGGTCACGCACGGCTGCGCCTCGCTGATCGACAGATACGGGCGCGTCAGCTGCACGCGCCCCGGCTCGGCGATCGCGGTGCGGAAATACGGCCGGCGCAACCAGTTCGCGCCCTGCGCATCGGCCAGCGGCGAGAACCGCGCCTCGGCGAGCGCGCGGTCCGCGCGCAGCACGACGTTGCGGCCGGACTGACGGCCGCGCGCGTCGAGCAGGAAGCAGCGCGCGGCGTCGTCGAGCGCGAGAAAGTTCCAGCACACCTCGTCGAGCGCTTCGCCGGCCGCGAGCCGTTCGGCCGCGCGTTCGAACGCGCGCAGGTACGGCGCGAGCCGCTGCGCATCGCGCCGCTCGCGCGCTTCCGATTGCTGCCGGAAGCGCTCGGTCAGCTCGCCGATGCAGCCGGTCGCCGCCGCGCTGTCGGGCAAGCCGGGCGCCGGGCGGCCGAAGTAATAGCCCTGCACGAAATCGGCCTCGCACGACAGCGCGATCTGCGCGTCGTGCTCGGTCTCGATCCCCTCGACGAGCACCAGCTTGCCGGCCTCGTGCAACAGCGTGACGAGCCCGTGCAGGATCGCGGTGAGCCCCGTGCGATGCGCGGCGTGCGACAGCATGATGCGGTCGAGCTTCACGATGTCCGGGTTCAGTTGCCAGATCCGCTCGATGTTCGAGTGGCCGGCGCCGAAATCGTCGAGCGCGATCAGGAAGCCCTGCGCGCGAAACTCGCGCACGGCGTCGGCGAGCCGCTCGACGTCTTCCGCGCGCTGTTCGAGCACTTCGAGCACGACGCGGCGCGGCGGCATGCCGAGCCGCTTCAGGTTCGCGAGCAGCGCGGCGGCCTGGAACGGGTCGGTCAGCACGCCCGGATGCACGTTGAGAAACAGCCATTCGCGCTCCGCGCCGAGCAGCGCGAAATTCTCGAGATGCAGCGCCTGCGCGAGCCGGTCGAGCTGCAGCAATTCGCCTTGGCGCGCGGCCTCGCCGAACACGTCGAGCGGCGACACCGCGCGGTCGAGCGGATCGTGCGCGCGCAGCAGCGCCTCGTAGCCCACCGCGCGCTGGTGCGACAGGCTGAAGATCGGCTGAAACACGGTCGTGAGCGTCAGCTCGTGGTGCTGGGTCGCCAGCCGTTCGAAGCCGGAGCTCATCTCCCGCTCGAAACGATACGGCGACGCGGCAGCCGGACGCTCCTGCTGCACGATGGTCATGGCTGCCTCCTGCCGATGCGGCCGAACGTGGCGGGTGAACGGGGCGGCGCGCGCAATGTCATGGTGAATTCCTCGGTGCTCCGGTCGTTGCCGGACGGTACGCAAGCATCAAGCAAGCTCCGTGCAAGCGCTGAACACATATGCCGCACGCGCCTGCGCGCCCGCCGCACCAGCCTGGCGCAGCCGCGCTGCACCGTTTGCGTGCGCGCGCACCGGCGCACTCGAGCGCAGCGCGCACGTCGTCACGCTACACTGCGTACGGTCGTTCCATTCTCCTCGTGCCGTATCGATGGAAATCGTCTTCACCGTCCTCATTCTGCTGCTCACGGTCGCGCTGTCGGGCGCGCTCACGCGTGTGCTGCCGTTGCGGCTGCCGCTGCCGCTGATGCAGATCGCGTTCGGCGCGATGCTCGCGTGGCCCAGGCTGAACCTGCACGTCACGTTCGATCCCGAGATCTTCATGCTGCTGTTCATTCCGCCGCTGCTGTTCGCCGACGGCTGGCGGATCCCGAAGCGCGAACTGTACATGCAGCGCCGCGCGATCCTGATGCTCGCGTTCGGGCTCGTGTTCATGACGGTACTCGCCGTCGGGTATTTCGCGCACTGGCTGATACCCGAGTTGCCGCTGCCGATCGCGTTCGCGCTCGCGGCCGTGCTGTCGCCGACCGATGCGGTGGCGCTGTCCGGCATCGCCGGCAAGGGCCGCATCCCGCCGCAGCTGATGCACATCCTCGAAGGCGAGGCGCTGATGAACGACGCGTCGGGCCTCGTCGCGCTGAAGTTCGCGATCGCCGCCGCGCTCACCGGCATGTTCTCGCTGCGCGACGCGTCGATCACGTTCGTGATCGTCGCGGCCGGCGGGCTCGCCACCGGCGCGGGCGTCGCGTGGCTGTTCAGCGCGCTGTCGACGCGCTTTCTCAACGCCGAGCAGGAAGGCGATCCGGCCCCCGGCATCGTGATGACGCTGCTGGTGCCGTTCGCCGCCTACCTGTTCGCCGAGCATCTCGAGCTGTCGGGCGTGCTCGCGGCCGTGTCGGCCGGGATGATGATGAATTACACGAGCTTCTCGCGCAAAAGCACCGTCGCGTCGCGCGTGCGCGCGGAGAGCACGTGGGCGATGATCGAGTTCGTGTTCAACGGCATGGTGTTCATCATGCTCGGGCTGCAGCTGCCGCACATCATCGGCAGCGCGCTGGTCGACGCGCACCACACGAGCGACGCGCTCGTCGGCCGGATGATCTTCAACGTCTGCGCGATGATGGTCGCGCTGTATGCGATCCGCTTCCTGTGGGTGTGGCTGCTGCGCTGGATCGCGAGCCGCCGCGCCGCGCGTCAGGGGCTGCCCGGCACGATGGCCGGCGTGCGCACGATCGCGGTGATGACGGTCGGCGGCGTGCGCGGCGCGGTCACGCTCGCCGGCGTGCTGTCGATTCCGGTCGCGCTGTCGAACGGCGCGCCGCTGCCGGGGCGCGACGCCGCGATCTTCATCGCGTCGGCGGTGATCCTCGGCTCGCTGATCGTCGCAATGATCGGCTTGCCGCTGCTGCTGCGCGGCATGCGCACGGCGCGCAACCCGCTCGCCGCCGAGGAGCGCGCCGCGCGCGCGGCCGCCGCGCAGGCCGCGATCCGCGCGATCGACGCGTCGCACGACGCGATCGCGGCCGCGCTCGACGAATCGGGCGCCGCGCGCTGCGCGGACATCTCGGCGCGCGTGATGGACCTGTACCGCCGCCGCCTCGCCTCGCTCGCCGACGACGGCCCGACGCCGCGCGCGCAGGCGCATCAGAGCGAAACGATGGAGCTGCAGATGCGGATCGCCGCGGTGCGCGCGGAGCGCACGGTGCTGTATCGGCTGCGCAGCGAAAGCCGCATCTCGGACGAAACGCTGACGAAGCTGATCCGCGAGATCGATCTGTCGGAGACGGCGCTGTCGACGCGCAAGAAGGGCCTCGTCTGATGCGTCGATGCACGCCGCCGCGCACGGCCACCGCATGAAGAAACGGCGACGCTCGCGCGTCGCCGTTTTCGCATCGGGCGGGCGGTTGCGTTATTTCGCGACGACCACCGGAATCCCCTTCAGCATGCCGGCGCCCTTCATCTCGTCGAGCGCATGCTGCACGGCCGCGCTCGTCGCCGCGTCGATGCCGAGCTGCAGCGCGAGCTCACGCTCCGCCCGCTTCACGCCCGCGAGGTTGCGCACCTTCACGTGGCCGAAGCCGCGCACGCGCGCATGCAGTTCGGCCAGTTGCGCGACCTGCGCCGCGTTGGCGGCCGTCATCGCGGCGAGCGCGCGCGTGAGCGTCGTCTCGTAGTCGTCGGCGAGCGCGCGCTCCATCCGGCGCTCGGCCGTGCGGCCGAACGGATCGAGCGGCGTGCCGCGCAGGCTGCGCACGCGCGCGAGCACGCCGAGCACCGGCCACAGCCACTGGCCGAACACGCGCTTGTTCGGTGCGCTGCCGTCGCGGCCGGCCTTCGCGAGCGCCGGCGGCGCGAGATTGAACTTCACGCGATAGTCCTGCCCCGGCACGCCTTCGAACTGCGCTTCGAGCGCCGCGCGGAACGCGCCGTCCGCATAGAGCCGTGCGACCTCGTATTCGTCCTTCACCGCGAGCAGGCGGTAGAAGGTCGTCGCGACCGCGCGCGTCAGCGCCTCGTCGCCCTTCGCGCGCGCCGCGTTCACCAGCGCGCGGTAGCGCTCGACGTAACGTGCGCCGCCGTATGCCGACAGGCGCGTCTCGCGATCGGCGATCAACGCGTCGAGCGGGGCAGGCGTGTCCAGCGTGTCGGAGGCGGCGGCTGTGGAAACCATCGGCGCGAGCCCCGCATGGCGCGCCCGCCACAACGCGTCGAGCCCCGTGGCGTCGCCGGCCGCCATCCGGCCGATCGAGAACGCGAGCTTGTTCATCGGCACCGCGACGTTGTTCAGCTCGATCGCGCGCATCATCGCGGCGAGCGACACCGGCACGAGACCGAGCTGCCACGCGTAGCCGAGCATCAGGATGTTCGCGCCGATCGAGTCGCCGAGGAATTTCGCGGCGAGCGCCTGCGCGTCGCAGCTCGACAGATGGCCGGCGCCGGCCGCGTGACGCATTTTCTCGAGCAGCGCGTCAGCGTGCAGGTTCGCGTCCGGGTTCTGCACGAACGACGCGTTCGGAATCCGGTGCGTGTTGACGACGATGCGCGTGCGCTCGTGGCGCACCGTCTGCAGCGCCTCGGCGCTCGCGCCGACCACCATGTCGCATGCGAGCAGCACGTCGGCCTGCTGCGTGTCGATGCGCACCTGGTTCAGCCAGCGGTCGCTCGACGCGATCCGCACGAACGACAGCACCGAGCCGCCCTTCTGCGCAAAGCCCATGAAGTCGAGCACCGACGCGCTCTTGCCCTCGAGGTGCGCGGCCATGCTGATCAGCGCGCCGACCGTCACGACGCCCGTGCCGCCGACCCCGGTCACCAGCATGTCGTACGGCGCCGCGTCGAGATGCGTCGCGGGCACCGGCAGCGCGTCGACGCGCGCGGCGAGCGCGGCCTCGTCGAACGCCGCGCCGGCCGCCTTCTTCAGCGCCGCGCCTTCGACCGTCACGAAGCTCGGGCAGAAGCCGTTCACGCACGAGTAGTCCTTGTTGCACGACGACTGGTCGATGCGGCGCTTGCGGCCGAGCGGCGTCTCGAGCGGCTCGACCGACAGGCAGTTCGACTGCACGCCGCAGTCGCCGCAGCCTTCGCACACCGCGTCGTTGATGAACAGCCGCTTATCCGGATCGGGGAACTCGCCCTTCTTGCGGCGGCGGCGCTTCTCCGCCGCGCAGGTCTGGTCGTAGATCAGCACGGTGACGCCCGGCGTCTCGCGCAGCTCGCGCTGCACCGCATCGAGCTCGCTGCGGTGATGGAACGTCGTGCCGGCCGGGAACTGCCCGTGATGGCCGTCGTACTTCTGCGGCTCGTCCGACACCACGACGAAGCGCGACACGCCTTCGGCTTCGACCTGCCGCGCGATCTGCGGCACCGAGATGCTGCCGTCGACCGGCTGGCCGCCCGTCATCGCCACCGCGTCGTTGTAGAGGATCTTGTACGTGATGTTCGCTTTCGCGGCGACCGCCTGACGGATCGCGAGGATCCCCGAATGGAAGTAGGTGCCGTCGCCGAGGTTCTGGAACACGTGCTTCGTGTTGGTGAACATCGCGTGCGCGGCCCAGTCGACGCCTTCGCCGCCCATCTGGATCAGGCCGGTCGTGTCGCGCTCCATCCACGACGCCATGAAGTGACAGCCGATGCCGGCCTGCGCGATCGAGCCTTCCGGCACCTTGGTCGACGTGTTGTGCGGGCAGCCCGAGCAGAAATACGGCGTGCGCTTCACCGCGTCGGCTTCGTTCGACAGGATCTGCGGGGCGACGAGATCGACCACGCGTTCGCGGCGATCGAGCGCCGGCTTGTGGCGCGCGAGCCAGTCGGCGAACACCGGCAGGATGCGCGACGGACGCAGCTCGCCGAGTTCCGACAGCAGGCACGCGCCGGCCGCGTCGTGCTTGCCGAGCACGCGCGGGCGCGCGCCGTCCGCGCGGTTGTACAGGTAGTCCTTGATCTGCTGCTCGATGACGGGGCCCTTCTCCTCGATAACCAGCACCTCGGCGAGCCCGTCGACGAAGGTGTCGATGCGCGTCATTTCGAGCGGATACGACAGGCCGACCTTGTAGATCCGCACGCCGGCCGCGTCGAGATCGTCGACCGTCAGGTCGAGGCGGCGCAGCGCCTCCATCAGGTCCAGATGCGCCTTGCCGCACGTGACGATGCCGACGTTCGCGTGCGCGCCCGGCGCGATCCACTTGTCGATGCTGTTGGCCCGCGCGAAATGGCGCACCGCGTCGAGCTTGGCGGCGAGGCGCGCTTCGATCGTCAGGCTCGGCAGGTCGGGCCAGCGGTTGTGCAGGCCGCCGGCCGGCGGCGCGAAGCCGGCCGGCGCCGGCCACTGCGTCTGCAGCGCGTCGAGATCGACGGTCGAGCCCGACTCCACCGTCTCCGAGATCGCCTTGAAGCCGACCCATGCGCCCGAGTAACGCGACAGCGCCCAGCCGTACAGGCCGAATTCGAGCATGTCGGCGATGTTCGACGGGTTCACGATCGGCATGTGCCACGCCATCATCGCGAAGTCGCTCTGATGCGGCATCGACGACGACACGCAGCCGTGGTCGTCGCCCGCCACCACCAGCACGCCGCCGTGCAGCGACGAGCCGTACGCGTTGCCGTGCTTCAGCGCGTCGCCGGCGCGGTCGACGCCCGGGCCCTTGCCGTACCACATCGCATACACGCCATCGACGGTGCGCTCCGGGTCGGCCTCGACGCGCTGGGTGCCGAGCACCGCGGTGCCGCCGAGCTCCTCGTTGATCGCGGGCAGGAAGCGCACGCCGCCGGCGTCGAGCAGCTTCTTCGCCTTCCACAGCTGCTGGTCGACCATCCCGAGCGGCGAGCCGCGGTAGCCGCTGACGAAGCCGGCCGTGTTCAGGCCCTGCGCGGTGTCGGCTGCGCGCTGCATCAGCAGCAGGCGGACCAGCGCCTGCGTGCCGGTCAGGAAGATGCGGCCGCGCGTGGCGGTCAGGTTGTCGGTCAGCCGGTAGTCGGATAGAGCGGGCGTGCCGTCGACGGGCAGGCGGGCGGTCATGGGGATGTCTCCTGATTGTGCTTTGTGCTGTGCCGGGCCGCGCGCCGCGGCGCCGGACGACGCCGGCCGCGAGCAGCGGGATGGCTCTATTTTTTCGCGGGAAGGCGAGAAAGTTTTTTCTCATCTTGCTGACGCGGCGTCGAAGCGAGAAAGACTGCGCAGGTTTTGCAGCGGAATTGAGAGAGTTCTGCCGCAGGCCGCTGGGCGGCTCGCGGCGCATGTCGAGACGGGCGGGCGCGCTGCAGCGCTCACGCGGCGAGGCGGCGGCCGCGGGAGCAGCGGCACGTGCGCGCAAGGCCGCGCGGCAACGGTTTGCGCGGCGGATCTCTAGCGTCCTCACCCGTGAAATGCACAGCGTTCGAATTGGTCGCGGGCGCCGGATATCCACAACGCCCGGCTGCAGGCGGACGCTCACCGGTCGATTGCACAGCGTTTCGAGTGTCGTCGGGGGGTGGATTATCCACAACGCAATCGGCCCGCCCATCCAGCGGATCGAGGCGCTCACCATTCAAATCCACAGGGCTGCGAGTCGATGCGGAGGCCGGATATCCACACCCGCCTGCCCGCTTCCCGCCGATGCGGCGGCGACGCTCACCGGTCCAATGCACAGGATTGCGAGTCGATTGAGCGGGGGCGATTGTCCGCAGCGGTGTGCGGCTCGCGATGCTCTATTTACTGCCGGCGCGGCAGGCGCGGAAGCGTGTAGGTGCGGGGCACCTCGGGGGCAGCCACACACTAAAAACCCTGTGAGTTCCGATGGTGAGCAGCGGCACGCAAGCGAATGAGGAGGCCGATTTGGCTGTGGATAGAACCCACCCATCACGACTCGGAACGCTGTGCATTCCGACGGTGAGCGACGGCAAATCGATCGGACGGTCGCGCCGATTCGGGAATGAACGGCCCTTTCCGCGATCACTCGAAACGCCGTGCACTTCAAGGGTGAGCGGCGATCGGGAGATCGATGTGGACAACTCACCCACGCAACCACTCGCAACACTGTGAAATCGAACGGTGAGCGTCGGCGGGGTATCGCATGACGACCGCCGATTCGGGCGCGAACCGACGCGAGCGATGCCGCGCAGCCCCGCGCGCCGGGGCTCGCGCGCACGCGGCCGCGCCGCACGCATCGGCGCTCACCGTCGGGATACACAGCACATCGACTGGTTCGGGCGAGCGCATATCCACATCGCGGCAAGCAGTCGAATGAAACGCGCGATCGCGAGTGCGGTTAGAATGCGCGACCGCCGAAGCCGTCCACGGGAACGCGCTAGGCCACGCAGGCAGACCTCGGGCGCGACCGGGCCGCGACGCTCACCATCGGAATACACAGCGCTGCGACTGCGTTCGGCGGCAAGTTATCCACAACGCGAAACGCGCGCGCGATCGATCGTCGAAGCGAGCCGAGCGCCTGAACGCGCAACGTGCCGAATGTCGTGCGGCGCGCGGAAGCCCGCGCGGCGCAAGCGTCACACGCGAGCGGACGCCGGCGCTCACCGTCCGCGAGCACAGCGTTTTTCGTCGTTGCGCGCCAGGTTGTCCACATGCTGCGGCAGGCATTCTTGCCCACGGGTGCATGCTCACCGACCAAATGCACAGCATTGCGACTGCGTGCGAAGCGAGATATCCACAACCGACATCGCGCGGAGGTTGGCCGCCCGCGCATGCGCAACGTCGGCTAATGCACACGCCGGCGCGCCCGCGCCAACCGCCGCAAAGCCGCGCCGCTTCAGGCTTGCGCCGCATGCTCACCGGTCGCTTGCACAGCATTTCGATTGAGCGAAATGCCGGTTGTCCACATCCGCCGCGCAGTGGCGTCGCCGCCGCCCCACGCCGTCACTCCGCGATCGAACGGACGATCCGCGCCGGGTTGCCGGCGACCAGCGTATCCGGCGGGACGTCGCGCGTCACGACCGAGCCGGCGCCGACCACCGCGTTCTCGCCGACCGTCACGCCGCCGAGGATCGTCGCGCCCGCGCCGATCCACACGTTGTTGCCGATCGAGATCGGCCGGGCCACGACCGCGTCGCGTCGGCGCGACGGCTCGAGCGGATGGCCGGACGTGATGAGGCTCACGTTCGGCCCGATCATCGCGTCGTCGCCGATGTCGAGGCCGCCGAGGTCGTAGAACGTGCAGTTCTGGTTGACGAACACGTTCCGGCCGATCCGCGTGGCTGCGCCGCCGGTTGCGTAGAACGGCGGAATCAGCAGGAAGCCGTCGTCGATCGGCTTGCCCGTCAGTTCGCCGAACAGGCTGCGGACTTCGTCCGCATCGGCGAACGTCAGCCGGTTGAGCCGCGCGGTGATCGCCATCGCGCGCGCGAGCTCGGCGCGCATCGCCGCCGATTCGGGCGTGCGCCGGGAAATGACCGTCGTGCGGTCGTCGTGGGCCATGCGGTGCCTTCTCCGTGGGTTCGATCCGGCGCGCGGCGCATCACGCTGGGTGCGGCGCGCCGCTCATGCGGCCGGCCCGGGCGCGCGCGCCGACCCGCCCGCATCGACCACCTCGCCCGGCAGACCGCCTGCGTCGCTGTCCGCGTCGACCGGCACGACCTCGTGAAAATGCGTGTAGTCGATGTGCGTGATGCCGCCCTCGTCGCGCATCAGGTCGACATAGCGGTGACGCCAGCGGATCTCGGCGTGGGTCCACGTGTGGCGCGCCTGCATGACCTGCGACGTCGTCTCGTCGGAGCCCTCGATCGTGATCAGCAGCGACGCGTCGCGCGCAGCGAGCGATTCGGCCGTTTCGCCGAACAGCGGGCTGGTTTCGTCGATCACGTGCATCAGGTTCCAGCCGAGCAGGAAGATCGGATGCTCGTTGCGCACGAGCGGCAGATCGTGGATCTTGCGCAGCGTATAGCCTTCGTGCGTGCCTTCGACCCGCATCAGCCGCAGTTTCGCCTGCGCTTCGGCGATCACGTTCTGACGCGCGTTGGCGGCGCGGACCATCAGCGTCATCCGCCCGTCCAGCGGCCGCACGATCGCGTAGCGCGCGAACAGGATCTTCGCCTGCGGTCGCGAAAAGCGCGCGAACACGAGGCCGGTGGCCAATGCGATGCCCGACATCCCGATGAAGATCTCGAACGTGGCGACGACGTGCGCGTAGACGGTCTGCGGATGCATGTCGCCGTAGCCGACCGTCGCGAGCGTCTCGACGCTGAAGAAGAACGCGCCGGTGAAGCCGGCCGGCGACTGGTTCGCGATCGGCTCGTGGCCGAGCAGGTAGAGCAGCGCGAAGCCGCCGTTGATCAGCAGGAACAGCACCGCGAGCGACAGGAAGAACACGGGCCAGGTGACCGTCAGCGCGCGGTGATACAGGTCGCGCCAGCCGAGCGGCGGCATGCCGTACGCGATCACCGGGCGGGTGCCGGACCAGATCCGGCGGCCCCGGCCGCGGGAGAAAGGGGAAGACGGATCGACGTTCATCGCGCGACGCCTGGGACAGGAAGGCGATGAGCGTAGCATGCGCGGGCGCGGGGCGCGCGTACGGTGCGGAGGTCGCGCGGGGAGGGGTTTCGTGCAGCGCTCACGCGCTGCACCGAGGCCGCGGTGCGCGCGAGATCGGCGCTGCGCCGACGGACGCGCGGCGCGCGAAAGATCGCGCCCTCCGCGCGCGCCGCCCTTACTTCCGGTCGACGATCACGCGATCGAACGTGCCGCCGTCGGCGAAGTGCGTCTTCTGCGCGTTCGCCCAGCTGCCGAAAACCTGCTCGACGCTGAACGTCTTCAGCGGCTTGAACTCGGCCGCGTGCTTTTTCAGCACGTTCGGATCGCGCGGGCGCAGATGGTGCTGCGCGACGATCTCCTGCGCCTGCGGCGTGTACAGATAAGCGAGATAGGCCTGCGCGACCTTGCGCGTGCCCTTTTTGTCGACGACCTTGTCGACCACGGCGACGGGCGGCTCCGCGAGAATGCTCGCCGACGGATACACCGCGTCGAATTGCGCGCCCGATGCGCCGGTGTCCATCAGCGCGACCTCGTTCTCGAACGTGACGAGCACGTCGCCGATGCCGCGCTGCGTGAAGGTCGTCGTCGCGCCGCGGCCGCCCGAATCGAGCACCGGCACGTTGCGGAAGATCGCCTTCTCGAAATCGAGCGCCTGCTGGTCGGTCGCGCCCTTCTGCTTCTGATAGCCCCACGCGGCAAGATACGCGTAGCGGCCGTTGCCCGACGTCTTCGGATTCGCGATGACCACCTGCACGCCCGGCTTCGCGAGATCGCTCCAGTCCTTGATGGCCTTCGGGTTGCCCTTGCGCACGAGGAACACCATCGTCGTCGAGTACGGCGAGCTGTTGTCGGGCAAGCGCGCGCGCCAGTCCTTCGACAGCAGCTGGCCGCGCTCGGCGAGCAGGTCGATGTCGTTCGGCTGGTTCATCGTCACGACGTCGGCCTGCAGCCCTTGCAGCACCGACAGCGCCTGCGCGCTCGACGCGCCGTGCGACTGCTTGATCGTCACCGTTTCGCCGGTCTGCTGCTTGTACGCCGCGGCGAAGCTCGCGTTGATGTCCTTGTACAGCTCGCGCGTCACGTCGTACGACACGTTGAGGATCGACGTGTCCGCGTGCGCGGCCGTTGCCGCCACGACCAGCGCCGCCGCCGTGCCGGCGTGCAGCCAGCGGCCGATCACCTTGATGCCTGCCATCGCGATATACCCCGTTTCCAGTGGTGGTGAATGTGCGTGACGGCGCGCGTGCGCACCGTCATCGAAACGTAAGCGGGCATTCTAGCGGCCGGGCGCCGCGCGCCTTCCAATCTGTCGTGGAAAGCAAATCTGGAATTCTGCTAACGCGGCACGCCGGCGCGCGCGCGCGCCGGCCGCGGTGTTAAGATCGCCGCTCAGCCCTTTTCCCGGTCCATCCATGTCCGCTGCTCCGCGCTCGCTGTCGATCCTCGCCGCCACCGCGGCAGGTGTGCGCGCGGCCGGGCTGAAACTGAAAAAACGACTCCTCGACTGACGGGGACGTCGCGTCCCGTCAGGCGAATGCCGGACGGGATGCCCGCGGGTCGTTGCTTTCTCCTTGCCCGCATGCCTCGCTCCGGCGCCCGCCGGCGGAACGGTTCCTCTCCACTCCGTTCTCACCATGAGGCTTTGCATGCACACACGTTTCGAAGGTATCTGGCTGCCGATCATCACGCCGTTCCACGACGGCGAGGTCGACCACGGCGCGCTCGCGCGGCTCGCGCGCCATTACGCGGCGGCCGGCATCGCCGGCTTCGTCGCGGGCGCGACGACCGGCGAGGGCGTGCTGCTCGACGCGCGCGAACAGGATGCGGTGTTCGCGACGCTGCGCGACGCGGCGCCCGGCATGCCGATCGTCGTCGGGCTCACCGCGAGCGCGACCCACTTCGCGGCCGCCCGCGCACGCGAGCTCGCCGCGCTGCGGCCCGACGGGCTGCTCGTCACGCCGCCCGTCTACGTGAGGCCGACGCAGGACGGCATCCGCCGTCACGTCGAGGCGATCGTCGCCGCGGCCGATGGGCCGGTGCTCGTCTACAACATCCCGTACCGCACCGGCGTGAACGTCGAACTGGAGACGTTGCAGGCGCTCGCGCGCGATGCGCGCGTGGCCGGCGTCAAGGAGTGCGGCGGCACGCTCGACCGGCTGAGCCGGCTCGTGCACGACACGCCGCTCGCGATCCTGTCCGGCGACGACAACCAGAACTTCGCGGCGCTCTGTGCAGGCGCGCACGGCGCGATCGCGAGCAGCGCGCACGTGCTGCCCGAATGGCACGTGCGCATCCACGCGCTGCTGCGCGACGGCCGCCTCGCCGACGCGCGACGGCTGGCGGTCGCGTTGCAACCGCTCGTCGCGGCGCTGTTCGCCGAGCCGAATCCCGCGCCGGTGAAGGCGCTGCTGGCCGCGCAAGGATGGTGCGAAGACGGGCTGCGGTTGCCGTTCGTGCCCGCGAGCGCCGCGTTGCGCGACAGGCTCGGCGAGCTGTGGGCGGCGCTGCAGGCGCACGCGCCGGCGGTTGCGGCGGTGTAGGGCGAGGGGTATGGGCGCGTGGGGCCGGCTGGGGTGGGGGTCGGAGTACGGCGAGGCGGTCGGTGTGCCGGGGCGCCGGGTGAACCGCAAGCGGTGCGTTTCGCCGACCGGACGGCGCCGCTGCGCGACACGGCCGTCGGCGCGCGGGCGAGCGAGCGGGCGAGCGAACGAGCGAGCGGGCGCGCAGGCGAGCGGGCGAACGCGGCGGACGATCGAACGGGCTACCGTCGATGCGGCGGCGTGCCGGACGCTCACGCCGCCCATCGAAGCCTGAGCGCCAGCGGCGAGCGCGCCCGCTCACTCGAGCCGCGCGCGCCGCCTCACGCGACACCGCCCCGACGAACCTCAGGCCGCCAGCGCCACCGCGTCGCGCCGGGTCGCGTCGCGCACGGCCTGCGTCACGATCTGCGCGAGCCGTTCCACGGTCGGCGTCGCCGACGACGTGCGGCGCAGCAACAGCAGCGGCAGGCTCGGCAGCGCGGGCAGGCCGCACGCGGCCGTGTCGAGTGCGCGCACCGACGCGGGCAACCCGTAATGCGAGCGCACCGTGACGCCCAGCCCGGCCGCCGCGGCCGCCCATAGTCCGGCCAGGCTCGGCGTGGTGAATGCGACGCGCCACGGCAAGCCCGCGCGGTCGAGCGCGTCGGTCGCCGCGGCGAAGAAGCGGCACGGCCGGTCGAACACGACGAGCGGCAGCGGCTCTCCACGCTCTGCCTGCTCTGCCTGCTCTGCCTGCTCTGCCTGCTCTGCCTGCTCTGCCTGCGCACCCGGCGTGCGCTCCGCGGCGGTACTCGCAGCGCCGTCGCGTGCGGCATCCGACGTTGCGCCGGTGTCGGCCACGCCGACGTCGCCCGCGCCCACCGCCGCGATCCACTGCATCGGCACCTGGGCGATCGCGTCGCTGTCGATGCCCGCGCGCAACATCAGGCTCGCCGATGCCGGATCGCCCCACACGAGTGCGAGATCGAGCTGATTCGCGTCGAGCCGCTCGAGCAGCTCGGCATTGCGCGCGACGCGCGCCTCGATCCGCACCTTCGGATGCGCGCGCGCAAAACGCCCGAGCACGTCGGGCAGGATCGCTTCGCCGAAATCCTCCTGCAGCCCGACCCGCACCCAGCCGTCGAGATTCACGCCGCGCACGGCCGCGGCCGCTTCGTCGTTCAGTTCGATCATGCGGCGCGCGTAGCGCAGCATCGCGTCGCCCGCGTCGGTCAGCGCCAGCCCGCGGCCGGCCTTCACGAACAGCGGCGTGCCGGCCTGCTCCTCGAGCTTGCGGATCTGCGCGCTCACCGCCGACGACGAGCGCGCGACGCGATCGGCCGCCTTCGTGAAGCTGCCGAGGTCGACGCCCGCCACCAGGCTGCGCAGCGCCGCGACATCGAAATTGGGACGCGCAAGCGCGGCGTCGCTAGGGTCTCGCATCGGCATCTCGATCATCCCGTTTTGTCGAACGATTCATCAAAAACTTTCCAATTTTCAGGATGAATGTAGGTCGCCACACTGACGATGTCAATTTGCGCACGGACCCGTCGTCATGGATACCTCCTGCCTCGCTTCCCCGTCCGCGCGCGCCGGCGCTGCGCGCGGCCCGGCGCATCGCTGGCGCGTGCTCGCTGCCGGCGTCGCGGCGAACATGAGCTTTTCGGCCGCCGCGGCCGGCATTCCGACCACCGCCGTGTGGATGCGCTCGGCCTATCACCTCGACAACGCCGCGCTCGGCCTCGTGCTCGGCGCGCTGGGCTTCGGCGTCGCGCTGTCGGAGTTGCCGTGGGGCATCGCGGCCGATCGCTTCGGCGATCGGCGCGTGCTGCTCACCGGCCTCGTCGCGACCGCCGCGATGCTCGCGGTGATGGTCGCCGCGATCGTGCCGAGCGCGCATGCCGTGCCGCCGCTGCTGCGCGTCGTGGCGGCGATGTGCTGCGTCGGCCTGCTCGGCGGCAGCGTGAACGGTTCGAGCGGACGCGCGGTGATGCGCTGGTTCGGCGAACGCGAACGCGGGCTCGCGATGAGCATCCGGCAGACGGCCGTGCCGCTGGGCGGCGGCGTCGGCGCGGCGCTGCTGCCGGCGCTCGCGTCGCATGCGGGCTTCGCCGCGGTGTACGGCGCGTTGATGCTGCTGTGCGCGGTGTCGGCGGCGCTCACGTGGCGCTGGTTGCACGAGCCGCCGGTTGGGGTGGTTGCGTTCGCGCCGTCCGCCACTTCCGCCGCATCGGTCGCGACGGCTACATCCGGCGCATCAGACTCATCGGACTCGTCGTTCGCATCCGCCGCATCGGTCCCATCGGCAACATCCCGCACATCCGACTCATCGGTCGCATCCGTCGCGCCGGCCACCTCGAGCACCTCGACCACGCCGCCCGCCGCACAGCAAGCGTCCGCCGCTCCCGCGCGCGGCCCGCTGGCGAGCGCCCGCGTGTGGCGCATCGTGCTCGGCATCGGCGCGTTGTGCGCGCCGCAGTTCGCGGTGCTCACGTTCGCGACCGTGTTCCTGCACGATTTCGGCCGGCTCGGGCTCGCCGGCATCAGCACGGCGATGGTCGCGCTGCAGGCCGGCGCCATGGTGATGCGCGTGTGGAGCGGCCGCCATACCGACCGGCACGGCAACCGGCGTGCGTACCTGCGCGGGTCGGTCTGCGTCGCGGCCGGCGCGTTCGCGCTGCTCGCCGCAGCGACGGCCGCCAGCCCCTACGTACCGCTCGGCGCGATCGTCGCGATTCTCGTGTTCGCCGGCATCTGCGTGTCCGCGTGGCACGGCGTCGCGTACACCGAACTGGCGACGCTCGCCGGCGCAAACCACGCGGGCACCGCGCTCGGGATGGCAAACACGGTCGTCTATCTCGGCCTCTTCGCCACGCCGCTCGCGATCCCGCCGCTGCTCGCCGTCAGTTCGTGGAGCGTCGTATGGCTCGCGACCGCGTTGATCGCAGCGGCGACTTATCCGCTGTTCGCACGCTAACTCACGAGCTAATCGACGGACCAAGCCACCCGCCGACTCACGCGCGGGCGAGTCGGCGCGCGGCACACGCCACGCGATACACGCGGCACATGCAGCCGCAGCCGCACGCGCTCGCACCGCGCGCGACAACGCCCCATGCGCAGCAACTTGCGGCGCAGAACCCCGCGCCGCTGACGCTCAGCCCATCGCCGACGTCGCCACCTTGTCGAGCGTGATCGGCAGATCGCGCACGCGCACGCCGGTCGCGTGATAGACGGCATTGGCGATCGCGGCCGGCACGCCGGTGATGCCGATCTCGCCGATCCCGCGGATGCCGAGCGGATTGAAATGCGTGTCGCGCTCGTCGACGAAGATCACGTCGAGTTCGCCGATGTCCGCGTTCACCGGCACGTGATATTCGGCGAGGTTCGCGTTCGTGAAGCGGCCGTGCCGCACGTCGAGATACGACCCCTCCTCGAGCGCGGTGCCGAGCCCCCACACCATGCCGCCGATCAGCTGGCTGCGCGCCGTCTTCGCGTTCAGCACGCTGCCGACGCTGTATGCGCCGACGATGCGCGGCACGCGGATCGTGCCCAGCTCGGCGTCGACGTGCACCTCCGCGAACACCGCCCCGAACGAATGCGACGCATAGCGCGACTTCTCGTCGCCCGGCTTCGTCGTCGCCTGCACGTCGATCGGCCGGCCGCCCGCGCGCGCGATCACCGCCGCGGCGGGATCGCGCCGCGACGGATCGCGGCGATGCACGACCCAGCCGTCGTCGACCGTCACGTCGTCGGCCGCGACGCCGTGCAGCGGCGAACCGGGTGCGCCCACGGCCAGCGCGATCAGCTGCGCGCGCGCCTGCAGCGCGGCCTCGCGCACGGCAGGCGCGACGCTCGCCGCCGTCTGCGAGCCGCCCGACACCGGCGCGCGCGGCAGCCCGGAGTCGCCCAACACGAAACGCACGTCGCGCACCGCGAAGCCGAGCGCGTCGGCGGCCACCTGCGTCATCACCGTGTAGGTGCCCGTGCCGATGTCCTGCGTGCCCGATGCCACTTCGGCCGTACCGTCCGGCAGAATGCGCGCGCGCGCCGACGCCTCGCTGCGGTTCGCCGGGTACGTGGCGGCCGCCATCCCGAGACCGATCAGCGTGTCGCCGTCGCGCATCGTGCGCGGCGCGCCGGTGCGGCGCGACCAGCCGAAGCGCTGCGCGCCGAGCCGGTAGCACGCGCGCAGTTCGTTGCTCGACCACGGCTTGCCGTCCTGCGGATCGACCTGCGCGTAGTTCGCGAGCCGCAATTCGACCGGGTCCATCCGCAGCTGCCACGCGAGTTCGTCCATCGCCGACTCGAGCGCGAACGACCCCGACGCCTCGCCCGGCGCGCGCATGAAGGTCGGCGTGCCGACGTTCAGCGACACGATCCGGTGCGTCGTCGCCTGGCTCGGCACCGCGTACATGATCCGCGACGGCATCCCGCACATCTCGGTCCAGTCCTCGAACGTCGAGGTGGTCACGATCGAATCGTGGCGCATCGCGGTCAGCGTGCCGTCGGCGCGTGCGGCCAGCACGACGCGCTGCTCGGTGTACGGCCGCGAGCCGACCGGACCGAACATCTGCGGCCGCGTCAGCACGAGCCGCACCGGCCGACCGGCCTGCTTCGCGGCCATCGCGCACAGCGACACGTGCGACCACGACGAGCCCTTGCAGCCGAAGCCGCCGCCGAGGAACGGCGACAGCACGCGCACCTGCTCCGGCGCGATGCCGAACACCGCGGCCACCGCGGTGCTCGCGCCCGACACGCCCTGCGTCGCGTCGTGCAGCGTGAGCGTCGGGCCGTCCCAGCGGGCCATCGTCGCATGCGGCTCGATCGGGTTGTGATGCTGCATCGGCGTCGTGTAGGTCGCGTCGATGCGCACCGCGCCTTCGCGCAGCCCCGCGTCGACGTCGCCGCGCTGCGTGTCCATCGGCCGCCCCTGCTGCTTCGGCGGCACGCGCGCGGCCGCCTTCTCGCGCGCGAAATCGAGCGCGGCGGCGCCCGGGCGATAGCGCACGCGCACCGCATCGGCGGCGGCGCTCGCCTGCTCGAGCGTCTGCGCGACGACGACCGCGACGGGCTCGTTGCTGTAGCGCACCGTGTCGTCCTGCAGCAGCGTGAGGTGCCGGCCCGCGGGCGGCGACAGCGGCGGCCGGCCGCCGTTGGGCAGCCGCATCGCGTTCTCGTGCGTGATCACGAGCAGCACGCCGGGCATCGCCCGCGCACGCGCCGTGTCGATCGATTCGATCCGCCCGGCCGCGATCGTGCTCGTCACGAGCACCGCGTGCGCGAGCCGCGGATCGGCGAATTCCGCCGCGTAATGCGCGCCGCCCGTCACCTTCAGCATGCCGTCGACGCGATCGAGCGGCTGTCCGGTCAGCGTGTTCATGCTGCACCTCCATTGGCTGCGGCGCGTTTCACCGCGCGCACGATCGCGCGCTGCGCGAGCGCGACCTTGAACGCATTGCCGTCGAGCGGCCGCGCATCGCGCAGCGCGAGCGCGGCGGCGTCGTGCAGCAACGCATCGGTCGGCGCGCGTCCCGCGAGATGCTGCTCGGCGAGCGTCGCGCGCAGCGGCTTGTGCGCCACACCGCCGAGCGCGATGCGCGCCTCCTCGATGCGCGCGCCGTCCATCCGCAACGCGGCCGCCACCGACACGAGCGCAAACGCGTAGCTCGTGCGATCGCGCACCTTCAGGTAATGCGCATGGCCGGCGAAGCGCGGCGGCGGCAGGTCCACCGCGGTGATCAGCTCGCCGGGCGCGAGCGTCGTGTCGAGATCGGGCCGGTCGCCGGGCAGGCGGTGAAACGACTCGAACGGAATCTGCCGCGCGCCGCGCGGGCCGCTCACCTGCACGACGGCGTCCAGCGCGGCGAGCGCAACGCTCATGTCCGACGGGTTCACCGCCACGCACTGCGGGCTCGCGCCGAGAATCGCGTGCATCCGGTTGTGGCCGCCGATGGCCGCGCAGCCGCTGCCCGGCTCGCGCTTGTTGCATTGCGCGAAGGCCGTGTCGTAGAAGTACGGACAGCGCGTGCGCTGCATCAGGTTGCCGCCGATGGTCGCCATGTTGCGCAGCTGCGCCGACGCGCCCGCGAGCAGCGCCTGCGACAGCAGCGGATAGTCCGCGCGGATGCGCGCATGATCGGCCGCATCGCTGTTGCGCACGAGCGCACCGATCCGCAGCCCGCCGTCGGGCAGCGCGTCGACCGTATCGAGGCCCGCGATGCGCGTGATGTCGATGAGCGCGACCGGTCGCGCCACGCCGCCCTTCATCAGATCGAGCAGGTTCGTGCCGCCGCCGATGAACGCCGCGCCCGGACGCTGCGCCGCGCGCACCGCGCCGGCGACGTCGGCCGCACGTTCGTAGGTGATCGCTTCCATTGCGATGCCCTCCGCCGGCTATGCGCTCGCCGCGTGCGCGGCGCGCACGGCGGCGACGATGTTGGAATACGCGCCGCAGCGGCACAGGTTGCCGCTCATGCGTTCGCGGATCTCGGCGTCCGTCAGCTGCACCGGGCGATGCCGCACGTCGGCGGTGACCGCGCTCGCCGCGCCGGCCGCGAACTCGTCGAGCAGCGCGGTCGCGGCGCACACCTGGCCGGGCGTGCAGTAACCGCACTGGAACGCATCGTGTGCGACGAACGCGCGCTGCACCGCGCTCGGCACGCCGTCGCGCGCGAGCCCTTCGACCGTCGTGATGCGCTGGCCTTCGTGCATCACCGCGAGCGTCAGACACGCATTGATGCGCCGCCCGTCGACGAGCACCGTGCAGGCGCCGCACTGCCCGCGGTCGCATCCCTTCTTCGTGCCGGTGAGCCCCGCGTACTCGCGCAGCGCGTCGAGCAGCGTGACGCGCGGCTCGAGTTGCAGCGTGTACGCGCGTCCGTTGATGTCGAGATGCACCGGCCGCGCGGGCACCGCGTCGCGGTGCGCAGGCGGCGCTGCGGCGGCCTCGCCCTGCGCATGCACGTGCGGCGCGGCGCCGACCGTCGCGGCCGCCGCCGCCGATTGCAGGAAGCGGCGACGCGCCGCGCTCGACGGCGTATCGGCCGGCTGCGACGGGGCGGGCCGGCTTTCGCCGAGCGGCGCGCGCGAAGCGGCGCGCCCGGGTTCGGCGGATGAGGAATCGGATCGATCGGTGGACATGAGTTCTGCTCGCTCGATGAGGGATGGACGCGGAAAGGCGGCCCGTGCCGGACCGGTCGTGCGCGAGCGCGCGCGCAGCGGCGCTCGGAGCAATTCCGGTGCCGCGCAGCAGCGACGCCGGCGCGCGTGTGCCGCGCACTCGGCCGGGATCGCGATGCGCGGCCGTATCCGAGCGCTGGATGGCGGCACGCTGACGCGCTGCTGGCAACGCGCCGACGAAGCGGCAACAAATACCGGCTCGCGGCATCGGAGGCGACATATCGACCGCCGCTCGCGCGCTGGCCGCGTCGCACTGCGCGCACATCGCGCGCGACACCGGTTCGCGCCTTCGCGTTGCACACGCATGTAAATGCGGCACGTCGTGCGCGTCCCGCTGGCAAATTCCGCCATGCACGTCTGCCTCATGCAGCCTTCGCCGAAAGCCACGGGACAGCTTCGCGAAAGCGTTTCGCGATCATGTTCCGGTCGCAAACGATTCACCGAAACGTCGCATCGCGCCGGCATACTGGAAAACGTTTGCCAATCAGCCTGCCAGGAGAGAAGTGATGCGTCGTGTCGTCGTTGCCGCCGTTCTGTGTGCCACCGCGCTCGTCGCCGCCTGCAGCGACGACGCGCCGCACGACGCGCAAGCGGCCGACGCGTCGCAGCAGGCCGGCGCGTCGTCGGGCACCGCGAGCGCGTTCAACAGCGATGCCGGCGCGCACGCTGCCGCGGCGGATGCCGCGCCGCTCGCGCCGCCCGTCGTCCACTTCCCGCCCGACGACGACGACGATGCAAAACCGGCGGCCGATGCGTCGGCCGCCGCGGCATCGTCGCCGCATTGATCGCGCCGTCCCCGCTCCCGTCCCGTTCGCAGAACCGAGGTAAAACGACATGACGTCATCCAGCCGCCGCCGTTTCCTGCATACCGTCGCGCAATCGGCGGGCGCCGCCGTCGCGCTCAACGCCTTCCCCGAATCGATCCGCCGTGCGCTCGCGATTCCCGCCGCGCGCGGCACCGGCACGATCCGCGATGTCCAGCACATCGTCGTGTTCATGCAGGAGAACCGCTCGTTCGACCATTACTTCGGACACCTGCGCGGCGTGCGCGGCTACAACGACCGCTTCCCGATCCCGCTGCCGAACGGCAAGCCGGTGTGGTACCAGCCGTCGAAGGAGGATCCGGGCAAGCCGGTGCTGCCGTTCCGGCTCGACACGAAGACGACCAGCGCGCAATGTCTCGGCGCGCTCGACCACTCGTGGGCGAAGACGCACGCGGCGATCGACGGCGGCCGCTACGACCAGTGGCCCGCGAACAAGACCGACATGACGATGGGCTATCACGTCCGCGACGACATCCCGTTCCACTACGCGCTCGCCGATGCGTTCACCGTCTGCGACAACTATTTCTGCTCGCTGCCGGGGCCGACGCACCCGAACCGCTCGTACCTGATGACCGGCACGATCGATCCGACCGGCAAGTTCGGCGGCCCGCTGCTCGACAACGCCGACTACGTCGACGGCGACCTGCCGCCCGCCTACCAGCTGCTGTCGTGGACGACCTTCCCGGAACGGCTCGAGGCGCGCGGCGTGTCTTGGCAGATCTACCAGCAGGGGCTCACGTGGGCCGATCCGTACAACGGCAACTACGGCACCAACATCCTGCAGAACTTCGCGAACTTCATCGACGCGAAGCCGGGCTCGTCGCTGTATCGGCGCGCGCAGACGGTGCGCACGCTCGACAACCTGAAGGACGACGTGATCAACGACCGGCTGCCGCAGGTGTCGTGGCTGCTGCCGCCGGCCGCGTTCTCCGAGCATCCGAAATACACGCCCGCGTACGGCGCGAACTACACGTCGCAGATCCTCGACGCGCTGACGTCGAACCCCGACGTGTGGGCGAAGACGGTGCTGTTCATCATGTACGACGAGAACGACGGCTTCTTCGATCACGTCGTGCCGCCGCAGCCGCCGACCTCGGCCGCGCAGGGCGCCTCGACGGTGACCACCGACGGCGAGCTGCACACGGTCGTGAACCCCGGCCGCGGCGGCAGCTATACGGCCGACGGGCTGCCGTACGGCCTCGGGCCGCGCGTGCCGATGACGGTCGTGTCGCCGTGGTCGAAGGGCGGCTTCGTGTGCTCGCAGGTGTTCGACCACACGTCGGTGATCCGCTTCATCGGCGAACGCTTCGGCGTCGACGAGCCGAACATCACGCCGTGGCGCCGCACCGTGTGCGGCGACCTCACCGCCGCGTTCGACTTCCGCTCGTCGGACGCGACCTTCCCGGCGCTGCCCGACACGAGCCAGTACCGCTCGATCGCCGATCAGCAATGCACGTCGCAGCCCGCGCCCACGGTGCCCGCGACGCCGTCGCCGATCGATCCGCAGGAGCCGGGCGTGCGGCCGGCCCGCGCGCTGCCGTACGAGCTGCACGTGAACGCGAGCATTTACGGCGGCAACACGCTGCGCATCGAATTCGCGAACCGCGGCAACCAGGGCGCGCACTTCCACGTGTACGCGACGAACCGCACCGACGGCCCGTGGCGCTACACGGTCGGCGCGCGCCGCGTGCTGCACGCGGACTTCGATCTGACCGAGACGAACGGTGCGTACGCGTTCTCGGTGTACGGCCCGAACGGGTTCGTGCGGGTCTTCGCGGGCGACGTGTCGGCCGCGACGGCGCGCCGCCGCAACCATGCGCAGCCCGAGGTGAAGGCCGGCTACGACGTCGCGAACGGCAATCTGTATCTGAAGCTGCGCAATCAAGGCAGCGGCCACGTGACGTTGACGCTGACCGACAACGCGTACGGCGCGCCGTCGCGACAGGTCACGCTGCACGGCGGCGACGAGCGCGTCGAGCAATGGGCGCTCGCGGCGAGCCATCACTGGTATGACGTGACGGTGAGCGACGGCGCGAACCCCACGTTCTCGCGGCGCTTCGCGGGCCACGTCGAGAACGGCCGGCCGAGCTATTCGGACCCGGCGGCGGTGAAGCCCGTCACGGTGTCGTAAGCGGGGTGACGCGGGGTGTGACGCGGGCGCGCGCCGCGCGCGTCACACCGCATGCGCGAGCGCGCGCTCGACGAGCGCGCGGTCGAAGCCGTCGGCCGCGTCGCGAAAGCGCAGCGGCGCCGCGCAATGCACGAGCGTGTCGATGAAATACTTCGCGCGCGGCCACGGCCCGAAGCCCGCCGCGGTGTTGACGTGCCCCGCGTCGCCGAGGTTCACGAACGCGCTGCCGAGCTGCCGCGCGAGCGTGCGCGCGTCGGCGAGCGGCATCCACGGATCGGTCTCGCTGCCGATCACGATCGACGGCACCGCGAGCCGGCGCGCGTCGAACGGCCCGGCGAACGTGAACTTCTTCGGACTGGCCGGCGCGACGAGCAGCACGCCCGCGACGTCGGCGGCCTGCGGCCATTGCGCGAGCGCATGCGCGGCGGCGAGGCAGCCGAAGCTGTGCGCGGCCAGCACGAACGGGCCGCGCTCGCGCTCGAGCAGCGCGCGCACCGACTGCGCCCAGCGCACGAGGTCGGGCGCATCCCAGTCGGCCTGCTCGACGCGCAACGAACGCGCGAACTGCCGTTCGAGCCAGCTCTGCCAGTGGGCGCCTTCGCTGCCGTGCAGGCCCGGAACGGTCACGAGCCGCGGCGGCCACGCCGATTTGCTGCATGCGCGCATGATTGCCCTCGCTTGCGTTGCTTGAAGACGAGCGTCGATTCTCGCGCGCCGCGCATCGCGGCCGAACCAATTTTTTGTGCTTTGCTTGTGCGCCGGCGGCACGCGCCGCGGCCGCTCGGCGTCGCCGGCAGCCCGGCGACGGCGCAACGCGCCGCGAGACCGTAGAATGTGGGCTTCCCGCTTGCCATGCACCGGATCGGAGCCGCGCGCCGCCGCGCCGTTCCGATCGACAGGAGACGCCCGATGTCCGCTTCGCCCGCCAGCGCGCTGCGCCCGTTCCATCTCGCCTTCCCCGTGACGAGCCTCGCCGCCGCGCGCGCGTTCTACGGCGGCCTGCTCGGCTGCGCCGAAGGCCGCAGCTCGGAACACTGGGTCGACTTCGACTTCTTCGGTCACCAGCTCGTCGCGCATCTCGCCCCTGACGAGACCGGCAGGAGCGCGGTGAATCCGGTCGACGGCGACGACGTGCCGGTGCGCCATTTCGGCGTCGTGCTGTCGATGGACGAATGGCATGCGCTCGCCGATACACTCCGCGCCGCGCACACGCGTTTCGTGATCGAGCCGCACATCCGCTTCAAGGGCGAGGTCGGCGAGCAGGCGACGATGTTCTTCCTCGATCCGTGCGGCAACGCGCTCGAGTTCAAGGCATTCGCCGACATCGGCCAGCTGTTCGCGAAGTAAGCGGATGAAGCTCCTGTTCTATACGCCGCACCAGGAAGCCGGCGCATGGCGCGACGCGCTCGCGCACGCGCTGCCCGACGCCGAGCTGCGCGAGTGGCAGCCGGGCGACACGGCCGCGGCCGACTACGCGCTCGTGTGGCGCGCGCCGCGCGCGCTGTTCGCGCCGCGCGAGCGGCTGCGCGCGATCTTCAATCTCGGCGCCGGCGTCGATGCGCTGCTCGCGCTCGAGCGCGCGCATCCCGGCACGCTGCCGCCCGACGTACCGCTCGTGCGGCTCGAAGATTCCGGCATGGCGCAGCAGATGATCGAATACGTGACGCACGCGGTGCTGCGCTACCTGCGTCGCTTCGACGAATACGACGCGCTGCAGCACGAGCGACGCTGGGAGGTGCTCGAGCCGCATCCGCGCGCGCGCTTCACGGTCGCGGTGCTGGGCCTCGGCGTGCTCGGCGCGCAGGTCGCGCAGGCGCTCGCCGCGCTCGGCCTGCCGGTGCGCGGCTACAGCCGCAGCCCGAAGCAGCTCGACGGCATCGCGACCTTCGCCGGCGAGCATGCCTTCGACGCGTGCATCGACGGCGCGAAGGTGCTCGTCAACCTGCTGCCGAGCACGCCGGACACCGACGCGATCCTGTCCGCGCGCACCTTCGCGCGGCTCGCGCCGGGCGCGTACCTGGTGAACGTCGCGCGCGGCGCGCATCTGGTCGAAGCCGACCTGCTCGACGCGCTCGCGAGCGGCCGCATCGCGGCCGCGACGCTCGACGTGTTCGAGCACGAGCCGCTGCCCGCCGACCATCCGTTCTGGCAGGCGCCGCGCATCACGATCACGCCGCACAGCGCCGCGCTGACGCTGCGCGACGAAGCCGTCGAGCAGATCGCGGGCAAGATCCGCGCGCTCGAGCGCGGCGAGCCGATCGGCGGCATCGTCGACCGCGCGCGCGGCTACTGAATTCGCACAACATGACACTGGAGACAACCATGACGTTCCCCACCGCCGTCAAGATCGTCGAAGTCGGCCCGCGCGACGGGCTGCAGAACGAGAAGGCCTTCGTGCCGACCGACGTGAAGATCGCGCTCGTCGACCGGCTGTCGCGCGCCGGCTTCCGCAACGTCGAGTCCGCATCGTTCGTGTCGCCGAAGTGGGTGCCGCAGATGGCCGACGGCGCCGACGTGATGGCCGGTATCGAGCGTCGCGCGGGCACCGTGTATTCCGTGCTCACGCCGAACCTGAAGGGCTTCGAGAACGCGCTCGCCGCGCGCGCCGACGAAGTGGTGATCTTCGGCGCGGCGAGCGAGGCGTTCTCGCAGCGCAATATCAACTGCAGCATCGCGGAAAGCATCGCGCGCTTCGAGCCGGTCGCGCAGGCGGCGAAGGACGCCGGCCTGCGGCTGCGCGGCAGCGTGTCCTGCGCGCTCGGCTGCCCGTACCAGGGCGACGTGCCGGTCGCCTCGGTGGTCGACGTGGTGGAGCGCTTCGCCGCGCTCGGCTGCGACGAGATCGACATCGCCGACACGATCGGCGTCGGCACGCCGAAGCGCACGCGCGAGGTGCTCGCGGCCGTCACGCGCGTGTTCCCGCGCGAGCGGCTGTCGGGTCACTTCCACGACACCTACGGCCAGGCGCTCGCGAACATCTATGCGGCGCTGTTCGAAGGCATCGAGATCTTCCACGCGTCGGTGGCCGGCCTCGGCGGCTGCCCGTACGCGAAGGGCGCGACCGGCAACGTCGCGACCGAAGACGTGCTGTACCTGATGCAGGGCCTCGGCATCGACACCGGCATCGACCTCGCGCAGGTGGTCGCCGCCGGCGACTTCATCTCCACCGCGATCGGCCGCGCGAACGCATCGCGCGCCGGTCGCGCACTGCTCGCCCGCGCGCAGAGCGCCGCCGACGCGCCGAGCTGCACCTGAGCCTCACACTTCCGGACTCACCCATGACGACACCCACTCCGTTCGACACCCTCCCCGATTCCGCGCGCCGCGTCGCGCTGCTGCTGCGCGAACGCGGGCATGCGAAAGACATCGTGATGCTCGCCGAAACCGGCAAGACCTCCGCCGAAGCCGCGGCCGGGCTCGGCTGCGCGGTCGCGCAGATCGCGAAGTCGATCCTGTTTCGCCGCGAATCGGACGGGCTGCCGGTGCTGGTCGTCGCGAGCGGCGCGAACCGCGTCGACGAGAAGAAGGTCGCGGCGCAGGTCGGCGCGGTCGGTCGCGCGGACGCGAAGTTCGTGCGCGACAACACCGGCTATGCGATCGGCGGCGTCTGTCCGATCGGCCATCTCGTCGAACCGGTCACGCTGATCGATGCGGATCTCCTCGCGCTCGACAGCCTGTGGGCGGCCGCCGGCCATCCGCACGCGGTGTTCAACCTGTCGCCGCAGGAACTCGTCGCGCTGACGGGCGCGCCGGTCGCCGACGTCGCGCTGCGCAACGACGCATGAGCGACACGCCGGTACCGGTCGGCACGGTGACCTCGCCGTGCACCGACGTCTGCAGGATCGATCCGCGCACCGACTGGTGCGCGGGCTGCCTGCGCACCCGCGACGAAATCAAGGGATGGCGCGCGTCGGACGACGACGCGCGACGCGCGCTGCTCGCGCGCCTCGATGCGCGCCGACGGCTGATCGCACGCAGCGGCGCATAAAAAAATGCCGTTCGGCCTGCGTGGCGAACGGCATGAGATCGGAATCCTGTGAACGTGATCAACGTCACAGCCCGCATCATACGAGCGACCGTGCTGCATCGCATCGGGTGTTTCCCTACAACTTCTTACAGTGGCGTGGGGGAGTGAGCGGGGGGCGCGGATCGGGCTTGGGGTTGGGGCTTGGGGTGTCGAACGGCGGGCATCGGGCGTTGGGCATCTGCCGTCGCCGGCAAGCCATTGCAGCAAATCCCGGCCGCGAGCCCTGACGGCAAGCCGGAGCGCGCGACCGTCTCAGTTGCCGGGCGCCGCGCGGCGCGCCGGCACGATGCGCCAGCCGAGGTTCACGCCGGCCGCCGCGACGAGGATCAGCAGCGCGCCGAGCGCCTGCGTCCACGCGAGCGTCTGCCCGTACGCGATGCGATCGACGATGATCGCGACGACCGGATAGACGAACGACAGCGCGCCCGTCATCGCGACCGGCAGCTTCTGGATCGCGCCGTACAACAGCACATACATCACACCCGTGTTCATCACGCCGAGCACGACGAGATCGAGCCACTGCGCGGCCGTCGCCGGCAACGTGCCGAACTGCGCGAACGGCGCGAGCAGCACGACGCCGAGGCCGACCTGCAGCAGCGCGAGCAGATGCGGTGGCGTGCCCTTCAGATGCTTCGTGACGATCGACGACAGCGCGTACAGGAACGCCGCGCCGAGCGACAGCGCGACGCCTTCGAGATATTCGCCGGGCACCGCGAGCACCGCCGGCTCGACGCGCACCACGCAGACGAGGCCGATGAACGCGACCGCGAGCCACGCGAGCGTCGACGCGCCGATCCGCTCGCGGAACACGATTGCGCCGAGCGCGACGAGCATGAACGGCTGCGTGTTGTAGACGGCGGTCGCCATCGAGATCGACGCGCGCGAATACGCGGCGAACAGCAGCAGCCAGTTCGCGACGATCGCGAGGCTGCCGAACGCCGCGAGCGCGAGCATGCGCGGCGAGAACAGCGCGCGGCGCAGCATCCCGAGCGCCGCGCAGACGATCGCGAGCGTCGCCGCGCCGAACACGCAGCGAAAGAACACGACGTTGGACAGCGGCTGCTGCGACGACATCACGAGCCAGCCGATCGTGCCGGACATCAGCATCGCGACCAGCATCTCGGCGGCGCCGCGGCGGATTTCGTTCGAGACCATCGTGGGCTCCGGTGGCGAGGGAAGATGACTTCGATTCTAGGAGCTTGCTTTCCGTGCATCCACGGCTAGACTGAAGCGAAACCGCCGATTCACCTTCGAAACCAAAGCGATCATGTCGAAACGCCTTTCACCGCCGGCCGCGGTATCGCTGGACGCGACCGACCGCGCGATCGTCGCCGCGCTCGCCGACGATGCGCGCATCGCGACCAGCGAACTGGCGCGGCAGATCGGGCTGTCGGCGCCCGCGACCGCCGATCGCGTGCGGCGGCTCGAAGCGCAGGGCGTGATCGCCGGCTTCACCGTCGAGCTCGATCCGCGCGCGCTCGGCTACACGCTGCAGGCGATCGTGCGCGTGAAGCCGTTGCCGGGACAACTGCATCTCGTCGAAGACGTGCTGCGGCGCATTCCTGAATTCGTCGAATGCGACAAGGTCACCGGCGAGGACTGCTTCATCTGCCGGCTGTACCTGCGCACGATCGAGCATCTCGACGACATCCTGTCGAAAGTGACGGAGCGCGCCGAAACGAGCACGGCGATCGTCAAATCGACGCCCGTGCCGCGCCGCCTGCCGCCGCTCGTCGACGACGACGCGGGGCGACGCTGACGGGCACTGAAAGCGACTACGTACCACTCGGCGCCACTCAGCGCCAGCGCGCGTGACCAATGCGAGCGCGCCGGGCGCGCATACTGCCGCTTGTACTGCCGCTCAAGCAGCCGCGTCGCGCGCGTCGAAGAACGCCAGCAGTTCGTCGATCAGCGCCGTGGGCGCTTCTTCCGGAATGTAGTGGCCGCAGTCGAGCGCGCGGCCGCTGACGTCGCGCGCGACGCGCCGCCATTCTTCCAGCGGATCGAAGCACCGTGCGACGGTCCCGTTCGCGCCCCACAGCACGCGCAGCGGGCACGCGACCTTGTTGCCGCGCTCGAGGTCAGCACGATCGTGTTCGAGATCGATCGTCGCCGAGGCGCGGTAGTCCTCGCACATCGCATGCACGGCGCCAGGCTGCGCGAGCGCCGCGCGATAGGCGTCGAGCGCCTGCGGCGCAAACGGCGCGAGTCCGGCCGAGCGATTGCCCATCACGCGCTCGATGTACGCGTCGGTGCGGCCTTCGATCAGCGTTTCGGGCAGCGGCTCCGGCTGGATCAGGAAGAACCAGTGGAAATACGCGGTCGCGAACGCGCGGTCGGTCTGCTCGTACATCGCGAGCGTCGGCGCGATGTCGAGCAGCATCATCCGCTCGACGGCCGCCGGATGATCGAGCGCGAGCCGATGCGCGACGCGCGCGCCGCGATCGTGTGCGCACACGTGAAATTGCGTGAAGCCGAAATGGCGCATCACCGCGAGCTGATCGGCGGCCATCGCGCGCTTCGAATACGGCGCATGCTGCGCATCGCTCGGCGGCTTGCCGGACGCGCCGTAGCCGCGCAAGTCGGTGGCGATCACCGTGAAATGACGAGCGAGCGTCGCGGCGACGCGATGCCAGATCATGTGGGTTTGCGGGTGACCGTGCAGCAGCAGAAGCGGCGGCCCCGCGCCTCCTTTGACACCGAAGATGTCGGTGTCCTGCACCGTCACGCGAAACGGTGCGAACGCGTCGAACGACATGGTTTGTTTCTCGTCGGTTTGTTATTGGCCGGTATTGTAGGAGGCTTGGCACATCGCTGCGCGCAATCAACAGCCGAATGCGTAGAGACAGAACACTCCCTCGATTGTCGGCACGCCGTGCGCTTTGCTAAGCTCGCGTAGAATCGCACGATCGTTCGTATCAATACGGACGCGCCGCTGCGCAGCTACACTCGAACTTTCGTTCGACTGCAAGCACCGATGCCGGCGTCGGCACGCACACGACCCGGCCGCCCTCGAGACTGGAGACAATCACATGGCATTGCCCGCTGTCCTGCAGAATCTGACGCTGCCCGTCATCGCGTCGCCGATGTTCATCGTCAGCTATCCCGAACTCGTGCTCGCGCAATGCAAGGCGGGGATCGTCGGATCGTTCCCCGCGCTCAATGCGCGCCCGGCGGAACTGCTCGACGAGTGGCTCACGCAGATCCAGTCGGCGCTGGCCGACCACAAGGCGCAGCACCCGGATGCGGTGATCGGCCCGATCGCGGTGAACCAGATCGTCCACCAGTCCAACGAACGGCTCGAGCACGACGTGCGCGTGTGCGTCGAACACAAGGTGCCGATCTTCATCACGAGCCTGCGCGCGCCGGCGCGCGAGATCGTCGACGCGGTACACAGCTACGGCGGCATCGTGCTGCACGACGTGATCAACCTGCGCCACGCGCAGAAGGCGCTGGAAGCAGGCGTCGACGGGCTGATTCTGGTCGCGGCCGGCGCCGGCGGCCATGCGGGCACGACGTCGCCGTTCGCGCTCGTCGGCGAAGTGCGCAGGATGTTCGACGGGCCGATCGTGCTGTCGGGTGCGATCGCGAACGGCGGCTCGATCCTCGCCGCGCAGGCGATGGGCGCGGATCTCGCGTACATGGGCACGCGCTTCATCGCGACGCAGGAAGCGCACGCGGTCGACGAGTACAAGCACGCGATCCTCAACGCGAAATCGTCGGACATCGTCTATACGAACCTGTTCACCGGCGTGCACGGCAACTACATCCGCGAGAGCATCGAGCGAGCCGGCCTCGATCCGGACGCGCTGCCGGAATCGGACAAGTCGAAGATGAATTTCGGCAACGACAAGGCCAAGGCGTGGAAGGACATCTGGGGCGCCGGCCAGGGCGTCGGCCTGATGGACGACCTGCCGAGCGTCGGCGAGCTCGTCGAGCGGCTGAAACGCGAGTACGACGACGCGAAGGCGCGGCTCGGCATCGCACGCTGACGGATACGCGCGGCGCGGGCGCCGCGTGTGCGTCGCGCGGAGGTCGCGCGGATGTCACGCAGACGTTGCGGGTGCGCCATCACGCGGACCACTGCAAGTCGCACGCACCGCGAGCGCGTCGCGTCACTGGCGTCAACCGCGCCGCAATAAAAAAAGCGCGAACCCAGTTACGGTTCGCGCTTTCTTCATCGACGCACGCTCGCGTGCAAACCCAGTCAAGCTCGCTTGATTCGCGTGATCGGCAGCACGCGCAGCCGCGCCTCGATCGACGGGCACAGCGACTGCCCTTCGAAGCGCGCGGCGAGGAAATCGACGAACGAGCGCACCTTCGCCGACACGTGACGGCGGCTCGCGTACACCGCATAGATCGGCGCCTCGTGCGGCGGCACCGCGTCGAGCAGCAGCGGCACGAGCCGGCCGGATTCGATGTCGTCGCCGACCACCTCGGTGCCCAGCAGCGCGATGCCCGCGCCCGCGAGCACGGCCGCGCGCAGCCCTTCGAGATGGTTCACGATCAGGTTGCCGTTCAGGTTCACGCGCGACGCGGCGGCCGCGTCGATCACCAGCGCATCGAGCGCCGAGGCGCTCGACTCGCGCCGCAGATAGTTGTGGTACGCGAGATCGGCGATCGTCTGCGGCGTGCCGCGCCGCTCCAGATAATCCGGCGACGCCACCAGCAGAATGTGCGCGGTCGCGATCTGCCGCGCGACCAGCGACGACGACTTCAACCCATTCGGCGCCGCGCGCACCGCGACGTCATAGCCTTCCTCGATCAGATCGACGACACGGTCGGACAGCGTCATGTCGACGGTCACGTCCGGGAACCGGCCCGCATAGTCGGTGACGGCCTGCATCACGTGCCGCAAGCCGAACGCCGACAGCGACGTCACGCGCAACCGCCCCTGCGGCACGACGCTCGCGGCGCCCACCGCCTGCCCTGCCTCGTCGAGTTCCGACAGCGCCTGCACGAGGCGCTCGTAGTATTCGCGTCCCGCCTCGGTCGGCGCGACGCGTCGTGTCGTACGATGCAGCAGCCGCGCGCCGAGCTGCTGCTCGAGATGCATCACGTGCTTGCTCGCCATCGCGGCCGACATCTGCATGCGCTCGGCCGCGCCCACGAAGCTGCCTACTTCGACGACGTACCGAAACACATTCATGCTGACGAGGGTATCCATCGAACTAGCCCGCAATTCCTAGGTAATCATGCAATTTGGCAATAGGGTAACAAAGGCGAGGAAACATAAAGGTCAACAAACGCAAAACGGCGCCGCGGTGAGCGGCGCCGTTCGTGGGCGGGCAGGCCGACATGCCGGCCGCGCGCGCAGCGTCTGCGCGCGCGGCGAATGCGCGAATCAGAACTTCGCGCGAATGCCGGCGCCGAACGTGTTGCCGTTCGACAGCCCGCTGATGTGGTCGTTCATGTACGCGGCGTAGACGTCGGTGCGCTTGGACAGCGGGTAATCGTAGCCGACGGCCCAGGTCTGGCGCGTCTGGTCGAGGCCGCCGGCGTCGCGCGAGTACGCGTACGACGCCATCGCGTTGCCGACGCCGAGCGGCACCGAGACGCCGCCCTGCGCGGTGTTCACGTGCCAGCTGCCGCTTGCCTGATCGTTCTTCGTATACATGTACTGGCCGAACAGCTTCACGTACTTCAGGTCGTAGGTCGCGCCGACGAGCCCGATGCCCTGGCTCTTCAGGCCGGTCACGAGCGAGCTGAGATCCTGCGGGCCGTTGTTGAAGTTCACGTACTGGTAGACGGCGGTCGCCGCGAACGGGCCGTTCGCGTAGTTGAACTGGGCGCTCCACTTCTTCGAGCGGTTGTCGCCGGCCGTGTTGCCGAGCGCATACATCGCCGCGAAATTCAGGCCGCCGAACGACGGCGACGTGTACGACAGCGCATTGTTCCAGCCCGAATCGCCGACCGCACCCTGGTCGCTCGGATAGGTCGGGAACGTGCCGAGGCCGAGGAACACGTGGTACACCATCGGCGAGAACGTGTACGAGTCGTAGAACGGGTTGAACAGGATCGTCGACAGGAACAGGTGCGTCGTCAGGCGCCCCGCCGTCACCGTGCCGTACGGCGAGCTGACGCCGACGTACGCGTTGCGGGCGAAGAACGTGTCGCCCTGGAAGCGGCCGAACTGGCCGTTCTGCGCCCGGAAGAAGCTCTCCACCGTGAAGATCGCCTTGTAGCCGCCGCCGAGATCCTCCGCGCCGTGCAGGCCCCAGTACGACGTCGACATCCCGCCGCCCGACACGTTCCATGCGCGATCGCTGCCCGGGAACTTGGTCGCGCCCACCCACTCGTCGACCTGACCATAGAGCGACACGCTCGACTGCGCATGGGCGGGTGCGGCGGCAGCGACACAGGCGGCCGCGGCGATCAGGTTGACGGACGTGCGCGACGCACGGCGAGCGAATGCTTTCATGGGATCTCCAGGTTTTGTCGATAGTCGATAAGCGGCGCGAGCGTTGTTTTTGGGGCCGAGTGCTTGCGTCGTGTGGGGCGCAGCCATCTTTACGGAAGATTTATCTGACCAAAATTGCGCGCACTTATTGCGGGTATAGCGGCGGCATTAACTTCTCGGCGCGAACATGCGCGGCGGCGCATCGCGGCAGCCCGGCGCGGGACGGACACGCGGCCGGCCGGCCGCGCGGCGCGCGTGCCGGGCGCGAAAGATAGCGCAATGCGTCGGGAAAATCAGCGGAAATGTGTGGGCGACTGTGGCGAATTCGCATCACAGCGCGGGGGACGAGCCCGCGGTGCGCTCAGTTTCGGTAGAACGGCGAGAAAAACGGCGAGCGGCCGGATTCTTCCTGCGCACGCGGCGGCGGCATCGGACGGCCGCCGCGCTCCTCGTTGTAGCGCGCGACGTCCGCGCGGATCGAGCCCGCGCGCAGCGGCACGTTGCCGCCGCCGGACGGATGCGGCACCTGGCGCGAATCGGCGCTGATCGGCCGGTACGGGTTCTGCGCGGCGTAGTGGCCATACGACGGCGTCGGCCGCAGCCCCCAGCGGGCGCCGTAGCCGTTCACGCCGCCGCTGCGCACGCCGCCGGCCGGCGCACCGCGACGCCATACCGGTACGCCCGCGGCCGGTTGGCCGTATGCGCGCGTGCCGGCGCCGAGGCCATGACCGAAGCCGTGACCGAAACCCTGGGCGCCGAAACCTGCGCCGCCGCGCGGCGGCTGGGCAAGCGCGAGCGGCACCAGCAGCGCGCAGAGCGCCCCTGCCACCCATCGTCCGATCTTCCGTTTCGCCCGTTCCGCCATCGCTCAGTGCCTGTTGCGGCCCGCAGCCGGACACTCCCCGGCCGACGCAAGCCTTTCAGCAGTAATTTATGGGTGGCCCGAAACGGTGTCGAGCCAAAAAGTGTTAGGTCGCCGGCATCGGTGTAACACCATGTTACTGCTAGGTTTTTTCACTTCCTGACGCGATCGTCGCAGAACATTCTTCGGTGGATTGGCGCAGATTTCGACCCGCCGCGACACCGGCTCCCGCGCAATGGAATCATCAATCGATTCCCACAATGAATTTGTGTATTGAATTCGCTGGCCGGACAATAGCGGCTTCGCGCGCGCGACACGCGCGCCTGCCCCCGCCGTTGTTTCCGACTCGAGTTTCACCATGGCCCGTCCACGCTTTCTTCCCGACAATTTCACGCTCGCGCTGGTCGGCACCGTCGTGCTGGCGAGCCTGCTGCCGTGCCACGGCGCGGCCGCGCATGCGTTCAACTGGGCGACCAACGTCGCGGTCGGCCTGCTGTTCTTCCTGCACGGCGCGAAGCTGTCGCGCGAAGCCGTCATCGCCGGCGCGACCCACTGGCGGCTGCATGCGGTCGTGCTGCTCAGCACCTTCGCGCTGTTTCCGCTGCTCGGCCTCGCGCTGAAACCCGTGCTGCAGCCGCTCGTCACGCCGACGCTCTACGCCGGCGTGCTGTTCCTCTGCACGCTGCCATCCACGGTGCAGTCGTCGATCGCGTTCACCTCGATCGCGAAGGGCAACGTGCCGGCCGCCGTGTGCGCGGCCTCGGCGTCGAGCCTGCTCGGGATCTTCGTGACGCCCGCGCTCGTCGGGCTGATGATCACGTCGCAGTCGGCCGCGGCCGCGTCGCCGTGGAGCACGGTCGGCAGCATCGTGATGCAGCTGCTCGTGCCGTTCATCGCGGGGCAGCTGCTGCGTCCGGTGATCGGCCGCTGGATCGACCGCAATCGCGGCGTGCTGCGCTTCGTCGATCAGGGCTCGATCCTGCTGGTCGTCTACGTCGCGTTCAGCGAGGCCGTGAACCAGGGGCTGTGGCATCAGATTCCGGCGCGCGCGCTGGGCGGCCTGCTGATCGTCAACATCGTGCTGCTGGCGATCGCGCTGCTGCTGACCACCTTCGTCGGCAAGCGGCTCGGCTTCAACCGCGCCGACCAGATCACGATCATCTTCTGCGGATCGAAGAAAAGCCTCGCAGCCGGCGTGCCGATGGCGAAGGTGATCTTCTCCGCGCAGGCGGTCGGCGCGATCGTGCTGCCGCTGATGCTGTTTCATCAGATCCAGCTGATGACATGCGCGGCCCTCGCGCAACGCTGGGGCGCGCGCGACACGAGCGGCGAAGATGGGGAACCGGTCGCCGCGAGCGCACGCGGCGGCCGCGGGCTGAACGCGGGCAGGCGCTGACGCGGGCGGGCGCAGTGGCGTAGCGGTAGGAGGCGGTTGGCTGGGTGCTTGCCGCGGGCGGGGTTCGCGGGCTGCGGCGTTGTGGGTTTTGCGGTCCCGGCTCGCTCTCGCTTGCGGCTGCTCGCCTGCGCGCCGTGCCCTCTTCGCCGCTCGCCGCACACCGATGCACCATCCACGTGCATCAGGTCACGAAATCTTCACTCAATTGTCCGCGCGAGTTGCCGTTAAAGTCTGGCGTACCCTCGCTTCAGCCCGCCCATGCCTCCGCCCTCTTCCGGCTCCGCTGCCGCCGTCACCACGCGCCTGATCGCGGAGCGCGCGCTCGCCGCCGTATTCCAGCCGATCGTCGATCTCGCGTCGGGCACCGTCGTCGGCTACGAAGGGCTGATCCGCGGCCCGCGCGGCACCGATCTCGAAGCGCCGAACGCGCTGTTCGCGCAGGCCGCCCGCGACGGCGCCACCATCGCGCTCGAACAGGCGGCCGCGCTCACCTGCATCGACGCGTTCGCGGCGCTCGGCTGCGACGGCAAGCTGTTCCTCAACTTCAGTGCGCGCACGATCGTGCAGCTCGCGCGTGAACGCGAGCGCGCGCGGCAGCTGCTCGCCCGCGCGGGCGTGTCCGCCGAGCGCATCGTGATCGAGCTCACCGAGCAGGCGACGATGCCCGACATCGCGCGCATCGGGCCGGCGGTCGAGACGCTGCGCGATGCGGGCATCCAGTTCGCGCTCGACGATTACGGCACCGCCAACGCGAGCATGAACCTGTGGCTGCGCCTGCATCCCGACGTCGTGAAGATCGACCGCTTCTTCATTCACGACATCGCGCGCGATCCGCTCAAGTTCGAGGCGGTCCGGGCGATGCAGCACTTCGCGCAAGCAAGCGGCGCGAAGCTGATCGCGGAAGGGATCGAGAACGAAAGCGACCTGACCGTCGTGCGCGACATCGGAATCTGCTGCGTGCAGGGCTTCCTGCTCGGCCGGCCGAGCGCGCGCCCGTCGGCGCTGCTCGCGCCGGCCGCCCGCGACGCGATTCATACGCCGCACATCGCGGTGTTTCCCGGCGCGACGCGCAGCGTGCGTCCAGCCGCGACGATTGCGGCGAAGATGCTGGTGCCCGCGCCGGCGCTGCCGCGCGACGCGACCAACAACGACGTGCTCGATCTGTTCAACCGGATGCCCGGCCTGCACGCGGTCGCGCTCGTCGAAGCCAGCCGGCCGGTCGCGCTGGTGAACCGGCACGGCTTCATCGACCGCTTCGCGCTGCCGTATCACCGCGAGGTGTTCGGCAAGAAGCCGTGTCTGCAGTTCGCGAACGATGCGCCGCTGATGATCGACAACGCGACGACGGTCGAGCAGCTCGCGATGCTGCTCGCGCGCCACGACCAGCGCTATCTGGCGGACGGCTTCGTGATCACCGAACACGGCCGCTACGTCGGGCTCGGCACCGGCGAGAGCCTGGTGCGCGCGGTGACCGAGATGCGCATCGAGGCCGCGCGCTACGCGAATCCGCTGACGTTCCTGCCGGGCAACATCCCGATCAGCGCGCATATCGACCGCCTGCTCGCGCGCGACGCCGGCTTCCACGCGTGCTACGTCGACCTGAACCAGTTCAAGCCGTTCAACGACCAGTACGGCTACTGGCAGGGCGACGAAGTGCTGAAGTTCGCCGCGACGGTGCTGGCCGGCGTGTGCGATCCGCAGCGCGACTTTCTCGGGCACGTCGGCGGCGACGATTTCCTGGTGCTGTTCCAGCGCGACGACTGGCAGGCGCGCGCGACCGAGGCGATCGCGCGCTTCAACGAAGGCGCGCTGCGCTTCTATACGCAGGCCGACCGGCTGGCGGGCGGGCTGCGCGGCGAGGACCGCCACGGCAACGCCGCGTTCTTTGGCTTCGTGACGATGGCGATCGGCGCGGTCGGCGTGCCGCCCGGCGCCAACGACGCGATGCGCTACGGCAGCGACGAGATCGCGTCGGTCGCCGCGCTCGCGAAGCGACGCGCGAAGCAGCAACCGGGCGGACTCGCGGTCGTCGACCTCGACGCCGGCCGCGCCGCGCTGCGCGAGCGCGGCGAGCCGCCGCGCGCCGCGGTGGCCTGCTGAACGACGGGCGGAGACCGGCGGGGCGGGCGGTTGGCGGGATCGGGTAGCCGGCGCGCGCTTCGTACGCTTGCGCTCGCTCTCGTTCGCTTCATTCGCCACGTCCGGCCCCGTCCGCTTCGTTCGCTTCGTTCGCCGCGTCCGCTTCGTTCGCCGCGTCCGCTTCGTTCGTCTCATTCGCCCGCGCTCGCCCCCGCCACCGCGCCGCGCCCCTTCTCTGGCCGCCGCTCCCATGAGCAACTTCACGCCGACCACCCGCGCACCGCAACACCGCCCCACACCAACCTTGCCTTTCCCGCGTTTTGTTTAGTATTTTTAGTTACGTCGTTTTCGCAGATTAGCACCTAAAAACCCGTTATTTCCGGGTATTCCCCGGTTATTCGGCCCGAATTGCGCCCGGATTTTTACTATACAATCGCCTTCATCCTAAACAAACCGGACCCGAACGATGGGCACCACCATTCGCGACGTGGCGCGGGCGGCAGAGGTCTCGATCGGCACCGTCTCGCGCGCGCTGAAAAACCAGCCCGGCCTGTCCGAGGCCACGCGCGCGCGCATCGTCGAAATCGCGCACCGGCTCGGCTACGACCAGGCGCAGTTGCGGCCGCGCATCCGCCGGCTCACCTTCCTGCTGCATCGCCAGCACAACCGCTTTCCCGCGAGCCCGTTCTTCTCGCACGTGCTGCACGGCGTCGAAGACGCCTGTCGCGAACGCGGCATCGTACCCACGCTGCTCACGGTCGGGCCGAACGACGACGTGCTGCGCCAGATGCGTCCGCACGCGCCCGACGCGATCGCGGTGGCCGGCTTCATCGAGCCCGAGACGATCGAGGCGCTCGCGGCGACCGGCCGGCCGCTCGTGCTGATCGACCTGTGGGCGCCCGGCCTGCGTTCGGTGAACATCGACAATGCGACCGGCGCCGCGCTCGCGATGCGCCACCTGCTCGCCACCGGCCGCTCGCGCATCGCGTTCATCGGCGGCTCGGCCGCGCACTACAGCATCGCGCAGCGCGCGATCGGCTATCGGCGCGCGTTCTTCGAGGCCGGCAAGCTGTTCGATCCCGCCTACGAATTGACGATCGACGCCGGCCTCGACCCCGACACCGGCGCCGCGCGCGCGATGGAGCAACTGCTCGACGCGCCCGGCCCGCGCCCCGACGCGGTGTTCGCGTACAACGACGCCGCCGCGCTCGCCGCGCAGCGCGTCTGCATCGCGCGCGGCCTGCGGATTCCGCAGGACATCGCGATCGTCGGCTTCGACGACATCCCGGCCGCCGCGCACGCGAACCCGCCGCTCACGACGCTCGCCGTCGACAAGGAAGCGCTCGGCCGCCGCGGCGTCGAACTGCTGCTCGCGGAAGCGCCCGAGCACACCGAGATCTCCCTGCCCGTCGAGCTGATCGTGCGGGCCAGCAGCCAGCCCGCCGGCTCACCGGCACTCGATACCGCCACGGTCCACGAATCATGAACATGCCTCCGGTCCAACCCACTCCGGCCGCGCCGGCCGGTCACGCGCAAGCGGCGCCGTTCGTCGCGAGCTTCCGCGATCCGTCGTTCCTGCTGTCGCACGTCGAGGACACGCTGCGCTTCTACGCGGCGAACGCGTTCGACCCGACGGGCGGCTTCCACCACTATTTCCGCGACGACGGCAGCATCTACAACCCCACGTCGCGGCATCTGGTGAGCAGCTGCCGGTTCGTCTACAACTACGCGATGGCTTTCCGGCATTTCGGCGACGCGCGCCACCTCGACTACGCGCGCCACGGCCTGCGCTTCCTGCGCGACGCGCACTGGGACGACGCGCTGCAGGGCTACGACTGGGAACTCGAGTGGCGCGACGGCCGCAAGCAGGCCACGCTCGACGCCACGCGCCACTGCTACGGGCTCGCGTTCGTGCTGCTCGCCGCCGCGCATGCGACGATGGCGGGCATCGACGAAGCCCGCGCGCTGATCGCATCGACCTTCGAGCTCGCCGAGCACCGCTTCTGGGACGCCGCCGCCGGCCTCTATGCCGACGACGCTACGCCGAACTGGCACGTATCGTCGTACCGCGGCCAGAACGCGAACATGCACATGACCGAAGCGCTGCTCGCCGCGTACGAGGCGACCGGCCATCTCACGTATCTGGATCGCGCGGAAAAGGTCGCGAGCCACATCACGCAGCGTCAGGCGGCGCTGTCGGGCGGCCTCGTGTGGGAGCACTTCCACGCGGACTGGTCGGTCGACTGGGACTACAACAAGGAAGACAGCTCGAACATCTTCCGGCCGTGGGGCTTCCAGCCCGGCCACCAGACCGAATGGGCGAAGCTGCTGCTGATCCTCGAACGCCACCGGCCGCTCGACTGGCTGGTGCCGCGCGCGACCGAGCTGTTCGACGCGGCGCTCGCGCACGCGTGGGACGCCGATCACGGCGGCCTCTGCTACGGCTTCGGCCCCGACTTCACGATCTGCGATCACAACAAGTATTTCTGGGTGCAGGCGGAGACCTTCGCGGCGGCCGCGATGCTCGGCGCGCGCACCGGCAGCGAGCGTTTCTGGGACTGGTACGACGAGATCTGGCGCTACAGCTGGGCGCACTTCGTCGATCACCGCTACGGCGCGTGGTACCGCATCCTCACCTGCGACAACCGCAAGTACAGCGACGAGAAGAGCCCGGCCGGCAAGACCGACTATCACACGATGGGCGCGTGCTACGACGTGCTCGCGACCCTGGCGCGCGCGGCGCGCAGCGAGACGACGCAATGAGCGGCGGCACCTTCCCGGCTTTCGTGTCGGCGGGCGACATCCTGACCGACATGGTGCGCGCAGGCGACGCGCAATGGACCTCGGTGCCGGGCGGCGCCGGCTGGAACGTGGCGCGCGCGGTCGCGCGGCTCGGCTTGCCGAGCGCGCTGGCCGGCGCGATCGGCGAGGACTGCTTCTCCGACGTGCTGTGGCGCGCGAGCGAGGCCGCCGGCCTCGACCTGCGGTTCCTGCAGCGCGTGCCGCGTGCGCCGCTGCTCGCGATCGTGCACGAGACGCGCCCGCCCGCATACTTCTTCATCGGCGACGCGAGCGCGGACCTCGCGTTCGATCCCGCGCGGCTGCCGCAGGGCTGGGCCGAGCACGTGAAGTGGGCGCACTTCGGCTGCATCAGCCTGGTGCGCGAGCCGCTCGCGAGCACGCTGGTCGCGCTGGCGGCGCAGCTGCACGCGCGCGGCGTGAAGATCAGCTTCGATCCGAACTACCGCAACCTGATGACGGCCGCGTATCGGCCGACGCTCGAGAAGATGGCCGGCCTCGCCGACCTGATCAAGGTGTCCGACGAGGACCTGCGCCACCTGTTCGGCGGCGACGGCCCCGATGCGATCGCCGCCGTGCGCGCGCTGAACCCGCGTGCGGCGGTGTTCGTCACGCGCGGCGCGCAAGCGGCCACGCTCTACGCCGGCGACGACGTGCTCGAGGCAAGCCCGCCGCGCGTCGAAGTGGTCGATACGGTCGGTGCGGGCGACGCGTCGATCGGCGGGATGCTGTTCAGCCTGATGGCCGCGCCGCAGCGTTCGTGGCGCGAGCACCTCGCATTCGCGCTCGCGGCCGGCGCGGCAGCGTGCCGGCATACGGGCGCCCACGCGCCGACGCTCGACGAGGTCGTGGCGCTGCTCGAACGATGACGCGTGACGGGGCGCGGACGGGGCACCGGCGACGCGTCGATCGGTCGCCGTTTCGCGGCGCTGTACATGCTGCGCCGCAGTGCTACGATGAGGCGTCCTACTGCGGGAGAGGCACGATGATGGACACGAACACGTTCACGAAAGGCATCTACACGGCCAAGGCGCATACGCACCACGCCGCCAACGGTCAGTTCCAGGGCTACGTGATCCTCGCCCGGGACGACGGCAGCGAGACCGAAAACATGCGCTACGACGTCCATACGACGAGCACGAGCGAGGAAGAGGCATTCGAGGAAGCGATCGCGCTCGCGCACCGGATCCTCGGCGAGATCGAGCTTTGAGGTGTGCGCTTTGATCCGCGAGCTTGAACCTCGAGTTTGAACCTCGAGCTTCGACTCACGCGCCGCAACCAACCCAACCGTCACGCGCGCGCCACGACTCCGGCCGTGGCGCGCCGCCGCCGTTGCGGGCCGCTCACAGTAGCCGCGCGACCATCGACAGAAGCATCGTCAGCACCAGCGTCGACATGAACGGGAACGGGTAGCGCCGGCCTCCCAGTGTGAGCGTGACGTCGCCCGGCAGGCGCCCGACGCCCAGCTTGCCGAGCCACGGCCAGCAACGCGTCAGGATCATCACCGCGACGAACGACGTCATCAGCCAGCGCAGCATCGCCGGCTCCCTTCAGAGCGCGTGCGAGCGGTCGCCGCGCGCAAACGCGTCGAGCGTGCCGTCGATGCCGCGCGAAAAGCCGATCACCTTGAACAGCTCGCCCATTTCCGCTTCCGAAATCAGCTTCTGCACCGCATTGGCGGCCGGCAGGAACGCGCGGATATCGGACGGATCGATAGCGGCCAGCGCGTCGGTGACGCCCGCGTTCAACAGAAAGCGCGCCTGCGACGTGTAGCCGAGCAGGTCCGCGCCGGTCGCGATGCCGGCTTCGTAGATGCCGGTGAATTCGACGTGCGCGGTGATGTCCTGCAGCCCCGGATACAGGAAGGGATCGTCGTGCGCGTGGTGGCGGTAGTGGCACATGAGCGTGCCGCGCTCGCGCTGCGGATGGTAGTACTCGTGCGCCGGAAAGCCGTAGTCGACCAGCAGCACCGCGCCGCGCGCGAGCATCGTGCACACGGTGCGCGTGAACGCGAGCGCGGCTTCGTGCGTCTCGGTCACGTAGCCGTCGCCGACGTCGAGCGTCGCGAGCACCGCCGGCACGCCGGCCGCGCCCGCCGGGCGGTCTTCGAACACGAACGCGTGCCGCGCGTCGAGCGCGACGCCGCGCTCCAGCCACGTGTCGCCCGCCTTCGCGAACAGGCGCACCGGCATCGCGTCGAGCACCTCGTTGCCGACCACGACGCCGTCGAAGCGCTCCGGCAGCGCGTCGAGCCAGCGCACCTTGCCGGCGAGCGCCGGCGCGGCGGCCGCGATCGTCTCGCGCTGCCGCTCGCGCAGCTCGCCGGACAGATCCACGATCAGGTATTCGTCGAGTTCGACGCCGAGCGCGTCGAGCGCCGCGAGCAGCCCGGCCGCGAGCTTGCCGGTGCCCGCGCCGAATTCCATCACGCGACGCGTGCCGCTCGCCGCGAGCGCGTCCGCGACCGGATTCGCGAGCGTCTGCGCGAACAGCGGCGACAGCTCGGGGGCCGTCACGAAGTCGCTGCCGTCGTCGGCGCGGCGGCCGAACTTGCGCGCGCCGCCGCTGTAATAGCCGAGGGCGGGCGCATACAGCGCGCGCTCCATGAAGCGATCGAACGGCAGCCAGCCGCCGGCCGCCGCGATCTCGGCGCGCAGTTGCGCGGCAAGGGTTTCGGACTGCGCGAGCGCGTCGGGGCCGGGAGCAGGTAAACTAGCGGGTTCGTGAGCTTTCGGGTTCATCCCGGCATTGTAAATGACCGTTTCAGCCGATACGTCGCCCCCGCGCATCGCGCTCGTCGCCGGCGCGCTCGGCAGCGCGGCCGACGCCGCCACGCTCGGCCGTGCGCTCGCGACGCAATTCGCGCAGCGCGGCTGGGACGTCGCGCTGCAGCGCAGCCCCGGCGCGCCGCGTGCGGCGGCCGACGCGCTGATCGCCGAAGTCGCCGCGCGCGGCCGCCGCGCGGTCGTGCTCGACGCCGATCTGGCGCGGGAGGCCGACGCCGGCGGGCTGGTCGCCGCGTGCGGCGCGGCGCTGGGCCGCCCGGCGTGCGCGGTGTTCGTCAGCGCGTGCGCGGGCGCCGACGACGCGCACACGGCCGACGGCGCGGCGCTGGCCGGCGCGCTCGCGCGCAACGTGACGGCCGCGCTCGCGCTGGCCCGCGCGCTCGCCGACACGACGCCCGACGCGGCGCGCGACGACGAGGCGCTGCGCGCGTGCGCGATCCACGTGCTCGATCAGGCACTGTTTCACCCGGCGCCCGCGCAGTTCTCGCATGCGCTGATGCAGGCCGCGCTGAACCGCGCGACCGCCGCGCTGGCGCTGTCGCTCGCGCCGAAGGTGCGGGTCGCGGCGCTGGTGCGCGGCCACGCGCCGCAGGCCGACGACATCGCCGCGGCCGCCTGCTATCTGGCGAGCGCGCCCGGCGTCACGGGCGCGACGCTGACCGTCGACGGCGGCGAGCACCTGGTGCCGCCGGACGCCGGCCCGAATGAATGAATCGCGCGCGAGCGCGCGGCCCGCGGGCCGCCGCCCGCGCCGCTTTGCGTGTGCGCACGCCAATTTGACTGGGACGACCATGTTTTCCGCTCTCCTGCACCCCCGCCTCGCGGACTGCCGCAGGCTCTACCTGCGCGACTACGAGGTGCACATCAACATCGGGGCCTTCGAACACGAGAAGCGCGGCGAGCAGCGCGTCGTCATCAACGTCGACCTGTTCGTGCCGCTCGCGCAGTCGACCCCGATCGACGACCGGCTGCATGAAGTCGTCGACTACGATCTGATGAAGCAAAGCGTCGCGCAATGTCTCGCGCGCGGCCACATCCATCTGCAGGAAACGCTGTGCGACGCGATCGCCGCGACCCTGCTGGCGCACGATGCCGTGCGCGCGGTACGCGTCTGTACCGAGAAACCGGACGCCTATCCGGACTGCGACGCCGTCGGCGTCGAAGTCTTTCGCATCAAGGACGAGGAGCGCGCATGAACGCCCCCCAAACGAACGACACGGCGGCCGACGGCGCCGCCACCGAAGCCATCGCCGCCGACTCCGGCCGCCGCGCGCTGACGCGCCGCGAGCAGAAGGAAGCGTACGAAAACAACAAGCTGTTCAAGCGGATCGCGCGCCAGGTCGGCCAGGCGATCGGCGATTACAACATGATCGAGGCCGGCGACAAGGTGATGGTCTGCCTGTCGGGCGGCAAGGACAGTTATGCGATGCTCGACGTGCTGCTGCGCCTGCGCGAGCGCGCGCCGATCGACTTCGACATCGTCGCGGTCAACCTCGACCAGAAGCAGCCGGGCTTCCCCGAGCACGTGCTGCCGGAATACCTGACGCAGATCGGCGTGCCGTTCCACATCGAGAACCAGGACACCTACAGCATCGTCAAGCGGCTCGTGCCGGAGGGCAAGACGACCTGCTCGCTGTGCTCGCGGCTGCGCCGCGGGATCCTGTACCGCGTGGCCGGCGAGCTCGGCGCGACCAAGATCGCGCTCGGCCATCACCGCGACGACATCCTGCAGACGCTGCTGCTGAACATGTTCTACGGCGGCAAGCTGAAGGGGATGCCGCCGAAGCTGCAGTCGGACGACGGCAGGAACGTCGTGATCCGCCCGCTCGCGTACGTGAAGGAAACCGATCTCGAGAAATACGCCGAGCTGCGCGAATTCCCGATCATCCCGTGCAACCTGTGCGGCAGCCAGCCGAACCTGAAGCGCGCGGAAATGAAGGCGCTGATCCGCGAATGGGACAAGCGCTTCCCGGGCCGCGTCGACAACATGTTCAGCGCGCTCGCCAACGTCGTGCCGTCGCACCTGATGGATACCGGCCTGTTCCCGTTCGCGTCGCTGCGCGCGACCGGCGTGGCCGATCCGCTGGGCGACATCGCGTTCGACGAGGAGCCGTGCGCGTCCGGCGATGCCGCGGGCGACGCGGCGGGCAACACGACGAGCGGCGCCGCGCGGCCGATCTCCATCGTCCAGTTCGACGACCTGTAAGCAGGGGCCGGAACGCGCGTCGCGACGGCGCGCGAGCGCCCGTTGCGGCGCTGTCGCCGCGCCGCGACAGGCCCGGGACGCCAGGGGCCGCATGCTAAAATGGACGGCTTCGAACTCCTCTGACAAGCTGGCGCCATGAATATCGTGATTTTGGCGGCAGGCACCGGCAAGCGCATGCGTTCCGCGCTGCCGAAAGTGCTCCATCCCCTGGCCGGCAGGCCGCTCCTCTCCCACGTCATCGCTACCGCGCGCACGCTGCAGCCGTCCCGGCTCGTCGTCGTCGTCGGGCATGGCGCCGAGCAGGTGCAGGCCGCGGTCGCCGCGCCCGACGTACAGTTCGCGGTGCAGGCCGAGCAGCTCGGCACCGGCCATGCGGTGCGCCAGGCGCTGCCGCTGCTCGATCCCGCGCAACCGACGCTCGTGCTGTACGGCGACGTGCCGCTCACGCGTGCAACGACGCTCAAGCGTCTGGTCGACGCGGCACACGACGGCCGCTACGGGATTCTGACCGTCACGCTCGACGAGCCGACCGGTTACGGCCGCATCGTGCGCGACGCGGCGGGCTTCGTCACGCGCATCGTCGAGCAGAAGGACGCGTCGCCCGAGCAGTTGAAGATCGCCGAGATCAACACCGGCATCATCGTCACGCCGACCGCGCAGCTGTCGATGTGGCTCGGGGCGCTGAAGAACGAGAACGCGCAGGGCGAGTACTACCTGACCGACGTGGTCGAGCTCGCGATCGAGGCCGGCTTCGAGATCGTCACCACGCAGCCCGACGACGACTGGGAAACGCTCGGCGTGAACAGCAAGGCGCAGCTCGCGGAGCTGGAGCGCATCCATCAGCGCAACGTCGCCGATGCGCTGCTCGTCGAAGGCGTCACGCTGGCCGATCCGGCGCGCGTCGACGTGCGCGGCACGCTGCGCTGCGGCCGCGACGTGTCGATCGACGTGAACTGCGTGTTCGAAGGCGACGTGACGCTCGCCGACGACGTGACGGTCGGCCCGAACTGCGTGATCCGCAACGCGTCGATCGGCGCGGGCACGCGCATCGACGCGTTCACGCACATCGACGGCGCCCAGCTCGGCGCGAACACCGTGATCGGCCCGTACGCGCGGCTGCGCCCCGGCGCGCAGCTCGCGGACGAGGCGCACGTCGGCAACTTCGTCGAGGTGAAGAATGCGGTGATCGGCCACGGCTCGAAGGCGAACCACCTGACCTACATCGGCGACGCCGACATCGGCGCGCGCGTGAACATCGGCGCGGGCACGATCACCTGCAACTACGACGGCGCGAACAAGTTCCGCACCGTGATCGAGGACGACGTGTTCGTCGGCTCGGACACGCAGCTCGTCGCGCCGGTGCGCGTCGGCCGGGGCGTGACGATCGCGGCCGGCACGACGGTCTGGAAGGACGTCGCCGAAGGCACGCTCGCATTGAACGAGAAGACGCAGACCGCGAAGAGCGGCTACGTCCGCCCGGTCAAGAAGAAAAGCTGAACATCTACGGCGGGCGTCGGCACGGCGCCCGCTTCGACTTACAGGGATTGACGACTCATGTGCGGCATTGTCGGCGCAGTTGCGCAGCGTAATATCGTTCCGGTGCTGATCGAAGGATTGCGGCGCCTCGAATACCGTGGCTACGATTCGTGCGGCGTCGCCGTGCTCGAACCCGACGCACCGCGCCGCGCGCGCAGCGTCGCGCGCGTCGCCGATCTCGACGCGCAGGTCCACGAAGCCCATCTCGAAGGCACGACCGGCGTCGCGCACACGCGCTGGGCCACGCACGGCGCGCCCGTCACGCAGAATGCGCATCCGATCTTCTCGTCGAACGCGCTCGCGCTGGTCCACAACGGCATCATCGAGAACTTCGAGACGCTGCGCGACGCGCTGCGCGCGAAGGGCTACGAGTTCGTGTCGCAGACCGACACCGAAGTGATCGCGCATCTGGTGCACAGCCTGTATCGCGGCGATCTGTTCGAAGCGGTGCGCGAGGCCGTGCAGCAGCTGCACGGCGCATACGCGATCGCGGTCACGCACAAGGATCAGCCGCACACCGTCGTCGGCGCGCGCCAGGGCTCGCCGCTCGTGGTCGGCCACGGCGACGGCGAGAACTTCCTCGCGTCCGATGCGCTCGCGCTGGCCGGCAGCACCGACCGCTTCACGTTCCTCGAAGAAGGCGACGTCTGCGAACTGTCGCTCGACGGCGTGAAGATCGTCGATCGCCACGGCGCGCTCGTCGAGCGCGAGACGCGCGTGGTCAGCGCGTACGGCGGCGCGGTCGAGCTCGGCCCCTATCGCCACTTCATGCAGAAGGAAATCTTCGAGCAGCCGCGCGCGATCAGCGACACGGTGCCGCAAACCGAAGCGTTCGAGCCGACGCTGTTCGGCGCGGCGGCAAGCGCTGCGTTCGCGAACATCGACAGCCTGCTGATCCTCGCGTGCGGCACCAGCTACTACTCGGGCCTCACCGCGAAGTACTGGCTCGAATCGATCGCGAAGATCCCGACCCAGGTCGAGATCGCGAGCGAATACCGCTACCGCGAGTCGGTGCCGAACCCGCGCCAGCTCGTGCTCGTGATCTCGCAGTCGGGCGAGACGGCCGACACGCTCGCGGCGCTCAAGCACGCGCAGTCGCTCGGCCACACGCACACGCTCGCCGTGTGCAACGTCGCGACGAGCGCGATGGTGCGGCTCACCGAGATGCAGTTCCTCACGCACGCGGGCACCGAGATCGGCGTCGCGTCGACCAAGGCGTTCACGACGCAGCTCGTCGCGCTGTTCGTGCTGGCGGCGACGCTCGGCAAGCTGCGCGGGCACGTCGACGCCGCGCAGGAAGCGCAATTCCTGAAGCAGCTGCGCCACCTGCCGGCCGCGCTGAACAGCGTGCTCGCGCTCGAGCCGCAGATCATCGCGTGGTCGGAAGAATTCGCGCGCAAGGAAAACGCACTGTTCCTCGGCCGCGGGCTGCATTACCCGATCGCGCTCGAAGGCGCGCTGAAGCTGAAGGAAATCTCGTACATCCACGCCGAAGCCTATCCGGCCGGCGAGCTGAAGCACGGGCCGCTCGCGCTCGTCACGGAAGCGATGCCGGTCGTCACGGTCGCGCCAAACGATACGCTGCTGGAGAAGCTGAAGTCGAACATGCAGGAAGTGCGCGCGCGCGGCGGCGAGCTGTACGTGTTCGCCGACGCCGACACGCAGATCGTCAACGACGACGGCCTGCACGTGATCCGGATGCCGGAACACTACGGGCAGCTGTCGCCGATCCTGCACGTGGTGCCGCTGCAGCTGCTCGCGTATCACACCGCGTGCGCGCGCGGCACCGACGTCGACAAGCCGCGCAACCTCGCGAAGTCGGTGACGGTGGAATAAGCAATCGGCGCAGCGCAGCCCGGCGCGCCGACGAGACTGACGGAGAGACCATGGTAAGACTGTTTGGATGCGGATTGCTGGCGCTGAGCGTCGCGTCGACGGGCTGGGCGGCCGAGCACTACGTCGAGGTCTGGAACCCGCCCGAGGCGCGCACGCCGGCCGCGCACGCGGCGGATGCCCGTACGCCTACCGCACGTACCGGCAGCAGTGCCGACTCGCATGCCGGCGGCAAGACCGCGGAAAAGCACGCCAGCGCTCAACCGAAGGCTTCCGTCAAGCCGCACAAGCGCCGCGTCGCGCAAGCCGTCAAAGCCACGCCGCATCGACCGCCTGCCGCGGCGGCCGACGCGCCGGCCGCGCCGCGCCCGGTCGCGCAGCCCGCGCCCGGCCGGCTCACCGTGATGCAGCCGGCCGCGCCGGACCCGCAGCACGCGCTGGGCTTCTCCGACATCCCGCGGCAATACACGCCGGACGGCAACGTGCTGCGCGTCGGCACCGGCAGCCGTTCCGCGGAGGTGACGCGATAATGGAAGCGCAGACCTATCACGGCTACCAGATCTGGGGCCATGCGATCCTGCAGCAAGACGAGATCCTGCAACCCGAACGGTTCGCGGCGAGCGGCACGATCACGCAGAACAACCGGCTCGTCGAAGCGTCGGGCGTGCTCGGCGTGTTCGATACCGAAGACGAAGCGCGCGAAGCCGGCCTCGAATGGGCCCGCGCGTGGATCGACGGTCATCAGTGAACGGCCCGCACGACGGGCGCATGCAACAAGGGGCGTCGACGACGCCCCTTGTTGCATTCGGATAGCGGAAATTCAGGCCGCGGCGCGCGGCGGCCGCACGGCCGGCTGCGGCCGGCCGACGAGCCGTGCCAGCGCGACGATCGCGACCAGCGTCCCGACGTACGCGGCGATCTGGATGCCGGCCGGACGCGCGGTATAGCCGATCAGCGCATGCAGCGCCTTGCCGACGACGCTCGATTCCTTCAGCAGCCACGACGTGTCCCACACCGCATCGCCCCACGACGGCACGAGGCCCGCGGCGAGCAGAAAGCCCACGCACTGGCTCGCCATCCCGGCCGCGAGCAGCACGATCAGCACGTTGGTGACCGAGAACAGGCGTTTCAGCGGAATCTGCAGCAGGCCGGCGTACATCGCGTAGCCGAGGCCCGCGCCGCCGAGCACGCCGAGCAGGCCGCCGGCGATCATCTGCGGCGTCTGCCCAGGGTCGCCGGCCGCGATGCCGTACAGGAACAGCACGGCCTCCGAGCCTTCGCGCAGCACTGCCGCGCCGACCACGATCGCGAGCCCCGTCAGCGGCCGGCTGCCGGCCGCCACCGCGCGGCCGACCTCGCCCATCTGCAGCGCGATCTCGCGGCCGTGCCGGCTCATCCAGATGCAGTGCCACGCCAGCATCAGCGTCGCGACGAACATCACGCCCGCGTTGAAGACTTCCTGCCCCATGCCGGACGCCCACTGCGAGATCGCGTCGGCGAACGCCGCGATCAGGCCCGCGCCGATCACGCCGCCGACGAGCCCGCCGCCGACCCACCAGCCGCGGCGCGGCACGCCCTTCGTGGCGGCCATCACGATCGACACGACGAGCGCGGCCTCGAGCACTTCACGGAACACGATCAGGGCAGTTGACAGCATGGCGGCGTCCGCTTACTTGACGGTGAGGTGCGTCTTCGACTGCGCTTCGTGATACTCGTCGTGGAACTCGTAAGTCCCGGCCTTCAGCGGCCCGACGAGGATCTCGACCGACTTGCCGGCCGGCACGACCTTCTCCGCCTTGAAGTCGTCGCTCTCGAATTCCGCGGGCGTCGCGTCGAGGTTCTTCACGACGAACTTCACGCGCTTGCCGGCCGGGATCGTCACGCCGTCGGGCGAAAACTTGTGGTCCTTCAACGTCAGGTTGACGACGTCGTCGGCGGCGAATGCGGAGCTGGCCGATGCGCCGAGCAGGGCGACGGCGAAACCGAGAACGAAACGATTCATGTGCATCATGAGGTGAAATGCCGAAGCGGATTGATATTAAGAGCGATTCGCATTTTCACCCTGGCGTATCCTTAAAGCAATCGGGAAGATCGATGGGTGCGCGCACGTGCCGCACCGCGCCGGGCAACGCGAGCGCCGCGTTTTGGCCCCGTCATCGCACCGTCAATCGGGAAAAATTCGGACGGGCGGAGGCGATCGATTCGTCTGACTTCACGCTGACGAAAACCCTCGCGCGCCGCTTGACCTTCCCACCATGGCAAGCTTCATGCTGAACCTACTCGTCAATCGTCAACTCAGGAGAACACGATGGAATTCGAAGTCCAGGACATGACCTGCGGCGGCTGTGCCAATGCGATCACGCGCGCGGTGACGGCCGCCGATCCCGCCGCGAAGCTCGACATCGACGTGGCCGCGAAGACGGTCAAGGTCGAATCGGCGCAGGGCGCCGAACGCGTGCAATCGGTGATCGAGGCCGCGGGCTTCCATCCGACGCTGCGCGCGGCTTGACGCAGACGGGGCGCGGCGGCGGTACGGCGCCACGCGCCCCGCTCCCACCTCAACGCAACCGGATCAGCGTCGACTTCAGCTCGGTGTATTTCTCGAGCGCATGCAGCGACTTGTCGCGGCCGTTGCCCGACTGCTTGTAGCCGCCGAACGGGAAGTTCATGTCGCCGCCTTCGTCGTAGCAGTTCACCCACACCGTGCCCGCGCGCAGCCGGCGCGACACGTCGTGCGCGGTCGTCAGGTCCGACGTCCAGACGGCGGCCGCGAGCCCGTATTCGGTGTCGTTCGCGATCCGCACGGCCTCGTCGACATCGTCGAACACGATCACCGACAGCACCGGCCCGAAGATCTCCTCGCGCGCGATCTTCGCGTCGGGCTTCACTTCGAACACGGTCGGCTCGACGTAGAAGCCGCCCGTCTCCTGCCGCACGCGCGCGCCGCCGGTGAGCAGCGTGCCCTCGCTGCGCCCCGCTTCGATGTAGCCGAGCACACGCTCGAGCTGGATGCCGTCGACGATCGCGCCCATCGACACCGACGGATCGAGCGGATTGCCCGGCACGTACGCACGCGCGGCCGCGACCAGCTTCTCGATGAACGCGTCCTTGATGTCGCGATGCACGAGCAGGCGCGAGCCGGCCGTGCACATCTCGCCCATGTTGTAGAAGATCGCGCCCGCGGCGGCCTGCGCGGCGCGCTCGAGATCCGGACAATCGGGCAGCACGATGTTCGGCGACTTGCCGCCGAGCTCGAGCCACGCGCGCTTGAGGTTCGACTGCGCGGCGTACTGCATGATCAGCTTGCCCACCGCGGTCGAACCGGTGAACGCGATGCAGTCGACGTCGCGATGCAGCGCGAGCAGCTTGCCCGGCTCGCCTGCGCCCGGCACGACGTTGAACACGCCGGCCGGGATGCCGGCCTCGTACGCGAGCTGCGCGACCCGGATCGCGGTCAGCGGCGATTTCTCCGACGGCTTCAGCACGACGCTGTTGCCGGCCGCGAGCGCCGGCCCGAACTTCCACGCGGCCATCAGGATCGGGAAGTTCCACGGCACGACCGCCGCGACCACGCCGACCGGCTCGCGCGTGACGAGGCCCACCAGATGATGATCGGCCGGCGCGACCTCGCCGCCAACCTTGTCGATCGCTTCGGCGAACCACTCGACGCAATACGCGGCGCCCGGCACGTCGACCGTCGTCGTGTCGCCGATCGGCTTGCCCGCATCGAGCGTCTCGAGCAGCGCGAGTTCGTCGAGATGCGTGCGCATCAGCGCGGCCCAGCGCAGCAGCACGGCCTTGCGCGCGCGCGGGTTCAGCCCGGCCCACACGCCGGCGTCGAACGCGCGCCGCGCGGCCGCGACCGCCGCGTTCACGTCGGCTTCGCCGCAGTCGGCCACCTTCGCGAGCACGCGGCCGTCGATCGGGCTCACGCAGTCGAACGTCTTGCCGCCGTGCGCGTCGCGCGACGCGCCGTCGATGAATGCGCGCCCTTCGATCCGGAGCGACGCCGCCTTGTCCTGCCAGTCAGCCAAAGTCAACTTGTTCATCAGGATTTCTCATTGTTTGGCATTCGCGCTGCGGCACGCCGCGCAACGGCAACGCTGCCGGCGGCGAATGCGGTGATGCGCGGTTAGAAGGTGGCCGGCGAATTGGCCGACACGACCTCGCAGAGCTGCTCCGCGCTGGGATTGCGAAAACGGTGCGGCAAACGGCTTTCGAAGTAGTAGCCGTCTCCGGGATCGAGCAGCCACGTCTCGCCGTCGACGGTCAGCTCGAGCCGCCCCGACACGACGACGCCGCCCTCGTGCCCCGCATGCGCGAGCATCTCCGCGCCGGTATCGGCGAGCGGCTGATAGATCTCGCGCATGATGCACATGTTGCGATCCTTCACGCCCGCGCCGACGAGATGAAACGCGAGCGCGTCGTTGCCGAGGTTCGGCATCTGATCGCGACGCGACACGACCGAGCGCGACTCGACCAGTTCGAACGTGAAGAACTCGGCGAGACTCATCGGAATACATTCGAGCAGCTTCTTCAGCGAGCCGACCGACGGGCTCACGCGCCCCTGTTCGATCAGCGAGATCGCGCCGTTGGTCACGCCCGCGCGCTTTGCGAGCTCGCGCTGCGACAGGCCATGCTTGTTGCGCACGAAACGCAGACGCTCGGCGACTTCAGTGGACATCGATTCGGTTTCGGACACGATAGGAGTGCGGGAAAAAAGTGAAGCGACGCATTGGCTGCCGTTGAATATTCTAATCACTTTATCGCCCGGATCAGCGGGGAAAACCCTGAAAGGCGTTCGAAATAATGAACAGCGAGCGGGTCATTCCATTTAAGAATCTTTTATTCGGAATGCCTCGGGAAAGCCCTGACACGACACCGACAAAAAACATTTGACGGCGTTTTTGGCTCGTATATGCTGGCTCTCAGGTCAGCGTCATTCGTGGATCATCCGCACCAAAAGCGTTATCGCAACGCAAAAACCGGTGCAGTTCGACGTCAATGATGCGGATCGGGCACCTCGATTATTTTAAACGCCTCGCGCGCCGAAACGATCAGGTGTTCAATACTTTCAACAACCCAGTCGAGTGTAATCGTGAGAGTCCGTGGCCCTCTGGTGAGGTGGGATCGACGCGATGCGCGAAGTTCGCGCAGCGCCGGACCCGCTTCCGATGGCAGTTGCGGCTGGCATAGTCCTCGCCTGCTGCACCTGTCGATCTACACCATCCTGTCCCGTCGTTCCGTTCGGCGTCACAACGCTGTTTCCGCACGTGCATTCGTGGCCGTCGACACCGACGAAGTCGCGTCGCTGCTGCCGTAGCGCCTCTCCCCTTTTTCGTCGTTCGTTTCTGCTGCCTGCTCGCTAACCGCGCCATCCGCGCGGTGACGGAACGCGTTCGCGCATTCGTTGCTGCGTCGCGTCGCGCAGCGAAACGAACGACGGCCTGACCGTCGCGCACAGCACGGGTCGCCAATCGTCCCGTCGTGCCCATTCATCAGCGGCCTCGCGTGTTGCGCGCGGCTGCGGGGCCGTGTCGCGCCTGCGTTCCTGCACGTTCGGGAACCGCGCACGCACACGCCCTACGCACAACTGATAGACGTCATGGAAAGGAAACCTCTCGTCGGCATCACTGCCGACCTCACGCAGATCGGCGCTCACGCGTCGCATACGGTCGGCGACAAGTACGTCGCGGCGATCGTCGACGGCGCGCACGCGCTTGCGATGGTGCTGCCCGCGCTCGGCGATCGCCAGTCGGTGGACGACGTGCTCGCGACGGTCGACGGCCTGCTGTTTACCGGCAGCTACTCGAACGTCGAGCCGCATCGATACGGCGGCGAGCCGAGCGCGCCCGGCACCAAGCACGATCCGGCCCGCGACGCGACGACGCTGCCGCTGCTGCGCGCCGCGCTCGACGCGGGCGTGCCGGTGCTCGCCGTCTGCCGCGGCTTTCAGGAGCTGAACGTCGTCTGCGGCGGCACGCTGCATCAGCGCGTGCACGAAGTGCCGGGCCTCGACGATCACCGCGAGGACGACGACGCGCCGATGGACACGCAGTACGGCCCCGCGCACGTCGTGCATCTGACGCCGGGCGGCCTGCTGCACACGCTCGCCGGCGGCCGCGACGACGTCCACGTCAACTCGCTGCACAAGCAAGGCATCGCGCAGCTCGGCGCCGGCCTCGCCGTCGAAGCCGTCGCGCCGGACGGTCTGATCGAAGCCGTCAGCGTCGTCGACGCACCGGCGTTCGCGCTCGCCGTGCAATGGCATCCGGAATGGCGGCACGCGCAGGACCCGCTGTCCACGGCGATCTTCCGCGCGTTCGGCGACGCATGCCGCGCACGCCGCCACGCGCGCACGCAGGCCGCGTGCTCCGCTGCGCTCGCATGAGCGCGCCGACCCACATAACGAGAACGAACATGCAAGACATCGAAGACTTTCTGAAGCAGCACCGGATCACCGAGATCGAAGCGATCATCCCCGACATGGCCGGCATCGCGCGCGGCAAGATCACGCCGCGCAACAAGTTCACGTCCGGCGAATCGATGCGGCTGCCGCAGGCCGTGATGGTGCAGACGGTCACCGGCGAATATCCGGAAGACGGTTCGCTGACCGGCGTGACCGACCCCGACATGGTGTGCGTGCCCGACACGTCGACCATCCGCCTGATTCCGTGGGCCGTCGATCCGACCGCGCAGGTGATCCACGACTGCGTGCACTTCGACGGCTCGCCGGTCGAGATCTCGCCGCGCTACGTGCTGCGCCGTGTGCTCGAGCTGTACAAGGCGAAGGGCTGGAAGCCCGTGGTCGCGCCCGAGCTGGAGTTCTACCTGGTCGACATGAACAAGGATCCGGACCTGCCGCTGCGTCCGCCGGTCGGCCGCACGGGCCGCCCCGAGACGGGCCGCCAGTCGTATTCGATCGAGGCCGTCAACGAGTTCGATCCGCTGTTCGAGGACATCTACGAATACTGCGAAATGCAGAACCTCGACATCGACACGCTGATCCACGAAGTGGGCGCCGCGCAGATGGAGATCAACTTCATGCACGGCGACGCGCTGTCGCTTGCGGACCAGGTGTTCCTGTTCAAGCGCACGGTGCGCGAGGCCGCGCTGCGCCACAGCATGTACGCGACCTTCATGGCCAAGCCGATGGAAGGCGAGCCGGGCTCCGCGATGCACGTGCACCAGAGCATCGTCGACGAGGAAACGGGCCGCAACCTGTTCACGTCGCCGGAGACGGGCGGCGCGACGTCGCTGTTCTACAACTACCTCGCCGGGCTGCAGAAGTACACGCCCGCGCTGATGCCGATCTTCGCGCCGTACATCAACTCGTATCGCCGGCTGTCGCGCTTCATGGCCGCGCCGATCAACGTGCAGTGGGGCTACGACAACCGCACGGTGGGCTTCCGCATTCCGCATTCGGGGCCGGCCGCGCGCCGCATCGAGAACCGCATTCCGGGCGTCGACTGCAACCCGTATCTCGCGCTCGCGGCGACGCTCGCAGCCGGCTACCTCGGGATGACGCAGCGCCTCGAGCCGACCGAGCCGCTCGTCAGCGACGGCTACTCGCTGCCGTACCAACTGCCGCGCAACCTGGAGGAAGGGCTCACGCTGATGGCCGCGTGCGAGCCGCTCGCCGGCATCCTCGGCGACAAGTTCCTGAAGGCGTATTTCGCGCTGAAGGAAACCGAATACGAAGCGTTCTTCCGCGTGATCAGCTCGTGGGAACGCCGCCATCTGCTGCTGCACGTGTAAGCAGCGCACGATCGCATCAAGGAAATACGGAGAAAACATGACTTACCGCAACGAATCCGCCTGGGTCCAGCCGGCCGCGCCGGCCACCGCACCGCGCACCACGCAGGCGCGCACGACCGCCGAATACCGCGCGCTCGACGCCGCGCACCACATCCATCCGTTCTCGGACATGGGCGCGCTCAATCGCGCGGGCAGCCGCGTGATCGTGAAGGCCGACGGCGTGTACCTGTGGGACTCGGACGGCAACAAGATCATCGACGGGATGGCCGGCCTGTGGTGCGTGAACGTCGGCTACGGCCGCAAGGAACTCGCCGACGCCGCGTATCGCCAGCTGCAGGAGCTGCCGTTCTACAACACGTTCTTCAAGACCACGCACCCGCCGGTGATCGAACTGTCGGCGATGCTCGCCGAAGTCACGCCCGCGGGCTTCAACCACTTCTTCTATTGCAACAGCGGCTCGGAAGGCAACGACACCGTGCTGCGCCTCGTCTATCAATACTGGCGCGTGCAGGGCAAGCCGCAGAAGAAGTACGTGATCTCGCGCCACAACGGCTATCACGGCTCGACGATCGCCGGCGCGACGCTCGGCGGGATGGACTACATGCACGAGCAGATGCCGTCGAAGGTCGAGCACATCGTGCACATCGATCAGCCGTACTTCTTCGGCGAAGCGCAAGCGGGCGAGACGCCCGAAGCGTTCGGCCTCGCCCGCGCGCAGCAACTGGAGGCGAAGATCCTCGAGCTCGGCGCGGAGAACGTCGCCGCGTTCATCGGCGAGCCGTTCCAGGGCGCGGGCGGCGTGATCTTCCCGCCGTCGACGTACTGGCCGGAGATCCAGCGGATCTGCCGCAAGTACGACATCCTGCTGGTCGCCGACGAAGTGATCGGCGGCTTCGGGCGCACCGGCGAATGGTTCGCACACCAGCACTTCGGCTTCGAGCCCGACCTGATCACGATGGCCAAGGGCCTCACGTCCGGTTACGTGCCGATGGGCGCAGTCGGCATTCACGAGCGCGTCGCGCGGCCGATCATCGACAACGGCGAGTTCAATCACGGCCTCACGTACTCGGGCCACCCGGTCGCGGCGGCCGTCGCGGTCGCGAACCTGAAGCTGCTGCGCGACGAAGGCATCGTCGAGCGCGTGAAGCGCGACACGGGCCCGTACTTCCAGGCGCTGATGCGCGACACCTTCGCGCAGCATCCGATCGTCGGCGAGGTGCACGGCCAGGGGATGGTCGCGAGCCTGCAGCTCGCGCAGGCGCCGGCCGAGCGCCGCCGCTTCGCGAACGGCGGCGAGGTGGGCACGATCTGCCGCGACTTCTGCTTCAACGGCAACCTGGTCATGCGTGCGACCGGCGACCGGATGCTGCTGTCGCCGCCGCTCGTGATCTCGCGTCAGGAAATCGACGAACTCGTATCGAAGGCGAAGAAAGCCGTCGATGCAACCGCCCAGCAGCTGGGCCTTTCGTAACGGCTTTGACTACGGGCGTGCGGCGGGCGCCGCACGCCGCCATAACCAGGGGAACTCCACCATGCGTGCCTGCTTTCTTCGCCAAGCCTGTTCCATCGCGGCCCTCGCCGCCGCTGCCGCGTTCACGTCGGTCGCCAGCCCGTGCGCCCACGCGGACGAGCTGAACGTGTACAACTGGTCCGACTACATCGCGCCGGACACGATCCCGAACTTCCAGAAACAGACCGGCATCCACGTCAAGTACGACAACTACGACAGCGACGACACGCTGCAGGCGAAGCTCCTCGCCGGCAGCTCGGGCTACGACATCGTCGTGCCGACGTCGAACTACATGGCCAAGCAGATCCAGGCCGGCGTCTACCAGAAGCTCGACAAGTCGAAGATCCCGAATCTCGCGAACCTCGATCCGCTGCTGATGAAGATGATCGCGGACGCCGATCCGGGCAACCAGTACGGCGTGCCGTGGGCATACGGCACCGACGGCATCGGCTACAACGCGCAGGCGGTGAAGAAGGCGCTCGGCGACAAGGCGCCGGTCGACAGCTGGGCGCTGGTGTTCGACCCGGCCAACATGGAGAAGCTGAAGAGCTGCGGCGTGTCGTTCCTCGACCAGGCGGTCGACGTGTTCGCGGCGACGCTGCAGTACATGGGCCGCGATCCGAACAGCAAGAACCCCGGCGACTACCAGGCCGCGTTCGAGGTGCTGAAGAAGGTTCGCCCGTACATCACGCAGTTCAACTCGTCGGGCTACATCAACGACCTCGCGAACAACGACGTGTGCGTCGTGCTCGGCTGGTCGGGCGACGTCGGCATCGCGCATCGCCGCGCGGCCGAGGCGAAACGCGCGTACGACATCAAGTTCTCGAACCCGAAGGAAGGCGGGCTGTTGTGGTTCGACGTGATGGTGGTGCCGAAGGATGCACCGCACCCCGAGGCCGCGATGAAGTGGATCAACTACGTGTCCGACGCGAAGGTCAACGCGGCGATCACCAACACGGTGTTCTATCCGACCGCGAACAAGGCGGCGCACCAGTTCGTCACGCCGGCCGTCGCGCAGGACCCGACCGTCTATCCGCCGGAGGACGTGCTGAAGAAGATGGTGCTGATGAAGCCGATGCCGGCCGACATCCTGCGCCTCGAAAACCGTCTGTGGGCGCAGTTGAAGACGGGCCACTGAGCCGGCTTCGTCATGGCGGCGCACGCGCGTACTGAACGCGTGCCCGCCTGAATCGGCGGACCGTCCGTCCGCCCGCGCGCACCGCGCGCCCGGTTCCATCCGGCACGAGCCGTTCGTCCGCGAGTCGCGTTGCGCGCCTCGTGCGGGGACGCTCATGCCTGCAATCCGTGAAGAACGAATGGTGAATCCCATGCAATCGATACCCTCTTCCGCTGCTGCACGCCAGGCCCAGCCGGCCGCCGTGGCCCGTTCGAAGAACGACGCGTTCGTGCGCATCGAAAACGTCGTGAAGAAGTTCGGCGACAGCACGGCCGTCGACAACGTGAACCTGACCATCGCGAAGAACGAGCTGTTCGCGCTGCTCGGCAGCTCGGGCTGCGGCAAGTCGACGTTGCTGCGCATGCTGGCCGGCCTCGAGACGGCCACCTCCGGCAAGATCTTCGTCGACGGCGAAGACCTCGCGTCGCTGCCGCCGTACCGCCGGCCGGTGAACATGATGTTCCAGTCGTACGCGCTGTTTCCGCACATGTCGGTCGAGTCGAACGTCGCGTTCGGGCTCAAGCAGGAAGGCACGCCGAAGAACGAGATCAAGGAGCGCGTGGCCGACGCGCTCGCGCTCGTGCAGATGAGCAAGTACGCGAAGCGCAAGCCGCATCAGCTGTCGGGCGGCCAGCAGCAGCGCGTCGCGCTCGCGCGCTCGCTGGTCAAGCGGCCGAAGCTGCTGCTGCTCGACGAGCCGATGTCGGCGCTCGACAAGAAGATCCGCCAGAAGACCCAGCTCGAACTGGTGAACATCATCGAGAAGGTCGACGTGACCTGCGTGATGGTCACGCACGACCAGGAAGAAGCGATGACGATGGCGAGCCGGCTCGCGGTGATGAGCGAAGGCAAGATCGTGCAGATCGGCACGCCCGGCGAAGTCTACGAATACCCGAACAGCCGCTTCTCGGCCGAATTCATCGGCTCGACGAACCTGTTCGAGGGGCGCGTGGTCGAGGACGAACCCGATCACATCTTCGTCGAGAGCGACGACCTCGAGGCGCGCATGTACGTGAGCCACGGCGTGACCGGCCCGCTCGGGATGCCGGTCGGCATCTCGGTGCGCCCGGAGCGCGTGAACGTGTCGCGCGAGAAGCCCGGCTCGCATCACAACTGGGCGCGCGGCGTGGTGACCGACATCGCGTACATGGGCAGCTACTCGCTGTATCACGTGCGGCTGCCGAGCGGCAAGACGGTCGTGTCGAACCTGTCGAGCTCGAACCTGATGCGCGACGACGCGCCGTCGTGGAACGACGACGTGTTCGTGTCGTGGTCGCCGGCGAGCGGCGTCGTGCTGACGCAATGAGGACGCCATGATCAGAACCTCCGCTTCCACTCCGTCCGCGCCGGTTTCCGCCGGCGCGGCCAGCACCGGCGCCGGCCGCGCGCGCCGCAGCCGCTTCGCCGCGCTGTCGCGCCTGCTGCCGTCGGGCCGCAGCGTCGCGATCGGCGTGCCGTTCCTGTGGCTCACCGTGTTCTTCGCGCTGCCGTTCGTGCTGGTGTTCAAGATCAGCTTCGCCGACCAGGTGATGAGCATCCCGCCGTACACGTCGCTCGTCGAGATGAAGGACGGCGCCGTGCACTTCGTGCTGCAACTGTCGCACTACGCGTTCCTGCTGCAGGACGACCTGTACATCGCGACCTATCTCAGCTCGCTGAAGATGGCCGCGGTGTCGACGCTGCTGTGCCTGCTGATCGGCTATCCGATGGCCTACTACATCGCGCGCGCGGAGCCCGGCCGGCGCAACGTGCTGATGATGGCCGTGATGCTGCCGTTCTGGACGTCGTTCCTGATCCGCGTGTACGCATGGATCGGCATCCTGAAGGACGACGGCCTGCTGAACCACGCGCTGATCGCGCTCGGCATCATCCATACGCCGCTGCGCCTCTATCACAGCGACGCGGGCGTCTACATCGGGATGGTCTATTCGTATCTGCCGTTCATGGTGATGCCGCTGTACGCGCACCTCGTGAAGATGGACCTCACGCTGCTCGAGGCCGCGTACGACCTCGGCGCGAAGCCGTGGGTCGCGTTCACGCGCATCACGCTGCCGCTGTCGAAGAACGGGATCATCGCCGGCAGCCTGCTGGTGTTCATTCCGGCGGTCGGCGAATACGTGATTCCGGAACTGCTCGGCGGCGCCGACACGCTGATGATCGGCCGCGTGATGTGGGACGAGTTCTTCAACAACATGGACTGGCCGATGGCGTCCGCGGTGACGGTCGCGATGGTGCTGCTGTTGCTGGTGCCGATGGCGTTGTTCCAGTACTACCAGGTCAAGGAACTGGAGGAAGCGAAATGATCAAGCCAAGCAAACCGCTGTCGACCGGCGTTCTCGCGTTCGGCTTCCTGTTCCTGTACATCCCGATCATCAGCCTGGTCGTCTACTCGTTCAACGAGTCGAAGCTGGTGACCGTGTGGTCGGGCTTCTCGCTGAAGTGGTACGCGGCGCTGCTGGACGACGACGAGCTGCTGACTGCCGCGTGGCTGTCGCTGAAGATCGGGCTGCTGACGGCCACCGCATCGGTGGTGATCGGCACGTGGGCCGGCTTCGTGCTCGCGCGCTTCGGCCGCTTCAAGGGCTTCACGCTGTACACCGGGATGATCAACGCGCCGCTGGTGATTCCCGAGGTGATCCAGGGCATCTCGCTGCTGCTGCTGTTCGTCGCGCTCGAGCAGATGTTCGGCTGGCCGAAGGGCCGCGGGATGGTGACGATCTGGATCGGCCACGTGATGCTCTGCGTGTCCTACGTCGCGATCATCGTGCAGTCACGCGTGAAGGAGATGAACAAGTCGCTCGAAGAAGCGGCGCTCGATCTCGGCGCGACGCCGCTGAAGGTGTTCTTCGTGGTCACGTTGCCGCTGATCTCGCAGGCGCTGCTGTCCGGCTGGCTGCTGTCGTTCACGCTGTCGATCGACGATCTGGTGCTGTCGGCGTTCCTGTCCGGGCCGGGTTCGACCACGCTGCCGCTGGTGGTGTTCTCGCGCGTGCGGCTCGGGCTGAACCCGGAGATGAACGCGCTCGCGACGCTGTTCATCTCGGCCGTGACGATCGGCGTGATCGTCGTCAACCAGATGATGATCGCGCGCGAGCGACGCCGCGTGGCCGACATGAAGGCGGCGTTCGCGGCCGCGTGAGTTGCGTTTCCAGCTGTTCATAACATGACCGCGCGCCGCGCGATGCGGCGCGCAATACAGATCACACATTGACAGGTGCACGACAAGGAGAGTCCGCAATGAAGAAGAAACTGATCTGCCTGCTGGTGGCCGGCGCGTTGCCGGGCGTCGCGCTGGCCGGCTCCACATCCGCCGAGATCAAGGCGCTGCAGGCGCAGGTCGCCGCGCTGCAGAAGCAGATGAAGGCCATGCAGGCGCAGCTCGCCGCGCAGCCGGGCGGCGCCGCGGTCGCCCACGCCGGCGCGGCCGGGGCGGCCGGCTCCGGCGGCACGGCGCGGCCGGCCATCGTGGCGGCCGACCCGTCGTCGCCGGATTACGGCAAGGCGCAGGCCGCGCTGACCAACGACGAAGTCAGCGAAATGAAGCAGCAGATCGCGAACCAGCAGCTGAAGGTCGACTCGCTGACCGACGCGGCCACCACCGGGCCGCTCGCGGGCCTGTCGGTGACGGGCTACCTCGATCCGACCTACATCTACAACCGCGCGGCCGGCTCGTCGTCGTTCCTGTTCGCGAACCACGAGAACGCGTACAACTACTTCAACAGCACGTTCGGCGATCTGTACCTCGACATCAAGAAGACCTTCGGCGTCGGCCCGATGGCGCCGTCGGCGGAGATCACGCTGATGCCGAACCGCGGCAACGGCATCACGCTGCTGCAGAACTCGCGCGGCTCGATCACCGACAACCTGCTGAACACCGCGGTCATCAACGTGCCGATCAGCGCGACCACCACGCTGGTCGCCGGTCTGATCCCGAGCTTCGGCGGCTACGAGGTGCAGCAGTCGAACCAGATGCTCACGCTCACGCACAACCTGCTGTACGACTTCTCCGATCCGGGCAGCTACGTCGGCGCGGGCGCGAACTACACGAAGGGCAACTGGGCGTGGAAGTTCTTCGTCGGCAACGAGCAGTACCGCACCTACGGCTCGGTCACGCAGACGGGCACCAACGCGCTCGGCGATCCGATCACGACCAGCAACAAGGTGCCGACCTTCACCGCGCGCGCGGACTACACGTGGTCGAGCGCGCTCGATCTCGGCGGCTCGATCAACATCGGCCGGCAGACGCTCGCGAGCGCGATCGACTCGAACGGCGTCGTGCATTACGGGCCGGGCGGCAACGGCGGGAGCGGCTACGGCACGTTCTTCTTCGGCGAACTCGATGCGACCTACATGCTCGCGGACACGCAGTACAACGCCGAGCTCGACTACGGCCAGCAGCAGAATGCGGCGTACAACGGCGGGCTCGCACAGTGGTACGGGCTGTCGCTGCTCGCGCACCGCAAGTTCAACGCGCCGGTGGTCGGCCGCATGGGCGTGACGCTGCGCTACGACGCGCTCGTCAACAGCAAGAACGGCGGCGGCGGCGGCGGCATCGCGCTGAACGGCAACGGCATGGATCCGTACAACGGCTTCGGCGTGGACGCCGACTGTCTCGCGACGTCGAAGGCGAACGGCGGTCTGGGCTTCGACTGCAAGGGTGCGATCCGTCAGGACGTCGCGCTCGACCTGCTGTTCTATCCGACCCAGCAGATCACCGTGAAGGTCGAATACCGCCACGACTGGGCGAACAACAAGGTGTTCCTGCGCAACGACGGTTCGTACGGCAAGTCGAACGACCTGCTCGCGACGCAGTTCATCTATTCGTTCTGACGCAGGCCGCGCGGGACGCCGTGCCGCGAGCACGGCGTCCCGCGTCATTTCAACCGGCCGGATCGCGGTGCGTCGCGCACCGCCTCCGGCCATCTCCGAGGGAGCCGGTTCGATGCCGCAGTCTTTCACCCGCCGCGCCGATGCGCTCGCGCACGACTCGTATTACGAAGCCAGCGTCACGCGGCCGCCGACCAACGATCCGGTGCTCGACGGCGCGATCGACGTCGACGTCTGCGTGATCGGCGCGGGCTTCGCCGGGCTGTCGACGGCGCTCGAATGCCGCGCGCGCGGGCTGTCGGTCGCGGTGATCGACGCGCACCGCCCCGGCTGGGGCGCGTCGGGCCGCAACGGCGGCCAGGCGATCACGGGCTTCGCGAAGGACGGCGTGATCGAGCGGCAGCTCGGCGCGGCCGGCGCGCGGGCCGCGTGGTCGCTGTCGCTCGACGGCGTCGAGCTGATCGCCGAGCGCATCGCGCGCTACGCGATCGACTGCGACTTCACGCGCGGCTACCTGACGGTCGCGACCAAGCCGCGCCGCGTCGGCGATCTGCGTGCGTGGATGGACGCGGCGCGCACGCGCTGGGGCCACCCGTCGCTGTCATGGCTCGACACCGCCGGGATCCGCGCGCGCATCGCGTCGCCGCGCTATCTGGCCGGCGTCCACGATCCGCTGTCGGGCCATCTGCATCCGCTCAAGTATTGCCTGGGCCTCGCCGACGCCGCGCGGCGCGAAGGCGTCGCGCTGCATGCGCACACGCCGGCGCTCGACGTCGCGCGCGGCGCGCGGCCGGTCGTGCGCACGCCGTCGGGCGAGGTGCGCTGCGGCTTCGTCGTGTCGTGCTGCAACGCGGGGCCGGGCGGCATCCTGCCGGCCGCGACGGCCGCGCGCATCGCGCCGGTCGCGTCGTACATCATCGCGACCGAGCCGCTCGGGCGCGCGCGCGCCGACGCGCTGATCGCGCAGCGCGAAGCCGTGTGCGACAACAACGTCTTCCTCGACTACTTCCGGCTGTCGGCCGACCACCGGATGCTGTTCGGCGGCCGCGCGAGCTCGGCGGGCGCGCCGCCCGAGGTGCTCGCCGAAGCGATCCGCCAGCGCATGACCGGCGTGTTCCCGCAACTCGCCGACGCGCGCGTCGAGCATGCGTGGGGCGGCTTCGTCGACGTCACGCGCAACCGCGCGCCGGACTTCGGCGCGCTCGATCGCAACTTCTTCTACGTACAAGGCTTCAGCGGCCACGGCGTCGCGCTGACCGGCATCGCCGGACGCGCGGTGGCCGCCGCGATCGCGGGCGACACGCGCGCGTTCGACCTGTTCGCGCAGCTGCGCCACCGGCGCTTTCCGGGCGGCGACGCGTGGCGCCAGCCGGCGCTCGAACTCGGCATGCTGTATCACCGCGTGCGCGAGCTGTTCTGAGCCAATCGATCACATCCACATCATGCAGACATTCGCGAACCAGCCCCACGTCGTGTCGTACTACGCGGCGACCGTCAACGATACGACCCGCCATGCGCCGCTCGCCGGCGCGACCGACGCCGACGTGTGCGTGATCGGCGCGGGCCTCACCGGCCTGTCGGCCGCCCTGAACCTCGCGGAGCGCGGCCATTCGGTGACCGTGCTCGAGGCGTCGCGGGTCGGATGGGCGGCGAGCGGGCGCAACGGCGGGCAGCTGATCGGCGGCTTCGCGTGCGACATCGATACGTTCGGCAACTTCATGCCGGACAGCGACGTGAAGCGGATCTGGGAGATGGGGCTCGAAACGCTGTCGCTCGTGAAGGCGCGGATCGACAAGCATGCGATCGACTGCGCGCTGGTGCCCGGCTACCTGACCGCGGCGAACACCGAGCGCGACGCCGATGCGCTGAAGCGCTGGCGCGACGAGGCCGCCAGGCGCTTCGGCTACGAGCGCTTGCATTTCGTCGAAGCGGACGCGCTCGGCGACTTCGTGCAGTCGGCGCGCTATCGCGGCGGCCTGTACGACCCCGACAGCGGTCATCTGCATCCGCTCAACTACACGCTCGGGCTTGCGCGCGCGGCGACCGACGCCGGCGTGCGGATCCACGAGGACAGCTGCGTGACGCGCGTGCGCGACGTGGCGGGCGGCCATGTCGTCGAGACCGCTGGAGGCCACGTGCGCGCGCGCTTCGTGGTGCTCGCGTGCAACACCTACGTCGGCACGCTGGCGCCCGCGCTGGCGAAGAAGATCATGCCGGTCGGCACCTACGTGATCGCCACCGAGCCGCTCGGCGACGCGCGCGCCGCCGCACTGATGCCGGCGCGCGCGGCCGTCTGCGACAGCCGCTTCGTGCTCGACTACTTCCGGCCGGCGCCGGACACGCGGCTCGTCTGGGGCGGCAAGGTCAGCTATTCGACGCGGCCGCCGCGCAACCTCGCGGCCGCGATGCGCGCGGACATGTTGAAGACGTTCCCGCAACTCGCGGACGTGAAGATCGACTATGCGTGGGGCGGTTTCGTCGACATCACGATGAACCGCGCGCCGCATTTCGGGCGCGTGACGCCGACCACCTACTTCGCGCAGGGCTTCTCGGGGCACGGCGTGAACACGACCGCGCTCGCGGGCAAGCTGATCGCCGAAGCGATCGACGGCCAGGCGAGCCGCTTCGACCTGTTCGACAAGATCCGCCACCGCGACTTCCCCGGCGGCGCGATGCTGCGCACGCCGGCGCTGGTGCTCGCGATGAGCTGGTACAGGCTGCTGGACGCGTTCGGCGTGCACTGAGCGGCGCGTGCGGCACGCGCTCGCGCTGCAACGCAAAACGGCCGCGCATGCGCGGCCGTTTCATCGGCTATCGCGGCTTCCGCGCAACGGGCAAGCGGGGTTGCCGAGGTGCGGAAGCGCCCCGCTTAGTCGGTGCCGTACTTCGGCGAGTGCGGCCCGTACAGCAGCCCGTTCGGCGGGCCGGCGGACAGCAGGCGGTTGCTGGTCAGCGCGGCGACGTCGTGCGCCTCGTCGGTCAGCGAATGGGCGATCTGCTTGACCGCCGCCTGCACCAGCATCCCGACGAGACCGAACGCGTTGACGTTCACGTTGTTGCCGAGCTCCTTGCCGGTCGCGCGGCCGGCGCCCTGCCACAGCACGTCGCCGGTCCGCAGGTCGACGAGCTTCGCCGACGCCGCGACCACCGTCGTGCTGTCCAGCACCTGGTAGACCGAGCCGTATTTCGTGATCTTCGTGTACAGCGCGGCATCGGCGCCGAAGATCTCGCGCAGCTTCGCCGGCGACGTGCCCTGGATCTCCGCGGCGTTGGTGAGGCCGTTCTGCTTGAACGTCTCGTCCATCACCGCGACCGGCACCACGTAGTAGCCCGACTCGGCGAGCGGCAGCGTCATCTGCGACAGCACGCCGTAGGTCGCGCCGACGTCGGTCGTTTCGTTGATCGGCGGCAGCACGAGGATCGAGCGCGGATGGCTGTTCTTGAACGCCGTGTAGTCGGCGCGTTTGACGGGCTGCGCGCATGCGCTCAGCAGCGCGACGAGCGACAGCACGGACATCAGCTTGAATGAAAGTGTCTTGAACATGGCGGGCGCGTTACTGTTTGGCGGAAGTCGTATCGGCGTTCTTGCGGCCGGCGAGCGTCTGGCCGGCGGCCGACGGGGTCGGCGCGCTTGCAGCCGCGGTGGTCGCAGCGCCGCTCGGCGCGGCCTTCTTCTTCATCAGGAAATCCATGTACGACGCGGATTCCGGGAACAGCGCCTTCTCGGCCTCGAACTCCTGGCCCGCCTGCTGTTCGCTGCCCACGCTCGCGTAGAGCATCCCGAGATGCGCATGGAAGCCGGGCGGCGGCTTGTTGCCCTTCGCACGGATTTCCTGCAGCGCCTTTTCGAGCGCGTCGATCTGCTGTTGCGGCGACGATTGGCCCTTGAAGTATTCGTACACCTGCGGCTGATAGCCGTTCCACTGATAGAGCGGCGGCGTGGTCGGCGCGGCGCAGCCCGCGAGCAGCATGGCGGCTGCCGTCGCCGGCAGCCAGATTCCCCGTTTCATTGTTTGGTCTCTTGTGATTCGATGATTGATCCGGTGCGCCGTACGGCGCACCGCGCTTACTTCGTCGCCTTCAGCACGCCCGCGTCGACCTGGTCGACGAGGTGATTCACGGCTTCCTGGATCGCGAGGTCGAGCACCTTGCCGTTGAGCGTCGAGTCGTAGCCGGCGGTGCCGCCGAAGCCGATCACTTCGCGGTTCGACAGGCTGAATTCGCCGGCGCCCTGGCTCGAGGCGACCACTTCCGACGTCGTCGTGTCGACGATGTTCAGATTGACCTTCGCGTACGCGACCTGCGTCTTGCCGCTGCCGAGAATGCCGAACAGCTGGTGGTCGCCGACGTCCTTGCGGCCGAACTCGGTCACGTCGCCGGTCACGACGTAGTTCGCGCCCTTCACGGCCTGCGCCTTCTTCATGAAGCCGGCTTCCTGCTTGATCTCGTCGAGGTTCTCGCGATCGAGCACGTTGAAGCGGCGGCTCTGCTGCAGGCGCGTGACGAGAATCGTCTTGGCCTGGCCGCCGAGGCGGTCGATGCCGTCGGAGAAGATCCCGCGCATGTAGCTCGAGCGGTTGTCGAACTTGCCGATCGCGATCGCGACGGGCTTGCCCGCATACGGCTTCTGCGCGCTGCTCACGGCAGGCACGTCGAGCGTGCGCGACGATTCGGTCGCGCAGCCCGACAGCGCCGCGACGAGTGCCGCCGCGACGACAACGGTGCGTCGTGTCTGAATGTTCACTGCTGGTCTCCTTGCGAAAAAGATTGCCCGACACGGGCGCGCCGGCTCGCGAGCGAACCGGCGGAGGAAGCGATGGAAATGCCGTGGACGCGCAGCGGCGCGCGCCGCGTCATCGCGGCAATGGCGATAGCGACGGTGACGGCATGCGTTGGGAGCGCGCGCGCAACGGACGGGTTGCGGCGACAGGCGAGCGTGCGGCGCGCCGGTATGCGCCGCTCATGTGGTCGTGGATGTGGTCGTGTGCGTGATTGCGCTGTTGATCGCGCATGATTGGCCCCGTATATGCTTTTGGCCGATCATACCAAGCTCTTCGCCGACTCGGCATCGTCCCGGCACGAATTGACGAACTTTTGCGTTGCCTGCGTATCGTGGATGCGACGGGGCGATGGATGGGTCGGATGCGATGGATGGGTCGGATGCGATGGATGGGTCGGATGCGATGGATGGGTCGGATGCGACCGACTCGTCAGACTCGACCGACTCAACCGATGCGATGGACGCGTCCGATGCGACGGCGTCGAAGGCTCGAACTCCGCGAGCTATGCGGACTGCGCCAACGCCCCGGACTTCATAGCCCCGCTAGACCCCACACGCCGATGGCGCGACATCGCGCCACTCCATCGCCCCTAGTCGGCAACCTTCTGGCGCATCGTCACGAATTCCTCTGCGGCGGTCGGATGGATGCCGATCGTGTCGTCGAATTGCGCCTTCGTCGCGCCGGCGCGAATCGCGATCGCGATGCCCTGGATGATCTCGCCGGCGTCGCGGCCGACCATGTGCGCGCCGACGACGCGCTGACTGTCGCGCGCGACCACCAGCTTCATCAGCGTGCGCTCGTCGCGCCCCGACAGCGTGTGGCGCAGCGACCGGAACGACGTCCGGTAGATGTCGAGCTCGCCGTACACGCCGCGCGCATGCGCTTCGGTGAACCCGACCGTCGCGACTTCCGGCTGGCTGAACACCGCGGACGGCACCCATTCGTGGTCGGTCGCGACGCGCGCGCCACCGAACAACGTGCGCGCGAGCAGGCTGCCGTCGCGCGTCGCGACCGGCGTCAACTGCGGCCGCGACGTGACGTCGCCGAGCGCGTGGATCGACGGCACCGACGTCGCCGAATACGCATCGACCGCGATCGCGCCGCGCGCGTCGAGCAGCACGCCCGCGCGCTCGAGGCCGAGCCCGTCGACGTTCGGCACGCGGCCGGTCGCGTAGAGCACCGCATCGTACCGCCCGTGCGTCGCGTCGCCGACCTGCACGGAGAGCGTGCCGTCGTCGGCCCGCGCGATCGACTCGACCACCGCGTGCGCATGAATCGCGACGCCCTGCTTCGTCATCTCGTCGGTGAGGAACTGCCGCACGTCGTCGTCGAAGCCGCGCAGGATCCGCTCGCCGCGATAGAACAGGTCGACGCGGCTGCCGAAGCCGTTGAAGATGCCGGCAAACTCGACCGCGATGTAGCCGCCGCCGACCACCGCGATGCGTCCGGGCAGCGCCGGCAGCGACAGCGCCTCGCGCGACGTGATCGCATGCTCGATGCCGGGCCGCGGCGGCAGCGACGGGCGCGAGCCGGTGGCGATCGCGATGTGGCGCGCGCGGAACGTGCGCTCGCCGACGGCGACCGTATGCGCGTCGACGAGCGTCGCGCGGCCGGCGTGCATGTCGACGCCCGATTGCCGCAACAGGTTGATGTAGATGTCGCTGAGGCGGTTGATCTCGCGATCCTTCGCGGCGATCAGCGCGGGCCAGTCGTGGGTGCCGGCGTCGAAGCGCCAGCCGAAGCCCTGCGCGTCTTCCAGCTCGTGCGGATAGTGCGAGGCGTAGACGAGCAGCTTCTTCGGGATGCAGCCGCGCAGCACGCAGGTGCCGCCGATCTGCTCCTGTTCCGCTATGGCGACGCGCGCGCCGTAAGACGCCGACATCCGGGCGAGCCTCACGCCGCCGGAGCCGGCCCCGATGACGAACAGGTCGTAGTCGAAATCCATCGCAAGCCTCATCGCAGTTCGGATGACGGCACGATAACAAGATTCCGGCGTTCGTGCGGGAAGCGCCGACGCAGGGCGCGCGCCACGAAAAAAAACGGCGAGAGACCTTGCCTCTCGCCGCTCAACCCGGTTGCCGGGTGTGCCATGCGTCACCGATCGAGCGCATGCCCGGCCAGCCGGCCGCGCGGCGCCGGTCCGCCCGCACGCGCGAACGGCGCGCCCGCGGACCGGCCGCCATGCTCAGGCCTGCGACGTGTCGCTGCCGTCCGTCGCCTGCGTGTCGTCTGCTTGCTGCGGCTGCTCGTCCTTCTTCTCGAGCATGCCTTCGATCGCCTCCGCGCCCTTGAAGCCGGCGATCGCCGCGGCTGCCTTGGTCAGCAGGCCCGCATCGGGATCGACCTTCTCCGCAGCCTCGACGGCCGCAACGGCACCAGCGATTTCACCCACGGTATTCAGGATACCCATCGTCATCCCCTTCGAAGAAAATCGTGAGCGCATCGTCCCACGAAAAAAACCGGCGGACCGCGTTTGTCATCGCCGGATACACAAGTTACCCATCAGGCCGGCCGCGCGCGAACCCGCGCGCCGGAACGACGCCCGCGCGCACCGCGGACCATGCGCGCAGCGTAGCGCAAACGCGTCGCGCGCACTGTCAAAGTATGTTCTGGATTGCCGACGGAACGCTTACGGGCAGCACGAGCGCCCGCGGCGGCGCGGGCGGGCGAAAAAAGAGGCTCCACAGGAGCCTCCCGGATGCGCGCCGCGCGTGGCGCGGCGCAGCTGCGACGGTTCTCGTCAGAAGATATTGCGCAGGCCGATCGCGATGCCGGTCTGGTTGCTGCGGCCCGGCAGCTCGACGTTCGCGGCGCCGTTCGTCTTGTTGAAGTCGACGGTGCCGTAGACTTCCGTGCGCTTGCTGAGCGCGTATTCGGCGATGCCGACGATCGCGTAGCGGTTGCCGCTCGCGAGCGTGCCGTTGGCGGTCATCGCGTTGCGCATGTGGTCGTAGTAGAAAGCGCCGGTCAGCGTCAGCGGCGTGCTGACCTGCCAGCTCACGCCGGCGAACGGACCGTCGTCGATCCGGCCCGTGCCCTTCGCGACCGGAATCGACTGCTGCGCGAGCAGGCTGTCGACGAAACCGGTGTCGTCCTTCGAGCGCAGGTAGCCCGCGTAGACCTTCGCCTTGCTGAACGCGTAGACGACGTTCGCGTGGTAGATGGTCTGCTTGCGTGCGGAGTTGTCGCTGTTCTGCTGCGCGCCGGCAGCGATGCTCAGCGGCCCCATCACGTAGGACAGCGATACGCCCCATGCATTGCCCTTGCCGAGCGAGCCGGGGATCTGGCCGGAGAAGCCGCCCGCGCCGGTCGACTCGTAGTTCGTGCCGGTCGAGTACATCGCCTTCGCGGTCAGGCCCGAGAACGTGCCCGTGTACTTGATCTGGTTGTCCGCATACAGGCCGCCGCCCAGCGCCACCGGCAGCCACGCGTTCTCGAGGTAGTTGCCGACCGTGAGCGGATCGTAGGTGTCCGCGAGCAGGTCGAACAGCGGGGTCTTCTGGCGGCCGAGGGTCACCGTGCCGTACGGGCTCTGCAGGCCGACGTACGCGGCGCGATTGAACAGGCGGCCGCTGTCGGCGAATGCGCCGTTCTGCAGGTTCACGCCGCTTTCGAGGTTGAACACGGCCTTCAGGCCGCCGCCGAGGTCTTCCGAGCCGTAGATGCCGAAGCGGCTGTTGGTGATCGCGCCGTTGGTCATCGACAGCAGGCCGTCGTTCTTCGCATTGGCGTTGGTGAGGTAGCGGATGCTGGCGTCGGCGACGCCCCACAGCGTGACCGAGCTTTGTGCTTCGGCGAACTGACTGGCGACGGCGAGTGCCGCGCCCCCTGCGATGGCTGCGAGCCGGGTGGTCTGCTTCATGAGCTTTCCTATTTGTAGGTGTCTCCGTTCATGGCCGGCCGCGTGTGCAGCCGGGTGGCAATCGCGGGCGCTCATGGCGCCCGCGATGTCGGCAGAATCATAAGACCAGTACGCGGAACGAAAGAAATTGAAACGTCCGCGCACGCGCGATTGTCGTCAGCGAACAACGGTCGATTGGGCGGGCGGGGATTGCGCCGGCGGGAGGCCGGGCGCAGCGCGGCGAGGACCGTGCGGGGTTGGAGGCGATGAAGCTGCGTCGCGGCGCGCCGTCGTGCACGTGCAGGAGTGCTTCGGTTGCCGGCATCGGAGGCGGCGCGCCAGGGCTCGGGCGATCGGGTGCGGCGGCTGATCAGTGGCGCGATGAGTGCGCTGCAGCAACGTACCGAGATGGCGGCTCGCTGGGACGCCCCTGGGTGTCACGCCCGCCGCGATGCTACGTACTCCGGTGCGGCGGCGTTGGTGCCGTTGGTGCCGTTGGTGCCGTTGGTGCCGTTGGTGCCGTTGGTGCCGTTGGTGGCGTTGGTGGCGTTGCTGCCGTTGCTGCCGTTACCGCTATCGCTACCATTGCCGCCATCGCTGCCGTTGCCTCCATCACCGCCCGCGCCGCCTGCCGGATCCCCCGCCCGCTGCCGCGCCCGCCGCACGATCTCCGCGAACGCGCCGACGAGCGGCAACACCGCGCCCCACAGCGCGACATCGGGCGCGAGCCGCGTGACGAGTCCACCGCACACGGCGCCGCCGAGAAAGCAGAAGCTGATCGTCGCGAGCAGCGCCGAATCGTGCAGCGCGCCGGCGTCGTAGCGCGGTATCAGCCCGACGAACAGCTTCTGCGCGGCGCGGCGCAGATTGCCGGTCGTCATCACCGACGTGTACGACAGCGCCTCGAGATGCGTGAACGACAGCGTCTGCAGCGTCGCGACGAACGTGATGCCGGGGATCAGCCACGCGCTCGACGCGCCCACCAGCCCGCTCGCGGCCAGGCCGAGAAACGCGATCTCGACGATCAGGCTCGCGAACGCGGTGTGGCGCATCCAGCCGCGCTGGGCGGCGAGGCCCAGCAGGTGCGCGACGAGCACCGCGACCACGAAGCCGCCGAGCGGCGGCACGTGACGCAGCGCGGCCGCCCATTCGCCGGCCGACAGGTTGATGCCGAGCAGCGCGACGTTGCCGGTCATCGTGTTCGCGAACACGTGGCCGTGGCCGACGTACGTGTACGCGTCGAGATAGCCGCCCGAGAGCGTGAGCAGCGCGGCGACGGTGAGGTTGCGGCTGGCGCCGTCGAGATTCATCGATCCTCCGTGTGGTGTGCCGCCCGGCCGCCGCGGACGGCGGGCGATTCATCGGCGTCGGCGCGGCGGCCGGCCGCCCTTCACTGGCCGATGCCGGTGAGCCCGATCAACGCGCCCGCCGCGAGCAGCCACAGCGGATGAATGCGCGTGCGCCACGCGAGCACCGCGCATGCGGCGGTGATGCCCCACTGGATCGCGCTGCGGTTCGACGCCTGCGAGATAAGCATCGCGCTGGCCGCGACGAGCCCGGCCGTGACGGGCATCAGCCCCTGCTGCACGTAGCGGCGCCACGGCCGGTCGCGAAAGCGCTCCCACGCGTGCAGCGCCAGCACGGTCACGATCGACGACGGCCCGAACTTCGCGATCGACGCGACCAGCAGCCCGGCCCAGCCGGCCACGTGCCAGCCGACCAGCGACACGATCATCATGTTCGGCCCCGGCGCCGCCTGCGCGAGCGCGAACAGCGCGGTGAACTCGTGCGCGCTCATCCAGTGATGCACGTCGACGACCTGCCGCTGCATCTCCGGCAGGATCGTGTTGCCGCCGCCGAACGCGAGCAGCGACAGCTGGCTGAAGATCGTCGCGATCGCAATCAACGTGTCGTTCATCGGCCGCCTCCGTCGCGTGCCTCGGCGCGCGGCTGCGCCGGCGTGTCGCGACGCCGCGACGCGAGCCAGATGCTGACGGGCGTCAGCACCAGCATCGTCGGGAGCAGCGGCACGCGCAGCACCGCGATCGCGACGAACGCGAGCGCCGCGATGCCGGCGGCCGTGCGCGGCGCCTGCCGCAGCGGCCGTGCGACCTTCACCGCCATCGCGACGAGCAGCCCCGCGGCTGCGGCCGCGAGCCCGCCGAACAGATGCTGCACGTGCGGGTCGGCCTGCGTCTTCGCATACAGCACGCCGAGCGCGACCACGACGAGCGTCGGCCCCGCGATCAACCCGAGAATGCCGGCGAACGCGCCCGCGACGCCGCGAAAGCGCATGCCGACGGCGACCGACAGGTTGATCACGTTGCCGCCCGGCAGGAACTGGCACAGGCCGAGCAGATCGGTGAATTCGTCGGCGGACAGCCACTTGCGCTCGTCGACGATGGTGCGCCGCGCAAACGGTAGCGCGCCGCCGAACGACATCAGCCCGAGCGACAGAAAACCGGTGAACAGCTCGGCGAGACCGATCGGGCGCGGCGCGGCGGCGGGCGGTGGGGAAACGGATTGCATGGGGATCCTCATCAAGCGGTGCCACGAGGTTACCGCCGTCGCGGAGGACGGCAAAACGATTTTATCGGCGCGTCCTTGTGATCTAGAATCACAAGCATGCCACGCGACCTACCGCCCTTTTCCGCGCTTCGTGCCTTTGAAGCAGCGGCCCGACACGAGAGCTTCAGCGCCGCCGGCGACGAGCTGCATGTGACCCACGGTGCCATCAGCCGGCAAATCGCCGGGTTCGAGGCGTGGCTCGGCAAGCCGGTGTTCCAGCGCTACGGCAAGCGCGTGAAGCTCACCGACGACGGGCGCCGCTATCTCGACACCGTGCGCGCCGCGTTCGACAGCATCGCGCTCGCCACCGAGCAGCTGCGCAACGCCGGCGCGACGCGCGTGCTGCGCATCAACGCGCTGCCGACCTTCGCGATGAAGTGGCTGCTGCCGCGCCTATCGCGGTTCCAGCGCGACGTGCCGAACGTCGAGCTGAAGCTGTCTACGTCGAACGCGGCGCTCGACACGCTCGACGGCTTCGACGTCGCGATCCGCCGCGAGCCCGGCCCCGGGCCGAACTGGCGCAGCGGCCATTTCCTCGACGAAAGCGTGATTCCGGTCTGCAGCCCCGCGCTGCTCAAGCGCGCGCCGATCGCCCGCGCGGAAGATCTCGCGCGGCACGTGCTGCTGCATTCGGATACGCGGCCGGAAGGCTGGCGCGACTGGTTCGCCGCGGCCGGCTTGACGATGAAGGGGCGCAAGCGGCAGTCGTTCGACCACTTCTATCTCGCGCTGCAGGCGGCCGTCGACGGGCTCGGCGTTGCGCTCGGCCCGCTGCCGCTGATCGACGACGAGCTCGCGAGCGGCCGCCTCGTGATGCCGCTCGACGGGCCGCGCATCGCGACGCGCAGCTACTGGTGGATCGCGCCGGGCGCGTCCGCCGACGATCCGCTCGTCGCGCAGTTCTGCGCGTGGCTGCAGGGGCAGTCGAACACCGGCGCATGAGCGGGCGCCGGCGGCCCCGCTACCCGCTCACACCACCGGGCCCGGCTCCTTCTCCTTGCGCAGGATCGCGTACAGGATGATCGCGCCGAACGTCGCGGTGCCGATGCCGCCGAGCGCGAAGCCGCCGAACTTCAGCGAGAAGTCGCCGGCGCCGAGCACCAGCGTGACGGCCGCGACGATCAGGTTGCGGTTGTCGGAGAAGTCGACCTTGTTGACGACCCAGATCCGCGCGCCCGTCACCGCGATCAGCCCGAACACGACGATCGACACGCCGCCGAGCACCGGGCCCGGAATCGTCTGGATCACCGCGCCGAACTTCGGCGAGAAGCCGAGCCCGATCGCGATCAGCGCGGCGAGCGCGAACACGAGCGTCGAATAGATCCGCGTGACGGCCATCACGCCGATGTTCTCCGCGTAGGTGGTCACGCCCGTGCCGCCGACGCTGCCCGACACGATCGTCGCGAGCCCGTCGCCGATGAACGCGCGGCCGACGTAGCGGTCGAGGTTGGTGCCCGTCATCGCGCTGACCGCCTTGATGTGGCCGAGGTTCTCGGCGACCAGGATCACCGCGATCGGCGCGAGCATCAGCATCGCGTGCGGATCGAACACCGGCGCGCGAAAGCGCGGCACGCCGAACCACGCGGCATGCGCGACGATCGAGAAGTCGATCGGCTTGCCGAGGCCCATGCCGTTGGTCGCGACCGCATAGATCGCGTACGCGATCACGAGCCCGACCAGGATCAGCAGCCGCTGCACCATCCCGCGCGCGAACACCGCGACGCCGCCGACGCACAGCACGGTCACGAGCGCCATCACCGAGTCGAAGGTCGAAGCCGACACGCCCCTGACCGCGATCGGCGCGAGGTTCAGCCCGATCACCGCGACCACCGCGCCGGTGACGACCGGCGGCATCAGCGTCTCGATCCAGCGCGTGCCGATCGCCTGCACCAGCGCGCCGAGCGCGACGTACACGACGCCGCACGCGACGATCCCGCCGAGCGCCACCGGAATGTTCGGGTTCGGCCCGCTGCCGCCGTAGCCGGTCACCGCGATCACCAGGCCGATGAACGCGAAGCTCGAGCCGAGGTAGCTCGGCACGCGGCCGCCGACCAGCACGAAGAACAGCAGCGTGCCGATGCCCGACATGAAGATGCACAGGTTCGGATCGAAGCCCATCAGCAGCGGCGCGAGCACGGTCGAGCCGAACATCGCGACGACGTGCTGCACGCCCATCGCGACCATCTGCGGCCACGCGAGGCGCTCGTCGGGCCCGACCACGCGCGACGCCGCGCCGGCCGGTTGCACCCGCCAGCGCGGGAAGTAGGAATCGGACATGGGGAAAGGGCTCCTGTCGGTCGCCGGCGGCGGACGGTGCGCCGGCCTGGAATCTGGCGCGAGTTTACGGAGCGGAAATGGGGCTGGCAAGCGCGCCGCCGCACGCGCGGCAATGGCGCGCCGGGAGCGGGCTTGCGGTATGACGGGGGAACGAGTCGGCCGGGCGGCCGTGGGTCACCGCGCCGGTCGCCGCGCGGGCGACCGGCACGCGCACCGCGCGACGTGAGCGAAGGCTCACATCGCGCGATGCTGCGCGCCGATCAAGGATTGACGTACTGGAACAGCGACAGGTTCTGCAGCTGCACGTAGGCCTTCTGCGCGCCGGTCAGCGCGTTCTGCACCTGCAGATACTGGCTGATCGTCGTCACCATGTTGGTGCCGGTCAGGTCCGTCAGGTTGCTGGTGGTCTGCAGCGACGCCGTCTGCGTGACCGCCTGCATCGCCTTGACTTCCTGCTCGCGGCCGCCGACCGACGCCTGGATCGTCGTCACGTTGCGCATCGTGTTGCCGACCTTGATCGAGCCGGTCATCATCGCGTTCGACAGCGCGGCGGCCGCGACGGGATTGCCCGTCACCGGCGTCTTCAGCGCGGCGATCATCGAGTCGAGCGTCGAGAAGATGTCCGCGCCGCCGGTTGCCTGCGGGCCGGGCGTGACCGAGAACGAGTCCCCGGCCGACGGCGTGCCGGACACCGAGACGGTCATCCCGCCGCCGAGCGCGATCGACGCGCCGGCCGTGTACGCCTGCGCGGGCGTCGTGGTCGGCGGCTTGGCCGACGAATCGGTGACCGTGTAGGTCGGCGCGGCCGGCGTGCCGCCGAACGTGATCGCGAAATGATGGCCGTTGGTCGCGGCCGACGGGCTCGTGACGGTCACCGCGGTAATCCGGCCGGTACCCGTGTTGGCGGCGTCCGCCGCCGGCACCGGGACGCTGCCGAGCGACTGCACCGACATGAACACGGCCGCGCCGGTGTCGCCTTGCGCGACGCTGCTCGAATCGCCGATCTGCACCTGGCGCGTGCCCGAATCGCCGACATACGACACGGTGCCGTTCGGGCTGCTCGTAAACGGCGCCGACGAATTGTTGACCCCGGCGAACAGATAGGTGCCCGCGCCGTCGTTCGTGTTCGCGAGCGTCATCAGCTGGTCGCGATAGCCCTGCAGCTGGGTCGCGAGCGCCGCGCGGTCGCTGTCGGCGAGCGAACCGTCGCCGGCGCGCACGGTCAGCGTCTGCACGCCGGTCAGCACGGTGCTCACGCTTTGCAGCGTCTGGTCCTCGGCCTGCAGCGACGCGAGCGCCGTGCTCTGGTTGGCCGTGTACTGCGACAGCGTCGCCGACGTCATCGACAGCTGCACGGCCTGCGCCGCGCCGACCGGGTTGTCGGCCGGCGTCTGCAGGCTCACGCCGCTTGCGATCTGCTGGTACAGCTGCGAGAGCTGCGCCTGCTGATCGTTCATCTGTGAGACGTTCAGCTGGAAAAACTGGGCGCTGGAAATCCGCATCGCTTCTATCCCTCGAATCCGGTCAGTTGAACAGGCCGAGAACGGTCTGGAACAGCGTCTGCGCGGTCTGGATCACCTTCGCGTTCGCCTGGTATAGCTGCTGGTACTGCATCAGGTTCGCCGCTTCCTCGTTCTGGTTCACGCCCGACACCGACTGCTGCGCGCTGGTGATCTGGCCGACCAGCGACGTCTGCGCGGCGCTCGACGACTTCAGCTGGCTCGCCGTGTTGCCGATCGCGTTCACGTAGTTCGCGTACGCGCCGGTGAGCGTGGTCGTGCCGCCGCCGAGCGACTTGGCCGTCACCAGCTGCGACAGCGCGAGCGCGTTGTCGCCGTCGCTCGTGCCGCCCGCGTACGGCCCGATCGAGAACGAGTCGCCGTCGGACGGCGCGCCCGACAACGTGACGGTCACGCCGTTCAGCGTGCCGGACATCGTCATCTTCGCGCCCTGGCTCGCGTTGTACGGCACGCTGTCGGTCGGGTTGGCGATCGTCACCGAGGTGGGCGGCGTGCCCGCGATCGTGACCGTGGTGCCGACCGGGAAGCCCGACAGCGAGTTCGTCGCCGCGTCGTAGGTGAGCTTGGTGGCCGGAATCTGATAGCCGGAGCTCACGCCGTTCGAGACGATCTTCCCCGTCCCGATGTTGGTCGTCGACGCGGAGGCGACGACCGGCGACGCCGCCGCGATCGCCGCGCCGCTCGTCGTCGCGAGCCCGAAGCCGGTCAGCGCGCCGCGCGTCGGCAGCACGGTGAACTGGTCGCCGGCGTTCATCGCGCCGGACGAGAACGACAGCTGCAGCCCGCCCAGCGACGCCGGCATCGACGTCGACTGGCCGATCACCGAGCCGCTCGCGCGGTCGGCCAGCGTGTAGTTGGTGCCGTCGAACGACAGCGTGTAGTCGCCCGTCGTCGGCTGCGCGGGGTTCGTGAACGACACGGACAGCGCCGCGTTGCCGGTATTGCCCTGATTCGCGAAGACGGTCGCCGGCGCGACGGCGAACAGGCTGCCGCCCGGATTGCCTGACAGGTCGACGCCGAGCGCGTTCTGCGCATTGACCTGCGCGGCGAAGCTGGTCGCGAGCGCGCCGAGCTGCGCCTGCGCCGGATCGAGCGTCTGACGGCGGAACGCGAGCAGGCCGCCGAGCGTGCCGCCCGACAGCGACGCATCGGGCAGCGACTGGTCCGGCGTTTTCGGATTCGCGCCGGCGATGCCCTGCGACACCACGGTCAGCTCGCTCGGATCGGACGACGACGCGACGGCCGCGAGCTGGTAGCTCTTGTCGGCGACGACGAGCGGCTGGCCGCCCGCGAGGAACACGCTGTAGCCGCTGTCGTTGCGCACGACCTGCACGCCGGCGAGCGACGACAGGTTCGACACCGCGAGGTCGCGCTGGTCCAGCAGCTGGTTCGGCGGCTGCCCCTGGCTGCTCGCGGCGCCGATCTGCTGGTTCAGCTGCGCGATCTGCGCGGTGTAGGTGTTGATCTGCGAGACGGTGCTGGTGAGCTGCGTGTTCACGCTCTGACGCAGCGCGTCGTACTGCTGGCCGGTGGCCTTCAGCTGGTCGGCGAGGATCTGTGCGTTGCTGATCGCGGTCTGCCGCACCGACGGGTCCGACGCGTTGTTCGCGACGTTCTGCAGCCCGGTGAAATAGTTCGTGATCGCGGTCGAGATGCCGGCCGTCGGGCTGCCGACGTAGTTGTTCAGCTGCGCGACGAGCGAATACCACGTCGATTGCGCGCCGCCTTGCGACTGCGCGGCGTTCAGCTGGTCGCTCAGGTACTGGCTGTACTGCCGCTGCACGGTGACGGTGTTCACGCCCTGCGGCAGATAACCGCTCGCGGTGTACTGGCCGCTCTCTTCGGCATAGACGGGACGCTCGACCGAATAGCCGGGCGTCGCGGCGTTGCTGATGTTCTGACCGGTCGTCGTGAGGCCCCAGAGCGCGGCATTGAGGCCGCTGACGCCGAGGTTCATGAATGTGTTGGACATGCGCGATCCTGATGAGCCGGCCGCGCTGCGGCCGCCGGGTTGCGTGACTCCCGGTATAACGGCCGCGGATCGAAAAAATTGAGGGAAAAATGCGCACGCGGCGCGCGCGTGCGCGCGGCGGCCGCGAGGCGGTGCGTCAGGCCCGCGCGAGCGAGCGGCGCTTCATCTCGAGCTGCGTGATCAGGCGCTGCAGCGTGTTCTCCGCGCTGCCCGGCAGCGACATGAAGCGAAACCCGAGCTGATAGCGGCGCGAGCCGTTCGGCAGCTGCGTCGAGCGCTGCGACACGAGGCGCAGGTCGAGCGACAGCTTGCCGTGACCGTTCAGTTCGAGCTCGACCTCCGGCAGCAGCGTGCCGACTTCGAGCGTCTCGACTCGCTCGTCGATCGTGCGCAGCCCGACGCCGCCGAGCGACAGGTTCTGCACCTCGAACACGAAGCCCTCGCCGTCCGGCAGCTTGCCGCGACACTGGAACGGATCGACGACCGGCGCATCGACGCGGAAGTACTCGCGCCGCTGGATGCACATCAGCACTTCGGGGAATTCGGCGACGAACGCGGGCAGCCCCTCGTAGCGCGTCTCGCGCGGCGTGCCGGTGGTGAACTCGACGCGCACGCCGTCCGGCGCGGCGGCGAAGGTGCAATGCGACGCGGCGAGGATGCCGGCGTTCTGCTCGGCCAGCGCGCCCCAGTCGAACGTGAAGGTGCGCGCGCCGACGTCGACGTCGAGCAGGCGCGTGACGAGCTGCCCGCCGGGATACTGGACGGTCAGGAAGTCGCCCCGGTTCACGAGGTTGCGCAACTGCACGCCGATCTCGAGCGGATTGCGGCGGGCGTAGTCGGGTCCGGAATGGCCCGCATCCAGGCTCGGGTCGGTCGACGTTTCGATATTCATGGCTAGCCGGTTTCTTGTCATGGACGCCCCGGCAACCGGGACGCAATAAAACCGGGCCTGAACATGGGCCCGGTTGCTGGTCTCTCACACTTAGCGGCAGTGCTGACCGAAAGTTTAGATCGAATCGCGGATTATTTTCCGCGCAAACGATAAAACCGCGCGCGGCGGACGCCGGGCGCGGTCGGGAACACGGCAGGAAATCACGCCGCGCGGCCGTGGCGGCGCGGCGCGTCAGCCGATCTGCTGCATGATCGAGATCAGCTTCTTCGCGTAGTGCGGGTCGGTCGCGTAACCGGCCTTCTGCATGCCGTGCGCGAAGCCCTCGACGCTGCGGCTCGCGCTCAGCACGCCCGCGTAGCGCGGGTTGTTCTTCAGCAGGCTCGCATAGTCGGTCATCGCGTGCTCGTACGAGTCGTACGCGCGGAACTTCGCGACCACGCGGCGCGGCGTGCCGTTCACGTACTCGGTCGTGAGCGCCGCCACCGTGCGGCCCGTCCAGCCCTTGTTCGCCTTGATGCCGAACACGTTGTAGCTGGTCGAGCCGTCGCTCGCGCGGATCTCGCGCTTGCCCCAGCCCGATTCGAGCGCAGCCTGGCCGACGATGAAGCGCGCCGGAATGCCGGTCGCCGCGCTCGCCGCCTGCGCGGGGGCGGCGAGCCGGTCGACGAACGCGTCCGCGTCCTGCACGCCGCTCGAGCCTTTCAGCGGCGGCGTCAGCGCGCTGCCGGCCGAGTAGCCGCGCGTGCCGGCGAGCGCGCCGTTGTTCGCCGCATTCGCGTAGGCCCGCGCCATCGCGTTCATCGCGGCGAGGCTGCCTTCGTTGCCCGACGTGCCGGCGCCGGCCGCGCCCAGGCCCGTCGCACCGAGGCCGGCCGCGCCGGCATCGCCCGCCGGATCGGCGCCCTGGCCCGCGTTGCGCAGCAGCTGCTTCATCAGCGCATCGGCGACGCCGATGCCGCGCTTCGACATCTGCTGCGCGAGCTGCTGGTCGAGCATCGACGTGTACATCTTCGACGTGTGCGAGTCGAGCAGCCCGCCGTCGGGCGTCGCGTCGCGCATGCTCTTGAGCATCATTTCCGTGAACATCGCGTCGAACTGGCCCGCGACCGCCTTCGCGCCGGCCTGCGGCGACGCCTTCGCCTGCGCGCGCAGCGCGTCGAAACCCTGCACGTCGAGCGCGAAGCGCTGCGTCAGGTCGTTTGCGTTCGGAAGATTCGCCATCAGATGATCTCCAGATCGGCGCGCAGCGCACCCGCCGCCTTCATCGCCTGCAGGATCGACATCAGGTCGGCCGGCGTCGCGCCGAGCGTGTTCAGTGCCTTCACGACGTCGGCGAGGTTCGCGCCGGCCGTCACCATCTTCAGCGAGCCGTTGTCCTGCTTCAGCTGGATCTGCGACTGCTGCGCGACCACCGTCTGCCCGTTCGAGAACGGCCCCGGCTGCGACACCACCGGCTGCGTGTTGACGACCACCGACAGGTTGCCGTGCGCGACCGCGCAGCTTTGCAGCGTGACCATCTGGTTCATCACGATCGAGCCGGTGCGCGCGTTGAGGATCACCTTCGCGGCCGCCTTGTCCGGGCTCACGTCGAGGTTCTGCAGGCGCGCCATGAACGCGACCTGCTGCGACGGGTCGGCCGGCGCCGCGAGCTGGATCGTGCGGCCGTCGAGCGCCGTCGCGGTGCCCGGGCCGAAGCTCGAATTCACCGCGGACACGATCCGCTGCGCGGTGCCGTAGTCCATGTCGTTCAGTTGCAGCTGCAGCACGCCGTTCATCTGCGCGACCGCGTTCGGCACCGAGCGCTCGACGATCGCGCCGCCGGCGATGCGGCCGGCCGCGAGCTGGTTCACCTGCACGCGGCTGCCGTTCGCGCTCGCGCCCGCGCCGCCGACCGCCATGTTGCCCTGCGCCAGCGCGTACACCTGCCCGTCCGCGCCCTTCAGCGGCGTGAGCAGCAGCGTGCCGCCGCGCAGGCTCTTCGCGTTGCCGAGCGACGACACCGTCACGTCGAGCGCCTCGCCCGGCCGCGCGAACGGCGGCAGCGTGGCGGTCACCATCACGGCCGCGACGTTCTTCAGCTGCATGTTGTTCAGCGACGACGAGCCGCCGTTCGCCGAGCCGTTGTTGATCGAGATGCCGAGGTTCGCGAGCATGTTCGCGAGCGTCTGCGTCGTGAACGGCGTCTGCATCGTCTGGTCGCCGGTGCCGTCGAGGCCGACCACGAGGCCGTAGCCGATCAGCGGGTTGTCGCGCACGCCCTGGATCTGCGCGAGATCCTTGAGGCGCTCCGCATGGGCGCCGGCGGCGCCGAACGCGCACGCGATCAGCATGAATGCGCCGGCCAGCGCGCGCGCTGCGCGCCGCGACAGGCGGTGGAAAAGAGGCTGCTGCATCGGGATCACCACGGTGCCAGATTGAGGAAGAAGCGCTGCAGCCAGCCCATCGTCTCGGCTTCGTTGATGTAGCCCTTCGCCGAGTATTCGATCCGCGCGTCGGCCACCTGCGTCGAGTAGACCGAGTTCGCGCCCGAGATCGTGTTCGGGTTGACGACCCCCGAGAAGCGCACGAACTCGTTGCCCTGATTGATCAGCATCTGCTTCTCGCCGCTCACGACGAGGTTGCCGTTCGGCAGCACGTTGGTCACCGTCACGGTGATCGTGCCGTTGAACGTGTTCGCGGCGCTCGCGCCGCCGGTCGCCGCGAACTTGTTCGCGCCGGTCGCCGACAGGTTCGCCTTCGCGAACAGCCCGCCGAGGAACGCGGCCGTCGGCACGTTGAAGTCGGTGTTGCCCTGCCGGTTGGTGTTCGCCCCCGACGACTTGGTCGCGTTGATGTTCTCCGCGATCACGATCGTCAGGATGTCGCCGACGTTGCGCGGCCGCTGATCCTCGAACAGCGGCCGGCCCGCGAAGCCCGGATTGAAGATCGAGCCGGGCGCCTGCATCGCGATCGGCATCGGCGGTTGCGCCGTCATCGGCTGCTGGATGATCGGATCGCGCGGAATCTGCGCGCAACCGGCGAGCGCGGCCACCGCGACCGCGCACGCGGCGCGGACGGTGGCTGACGGGAGGAGGCGGACCTGCTTCATGGCGACGGCGGGACTTCCGGTTAGGTCTTCATCTGCGTGACGGTCTGCAGCATCTGGTCGGACGTCGTCACGGCCTTGCTGTTGATCTCGTACGCGCGCTGCGTCTGAATCATGTTGACGAGCTCCTGCACGACGTTCACGTTCGACGCCTCGACGTAGCCCTGGTTGAGCACGCCCGCGCCGTTCAGGCCCGGCTGCGACACGTTCGGCGCGCCCGACGAGGTGGTCTCGGCGAACAGGTTCTCGCCCTTCGCCTCGAGGCCGGCCGGGTTGATGAAGGTCGCGATCTGCAGCGAGCCGATCTGCACCGCGTTGTTCGAGCCCGGCTGCGTGACCGACACGACGCCGTCCTTGCCGATCGTCAGCGACTGCGCGTTCTGCGGCACGGTGATCGCCGGCAGGATCTGATAGCCGCTCGACGTGACGAGCTGGCCCTGCGCGTTGGTCTGGAACGAACCGTCGCGCGTGTAGGCGTTGGTGCCGTCCGGCATCAGCACCTGGAAGAAGCCCGCGCCGTTGATCGCGACGTCCTTCGAGTTGCCGGTCTGCGTGAGGCCGCCCTGCGTGTACAGGCGCTCGGTCGCGACCTGCTGCACGCCGGTGCCGAGCTGCAGGCCCGACGGCAGCTCGGTCTGCTGCGTCGAGTTCGCGCCCGGCTGGCGGATCGTCTGGTACAGCAGATCCTCGAACACCGCGCGCGACGCCTTGAAGCCGTTGGTGCTGGTGTTCGCGAGGTTGTTCGAGATCACGTCCATCTGCGCCTGCTGCGCGTTCATGCCGGTGGCGGCAATGTAGAGCGATCGGTTCATGTTGAATCTTCTCCTGGTAGCGAGGGCCGTGCCGCTCAGCTGAAGTTGAGCAGCTGGTTCGCCGACTGCTCGTTCTGGTCGGCCGTCTGGATCAGCTTCGACTGCAGCTGAAACGCCCGCGCGTTGTCGATCATCGCGACCATCGCGGTCACCGGGTTCACGTTGCTGCCTTCGAGCGAATTCGGCGTGACGACGACGTTCGGGTCGGCGTCGGCCGGATTGCCGTCGGCGGTGCGGAACAGCCCGTCGTTGCCGCGCGTGAGCGTGGTCGGGTCGGGGTTCACGAGCTTCATCTGATCGACCATCGCAACGGCGGTCGGCGGGTCGCCCGGCATCAGCGCGGACACCGTGCCGTCCTTGCCGATCGTGACTTCCGCGTTCGGCGGCACCGAGATCGGGCCGCCGTTGCCGATCACCGGCAGGTTGCTCGCGTTGACGAGCTGGCCGTTCTCGTCGACGTGCAGGTTGCCGGCGCGCGTGTACGCCTCGCCGCCGTCGGCGGTCTGCACCGACAGCCAGCCGGCGCCCTGCACGGCCACGTCGAGCGGGTTGCCGGTGCGCGTGATCGGACCCGGCGCGTAGTCCGCGCCGGGCGTCGACGCGAGCACGTAGGTACGCGTCGTCGTCGGGTCGATCGTGCTGCCGTCGCCGAAATTCATCGGCACCGCGCGGTAGTTCGCGAGCTGCGCGCGAAAGCCCGTCGTCGACGTGTTCGCGAGGTTGTTCGCGACGATCGCCTGCTGGTCGAGCGACTGCGACGCGCCCGTCATCGCCGTGTAGATCAGTCGGTCCATGGCTGCCGGTTATCCGCGCTTTACAGGTTGATGAGCGTCTGGTCGACGGTCTGCTGCGTCTTGATCGTCTGCGCGTTCGCCTGGTAGTTGCGCTGCGCGGTGATCAGGTTCACGAGCTGCGACGTGAGGTCGACGTTCGAGTTCTCCAGCGCGCTGCCCTGCAGCGTGCCGTGGTTGGTGCTGCCCGGCGCGGAGATCTGCGGCACGCCCGACGCGGCCGTCTCGGCATACTGGTTGCCGCCGAGGTTGATCAGGCCGTTCGGGTTGTTGAAGTTCGCGATCGCGATCTGGCCGAGCACCGCCGTCTGACCGTTCGAATAGTTGCCGGTCAGCTTGCCGTCCGCGCCGATCGAGAAGGTCGTCAGCGTGCCGCTCGCGTAGCCGTCCTGCGCGAGGTTGTTCACGCCGTCCTTGCCGCCGTACTGCGTGGTGCCGGTCAGGTCGAGCGTCAGCGCCTGCGGCGTCGACGAGCCGTCGGTGGTCGGCACGCTGAACTGGAACTGGCCGAGCGATGCGGTCGGCGTGGCCGACGCGGGCAGCGTCGTGCTCGTGATCGCGCCCGACGAATCGAACTTGACCGTGCCGAGATCGGTCATCGTGCCGCCCTGCACGCCCGCGTACGCTTCCCACGCACCGGCCGCCGACTTCACGAAGTACATGTTGACCGCCTGCGAGCCGCCGAGCGAGTCGTACACCTGGATCGCGGTCGAGTAGTTGTAGGTCGCGCTGTCGGTCGCGTTGAACGGCGTCTTGGTCGGCACCACGTCCTGCGAGTTCAGGTTGAACTGGCCGACGATCTTGGTGGTCGGCGTCGGCGCGATGTTGGACGTCGGCGCCTGCAGCGGCACGGTCTGCGCGGTGCTGACCACGCCATTCTTGTCGGCCGCGTAGCCCATCAGGTTCATGCCCTGCGCGTTGACGATGTAGCCGTTCTTGTCGCGCTGGAACGTGCCGTCGCGCGAGTAGGTCGTCACGCCGTTGTTCGACATCTGGAAGAAGCCGTTGCCGTTGATGGCGACGTCGAGCGACGAATTCGTCGTGTTGATCGTGCCCTGGCCGAACTGCTTCTGCACCGACCCGAGCGTCGTGCCGATCCCGATCTGCGTGTTGACCGACGTCGCGATCGAGTTCGCGTACATGTCGGAGAACTGCGCGGTGCTCGACTTGAAGCCGACCGTGTTCGCGTTCGCGATGTTGTTGCCGATCACGTCGAGCGCGTTGGATGCGCCGGCGAGGCCGCTCAGACCCTGTTGATAACCCATTTCGGTCTCCGTTTGCGAGAAAGCTGGATCAGTTGGTGGTGGTCGTGCCGCCGGACGACGACGACGCGGTGTTCGGGAAAATCGACGCGACCTGGGTCAAGCCCACCGTCGTGCCGTTCGACAGCACCAGCCCCGCGGTGCCGTCGGCCTGCTTGATGACGCTCTGTACCTGCGCGGCCGCGAGCACGGTCGGCGCATAGGTCTTGCCGTCGCTGCCCGTGTACTGCGCGCTCACCGTGTACTTGCCGTCCGGCAGCGCATTGCCGGCCGCATCGGTCGGCGTCCAGTTGAACGGCACCGTGCCGGCCGACTGCTTGCCCGCGTCGATCGTGTTGACGACGACGCCCGCGCTGTTCTTCACGGTGATGGTCAGGTTCGACACGTCGTTCGCGAGCGACACGCCGAACGGCGACGCCGCGCCGCTCTTCACCGAGACGTCGTTGCCCGGCGCGAGCACGTTGGTGCCGATCAGCAGCGCGGCCTGCGTCTGCTGGCCGGCCGCGAGCTGCGTCGACAGCGACGACAGCGACGAGTTCAGCTGCGCGATGCCGCTGACCGTGTTGATCTGCGCAAGCTGCGACGTCATCTGCGAGCTGTCGACCGGGCTGGTCGGGTCCTGGTTCTGCAGCTGCGTGACGAGCAGCTTCAGGAACGTCGCCTGCAGGTCGCTCGCCGACGTGCCGGTCGTCGACACTTTGTTGGTGTTCATCGTGTCGGTCGGCAACGTCGACACGTTGGTGCCGTTGCTGCCGATCGTCGTGTTGGAGGATGTCATCCTGGTGGCCTTGGGTCGGAACTGTCGGAACTGTCGGAACTGTCGGAACTGTCGAATCTGGCGCGGCGCGCGGCTTACGTGCCGATCGTCAGCGTCTTGAGCATCAGCGTCTTCGCGGTGTTCAGCGTCTCGACGTTGGCCTGGTACGAGCGCGACGCCGAGATCATGTTCACCATCTCCTGCACCGGGTCGACGTTCGGCATCTGCACGTAGCCGTTCGCGTCGGCGGCGGGGTTCGTGGGGTCGTAGGTCGACTTCATCGGCGACGGGTCGTCGACGACCTTGGTCACGCGCACGCCGCCCACGCCCTGGCCGGACGCGGTGCGCGCGCCGCCGAGCGGGTCGGTCGCGAACACGACCTGCTTGGCCTTGTACGGCTTGCCGTCGGGGCCGGTCGCGCTGTCGGCGTTCGCGAGGTTCGACGCGGTGACGTTCAGGCGCTGCGATTGCGCGGACAGCGCCGAACCGGCGACGCCGAAAATGTTCATCAACGAGGGCATGGTGGCTCCTGGTGCTCGGATTCGATGGCGGGGCGCGCCGTTACTGGTTGCTCGTGATCGCGGCGATCATCGTCTTGATCTGCTGGGTCATCACGGTCATGCCGCTCTCGTAGTGCAGCGCGTTGTTCGCGAATTGCACGCGCTCGACGTCGAGGTCGACCGTGTTGCCGTCGAGCGACGGCTGCAGCGGCATCCGGTACTGCGCGCGACCGTAGTCGTCGGCCGGGCCGCCGGTCGGGATCAGCTTCGCGGCGCCGGCCATGTGGCCGGGCGCGGTGGACACCATCGTCATCCCGCTCGTCACGCCGGCCGGCTGCGCCATCGGCAGTTGCGCGGCGTTGCTCGGCGCGAGGCCGCCGTCCGTCTGCTTCAGCGAGCGCGCGAGCGCCGACGCGAAATCGACGTCGCGCGCCTGATAGCCCGGCGTGTCGGCGTTCGCGATGTTCGACGACAACAGTTCCTGCCGATAGGCGCGCACGTCGAGCGCCTGTCGGCCGAACGCGAATTCGGCATCGAGTTTGTCCAGCATGTGTGCGTCTCTCCAGATGAAGCGCTGCACGCCCCCCGCGCCGGATGGCGACCCAAGGGGCTTTTTTCCATGACACCGATGGTAGGGGTGCGGCACAACCCGCAATCGGACGAATAACGCGCCAAAGGCCCCCTCTATTCATCGTTTGCGCGACGGCCCCGCTGCCTAGAATGCGAATCGGATCAACGGTTTCGAGGACACGGCGATGACAGGCAGCGCACTTCGCAACGACGGCGCACGCGGCAAGCGCGTGCGGCGTGCGTTCGCGCTCGCCGCGGCGTTGTGGCTCGCGGCGCCGGGCGCGCACGCGGACGACGCGATGATCGTGATCCCGGGGCGCGGCGAGACGGTCGAGACCGCGCTCGCCCATGCGAGCGTGGCGGGCGTGGCGGGCGTGGCGGGCGTGGCGGGCGTGGGACAACCGGGCCGCGGCGGCGCGGGCGTTGCAACGGTCGCGGGCAGCGGCGCGGCGCCGGTCGGGAATGCCGGTGCCGGCATGGTCGGCGCGGGCACGGTTGCACCTGCCGCGCAGCCGGCCGGCACGATGGTCGTGGTCGACGTCCCGGCGCCGGCTGCGGTGCCGAGCGTCGCACCGCGCGCCGCCTACGCGGACGCGCGCGCCAATTCCGTCAGCAGCGCCTATGCCGCGCACGCCGCTAACGCCTCCAATTTCGCCGGTTCCCGCTACGCCGCACCGCGCGCTGCCGATCCGGGCGCCGTGGCGACCGTCGTCGCCGGCGCGCCCGAACCGGCGTCGAACCCGACGCGGCCGGCCTTCGCCCGCGCGGCCGCCGTGCGCACCGCTTACGCTGCGCCGGCGCCTGCCGCGCCCGCGCCCCAGCCGGCCGCCGCGGCACAGCCTGCGACCCCGCCCGGCCAGCAAGACCCCGAATCGATCCGGCGCAGCGCGCTCGCGTTCCTGCAGCAGCAGATCGCGGGGCTGCCCGGCAAGACCACCACGACGGTCGCCGCCGCGTTTCCGCGCGGGCTCGCCGAATGCACGACGCTCGAGCCGTTCCTGCCGACCGGCGCGCGCCTGTGGGGCCGCACGACGGTCGGCGTGCGCTGCGCGGGCGCGCGGCCGTGGACGGTCTATCTGCAGGCGAAGGTCACCGTGCAGGCCACCTATTACGTCGCCGCGCGGCAGATCGCGCCGGGCGAGCCGCTCACCGCCGCCGACCTGATCGCCCGCAACGGCGACCTGACGGTGCTGCCGCTCGCGGTGATCACCGATCCGGCGCAGGCGATCGGCGCGACCTCGCTCGCGCGGATCGCGGCCGGGCTGCCGTTGCGCCAGGACATGCTCAAGAGCGCCGCGTCGGTGTCGGCCGGCCAGACGGTGCGGGTGGTCGCGGCCGGCCCCGGTTTCACGATCTCGGCCGAGGGCAACGCGCTCGCGAACGCGGCGCCGGGCCAGTCGGTGCGGGTCAGGATGGCGGCCGGTCAGATCGTCACGGCGATCGTCAAGGACGCCGGCACGGTGGAAATTCCGCTATAGGGACCGAACCCACCGCAACATTGCAAAGAATTGTTTATTCGGAGAATTTCGCACCCGCGATGCTAAAGTTCGGGCCGGCCCGGCCGTTATCTGGGTCAAACCGAACAGGAAAACCATCGTGAAAATCGATTCCACTCCGAACCCGAGCCCACTCGCGCCCACCGGCAACGGCGCGACCCGCGCGCAATCCGGCGCGGCTTCGTCGTCGTCCGCGCAGGCCGGCGACGCTGGATCGACCGGCGGCGACACGAGCGTGAACCTGTCGGGTCTGTCGGGACAGCTGCGTTCGCTGTCAGCCTCCGGCAGCGCCGACATCAACACGGCGCTGGTCCAGTCGATCAAGGACGCATTGAAGGACGGCTCGTTGACGATCGACGTGAACAAGATCGCCGACGGCGTACTGAATACCGCCCGCGACCTGCTGCAACGGCAGCGCTCGCAGAGCAACTGAGCCGGCCCGGGGCCCGTCACGCCCTGACCGGTCCCCTGGATGGCCGGCATGCGGGAACGCGTGCCGGCGCGACGAGCATGACGCGATGAGAGAAGAGCTGCTGGCCACGGTCAACGACGAACACGCGACGGTCGAAGCGTTCGCGTCGCTGCTCGCGTATGAAGAAAAGGCGCTGACGACGCCGCAGCCGCTCGACATGCTGCCGGGTATCGTCGAAAAGAAGAGCGAGCTGATCGATCGGCTCGCGCAGCTCGAGCGCACGCGCGACGCGCAGCTGTCGGCGCTCGGCTTTCCGGCCGGCAAGAAAGGCATGGATCAGGCCGCCGAGCGCGACGCGCGTCTCGCCGGCCGCTGGCAACTGCTGCTGCAGGCCACCGAACGCGCGCGCCAGGCCAATGCGACCAACGGGATGCTGATCCGGATCCGGATGGACTACAACGATCGCGCGCTCGCGGTGCTGCGCTCGGCGTCCGCGCCGGCCGGCGTCTACGGGCCGGACGGACGCGTGTCGGCGCTGATGCGCTGAGCGCCGCGCGCGCCGCAGCGCCGGCGCCCCGTCGCATCATGCGCGGCCGCGCCGCACTACCCTTCCTTTACAGCAACGGACACGCGGTGACCTGCGTGCCGCGTTGCGCGCAAAGCCGTTCGTAGTCGCGCAGATACGCGCGCTCGTCGTCGTCGAGCAGCGCGACGTCGATCAGGTCCCAGTCGTAGCCCACGGTGACGAGGTTTTCGAACGCGACGGTGCCCGCTTCGGCGTCGTCCGGGTGGACGATCACGATGTTCTCGATCCGCACGCCGCCCTTGCCCGGCAGGTAGATACCCGGTTCGACCGAAATCACCGCATTCGGCACCAGCCCGTACGACGCGCCGGGCGCGAAGCGCACGCCGCCCTCGTGCACGTGGATGCCGACGCCGTGACCGGTGCCGTGGCCGTAATCGTAGCCGTGGTCGCGGCACACCTGGCGCACCGTCGCATCGACGTCGCCGCACGTCGCCGTGTTCGGGAAGCGCGTGACGAGCCCCTTGATGCAGGCCTTCAGCGCGACCGTGTAGATTTCGCGCTGCCACGGCTGCGCGACCGTCTCCGCTCGCGTGCGACGCAGCACCACGCGCGTGCAGTCGGTCGCGAAGCCGGCGTCGTAGTACGCGCCGCTGTCGAGCAGCACGAGTTCGCCCTCGGTCAGTTCGACGTCGGCGCTCGCCTCCGTGTAATGCGCGAACGCGCTGTTCGCGCCGTTCGCGGCGATCGACGGGAACGTCAGCGCGACGGCCGAGCGCGCGCCGTACGCGTCGTTGATCTTGCGCGCCAGGTCGTATTCGGTGTGGCGCCGTCCCGGCTCGCCGGTCTTGGCCCAGCGCATCGTCTCGGCGATCGCTGCCGAGCTGCGCGCGAACGCATCGCGAAAGCGCTCGAGCGCCGCCGGCGTCTTGCTCGCCCGCAGCGCCTCGACCGGGTTGAAATCGGCGTGGCGCGCATGCGGCCAGACGCGCCGCACCGATTCGACGAGCGCGCAGTTGACCGATTCGAAGCCGTAGCAGACGTGCTCGACGGCGAAGCGGGCGAGGAAGCGCTCCAGTTCGGCGAAGTCGCGCCGGATCACGTGCAACGCCGGGTACGACGGCAGGTCGACCGCACAGCGGTCGCAGCCTTCGGGCAGGAACAGCGCGACCTGCTCGCCGAGCACGAACAGGAAGCCGAGATGCGACGACGCATTCGGGATGTGATAGCCGCGGCTGTTCAGCAGATAGGCGAGATCGTCGGACGCGCAGGTGAGGAAGGCAGTCGTGGGGGGCGTCGTGTCGCTCGTCGTGGCGGTCGCCGTGGCGGTCGCCGTGTCGCTCGCCGTGTCGCTCGCCGTGGCGGTGTGCGCGGCGAGCCGGCCGTTCAGCGCGTCGAGGTTCTGCGCGACGCTCACGCCGGTCGTCGCCTCCGGCAACCCGAAGATCGGCCGTTCGACGACCCAGCCCGGCAGCGCGATCGCGCGATCGATTTCGCGCGACGTGAGGCTCACCCAGTCGAGCGACGCGGGCTGCGTCTGCGCGAGCAGCCGGTCGCGCTGCGCGATGCTGATCCGCCACGCGTCGTAGCCGACCCGCGCGAGCCGCGCCGCGTGCGTGACCAGCCAGCCGGCGAGCGCCTGCCAGATCGTCACGTCGATGCCGAGCTTCACGACCTGCACGCGCGCCGGGTCGCACTGCCGTTCGGCCTGCAGGTGATAGCGGCCGTCGACGAACAGCACGAACGGCGGGATGCCGAGCGCGTGCGCCGTCGCCGCGCTCAGGAAGATTCCGCAGCCGGCCGAGCCGTCGAAGCCCGACAGCGCATAGCGCGGGTTGTTGCAGCGCGGCAGGTATTCGGTGATGTACTCGTCCTGCGACGTGACCACGACCGCATCGAGCCGCGCGGCGTCGAGCAGGCGCGACAGGCCGGCCTGCGTGTCGGCGACGCGCGCATCGTACGCGGCAAGGCCGGAGAAGCTGAATTGGAGTCGATCGATCATCGGATACCCGTCATTGATTGTTGTCGACGGCCGGCGGCGGCGTGGCGGCGAACGCCCCGACGCTGCGGCTCAATTTTTGTCCTACTTAACTTTGTTTGATGAGGGACAAAATCTAGAGCACGCATACAGGGCGGTCAAGCGCAAATTTTCGTAGGGCTAAAATTACCGATCGTGACGCGGCGGCCCGCTCGGCGACCACCGACGGCTACGGGCGGCGTCACGATGCCGCGGGTACAATGCGCCGGCATCGCCGCCCGACGGCCGTGCCGCGGGCGATGCGCGGCATGCTGGGGCGCGGCCGCCGCGCCGCGTGTTGCGCGCTTTCCGGTTCGTTGCCACGAGTTGCCACGAAAGAGATTCATGGATTCAGACATCATGCGTATCGGCCAGCGCATTCGGCGCCTGCGCCGGGAAGCGAAGAAGACGCTGCTGGAAGTCGCGACCGAAGCGCACCTGTCGGTCGGCTTCCTGTCGCAGGTCGAGCGCAATCTGACCGGCATCTCGCTGTCGTCGCTGGTCAACGTCGCGAACGCGCTGAAGGTGCCGCTCGGCACGCTGATCGACCAGCCGCGCCAGGCGAAGCCCGATTCGCACGCGGGCCGCCGCGAGCCTTATGCGCTCGACGCGGCGTCGCAGTGGTACGAGCGGCTGTCGACGACCTTCGACGGCAGCCAGATCAATGCGCTGAAGGTGCGGATGATGGAGGGCTACCGGTCGGAGTGGGTCGCGCACGGCGGCGACGAGTTCGTGTACGTGCTCGCCGGCCGCGTGTGCTACACGATCGGCAAGCGCGATTACCCGCTGTCGGCCGGCGATTCGCTGCATTTCGATGCGAGGAAGCGCCATCGCGTCGCCAATGTCGGCGACGGGCCGGCCGAGCTGATCGCGGTCGGCACGCTGCCGCTGTTCGACGACGGTGCGGAATTGGGCTCGGCGGCCATGAAGATCAGGCTGCTCGCGCGCGAGGCCGGCGCGACGCCCGGCGAGCCGCGCGTGAGCCGGCGCGAATCGGTGTCGAATGGCGTGCGGGCCGAGGACGAGCCGGCCGCCTCAGCCGCTGGCACACCGGCGCGTGGCACGACACAGCCGGCCGGCGGGAAACCACGCGCGGCCGCGGGCAAGGGCCGGGTTGCCGCGGCACGCGCGCGGACGAAGCAGTGAATCGGCCGGGCTGGGATTGACGAGACGCGACAAGCCGGCCGTGACTGGATGGGCCGCGATTAACCGGGCCACGATTGGCCGGGCCGGGATTGGGCGGGCTGGGATTCAACGGGTCGAAATTCGTTGGGCCAGGATGCGCCGGGTCGTGATCCGTCGGGCCAACACACGCATGACCCAGACGGGCCGAGCCTCAACAAGCCGCGCCGCGCTCATCCGGGCGTAACCGGCCGCGCCGTAATCGACCCGGCCGCGATCCCCCCCGCCGCGACGAGCCACCCGGCCCCCACCCCACCACCCGCCCCTCGCCTATTCCGCGATCGCCAGCGCCTGCTTGACCGCGTCGATCCGTGCGCGATGCACGGCGTCCTTGATCTGCATCGCATCGTTGCCGATACCGCGCGCGATCGCGCCGGCATCGACGCTGCGCGCCGCGACCAGCGCCACGCGCAGCCGCTCGGCCTGCGGATACGGCTGCGTGTCGAGCCCGAGGCGGCCGCGCGCATCCGATTCGCACGCCTGCAGCATCTCGGCGAAGCGCGCCGGCTTGCGCAGCGCGTCGCTGCGCTCGAACAGCCGCACCAGCGCGGCCGCGCCCATCTCCATCACGCGATGCAGGTTGCCGTGCTCGCGCGCGACCACCAGCGCGAGGTCGCGGCATTCGTTCGGCACCCGCAGCCGCTCGCACAACGGCTTGATCAGCTCGACGCTGCGGCCTTCGTGGCCGACGTGGCGCGGCAGCACGTCGGCCGGCGTCGTCGCCTTGCCGAGATCGTGCGTGAGCGCCGCGAAGCGCACCGGCAGCGAATAGCCCTGCTTCGCCGCGTAGTCGACGACCATCATCACGTGCACGCCCGTGTCGACTTCCGGGTGGTAGTCGGCGCGCTGCGGCACGCCCCACAGCGCATCGACCTCGGGCAGCACGCGCGCGAGCGCGCCGCATTCGCGCAGCACGTCGAACATCCGCGACGGCGTCGCCTCCATCAGCCCGCGCGCGATTTCCTGCCATACGCGCTCGGGCACCAGCGCGTCCGCCTCGCCCGCGTCGACCATGCGCCGCATCAGCGCGAGCGTCTCGTCGGCCACCGTGAAATCCGCGAAGCGCGCGGCGAAGCGCGCGATCCGCAGAATCCGCACCGGATCCTCGACGAACGCGTCGCTCACGTGCCGGAACACCCGCGCGCGCAGATCGGCCTGCCCGTCGAACGGGTCGATCACCGGCCCGACCAGCGTGCCGTCCGGGCTCACTTCGCGCGCCATCGCGTTGATCGTCAGGTCGCGCCGCGCGAGGTCCTCGTCGAGCGTCACGTCCGGCGCGTAATAGAACTGGAAGCCGTGATAGCCCGCGGCCGTCTTGCGCTCGGTGCGCGCGAGCGCGTACTCCTCCTGCGTGTCCGGATGCAGGAACACCGGGAAATCCTTGCCGACCGGCCGGAAGCCCTGCGCGGCCATCTGCTCGGGCGTCGCGCCCACCACCACGTAGTCGCGGTCCTGCACCGGCACGCCGAGCAATGCGTCGCGGATCGCTCCGCCTACTGCGTAAATGTTCATGGCGTCGATTCGTACTCGGCGATCACGTTGGTTTCGCGCCGCGCGCCTTCGATCCAGCGCTGCACCGCCGGCAGCGCCGTCACGCGCGCGGCATACCCGGCCGCCTCCGGCGACAGCTCCGGCGCATAGGTGTTGAAGCGCATCACGACGGGCGCATACATCGCATCGGCAATCCCGAATTCGCCGAACAGGAACGGGCCGCCCGACGCCGCCAGGCAGGCGCCCCACAGCGTGTCGATGCGCGCGACGTCGGCGAGCGCGTCGGGCGTCGCGCCGCGGCCGGGCGCCGACGCGCGCACGTTCATCACCATTTCCGTGCGCAACGCGGTGAAACCGGCGTGCATCTCCGCCGAAATGCAGCGCGCGTGCGCGCGATCGAGCGGATCGGCCGGCCACATCGGAAACTGCGGATAGCGCTCGGCGAGCGTCTCGGCGATCGCGAGCGAATCCCAGATCGCGAAGCCGTGATCGTCGATCAGGCACGGCACCTTGCCGGTCGGCGAATACTCGCGGATCCGCGCGGCCGTGTCGTCGCGGCGCAGTTCGATCGCGATCTCGTCGAACGGGATGCCGAAATGCGCGAGCAGCAGCCAGGGCCGCATCGACCACGACGAGTAGTTCTTGTCTCCAATGACGAGTTTCATGGCGGTGTTCCGATTAGCGCGAGGTTGGACGACGGAAAGCGACGGCCGGCGGCGCCTAGCGGCGCGCGCGGAACCAGTCGAAGCGTGAGCGCTGCGCGGCGGCGCCGAGGTACGCGGGCGCGATGCTTTCGAGACTCGCGGGCGTGAGCCCGAGTTCCGGCGCGAGCGGCCCGGACAGCACGTTGGGCTGCGACATCGACGCGAGATTGTCGCGCGTGATGACCGGCTCGCCCGGCAGACATTCGAACACGCGCGCCTGCAGCTGCGCGAGCGCATCGGGCAGCCGCACGATGCGTGCGTGCCGGCCGACCAGCGTGCCGCAATAGCGCACCAGCTGCTCGAGCGTGTACACCGTCGGGCCGCCGAGCTCGTAGGTCTTGCCGTGCGCGGCCGCCAGATCGAGCGTGTTGACGAATGCGCGCACGACGTCGCCGACGAACACCGGCTGGAAGCGCGCGTCCGGCATCGCGAGCGGCAGCACCGGCAGCGTGCGCTGCAAGTTCGCGAACGTATTGAGGAACGCATCGCCGGGGCCGAACACGACCGACGGGCGGAAGATCGTCAGCGCGAGCGGGCCGGCCGCCGCGGCCGCCCGCAGCGCGGCTTCGCCGTCGCCCTTCGAGCGCTGGTACATGCTCGGGCCGTTCGAATCGGCGCCGAGTGCGCTCATGTGCAGCACGCGCCGCACGCCGGCCTGCGCGCACGCGGCGCCGAGCGCGGCCGGCACGGCGACGTGCGCGCGCTCGAAGCCCGGCCCGTACGGCGAGCCGCGCCCGCCGTGCAGCACGCCGATCAGATTGACGGCCGCATGCGCGCCGGCGACGAAGCCGGTCAACGTGCGCGCATCGAGCGCGTCGAGCTCGACGATCTCGATCGGCAGCATCTGCAGGTGGCGCGCATGCTCGCGCCGCCGCGTGGCGACCCGCACGTGCTTGCCGGCTTCGATCAGCGCATTGACGAGCCGGCTGCCGATGAAGCCGGTGCCGCCCAGCAGCGCGACGGTCTGGCGTTCCATGTTCGGTCCTCCGATGGACGGTTCACGCCGATGACGGCGTGCGTGGCGCGTGGCACGCGCGCGCACGAAACGGCGTGCACCGGGCGTTCGCGAGCCGGCCATTCGCGTGAACGGCCCCTTCACGCTGCCGCGCGGCGCGCGTGCAGCACGAAGGTTGCGGATCAGGGCGAGATCGTGCCCAGGCGCTTCTTCAACGACTGCGGTTTGCCCTCGAAGAGCGCCGCGTAGTAGACCGTGTTCGACAGCACGTTCTTCACGTACTCGCGCGTCTCGTTGAACGGAATCGTCTCGGCGAAGATCGCGCCTTCGACCGGCCGCGTCAGCACCTGGCGCCACTGGCGCGGCCGTCCCGGCCCGGCGTTGTAGCCGGCGGTCGCCAGCACCGGCGAGCTGTCGAAGTTGTTGTAGATGTCGGCCAGATACCAGGTGCCGAGCTGGATGTTGGTGTCGATGTCGTGCATCTGCGCACGCGTGATCGTGCCCATCCCGAGCTTCTTCGCGACGAGCTGCGCGGTGGCCGGCATCAGCTGCATCAGCCCGCCCGCGCCGACCGACGAACGCGCGTTCGTGATGAAGCGCGACTCCTGGCGGATCAGCCCGTACGCCCATTCGACGTCGAGCCCGGTCGATTGCGCATAGCGCTCGACGATGTCGCGGTACGGCGACGGATAGCGCAGCGTGAAGTCGTGCTCGGCCTTCGTGCGGTCGGCCGTATTCACCGTGCGGTCGAGCAGCTCGACGCGCTTGCCGTACGCGGCGGCGGCGAGCAGCTGGCGATCGGTCATCCCGCGCAGCGGCCAGTTCCATTCGCGGTTGCCCTCGAGGCGCAGGTTCAGGCCGTAGAAGCGCTGCGCGAGCGCGAAGCCCGGAATCTTGCTCATCGCGTCGATCTCGGCGTCGCTCACCTTCGTGCGCGGCGGCACCGACGTGCGCTGGCCCAGCTCCTCGCCGGCGAGCTGCCCGTAGAAGTTGTACTGGCCGGCCACCTGCTCGAATTCCTGGTTCGCCTGCAGCGTGTCGCCGCTTTGCTTCAGCGCGCGCGCGTGCCAGTAGATCCATGCGGGATCGCTGCGCAGCGACGGCGGCATCTGCTCGATCGACCAGCGCACCATCGGCCAGTTGCCGGCCAGCAGCGCGGCGCGCGTGCGCCATTCGTAGCCGGGGTTCGACAGCGGCGCGTTGGCGGACTTCGCATACCAGTCGGACGCGAGCGCCGAGCGCTTGATGGCGGCCTGGTAGCCGATCGCGCCCCACGCGATCGCCTGCTCCTGCTTCGTCAGCGAACCGGCGAGCGAGGTGAGCATTCCGGCGGCCGCATCGGGATCGTTGCGCGCCATCCGGCCGAGCGCGATCAGCGCGAGCTGGTGCGATGCGGCGTCCGCGCCGACGCCGCGCGCGAGGTACAGCGGCGGCGCGCTCGTCGCCTGGTCGAAACCGGCCGGGCGCGGGCCGAGCGCGTCGACGATCTTGCCGCCGAGCGTCGTGTAGTTCTGCTCGAAAGCGAGCCGCGCCTGCTGCCACACGTCGTCGCTCGTGAACTGCTGGTTGACGGTGAGCGCCGTGATCAGGTCGACGCAGGCGTCGCCGTAGTATTTCGGCTCGACGAGCAGCGCGCGGGCGGCATCGGCGACGTTCTCGCCGCGCGCCGCGCGCGATTCGAGCGCATAGCATTTGACCTGCGTGTCGTCGTCGAGCACGAAGCGCTTGTACTGATCGTCGAAGCCGCGCCAGTCGTGGCGCGCGCCGAGCACGAGCAGGTAGTCGTTGCGCAGGCGATCGGCGATCGCCTGGCCGTCGTAGCGCTGCAGGAACGACTGCACCGGCGCGTCCGGCGCATCGACGCGCGCGCGTCCGGTCGAATCGAACAGCTGCGGTTTGATCTGGAAATACTCGACGTAGGACGGCACCGGATAGTTCGGGATCATCGACGCGAGCTGCGCGGCCTTCGCGGCATCGTTGCGGCGCGCGGCTTCGCGCAGCTGCACGAAGATCTGATCGTCCCCGGCGAGCGTGTCGTCGCCCGGTGCGGCGCACGCGCTCGTGCCCGCCACGAGCGCGGCGGCCGAAAGCGTGAGCGCGACCGCGCGATATACTCGGAAAAGGCTGTTCGACATCGTTTTGAATGGAGCACGAAGTGAGCGAAAGCATAGCATGCAACCCTGTGCCGAACCCGAAGGTTGCACTGCGCAGAACGCTGTCCGGCGCGCGTCGCGACGCCGCGTCGCAGCCGGCCGCGAACGCCGCGCTCGAGGCCCGGCTGCGCGGCTTGCTCGAACAGCTCGCGCCGCGCACGGTCGGCTTCTACTGGCCGCTGCCCGGCGAATTCGACGCGCGCGACGCCGTGCTCGCGTGGGCCGCCGCCGGCCCCGGCCGCCGCGCCGCGCTGCCGGTGATCGGCGAGAAGCACACGCCGCTCGCGTTCCATGCATGGGATGCGCACACGCCGATGCGCGAAGGGCATCACCGGATTCCGGAGCCCGCGTCGGGCATCGCGGTCGTGCCCGACCTGTTGCTGATTCCGTGTGTGGGATTCGATCTGCAGCGCTACCGGCTCGGCTACGGCGGCGGCTATTACGACCGCACGCTCGCGGCATGGCCGGGCGACACGCTGCCGGTGACGGTCGGCATCGCGTACGACGCGTGCCGCGTCGACGCGCTGCCGGCCGAGGCGCACGATCTGGCGATGGGCTGGATCGTCACCGACCGCGCGCTCTACCCGGACGCCGGATGACGCGACGCGCGACGCCGCGCCGGCATCCCGCGCGTCGCCGCGCTCGGCGTCCGAGCCGCAATCGTTTACAACGAGGCGGCCGCGCGCGCGGCGGTGTCGTACAGGCCCGATGCGTTGCGCAGCAGTTGGGCGGCGTCGCCGATCTGCTCGTTGGTGAGGCCGCTGTCCTTCAGCGTCTCGATCAGACAGTGCTCGCGCACCTCGCGATACTTCATGCACAGCGCGCGGCCCGCATCGGTCGCGAAGAAGAACACTTCCTTGCCGCTCTTCTCGCTTTTCACATAGCCGCGCGCGATCAGTTTTTTCAGCGCATAGGTCGCGACGTGCGTATCCTCGATATTGAGCACGAAGCAGATGTCGGCGAGCTTCTTCTTGCGCTCACGGTGGCTCACGTGATGCAGCAGCGACACCTCGACGGCCGTCATGTCCTTCGCGCCGGCGGCCGACATGCAGCGCACCATCCAGCGGTTGAACGCGTTGCCGGCCATGATGAGCCCGTATTCGAGCTCCGACAGCTCCACGCTCGACTCGGAAACGAGGTGTTCGGATGACACGATCTTGGTCGGAGAACGCTTCATGGAAGGGCGGCGCAAGCAGGATGTCAGGGTGAGCCGAGTGTACGACAGAAGCCTCTGTATAAGAGCTAGGCGAAAACGCTTATTGGGAAATTCTCGATATTTTATTGAGAATGTACGCTAACATTGCCGTCCGAACCGTGCCAGTCCGATGACGCAACCCCGCATTTATCCACTCGGCGATGCCGCCCTCGTCTGCGAGATGCCGGCGCCCGCCACGCTCGATTGCCAGCGCCGCGTGTGGGCCGTCGCCGAAGCCGCGCGCGCGTGGCCCGACGTGATCGACGTCGTGCCGGGCATGAACAATCTGACGATCGTGTTCGACGCGCTCGCCTCAACCGCCGAGTCGCTCACCCCGGCGCTGCGCGACGCGTGGGACAGCGCCGACGTCGCGCCCGTGCCGGGCCGCGACGTCGAGATCCCGGTCGAGTACGGCGGTGCCGCCGGCCCCGATCTGGCGGCCGTCGCCGCGCACACCGGGCTGTCGGCCGACGAAGTGGTCGCGCGCCACGCGGGCGGCGAATACGTCGTGTTCTTCGTAGGATTCCAGCCGGGGTTCGCGTATCTCGGCGGCCTCGACCCGGCGCTGCACACGCCGCGCCGCGCCGCGCCGCGGCTCGAGGTGCCGGCCGGCTCGGTCGGCATCGGCGGCGCGCAAACCGGCATCTATCCGGCCACGGCGCCGGGCGGCTGGCAGTTGATCGGCCGTACTTCGCAGGTGCTGTTCGATCCGGCCCGGCCGCAGCCGACGCTGCTGCTGCCCGGCGACCGCGTGCGCTTCACCATTGCCGGAGTCGACGCGACATGACCCAGAAAACCGCCCCCGGCACGATCGAGGTCGTGCGCGCCGGCCCGCTGTCCACCGTGCAGGATCTCGGCCGCCGCGGGATGCGCCATCTGGGCGTCGCGCAAGGCGGCGCGCTCGACGGCCTCGCGCTCGAAGTCGGCAACCGGCTGGTCGGCAACCGTCCCGATGCGGCGGCCGTCGAAATCACGATCGGCCCGGCCGCGTTCCGCTTCACGCGCGCCACGCGCATCGCGATCACCGGCACCGAATTCGGCGCGACGCTCGACGGCAAGCCGGTGTATTCGTGGTGGAGCCTGCCGGTCGACGCCGGACAGACGCTCGTGCTGCCGGCCGCGAAACGCGGGATGCGCGGCTACCTGTGCATCGCGGGCGGCATCGACGTGCTGCCGGTGCTCGGCTCGCGCAGCACCGATCTCGCGGCGCGCTTCGGCGGCCTCGGCGGCCGCGCGCTGCGCGACGGGGACCGGCTGCCGGTCGGCGTGCCGCCGGCCGGCGCCGGCTGCCTCGCGTCCGATGCGCCCGAGTTCGGCGTGAAGGCGCCGGCGTGGTGCGCGTTCGTGCGCGTCGACGAACCGCCGCGCCGCCACCGTCCCGCGCATGCACCGTGGGCGATGCCCGTGCGCGTGCTGCCGGGCCCCGATTACGCGTCGTTCTCGGCCGAGTCGCAGCAGGCGCTCTGGGACGAGGAATGGCTCGTCACCGCCAACAGCAACCGGATGGGCTATCGGCTCGCCGGCGCCGAGCTCGTGCGCGAGCGGCCGGTCGAGCTGCTGTCGCACGCGGTGCTGCCCGGCACGATCCAGGTGCCGCCGAACGGCCAGCCGATCGTGCTGATGCACGACGCGCAGACCACCGGCGGCTACCCGAAGATCGGCACGGTGATTCGCGCCGACCTGTGGAAACTCGCGCAGGCGCGGCTCAACCTGCCGATCCGCTTCGTGCGCACGACGCCCGAGGCCGCGCGCGCCGCGCTGAACGCGGAACGCGCATATCTGAGACAGATCGACGTCGCGATCGAGATGCGCGAGGAGACGCGTCGCCGCGCGCAATCGCGCGCAGCGTGACAATGGCGCAAGCAGTACGCAACACGGCCCGCGCAGCCCGCGGGCGAGGAACATCATGGAAATCGATCTGAACGCCGATCTCGGCGAAGGATGCGGATCGGACGAGGCGCTGCTCGACCTCGTCACGTCGGCGAACATCGCATGCGGCTGGCATGCAGGCGGCGCCAATGCGATGCGCGACTGCGTGCGCTGGGCCGTGCAGAAGGGCGTGTCGATCGGCGCGCATCCGAGCTTTCACGATCCGGAGAATTTCGGCCGCAAGGAAATGCAGCTGCCGCCCGGCGACATCTATGCCGGCGTGCTGTACCAGCTGGGCGCGCTGTCGGCGATCGCGCAGGCCGAAGGCGGCCGCATCGCGCACGTCAAGCCGCACGGCGCGCTGTACAACCAGGCCGCGCGCGATCCGACGATCGCGGACGCGGTCGTGTCGGCCATCCACGATTTCGATCCGTCGCTGTCGGTGTTCGGGCTCGCCAACAGCGTGTTCGTCGCGGCCGCGCGGCATGCGGGCCTCGTCGCGATCGAAGAGGTGTTCGCCGATCGCGGCTACCGCGCGGACGGCACGCTGGTTCCGCGCAGCCAGCCCGGCGCGCTGATCGACGACGAAGATGCGGTGCTCGCGCGCACGCTCGACATGGTGCGCGAGCGGCAGGTGCGCGCGGTGACGGGCGAGTGGGTGCCGCTCAATGCGCAGACCGTCTGCCTGCACGGCGACGGCCCGCATGCGCTCGCCTTCGCGAAGCGGATTCGCGCGGCGCTCGAGACGGCCGGCATCGACGTGATCGCGCCCGGCGCGCTGCAGGCCGGCGAAGACGCGTAACGCGGCACGCTCACGCGCACGCATCGCGTGCCGCATCCGATCGGCCGCACCAAAGAAAAAAGCGCCCTCGTGGCGCTTCACTGTTGGCGCAATCGCCGCGGCTTCGCCGTCTGTCGATTCGCCTCCCGAAACCGTCTTGCGACGGTGACCGGAACGCTGCTCCGGATGAAAAAACGTCCGCCGCCGCCCGATTGCTGCTTCCCCCGGTCGGACGACGGAACGTCGCTTATACCGCTAAGTCTGCCGCATGCATGTGCTGTACGACGATGTTTGGCCCCGCCGTGCATGCAGACACTCCGCGGCCGGCACGCTGATTACGTGCCGGCTACGCCAACCCCGCGCTTTGTTTTCTGCTACCCCGTAGAACTTTTCTATTCTTTGCATTTTTTCAACTTGTGGGGTGAAGAATAGAGATTGGCAGAACCGGATGTCAATGGCTTTAAACGCTATTTCCAGACGGTTCGAGGGTTTTCCTTATCGGCTCGCGCGGCCGCTTACGCGCATCGACACGCAAGCGCGCGGCCGATCGAATGGCGGAGGATCGGCGAGCGGCGTCGGGCGCGCTCAGTTCGCGTCGACCCGGTACCCTTGCTGGCGCAACAATTCGAGCACGCCGCGCTGGCCACCCAGGTGCAGCGCGCCGATCGCGACGAACACCGGCCGGTTCGGCGCCGCGATTGCCGTCATCCGTGCAACGAAGCGCCGGTTGCGCTCGTACAGGATCTTGTTGTCGATCGACGCCGACAGCGCCTTCGACCGTGCGAGCCGCTCGCTCTTCGCGACCGCCCATGCGGAGATCGCGTCGGCGTCGCCAATACGCCACAGCCGGTGCAGCGCGCCGATGTCGGCGGCGTTCTGCGCGGGCGTCTGCACCATGTCCTGCGCGAGCATCTCGCGCTGCTCGGCGAGCGTGAGGCCGGTGAACGCGCGCATCTGCTCGGCGAGCGTCTCCAGGCCGATCACGCGGCCGCCCTTCTTCTTCAGAAATACGTTCTGCAGCTGCGCCTCGGTGCCGTACTCGGTCTGCAGGCCGGCCGACAACGAGTCGTACGTCTCGACCACCAGCGCGGCGAGCCACGGCCGCATCCGGCGGATTTCGGCGAGCGCGGCCGGGTTACCGCGCAGCCGCGCGGCGAGCTGCTGCCACAACGGCTCGGGAAGCAGGCGCTGCAGGCACGGGTAGCGGCAGACGCCGTACTTCGACACGTCGTCCTGCGATTCCAGCAGATCGTCCGGCGACAGCTCGAGCGCGAGCGTCGGCGAGGCGGCGAGCGCCGCGAGGATGGTGGGCCGGAACGGCTGCGCGCTCGGGTAGTCGGACGGGTCGCCCGTATGCAGCGTGCCGAGCACGTACAGCGTGACCTTGCCGCGCGTCGCGACGTAGAACGGCATGCGGGCCGGCTGCACGCGCACCGTACCGCGCGCGACCGTGCCGTTCGACACGGACGGCGCGTGGAAGCCCGGCAGCGTCATGCCCGGCGACGGCGCCTGCGCCCGATGAATCGGCGAACTGCTCGGCATGCGCTCCTGCGCGCGCGCGGCCGCGGCCGGCACCAGCACGCTCGCGGCCACGCAGGCGCCGGCCAGCGCCGCGCCCGTGACCGTGCGCACGCTCCAGCGTCTTGCGTTGCGGCACGCGCGCAGCATGCGCGCGCGGCCGGCTCCCGACCGGCGCACGCGAGGCGCGCGCGCCGCCAACCCGTCAGGCATTCGCCTCCCCCACCTCCTCGGCGCGATGGCAGGCCACGCGACGTCCGTCGACGTCGCGCAGCTGCGGTTCCTCGACACGGCAGCGCTCGACCGCGTACGGGCAGCGCTGGTGAAACGCGCAGCCCGACGGCGGATTGAGCGGCGACGGCAGTTCGCCCTGCAGCTTGATCTGCACGCGGCGGTCTTCCTCGAAGATCGCCGGCGTCGCCGACATCAGCGCACGCGTGTACGGATGGCGCGGCCGCGCGTAGATCGTCGCCTTGTCGCCGAGTTCGGCGACGCTGCCGAAGTACATCACCATCACGTCGTCCGCGACGTGCTCGACCACCGACAGGTTGTGCGAGATGAACACGTAGCTCGTGTTGAACTGCTCCTGCAGATCCATGAACAGGTTCAGGATCTGCGCCTGGATCGATACGTCGAGCGCGGACACCGGCTCGTCGGCGACGACGATGCGCGGCTCGAGGATCATCGCGCGCGCGATCGCGACGCGCTGGCGCTGGCCGCCCGAGAACATGTGCGGATAGCGCTTCGCGTGCTCGGGGCGCAGGCCGACGGTGCGCATCATCTGCGCGATGCGCGCCGCGCGTTCGGCCGCCGACAGGTTTGCGTTGATCTCGAGCGGCTCGGCGAGCGTCTGCTCGACGGTCTTGCGCGGATTCAGCGACGCGAACGGGTTCTGGAACACCATCTGCACGCGGCGGCGCAGGTCGGCGACGGTGTGGCGGCCGGCGCCGGCCACGTCGTTGCCGTCGATCATCAGGCTGCCCGAGGTGGGCGTCTCGATCATCGTGAGCTGGCGCGCGAGCGTCGATTTTCCGCAGCCCGACTCGCCGACCACCGCGAGCGTCTTGCCGCGCTCGAGCGTGAACGACACGCCGTTCAGCGCCTTCACGGTGCCCTGCCCGAACATCCCGCGCCTGACCGTGTAGTGCTTCGCGAGCTGGTCGGCAACCAGCACGGCCTGCCCGTCGGGCGACGCGCGGCGCGTTTCGTTGACAGCATTCATCGTGCGCCTCCCGTCAGGTCGAAGCTGGAAACATTGAGCGGCTTGATGCAGCGCGCGCGCATCGCATCGTTGCCGGCCACGAGCGGATCGAGCGCCGGGCGCGCCTTGCGGCAATCGTCGACGACGTACTTGCAGCGCGGCGCGAACAGGCATCCGGACGGGCGATCATCGCGGCCCGGCACCATGCCGGGCAATGCGGCAAGGCGACGCGCCCCCTGATTGTGCTCGGGAATCGCCGCGAGCAGCGCTTCGGTGTACGGGTGATGCGGCGCGCGAAAGATGTCCGGCACGCGGTTGGTCTCGATGATCTCGCCCGCGTACATCACCGCCACGCGCTGCGCGACCTCCGACACCACGGCCAGATCGTGCGAGATCAGCACCAGCGCCATCCCGCGCTCCTTCTGCAGCTTGACGAGCAGATCCATGATCTGCGCCTGGATCGTCACGTCGAGCGCGGTGGTCGGCTCGTCGGCGATCAGCAGCTTCGGATTGCACGCGACCGCCATCGCGATCATCACGCGCTGGTTCATGCCGCCCGACATCTGGTGCGGGAACGCCGCGATCCGGTTCTTCGCATCGGGAATGCCGACCTGGTCGAGCAGCTCGAGCGCGCGCCGGTGCAGAGCGTCGCCGCGCAGCCCTTCGTGCAGCTTCAGCACCTCCTTGATCTGGTAGCCGACCGTGTAGCTCGGGTTCAGGCTCGTCAGCGCGTCCTGGAACACCATCGCGATGTCCTTGCCGACGATCTTGCGGCGCGCCTTCGGCGACGCCTTCAAGAGATCCACGCCGTTGAACGTGACCTCGTCGGCCGTCACCTTGCCGGGCGCGTCGATCAGGCCCATCAGCGCCATCATCGTCACGCTCTTGCCCGAGCCCGATTCGCCGACGACGCCCACCACCTCGCCCGGCGCGATCGACAGGTTGATCCGGTCGACGGCGGGCAGGCCGTTGAAATTCACCGCGAGATTGCGGATGGTCAGGAGCGGGTTGCTCATGTCGTCCTCCGCCGGGCCGTCCCAAAGAGGATGACCGCCCCCTTGGGGGGCGCCGTGCATGGGAGCGGAGTAAGCGCCGAAGCGCCAACTCCGGTCGGCAGCGAACGAAGCAAGCGTGGGGTTCGTTTCATCTTAGGCCATCCGTTTCAGTTTGGGATCGAGCGCGTCGCGCAGCCCGTCGCCGAGCAGGTTGATCGCGAGCACCGAAATCAGGATCGACAGGCCCGGCATCGTCACGATCCACCATGCGTTGTCGATGTAGTCGCGCGCGGACGCGAGCATGGCGCCCCACTCGGCGGTCGGCGGTTGCACGCCGAGGCCGAGGAAGCCGAGCGCGGCCGCGTCGAGGATCGCCGACGAGAAGCCGAGCGTCGCCTGCACGATCAGCGGCGCCGTGCAGTTCGGCAGCACCTGCGAGAACATCAGGCGCAGCGTGCCGGCGCCGGCCACGCGCGACGCCGTCACGTACTCCTTCTGCAGCTCGCCGAGCGCCGACGCGCGCGTGAGGCGCACGTAGGCCGGCAGCGCGACGATCGCGATCGCGAACATCGTGTTGGTGAGGCCCGGCCCGATGATCGCGACGACGGCGACCGCGAGCAGCAGCGACGGCAGCGCGAGCAGCACGTCCATGATGCGCATCACGGGCGTGTCGGCCCATTTCTGGAAGAACGCGGCGACGAGGCCCAGCACGATGCCGGGGATCAGCGCGAGCACGACCGACACGAAGCCGATCCAGAACGACATGCGCGCGCCGAACATCAGGCGCGAAAGGATGTCGCGCCCGGCTTCGTCGGTGCCGAGGATGAACTGCCAGTTGCCGCCGGCGAGCCACGCGGGCGGAATCTTCACGTAGTCGCGGTATTGCTCGACGGGGCTGTGCGGCGCGATCAGCGGCGCGAGGAGCGCGACCAGGATCAGCACGAGCACGACGAGGCCGGCGCCGACCGCGCCGCGATTGCGCGAGAAGTTGGCCCAGAACTCGCGCAGCGCGAGCGCGCGGCCGCCGGCCGGCGCGGATTCGGTCGGCAGGGTATTTTGCAGATTGCTCATGGAGTTACCTCGTGTGGCGGATGCGCGGATTCAGCACGCCGTACAGCAGGTCGACGACCAGGTTCACGACGATCACGAGCGTCGCGATCAGCAGAATGCCGCCCTGCACGACCGGATAGTCGCGGCGGCCGATCGCATCGATCAGCCACTTGCCGACGCCGGGCCACGAAAACAGCGTCTCGGTCAGCACGGCGCCAGCAAGCAGCGTGCCGATCTGCAGGCCGATCACGGTGACGACCGGGATCAGCGCGTTGCGCAGCGCATGCACGACCACCACGCGCGCCGGCGACAGCCCTTTCGCGCGCGCCGTGCGGATGTAATCCTCGCGCAGCACTTCGAGCATCGACGAGCGCGTCATCCGCGCGATCACCGCGAGCGGGATCGTGCCGAGCACGATCGCGGGCAGGATCAGGTGGCTGACCGCCGACTTGAACGAGCCTTCGTCCGGCGCGAGCAGCGCGTCGATCAGCATGAAGCCGGTCGGATGCGGGAAGTCGTATTCGACGGCGATGCGGCCCGATACGGGCGTCCAGCCGAGATACGACGAAAACACCATGATGAGGATCAGCCCCCACCAGAAGATCGGCATCGAGTAGCCGGTGAGCGCGGTGCCCATCACGCCGTGATCGACGACCGAGCCGCGCCGCAGCGCGGCGATCACGCCGGCCGGCAGCCCGACCACGAGCGCGAACACGAGCGCGCACAGCGACAGTTCGACGGTCGCCGGAAAGCGCGCGAAGAATTCGCCCGCGACGCTGGTGTTGGTGATGATCGACGTGCCGAGGTCGCCATGCAGCGCCCGGCCGATGTAGTGCAGATATTGCATGGGCAACGGCTGGTCGAGCCCAAGGCGCTTCATCGCCTCTGCATGCATCGCGGGATCGACGCCGCGCTCGCCCATCATCACTTCGATGGGGTCGCCCGGTATCAGGTGAATCAGCGCAAACGCCAGGATGGTGATGCCGATGAAGGTCGGGATCACCATCCCCACGCGGCGCAACACGAATGTGAACATGATGCGTCTCGTATTTTCTTGTGGGAAATGTGCGACCGGCGACGGGAAGCTTTTGGCTTCCCGCCGCCGGATGAGGTATGAGCCGGTCTCGGTCTTCTGGACAGCTTATACGGGCCGTATTACTTCACGCCGACTCCGTCGAAGCGCGCGTAGCCGAGCGGTTCGATCCGCATGTCGACCACGTTCTTGCGCACCGGCTGGTAGACCGTCGAGTTCGCGATCGGCGAGAACGGCAGCTGTTGCGCGAAGATCTGCTGCGCCTGCATGTAGATCTTCGTGCGCGCGTCCTGGCCCGTCGTCGTGCGGCCCTTCTGCACCAGCTCGTCGAACGGCTTGTAGCACCAGTGCGAGAAGTTGTTGCCCTTGATCGCCTCGCAGCCGAGCAGCGTGCCGAGCCAGTTGTCCGGGTCGCCGTTGTCGCCGGTCCAGCCGATCAGCATCGTGTCCTGCTCGCCGGCGTGCGCGCGCTTGATGTACTCGCCCCATTCGTAGGTGACGATCTTCGCCTTCACGCCGATCTTCGCCCAGTCGGCCTGGATCATCTCGGCCATCAGCCGCGCGTTCGGGTTGTACGCGCGCTGCACCGGCATCGCCCACAGCGTGATCTCGAAACCGTTCGGGAAGCCTGCCTTGGCGAGCAGCGCCTTCGCCTTCGCGGTGTCGTAGGCCGCCATCTTCAGGTTCTTGTCATACGACCATTGGGTCGGCGGCACCGGTGCGGACGCGGCCTGGCCGGCGCCCTGGTAGACCGATTCGAGGATCGCCTTCTTGTTGATCGCCATGTCGAGCGCCTGACGCACTTCGAGCTTGTCGACCGGCTTGTGCTCGACGTTGTACGCGAGGTAGCCGAGGTTGAAGCCCGGCTGCGACGGCATGTCGATGCCCGAGTCGGCCTTCAGCGTCGCGATGTCGGCCGGACGCGGATAGCTCATCACCTGGCATTCGTTGCGCTTGATCTTCTGCACGCGCACGCCCGGATCCGGCGTGATCGAGAAGATCAGCTTCGACAGCTTCACCGCGCCCTTCTTCCAATAGTCTGGATTGCCATCGAAACGGATCGTCGCGTCCTTCGTGTAGCTGCGGAAGATGAACGGACCGGTGCCGATCGGCTTCTGGTTGATGTCGGCGGCGCGGCCGGCCTTCATCAGCTGATCCGCGTATTCGGCCGACAGGATCGACGCGAATTCCATCGCCATGTTCTGGATGAACGGCGCGTTCGGCTCGGCGAGCGTGAACTTCACGGTGTAGGGATCGACCTTCTCGACCTTCGTGACGAGCTTGTCGAGGCCCATGTCGGTGAAGTACGGGAACGACACCGGGTACGCCTTGCGGAACGGCTGGTTCGGATCGAGCATGCGCTCGAACGTGAACACGACGTCGTCCGCGTTGAACTCGCGCGTGGGCTTGAAGAAGTCGGTCGTGTGGAACTTCACGCCGTGACGCAGGTGGAACGTGTACACCTTGCCGTCGGACGACACGTCCCACTTCTCCGCGAGGCCCGGCTCGACCTTGGTGCCGCCGCGCTCGAATTCGACGAGACGGTTGTACACGGTGAACGTGGCGGCGGTGAAATCGACGCCGGTGGTGAATTGCGCGGAATCGAAACCCGCCGGGCTGCCTTCTGAGCAGTAGACGAGCGTCTTGTTCGGAATCTGCGCGAAGGCAGAACCCGCGACGCCGAGCGATGCTGCTGCCACGCCTGCAATGGCGGTAACACGCAGGCTGTGCAACAGACGGTTGTATTCCATGTTTCCTCCAGGTCTCCAGATCGGAACCGGTCCCCATGGGCCGGGTACGCGGATATTACTTGAGCTATGGATTGCGCAACAAGCTGGAGAAAAAACTCTTTTAGTTGCGTGCGCGCGGCTTTTTGCCGGGGTAGCGCGGGCGCGGAACGGTCGCGCCGCATGCGCGAGCGGCGGATGCGCCAATCGTGCGCCTGTTTCCTTCTACAACTAAACAATTCGGCTGCGTGCGCGGACGGGCCGTCACGTCGAAGTCATGCTCATCGCGCTCGTTGCGCTCCGCGCGCGCATGGCTGCACGCCCGGAACGGCGCCGGTGCGCGTGTTGCAGCGCATCGTCAGGCGGGTGCGTCGAGGTCGGCGCTGCGCGCGGGGACGAATGCGACCGCGACGATCGACAGCGCGAGCCCGGCCATCACGTAGTAGGTCGGCGCGAGCGGCGAGCCGGTCGTCTTGATGAGCCACGTGACGATGAACTGGCCGAAGCCGCCGAACATCATCACCGCGATGTTGTATGCGATCGACAGCCCGGTCGAGCGCACGTTGGCGGGAAACAGTTCGGCGATCATCGCGCCGAACGGCCCGTAGTAGCCCGCGAGCGTGACCGCCAGCACCGCGTGCACGACGATCAGCCGGCCGATGCTCGGCGCCCCGTCGAGCCACACGAACAGCGGATACATCAACGCGAGCGTCAGCACGAGCGACCACAGCGAAAGCCCTTTGCGACCGATGCGATCGGACCATGCGCCGGCGATCGGCGACAGCACCATCAGCAGCAGGTTGCCGATGATCACTGCGTAGAACGACTGAGCATAGGGCAGCTTCAGCTGCTTCACCGCGAAGGTCGGCAGATAGATGATCAGCACGTAGATGGTCACGGTGAGCGCGATCACCGAGCCGAGCCCGCACAGCACCTCGCGCGGATGACGCGTGAAGACTTCGCCGAGCGTCGCGCGGCGCGCGCTCTGCTGGGCATGCAGGAATGCTTCGGAATCGTCGAGATGACGGCGGATATAGAAACCGATCGGCCCGATCACGAGCCCGAGGACGAACGGCACGCGCCAGCCCCAGCTGTGCAGCGCGTCGTGCGACAGCCCGCGCGTGACGGCCGCGCCCACCAGCGCGCCGATCAGCAGCGCGGCCGCCTGGCTCGCCATCTGCCAGCTGCCGTAGAAGCCGCGTTTCGAGAACGGTGCGGCTTCGATCAGCAGCGCGGTCGCGCTGCCGAATTCGCCGCCGGCCGAGAAGCCCTGCAACAGGCGGCCGAGCACGATCAGCAGCGGGCCGCCGATGCCGATCGCCGCATACGGCGGCGCCGCGGCGAGCAGGAAGATGCCGGCCGTCATCAGCAGCATCACCAGCGACAGCGCGGCCTTGCGGCCCGCGCGGTCCGCGTACAGCCCGAGCACGATGCCGCCGACCGGGCGCATGAAGAACGCGACGCCGAACGTCGCGGTCGTCAGCAGCAGCGACGCGTATTCACTGGAAGTCGGGAAGAACAGCTCGGCGATCACGACCGTCATCAGGCCGAACACGGTGAAGTCGTACCACTCGAGCGCGTTGCCGATCACGGCCGCCGCGACCGCGCGCCGGTTCAGCGCACGCTCGGGCCGGACCGTCTTGGTTGAATTCGCAATCGTCGCCATGCGTGCCTCGTCCTCGTGAATTCGCCGTGTCGGGCGGTCGCGGATCGCACGGGAGCGTTCGCGGCGCGCTGGTGTGCAGCGAGTGTAGAAAGCGAAGAAACCGATTTCAAGCATAAAAAAGCCCGCCATCGTCCGATGGCGGGCGTTTTGCGGTTTTCGCCACATTGCGGCATCGCACGATGCCGCCACCGACGTCAGCCCATCTTCGAGAATGCGCTGCACCAGCCCTTCGCCGACACCTGCTTGCCGGGGAACGCACCGCACGGGCCCGACGCGGAGCCCTTCTTGCCCTGATACAGCATGCAGGCCGCGCAATCCTGGCCCGCCGCGTATTTCGGATACTTCGCCTTGTCGACCTTGGTGGCATCGGACTTGTAGCCGAGCGCCACCGCGGTCGGATCGGTTTCCGACAGCATCGGCGCATCGGCCAGCGCTTCGCGCGACAGCGCAAGCGCGGACACGGCGCCGATGCTCGTGATCAGGAAACTCCGACGGGTTGCTTTCATGGGGACTCGCTCCAACGTTATCGGTTTGAAAGCCGTTCTGGCGACGGCCGCTCGACAGAATAACCGCGCGGCGAGCAAATGTGCGCGCCGAAATGCCGGAGATAACGGATTTCACGGGCGCAGCGAAGCCGCGTCGGGCGGCCCGCGCGCGCCGCGCGCGGACGCTACGCGTCAGGTGCGCGTCAGGTGCGCGACGCGATGTCGCCGACGCGCTGCGCGAGCGCGAGCGCCGCGGTCAGCCCCGGCGACTCGATGCCGAACAGATTGACGAGCCCGCGCACGCCATGCTGCGCCGGCCCCTGCACGACGAAGTCGGCCGGCGGCTCGCCGGGCCCGGCGAGCTTCGGCCGGATTCCGGCGTACGCGGGCTGCAGCGCGCCGTCGGGCAGGCCGGGCCAGTATGCGCGGATCGATGCGTAGAACCCCTGCGCGCGCGCCGGATCGACGTCGTAGCGCAATGCGTCGACCCATTCGACGTCGGGGCCGAAACGCGCCTGTCCGGCCAGGTCGAGCGTCAAGTGGATGCCGAGCCCGGCGCGATCGGGCATCGGATAGACGAGGTGCGAGAACGGCGCGCGCGCGGCGAGGCTGAAGTAGTGGCCGCGCGCGAGGTAGAGCGGCGGCACCCAGCGCGGGTCGAGCCCGCGCGTGCGGCGCGCGAGCGCCTGCGCGCCGAGCCCCGCGCTGTTGACGACGCACGCGGCCTCGATTTCGGTCGGCGCGGTGCCGCCGGTGCGCACGACGAAGCGCCCGCCGCGCAACACGTCGATCGACTCGACCGGCGATTGCAACGCGCACGTCGCGGCGTCGCGCTGCGCGTCGCCGAGCAGCGCGAGCATCAGCTGATGGCTGTCGACGATGCCGGTCTCGGGCGAGAACAGCGCTTCCACGCATTCGAGCGCCGGTTCAAGCGTCTGCGCTTCGGCGCGCGTGAGCGGCAACAGGTCGAGCACGCCGTTTTCCGCCGCGCGGGCCGCGATCGCCTTCAGCTGCTTCACCTGCGCGGCGCTCGTCGCGACCAGCAGCTTGCCCACGCGCCGGTGCGGCACGTGATGCGTCTCGCAGAATCGATACAGGAGATCGCGCCCATGCACGCACGAGGTCGCCTTCAGCGAGCCGCGCGGATAGTAGAGCCCCGCGTGGATCACCTCGCTGTTGCGCGAACTGATGCCCGTGCCGATCGCATCGGCCGCTTCGAGCACGATCGTCTCGCGGCCGCGCGCGGCAAGCTCGCGCGCGATCGCCAGACCGACGACACCCGCGCCGATCACCACACAATCCGTCTGCTCCATGGCATTTCGCGTCGCTCACGCGTCGAGGGAACACACGGCGATTGTACGTCCCGGTTCGCGCGCGTGCCGGCCGCGCACACGTCGTGGCCGGCCGCGCGCCGCCGCCGACTCAGAAGCCGATCGGCCTGCGCTTCGCGGCGCCCTCGTCGGCGCGGATGTCCGCCGGCGCGATCACGTCGCGCCCGTCGAGCCGCGCGGCGCCGAACGCATGCAGCAGCGCGCGGCGCATCGTGCGCGGCGGCGTCGCCGCGAGCACGTCGAGCGCGTCGGCATCGAGCGTCTCGGGAAAGCGCCGTCCCCATCCATGCGACGTGCGGATCTCGTCGTAGATCGTCTGCGCGATGCGGCGCGCGCCGGCCGCGTCGGGCGGCGCGATCTCGTACACGTTCATCCGGTTCAGCAGCGGCTCGGGAATCGCATGCGCGTCGTTCGCGGTCGCGATCCAGATCACGTTGCCCGCGTTGATCGGCACCTCGGCGAATTCGTCGACGAACGCGCGCGCGGTGTCGTGCTCGAGCAAGGCGTACAGCGCGCCAAGCGGATCGTACTGCGCGTCGCTGCCGGCCTTGTCGATCTCGTCGACGGCGATCACCGGGTTCGCGTAGCTGCCGTTGACGAGCGCATCGAACACCTTCCCCGGCTTCGCGTTCTTCCATTGCGACGACGCGCCCGACAGAATCCACCCGGCCGTCAGCGAACTCATCGGCACGTAGTGATACGCGGTGCCGAGCAGCTGCGCGAGCGCCTTCGCGAAATGGGTCTTGCCGATCCCCGGCGGGCCGAGCAGCAGGATCGGCATCAGCTCGAGCCGGTCGTCCGTCTCGAGACACAGCGCGACCTGCTTGCGCATGTCGTCGAGCGGCTCGGTGAAATTGGGCAGCGCTTCGCCGAGCGCGTCGAACGACGGCATCCGGTTCGGCTTCACGCAAAAGCGCAGATTGCCGGTCTTGAGCATCCGCTCGTAGGTCGCGCGCAGCGCATCGCTCGCGCTCTCGTTCAGATCGTTCAGCGCGGTCTCGACCTGCTCGAGGTCGTACACCGTGCTGAAGGACGCCACCGCCAGTTCCTGTTTCACCATCGCCGTCGTCATACCAACCTCGCTCGTGCTGCCGTCGCCCGGCCATCGGACCCCGACGATTTCAGTGTAACGATCCCGCGTCGGCGCGCAAGCAAGCAGCCGCCACGCTCTGCTGCTAACACGCGCGCACGCTGCAGCGGCGCGCGCCGCAGCGTATGATCGACGGTTCACGGGCCGCCTCGCCGTCCTCGCGCACTGCGCCCGCACGACGCGGCGCGTTTCGTTCCGAAGGGTTGCCGATGTCCTTTCCCGATGCCGCCTCGCGCGTCGACGCCGACGCGCTCCGCACTGTGGACGCGGTCGATGCCGCGCTCAAGTCACGCCGCGCGATACGCGCGTTCCTGCCGACCCCGGTGCCGCGCGACACGCTCGAGGCGATCCTCGAAGCCGCGAGCCGCGCGCCGTCCGGCACCAACATCCAGCCGTGGCGCGTGTACGTCGCTACCGGCGCGACGCGCGACGCGCTCGCGGCGGCGCTCACCGCCGCGTACGACGATCCCGCGCGCGACGAGAAATACGTCGCCGAGTACGACTACTACCCGCGCGAATGGGTGTCGCCGTACGTCGACCGGCGCCGCAAGGTCGGCTGGGACCTGTACGGCCTGTTGAACATCGGCCGCGACGACAAGGCGCGCATGCATGCGCAGCACGCGCGCAATTTCCGCTTCTTCGATGCGCCGGTCGCGCTGTTCTTCACGCTCGATCGCGTGATGGCGCTCGGCGCGTGGCTCGACTGCGGGATGTTCGTGCAGGCCGTGATGACGGCCGCGCGCGCACGCGGTCTCGACACCTGCCCGCAGGCCGCGTTCGTGCCGTTTCACCGGATCGTCGCCGAGCACCTCGGGATACCGGCCAACGAGCAGCTCGTCTGCGGAATGTCGCTCGGCCACGCGGACCCGCACGCGATCGAGAACCGTCTCGTCACCGAGCGTGCGAGCGTCGCCGAGTTCACCCGCTTTTTCGCTTGAAAACACGCGGCCCGCACCTACCTTTCGATCAGGACCGGATCGTGCTACGCCCCCGGACGGTGCATTCGCTCGCGCGACCGCGCCGATCGATCGGGCGTAAGATGTGCGTCCGTTCCACGCTACCCGCGTTTTCCGGAGAAGTTTCATGCTGAAGCACGGCCTGGCCGTCCTGCTCGCGAGCTGCGCGCTCGCGGCCCATGCGCAAAGCCCCGCACCGGCCGTCGTCGCATGGGAGATCCAGGTGGTGCGCGACGGTCAGACCATCGACACGTTCCAGCAGCGCACCACCGTCGGTCAAACCCGCACCGATACCCATCGCTATCCGTCCGCCGTGCCCGTCGGCTGCGGCAATGCCGCGCGCGTCGTGCCGACCGAGCGCTCGCGCGCGGTCACGGTCGCGCCGCTGTCCGTCGACGACGCCGCGCACACCGTCTCGCTCGCGCTCGACGTGCAGGAGACCCTCGACGACGACGACACGCCGCGCGGCGATCCGTGCGTGCCCGCGTCGCCGCGGCAGATCGCCGCGAGTCATCCGGGGCTCGCGGTCGGCGGCGAGGCATGGACCGACTGGACGCTCGTCGACCAGCATCCGCATCTCGTCTATCGCGTGCGTGGGCACGTCGCCAGGGACTGAACGCCATGTCCGCAGACGCACTATCCCTGCCGTTCGCCGAACCGCACGCGGCGCCCGACGAAATCACCGCGGTCAGCTGGAACCTGCACAAGGGCCGCTCGCCGCTCGGCTTCACCGCGTGGAACGCGATGCGCAACTGGATGCAGTCGACGCACGCCGACGTGTACTTCCTGCAGGAAGCGATGGCCCGCCGCATGCCGCGCCCGATGCTCGCACCGGGCTTCGGCGCGCCGATGGAAGAGGCCGGCGACGACGTCTGGCACTGCCAGGCCACCGAGATCGCGCAGGCGCTCGACTGGCAGATCGCGCTCGGGCCGAACGTGTTCAAACCGTCGTGGCGGCACGGCAACGCGATCCTGTCGCCGCATCCGCTCGATCTCGGCGGCCGCTGGGACATCTCCGCGCACCGCTTCGAGCGCCGCGGGCTGCTGGTGGCGCGCGCGACGCTCGCCGGCGCGCGGCCCGTCACGCTGCTGTGCGCGCACCTCGCGCTCACGCGCGCCGCGCGGCTGCGCCAGATGCACTGGATCGCGCACTGGATCGTGCGCAACGCGGGCGACGATCCGCTCGTGCTGGCCGGCGACTTCAACGACTGGCGCAACGATTCGGTGGCGCTGTTCGGCGAGATCGGGCTGTCCGAGGTCGCGACGCTGCTCGGCGAGTCGGGCCGCACGTTCCCGGCATTCTCGCCGGCGCTCGCGCTCGACAAGATGTTCGTGCGCGGGCTGACGCCGCTCGAATGGCAGGCGCCGTCCGGCGAGACGGCCTGGCTGTCCGACCACCTGCCCTACATCGCGCGGCTGCGGCTCGATCCGCAGTAACGGCGGTAACCGCGGTGACGCGCGCGCCCGCGCGCAGCGCCGCGCGCGGGGCCGCCCGGCGCAAGCCGGATGAAATGATTCGTTGCGCCAAATCCGCGCAGCCGCGCGGGTCAAGCCCGCATCTGCCCCAAGCAGGGTAAAATACCGAGTTACTCAAACGTCTGTCATCGAGAAGGCGCGTGTCCGACGCGCCGGCCGGCCGATCCGCGATCGGGCCGCTGCACTCGGTTTTTTTGCCCGTTTTTGGGCTCGTTACACGCGTTAGCGACGCGCGTCCGCTTTCAAAGCCATGAGCAAATACGACACCGCCACCGTCCAATCCGTCCACCACTGGACCGACACGCTTTTCAGCTTCACCTGCAGCCGCGAACCGAGCCTGCGCTTCAACAACGGCGAATTCACGATGGTCGGCCTCGAGGTCGACGGCAAGCCGCTCGCGCGCGCTTACTCGATCGTCAGCCCGAACTACGAGGATCACCTCGAGTTCTTCAGCATCAAGGTCCAGGACGGCCCGCTGACGTCGCGCCTGCAGCATCTGAAGGTGGGCGACACGGTGCTGATCGGCAAGAAGCCGACCGGCACGCTGGTCGCCGACAACCTGCTGCCGGGCAAGACGCTGTGGATGCTGTCGACGGGCACGGGCCTCGCGCCGTTCATGTCGATCATTCGCGATCCGGACATCTACGAACGCTTCGACAAGGTCATCCTGACGCACACCTGCCGCCTGAAGGGCGAGCTGGCGTACATGGACTACATCAAGCACGACCTGCCGGGCCACGAGTACCTGGGCGACATCATCAAGGAAAAGCTCGTCTACTACCCGACGGTCACCCGCGAAGCGTTCGACAACGAAGGCCGGATCACCGATCTGATCGCGACCGGCAAGCTGTTCACCGATCTCGGCGTGGCGCCGTTCTCGCCGGAACACGACCGCGTGATGCTGTGCGGCAGCACCGCGATGCTGAAGGACACCACCGACCTGCTGAAGCAGGCCGGCCTGGTCGAGGGCAAGAACAGCGCGCCCGGACACTACGTGATCGAGCGCGCCTTCGTGGACTGATCGGTCCCCGGAAATTGTCCGCGGTCAACAAACCGGAGCTTTGGCTCCGGTTTTTTTTTGTCCCCACTTGGCGAATTCGTAACAAACTGAGACTATTCATCCCGAAATAGTTACATTTCGATACGGGTGGAACCGGTATTTTCCCGTCGGTGTTTTTCCTACAACACCTTCAAGCCGATTGTGCACATTTACCCTTAAATGTCCGCCTGTCATGAATTTTTCGAAAATTTTGAGATATGATGCGGCCCGAGCGGTTGCTGTTCGGAGGGTCATGAAAGGGTCGGACAAAAACGTTACGAGTTGTAACTTTTGTTACTTCGGCGATGGGCGATTCTCTGGCGGCGACCGTCATGGAAACGGCAATCGGGCCACTCAGCCAGCCGGTGTCTGAACCGCTTCTGACAGCAGGGAGAATCATGGATACGTTGCTCAATGCGCCCTCCGGCGCTCACGCCCCGTTCCAGTCGCAGCCGTTCGCGCCCCGCGGCGCCGCTGCCGATCCGATGATTGACACTCTCCCCGAACGCGACGCATCCGCTGCACGGATCGCGGCGCTGTCCACGCAATTGATGGCCGCCGACGAAGCCGCCCGCCGCTATCTGGCCGGCGAGCTGCACGACGGGCTCGGCGCCGAACTCACCGCCGCGCGTTTCGCGCTCGCCAACGTTCTGACCTGGCTGCCGGCCGATGCGCCGGAAGGCTGCGTGCGCGCGGTCGAACTCGCACAGCGCGCGCTCGACGCCGCGACCGACGCGAATCGCCGGCTGATCGACGAACGCGACACGCCGCCGCTCGATGGCGGCGTGGTCGGCGCGCTGTCGACGTGGGTCGACAGCCATGCGGCCCGCACCGGGCTGCGCACCAGCTTCGTGTGCGCGGCCGACGGCCGCCTCACCCAGCTCGGGGGCGCGAGCGCGCTGGCGATCTTTCGCGTCGCGCAGGAAGCGCTGTCGAACGTCGCCAAGCATGCACGCGCGACGTCCGCCGACGTGCGCATCGACACCGACGCTACCCATCTGGCCCTGATCGTCAGCGACGACGGTCGCGGTTTCGCGCGAGGCCGGCGCGTCGGCTACGGCCTCGCCGGCATGCGCGCGCGCTGCGAAGCGTTCGGCGGCAGCTTCGACGCCGGCAAGCCGGCGTCGGGCCGCGGCACGCGCGTGGTCGCGCGCTTCGCATGGGATTCGCTGTTCGCGGTGCCCGCCGTCGCGCGCCGCGCGTCGCGTTCGTGAGGTCGACATGAGCTTGAACATCCTGCTCGTCGACGATCATGCGATCGTCCGGCAAGGGATCCGCCACCTGCTGATCGATCGCGGCATCGCGCGCGAGGTCACCGAAGCCGAGACCGGCAGCGACGCGATGGCCGCCGTCGACCGCCAGACCTTCGACGTGATCCTGCTCGACATTTCGTTGCCCGATACGAACGGCATCGAGGTGCTCAAGCGCATCAAGCGCAAGCTGCCGAACGCGCCCGTGCTGATGTTCTCGATGTACCGCGAGGATCAGTACGCGGTGCGCGCGCTCAAAGCCGGCGCGGCCGGCTATCTGTCGAAGACGGTGAACGCCGCGCAGATGATCGGCGCGATCCAGCAGGTCGCCGCCGGCCGCAAGTACGTGAGCCCGGCGATGGCCGAGGCGCTCGCCGAATACGTGTCGTTCGAGAACGAGCCGCTGCCGCACGAGAAGCTGTCCGACCGCGAATACCAGACGCTCTGCATGCTCGCGTCGGGCAAGCGCCTCACCGACATCGCGAACACGCTGTCGCTGTCGGTGAAGACGGTGAGCGTGTACCGCTCGCGGCTGCTCGAGAAGATGCGGCTGTCGAACAACGCGGAGCTGACGTTCTACGTGATGAGCAACCGGCTCGTCGACATGGCGCCCGCGTCGGGCGGCTGAGCGACTGCCGCTTGGCGGGCGCTTCATCGGGCGCTTCGCTTCGTTCGGCGGGATCTCATGCTCGCCGCACGTTTCACCCGCTTCACCCGTTCGGCGCGGGTTCGACCCGCGCCGCGGCCTCCCCCGCACCGGCGACGCCCCGCCCGCGCAGCGCGCAAGCGCTTGTTTTATCGGACGATTTCGCAGCGCGCCGCTGCGCCGCAACGGGTCTTCTGCGCCAAATCGGCTAAAATTCCGGGTTTTTCACTCAGTCGGCGCGGCCGTGTTCGCGCGCGCTGGAGACCTACCCCGCAATGTCCCTCTTCCGCAAGAAAAACGTCGATCGCATGATCGCCGGCGCACACGCCGCCGGGCTCAAGAAAGCGCTCGGCGCCATCGATCTCACCTTCCTCGGCATCGGCGCGATCATCGGCACCGGCATCTTCGTGCTGACCGGCACCGGCGCCGTGCAGGCCGGCCCCGCGCTGATGCTGTCGTTCGTGATCGCCGCGATCGCGTGCGGCCTCGCGGCGCTGTCGTATGCCGAGTTCGCGTCGACCATTCCGGTCGCCGGCTCGATCTACACCTATTCGTACGCGACGCTCGGCGAGCTGGTCGCGTGGATCATCGGCTGGGACCTGATGCTCGAATACGGCCTCGCGGCATCGGCCGTGTCGGTCGGCTGGTCGGGCTACCTGCAGTCGCTGCTGCAGGGCTTCGGGCTGTCGCTGCCGACCGTGCTGACCGCCGCGCCAGGCGCGATCCCCGGCACCGTCACGTGGTTCAACCTGCCCGCGTTCCTGGTGATGCTGGTGATCACGACGCTGCTGTCGATCGGCATCCGCGAATCGACCCGCATCAACAACGTCATGGTGTTCATCAAGGTGTCGGTGGTGCTGCTCGTGATCGCCGTCGGCCTGTTCCACGTGACGCCCGCGAACTGGAAGCCGTTCATGCCGCACGGCTGGAACGGCGTGTTCGGCGCGGCGGCCGTGATGTTCTTCGCGTTCATCGGCTTCGACGCGGTGTCGTCGGCGGCCGAGGAAGTGAAGAATCCGAAGCGCGACCTGCCGATCGGCATCATCGCGTCGCTGGCCGTGTGCGCGGTGCTGTACGTGACGGTCGCGGCCGTCGCGACCGGCATCGTGCCGTCGGCGCAGTACGCGAACGTGTCGCACCCGATCTCGTATGCGCTGCAGATCGCCGGCGAGAAGTGGGTGGCCGGCTTCATCGACCTCGGCGCGGTGCTCGGCATGCTGACCGTGATCCTCGTGATGAGCTACGGCCAGACGCGGATCATCTTCGCGATGTCGCGCGACGGGCTGCTGCCGGCGATGCTGTCGCACGTGCATCCGCGCTACGCGACGCCGTTCCTGACGACCTGGCTGGTCGGCCTGTTCTTCGGGCTGATCGCGGCGCTCGTGCCGCTGAACGTGCTCGCCGAGCTGATCAACATCGGCACGCTCGCGGCGTTCTCGATGGTGTCGATCGCGGTGCTGGTGCTGCGCCGCACGCACCCCGAGCTGCCGCGCGCGTTCCGCTGCCCCGGCGTGCCGGTGGTGCCGATCCTCGCGGTCGGCGCGTGCCTGTTCCTGATGCTGAACCTGCAGCCCATCACGTGGGCCGCGTTCGGCATCTGGCTCGTGATCGGCCTCGTGATCTACTTCCTGTACTCGCGCCACCACTCGAAGCTGGCGCGCGGACAGCACGACGCGCACTGACGCCACGCGCACGTGCGTTCGCACGTGAAATGGCAGATGCAGCCGCGCACCCACGCAGCGCGTGCGGCTGCAACGTCGCACCGGGCCGCCCGGCCCCGTGCGGCGCGCAGCGCCTCCGCCTCCGCCTTCCTCCTCCGCCACAACCCCGCCGCGCCATTGCCGCGCACGGGCGCTGCCTGATCGTCCCGATCTCTTGCCCGATCCTCGCCATTTGCGCCCCACACGCGCACGCTGGCAGCACGCGCGCGCGGTGCGGTTCATAATCCCGCCATCGAACGACGGTCGGGAGCCGCAGACCGTCCGGCAACGGGAAAACATCATGGACAGCGTCGATCTCGATGTACTGAAATCCAGCGCGCGCTGGCTCGCCGACGGGCGCCGCGTGCTGCTCGTGACGGTCGTGAAGACCTGGGGCTCGTCGCCCCGCCCCGAGGGGGCGATGCTCGCGGTGCGCGAAGACGGGCTGGTGGTCGGCTCGGTGTCCGGCGGATGCATCGAGGACGATCTGATCGCGCGCGTTCATGCCGCGGGCATCGCGGCCGACGCGCGGCCGGAGGCGGTGAAGTACGGCGTCACCGCCGAAGAAGCGCATCGCTTCGGCTTGCCGTGCGGCGGCACGATCCAGCTGGTGCTCGAGCCGCTCACGCGCGACAGCGGGATCGCCGAGCTGTGCGCACAGGTCGAGGCCGGCCGCCTCGTCACGCGCACGATGACGCTCGCGACCGGCCACGCGTCGCTGTCGCCGGCACAGGCCGCCGACGCGCTCGCGTTCGACGGCGAACGGCTCGTGACGATCCACGGGCCGCGCTACCGGATCCTCGTGATCGGCGCGGGGCAGTTGTCGCGCTACCTGTGCCAGATCGCGGCGGGGCTCGACTATCAGGTGACGGTGTGCGATCCGCGCGACGAATACACGGATGGATGGGACGTGCCGGGCACGCGGGTCGTGCGGACGATGCCAGACGACACGGTGCTCGACATGAAGCTCGACGCGCGCTCCGCCGTGATCGCGCTCACGCACGACCCGAAGCTAGACGATCTCGCGCTGATGGAGGCGCTGAAGACGCCCGCGTTCTACGTAGGCGCGCTCGGCTCGCGCCGCAACAATGCGGCGCGGCGCGAGCGGCTGCGCGAATTCGATCTGAGCGAGGCCGAGCTGGCGCGGCTGCACGGGCCGGCCGGCATCTACATCGGCAGCCGCACGCCGCCGGAAATTGCGATCTCGATCCTCGCCGAGGTGACGGCCGCGAAGAACAACGTGTCGCTGCCGACGATCCTGCAGGTGGAAGGCGCGAAGGCCGCGCGCGAACTCGCGGCGAGCAGCGGCGCGACCTGCGGGTCGTGACGCTGGCGGGCGCGATGAGCGGTGTGTGCGGGGTCGCCGCAGCGTCGATCCGGTCGCCTTACGCGAATCCCGCGGCAAGCGCCGCGGCAACCGAGCCGGCCACCAGCACGACGCCGACCGTGCGACGCTTGTTCAGCTCGGTCCACAGCAACACGCCCGTCAGCGACAACAGGATCAGCGACCCCGCGATCGTATCCATCAGCAACACCCAGCCGATGCCCATGCCGACGCCGCGATGCAGGCTGCTCAACGTGCCGGCGAACGTATTGGCGGTGCGCTTCACCGACACGTAGCCGTTGCCGACCCAGTAGTCGGCCTGCACGTTCTGGTGCGGTCCGAACACGCCGATCTGCCAGTGCTCCGGCTGCATCACGCGCCGGTCGCCCCACGCGACCGCCTGCGCCGGCTCCTTGCGTACACGGCCCGGCCGGCCTTCGAAGTGCAGTTCCTGCTGCAGCCAGCGGGTCATCGCCGCGGGCGAGCGCGGCGCCGGATCCGGCAGCGCGAGCTGCAGCTGCTCGACCTGCGGCTCGCCGGTGGAAATCTTCAACGGCGCCGCGCGATGGTTGAGCAGCACGCCCGTCACGCCGAACAGCAGGCCGAGCACCGCGCCCCACAGTCCGACCCAGCCGTGCACCTTGCGCAGCCACTTGATGAAGGTCGCGCGGCGCGAACGGCGGCGGCGCGCCGCCAGCTCGGCGTCGCTCGCCGGACGCACGGCCGGTCGCAGCACGGTGACGCCCGCGGCGGGCTGGTGGTCGGCCCGCGGCGGGGCGATCGTTTCAGGCGCGTTCACGCAATAGCTTCCATTCGTTCGACACGACGAGCGGCGCCACGTGGAACGTGCGCCGCCCGGTCAATATGATAATGAGAATGGATATCATTACATAAAGCGGGATGCAGCTCAATCCGTCTGCATCGCACGGCGCGCGCGGAACGAGGAGCGAATAGACGGGAATGCCCACCGATCGGCGGCTGATCGGGCAGATTTACGGCGAGATACGGGAAGAAAGCCCGCGCCAGCCGACACCGACGCAACAGCGCAGGCAAGCAACGAAACGAACGAGCGAACCCGCGCGACGCTCAGCGTCGCAGTGCCGGCAGCGGAAAGTGCGCGGCGCCGTCCGGCTCACGCTCCGGCTCGGCGCGATCGAGCGCGTACAGCCAGGCAAGCAGATCGGCGACGGCCTGGTAAAGCTGCGGCGGAATCCGGTCGTCGAGGTCGACCTGCATCAGCAGCGACACCATCTCCGGCGCGGTATGCACGTACAGGCCGGCATCGCGCGCGCGCTCGACGATCATGTCGGCGACCAGCCCGTAGCCCTTCGCGACGACGCGCGGCGCGGCGTCCCCGCCCTTCGGATCGTAGACCAGCGCGGCCGCGCGCTTGCGGGAACCCATGCTCATCGCGGCACCGTTTCGTCGACGTCCGGCGTGCCGCCCGCGCCGCCCCGCGCATACGCGGCGGCGGCGGCCTGCGCGACGAACGCGTCGAAGCCGTCCGGCGCGTCGCCGACCGCGCGGATCGACAGGCCGCCGAGCTGCAGCCCCGAGCCTTCGAAGCGCTGCCGCAGCGCGGCCTCGTTGCGCGTCAGCCGGCCCGCGCCGGCCGAATTCGCGCGCAGGCGCGCGACCAGTTGCGCGCCGTTCAGCACCAGTTCGGCATCGACGGTGCCGAGCGACGGCAGCGTCAACGTGAGCCGCGTGCGCCACGCGATGCCGTCGCCCGCGTCGCCGTCACCGCCGCGCGGCGCACGGCCGCCCGGGTCGTCCGGCTCGATCGTCCAGTCGAGCCGCGCGCCCGGCCATGCTTCGCCGGTCCAGCGGAACTGGTCGGTCGCGAGGGCATCGAGTTGCTGCCTCACGATCGCGACGGCCGCCGGATGCACGGCCGCCGACGACTGCGGCTGCGCCTGCGGATCGGCCGACGCGGCGGCCAGCGCGGCGCGCGCGGGCGTCGCCCAGTGCGCGTCGGGCAGTTCGCCGAGCGGATCGGCCATGCCGGCCGCGCCCGGCGCACCACCGCGCGCGGCCGCCGACGCGTTCGGCATCGATGCATGCGGCGCGGCGCTGCCCGCCGCCGACGCACCGGACGACACGGCGGCGCGCGCAGCCGGCAGCGGCGCGCGCTGCGCGAGCAGTTCGTCGAGCGGGTCGGGTGCGTCGTGCTGCGCGGCGTCGGCGGCCGTCTGCACCGGCACCGTCGCGAGCCGCGCCTGCGGTTCGCGCATCAGCGCGGCGAGCGGACGCTGGCCGGCAAGCCACTGCGCGAGATGCGATTCGTAGAACAGGCCGCTTTCGCTCACGGCCTGCGCGAGCGCCGCGCGCAGCGCCGCCGTGGGCGGCGCGGCGGGCGTATCGCGCACGGCCGCGGCGGCGTTCGCGGCGGTCGCGGCCGATGGCGTTGAAGAAGAAGGAGAAGAAGACGAAGCAGGCGAGGACGAAGCAGGCGCAGACGCCGCCGCAGCGGCCGCACCCGGCTGCGCGCCGTCGGGCGACGCAGTCAGCGCATTCAGCAGCACGGTCGGATCGGCCAGCAGCGGTGCGCGCCCGGCGATCGCGGGCGTCGCGACGACGCCCGAACGCGAGATCGCATCGAGCACCAGCGCGACGTCGGACAGCGCGGTCTGCGCCGAAGCGGGCGGCGCGGCCGGCTGCGCGAGCGCAGGCGCCGCCGACGCCACGCCGGCGCCCGGCGTGCCGACCTGCGCGGCGCCGCTGCCGGCGGGCGCCGTCACGGTGGTCAGCAGACTGTCGATGCGGCTCGTCAGCAAGGCGGCCGCAACGGGGTCGATACCGGTCATGATCGGAGCCTGCTCACCTCAGCCACTTCGTTGCAAATCCGGAATCGGGGCCCGCGGCAAGCGCCGCCCCGGCAAACGGGCCTTACCCGCGCGCGCGATACAGATCGGTCAATACGCGGCTCGAGCGGCGCGCCTCGAACAGCCCCGACAGCCGGGCCATGTCCGGGCTGGCGAGATCGCGGATCGCGGCGTCGTCGGCCAGGATCCGGCGAATCAATTCGAGCTTGCGGCCCCGCTCGGGCTCGTCGAGCGCAACGCCCGGTGCGGCCTCCTTCAACTCGTCGACGAGGCGCAGGAACTCCACCTGCAGCGCCGGCAACACGCTCCAGTCGGCAGCGCGCGCAGCGCTCAGCATCTGGCCGGACACGGCCGCGAGCGCCTCGTAGCTAGCGAAGTATTGGGCCTTGCCGTTCATCTGGCCGCATCCGCAGCCTGCTGCGCGGCCATCCGGGCGACTTCGGGCGCAATGCCCGTCCAAGCTTCCTCGAGCGTGGCGAGCAGCCCGTCGACCTCGACCAGCATCGCGTCGCTGCCCTGCGCGTTGGCCTGCAGCAGCCGGCGGCCCATGTAGGTGTACAGCGCGTCGAGCCGCGCGGCGATCTCGCCGCCGACGTCGCGGTTCAGCGACGCCTGCAGCCCGCTCTCGACGATCGAGATGGCTTTGCCGATCGCTTCGCCGCGAGCGGCCACGTTGCCCTGCTGCAAATGCATGCGCCCCAGTGCGATCGCCTGGCGCGCGCCCTGATACAGCATCGCGATCAGCCGGTGCGGCGACGCGCCCATCACGCCCGTCTCGACGCCGACGCGCGCGTATGCGCTGGCTCCAGCGTGCCCTGGCGAAAACATGCGCTTCTCCTTGTGATGCGTTGGCTATGCGGTAGCCGCCGCCCTGCATCGCACGACGCGGCCCTGTTCCGGAGTTATCGGAAGGGAATTGAAAACCTTTAGGCGCGCACGCGGCCGCCCCGCCCGCGGGACATCACACCGACATCTGCATGACCTCGTTGTAAGCGCTCACCAGCTTGTTGCGGACCTGGAGGCCGAACTGGAAGCCGATGTTGGCCTTCTGCATGTCGACCATCACGTCGTTCAGCGACACGTTCGCCGCGCCGACCTCGAACGCGCGGGCCTCGCCGAGCGCATGTTGCTGGTCGCCGCTGATCTTGTCGAGCGACGCCTTCATCGCGCTCGCGAAGGTCCCCGCCGTGGCCGCGCCCGAGCCGGCGAGCGCCGCCGCCGGGCTGGCCACGCCGCCGTTCGCCTGCGCGGCCATCGCCTGCATTTGTTGCAATACCGACCCGATTCCGCTGACGTTGGCAACCATGCTGTCCCCAGACACAAGAGAAGAGACCCGGACGTCCCGGGCGACCCGCCGGCGCCGCACCATGCGCACCATGCCGGATAGCGAAAAAGGATAGCAGCGCGGCCCGCGCCAAAGCCGAGAAAGTACGGGGGAAACCCGGCTCTTTTCGGGCGATCGGAGTCGCGCTCCGGTCCCGATAATCGCATCGTGTCATTGTCCGTCCGCTCGCCTGAGCGGCTCAGTCGTCCCGCTCCGGAGAAACTCCTCGCATGGATTCGCAGGCCAACTCGCTGATCAACCCCGACGCTCGCACGGGCCTCGCCGGCCCGGTGCCAGGCGCAACCGCGGCCGCCGCGTTGCCGGGCGCGGGCGCTGCCGGCGCTGACTTCGGGTTCGGCGGCTTCGCGGAACGGATTCCGGGCATCGCACGGATGAAGGGCAACCCGAAGCTGCCGTTCCTGATCGCCGTCGCGTTTGCGATCGCCGCGATTACCGCCCTCGTGCTGTGGAGCCGCACGCCCGACTATCGCGTGCTCTACAGCAACCTGTCCGACCGTGACGGCGGCGCGATCATCGCCGCGCTCCAGCAGGCAAACGTTCCCTACAAGTTCGCCGACGCCGGCGGCGCGATCCTGGTGCCGTCGAACCAGGTGCACGAAACGCGGCTGAAGCTCGCGGCGATGGGCCTGCCGAAGGGCGGCTCGGTCGGCTTCGAGCTGATGGACAACCAGAAATTCGGCATCAGCCAGTTCGCCGAGCAGGTGAACTACCAGCGCGCGCTCGAAGGCGAGCTGCAGCGCACGATCGAATCGATCAACGCCGTGCGCGGCGCGCGCGTGCATCTCGCGATCCCGAAGCCGTCGGTGTTCGTGCGCGACAAGGAAGCACCGAGCGCGTCGGTGTTCATCGACCTCTACCCCGGCCGCGTGCTCGACGAGGGCCAGGTGCAGGCGATCACGCGAATGGTGTCGTCGGGCGTGCCCGACATGCCGGCGAAGAACGTGACGATCGTCGACCAGGACGGCAACCTGCTGACGCAGCCGGCCTCGGCGTCCGGCCTCGACGCGAGCCAGCTCAAGTACGTGCAGCAGGTCGAGCGCAATACGCAGAAGCGCATCGATTCGATCCTCGCGCCGATCTTCGGCACCGGCAACGCGCGCTCGCAGGTCAGCGCGGACATCGATTTCTCGAAGCTCGAACAGACCTCGGAAAGCTACGGCCCGAACGGCACGCCGCAGCAGGCCGCGATCCGCAGCCAGCAGACCAGCAGCGCGACCGAACTCGCGCAGGGCGGCGCGTCGGGCGTGCCGGGCGCGCTGTCGAACACGCCGCCGCAGCCGGCGTCCGCGCCGATCGTCGCGGGCAACGGCCAGAGCGGGCCGCAGTCGACGCCGGTGAGCGACCGCAAGGACCAGACGACCAACTACGAGCTCGACAAGACGATCCGCCACGTCGAGCAGCCGATGGGCAACGTGAAGCGGCTGTCGGTCGCGGTGGTCGTCAACTATCAGCCGGTGGCCGACGCGAAGGGCCACGTGACGATGCAGCCGCTGCCGCCCGCGAAGCTCGCGCAGATCGAGCAGCTCGTGAAGGACGCGATGGGCTACGACGAGAAGCGCGGCGACTCGGTGAACGTCGTGAACAGCGCGTTCTCGACCGCGAACGACCCGTACGCCGACCTGCCGTGGTGGCGCCAGCCGGACATGATCGAGATGGCGAAGGAAGCCGCGAAGTGGCTCGGCATCGCGGCGGCCGCGGCGGCGCTCTACTTCATGTTCGTGCGCCCGGCGATGCGCCGCGCGTTCCCGCCGCCCGAGCCGCCCGCGCCGGCGCTCGCGGCGCCGGAGGACACGGTCGTGCTCGACGGCCTGCCCGCGCCGGAGGCGGCCGCCGAGCCCGATCCGATGCTGCTCGGCTTCGAGAACGAGAAGAACCGCTACGAACGCAACCTCGACTACGCGCGCACGATCGCCCGCCAGGATCCGAAGATCGTCGCCACCGTCGTGAAGAACTGGGTGTCCGATGAACGCTGAAGGCCTGAACAAGAGCGCGCTCCTGCTGATGTCGATCGGCGAGGAAGAGGCCGCTGAAGTATTCAAGTTCCTCGCGCCGCGCGAGGTGCAGAAGATCGGCGCCGCGATGGCCGCGCTGAAGAACGTCACGCGCGAGCAGGTCGAGGAAGTGCTGCAGGAGTTCGCGCGCGAAGCGGAGCAGCACACCGCGCTGTCGCTCGATTCCGGCGACTACATCCGCTCGGTGCTGACCAAGGCGCTCGGCGAGGACAAGGCCGGCGTGCTGATCGACCGGATCCTGCAGGGCAGCGACACGAGCGGCATCGAAGGCCTGAAGTGGATGGATTCGGCCGCCGTCGCCGAGCTGATCAAGAACGAGCATCCGCAGATCATCGCGACGATCCTCGTGCACCTCGACCGCGACCAGGCGTCGGAAATCGCGTCGTGCTTCACCGAACGGCTGCGCAACGACGTGCTGCTGCGGATCGCGACGCTCGACGGCATCCAGCCGGCCGCGCTGCGCGAGCTCGACGACGTGCTGACCGGCCTGCTGTCCGGCAGCGACAACCTGAAGCGCAGCCCGATGGGCGGCATCCGCACCGCGGCCGAGATCCTGAACTTCATGACGAGCCATCATGAGGAAGGCGTGCTCGAAAACGTGCGCCAGTACGACGCCGATCTCGCGCAGAAGATCGTCGACCAGATGTTCGTGTTCGAGAACCTGCTCGACCTCGAGGATCGCGCGATCCAGATGGTGCTGAAGGAAGTCGAATCCGAGACGCTGATCATCGCGCTGAAGGGCGCGCCGCCCGCGCTGCGCCAGAAGTTCCTCGCGAACATGTCGCAGCGCGCAGCCGAGCTGCTCGCCGAGGATCTCGACGCGCGCGGCCCGGTGCGCGTGTCCGAAGTCGAGACGCAGCAGCGCCGCATCCTGCAGATCGTGCGCAACCTCGCCGAGAGCGGCCAGATCGTGCTAGGCGGCAAGGCGGAAGACGCATATGTCTGATGCCGCGCGCGATCGCGCCACGCTCACCGCGTACCAGCGGTGGGAGATGGCGTCGTTCGACCCGCCCCCGCCGCCTCCGCCGCCCGACGACGCGGCCGCCGCGGCCGCCGCGCTCGCCGAGGAACTGCAGCGCGTGCGCGACGCCGCCCATGCGGAAGGCCACGCGGCCGGCCACGTCGACGGCCAGGCGCGCGGCTACCAGGCCGGCTTCGAGCAGGGCCGCGAGCAGGGCTATGCGGCCGGCCAGGCCGAAGCCCGCGAGCAGGCCGCGCAGCTTGCCGCGCTGGCCGTATCGTTTCGCGAGGCCGTGTCGCAGGCCGAGCACGATCTCGCGTCCGATCTCGCGCAGCTCGCGCTCGACATCGCGCAGCAGGTCGTGCGTCAGCACGTGAAGCACGATCCCGCCGCGCTGGTCGCGGCCGTGCGCGACGTGCTCGCCGCCGAACCGGCGCTGTCCGGCGCCCCGCATCTCGTCGTGAATCCGGCCGACCTGCCCGTCGTCGAAGCCTATCTGCAGGACGATCTCGACACGCTCGGCTGGAGCGTGCGCACCGACGCGTCGATCGAACGCGGCGGCTGCCGCGCGCACGCCGCCACCGGCGAGGTCGACGCGACGCTGCCCACCCGCTGGCAGCGCGTCGCCGCCGCGATCGGCAAGGTGAGCACGTGGTGACGCGCTCGCCCGAGCAGCTCGCGCACGACGGCTTGACGCCGCTCGAGCGCGAACTCGCGCTCGCGTCGTTCGGGCCAGAAGGCGCGCCGGGCGCAGAGCCCGCCGCCGCGAGCGCGCCGGCCGACACGCGGCACGCGCCGCACAATCCGCACCTCGAACATTGGCGCACGCATCTGCACACGCTCGCGACGCGCAGCCAGCGCGCGCTGCCGCTGCGGCCCTGCGGGCGCCTCACGCGCGCGGCGGGGCTCGTGCTCGAAGCGATCGGCCTGCGGCTGTCGGTCGGCGCCGAATGCACGATCGAGCTGCCCCCCGGCAGCACGCTGCCGTACGCGCAAGCGGAAGTCGTCGGCTTCTCCGGCGAGCGCCTGTTCCTGATGCCGACCACCGACGTGGCCGGCGTGTTGCCCGGCGCGCGCGTGTGGCCGCTCGAAGCCGCCCCCGTCGCCGATCCGCTCGCGGGCGCGAAACGGCTGCCGGTCGGCTGGGAAATGCTCGGGCGCGTCGTCGACGCGTCGGGCCGCCCGCTCGACGGCCTCGGCCCGCTCGCGGCGAAGGTCGACGCGCCGCTGTCCGCGCCGTCGATCAACCCGCTCGATCGCGAACCGATTCATCACGTGCTCGACGTCGGCGTACGCGCGATCAACGGCCTGCTCACCGTCGGCCGCGGGCAGCGCATGGGCCTGTTCGCGGGTTCCGGCGTCGGCAAGTCGGTGCTGCTCGGCACGATGGCGCGCTACACGAGCGCGGAAGTGATCGTGATCGGGCTGATCGGCGAACGCGGCCGCGAAGTGAAGGAATTCATCGAGCAGATCCTCGGCGAGGACGGCCTCGCGCGCTCGGTCGTCGTCGCGGCGCCGGCCGACGTGTCGCCGCTGCTGCGGATGCAGGGCGCCGCCTATGCGACCTCGCTCGCCGAATATTTCCGCGACCAGGGCAAGCACGTGCTGCTGCTGATGGATTCGCTGACGCGCTACGCGATGGCGCAGCGCGAGATCGCGCTGGCGATCGGCGAGCCGCCCGCGACCAAGGGCTATCCGCCGTCGGTGTTCGCGAAGCTGCCCGCGCTCGTCGAGCGCACCGGCAACGGGCCGGAAGGCGGCGGCTCGATCACCGCGTTCTACACGGTGCTGACCGAAGGCGACGACCAGCAGGACCCGATCGCCGACTCCGCGCGCGCGATCCTCGACGGCCATATCGTGCTGTCGCGCTCGCTCGCCGAGGCCGGCCACTATCCGGCGATCGACATCGAGGCGTCGATCAGCCGCGCGATGACCGCGCTGATCGACGAAGGGCATCTCGACCGCGTGCGGCAGTTCAAGCAGATGCTGTCGCGCTACCAGCGCAATCGCGACCTGATCGCGGTGGGCGCCTATGCACCGGGCCGCGACGCGCAGCTCGACCGCGCGATCGCGCTCTACCCGCGCATCGAAGCGTTCCTGCAGCAGGGCTTTCGCGAATGCGCGCCGTTCGCATCGAGCCTCGCCGCGCTCGATGCGCTGTTCGACGAATACGGAGGCTGACGCCGATGGCACATGGATTTCCGTTGCAACTGCTGCTCGACCGCGCGCAGGAAGACCTCGACGCCGCGGCCAAGCAGCTCGGCACCGCGCAGCGCGATCGCAGCGCGGCCGCCGAACAGCTCGACGCGCTGCTGCGCTATCGGGACGAATACCACGCGCGCTTCTCGCAGTCGGCGCAGCACGGCATGCCGGCCGGCAACTGGCGCAATTTCCAGGCGTTCATCGATACGCTCGACGCGGCGATCGCGCAGCAGCGCGGCGTGCTGGCCGCGGCCGAAGTGCGCATCGACGAGGCACGCCCGAACTGGCAGCAGAAGAAGCGCACCGTCGGCTCGTACGAGATCCTGCAGGCGCGCGGCGTCGCGCAGGACGCGCAGCGCGCCGCGAAGCGCGAACAGCGCGACGCCGACGAACACGCCGCGAAGATTCTGCGCATGCGGGCCGACGCGGCCCGTTCGGCCTAACCGCTCAACGCTTTCGAACCAGAGAATCGTCATGCTCCCTCTTCCCCTGCTCGGCGCCCTGATCGACACCGCCGGCGCCGCCATCAAGGCCGTTCGCAACTCGGGCTCGTCGGCCGCATCCGCCACGCCGGCCGCGTCGGCCGGCAACGATTCCGCCAGCGGCCCGGCCGCCGTGCCGTTCGCGCAGACGCTCAAGCAAAGCGTCGCCAGCCGCCACGACGCCGCCAGCGGCGACACGTCGGATGGCGCGACTTCATCGGCCGCATCGACGTCGGCGCCGAATTCGTCGACCTCGACTACCGGCACGAACCCGTCGAAGCCGTCCGGCAACCACGACGACAAGTCCACCGACGACGCGAACGCGACGCCGAACCCGGATGCGGCCGCGCTGGCCGCGGCCGTCGCCATGCAGGCGCAATTGCAGGCGCGCGTGGACAATCCGGCGCCGGCCGCCGCGGATGCCGCGGCGACGGCTGCCGGCGCCGCCGCGCTCGCCGGGACGGCGGTCGCAGCGGGCCAGCCCGACGCGACGGCCGCGCTCGCACATCAGGCCGGCACCGATGCCGCCGCCACGCCGGTCGCGCCCGCAGCGGCCCGCGATGCGCTGCAGGCCGCGCTCGCGAAGCTGAGCGGCGACGCGGGCGCGATCGCGCTGCCCGCCGGCGCCGCGGGCACGTCGTCGGCGGCTGCGCCGACGGCCGCAGGCGCGCAGTCCACGCCGACCGTCCCGACCTTCGATCGCACGCTCGCGGACGCGAAGGGTGCGCTCGCAACCCAACAGACGCCCGCGCAAGCGGCCGCCTCGGCGCTGCAGGCCGGCGCGGGCGGCCAGTCGGCCGCGCAGCATGGATTCGGGTCCGGCGAACAGGCCGCCAGCCCGGCAGCCGATGCGACGGCGGCCGCCGCCACCGCAGCGGCCACGGCCGCGGCTGCGGCACAGGCGAACGTGCAGGCGTCTCCGGTCGCCGGCTCGATCGCCGCGGCCAATGCGCACGTGCTCGCGCCGCACGTCGGCACCGCGGACTGGACCGATGCGCTGAGCCAGAAGGTCGTGTTCCTGTCGAATGCGCATCAGCAGAGCGCCGAGCTCACGCTGAACCCGCCGGATCTCGGGCCGCTGCAGGTCGTGCTGCGCGTGGCAGACAATCATGCGCACGCGCTGTTCGTGTCGCAGCACCCGCAGGTGCGCGATGCCGTCGAGGCGGCGCTGCCGAAGCTGCGCGAAGCGATGGAAGCGGGCGGTCTCGGGCTGGGCAGCGCGACGGTCAGCGACGGCGGCTTCGGCTCGCAGCAGAACGCGCAGCAACAGGCCTTCGCCGGCGGACGACCGGCGTCGCGCGCACGCGCCGGATCGTCAGGCGCCGACGCACCGCTCGACGCCGCGCCATCCGCAGCGGCCGCCGCAACCGTGAGCCGCGCCGGCCTCGTCGATACGTTTGCCTGAGCATCGCGTGCGCTGACCGGCGCTCAGCGGCCGTGCACGGCCGCGGCCGCCGCGCTGCGCGACGCGCTGCCGTTGCGCGCCGCGACGATGAAGTCCGCCGCGCGCTCGCCGATCATCACCGACGGCGCATTCGTGTTGCCGCCGATCAGCGTCGGCATCACCGACGCATCCACGACCCGCAACCCGTCGACGCCGCGCACGCGCAGTTGCGGATCGACGACCGCCCGCGCATCGGAGCCCATCCGGCAGGTGCCGACCGGATGGTAGATCGTGTCGGCGTGCGCGACGATCGTCGCGCGCAGCTCGGCGTCGCTCTGGTCTGGCCGCGTGTACAGCTCGCGGCCGCCTTGCGACGCGAGCGGCGCCTGCGACAGGATCCGCCGCATCGCGTGCGCGCCGCGCACCAGCAGGTCGAGATCGCGCGTATCGCTGAAGAAGCGCGGATCGATCAGCGGCGCGTCGCGCGCATCGCCGCTCGCGAGCGCGACCGTGCCGCGGCTGAACGGACGCAGCGCGCACACGTGCAGCGAATAACCGAACCCCCAGTGCATCTTGCGGTTGTGATCGTCGACCAGCGCCGCGCAGAAATGCAGTTGCAGGTCGGGACGATCGAGCGACGGATCGCTCTTGATGAAGCCGCCGGCCTCCGCGACGTTGCTCGTCATGATCCCCGTGCGGCTCGACAGGTAGCGCGCGAGCGCGGGCGTCATCTTCGCGATGCCGCGCAGACAGATGCCGACCAGTTCGGACGAATTCACGCGCGTATTGACGATGAAGTCGATGTGGTCGCTCAGGTTCGTGCCGACCTCCGGCGCATCGTGCACGACCGCGATGCCGTGCCGGCGCAGCTGTTCGACCGGACCGATCCCCGAGCACATCAACAGTTGCGGCGAATTGAACGCGCCGGCCGACAGGATCACCTCAGCCCGCGCGCCGAGCGTCTCGACGCGCCCGTCGCGCGACACCACGACGCCGACCGCGCGCTTGCCGTCGAAGCCGACGCGCAGCACCGTCGCATCGGTGATCACGTGCAGGTTCGGCCGGTTGCGGCCGTAGATGTACGCCCGCGCGACGCTGCAGCGCGAGCCGTCGCGATGCGTGACCTGGTAGAAGCCGACGCCTTCCTGCGTCGCGCCGTTGAAGTCGTCGTTCAGCGGATAGCCGGCCGCATGCGCGGCCTGCACGAATCGTTCGGAGAACGGATTGCGGAAGCGCAGATCGGAAACCGTGAGCGGACCGTCCGCGCCGTGCCATGCGTCGGCACCGCGCTGGTTGCCTTCCGCGCGGCGGAAATACGGCAGCACCTCCTGCCAGCCCCAGCCCGTCGCGCCGAGCGCCGCCCACTCGTCGTAGTCGCCCGGATGGCCGCGCGTGTAGATCATCGCGTTGATCGCGCTCGAGCCGCCCATCCCGCGGCCGCGCGGCTGATAGCCGCGGCGGCCGCCGAGGCCCGGCTGCGGCACCGTCTCGTAACCGTAGTTGGTGCCGAGCTTGAACGGCACGAGCGCCGCGATGCCGACCGGCATGTTGACGAGCAGATTGCGCTCCGTGTGCGAACCGGCTTCGATCAGCGCGATCGTCGCATCGGGGCAGGCGTCGGCGAGGCGGCCGGCGAGGCTCGAGCCGCCCGAGCCCGCGCCGACGATGATGTAGTCGTATTGCACGTCACGTCTCCTTCGTGTCATGAACGGCGCCCGGTTCGCGCCGGCTCCCGCTTGTAATGTTCGGGCATTGTAGGAACGGCCATCGCGCGCGCGGCAGGTCCGTTAAAGAGCGATTCCTCTAAACGCACGCGTGAACTAAATTTAAGATGTGTCGATCGATGCGACGCGATGCAACGGCCGCCAGACGCCGCGCCGTCGCAAAACTGGGGAGACGACGATGCAGCGCGAAGCTCTGCGAGCCGCGTGCCGACCGGATGATCCGATCGCGCCGCGCGCCGCCCGCATTTCAATTCAAACGGACGCCACCACGGCGACGTGCTGCAGCCGATGCAGCAGCAGCCGAAATCGAACGACGTCGCAGATGGCCGACCGTTTGGACGGCCCGTCGAACGCGCGGCGTGTTGCGCCTGCACATACGCATCTGCCCATGCTGCGCGACTGCGCTTCGCCGCACCGGCGAGCGCCCGGCGCGGCCGTGCACACGTGCGACGACGATCGGCTCGCGCCGCTCGCGCGCACCTCGTCGCCCCGATTCCGCATCCGGATACCGTCGCGCGGACGCGACGCTTGCCTGCCGCTTCATGCCGTTTTCGCTCACCCGACGCATCCGGCCCCACGCTGCGTCGCGCATGCGGCCCCGACCCGACCCGCCACGCTCGCCGAGCGCACACGTGCGGCCTGACTGCTGGCCGACGCGCCACGCTCACCTGGAGAACATGCGATGAAGAACGACCTGCCCGAACTGGCCCCGCAAGCGCTGCCGTCGCTCGATGCGCTCACGTCGCTGCTGCGCGATCAGCGCGCGGCTTACCTGCGCGCCCCGTACCCCGAATGGGATACGCGCGCGCAGCACCTGCGCGCGCTGCGCACGATGCTGATCGAGCACGCCGATGCGCTCGCCGATGCGATCAGCGCCGACTTCGGGCATCGCGCGAAACAGGAGGTGCTGCTGTCGGAAATCTGGATGGCGAAGGAAGAGATCGACGATGCGCTGAAGCACGGCAAGCGCTGGATGAAGCCGATGGCGAAGCGGATGAACAAGTGGCTGCGGCCGGCGCGCGCCAAGGTCGTGCCGCAGCCGCTCGGCGTGGTCGGCATCGTCGTGCCGTGGAACTATCCGGTGCTGCTCGCCGCCGGCCCGCTGATCTGCGCGCTCGCGGCCGGCAACCGCGCGATCGTCAAGATGTCGGAGCTGACGCCGCGCACGTCGGCGCTGTTCGAGCAGCTGATCGCGAAGACCTTCTCGCGCGACCACGTTGCGGTCGTGAACGGCGATGCGGAGCTCGGCGCCGCCTTCAGCGCGCTGCCGTTCGACCATCTGCTGTTCACCGGCTCGACGCACGTCGGCCGCCACGTGATGCGCGCCGCTGCCGACAACCTGACGCCCGTGACGCTGGAACTCGGCGGCAAGTCGCCGGCGATCATCGGCCCGAATGCGCGCTTCGATGCGGCGGTCGACGCGATCATCGGCGGCAAGACGCTGAACGCGGGGCAGACCTGCATCGCCCCCGACTACGTGCTGCTGCCGCGCGGGATGGAAGGCGCGTTCATCGAGCGCGCGCGGGCGCGCTTCGCGAAGCTGTATCCGGACCTGTCGAACAACGGCGACTACACGACGATCGTGTCGCCGCGCCACTACGCGCGGCTGCAGCAGCTCGCGAGCGACGCGCAGGCGGCCGGCGCGCAACTGCACCCGCTGTCGGATGCGCCATCCGATCCCGCATCGCGCCGCTTCGTGCCGTGCGCACTCACGCACGTGCCGGACGCGTCGCAGGTGATGCAGGAGGAAATCTTCGGGCCGCTGCTGCCGCTCGTGCCGTACGAACGGCTCGACGAGGCGATCGGCTACGTGAACGCGCGGCCGCGGCCGCTCGCGCTGTACCTGTTCGACGAGGATCGCGGCACGATCGACCGCGTGCTGCGCGAAACGATTTCAGGCGGCGTGACCGTCAATGAAACGCTGATGCACATCGCGTGCGGCAGCCTGCCGTTCGGCGGTGTCGGCGCGAGCGGGATGGGCGCGTATCACGGCTACGACGGCTTCGTGACGTTCTCGAAGATGAAGCCCGTGCTCACGCAGTCGCGGCTGAACACGCGCGGGCTGATCGCGCCGCCGTACGGCAAGCGCTTCGCCGCGGTGATCCGGATGATGCTGAAGTTCTGAGCGGCGGGGGCGGCGCGGCGCTCGCGCCGGAGCGCGGCGCGGTTGGCCACCCGCGCGGTCACACGGGCCAGAGTGGCCCTTCCTGCATCGCGCCGATCTGCTCGCGCAGCTCGAGTACGCGCGCTTCCCAGTAGCGATGCGTGTTGAACCACGGAAACGCCGCGGGAAACGCCGGATCGTCCCAGCGACGCGCGAGCCACGCCGCGTAATGGATCAGGCGCAGCGTGCGCAGCGCCTCGATCAGATGCAGCTCGCGCGGCTCGAATTCGCAGAAATCCTCATAGCCGGCGAGCAGGTCCGCGAGCGCGCGCGACGCGCCTTCGCGATCGCCCGGCAGCAGCAGCCAGAGATCCTGTACGGCCGGCGCCATCCGGCTGTCGTCGAAGTCGACGAAATGCGGGCCGGCATCGGTCCACAGCACGTTGCTCGGATGGCAGTCGCCGTGCGTGCGCAGCATGCGCACGTCGCCCGCGCGGTCGAACGCGGCCTCGACGCCTTCGAGTGCGAGCGCGACCGCCGTCTCGTACGCCGGCCGCACATCGTGGGGAATGAAATCGTGCGCGAGGAGGTAGTCGCGCGGCTCGTAGCCGAACGTGCCGATGTCGAGCGCCGGACGCGCGACGTACGGCTGCGTCGCCCCGACCGCATGAATGCGGCCGATGAAGCGGCCGAGCCATTCGAGCGTGTCGCTGCGGTCGAGGTCCGGCGCGCGGCCGCCGCGACGTTCGAAGATCGAGAAGCGAAAGCCGCCGAACGCGTGCAGCGTGCGACCGTCGAAGACGCGGGCAGGCACCGCCGGAATCTCGCGCGCGGCGAGTTCGGCGACGAACGCGTGTTCTTCGAGGATTGCGTCGTCCGACCAGCGCGCGGGCCGGTAGAACTTCGCGACGACGGCCGGGCCGTCCTCGATGCCGACCTGGTAGACGCGGTTCTCGTAGCTGTTGAGCGCGAGCAGGCGCCCGTCGGTGCGCAGCCCGGCCGGCATCAGCACGCTGTCGAGCGCGTCGAGCACGCACTCGGGCGTGAGGCCGGCGAACGGCGGGCCGGCGGGAGCAGCGGAGGCGGAAGTAACGTCTGTCATGCCCCGCATTGTGCCGTCAGCCGCGCCGAAACACGAGCGTTGGCTGCGATGCGTGGACTCAGTGGATCGCGGCGCCGGCCGGCAGCACGGATTCGCCGGTGTCGATCAGGTCCTCGAGAAAGAACGGCTCGGTGTTGAGTTCCTTCGACTCGCCCGGTACGCCCGCGTACCAGGTCACCATGGCCATGTCGCCCAGAACGCGCTGAACGATGCCGCGCGCGCCCTTCGGCACTGCGATATGGGTAGTGCAGACAATCGACCCGACATGCATGATGGTTCCCCACTCTTGAAACTTGAAACCCGGCTCGCGGACGAGCCGGCAAATGCACGATCCGCGCCGCCCTCGCCGGGGATGTTGCGCGTGATCCCATTGTTCACGGTTTATCGAAGCGCGAAAAGAAGAAGAAGCGGGTGAAGTGCCGCGAATTCGTCGAATGTCTCCAATCAACCACTGCGTCGTGCGCGCGCTTGCACGCCCGATCAACCCCATCATACCCTGTCGCACGTGACCGTCCGCGGAAAGCGCCCGGCGCGTGCGTCACGCGTGTCGTCACGCGTGTTGCGCCGGTGAACCGTGCGATGCGCGACGTGCCTGCGATGGCTGCGCGGCCGCGTGCGCGGCGATCGCGATCGTCGTCGGATCGCGTACGGCTGGCGCGCGGGTGTGCGGGTGTTCTCCTACCCCGTTGCGCCGGATGGCCGCGTCGCGGTACCTTTGACGTTCATTCGCATTCGAACGCATTTCGACACGATGCATTCGCTCACGTCCGCACCTGCAGAATCCCGGCCGCAGTTCGACTCGCGGCCGCAAGCGTGCGCGCATTCGTCGGCTCCCCCTCCGCCTGTCGCAACGCCGCTCGTCGGCGCCGCGCCGCCGCCACCGGCGACGCGCGCCGGCTGACCAGCCGGTATTCCGCTTTCCATCCGCCCGCGTGACACACGCGGTACGCGCTCGCGTATCGCGTGTCGTACGTCCGCGCGCGGCATGGAACGTCTCGATCCGTTCGACAGGTGAATTCACATGATTTCGTTCAAACGCGCGCTCGCCGCGCATGGCGCAACGTCGCTGTTCGTCCTGCTGTGGAGCAGCGGCGCGATCTTCGCCGAACTGGGGCTGCGTCACGCGTCCGCGTTCGTTTTCCTCGCCGCGCGCTTCGCGCTCGCATCGCTCGTGCTCGCCGTGCTGGCCTGCGTGCGCGGGCGCTGGCTGCCGCCGCGCGGCGAGCGCCGCATGGCCGCGCTCACCGGCTTGCTGATGATGGGCGGCTATTCGATCTTCTATCTGCTCGCGCTCGAGCGCGAGATCGCGCCCGGCGTGCTCGCGACGATCCTCGGCGTCCAGCCGATCGTCACGCTCGCGATCGTCGAGCGGCGCTGGCAGCCGATGCGCGTCGCGGGGCTCGGGCTGTCGCTGGCCGGGCTCGCGCTGGTCGTATGCCGCGGCGTCGGCGACGCGGGCATGCCGCTGACGGGCGTCGCGTGCGCACTCGCCGCGCTCGTCGCGCTGACCGTCGGCGCATTGCTGCAAAAACGCACGCGCGCGGCGCCCGCCGACGTGCTGCCGTTGCAGAACGCGATCGGCCTCGCGCTATGCGTCGCGATCCTGCCGTTCCAGCGCGTGTCGCTCGAGCCGGGTTGGGCATTCGTCGTACCGTTGCTGTGGCTGGGCATCGTGATTTCGGTGATCGCGCAGCTGCTGTTCTATCGGTTGATGCAGCGCGGCGATCTCGTCGACGTGACGAGCCTGTTCTATCTCGTGCCGGTCGTCACCACGCTGATGGACGCGTTGTGGCTCGGCCACCGCCCCGCGCCGCTCGCGCTCGCCGGCATGGGCGCCATCGTCGCGGGGCTCGTGCTCGTGTTTCGCCCGTCGGCACGTCGGCCGCGCTGCGGCCGCGCATAGCCGACACGGGCCGCTTACCGGGTCGGCATCGCCGATCCCGGACTGCGCTTTCGCGCAAACCGAAAGCAACAGGAAAGGCTGGCGCAAGGTATTCGTCCGATTCGCAGCGAAACGGGCGACATTCGGGCGTTTTCCCGCTGCTTTTAATGGTTCGGATAGCGAAAAACGCGGCGCGGTTGCCTATACTCGAATTGTCCGGCCCGCTTGCGAGCGGGTCGGCCCCACATTAGAAATACCGGGCATGGGGCCGGTGCAGGCGCGTGCCTGTGCCGGCCGACTACGGAGACACGCATGACCACCTATTTCACGATCGGCGACTTCATCCTGTTGATTCCGATGGCGCTGGCCGGCGCGCTGTTTCTCGGCGCGGTGCCGTGCGCCACGCAGTTCCGCCACAACCTGCTGCGCGTGCTGGGCGTGATCCTCGGCGTCGGCGTCGCGGTATTGCTCGTCGAAGGGCTGCCTGCGCTGCTGTAGCGACACGCCCATGCGTGGTTCACGTCGCTGCATCGCAGCGACGCAGCGGCTCGCGCGCAGTTGCCGCACGCAGTTATCTGCGATACGGCGCCCGATGTTTCGGAGCCCGTATCGCGTGCCGATGCAACCGGTCAGATAGCCTGATCGGTGGACGGCTTTTCCCACAGATTGATCCCGCCTTCGGTCGCGTAGCGATCGATTTCAGCGAGTTCGTCGGCCGAAAATTCGAGGTTCTTCAGCGCGCCGACGTTTTCACGCACCTGCTCCGCCCGGCTCGCACCGATCAACGCCGACGTCACGCGCTCGCCGCGCAGCACCCATGCAAGCGCCATCTGCGCGAGGCTCTGGCCGCGCCGCTGCGCGATCGCATCGAGCTTGCGCACGTGCTCGAGGTTTGCTGCGCTCAAGTGATCCTGCTTCAGCGAACCGCCGCCCGGCTTGTTCACGCGCGCATCGGCCGGCACGCCGTTCAGGTATTTCGACGTCAGCAGCCCCTGCGCGAGCGGCGTGAACGCGATGCTGCCCGTGCCGAGCGCATCGAGCGTGCCGAGCAGCTCGTGCTCGACCCAGCGGTTGAGCATGTTGTACGACGGCTGATGGATCAGCAGCGGCACCTTGTACTGGGCGAGCAGTTCGGCCATCTCGCGCGTCTTCGCGGCCGAGTACGACGAGATGCCGATATACAGCGCCTTGCCCTGCTGAACCGCCGATGCGAGCGCGCCGGCGGTTTCCTCGAGCGGCGTATGCGCGTCGAAGCGGTGCGAATAGAAGATGTCGACGTAGTCGAGGCCCATGCGCTGCAGGCTCTGGTCGAGGCTCGCGAGCACGTACTTGCGCGATCCGCCGCCGCTGCCGTACGGCCCCGGCCACATGTCCCAGCCGGCCTTCGTCGAGATCAGCAGCTCGTCGCGGTAGGGCCGGAAATCCTCCTTCAGCAGCCGGCCGAAGTTGATTTCGGCGCTGCCGTACGGCGGCCCGTAGTTGTTCGCGAGGTCGAAGTGATTGATGCCGAGGTCGAACGCGGTGCGCAGAATCTCGCGCTGCGTCGCGATCGGCGTCGTGTCGCCGAAGTTGTGCCACAGGCCGAGCGACAGGGCGGGCAATTTGAGCCCGGATTTGCCGCAGGTGCGGTATTGCATGTCGGCATAACGTTCGGTAGCTGCTTCGTAGGCCATGAGTCGGTTCCGTCTGGACGTCGGGGAAGGGACGCGCGCCGCGCGCAGACATCGCGCGACGGCGGCGAAGGACACGTACGGCGTTCATGGTAGCGAACGTGGCCGAAGCGCGCACGGCCATGGACGCGCCCGCGCGCGTCGCCTACACTGCGGCGTCTCGAATCACCGTTACAGCGAGGTTGGTATGTCCCGGGTCATCTCGGTTGCGCTGCTGGTCGGCGGCGTCGTGCTGCTCTATTTCGGCGGCCAGTCGTTCCATTCGATCAACGACAACGTGTCGCGCTTCTTCACCGGCTCGCCCGCGACGAAGACGATCCTGCTGATCGCCGGCGGCGCCGTCGCGATGCTGATCGGTCTGATCGGCCTCGCGATGCCGGGCAACAAGCGCTGAGCACGCCGGCGCGATTCGCTCGAGCGGGTCGACCAAACGAAACGGGCGGCCAGGCCGCCCGTTCGTCATTGTGCCCGCGCGGCCGAAGCGCCGCGCCGGGGCCGGTAGCCCGACGGCCCGGCACCACGACGGGCGCGCCGGACCGACGCACCGCTAGAACTGCACTTCCGGCTTCGCCGCCGAGCGCGTGCCCGGCAGCGGCCGGTTGCTGATCCCGTGATAGGTGTAAACCAGCGAGAACTTCACGTCGTCGGAGCGGTTCTGGCCGGCCGAATGCAGCGTGTTGCAGTGAAAGAACACGACGTCGCCGGTCTGCAGCGGCGGACAAATCGCCGCGTCGATCATCACGCGGTTGGCGGGCAGGTCGCTGCGGAAGAACTTCGCGTCGTCGAATGCTTCCGGCCCGAATTCGGCCGTGTGCGAACCCGGCACCAGCCACAGCGCGCCGTTCTCGTTCGTTTCCGTGCCGAGCGCGAGCCACACCGACACCATGTCCGCGCGTTCGAACGACCAGTAGCGGAAGTCGCGATGCCAGCCGGTGAGGCTGCCGTACGCTGGATGCTTCGTCATCATGCAGTTGTGATGCGCGCGCGACAGCACCGGCTGCTCGCCGAAGTACTCGCGCATCCATGCGCCGATCTCGGGCGCGATCGCGCGCTGGGCGAACGCCGGGTCGCGCGAGTACGCATCCAGCAACCGCCGCACCGTATGGCCGCCCGGCGCGTGCCGGGAGTCCGGCGCGCCCGGATAGCGCAGATCGGCCTCGAATTCGATCGGCTCGGCCGCTTCCTGCAACTGCCGCTGCGCGATCCGCTTGAGCGTCGCGCACTGCGCTTCGCCGACGAGGCCGCGCGCAACGACGAAGCCGTGTTCGCGCAATTCCGCGACCTGCGCGCGGATCGATTCCGACTGCAATGGTGACGACATGGGATGCCAGACGTTTATTGTGTGAATGTGACGATTGTAAATCGGCGCCGAAGACCGCGAACAGCGCCATTGCCGTGCGCATGGGCATGCCAATCGCTGATTTGATTCGGATCAAGGGAACTGTGTGGCGCGGCGCGAGCCTCAGCGACAGGCTGCACGCGGCAATTCGCTTGCGGCACGAGGGTTTATCGCGACTTTTGCGCGTCACGAAAGCCCGGTAGCCTGTCGCGGCCTGTCAATTCTGGCGGGCGCGACGCGCAGCGGGTTTGGGTAAGATCCGTTGCGCCATCCGAGGCCGTCGATACCAGTGCGCTCTGCAAGGCGCCACCCATACAAGCGAAGCATCGTTCACATGCCATTCCGTCTGACTTCCCGTTTCAACCGCGCTGCCAAGCGCGTCGTGCCGTCCGCTCCCGCCCGCTCGCTGCGCCATCATCGCGCGCGGGCTCGCGCGCTCGCCGGGCACACGCACGCGCACAGCCGGCTGGACGGCATCCGCGCGTGGTTCCACGCGTTCTTCTCGATGATGAACGCGCAAGCGTTCGCACGCCGCGCCGGGCTGCGCTCGCTGCTGCAAAAGCCGTCGTCGCTGCGCGCGCTCGCGCTGCGCCGCACGCTCGGCCCGCAGCGCCGCGTCAATCGTCCGCGGCGGCTGGCGGCGAGCCACGGCTGGTTCGGCTTCGGCGCACGCTGACGCCGCCGCGCCGGCCGGCATCGCCACGATGCGGCGTCGGTTCGACTGCGAACGACGCGCATAAAAAAACCCCGGCATGCCGGGGTTTTTCGTTTGCAGCGGAGCGCTTATGCGACGCGTGCGGTCGGCTCGACGCCGGCTGCTTCGGCCAGCGCCAGCGCCTTGTCGGTCGCTTCCCACGAGAATTCCGGCTCTTCGCGGCCGAAGTGACCGTAAGCGGCCGTCTTCTCGTAGATCGGGCGCAGCAGGTCGAGCATCTTGATGATGCCCTTCGGGCGCAGGTCGAAGTGCTCGCGCACGAGCTTCGTGATCACCGCATCCGACACGCGGCCCGTGCCGAACGTGTTGACCATCACCGAGGTCGGCTCGGCCACGCCGATCGCATACGACACCTGGATCAGCGCGCGCGAAGCGAGGCCCGCGGCGACGATGTTCTTCGCGACATAGCGGCCCGCATAGGCGGCCGAGCGGTCGACCTTCGACGGATCCTTGCCCGAGAACGCGCCGCCGCCGTGCGGTGCGGCACCGCCGTAGGTGTCGACGATGATCTTGCGGCCGGTCAGGCCGCAGTCGCCCTGCGGGCCGCCGATCACGAACCGGCCGGTCGGGTTCACGAGGAACTTGATGTCGCCCTTGATCAGGTCGGCCGGCAGCGTCGGCTTGATGATTTCCTCGATCACGGCTTCGCGCAGCGCCGGCAGTTCGATGTCCGGTGCGTGCTGCGTCGACAGCACGACGGTGTCGATCGAATCGGGCTTGCCGTCGACGTAGCGGATCGTGACCTGCGACTTCGCGTCCGGACGCAGCCACGGCAGACGGCCGTCGCGGCGCAGGCTCGCCTGGCGCTCGACCAGACGGTGCGACAGGTAGATCGGCAGCGGCATCAGTTCCGGCGTTTCGTCGCATGCGTAGCCGAACATCAGGCCCTGGTCGCCCGCGCCCTGATCGAGGTTGTCGTCATGCGCGCGGTCGACGCCCTGCGCGATGTCCGGCGACTGCTTGTCGTACGCGACCAGCACCGCGCAACCCTTGTAGTCGATGCCGTAGTCGGTGTTGTCGTAGCCGATGCGCTTGATCGTGTCGCGCGCGATCTGGATGTAATCGATGTTGGCCGTCGTGGTGATTTCACCGGCCAGGACGACGAGACCCGTGTTGCACAGCGTTTCTGCGGCAACGCGGGAATATTTGTCCTGCTCGAGGATGGCGTCGAGAATCGCGTCCGAGATTTGGTCCGCGACTTTGTCCGGATGGCCTTCGGAGACGGATTCGGACGTGAAGAAATAATCGTTTGCCACTTTTTCAGGCTCCTGTGTGGTTACGGTCGGTTTCACGTAGCCAGCTTCGTTGGGCCTGAAGCGGCGACGCTTTAGCGGATTACCAGGACCGGGCAGCGCGCTTCGCGCCAGCCGGCTTCGCCCCGCAAGTTGTCAGTTAACTCGGCGAAGCCCGTATTATAGCGGCTTTCGTGAATTGTCACAGAGCGCCGCCCGTGCCGTATCGTCCGCTGTCCTCCTCCCCTGTCTGCCACGCGCCGGCCAGCCGGCCCAACGGAGATTCCGCATGCTAGGCCGCCTCGGCACGCACCTCGCCATCGGCTTCCTGAAGCTGCTCGCCCTGCTGCCGTACGGCCTGACCGCGCGGTTCGGCGACGGCCTCGGCTGGCTGCTGTACCAGATCCCCAGCCGGCGCAAGCGCATCGTACATATCAATCTGAAACTCTGCTTTCCCGACTGGAGCGACGCGCGGCGCGAGGAAGTGGCCGGCCTGCATTTCCGCCATGCGATCCGCAGCTACGTCGAGCGCAGCGTCCAGTGGTTCGGCTCCGAGCGCAAGCTCGCGAAGCTGATCCAGGTCGACAGCGCGGTCGACCTCACCGATCCCGATCTGCCCCCGACGCTGTTCCTCGGCCTGCATTTCGTCGGCATCGAGGCCGGCTCGATCTGGCTGAACCGGTCGCTGCACCGCCGCTGCGGGTCGCTGTACCAGCCGTTCTCGAACGAAGTGCTCGAAGCGGAAGCGAAGAAGGCGCGCGGGCGTTTCGACGCCGAGATGGTCGGCCGCGCGGACAGCGCGCGCGTCGTGCTGCGCTGGCTGCGCGACCGCAAGCCGGTGATGCTCGGCGCCGACATGGACTACGGGCTGCGCAATTCGACGTTCGTGCCGTTCTTCGGCGTGCCCGCCTGCACGCTGACGGCCGTCGGCCGGCTCGCGAAGACGGGCCGCGCGCAGGTCGTGCCGTTCATCGGCGAAGTGCTGCCGAACTACAAGGGTTACCGGCTGAAGGTGTTCAAGCCGTGGGATCACTACCCGACCGGCGACGACGACCTCGACGCGCGGCGCATGAACGAATTCCTCGAAGAGCAGATCCCGCTGATGCCCGAGCAGTACTACTGGGTTCACAAGCGCTTCAAGACGCGCCCGCCCGGCGAGCCGAGCCTCTACTGAACGCCATCCGCCGGCGCGCCGCCGAACGCGCGCCGTCCAACATCCGCTGCGCATGCGCCGCGGGCGCTGCGCCGCCGGCCAGCGCGGGACGCCCCTGCCCGCTGCATGTATCATTTACGGCTGAGATCGGCACGACGAACGACGCTGCCCGCGCGGGCGACCGTCGCCACGTCGATCGTGCCGGCCGCCTCGTTCGCCATGGAATTCCGGACCCAGTGAAACTCTCGTTCACCAAGATGCACGGCGCGGGCAACGACTTCGTCGTGCTCGACGGCTATTCGCACACGCTGCCCCCGCTCACCGACGTGCAGGTGCGCGCGCTCGCCGACCGCCACTTCGGCATCGGCGCCGACCAGCTGCTGGTCGTCGAGAAACCGACCGTCGACGGCGCCGATTTCAAATACCGGATCTTCAATTGCGACGGCGGCGAGGTCGAGCACTGCGGCAACGGCGCGCGCTGCTTCGTGAAGTTCGTCACCGATCGCGGCCTGACCGACAAGCGCAGCGTGCGCGTGCAGGTGATGAAGGGCCTGATTACGCTGACGATGCAGGACAACGGCGAAGTGGTCGTCGACATGGGCGCGCCCGTGTTCGAGCCGGCCCAGGTGCCGTTCGACGCCAGCGGCCTCGACGGCCGCACGGACGGCAACGACACGCTGTGGCCGCTCGACGTCGGCGGCGCGACGCGCTGGGTGTCGACGGTCTCGATGGGCAATCCGCATGCGGTGCAGGTCGTCGACGACGCCGAAGCGTATCCGGTGCTCGCCGAAGGCCCGCTGATCGAGCGCCACGCGCGCTTCCCGAAGCGCGTGAATGCCGGCTTCATGCAGATCGTGTCGCGCCACGAGGTGAAGCTGCGCGTCTACGAGCGCGGCGCGGGCGAGACGCTCGCCTGCGGCACCGGCGCGTGCGCGGCGGTCGCGGCCGGCATCCGGCGCGGCCTGCTCGACACGCCGGTCACCGTCCACACGCACGGCGGCACGCTGACGATCAGCTGGGACGGCGCGCACGACGAACGCGCCGCGCTGACGATGGCCGGCCCGGCCACGACCGTGTTCGAAGGCGAGATCGAGCTGAACGTCTGACCCTTCAACGTCCTGAACCACTGAACGCTCCTGCCACATGAACGAACGCGACGTCGCCGACTACCTGCTCGCCAATCCCGAATTCTTCGCGCAACACGCGGAACTGCTCGCGACGATCCGTCTCGCCAACCCGCACGGCAAGGCCGCGATCTCGCTGCAGGAGCGGCAGATGGAAATGCTGCGCGACAAGAACAAGCATCTCGAGCGCCGGCTCGCCGAGCTGGTGCGCTACGGCCACGAGAACGACAGCCTGTCCGCGAAGTTCAGCCGCTGGACCGCCCGCGTCATCGCCGAACGTGACCCGTACGCGCTGCCGCGCACGATCGCCGACGGCATCGCCGACGTGTTCGACGTGCCGCAAACGGCGCTGCGCGTCTGGGACGTCGCCGACACCTACGCGCAAGCCGATTTCGCGCGCCAGGTCGGCGAGGAAGTGCGCCTGTTCACGAACGGGCTGGCGACGCCGTACTGCGGCGCGAACACCGGTTTCGAAGCGGCCCAGTGGCTCGCACCGGCCGTCGCGGCGCCGGCCGCCAACGCCGCGGCCTCGGCCGACACCGCCGAAACCGCGCCGGCCGGCGACGGTTCGCCCAAGTCGGTCGCGCTGCTCGCGCTGCGTGCGCCGCTCGCCGGCGTCGATGCGCCCGCGTTCGGGCTGCTCGTGCTCGGCTCGCCCGATCCGCGCCGCTTCCACGACGGCATGGCCACCGACTTCCTCGCGCAGATCGCGACGCTCGCGAGCGCCGCGCTCACGCGCCTGCTGCCGCACTGACACCGCGCCCATGCTCGACGATCCGATCGCCGCCTACCTGTCGAACCTGAAACACGTCAGGCAGCTGTCGGAGCACACGCTGCGCGGATACACGCACGAGCTCGACGAACTGAAGAAGCTCGCGGCCGGCCGCCCGCTGGAAACGCTGACGGCCACCGACGTGCGCGGCGCGGTCGCGCGCGCACACGCGGGCGGGCTGTCGGCGCGCTCGATCTCGCACCGGCTTTCCGCGTGGCGCGCGTTCTACCGATGGCTCGCGCTGCGCATCGAGATGCCCGCCAACCCGGTGGCCGCGGTGCGCGCGCCGAAGCGCCCGAAGACGCTGCCGAAGGCTCTGTCGGTCGACGACGCATCGGCGCTGATGGACGCGCCGCTGCCCGACACGACCGAAGGCATCCGCGATCACGCGATCCTCGAGCTGTTCTATTCGTCGGGGCTGCGCCTCGCCGAACTGGTCGGGCTCGACGCCATGTACACGCAGGCGGACGGCTACCGCTCGGCCGGCTGGCTCGATCTCGCCGAAGCGGAAGTCACGGTGCGCGGCAAGGGCAACAAGGAGCGCAAGGTGCCGGTCGGCCGCAAGGCGATCGCCGCGCTCAACGCATGGCTCGCGGTGCGCGGCGAATTCGTGAAGCACGATCCGCATCCGCTGTTCCTGTCGGTGCGCGGCAACCGGATGGCGCCGGGCGTCGTGCGCGAGCGCGTGAAGCGCGCGGCGCTCTCCGCCGGCATCCCGGCCAACGTGCATCCGCACGTGCTGCGCCACTCGTTCGCGACGCACGTGCTGCAATCGAGCGGCGACCTGCGCGCGGTGCAGGAGCTGCTGGGCCACGCGAGCGTCGCGGCCACGCAGATCTACACGTCGCTCGACTTCCAGCATCTCGCGAAGATTTACGACAGCGCGCATCCGCGCGCGAAGAAGCGCGACTGACGCGCGTACCGTTCGATGCGCCCCGCGCGCGGCCGCCAACGGCCGCCGCCGCACGACTCATTCAGACTCCATCATGCACACCGTCACCCTCAAACCGTCCAAGGACAAATCGCTGCAACGCCGGCATCCGTGGATCTACGCGAATGCGATCGACCGCGTCGACGGCCAGCCCGCGCCGGGCGCCACCGTGGTCGTGCGCGCACACGACGGCCGCTTCCTCGCGCGCGGCGCGTACAGCCCGCAGTCGCAGATCCGCGTGCGCGTGTGGAGCTTCGACGAGACCGAGCCGATCGACCACGCGTTCTTCAAGCGCCGCGTGCAGCGCGCGGTCGCGCACCGCAACGCGATGGTGTCGGACACGGGCGCGGTGCGCCTCGTGTTCGGCGAAGCCGACGGCTTGCCGGGGCTGATCGTCGACTACTACGTCGCCGATACCGCCGAACCGGGCGCCGAACCTGACGCCGCGCCGCGCGGCCAGCTCGTGTGCCAGTTCATGGCCGCGGGCGTCGAAGCGTGGAAGGACGCGATCGTGAAGGCGCTGATCGGCGCGACCGGCTGCCCGAACGTGTACGAGCGCTCCGACGTGTCGATCCGCGACAAGGAAGGGCTCGCGCAGACCACCGGCGTGCTCGCGGGCGACGCGCCGCCCGCGACGCTGATCGTCGACGAGAACGGCGTGCGCTATCACGTCGACGTGCCGCACGGCCACAAGACGGGCTTCTACGTCGACCAGCGCGACAACCGCGCGCTCGTCGCGCAATACGCGGCCGGCCGCGACGTGCTCAACTGCTTCTGCTACACCGGCGGCTTCTCGCTGGCGGCGCTCAAGGGTGGCGCGCAACGGGTCGTGTCGATCGATTCGTCGGGCGACGCGCTCGCGCTCGCGCAGCAGAACGTGGCGGCGAACGGCTTCGACGCCGCGCGCGCGAGCTGGCTCGACGCGGACGCATTCAAGACGCTGCGCCGGCTCGTCGACGAAGGCGAGCGGTTCGACCTGATCGTGCTCGATCCGCCGAAGTTCGCGCCGAACCGCGACAGCGTCGAGCGCGCCGCGCGCGCGTACAAGGACATCAACCTGAGCGGCTTCAAGCTGCTGCGTCCGGGCGGCCTGCTGTTCACGTATTCGTGCTCGGGCGCGATCGACGCGGAGCTGTTCCAGAAGATCGTCGCGGGCGCCGCGGCCGACGCGAAGGTCGACGCGCGGATCCTGAAGCGCCTCGGCGCGGGCGTCGATCATCCGCTGCTCGCCGCGTTCCCGGAAGGCGAATATCTGAAGGGGCTGCTGTTGCAAATCGTCTGATCGCCCCGATCTATCCGCCCACTCGTCGCCGGCCGCGCGTCGGGCGCCGGCCGACGCGCGCTGCAACCCGTCGTCCGGACGACGGGCGAAGGCTTGACAGGTATGTTTCAATGGATGGTTGTGCGCCCGGCCCAGCCGGCTCGCGGCGCGACGTACCCATCCTGGTTTTGACCCCGATTCACGAACCACAGGCGATCGACATGGCCACTCCCGTCACCATCCTCACCGGCTTCCTCGGCAGCGGCAAGACGACGCTGCTCAAGCGCATCCTGAACGAACAACACGGCATGAAGATCGCCGTGATCGAGAACGAATTCGGCGAAGAGAACATCGACAACGAGATCCTCGTTCAGGACACCAACGAGCAGATCATCCAGATGAGCAACGGCTGCATCTGCTGCACGATCCGCGGCGACCTCGCGCGCGCGCTCGGCGATCTGGCCGCGAAGAAGCGCGACGGCAAGCTCGACTTCGATCGCATCGTGATCGAGACGACCGGCCTCGCGAACCCGGGCCCGGTCGCGCAGACGTTCTTCATCGACAGCGAGATCGCCGACGACTTCCTGCTCGACGCGATCATCACGCTGGTCGACGCGAAGCATGCGAACGCGCAGCTGGACGAACACGAGGTGGTGCAGCGCCAGGTCGGCTTCGCCGATCGCCTGTTCATCACGAAGTCGGATCTGGTCGACGACGAAACCGTCGCGGCGCTCAAGCACCGCCTGCTGCACATGAACCCGAAGGCGACCGTCAAGGTCGTGAACTTCGGCGAAGCCGACATCAAGGAAATCTTCGACCTGCGCGGCTTCAACCTGAACGCGAAGCTCGAGATCGATCCGGATTTCCTCGCGGAAGACGACCACGCGCACCATCACCACGATCATGACCATGATCACGATCACGCGCATTGCGACCACGATCATGGCGAATGCACGCACGATCACGGCCACGGTCACCACCACCACGCGCACCACGACGACAAGATCAAGTCGTTCGTGTACCGCAACGACCGCCCGTTCGATCCGAACAAGCTCGAGGATTTCCTCGGCGGCATCCTGCAGATCTACGGCGAGCGGATGCTGCGCTACAAGGGCGTGCTGTACATGAAGGGCGTCGATCGCAAGGTCGTGTTCCAGGGCGTGCACCAGATGATGGGCAGCGACCTGGCGGCGAAGTGGCTGCCGGCCGAGAAGAAGACCAACAAGATGGTGTTCATCGGCGTCGACTTGCCGCAGGACCTGATCACCGACGGCCTCGACGCCTGTCTCGCGTGAACTCGCAGGCCGCCCGGCGGGCGGCCGTGACGCTGGCGGCGCGCCTTTGCCGGGCAGGGTTTCGCCGTCATCGCTTTTTCGCGATTTGCGCGTTATATTTTCTAGATATTGGCGCGGCCGACGGGGATCGACCCGATACGGCGGCCGCTTGCGATTCAGTTACAATACGTGCCCGCTGGAGTACGGCAATAACAGGCCCGGTTCTTGCAGAACCATTACCCGGGCATCGCAACCGCGCCGGATCGCCCATCCGCCACCGGCTGCGGCCGATGCGATCTACCGCGCAGCACACCGGTTCGCCGCGCGCAGATCCGCGCCAGGCCCGTCCTGGTATTTGAGAACCGGTTTTCCAGAGGCTTTCGGCCCCGCGGCGGCTAATCGCAAATGATTGCTAGCGCAGTTGCGGGTAATCCCAAAGTGCAGGCAATATCTCCGGATTTGCCGCACATTGAAGAAGCAAGCAGATGACGAAGAAACTCTTGACCGAAGCCGAAATCCTGAAGATGAGCGACAAGGATTACATGAATGAGGATCAGCTCGCCTTCTTCAAAAATCGGCTCGAACAGTTGCAGGCGGACATCCTCAAGAACGCTGGCCAGACGACCGAGAACCTGCGCGAGACGGTGATCGTGCCCGATCCCGCCGATCGCGCGACGATCGAGGAAGAGCACGCGCTCGAGCTGCGCACGCGCGATCGCGAACGCAAGCTCCTCAAGAAGGTTCAGCAGTCGCTCGCCCGCATCGATTCCGGCGATTACGGCTGGTGCGAGGAAACCGGCGAACCGATCGGCATCCCGCGCCTGCTCGCGCGCCCGACCGCGACGCTGTCGCTCGAGGCGCAAGAGCGCCGCGAGCTGCGCCAGAAGCTGTTCGGCGACTGATCCGCGGCGTTCCGCCCCCACACGCTGCTTCCCGGAAGCGCGCGGCCTGCCGCGCGCTTTTTGTTTTCCGGCACCGGTTCCCGGCTGCCGGCGATTTGCGTCCCCTCTTGATATCCCGGCGCGCGCCCTAAAATGAATCGGACGCGCGCCGGGCCGCTCCCGGCGCACTGCGATTCATGCGGCGGCGCGTCCCGCGCCGCCCGACTCTTCCCCGTTTTTCTCAAGGAACGCAGATGGAGCAATTTCACGGCACGACCATCGTTTCGGTCCGGCGCGGCGACAAGGTCGCGCTCGGCGGCGACGGCCAGGTAACCCTCGGCAACATCGTCATGAAGGGTGGCGCGCGGAAAGTGCGGCGGATCTACAACAACCAGGTTCTGGTCGGATTCGCAGGCGGCACCGCCGATGCGTTCTCGCTGCTCGATCGCTTCGAGGCGAAGCTCGAGAAGCACCAGGGCAACCTGACCCGCGCGGCCGTCGAGCTCGCGAAGGACTGGCGCACCGACCGGATGCTGCGCCGCCTCGAGGCGATGCTGATCACGGCCGATGCGACCACCACGCTCGTCATCACCGGCAACGGCGACGTGCTCGACCCGGAAGGCGGCATCTGCGCGATCGGCTCGGGCGGCGCCTACGCGCAGGCCGCGGCCCGCGCGCTGGCCGAGAATACCGACATGTCGCCGCGCGAGATCGTCGAGAAGTCGCTCGAGATCGCCGGCGACATGTGCATCTACACGAACCACAACCGCATCATCGAAACGATCGAGTAAGGACCGCCCCATGAGCACCATGACCCCTGCCGAGATCGTCTCGGAACTCGACAAGCACATCATCGGCCAGTCGAAGGCGAAGAAGGCCGTCGCGGTCGCGCTGCGCAACCGCTGGCGGCGTCAGCAGGTCACCGAGCCGCTGCGCCAGGAAATCACGCCGAAGAACATCCTGATGATCGGGCCGACGGGCGTCGGCAAGACCGAAATCGCGCGCCGCCTCGCGAAGCTCGCCGATGCGCCGTTCATCAAGATCGAAGCGACCAAGTTCACCGAAGTCGGCTACGTCGGCCGCGACGTCGACAGTATCGTGCGCGACCTGATCGAGATCTCGGTCAAGCAGACGCGCGAGTCCGAGATGCGCAAGGTGCGCAGCAAGGCGACCGACCAGGCGGAAGACCGCATCCTCGACATCCTGCTGCCGCAACCGCGCGCGGTGGGCTTCGGCGGCAACGCCGACCACGCGAACGACGACAACAACGCGACGCGCCAGACGTTCCGCAAGCGTCTGCGCGAAGGCCAGCTCGACGACAAGGAAATCGAGCTCGACCTGGAGCAGCCGTCGGCCGGCATGGACATCATGGCGCCGCCGGGCATGGAAGAGATGACCGAGCAGATCCGCTCGATGTTCTCGAACCTCGGCAGCGGCAAGAAGCAGCGCCGCAAGGTGAAGATCCAGGAAGCGCTGAAGCTGCTGACCGACGAGGAAGCGGCGAAGATGCTCAACGACGAGGAAGTGAAGACGAAGGCCGTGCAGAACGTCGAGCAGAACGGCATCGTGTTCCTCGACGAGATCGACAAGATCACGTCGCGCAACAACGAAGGCAGCGGCGGCGAAGTGTCGCGCCAGGGCGTGCAGCGCGACCTGCTGCCGCTCGTCGAAGGCACGACCGTCAACACGAAGTACGGGATGGTGAAGACCGATCACATCCTGTTCATCGCGAGCGGCGCGTTCCACCTCGCGAAGCCGAGCGACCTGATTCCGGAGCTGCAGGGCCGCTTCCCGATCCGCGTCGAGCTCGATTCGCTGTCGGTCGAGGATTTCGAATCGATCCTCGTCGCGACCGACGCGAGCCTCGTCAAGCAATACCAGGCGCTGCTCGCCACCGAGGACGTGCAGCTCGACTTCGCCGCGGACGGCATTCGCCGCCTCGCCGAGATCGCGTACGCGGTCAACGAGAAGACCGAGAACATCGGCGCGCGCCGGCTGTACACGGTGATCGAGAAGCTGCTCGAGGAAGTGTCGTTCTCGGCCGGCAACCACGCCGGCGAGCGCGTGACGATCGACGCGCAGTATGTCGACCGCGCGCTCGGCGAAGTGTCGCAGGACGAGGACCTGTCGCGCTACGTGCTGTAACGCGCGGGGCGGCAGCGACTTGAAAACGGGCGGCCCGATGGGCCGCCCGTTTTCGTTTGGGGCCGGGGGGCCGGTGCCTAGCGGCAGGTGCTTGGCGGCCGATGCCTCGCGACCTGTGCCCCGCGGCTTACTGCCGCACCGGCTTCTTCGCGAGCTTGCGCTGCAGCGTGCGGCGATGCATGTTCAGCGCGCGCGCGGTGGCCGAGATGTTGTTGTTGTTCTCCGCGAGCACGCGCTGGATGTGCTCCCATTCGAGCCGGTCGACCGACAGCACGACCGGATTCTCCAGCGCCTCGTCGGCCTGCACTTCGCTCGCGTTGGTCTGCAGCGCGGCGAGGATCGACTCGACGTTCGCGGGTTTCGCCAGATAGTTGTCGGCGCCCTCCTTCACTGCCTGCACGGCGGTCGCGATGCTCGCGTAGCCGGTCAGCACGAGGATTCGCGCATCGGGTTGCAGGTCGCACAGCGGCGCGATCAGGCTCAGGCCCGAGTCCTCGCCCAGATGCAGATCGACGGTGATGAACTGGAACTTGCCGCCGGCCGCGAGCCGCAGCGCCGTGTCCTTGTCGTGCGCCTGCTGGACCGCATAGCCGCGTCGTTCGAGACCGCGCGCGAGCGTGCCCGCGAACACCTCGTTGTCGTCGATCACCAGGAAATTGTTCTCGCTCATGTCGTTTCTCCGTCTACGTGTTGGTTTGAGGCGGCCGGCGCCGTGATGCGCGCGACCGGCAGCCGCAGCACGGCACGCGTGCCGCGGCCGGCCGCCGCCATGCGTTCGAGCGCACGCTCGTCGAGGCGCTGGCCCGCCGCGGCAGCGGCCTGCGGATGGGCGCCGCCCGCGCGACCGTTGCCCGCGGCGCGCGGCGTGACGTCGGACAGCTCGATGTCGCCGCCCAGACGCGCCGCCGCGCTGAACGCGAGATACAGGCCGACGCCGTGGCCGCCTTGCGTGCTGTCGACCGGCATCGAGCCGAGCGATTCCCGCAACGCTGCAGGAATGCCGGGGCCATCGTCGCATACTTCGAATTCGATCTGGTCGGCCACGCGGTCGTGATGCGTGAGCTTCGCGGCCAGCGTCACGCGCTGCGGGCTCGCCCGCGCCGCGTTGTCGAGCAGGATCGTCAGGATCTGGCCGGCCGCGACCGTGTCGTCGAGCGCGACGCCCGACGGGCGCGCGCCGAGCAGCTCGAACTGCACGTGCGGATGCCGCAGGCGCCAGTGCTCGACGAACGTGTCGAGCCAGTCGTCGACCGGCTGACGGCTCGCCGGCGCGCTCGCCCGACTGCGCAGCCGCGCGAGCGCCGACGTGCAGAGCGTCATCTGTTCTTCCAGCACCTTCAGGTCGGCCTCGTAGCGCGCGAGCCCCGGGTCGGCACGCGCCGCGTCGCGCAGCTCCTCGGTCAGCATCGCGATGGTCGACAGCGGCGTGCCCATCTCGTGCGCGACGGTGGCGGCCTGCACGCCGAGCGCGACCGCGCGCTCGTCGCGCAGCAGGTGCGTCTGCGCTTCGCCGAGCGCCGCGTCGCGCTGGCGCAGCGCGTTCGACATCCGGGCGACGAACCACGCGATCAGCCCGACGCTCACCATGAAGTTCACCCACATCCCGGTGCGGTAGTAGTCGAACAGGTTCGCCGGGTTGTCCATGTTCAGCGGCACCGAGTCGAAGCCGAGCGCCGCGTAGCACGCGACCGCGAACGCCGCGAGCCAGACCATCAGCGTCCACGGCAGCACGGCCGCCGCGATCGCCAGCGATGGCAGATACAGCGACACGAACGGATTGGTCGTGCCGCCAGACAGGAACAGCAGCGCCGACAGCGCGCCGAGATCGACCCATAGCTGGCCGAGCAGCTCGAAATTGGTCTCGGGCCGCGCGCGCAGCACGCGCAGCCACGTCAGCGCATTGAAGACGATCTCGAGCGCGATGACCATCAGCATCGCCGGCAACGGCAGATGCACGCCGAAATAGGTCTGAACGACGCCGATCGTCACGAGCTGGCCGATGATCGCCAGATTGCGCAGCCAGAACAGGTGACTGAGGTTGACGCGCCCGGTGGTGGTGATTCTTTGCATCCGAGCAGTTTACCCGTTTAGCGGGCGGCGGCTCCACCAGGGGCCGGATCGGCGCCGGCGCCCGCGCTGCCCGACGGGCCGCGACCGCGCTCCCCCGCTCATCCGGCCGCACCGGCGACGCGCTTCGCGATCTCGTCGGCGAGGCACTCGGGGCAGCGGCACTGCGCACCGGCCGCCGGTGGCGCGGCGCCCGGCACGGCCGGCATCGCCGTGCACCAGCACTCGAACGGCTGCGTGCCGGCGCCGCAGTCGAAGCTGCGCCCGCACTGCGGGCAGCGCGCGCGGTGCGGGGTCGAACGGACGTCGGCGGCAGTATCGGTCATCGGCGGAGCGCAGAAGCGGGCACGAACGTCGCCCTACCGGACAAGCATAGCGCGGCGCCCGGATTTTGCACGTCGGCCATCCGGCCAACGGGCGCGGCGCATCGTGCCGGATGCGTCGCGCGACACCGCGCGCGGATCGCCCCGGCCATGCGCGGCGCCATGGCCGGCGGGCCGCCCGGCGCGTTTCATCGGCCGTCCGGCCGGCCCAAAAACCCGATGCTGCGCTGCGCCACTCCTGTACAATTCGGCCTGTTTCAACCGTTCCCAGCCAGAGCTGCCGCCATGTCCGAGCCCATCGACCTCTCGCAGATCGCCCCCACGCTGAAGGCAGAAATCCTTGCCGAAGCGCTGCCGTACATCCGCCGCTACCACGGCAAGACCGTGGTGATCAAATACGGCGGCAACGCGATGACGGAAGAGCGGCTCAAGCAAGGCTTCGCGCGCGACGTGATCCTGCTGAAACTGGTCGGCATCAATCCGGTGATCGTCCACGGCGGCGGCCCGCAGATCGATCATGCGCTGAAGAAGATCGGCAAGGCCGGCACCTTCATCCAGGGCATGCGCGTGACCGACGAAGAGACGATGGAAGTCGTCGAATGGGTGCTGGGCGGCGAAGTGCAGCAGGACATCGTGATGCTGATCAACCACTTCGGCGGCCATGCGGTGGGCCTGACGGGCAAGGACGGCGGCCTGATCCACGCGCGCAAGCTGCTGATGCCGGACCGCGACAATCCGGGCCAGTACATCGACATCGGCCAGGTCGGCGAAGTCGAGGCGATCAACCCGGCGGTCGTGAAGGCGCTGCAGGACGACGCGTTCATTCCGGTGATCTCGCCGATCGGCTTCGGCGAAGACGGCCTGTCGTACAACATCAACGCCGACCTCGTCGCCGGCAAGCTAGCCACGGTGCTGAACGCCGAGAAGCTGCTGATGATGACCAACATTCCCGGCGTGATGGACAAGGACGGCAACCTGCTGACCGACCTGTCGGCGCGCGAGATCGACGCGCTGTTCGAAGACGGCACGATCTCGGGCGGCATGCTGCCGAAGATTTCGTCGGCGCTCGACGCGGCGAAGAGCGGCGTGAAGTCGGTGCACATCGTCGACGGCCGCATCGAGCACTCGGTGCTGCTCGAAATCCTGACCGACCAGCCGTTCGGCACGATGATCCGCTCGCATTGAGCGCGCGCCGCCCGCCCCCCGCTGTCGAACTGCCGGCGTCGCTGCGACGCCGGCGCGTCTCCCGTAGCCGGCCGCAAGCCGGCGCGCCCGTCTGGCTGTTCGACCTCGACAACACGCTGCACCACGCATCGCATGCGATCTTCCCGGAGATCAACCGCGCGATGACGCAGTACATCATCGACACGCTGAACGTCGAGCGCGCCGAGGCCGACCGCCTGCGCACCGGCTACACGCAGCGCTACGGCGCCGCGCTGCTCGGCCTCACGCGCCATCATCCGATCGACCCGCACGACTTCCTGAAGGTCGTCCACACGTTTGCCGATCTGCCGGCGATGCTGCGCGCCGAGCGCGGCCTCGCACGCCTCGTCGCCGCGCTGCCGGGCCGCAAGTTCGTGCTGACCAACGCGCCGGAAAACTACGCGCGCGCGGTGCTGCGCGCGCTGCGCATCGAGCGGCTGTTCGAGCGCGTGATCGCGATCGAGCACATGCGCGACCGCCGCGCGTGGCGCGCGAAGCCCGACCACACGATGCTGCGCCGGACCATGCGGGCCGCGCATGCGCGGCTGGCCGACGCGATCCTCGTCGAAGACACGCGCAGCCATCTGAAGCGCTACAAGCGCCTCGGCGTCGGTACCGTATGGATCACCGGCCACCTGCCCGGCCATCTGCCGAGCACCGGCCGTCCGCATTATGTCGACCAGCGCATTCGTTCGTTAAAATCGCTGCGACTGGGCACACGATCGGGGCGACAGAAATGCAGCCGACTTATCCGCAGGACCCTGCCGTAACGGAACACCAGGCCACGCCGTCCCGCCCGCGCCCGAAGCCGGGCGAGCGGCGCGTGATGATCCTGCAGACGCTCGCCGCGATGCTCGAGGCGCCGAAGCCGGAGAAAATCACGACGGCCGCGCTGGCCGCCCGCCTCGACGTGTCGGAAGCCGCGCTGTACCGGCATTTCTCCAGCAAGGCGAAGATGTACGAAGGACTGATCGAGTTCATCGAGACGACCTTCTTCGGCCTCGTCAATCAGATCTCCGCTAAAGAGCCCGACGGCGTGCTGCAGGCGCGCGCGATCGCGATGATGCTGCTCAATTTCGCGGTGAAGAACCCCGGAATGACGCGCGTGCTGACCGGCGAAGCGCTGGTCGGCGAAGACGGGCGGCTGGCCGAGCGCGTCGAGCAGATGCTCGAACGAGTCGAAGCGTCGCTCAGGCAATCGCTGCGGCTGGCACGCGCCGACGCGGGCGCGGGCGCGGGCGCGGACGGTGGATCGACCACGACGACGCCGCTGCCGGGCGATTACGACCCGACGATGCGCGCGAGCCTGATCGTCAGCTACGTGCTCGGCCGCTGGCATCGCTACGCGAAAAGCGGCTTCGGCAAATCGCCGACCGAATATGCGGATGCGCAACTGCGGCTGATTCTGCAGTAGGCAATGCCGGCGCGCGCCGGCGATAGACGGATCGATGCGCCGGGCGCATCCGCTCGAACCTGCGCGATGCGGAGCCGTTCACCGGCATCGTCGCCGGCCATCGACGGCTATCGACGGTTCGACGCACGCAGCACGCGTCGAACGCCCCGGTCGCTCCATCCACCGAATGGCCAACCTCGCCCCTTTTGCCCGTCAGCGCGGCAAAATTCGAACTCGTCCAATTTCCAATCTCTCCCATACTAACTACTTTTAGCCCGTTACCAAACAGAGGTGAACGGGTGAACCATCGCAGCTTTCCACTTTCTCGAACCCGCACCGGCCGCCGTCTCGCCCATTCGGCGCTGATCGCCGGTGCCGTGATGCCGTGGGCGTCCAGTGCACAAATCGCCGGCGGCCCGCAGCAGGCCAACGGCGTCGCGCTCGAGGTCGCGCCGGGCGACTATTCGACGACCCAGGTCGGCCGCGCGGTGCTGTCCGCGATCAACGGCGGACATCTGACGACGACGGCCAAAACCCGCGCGTTTTCGACGGGCCCCGTCGCCGCCGGCGCCGCCGCATCGGGAGCGGGCTCGCGCGTGGAACTGCGCGATACGGAAATCCGCACGCGCGGCGGCAACAGCGTCGGCATCGACGTGCGCGGCGGCGCGAGCGCGTCGGCGGAACGCGTGTCGATCGATACCGACGGCGACTACGCGCACGGTGCATACCTCTACGGCGCGAACGGCGAGTTCCGCATCGCGGACAGCGCAATCGTCACGCGCGGCAAGGAAAGCGCCGGCATCAACGTGATCGGGACGCCGGGCGGCACGATCGATGTCGCCACTACGTCGATCCGGACCAGCGGCCTGTACGCCTCCGGCCTGTCGATCAGCTACGACGGCGCACACGCGACGCTCGATCGCACCGAGATCCGGACGGACGGCAACTACGCGCCGGTGCTGTTCCTGCCGAGCACGTCCACGGTCGCGTTCAGCGACTCGTATCTGCACGCCAGCGGCGTAGGCTCGCTCGGCGTCGATATGCGCGCGGGCGACGTCGCACTCGCACGCACGCGCGTGATCACGGAAGGCACCAGCGCGCACGGGCTGTACGCATCGAAGGAATACGCCGACACGCCCGTCATCGACGCGACCGATACGCGCGTGACGACCACCGGCGAGCGCGCGGCCGGCGCGATTGCGCGGCGCGGCGGCAAGATCGCGATGACGCGCGGCGGCATCGACACGCGCGGCGCAGGCTCGCCCGGTGCGATGTCGTCCGACAGCGGCTCCGTCGTCACCGCCACCGACATGAGCGTCGACACGTACGGCGACGGCGCCGTCGCGCTCCACGCCAGCACCGGCGGCCGAATCGACCTGTTGCGCAGCGACGCACGCACGCGCGGCGACGGCGCTTATGCGGCCAGCGTCTACGGCGGCGCGCTGAACGTCGATGGCGGCTCGCTCGTCAGCGACCGATACGGCGCGCTCGACGCGGCCGGCGGCAGCATCGCGCTGCGCAACGGCGCGCGCGCGACCGGCGGCGACGGCACGCTGCTGGCCGTCCATGCGCAATACGATGCGCCCGTGCGGCTGACGCTCGACACCGGCTCGCATGCGTACGGCGACATCGTGAACCATCCGGCCGACGACGGCAGCCCGACGCCGGCATTGACGGACGTCGCGCTGTCGAACGCGTCCACGTGGACCGGCGCGACCGATGCGGTGCGCACGCTGTCGCTCGACTCGGACAGCCGCTGGACCGTCACCGCGGATTCGTCGGTCGGCTCCGTCGCGCTGAACGACTCGACGATCGCGTTCGCAGAGCCGACCGCCCGCGCATTGGCGACACCGCGTACGCTCGTCGTGACGGGCGACTACGCGGCGCACAACGGCAAGCTGGTGATCCATACGACGCTGCAGGACGACGCATCTCCGACCGACCGCCTCGTGATCGACGGCGGCCATGCAGCGGGCGACACCGGCATCGTCGTCAAGCGCGCGGGCGGCACCGGTGCGCAAACGACCGTCGGCATCCCGATCGTCGAAACGCGCAACGGCGGCACCACCGACGTGTCGGCATTCACGCTCGATGCAGGATCGGACGGCTACCGCGCAGGCTTCGGCACGTTGTCCGCTGGCGGCTACGACTACATGCTCGAGCGCGGCGGCCGCGGCGGCCGGACCGACGACTGGTATCTCGTATCCGCGGCGCAGCCCCAAGCGCAGCCGGAACCCGAGCCGCAGCAACCGCCGCCACCATCGCAACCGCCGGCCCCGGTGACCCCCGCCGCGCCGATCGAACCCGAAGCCGTACCACCTGCGCACTCGACCGCTCCGGAGCCCGACGCCTATCTCGCGAATGCGGATGCGGCGTCGTGGATGGCGGTCCACACGCTGCATCAGCGCGACGATCGCTCGCTGCGCACCGCAGCCGCCGGCCCGCTCGACGGCGCAGTGTGGCTGCGCGCCGAAGGCCAGATGACCTCGATGTCGGGCGGCGGCCGCAGCGTGTCGGGCAACGGCCGCCTGCTGCACGCGGGCGCCGACCTGCTGCGCTTCGACGACGGTCGCGGCGGCAGCGTCCGGGTCGGCGCGATGGGCATGTACAGCAGCCAGACGAACTGGTCGACGCGCCCGCTGTGGAACGCCCTCGAGCGCCGGACGAGGGACGCGACCGCGCGCGGCAGCGTGTCCGGCTACAACGTCGGCGTGTACGGCACGTGGTACGGCAGCCGCGACATCCTGTCCGGGCCGTACGCCGATGCGTGGTTCATGTACGGCGCCTATGCGAACAGCGTCGGCGGCAGCCTCGCCGCCGATTCGTACCGGTCGCGCACCGTCACGGGCTCGCTCGAAGCCGGCTATTCGCTGCCGTTCTACGAGCGCGGCGACTCGCGCTTCTTCGTCGAGCCCGAGGTGCAGCTGGTCGTCTCGGACTACGGCGCGGACGCACATGCGACGCCCGGCGGCCGCATCGACGGCCAACGCTCGACCGACCTGCTGACCCGCGTCGGCGTGCGCGTGCACGGCGTCACCGCGATCGCCGCGGGACGCGAGCTGCGGCCGTTCTTCGAGGCGAACTGGTGGCACGGCCCCGGCTCGCGTGCGTTGACGCTCGACGGCAATGCGTTCTCGTTCAACGTCCCGCGCGATCGGGCGGCGATCCGGATCGGCGCGACCGGCCAGTTGAGCCGGCGCTTCTCGGTCTCGGCGAGTGTCGGCGTCGAAGGCAATCTGTCCGACTACGCGCTGGTTCGCGGGCAACTGTCGGCGAAGTATCGCTGGTGAGCCGAGCCGGCCGTCGCCGGCCCACGCAATCCGTGGGCCGGCGAATTCCGCTATACTCTGCCGACTGCCGCCACTGGCGGCAGGTCGGAAGCGCGCCGATTTGCTGACTCGATTGCGGGCGCGCGAACCGGCCGGGGCGCGAAGTACGAGCGACCCGGCGGTTCACTACAAATGCGGCTAAAGAGGTCGTCAGCCGCGCAATTTCGCCTCCGCGCATCGCCGACACCGTTTAGCCGCCCCAGTCATAAGGCGGAACGAATGGAATCGATCGGCATCGTCGCTCCACAGACCATGCACTTCGCCGAACCGCTGCGCTTGCAAAGCGGCAGCGTGATCGGCAACTATCAGCTCGTCGTCGAGACCTACGGCGAGCTCAACGCCGCGCGTTCGAACGCGGTGCTCGTCTGTCACGCGCTCAACGCGTCGCACCACGTCGCCGGCATCTACGCGGACGATCCGCGCAGCACCGGCTGGTGGGACAACATGGTCGGCCCGGGCAAGCCGCTCGACACCAACCGCTTCTTCGTGATCGGCGTGAACAACCTCGGCTCGTGCTTCGGCTCGACCGGCCCGATGAGCGACGATCCGTCGACCGGCCAGCCCTACGGCGCGCGCTTCCCGGTGGTGACCGTCGAGGACTGGGTGCATGCGCAGGCGCGCGTCGCCGACGCGTTCGGCATCGACCGCTTCGCCGCCGTGATGGGCGGCAGCCTCGGCGGGATGCAGGCGCTCGCGTGGAGCCTGATGTATCCCGATCGCGTCGCGCATTGCATCGACATCGCATCGACGCCGAAGCTGTCCGCGCAGAACATCGCGTTCAACGAAGTGGCGCGCTCGGCGATCCTGTCCGATCCCGACTTCCACGGCGGCAACTACTACGCGCACGGCGTGAAACCGAAGCGCGGGCTGCGCGTCGCGCGGATGATCGGCCACATTACCTATCTGTCCGACGACGACATGGCCGAGAAATTCGGCCGTGCGCTGCGCCGCGCGGACGGCGCGCTCGATGCCTACAACTTCAGCTTCGACGTCGAGTTCGAGGTCGAGTCGTATCTGCGCTACCAGGGCGACAAGTTCGCCGATTATTTCGACGCGAACACCTACCTGCTGATCACGCGCGCGCTCGACTACTTCGATCCGGCCAAGGCGTTCGACGGCAACCTGACCGCCGCGCTCGCGCACACGCAGGCGAAATACCTGATCGCGAGCTTCTCGACCGACTGGCGTTTCGCGCCCGCGCGTTCGCGCGAGATCGTGAAGGCGCTGCTCGACAACAAGCGCACCGTCAGCTACGCGGAAATCGACGCGCCGCACGGCCACGACGCGTTCCTGCTCGACGACGCGCGCTATCACAACCTGATCCGCGCGTATTACGAACGCATCGCCAACGAGGTGGGAGCATGAACCAGCAAGCGCTGAATTCCCTGTCCGCACGCGCGGACTTCCGTGCGATCGCGCGCTGGGTCGAGCCGCGCGCGACGGTGCTCGATCTCGGCTGCGGCGACGGCTCGCTGCTGTCGCTGCTGATGGAAGAACTGGACGTCACCGGCTACGGGATCGAGCTGAACGACGCCGGCGTGCTCGCGAGCACGAAGAACGGCATCAACGTGATCCAGCAGAATCTGGAAGACGGCCTGCGCCTGTTCGAGGATCACAGCTTCGACATCGCGATCCTGTCGCAGACGCTGCAGACGATTCACCAGACGGCCGCAATCCTGCGCGAGACCGCGCGCGTCGGGCGCGAATGCATCGTGTCGTTCCCGAACTTCGGCTACTGGGCGCATCGGCTGTCGGTGCTGCGCGGCCGGATGCCGGTGTCGAAATCGCTGCCTTACCAATGGCACAACACGCCGAACGTGCGGGTGCTGACGATCAAGGACTTCGAGGCGCTCGCGCCGGAAGTCGGCGTGACGATCCTCGATCGCATCGTGCTGCACGAAGGCCAGCTGATTCGGTGGGGAGCGAACTGGCGTGGTAGTCTTGCTGTCTACCGCGTGAAGCGCAGCTGAGCGGCGGGCCGTCGACGGACGATCCGGCCCGCACGCGCGAGCGGCCGTCCGTTCTGCGCCGCCCGCGCCGCCTGCGCCGCGGCCGCAATCAGTCAACGCTACCCAGTCCCAGTCCATGTCGAAAACGCCACACGAGGCGCCCGCCCTTACCGCTCACGAGGATCATCCCGGCTGGCGCGCCTATCTGAACACGCACATGCTGATCTGCGTGTTCCTCGGCTTCACGTCCGGGCTGCCGCTCTTCACGCTCGTCTACCTCGTGCAGGCATGGCTGCGCTCCGAGGGCGTGAACCTGAAGGAGATCGGCCTGTTCGCGCTGATCCAGTTCCCCTATACGTGGAAGTTCCTGTGGGCGCCGCTGATGGATCGCTACGTGCCGCGCCTGCCCGGCTGGCGGCCGGGCCGCCGGCGCGGCTGGCTGCTGCTCACGCAGCTGCTGGTCGCCGGCGCGATCGCCACGCTCGGCTTCGTGTCGCCGCGCGACTCGATCTGGACGGTCGCGGCGCTCACGACACTCGTCGCATTCTTCGGCGCGAGCGCCGACATCGTGATCGACGCGTATCGCCGCGAGCTGCTGCGCGACACCGAACAGGGCCTCGGCAACGCGGTGCACGTGAACGCATACAAGCTCGCCGCGCTGATCCCCGGCTCGCTCGCGCTGATCCTGTCCGACCACCTGCCGTGGGATGCGGTGTTCGCGATCACCGGCGCGTTCATGCTGCCGGGCATCCTGATGACGCTGGTCGTGCGCGAGCCCGAAGTGGCCGGCACGCCGCCGCGCAATCTGCGCGACGCGATCGTGCTGCCGTTTCGCGAATTCATCCAGCGCGACGGCTGGTCCGGCGCGCTGCTCGTCATCGCGTTCATCTTCCTGTTCAAGATCGGCGACACGATGGCCACCACGCTGTCGACGTCGTTCTTCCTCGACATCGGCTTCACGCGCACCGAGATCGGCATCGTCGCGAAAACCACCGCGCTGGTCGCGAGCGTCGCCGGCGGCATCGTCGGCGGCGTCTGGCTCGTGAAGATCGGCATCGGCCGCGGGCTGTGGATCTTCGGCGCGCTGCAGATGGTGTCGACGCTCGGCTTCGCATGGCTCGCGCAGCTCGGCCCCGGCTCGCCGGTGCTCGCGGCGCTGTACGACGTCACGCTGTCGACGAGCCATGCGATCGCCGCGGCGCTGTCGACGTTCGGCATCGCGGTCACGCCGCAATTCAGCCCGATGACGGTCGCGCTCGCGATCGTCTACGGCGTCGAGACCTTCGCGACCGGCCTGACGATGGCCGCGTTCGTCGCCTACATCGCCAGCACGACCGATCCGCGCTACACGGCCACGCAGTTCGCGCTGTTCACGAGCCTCGCATCGGTGCCGCGCACGCTCGCGTCGGCCGCGAGCGGCTTCATCGTCGCGAAGATCGGCTGGTTCGACTACTTCCTCGTCTGCACCGCGCTCGCGATTCCCGGCATGCTGCTGCTGTTCAAGATCGCGCCGTGGAACGGCGTCGCGCGCAACGGCGAGGCGAGCCGTGCGCAGTGAGCGTCGGCATCGGGTCGCCGCCGCACTGAGCGCCGGCCTCGTGCTGTTGGGCGGCGCTGGCAGCGCCCATGCTGCCGACGCCAGCGCGCCATCGGCCAGCCCCCCACCCGCCACGACGCCCGCGGCCGTGTCCGCCGCCGCGCCGCCGGTCGCACCGTCCGGCGCGGAAGCCGCACAGCCGAGCGGCGCGGCCGCACATGCGAAAGCCTACACACCGGCGGCGCAGCAGGTGCGCTACGGCAACGCGATCGCGTTCCGCACGCTGATTCCGTCGCCGCTGCTCGAGCAACTCACCGCGAGCGAATACGCGCAGATCGTCCAGACCGCCGCCGACGGCAACCGCCTGCTGCCCGCGACGCAGCCGGGCGTGAAGCGCCTGCGCGCGATCGTCGACAAGCTCGCGCCGTATTCGGTGAAGTGGAACGATCGCGTGAAGAGCTGGCAATGGGACGTCAACGCGATCCGCTCGCGCGAGATTCGCGTCATGTGTCTGCCGGGCGGCAAGGTGCTGGTGTACGGCGGGCTGCTCGACCGCATCCGCCTGAACGACGACGAGCTCGGCGTGCTGCTCGCGCACGGCATCGCGCATGCGCTGCGCGAACATGCGCGCAGCAATTTCGGCGCGACGACGCAGACGTCGCTGCGCGCGGCCACGCTGCCGCCGCTGTTCGGCGTCGGCGATCCGCTGCCGCAGGCGCTGAACCTGGGCGCGCGTCTGCAGACGCTGCGCTACGACCCGACCGACGAAACCGAAGCCGACGTGATCGGCGGCGACATCGCCGCCCGCGCGGGCTTCGATCCGCGCGCGGCGATCACGCTGTGGGACAAGCTCGCCGCGGCGACCCGCGCGAACCGCACGTCGGGCTTCATCTACCTGCACCCGTACAGCGCCGCGCGCCGGCAGGACCTGCTGAACCGCCTGCCCGACTTGATGCCGCTGTATGCGAAGGCGATCGGCACACGCGTCGACGCGCTGCCCGACTACGCGGGCATCAGCGCGCAGCGGCGCAAGGTCGCGCGGCGCTGAGCGCCAGCGGCGGCGGCTGATCCGTCGGGCCGGCCGCGCGCTACGCGTCCAGTTCCGACTCGACCGGCCGGCTGCCGCTGTCGCGCATCGAGCGCACCTCGTCGCCGGGGCTGCGGCCGAACAGCCGCTTGAACTCGCGGCTGAACTGCGACGCGCTCGCATAGCCGACCCGCGCGGCGGCGGCGCCTGCCCCCAAACCGTCCTGGATCATCATCAGCCGCGCCTGGTGCAGGCGCGCGGCCTTCACGTACTGCATCGGGGAAGTCGCCGTCACGTGCTTGAACTGCGCGTGGAACACCGCGACGCTCATGCCGGCCTCGCGCGCGAGCGTGTCGACGTCGAGATCGGCCCTCAGGTCTGCGTGAATGCGCCGCAGCGCCTTCGCGACGCGTCCGAAATGATGCTGCTGGACCAGCGCCGCGCGAATCGCGTCGCCCTGCGCGCCGGTCAGCACGCGATACGCGATCTCGCGCATGATGGCCGGCCCGAGCACGCGCGTGTCGTGCGGCGACGCGAGCGCTTCGAGCAGCCGCAGCACCGCGTCGGCGAGCGGCGCGTCGAGCGAGGTCGAATACACGCCATGCGGCTCGCTCGCCGCCGCGCCGAGCGTCTCGTCGAGCAGGATCGCCAGTTCGGCGATCACGGCCAGATCGATGCGGATCGAGATCGCGAGAAACGGCTCGTCCGGGCTCGCGAAAGTCTCGCATTCGAACGGCAGCGGCACCGACAGCACCAGATACTGCTGCGCGTCGTAGACGAACGAGCGGTCGCCGAGATAGCCGAGCTTGCGGCCCTGGCACACGACCACGATGCTCGGCTCGTACAACACCGGCATGCGCGGCACGGGCCGGCTCACGCGAATGAAGCGCACGCCGTCGAGCGCCGCGAGCGTGTCGCCTTCGTGCGGCGCAAGGCGCGCATGCAGCTCGATCATGCGGCGCCGAACGCGCTCGCCCGAGTCGTCGAAAAGGGGCTGGAAGCTCATCGGCGTCGTCCTGTCCGGCAAGAGAATCAGGCTCGCAATGTAGCACCGGGAAAGCGTCCCGGCGGCTGTCCGCGCCAAATTCGAGAGGAATAGGCAAATCTTCCAGACCTTCGTGTATTTCGCCGGCGCGGCGCGCTCCTTAGGATGGGAGCCTGTCTCGCCGCGCCGCCACATGACGCGGCGGCAGCCCGTTTTGCCGGATTTCCGGATCAGGAGCCCATTGCATGAGCACAACCTACGCTTACGCGGCGACCGACGCGCGCTCGCCGCTCGCCCCTTTCGAACTCCAGCGCCGCGCGCTGCGCGACCTCGACGTGCAGATCGAGGTGCTGTACTGCGGCGTCTGCCACTCGGACCTTCATCAGGCCCGCAACGAGTGGCGCAACACGATCTACCCGGTCGTGCCGGGCCATGAAATCGTCGGCCGCGTCAGCGCGACCGGCCCGCAGGTCTCGCGCTTCAAGGTCGGCGAGCTGGTCGGCGTCGGCTGTCTCGTCGATTCGTGCCGCACCTGCCCGAGTTGCGCGGAAGGCCTCGAGCAGTATTGCGAGAACGGCTTCGTCGGCACCTACAACGGCCAGGACCGCGTGACGGGCGAGGTCACGTACGGCGGCTATTCGACGCGGATCGTCGTCGACGAGGCGTTCGTGCTGCGCGTGCCCGAGTCGCTCGATCCGGCCGGCGCCGCGCCGCTGCTGTGCGCGGGGATCACGACCTATTCGCCGCTGCGCCAGTGGAACGCCGGCCCCGGCAAGAAGGTCGGGATCGTCGGCCTGGGCGGCCTCGGCCACATGGGCGTGAAGCTCGCCCGCGCGATGGGCGCGCACGTCGTGCTGTTCACGACGTCGCCGTCGAAGATCGAAGACGGCAAGCGGCTCGGCGCGCACGAAGTGGTGGTCTCGAAGGACGAAGCGCAGATGAACGCGCACCTGAACAGCTTCGACTTCATCCTCAACACGGTCGCCGCGCAGCACGACCTGAACCCGTTCCTGAACCTGCTGAAGCGCGACGGCACGATGACGCTCGTCGGCGCACCCGAGCACGACCATCCGTCGCCGCAGGTGTTCAACCTGATCTTCAAGCGCCGCCGTCTCGCGGGCTCGCTGATCGGCGGGATCGCCGAAACGCAGGAGATGCTCGATTTCTGCGCGCAGCACGGGATCACGTCGGACATCGAGGTCATCCCGATGCAGCAGATCAATGCCGCGTACGAACGGATGCTCAAGAGCGACGTGAAGTACCGGTTCGTGGTCGACATGGCGTCGCTCGCGCAGTAACCGGCGTCGCAACGAAAACGGGCCGCATGTCGAAGGACATGCGGCCCGTTTTTCATCGACCGTCGGAACGGCCCGACGGCCGCGTAACGCGCAATTCGCATCTCGCGTTACGCCGATGCCGCCGCTCACTTCTTGTAGTCGTAATCGACCGTCAGCGGCGCGTGATCGCTGAACTTGATGTCCTTGAAGATCGACGTGCTTTTCGCGGTGCCCGCGACGCCCGGCGTCGCGATCTGGTAGTCGATGCGCCACCCGACGTTCTTCGCGTACGCCTGGCCGCGGTTGCTCCACCACGTGTACTGCTCGGGGCGCGGGTCCAGCGTGCGGAACACGTCGACGTAGCCGACCTCGTCGAACAGCTGCGTGAGCCACGCGCGCTCCTCGGGCAGGCAGCCCGAGTTCTTCTGGTTGCTCTTCCAGTTCTTGATGTCGATTTCCTTGTGGACGATGTTCACGTCGCCGCACAGGATCACCTCACGCTGCTGCTTCAGCTCGGCGAGATGCGGCATGAATTCGTCCATGAAGCGGTACTTCGCCTGCTGGCGCTCTTCGCCGCTCGAGCCGGACGGCACGTACACCGACACGACCGACAGCTTGCCGTAACGCGCCTCGACGTAGCGCCCCTCGGGATCGAATTCGCTGCTGCCGAAGCCGATGATCACGTCGTCGGGCTCACGGCGGCTGTACACGCCCGCACCGCTGTAGCCCTTCTTCGCCGCGTGATGGAAATAGCTCTTGAAGCCGTGCGGCTCGACGAATTCGGCCGGCAGGTCGTCGGCCGACACCTTGATTTCCTGCACGCACACGCAGTCGGCGTTCTGTTCGCCGAGCCAGTCGAAGAAGCCCTTCTTCGCGGCGGAGCGGATGCCGTTCAGGTTGGCGGTAATCACTCGCATCATGTCGGGTTCCGTGGTTCTGTTCGTTTCGATGGGTTTGACGGGATCGCTAGCTGATCTTCACGCCTTCGAGCTCCGGCTTCGGCGGCGGGAATTCGAGCTTCATGTCGGTCAGCGTGCGCAGCAGCAGCTCGGCGATCATCACGTTGCGGTGCGTCTTCGAGTTCGCCGGAATCACGTACCACGGCGCATGCTCGACCGACGTCGCGGCGAGCGCATCGCGGTATGCCGACTGATACGCATCCCAGTGCTTGCGCGCGTCGAGATCGGCGATGTCGAACTTCCAGTGCTTGGTCGGATCGTCGATGCGCGCCTGCAGCCGCGCGCGCTGCTCGTCCTTCGAGATGTGCAGGAAGCACTTGACGATCGTCGTGCCGCTCTCGACCAGCATCGTCTCGAAATCGCGGATCTGCCGGTAGCGGCGCTCGCATTCCTTCGCGTCGATCATGCCGAGCACGCGCGGCACCAGCACGTCTTCATAGTGGCTGCGATTGAAGATCGCGAGCTCGCCCGCGGCCGGCACCTGCGCATGCACGCGCCACAGGAAGTCGTGCGCGGCCTCGATCGGCGTCGGCGCCTTGAACGGCACGACGCGCAGGCCGAGCGGATCGACTTCGCGGAACACCGCGCGCACGGTGCCGTCCTTGCCGCTGGTGTCCATGCCCTGCAACACCAGCAGCACGCGCTTCTTGTGCTGCGCGTGCAGGCGTTCCTGATGCGTGTCGAGTTCGGTCGACACGGCCGACAGCCGTTCGCGGTCGGTGTCCTTCGAGCCCGACGAGAACGGCTTCGCCGCCGGATCGAACGCGTCGAGCGTGAATGCGGCAGCTGCCTTGTCGCGCGTGCCGTACGGCACGCGGAAATCGTCGAGCGACGGTTGTTTCGCCATTCGTTCCTCCGTTGGACGGTGCGCGGTCAGTCGCACACGATAGCGCATCCGCCAAAGCGACGGGCCGCCCCGAACAGGTTCGGCGGCGGCCCGTCGTCACACGCGGCTCAGGTGCGCGGCCACGTTCAGCCGAGCTTCTTCTTCAACAGCTCGTTGACCTGCTGCGGATTGGCCTTGCCCTTGGTCGCCTTCATCGCCTGGCCGATCAGCGCGTTGAACGCCTTCTCCTTGCCCGCGCGGAATTCCTCGACCGATTTCGCGTTCGCCGCGAGCACCTCGTCGATGATCGCCTCCAGCGCGCCGGTGTCGGAGATCTGCTTGAGGCCCTTCGCGTCGATGATGCGGTCGGCCGCACCTTCATCGGTTGCCTTCTCGTCCCAGATCGTCGCGAAGATTTCCTTCGCGATCTTGTTCGAGATCGTGCCGTCGGCGATGCGCTGCAGCACCAGCGCGAGCTGCGCGGCCGACACCGGAATCGCGTCGATCTCGATGCCGTCGCGGTTCAGCTGCGACGATACGTCGCCCATCAGCCAGTTCGCGGCGATCTTCGCGTTCGCCGCGCCGGCCTTCGCGACCACCGCCTCGAAGTACGCGGCCATCGCCTTGCTCGACGTCAGAACGCCGGCGTCGTACGCGGACACGCCGTACTGGTCGACGAAGCGCTGCTGGATCGCGGCCGGCAGCTCGGGCATCCCGGCCTGCACGCGCTCGATCCAGTCCTGGCCGATCACGAGCGGCAGCAGGTCGGGGTCGGGGAAGTAGCGGTAGTCGTGCGCGTCTTCCTTGCTGCGCATCGAGCGCGTCTCGCGCTTGTCCGGATCGTACAGGCGCGTTTCCTGCACGACTTCGCCGCCGTCCTCGATCAGCTCGATCTGGCGCCGCACTTCGTAGTTGATCGCCTCCTCGAGGAAGCGGAACGAGTTCAGGTTCTTGATCTCGGCGCGCGTGCCGAACTTCTCCTGGCCGACCGGGCGCACCGACACGTTCGCGTCGCAGCGGAACGAGCCTTCCTGCATGTTGCCGTCGCAGATGCCGAGCCACACGACGAGCGCGTGCAGCGCCTTCGCATAGGCGACGGCCTCGGCCGCGCTGCGCATTTCCGGCTCGGTGACGATCTCGAGCAGCGGCGTGCCCGCGCGGTTCAGGTCGATCCCGGTCATCCCGGCGAAGTCTTCATGCAGCGACTTGCCCGCATCTTCCTCGAGATGCGCGCGGGTCAGGTTGACCGTCTTCTCGTACGCCGGCTTGCCGGCCTTTTCGTTGGCCGGCACCTGGATCGTGATCTGGCCGCCCTGGACGACCGGGATCTCGTACTGGCTGATCTGATAGCCCTTCGGCAGATCGGGGTAGAAATAATTCTTGCGCGCGAAGATGCTGCGCGGCGCGATGGTCGAGCCGATCGCGAGGCCGAAGCGGATCGCCCGCTCGACCGCGCCGCGGTTCAGCACCGGCAGCACGCCCGGCAGCGCCAGATCGACCGGGCAGGCCTGCGTGTTCGGCTCGGCGCCGAACTGCGTCGGCGCGCCGGAGAAAATCTTCGAGACGGTCGACAGTTGCGCGTGCGTCTCGAGACCGATGACGACTTCCCATTGAGTCATATGCTTACACCCCTGCCGGTACTTGCTTGTGCCAGTCGGTCGCGCGCTGGAACGCATCGGCGACCTGCAGCATCCGGGCTTCGTTGAAATAGTTGCCGATGATCTGCAGACCGACCGGGCGCTTCGCGTTCGCGCCGGCGCCGAAGCCGCACGGCACGCTCATGCCGGGCAGGCCGGCGAGGCTCACGGACAGCGTGTAGATGTCGGCGAGATACATCTGCACCGGATCGTCGCCCTTCGCGCCGAGATCCCATGCGACCGTCGGCGACGCCGGGCCCATGATCACGTCGCAGGACTTGAACGCTTCCTGGAAATCCTGCGCGACGATGCGGCGGATCTTCTGCGCCTGCAGGTAGTAGGCGTCGTAGTAGCCGTGCGACAGCACGTAGGTGCCGACCAGGATCCGGCGCTTCACCTCGGGGCCGAAGCCTTCGGCGCGCGACTTCTTGTACATGTCGAGCAGATCTCCGTACTGCGCGGCGCGGTGGCCGAAGCGCACGCCGTCGAACCGCGACAGGTTCGACGACGCTTCCGCCGGCGCGATCACGTAGTAGACGGGAATCGACAGCTCCGTCTTCGGCAGCGACACCGGCACGAGCGTCGCGCCGAGCGCTTCATATTGCTTGAGCGCCGCGTCGATCGTCGCGCGCACGTCGTCGGCGAGGCCCGCGCCGAAATACTCGTTCGGCAGGCCGATGCGCAGCCCGGCGAGCGGCCTGGCCGCGTCGCTGCCGGCCGTCCACGGCTGGCCGAGGTGGCGCGTGAAGTCTTCGTCGTCGCGCTCGAGGCTCGTCGAGTCGCGCTCGTCGAAGCCGGCCATCGCGTTCAGCAGCAGCGCGCAGTCGGACGCGCTCTGCGCCATCGGGCCGCCCTGGTCGAGCGACGACGCGAACGCGATCATCCCGTAACGCGACACGCGGCCGTAGGTCGGCTTGATGCCCGTCACGCCCGCGAACGACGCGGGCTGGCGAATCGAGCCGCCGGTGTCGGTGCCGGTGGCGGCCGGCGCGAGGCGCGCGGCGACGGCGGCCGAGCTGCCGCCCGAGCTGCCGCCCGGCACCGCGTGGGTGTCCCACGGGTTCTTCACCGCGCCGAACGCGGAGTTTTCGTTCGACGAGCCCATCGCGAACTCGTCCATGTTGGTCTTGCCGAGCGTGACCATGCCGGCCGCCTGCAGGCGGGCGACGACGGTCGCATCGAACGGGCTCTGGTAGTTTTCGAGCATCTTCGAGCCGGCGGTCGAGCGCCAGCCGCGCGTGACGAACACGTCCTTGTGCGCGATCGGCACGCCGGTCAGCGGGCCGCCCGCGCCGCGCGCGAGCTCGGCGTCGGCGGCCTTCGCCTGCGCGAGGGTGAGGTCGGCGTCGACGTGGACGAACGCGTTCAGGTCGCGTGCCGCGTCGATCCGTTTCAGGTACAGCTGCGCGAGCTCGACGGCCGAGCATTCCTTGGCGGCGAGCGCGGCGCGCAGTTCGGTCAGGCTTTTTGCGTGCATTGAGTGGTTTTCCTGGGAATTCTGGGTCGCGCGCGCGGCGTGGCGCCGGCGCGCGTGTCGTCGAAGGCTTACTCGATCACCTTCGGCACGAGATAGAGGCCGTCCTGGACGGCCGGCGCCGGACGCTGGTTGTCGTCGCGATTGACGACTTCCGTCACGGCGTCGTCGCGCAGGCGCTGCGCGACTTCCTGGATCTGTTCGATCGGGTGGGCGAGCGGCGCGATGCCGGCGGTGTCGACCGCCTGCATCTGCTCGACGAGGCCGAAGAACTCATTGAGCTGGCCGAGCGTGTGCTCGGCGTCGGCGTCGGCCATTTCGAGTCGCGCCAGGTGCGCGATGCGTTTCACATCGGTCAGGGTCAGGGCCATGCGATCACCGGAAAAACAAGACTGCGCAGCGCAATCTGAAACCGCGCTGCGGCGGGGGGTTGGAGGGTGCGATCCCACCCTCAAAAATCGGGACCGAAGCGGCAAAAATACCGTCCGTTTCGGTTCAAATACCGCGAAATTATAAGGTATCATTACGCGTTCGACCCAAACCCGGCCAGCCTTTTCCCGCACCGTTTCGCCGCTTCGGCAAGCCGTGCGTGCTTCGTGCGGTTCCCGGTAGACATCACTCGCAGCTTCGTGCGCCGCGGCGGCCGCTTCCGCCACGCTTCCCGAGGCTGTTATTTTTTCCGCTGCCGCCCTCAGCGCTCGCTATCCAGGGCCGGCTCAGAGCGAAACAGGATTCTGAATGTTCGGTTTTTTGCGCAGCTATTTCTCCAACGATCTCGCGATCGACCTCGGCACCGCAAACACCCTGATCTACATGCGCGGCAAGGGCATCGTGCTCGATGAGCCGTCGGTGGTGTCGATCCGCCAGGAAGGCGGCCCCAACGGCAAGAAGACGATCCAGGCAGTCGGCAAGGAAGCCAAGCAGATGCTCGGCAAGGTGCCGGGCAACATCGAGGCGATCCGCCCGATGAAGGACGGCGTGATCGCCGACTTCACCGTCACCGAGCAGATGATCAAGCAGTTCATCAAGACGGCGCACGAGTCTCGCATGTTCTCGCCGTCGCCGCGCATCATCATCTGCGTGCCGTGCGGCTCGACCCAGGTCGAGCGCCGCGCGATCAAGGAAGCCGCGCACGGCGCGGGCGCGTCGCAGGTCTACCTGATCGAGGAGCCGATGGCGGCCGCGATCGGCGCGGGCCTGCCGGTGTCGGAAGCCACCGGCTCGATGGTCGTCGACATCGGCGGCGGCACGACCGAAGTCGGCGTGATCTCGCTCGGCGGCATCGTCTACAAGGGCTCGGTGCGCGTCGGCGGCGACAAATTCGACGAAGCGATCGTCAACTACATCCGCCGCAACTACGGGATGTTGATCGGCGAGCAGACGGCCGAGGCGATCAAGAAGGAAATCGGCTCCGCGTTCCCGGGCTCCGAAGTCAAGGAAATGGAAGTGAAGGGCCGCAACCTGTCGGAAGGCATTCCGCGCAGCTTCACGATCTCCAGCAACGAAATCCTCGAAGCGCTGACCGACCCGCTGAACCAGATCGTGTCGTCGGTGAAGATCGCGCTCGAGCAGACGCCGCCGGAACTCGGCGCCGACATCGCCGAGCGCGGGATGATGCTGACGGGCGGCGGCGCGCTGCTGCGCGACCTCGACCGCCTGCTCGCGGAAGAAACCGGCCTGCCGGTGCTCGTCGCCGAAGATCCGCTCACCTGCGTCGTGCGCGGCTCGGGCATGGCGCTCGAGCGCATGGACAAGCTGGGCAGCATCTTCTCGTACGAGTGATCGCCTAGGCAGTCCCGTTTGACATGACGCACGCGCGGCGTGGCCGGATCGCTCGCTCAGAACGAACCGCCACGCCGTTTGCGCGTCTGAGCATTATTTAACCGATCACCACGCGCCCGGCGCCGACCATGGAATACAGTCCGCCGCCTCTCTTCAAGCAAGGTCCGCCTGCGCTCGCGCGGCTCATCTTCTTCGTCGCCCTCGCCATCGCGCTCCTCGTGTCGGACGCGCGCTTCAGCACGCTCGAAATCGTCCGCGGCGTGCTCGGCACCGTGCTGTACCCGTTGCAGCGCGCGGCGCTCGTGCCGCGCGACCTGTTCATGGGCGCGGCCGACATCGCGGTCACCGGCGCGTCGCTGCGCCACGAGAACGACGCGCTGCGCAAGCGCAACCTGCAGCTGTCCACCCAGGCCAACCAGGCCGCGGTGCTGGCGCAGGAAAACATCCATCTGCGCGCGGTGCTCGAGCTGCGCCAGCACATCGCGACGCAATCGACGCCGGTCGAGATCCAGTACGACACGAGCGACCCGTTCACGCAGAAGATCGTCATCGGGCAAGGCTCGCAACAGGGCATCCAGCACGGCGCGCCGGTCGTCAGCGAGGACGGCGTGGTCGGCCAGGTCACGCGCGTGTTCCCGCTGCAGGCGGAAGTCACGCTGATCACCGACCGCGATCTCGCGATTCCGGTGCAGGTGCTGCGCACCGGCCTGCGCAGCGTGATCTACGGCACGCCGAAGGGCGATGCGCTGGATCTGCGCTTCGTGCCGACCAGCTCGGACCTCGTCGCGGGCGACGAGCTCGTCACGAGCGGCCTCGACGGCGTCTATCCGCCCGGCCTGCCGGTCGCGAAGGTCGTGCGCGTCGACAAGCTCGCCGATACCGCGTTCGCGCGCGTGACCTGCGCGCCGATCGCCGCGGTGCGCGGCGCGCGCGAGATGCTGGTGCTGCATTACCGCAGCGACGTCCCGCCGCGCCCGGCCGAGCCCGAGCCGGCCGACAAGAACGCGAAGGGCAAGAAAGGCGTGAAGGGCGCGGCGAAGGTCGACAAGGAGAAGGCCGACGCGAAGCCGGCCGCCGCACCGGGCGCGACGCCTGCGGCAGCGGCTCCGGCGGCGCCCGCGCAGCCCGCGGCCGGGCAACCAGGAGCCCAGCGATGAATCGCCCGCAATACATCCTGCAGCCGGTCAACCCGTACTTCATCGTCTTCAGCCTCGCCGCCGCGTTCCTGCTGAACCTGATGCCGTGGGGCCGCCTGCCCGGCGTGCCCGACTTCGTCGCGCTCGTGCTGCTGTTCTGGAACATCCATCAGCCGCGCAAGGTCGGGATGGGCGTCGCGTTCGCGCTCGGCATCCTGATGGACGTGCACGACGCGGGGCTGCTCGGCGAGCATGCGCTCGCCTATACGCTGCTGTCGTACGGTGCGATCACGATCCACCGGCGCGTGCTGTGGATGCCGATCGGCGTGCAGGTGCTGTACGTGACGCCGCTGCTGGTCGGCGCGCAACTGGTGCCGTTCGTGATCCGGCTGATGATGGGCGCCGCGTTCCCCGGCTGGCGCTATCTGGTGGACGGCTTCGTCGAGGCCGCGCTGTGGCCGATCGCGAGCCATCTGCTGCTGATGCCGCAACGCCGCCCGGTCGACCCGGACGACACGCGTCCGATCTGAGCCGCACCGGAACCGCCCCTTGATGACCTGCCGCCCCCACGCCCCAAGCGCCCCGAGGCGGCCCCTCGCCCGCGCGCTCGACGTGCGCGGGCCGGATCGACTGTAAGCGCATGACCGAATTCAACGACACCCAACAGCAGCTCTCGAAGTTCCGCCTGCGCGTCGCGGCGGCGGGCGTGTTCGTGTTCGTCTGCTTCGGGCTGCTCGCGAGCCGCTTCTTCTACCTGCAGCTGCTGCAGCACGGCAAATACGCGCTGCAGGCCGAGGAAAACCGCATCTCGGTCGCGCCGATCGTGCCGAACCGCGGCATCATCACCGACCGCAACGGCGTGGTGCTCGCGAAGAACTACTCGGCGTACACGCTCGAGATCACGCCGTCGAAGCTCGACGACACGCTCGACAACACGATCGACAAGCTGTCCGAGATCGTTCCGATCGACGCGCGCGACCGCCGCCGCTTCAAGAAGCTGCAGGAAGACTCGAAGAATTTCGAGAGCCTGCCGATCCGCACGCGCCTGACCGACGCCGAAGTCGCCCGCTTCACCGCGCAGCGCTTCCGCTTCCCCGGCGTCGACGTGCGCGCGCGGCTGTTCCGCCAGTATCCGCTCGGCATGACGGCCGCGCACGTGATCGGCTATATCGGCCGGATCTCGAAGCGCGACCAGGATCGCATCGACGCGATGAGCGACGACAACGACAGCGATCCGGAACACTACGATCCGCGCCGCGACGCGAACAACTACAAGGGCACCGACTACATCGGCAAGATCGGCGTCGAGCAGAGCTACGAGACCGAGCTGCACGGCCTGACGGGCTTCGAGGAAGTCGAGGTGACGGCCGGCGGCCGGCCCGTGCGCACGCTGTCGCGCACGCAGGCGACGCCCGGCGACAACCTCGTGCTGTCGCTCGACATCGCGCTGCAGCAGGTGGCCGAGCAGGCGTTCGCCGGCAAGCGCGGCGCGCTCGTCGCGATCGAGCCGAAGACGGGCGACGTGCTCGCGTTCGTGTCGTCGCCGAGCTTCGACCCGAACTCGTTCGTCGACGGCATCGACCAGCAGACCTGGGACGAGCTGAACAACTCGCCCGACAAGCCGCTCCTGAACCGCCCGCTGCACGGCACCTACCCGCCCGGCTCGACGTACAAGCCGTTCATGGCGCTGGCCGGCCTGACGCTCGGCAAGCGCACGCCGGGCTGGGGCTTCCAGGATCCCGGCTACTTCACGTTCGGCGGCCACACGTTCCGCAACGACGTGCGCTCGGGCCAGGGCTGGGTCGACATGAACAAGGCGATCATGGTGTCGAACGACACCTACTTCTACATGCTCGCGCGCGACCTCGGCGTCAATGCGATCGCGAACTTCATGAAGCCGTTCGGGTTCGGCCAGATCACCGGCATCGACATCCAGGGCGAGGCGCGCGGGATCCTGCCGTCGACCGAATGGAAGAAGAAGGCGTTCAAGAAGCCTGCGCAGCAGAAGTGGTACGACGGCGAGACGATCAGCCTCGGGATCGGCCAGGGCTACAACTCGTTCACGATCCTGCAGCTCGCGCATGCGACCGCGACGCTCGCGAACAACGGCGTCGTGATGAAGCCGCACCTGGTGAAGGAAGTCGAGGATCCGATCACGCGCGCGCGCCACCTGACGGTGCCGAAGGAAAGCGAGGTCATCCCGCTCAAGGCCGCCGACCTCGACGTCGTGAAGCGCGGGATGGAGAACGTCATCGACAACCCGTCGGGCACCGCGTACAAGGTGTTCCGCGGCGCGCAGTACGTCGCGGCGGGCAAGACCGGCACCGCGCAGGTGTTCTCGCTGCAGGGCTCGAACTACAAGGGCCACCTGCTCGCCGAGCATCTGCGCGACCACGCGCTGTTCATCGCGTACGCGCCGGTCGACCATCCGCAGATCGCGCTCGCGCTGGTCGTCGAGAACGGCGGCTGGGGCGCGCAGTCCGCCGGCCCGATCGCACGCCGCGTGCTCGACTACTACCTGGTCGAGCGCCAGAACCCGAAGAACGAGGCCGCGGCCGTGGCCGCCGCCGCATCGGCGACCGAGCCGGTGAGCGCGCCCGTGATCGGCGACGCGACGAAGCCCGTCACCGTCGCCGCCGGCTTCACGGCGCTGCCGCAACCGGTGGTGCCGAGCGCGGCGCAGGCCGCGTCGGCTGCATCGGCACCGGGTGCTGCGGCGGCCGCCAGCGCGGCGCCGGCGACCGAGGCGAGCGCCGCGGCGCCGCGGCCCGCGAGCCTGCCGCCGATCCGGCGCCCGCACCGGCCGCGCCGGCCGGCCAGCGATGCGCAGCCGCTCGCGGCTGCGCCGCGCGACGACAATTCCCGAGCCGCAGCCGCCGCGAAGGCGGCGAACGCCGGCACCGCTCATTAACGGAGAAAGGCATGCAATTCGACAAGCGCGCCTGGCTCGACAAGATCAAGCAGATGTTCGCGGGCTTCGACCGCCCGCTCGCCCTCATCGTGTTCCTGCTGATGTGCGTCGGCATCGTCACGCTGTACAGCGCGAGCATCGACATGCCGGGACGCGTCGAGGATCAACTGCGCAACATCCTGCTGACGTTCGTGCTGATGTGGGTGATCGCCAATATCCCGCCGACGACGCTGATGCGCTTCGCGGTCCCGCTCTATACGGTCGGGGTCGCGCTGCTGGTCGCGGTCGCGCTGTTCGGCATGACCAAGAAGGGCGCGAAGCGCTGGCTGAACGTCGGCGTCGTGATCCAGCCGTCCGAGATCCTCAAGATCGCGACGCCGCTGATGCTCGCGTGGTACTACCAGCGCCGCGAAGGCGGGCTGCGCTGGTACGACTTCCTCGCCGCGTTCGGCATTCTGCTGGTGCCCGTCGGGCTGATCGCGAAGCAGCCCGACCTCGGCACCGGCCTGCTGGTGTTCGCGGCCGGCTTCTTCGTGATCTATCTGGCCGGCCTGTCGTTCAAGCTGATCGTGCCGGTGCTGGTCGCGGGCGTGATCGCGGTCGGCTCGATCGCGGTGTTCGAGGAGCGCATCTGCCAGCCGGAAGTGCAATGGCCGCTGATGCACGATTATCAGAAGCACCGCGTGTGCACGCTGCTCGACCCGACCTCCGACCCGCTCGGCAAGGGCTTCCACACCATTCAGGCGGTGATCGCGATCGGTTCGGGCGGGGTGCTCGGCAAGGGTTATCTGAAGGGTACGCAGGCGCACCTCGAATTCATTCCGGAGAAGCACACCGACTTCATCTTCGCGGTGTTCTCCGAAGAATGGGGGCTCGCGGGCGGGCTCGTGCTGCTGACGCTGTACATGGCGCTGATCGCGCGCGGGCTCTACATCGCCGCGCAGGGCGCGACGCTGTTCGGCCGGCTGCTCGCCGGCTCGCTCACGCTCGCGTTCTTCGTCTATGCGTTCGTGAACATCGGCATGGTGAGCGGCGTGCTGCCGGTCGTCGGCGTGCCGCTGCCGTTCATGAGCTACGGCGGCACCGCGCTCACGACGCTCGGCATCGCGATCGGGATGATCATGAGCGTCGCGCGGCAGCGGCGGCTGATGAAGAGCTGAGCGCCCGCACGACGGATGGCCGCATGCGGCCGCGGCAAGCGAAAACGGCGCCTCGGCGCCGTTTTTCGTCTCGACGAGCGGTCGCGGCCGGTCGCGCGCTCACTGCGGCGCCGCGCGCGGGCTCGCATGGTCCGCGCCGCCGCCCGCCGCTGGTTCCTGCGCCTTCAGCCGCGCACTCAGCTCCTTGAATTTCAGCCCGGCCGTCTCGTCGCCCTGCGCGGCGGCCGCCGCGTAGTAGGCACGCGCGATGTTCAGGTTCTGCACGACGCCGTCGCCGCCGCGCTCGTAGAACGATGCGGTCACGTACTGCGCCGTCGGCTCGCCCGAATCGGCCGCCTGCTTGTACCAGACGAACGCCTGCCGGTTGTCGCGCGGCGTGCCGCGCCCGTCGAGAAACTGGTTCGCGAGCGACAGCTCGGCCTGCACGTGCCCCTGCTTCGCCGCGCGCAGGAACCAGCGGTGCGCTTCGGCCGGGTTGCGCGCGACGAACTCGCCGTCGTCGAACATGCGCCCGTACACGTACTGCGCGTGCGACATGTTGGCGTCGGCCGCCCGCTTGAGCCAGCGCAGCCCCTCGTCGACGTTCGCGCTCACGCCGACGCCGGTGAGCAGCATCATCGCGTAATTGAACTGCGCGAGCCGGTCGCCGCGCTCGGCCGCGTCGTGGAACTGCACGAGCGCGGCGCGATAGTCGCCGGCGTTGTAGTCGGCTACCGCGGATTGCGTCTCGTGCGCGGGATCGGGTTTCGGGTGCGGGGTGGTTTGGGCGGTGGCTGCGGCGGCGGTTGCCGCGCAGAGTACGCACAGGCCGAGCATCGCGCCGAGCCGCTCGCGCGGACCGACCGCGTGGCGTGCGGATCGGGCGCGGGCATCGGTGCTTGGTTCTGGGGGCGTGCCTGGTCCTGCGTCAGTCGGGGCGCCGGCTCCTGCTCCGTTTCGATCGACGTCGTTCATGACCGCACCTCCTGCAGCGCCTGGCGTGTTGCGCGCAGCAGCCAGCTCACGTCGGCCGACAGCGCGATCATCCGGTAGCCGGCGTCGCGGTACTGGCGCGCGCCCGCCACATCGTTCGCGAAGATGCCGACCGCGACGCCGGCCTGCTTGCCCGCCGCCAGCACGCGCGCCATCGCGGCGGCGACGTCCGGGTGGCGGCTGTCGCCCAGATGCCCGATGCTCGCCGCCAGATCGGCCGGGCCGACGAACAGGCAGTCGACGCCGGGCGTCGCGGCGATCCGCTCGACCTCGTCGATGCCGCGCGCCGATTCGATCTGCACGATCACCGCGACTTGCGCGTTCGCCGTCTGCAGATAATCGCGGCGCATGCCGAACGCCGCCGCGCGCACCATGCCGGCCACGCCGCGCAGGCCATCGGGAGATTCCGGCGACGGAAAGCGCGTGAGCCGCACGGCGTGCGCGGCTTCTTCGGGCGTTTCGATACAGGGAAACATCAGCGTGCGCGCGCCGGCGTCGAGCGCGCGCTTCACGAGCCACGGCTCGCGCCCCGGCACGCGCACGACCGGCTCGGTCGGCAGATGCGCGGCAGCGAGCGCCCGCAACTGCGATGCGACGTCGCGGCTGTCGTTCGGCGCATGCTCCATGTCGATGCAGAGCCAGTCGTAGCCGGCGTGTGCGAGCGCTTCCGCGACCGAGTCGCAGCCGAGCGACAGCCACAGGCCGTACAACGGCTCGTCGCCGTCGTGTAGACGTTGCTTGATGGTGTTGGTGAGCGTGCTCATCGATACAGCCTCCCGGCGGACAGGCAGTCGAACGGAACAGCACTGGGGAACGGCCGGACGGCAGCGCCCGAGCGGACGCGCAGGCGGCGCCACGCGTCGATCATAGCGCGCCGTCGGGCGAAATGTGGGATGTGCGGCGAAGCGTGGTGATGCGGGTGCGGAGGGAGGTGCGAGGGGGCGGTGGGTCAGCGGGTCGACCACGTTGGCGGGTCAGCGAGTCATCGAGCTAGAGAATCAGCAGGCTAGCAGTTCGGCGCGCCTGCGAATCGACCAATCAATAAAATCAAACGAGCCAGCGACCCACCCGCGCCGCCGACCCACCGTCAGCGCGACGGCTCCCGCTCGACGTCGGCCCAGCAGTTCGGCGTTTCGTACAGGCGCACGCGCTCGAGGCGCAGGTTCACGCCGTAGTGCGCGTCGTACACGTGCGCGAGGATGTCGAACGCGATCGCGGCGAGGTTCTCGACGGTCGGAATCCGGTCGAGCACGACGGTCTTGTGGTCGGCCATCTGCTCGAGGAACGAGCGCACGACCTCGTCGCGCGCGTAGACGAGGAACGCGTGATCCCACTTGTCGACAAGATGCTCGACCGCGAGCGCCTTCACGTCGGCGAAATCCATCACCATGCCGCGGTCGGGCGCGCCCTCGGTATCGACGAGATCGCCGCGCAGCGTGACTTCGAGCACGTAGCGATGACCGTGCAGGTTCCTGCACTGGCTGCGGTGATCGGGAATGCGGTGGCCCGCGTCGAATTCGAGTTTTCGGGTAATCAGCACGATGTCAAAAGCCGTCGCTCAGGGAATGTTCAGATATTTGTGGGTCTGCATCGACAGCCGCCACTGCGGATGCCGCTTGCACCAGTCGATCGCGAGCTTCGTGTTGATGTCGCGCGACGGACCGTCCATCGGCTGCACGAGAAAGTACTCGAAATCGAGCTTCGCGTAGTCGGCGAGCCGCTGGTTGTCCTGCGGAATCACGACCTTCAGCTCGTTGCCCTTCGTGACGACGAGCGGCGCGTCGGCCTTCGGGCTCACGCAGATCCAGTCGATCGTGTCGAGCACCGGCAGCGAGCCGTTGGTCTCGATCGCGATCTCGAAGCCGGCCGCGTGCAGCGCGTCGACGAGCGGCTGATCGATCTGCAGCATCGGCTCGCCGCCGGTGCAGACGACGAAGCGGTGCGCTTCGCCGTGCGGCCACAGGCCGGCGATCGTCGCGACGAGCGCGGCGGCGTCCTTGAACTTGCCGCCGTTCTCGCCGTCGGTGCCGACGAAATCCGTATCGCAGAAGCGGCACACGGCGTCCGCACGATCCTCTTCGCGGCCGGACCACAGATTGCAGCCGGCGAACCGGCAGAACACGGCCGGACGGCCCGCGTTCGCGCCCTCGCCCTGCAACGTGTAGAAAATTTCCTTGACCGCGTAAGTCATCGTGCTTCGTCCGGCTCGCGCCGCTCGTTGTCGATCAGAATCGGTTGTCCATCAAGCGCTGCCGGCGCTGCCGCCTCACAGCGGCGCTTCGGTCACCCGCTCGCCCTTCAGGTAGGCCTCGTAGCCGCGCTTGCGCAGCTTGCAGGCCGGGCATTCGCCGCAGCCGAAGCCCCAGTCGTGCAGTTCGGCGCGCTCGCCCACGTAGCACGTGTGCGTCTCGACGCGAATCAGCTCGACCAGCGCGGCGCCGCCGAGCTGTTCGGCGAGTTGCCACGTCTGCGCCTTGTCGAGCCACATCAGCGGCGTCTCCAGCACGACGCGCGTGTCCATGCCGAGGTTCAGCGCCACCTGCAGCGCCTTCATCGTGTCGTCGCGGCAGTCGGGGTAGCCCGAGAAATCGGTCTCGCACATCCCGCCGACCAGCACGCGCAAGCCGCGGCGATACGCAATCGCGGCCGCGATCGTCATGAACAACAGGTTGCGGCCGGGCACGAACGTGTTCGGCAGGCCGTTCGCCGCGGTCTCGATCTCGATCGTGCGCGTCATCGCGGTGTCGCTGATCGCGCCGAGCACCGACAGGTCGATCATGTGATCGTCGCCGAGGCGGCCCGCCCACGCGGGGAAGCGGTGCTTCAGTGCGTCGCGCACGCCTTCCCGGCATTCGAGCTCGACGCGGTGGCGCTGGCCGTAATCGAAGCCGAGCGTCTCGACCGTCTGGTAGCGTTCGAGGGCCCAGGCCACGCACGTGGCCGAATCCTGGCCGCCGGAAAACAACACGAGCGCGCCGTCTTTAGCGTCTGTCCGAATCACCGTGATACTCCGTGAATGTGTAGGCTCGCGTCGCGCTGCGCCGCGGGGCCGGCTGCCGCCGGGCGGCCCGACGCGTGCCGGCCCTTGCCGGCTCGACCAGTATAGGCAGCGCGGTCGGCCGCAAACGCGGCCGTGCGCTTATACCGCCCATCGCGCGGCAGCGTTGCCGCGCGCCACGGCCGCACGTTGCGACAGCCCGGACGCGCATCGGTTAGCGATGCGCTAAGTCATTGAGCGGGCACGGATTTTATCACGTGCCGACGAACACTGCCGGGCCGGCCGCGGTGCCTGCGAAACCCCACCACAAACGAAAAACCCCAAGAATCTTCCGATTCTTGGGGTTGGAACTGCTGGTGGCCTGGGACGGAATCGAACCATCGACACGCGGATTTTCAATCCGCTGCTCTACCAACTGAGCTACCGGGCCAACGAAGAATGAAAGTATATCGAGCCCCCGATACTTGCACAAGGGTTTTCGTGAAATATTTTTATGCCGCGCCTTCCGACTGCTTCTTGCCGAGCTCGACGCCGAGCTGCTTGAGCTTGCGATACAGGTGCGTGCGCTCGAGGCCCGTCTTCTCGGCGACGCGCGTCATGCTGCCGTTCTCGCGCGCCAGATGATATTCGAAGTACGCGCGCTCGAACGCGTCGCGCGCTTCGCGCAACGGGATGTCGAACGGGATCGCGGCCATCTGGCCCGCGAGACCGAGCGCCGACGCCATCTCGTCGCCGAGCGTCGGCAGCGCGGCCGCCGATGCGATCGCCGCAGGGCCCGCGGCCTGGCCAGCGCCCGCCTTCACCGCCGCATTCACGGACACCGGCGCCGCGCCGCGCGCGAGCCCGTGCTCGACCGACTTCAGCAGCTTCTGCAACGCGATCGGCTTCTCGAGGAAATCGAGTGCGCCGATCTTCGTCGCCTCCACGGCGGTGTCGATCGTCGCGTGCCCGGACATCATGATCACCGGCATCGTCAACAGCCCTTGCGCCGCCCATTCCTTGAGCAGCGTGACGCCGTCGGTATCGGGCATCCAGATATCGAGCAGCACGAGATCGGGCGCCTGATTCAGCCGGTATTCCCGCGCAGCCTGCGCGTTCTCCGCCGCCTCGACGACATGTCCTTCGTCGCTGAGGATCTCCGAGAGCAATTCCCGGATGCCCATTTCATCATCTACCACCAGGATGGTTGCCATTTACGCTGCCTTTGTCTGCACACTTGCTTTTGTGTTGGCGGGTGCCGTCCCGCCCTGCGCGCCGGGTTCGGCGCCTGGCGCATCGCTCGCCATCTGCAGGAACAGGATCGACACCTGCGCACCCTCGACGATCTCACCGTGCATGCGATTGCGCAGATCGATCCGTGCGCCGTGCTCGTCCACGATTTTCTTGACCATGGCCAGTCCGAGCCCCGTGCCCTTCGCCTTCGTCGTCACGTAAGGCTCGAACGCACGGGTCAGGATGCGTGCCGGAAAACCGGGCCCGTTGTCGGACACGGTCAGACGTACCGCGACGCGCGTTTTGCCCTCGGCGTCGGGATCGCCATATTCTACTGTCTTGGTTTCGATCAACACACGCGGATGCGCGACCTCCGCGACCGAATCCTGCGCGTTCTGCAGCAGGTTGTGAATCACCTGACGCAATTGCGTCGCGTCGCCGCGGATCACCGGCAGCGACGGCGCCAGCTCCGCGACGATCGCACTCTTGCCTTCGCCGACGCCATACAGCCCGAGCACCTCGCTCGCCAGCTCGTTCAGCTGCAGGCTCGCGAGCACCGCGGGCGGCGTGCGCGCGTATTCGCGGAAGTCGTCGACCATCCGCTTCATCGCCGCCACCTGATTGACGATCATCGTCGCGCCACGCTTGAGCACGTCGGCATCGTGCGGCTCGAGCTTGTCGGACAGCTTCATCTGCAGCCGTTCGGCCGACAGCTGGATCGGCGTGAGCGGGTTCTTGATCTCGTGCGCGAGCCGTCGCGCGACTTCGCCCCATGCAACCGAGCGCTGCGCGGAAATCACGTCGGAGATGTCGTCGAACACGACCACGTAGCCGGAGGTCTGAGGATCGTCGGCCTCGCCCGCGACCGTCGAGACGAGACGAGTGCCGCGCACGAGCAGCGTGAGCGGATCGGCTTCGCCCGGCACGACGACCGCGAACTGTTGCTGCCAATGGCCGCGATCGCCGCTCGCGCCGTCGGACGCCGCCTCGCGATCGGCGAACGCCTTGCGCACCATCGCGCCGAATTCCGCGACGACGCCGATCCGGTCGAGCGCGGTGCCGATCATCGAGCCGAACGGCTGCCGGAAGATCCGCTCCGCGCCGCGGTTCGCGGTCGTCAGCCGGAACTGGCGATCGAGCACGAACACGCCGGCCGTCAGGTTCGCGAGAATGCTTTCGAGATACGTCTTCGAATGCTCGAGCGCGATGCGGTTCTTCTCGACCGCCAGCCGCGCCTCGGACAGCTGGCGCGTCATCGCGTTGAACGACTGCGTGAGGAAGCCGAGCTCGTCGCGCGACTTGATCTCGCGCTTCGGCGTGTAGTCGCCTTCCGTGATCTCCTTCGTGCCCTGCGCGAGCAGGAACAGCGGCCGCGCGAGCTGCTGGCCGAGCGCGAGCGCGAGCATCATCGCGATGAAGGTCGCGAGGAACAGCGCGAGCGTCAGCGTGCCGATGTACATCTTGCGCAGGCCGGTGCGGCCCAGCGACTTTTCCTGATATTCGCGATAGGCGCGCTGCACCGCGTCGGCGTTGTGCGCGAGCGTCGGCGGCACCGGCTGCGTCAGCTGCAGGAAGCGCTCCGCCGGTTGCAGCAGCGACGTCGACGCGTCGGGGATAGGCCGCACGACGCGCAGCCGCAGCGCGCCCTTCGCGCCGTGCGCGCGCGGGTCGCCGTCGACTTCGCCTTCGATCGCCGCGTACGCGCCGTGCTCGCGCGCCTGACTCAGCATCAGCGGCGTCGGCAGGTCGTCGGGAATCAGCGCGGCGAAATTGCCCGACGCCTGCGCGACGATGTGCAGGTCGGGCGCCGCGCCCGAGCCGGCGCGGCTCGGCTCGACGATCGTCGCGTCCTGCACGCCGAACTGGTCGCGCAGGCGCAGCAGCGTGAGCGTCGTGCCGTTCGTGTTCGCATCGACGCTCGCGAGCTGATCGGACATCAGGCGCGCCTTCGTCTGCAGATCGGACAGCGACGCGTCGAGCATCCCGCGGCCGAGATTCAGGCCGGCGGTGAGCGCGGTTTCGACGTTCACGTCGAACCACGACTCGATGCTGCGCGACACGAACTGGTACGACACGATGTAGATGATGCCGCCCGGCACCACGCCGACGAGCGCGAAGAACACCGCGAGCTTCGCGAGCAGCCGCGTGCCGAACTTGCCCTTCCTCAGCCGCACGACGATCATCCCGATCAGCCCGAGCACGACCAGCAGGAACACGATCGCGACGATGATGTTCATCGCGTACAGCCACGAGTAGTAGCGGTCGAAGAACTCGGTGTTCGCGCTCGCCGCGGCGAGCAGCACGAGCAGCAGCAGCGCGGTGAGCGCGACGGTCGACACGATCACGCGAATGAGCAGGCTCTTCCCGCTGGCCGCGCGGCGCACTTTATTTAGCACGTTCGGTCACCGTGAAGTTGAAGCGCTTCCAGTCGGATACGAGCGTCCAGTCGCGGTTGTTCACCGCGTCGACCTGGAACGGCTTCGGCATCAGCGCCGTGTCGAGCTGCATGCGCACCGAGGCCGTATAGGTTTCGCCGGCGCGCACCTGGTTGCGCTCGATCACGTGCCACGACGTGATGTGGCGCACGACCGCGAGCGCGTCCTTCAACGACGGGAAGCCGAGCTGCAGGCCGCCGGTCGACACGCGGTACTCGCGCGTGAGCGGCTGGAACGACAGGCGGATCGTCTGCGCCACCGACACCGGTTGCTCGTCGAACCAGTACCAGCGGGCGCGGCTCAGTTCGAAGTCGGTCGTGAAGTAAAGCGGGATGCCTTTGTTCACCGCATCCTCGAGGTTCGGATTCAGCTCGAAGTCGAAGCGGGCATCGAGGCTCCAGCCGCTTCCGTCAGCCTGCAGCGACGCACGCTGCACGGCGATCGACTCGGCGCGCGCCGGCCGCACGACGGTCAGGCACAGCGCCAGCGCCACCAACAGGACGGCCGCGAGCCGAAGTGGAAAAGGGTGTTTGATCGTCACCGTTTCTGAAACCGCGCGTAGAAGAATCCGTCGTGATCGGTGGTCGGGTCGAGTGCGCCGGCCGTCGCGCCGCGCACGCCGCCCGGCAGCAGTTGGCCGGGCGCGTCCAATCGTACCGCATCTTCACAGGCGGCTTCAAACCAGCGCGCCTGCAGCTCGCCTTCATCGGGGAAGATCGAGCAGGTTACGTAGAGCAGTTCGCCGCCCGGCTTCACGAGCGGCCACAACGCGCTCAGGATGCGGCGCTGCTCCGCGACGAGCGCGGCGATGTCGGCTTCGCGGCGCAACCAGCGGATATCGGGATGACGGCGCACGATGCCCGACGCCGAGCACGGCACGTCGGCCAGAATGCGATCGAACGGGCGGCCGTCGTACCACGCTTGCGGCGCGCCCGCATCGCCGACGCGCACGTCCGCGGACAGCGACAGGCGCGCGAGATTCTCGCCGATGCGCTCGGCGCGGGCCGCATCGCTTTCGAGCGCGACGACGTCGACATCGGCCAGCTCGAGGATGTGCCCGGTCTTGCCGCCCGGCGCCGCGCAGGCGTCGAGCACGCGCATGCCGTCGCGCGCGCCGAGCCATTCGGCCGCGAGCTGCGCGCCGGCATCCTGCACCGACACGACGCCGTCGCCAAAGCCCGGAATGCGATCGACCGGCAGCGCGGACGCGAGCCGCACCGCATGACGGCCGATCGCAGTCGCGTCGATTCCGTTCGCGCGCAGCGTGTCGAGATACGCGTCGACGCTCGCGCGCCGCGCATTCACGCGCAGCGTGAGCGGCCCCTGCCGATCGCCGGCCGCGAGCACGGCCTGCCATGCATCCGGCCACGCGCGCTTCACCGCGTCGATCCACCACGGGCGGTAATTCCAGCGTGCGACCGGATCGTCCTGCAGCGCCGCGACGAGCGTATCGCGCTCGCGCTCGAAGCGCCGCAGCACCGCGTTGACCAGCCCTTTCGCGAACGCGTATTCGCGCCGTGCGCCGATCACCGTCACGGCCTGATCGACGACCGTGAAGGCCGGATACGCCGCCGCATCGGCGGGATCGAGCAGCAACGCGAGCGCGCCGGCCAGCACCGCGTGCACGTGCGCGGGCGGCGCCTTGCTGACGAGCCGGCCGATCAGCCAGTCGGCGCTGCCGAGGCGGCGCATCGTTCGATAGGCCACGTCCTGCGTCGCGCCGCGTGCGAACGCGCGGACATCGGCCGGCATCTGCGCGAACACCGTGGCGAGCGCCGCCGGCAACGCGGTGCCGCGCCGCACGGCATCGACGGCCTGCGCGGCCGCGTCGAGCGCAAAGCCCAGCGAATCGGGCGCGAGGCGCAGCGCGGACGGGCGCGCAGCGCGGCCGGAGGAAGACGGGGCGGAGGAACGGGTTCGTGTCATCGGAGCGAAATCGGCAAACGGGCGCCGCGAGCGGCGGGAACCGGGCCGCCGCGTGGGCATCGCGATTCCAAACCGCGCATTGTAGCGTGAGGCCATGCGGCCCCTTTGCGGGCGCGGCAAATGAAACACCCCGCAGCGCGAGGCATGCGGGGTGTGGGCGATGAATGAGGGGCGGCTTAGAGCCTGTTCACGCTGATAACGGGCTTGCGGGGGCCCTAATCGAAGCGGCCGGTACGCGCCATCTCCATCAAGCGCGCGATGCGCTCCTCGGTCGCCGGGTGCGTGGAAAACAGGTTCTGCAGGCCGCCGCCGTGCAGCGGATTCATGATCATCATCTGCGCGGTGGCCGGATGCGCTTCGGCCGCCTGGAACGGAATGCCCGCCGCATAGCGATGAATCTTGTCGAGCGCGGTGGCGAGCGCCTGCGGATCGCCGGAAATCTGCGCGCCGCCGCGATCGGCCTCGAACTCGCGCGCCCGTGAGATCGCCATCTGGATCAGCGCACCGGCGATCGGCGCGAGCAGCGCAACCGCAATCCCCGCGATCGGATTGGCCGGCCGGCCGTTTTCGTCACGGCCGCCGAAGAACATCGCGAAGTTGGCCAGCGCCGAGATCGCGCCGGCCATCGTCGCGGTGATCGTCGAGATCAGGATGTCGCGGTGCTTCACGTGCGCGAGCTCGTGCGCCATCACGCCGCGCATTTCGCGCTCGGACAGCACGCGCAGGATGCCCGTCGTCGCGGCGACCGCCGCGTGCTCGGGGTTGCGGCCCGTGGCGAACGCGTTCGGCGCATCCTCGTTGATCAGGTAGACGCGCGGCATCGGCAGGTTGGCGCGCGTGGCGAGCTCGCGGACCATCCGGTAGAACTGCGGCGCCGTGGCCTCGTCGACTTCCTGCGCGTTGTACATGCGCAGCACCATCTTGTCGGAGAACCAGTACGAGAAGAAATTCATGCCGAGCGCGAACAGCAGCGCGATCGTCATGCCACGCGAGCCGCCGATCATCCCGCCGATCACGATGAACAGGGCCGTGATCGCGGCCATCAGCATCGCCGTTTTGACCCAATTGAACATACCCACTCCTTATCCGTCAGGGGACCCGCCGCACCGTCACGGGCGGCGAAAAATTGTAAGCGATTTGTTAGATAAGGTCGCGCCGGAAAAATTCAATCTCAGCGTTGCGCGGCCGCGAGCCGCAGCCCGAGGCCGACGAACGCGCTGCCGACCGTGCGGTCGAGCCACTTCTTGACGCCCGGCTTGCCGGAAAAGCGTTGCGTGACACCGCCGGCGATCCACACGACGATGCACGACCAGACGGTGCTCATCACGACGAACACCGAGCCCAGCGCGAGGAACGCGAGCGCCTTGTGCGGGCTGCCCGCCGACACGAACTGCGGGAAGAACGACACGAAGAACAGCACGACCTTCGGGTTCAGCACGTTGGTCCAGAAACCCTGCATGAACAGCTGACGCAGCGGCTTCACGGCGATGGCCTGCGCGGCGGCGGCAGGGGCCGGTGCACCGCCCTGCTTCGCGACGATCATGCGCACCCCGAGATAGATCAGGTAGGCGGCGCCGGCGAGCTTGATCGCCGTGAACGCGGCGGCCGACGCGGCGAGCAGCGCGGTCAGCCCGAAGGCGCATGCGAGCGTGTGCACACAGGCGCCGGCCGAGATGCCGAGCGCCGACATCAGCCCCGCGCCGCGGCCCTGCGCGATGCTGCGGCCGACGATGTACGCGGTGTCGGGGCCAGGCGTGATGTTGAGCAGGAAAACCGCGAGTACGAAAAAGCCGAAGTGGGTGATGCCGAACATGGGAGCCTCGTAACCGGGAAACGCACGGGAATTCTACGCGCGCCCGCCGTGCGGCGCGACTCGGCCATCCGGCCGATTGCGCCCGGCCGGCATCCCGTGTCGAATGATGCTCAGGCGGCGTCGGGCAATGCGAAACGCTGGCCCGCGGCGAGCGGCGAGCCGGCCAGGAATTCGCGCGCCGGCAAGCGCTTGCCGCCCGGCTTCTGCAGCTGCGTCACGCGCAGCGCGCCCGCGCCGCAGGCGACGATCACCCCTTCCGGGGCTGCTTCGACGATCGTGCCGGGCGCCGCATCGCCACGCGCGGCCACGGGCTCGGCGGCCCACAGCTTGATCGCGGCGCCGTCGAGCGTCGCGACGCCGCCCGGGAACGGGTCGAACGCACGCACCTGGCGCGCGAGCACGTCGGCCGGCTTGCGCCAGTCGAGCGCCGCTTCGTGCTTGCCGATCTTTTCCGCGTACGTCACGCCGTCGGCCGGCTGCGGCGTCGCGAGCAGCGCGCCGTCGCGCTCGAGCCGCTCGAGTGCGGCGACGATCAGCCGTGCGCCGTCGGCGGCGAGCCGGTCGTGCAGCGTCGCGGTCGTGTCGTCGGGCGCGATCGCGATGCGCGCCTCGTCGATCATCGCACCGGTATCGAGGCCGACGTCCATCTGCATCAGCGTGACGCCCGTTTCGGCGTCCCCGGCTTCGATCGCGCGATGAATCGGCGCCGCGCCGCGCCAGCGCGGCAGCAGCGACGCGTGAATGTTGATGCAGCCGGCGCGCGGAATGTCGAGCACCTCCTGCGGCAGCAGCAGGCCGTATGCGGCCACCACCATCACGTCGTGCGGCGTCGCGCGCAGCAGCTCGATCGCCTCGGCGGCCTCGGCGGGGAACTTGCCGGCGCGGCGCAGCGACGGCGGCTGCGCGACGGGCATGCCGTGCTCGACGGCGTAGCGCTTCACCGCGCTCGCCTGCAGTTTCATTCCGCGCCCGGCAGGACGATCGGGCTGGGTGAGCACGAGCGGCACCGGAAAACCGGCCTCGTGGATCGCGGCGAGTGCGGCCGCGGCGAATTCCGGCGTGCCGGCAAAAATCACGCGCAACGTATGGGTCATGACAGCGTTCGAGAGGGCTTGGCGCGCACGCGTTACATCGCGCGTTCGAGTTTCTTCATCTTCGTCTTGATACGCGTCTGCTTCAGCGGCGACAGGTATTCGACGAACACGCGGCCCATCAGATGGTCCATCTCGTGCTGCACGCACACCGCCAGCAGGCCTTCGCAGTCGAGCTCGAACAGCTCGCCGCGCTCGTTGAGTGCGCGCACGCGCACATGGTCCGGGCGCTCGACTTCGTCGTAGATGCCGGGCACCGACAGGCAGCCTTCCTCGTACACCTGCTTCGCGTCGCTCGACCAGACGATCTCCGGATTGATGAACGCGCGCAGCTCGTTCTTTTCTTCGGAGACGTCGATCACGATCACGCGCTCGTGCACGTCGACCTGCGTCGCCGCGAGGCCGATGCCGGGCGCCGCATACATGGTTTCTGCCATGTCGGCGACGAGCTTGCGGATGCGGTCGTCGACCTTGTCGACGGGCTTGGCGACCTTGTGCAGTCGCTTGTCGGGGTAATGAAGAATGTTCAGCAAAGCCATGGTGTTCGGTATTCGGGTGGGCGGCGTGCCGTATCGGCCATCGGGCCGAGTGGCGCCATTGCCGGGATGCAATGAAGATGAGGCGAACGCACGGCATATCAATGCCGCACGTCATGCCTTCTGCAACTGGCCGGACGCCCATGCGCGCGGCCCCGTCGAGTATTTCGGATGATGAAAATTTTATCATGGCGCCACGCGCTGCGCTGGTCGTCGCATTCGGGCGCAATCTCATGTCGCCGCAAACGCTGACCGCGACCATGCTGCGCGCATGGCTGCAACTCGCGCATGCGCCCGGCATCGCGCCGGCGGTGCTGCGCGTGTTGCTCGACGCATTCGGCACGCCCGCGGCGCTGCTGCACGCGTCGGACGCGGCCATTGCCGAGCACACGAGCCCGGCCGCCGCGCGGGCCGTGCACGCGAGCGACCGGGACGACCTCGACGCGCGCACCGACGCCGCGCTCGCGTGGCTCGACGCGCCGGGCAACGCGATCGTCACGCTCACCGATCCGGCCTACCCGCCGCGGCTGCGCGACCTGCACGATCCGCCATCGCTGCTATATGTAAAGGGCCGGGTCGACCTGCTGCACGCGCGCAGCATCGCCGTGGTGGGCAGCCGCCACGCGACGCCGCAGGGCCTCGCCGATGCGACGCGTTTCGCGCAGGTGCTGTCCGACGCCGGCCTGGCGATCGCGTCGGGCCTCGCGCTCGGCATCGACGGCGCCGCGCATCGCGGCGGCCTCGACGGCCGCTCGGGCACGATCGCGGTCATCGCGACCGGCGCCGATCTCGTCTATCCGGCGCGTCACCGCATGCTCGCGCATGAGATCGCCGCGCACGGCGTGATCGTCTCGGAATGGCCGCTCGGCACGCCCGCGCGCGCGTCGCATTTCCCGCAGCGCAACCGGCTGATCGCCGCGCTCGCGGTCGGCACGCTGGTGGTCGAAGCCGCCCCGCGCTCGGGCTCGCTGATCACCGCAAGGCTCGCGAACGAACTCGGCCGCGACGTGTTCGCGATGCCCGGCTCGATTCACGCACCGCTCGCCCAGGGTTGCCACGCGCTGATCCGCGACGGCGCGAAGCTCACCGCCACACCGCTCGACGTGCTCGAGGAGTACGGGCTCGGGGAACCCGCGGCCCAGGCCGGCGGCGCGGCAGTCGGTGCGGGTTCCCGCTCCGATCGCGAAGATGCATCGGGCGCCGCCACGCCCCGCGCGGGCGAGCGCCGCACTGGCGCAGCGGCATCTCCCGACACCGACACCGTGGCCGATGCCCCCGCCGTCCCACCACGAACCGCATGCGCGCCCGCGAACGATCCAGCCGAACGAGCCGTGCTCGCCGCATTGGGATACGGCCCCGTCACATACGAATGGCTCGCCGAGCACAGCGACCTGCCGGACGACGTGCTGCACCGCGCGCTGCTCGCGCTGGAGCTGGCCGGCCGCGTCGCCAGCGTGGCCGGCGGACGCTTCGCGCGGCTTGATTTGGCGCCCACCCCACCGCCGTCCGGCGTGCTACAGTCCCCGGCATAGGGGCGGCCGCGCCGCCGACGATATCGAAGGAATTCCATGCCCGCGCTGAATCTCGACACCGATGCAGATCGGATCGCCGAGCGCCTCGCCGATCCCGACACGCTGCTGGTCGCCTGCCTGTGCGCCGAGTGGTGCGGCACCTGCCGCGACTACCGCACGGCCTTCGACCAGCTCGCCGACGCTCATCCGGACGCCTGCTTCGCGTGGATCGACATCGAAACCCATGCCGACCAGCTCGACGACCTCGACGTCGAAAACTTCCCGACGATCCTGATCGAGGATGCGCACACCGCACGCTTCTTCGGCACGGTGCTGCCGCACGCGGCGATCGTCGAGCGGATGCTGTCCGACCTGAGCGCGGTGCCCGGCGCGCCGCACGCACCGAAATTGCGCAATATCCTGAACGTCGAGGCCTGAGCGGGCGTCCGCCCGGCCCCGCGGCACGCCGCGACGCGTGCTGCCGGGCCAGGCGCTTGCCGCCGCTGCAGCCCCCCTCTATGATGGGCCGCTTTTTTACACGCCAACCCGCCGTCGCTGCGGCGTGTGCTATAAAGCCGTCGTAAAAGGGTCCCCACACCGGCGAACCCGGTCTACCAACACACACCTGTCATGTCCAAAGCACTGATCATTGCGGAAAAGCCTTCTGTCGCGAACGACATCGCGCGCGCTTTGGGCGGCTTTACCAAGCATGACGAATACTACGAGAGCGACGAATTCGTGCTCTCGTCCGCAGTCGGCCATCTGCTGGAAATCGCCGCCCCGGAAGAGTACGAGGTCAAGCGCGGGAAATGGAGTTTCGCCCATCTCCCCGTCATCCCCCCGCATTTCGACCTGAACCCGATCGCAAAAAGCGAATCGCGACTGAAAGTCCTGACCAAGCTGATGAAGCGCAAGGACGTCGATCGCCTGATCAACGCATGCGACGCGGGGCGCGAGGGCGAGCTGATTTTCCGCCTGATCGTGCAGCACGCGAAGGCGAAGCAGCCGGTCCAGCGCCTGTGGCTCCAATCGATGACGCCGCAGGCGATCCGCGACGGTTTCGCGCACCTGCGCAGCGACAACGACATGCAGCCGCTCGCCGATGCCGCACGTTGCCGCTCGGAAGCCGACTGGCTCGTGGGCATCAACGGCACGCGCGCGATGACCGCGTTCAACAGCAAGGGCGGCGGCTTCTTCCTGACGACCGTCGGTCGCGTTCAGACGCCAACGCTGTCGATCGTCGTCGAACGTGAAGAGAAAATCCGCCGATTCGTCCCGCGCGATTATTGGGAAGTGCGCGCCGAATTCGCGTGCGCGGCCGGTTTCTACGAAGGCAAGTGGTTCGATCCGAAGTTCAAGCGCGACGAGTTCGATCCGGAAAAGCGCGACTCGCGCCTCTGGAGCCTGCCGGCCGCCGAAACGATCGTCGCCGCATGTCGCGACCAGATCGGCACGGTCAGCGAGGAATCGAAGCCGTCGACGCAACTGTCGCCGCTGCTGTTCGACCTGACGAGCCTGCAGCGCGAGGCGAACGGCCGTTTCGGCTTCTCCGCGAAGAACACGCTGGGCCTCGCGCAGGCGCTGTATGAAAAGCACAAGGTGCTGACCTACCCGCGTACCGACGCGCGCGCGCTGCCGGAAGACTATCTGGCGACGGTGCAGTCCACGCTCGAGATGCTCAAGGAGAGCCACAACTACCTGCCGCACGCGAAGCAGGTGCTCGACAAGGGCTGGGTGAAGCCGAACAAGCGGATCTTCGACAATTCGAAGATCAGCGATCACTTCGCAATCATCCCGACGCTGCAGGCGCCGAAGTCGCTGTCCGAGCCGGAACAGAAGCTGTACGACCTCGTCGTGAAGCGCTTCCTCGCGGTGTTCTTCCCCGCGGCCGAGTTCCGCGTCACGACGCGGATCACCGAAGTAGCCGGCCATCACTTCAAGACCGAAGGCAAGGTGCTGGTCGAGCCGGGCTGGCTGCAGGTATACGGTCGCGACGCCGAAGGCGCGGACGCGAACCTCGTGCAGGTGCAGAAGGACGAGAAGGTGAAGACCGACGAGATCGCGGCGGTCGCGCTCGTCACGAAGCCGCCCGCACGCTACTCGGAAGCGACGCTGCTGTCCGCGATGGAAGGCGCGGGCAAGCTCGTCGAGGACGACGAGCTGCGCGAGGCGATGGCCGCGAAGGGCCTCGGCACGCCGGCCACGCGCGCGGCGATCATCGAAGGCCTGCTCGGCGAGAAATACCTGGTGCGCGAAGGCCGCGAGCTGATCCCGACCGCGAAGGCATTCCAGCTGATGACGCTGCTGCGCGGGCTCGGCGTGAAAGAGCTGACCGCGCCCGAGCTCACCGGCGAATGGGAATACAAGCTGTCGCAGATGGAGCGCGGCAACCTCGGGCGCGACGCGTTCATGCAGGAAATCGCCCGCATGACGCAACAGATCGTCAAGCGCGCGAAGGAATACGACTCCGACACGATCCCGGGCGACTACGCGACGCTCGAGACGCCGTGCCCGAACTGCGGCGGTCAGGTGAAGGAGAACTACCGCCGCTTCGCCTGCACGAAGTGCGAGTTCTCGATCTCGAAGATTCCGGGCAGCCGGCAGTTCGAGATCGCGGAAGTCGAGGAGCTGCTGCGCGAGAAGACCATCGGGCCGCTGTCCGGCTTCCGCAGCAAGATGGGGCGGCCGTTCTCGGCGATCCTCAAGCTGTCGTTCGACGATGAAACGAAGAACTACAAGCTCGAGTTCGATTTCGGCCAGGACCAGGGCGGCGACGAGGGCGAAGCGCCCGACTTCTCCGCGCAGGAGCCGGTCGGCGCGTGCCCGAAGTGCAACGGCCGCGTGTTCGAGCACGGGATGAGCTATGTGTGCGAGCACTCGGTCGCGAACCCGAAGACCTGCGACTTCCGCTCGGGCAAGGTGATCCTCCAGCAGGAAATCACGCGCGAGCAGATGGCGAAGCTGCTGGCCGACGGCCGCACCGATCTGCTGCCGAACTTCAAGTCGTCGCGCACGGGCCGCAATTTCAAGGCATTCCTCGTGAAACAGCCGGACGGCAAGATCGGCTTCGAGTTCGAGAAGAAGGAGCCGAAGGCCGCCGCGGCGAAGAAGACGGCAAAATCGGCGACGAAGGATGCAGAAACCGTCACCGAAGGCGCCGACGAGAAACCGGCACCGGCTCGCAAGACCGCCGCCCGCAAGACGACGGCGCGCAAGACGGGCTCGTAACGGCGCGACCGCCGCAGCCGCCCGCTGCGGCACGCATCGACAAAAAAACGCGGATCGATTGCTCGATCCGCGTTTTTTATTTGCGTCGGCGCTGTGGGCTGCCGGCCGCGCCGCCGTTACAGCGGCGACGGCACCGCGGCTCGCCCGCGCGGCGCGCGCGCAAGCCGCGGCTGCAGGTTCGGGTCGGTCGACTCGGCCGGGTCGGCGCGCATCTCGACACCGATCGGCGCGGACGACGTACCTTGGGCCGCCCACTGCTCGCCGATCACCGCATCGGTGGCGCGGCTGAAATATTCGACGAGATGGTCGATGAACGTGCGCACCTTTGCCGGCAGATGGCGCCGGCTCGGGTACGCGATGTTGATCTCGACCTGCGGCAGCCGGAAATCCGGCAGCAGCCGCACCAGCGCGCCGCGCGCGATGTCGCTGCCGATCAGGTAGCTCGGCAGGATCGCAACACCCATCCCGAGCAGCGCGAACTGGCGCAGCATCGCGGTGTTGTTCGCGACGATCACGTTGGTCGGGCGCACGCGCACTTCGCCGTCCGGGCCGGTGAATACGCGCTCGTCGCCCCAGTATTCGGTCGGCAGGCTCAGCGCCGGGTGCTCGGCGAGCTGTTCCGGGTGGGTCGGCACGCCGTGCTTCTCGAGGTAGCTCGGCGTCGCGCAGACGGTCATGCAGCCGGTGGTCAGCCGGCGCGTGACGATGCTCGCGCTGCGCATCTGCCGCGTGACGACGATGCCGACGTCGAACCCCTCCTCGACGAGATCGACCTGGCGGTCCACCAGCGTAAGGTCCGGCACGACTTTCGGAAAATTCTCGGTGTACGACTGCAGCACGGGCGCGAGGTTGTGCAGCCCGAACACGACGGGCGCGACGATCCGCAACGTGCCGACCGGCTCGTGATTGCGCGCGACCACCATCTGCTCGACATCTTCGAGCTCGTCGAGAATCTGTCGCGCGCGCTCGAGATAGACCTGCCCCGACTCCGTCAGCGAAAGGCTGCGTGTCGTACGGTTCAGCAGGCGCGTGCCGAGCCGGCCTTCCAGATCGGCGACATGACGCGTCGCGACCGCATTGGAGATGTCCATTGCGCTCGCCGCCCGGGCGAAACTGCCGAGATCCGCAACCTTGACGAACACGCGCATCGACTGCAAATGATCCATAACGACTCCTGCCGCTGTTACAACTTCAAAAAGTTGAAGCAAATGCGTAATTCTCCTACGACAGCGGAAATGATGCAGAGTTGCTCAACAACTGCCGCGTTGACGATAAAAATGGGCAAAAATCCTCACCGATTGCGAATGGATGATCCAATTATTCTGATCTCGACAACAATTAGGTGAACGTCGTCCGCGAAACGGGCCGAATCAGAAAGGACATGTCTGATGCGACACAGCAGCGCACCCTGCTGCGACCGACGCCGATTGCGGCGGAGCGTAACAACCTGTTAAAAAGACCCCATGCCGTGTGCCGGCGTAGCATCATGTCGGCCCCGGCCGGGCGGCACGGGCGCGCCCCGCGCGCCGCGGCCGCTGCTTTCAACGCGCGACTTCCCTGCTGAACATGAAAATTGCCATCCTCGACGACTACCAGGACGCCGTCCGCAAGCTGAACTGCTTCGAGATGCTCGCCGAGCACGACGTGAAGGTCTTCAACAATACGGTGCGCGGCCTGGGGCAACTCGCGAGCCGGCTGGCGGAAGTCGAGGCGCTCGTGCTGATTCGCGAACGCACGCCGATTTCGTCGCAACTGCTCGCAAAACTGCCGAATCTGCGGATGATCAGCCAGACCGGCCGCATCTCCAGCCACATCGACCTCGAAGCGTGTACCGATCGCGGCATCGCAGTGCTCGAAGGCACGGGCTCGCCGGTGGCGCCGGCCGAACTGACGTGGGCGCTCGTGATGGCCGCCCAGCGCCGCATTCCGCAATACGTCGCCAACCTGAAGCAAGGTGCGTGGCAGCAGTCGGGCCTGAAGACGTCGGCGCTGCCGCCGAACTTCGGGCTCGGCCAGGTGCTGCGCGGCCAGACGCTCGGCATCTGGGGCTACGGAAAGATCGGCCGGCTGGTCGCCGGCTACGGCAAGGCGTTCGGGATGAACGTGCTGATCTGGGGCCGCGAGCACTCGCTCGAGGCCGCGCGCGCCGACGGCTACACGGCCGCCGACAGTCGCGAGGCGCTGTTCGAGCAGAGCGACGTGCTGTCGCTGCACCTGCGGCTGCACGACGACACGCGCGGGATCGTCAAGCAGGAAGACCTGTTGCGGATGAAGCCGACGTCGCTGCTCGTCAACACGAGCCGCGCCGAGCTGCTCGAGGAAAATGCGCTCGTCAACGCGCTGTCGCACAACCGGCCGGGGATGGTCGCGATCGACGTGTTCGAGAGCGAGCCGATCCTGCAGGGCTACAGCCTGCTGCGGATGGAGAACGTGATCTGCACGCCGCACATCGGCTACGTCGAGCGCGAGAGCTACGAGCTGTATTTCAGCGCGGCGTTCAGGAACATTCTCGCGTTCGACCAGGGCGACCTGTCGAGCGTCGTCAATCCGGAAGCGCTGACGCCGCGCCGCGCGCGCTGACCCGCGCCGCCGCGCCCGCGGCGCGGCTTCTCTGTCCGATCATGGCGTCAGGCGGCCACGCGGCCGCCGGTCATCGCGCTGACGCGCGTGAGGAAATGCTCGCCGTCGCGGCGCCCGAGGTCGTACGCGTGCCGCATCTGCGACGGGCTCGTGTAATCCCAGCTCGAAATCGGCACCTTGCTCGACGGTTGTATATAGAGCCGCCGCTGGTCGCCGTGCGCGACCGTGAACATCTGCGGGCGCGGATACAGCCTCGTGACGAGCACCAGCACGTCGCCCGGCGACGTGTCGAGTGCGCCCACCGGCACGTTGTCGACCATCCCGCCGTCGAGCACCGGCCGGCCGTCGCGCCGCAGCACGGGCGTGAACGGCGGCGTGCACGACGACTGCAGGATCAGGTCAGCGAGATCGTCGACCGTCGCGCACGCCTGTGCGCGCACGAATTCGGGGCGAAAGCCGAGCGCGCGCCCGAGCGTCGGGTGCAGCGTCTTGCGCACGTATTTCTCGATGTTGTACGCGACGAGGCCCGCGGCCACCGCGCTGCGCGCGCCGAGCCAGCGCGGCACGTGCGACACGCCGATGCGGATCTCCGGTGCGTCCGCGAGCCGCGCGAACGGCTCGCCGTAGATGTCGAGCAGCGCCTGCCGATAGATCCGATAGTGCGGAAACACCGGCTCGCGGCGGAACAGGTTGCCCCAGTACGCGTTCTTGCGGTTGTGGCGCAGCGCTTGCTCGTAATAGCGCATCACCCACGCGGCGTCGCGTGTATACAGCATGCAGGCCGTGGCCGCACCGGCCGAGATGCCGGCGATCACGCGCGGGCGCAGCGCCAGCGCCGGCTGCACGACGTCCCAGAAGCCGGCTTGCCACCAACAGCGGTTGCCGCCGCCCGCGAACACGATCTGGTCGAACATCGCGCCACTCAGCTGACCAGCGCGTAGGTCGACGTTGCGTGCACGGCCATCTTGCCGTCCTCGTCGAACAGCTCGACTTCGCCGAACACGAGGTTGCGGCCCATCCGCAGCACGCGCGCGGTGACCAGCACGTCGCCCTTGCGCACCGGACGCATGAAGTTCGTGTTCAGCGAGACGGTGGTCATCGGCCGGAACTCGCCGAGCGCGGCCGAGATCGCGACCACCATCGCGGTGTCGGCGGCGGCGGTGAAGACCTGGCCGCAGATGATGCCGCCCGAATGGCGGAATTCGCCGGAAAACGGCAGACGCATCGTGACGCTGTCGTCGCCGATCGACACGGGAACCAGGCCGAGCGAGCGGACCCACGGGGCCAGCAGGCGGTCCAGCAATTCGCGGACTGCGTTTTCGTCCATCTTCGAATGTCCAGAGAATGTTGCGCGACCGCCGCGCAACAGATGGACGTCATCATACCGGGAGCGGGCCAACTGCGATCACTTGGCAGCGCGCCGGCAGCCGCACGCACGGTGACGAAATATTTTGGGGAAATTTGCAGAAAGGGCTTGCCAAGGATGAAATACCCGTGCATAATCTTTCTTCTGTTGGGGGCGTTAGCTCAGTTGGTAGAGCAGCGGACTCTTAATCCGTAGGTCGAGTGTTCGAGTCACTCACGCCCCACCAGGAATTCAAAAGGCCGGTCAGCGCAAGCTGACCGGCCTTTTTCCATTCCGGCGCCCATCGGCCTCTCCGCGCGCCCCGCCGCAGTAGCTTTCCGTTAGAATCGTCCGACAAAAATCACATAACCGGCACGACGATCGCCGCATCGTGGCCGGCACTGAGAGAGCATGGGACGTCAGACATGGAAGCACGTGAACCAGACGCGACCATTGAGAGGGCATGGTCAGACAGAAATCGGCGCGCGGGTCGAAGCGCGCTATCCCCCCGATCGCATCCGCCCCCGTTACATGACGCGCGTCGCGGATCCGGTCATGCTGCGTAAGGACGCGCTCGTTGCATTCGCGCTCGGGATCGCGCTGCTCGTGATCGCCGCGGCGCTCGCCGTTACCGCGAGCCGCGCGACCGGCGGGCTGCTCCGCGCATCGGGCACCATCGTGCGCATCGTGCAGGACAGCGACGCGATGCGCGCTTACCGCCCGATCGTCGCGTATCTGGCGAGCGACGGCCGCCGACGCGAAGTCGCCGGCGACACCGCGTCGGCCGTCCCGGCCTACGACATCGGCGAGAACGTCGACGTGCTGGTCGATCCCGCCCATCCGAACCGCCCCGTGCTGATCGACGATTTTGCGCAACGCTGGTCGCCGGTCGCGGTGCCGGCGCTGCTCGCGGTCGTGTCGCTCGCGATCGGCTGCGTGCTGTACGTGGACGAGCGCCGCAATCGCCGCCCCGGCGCACCGTTCGCCGCATCGGCCCGCGACGCCGCGCGGCGGCGATGGAACATCGCGATCGTGCTGATTCCGCTCGCGCTCGGCACCGCGTTCATGGCCGGCGCCGGCGCTGCCGGCTTGCGCCAGTGGCAGGCCGCCCGCCATTACGCGCATTCGACCGGCCACGTCGTCGAGATCGCCGAACCCGCGGGCGCGTCCCGCAACCGCGCGTCGCTCGATTCCGTCAGCGTCGCGTTCACGACCGACAGCGGCCGCGCGGTGACCTTCGAGCAAAGCTCGGCCTCCCCGCATCCGCGGCTGTACGAAGGCGAACGCGTCAACGTGCTGTACGACCCCGTCGCGCCCGAACGCGCGATCATCGACCAGTTCTGGGACCGGTGGAGCGTGACCGCAATTCTGTTCGCGATCGGCGCACCGTTGTTCGTCGCCGGGCTGGTCGCGGCCAGCGCGCTGTGGCCCGAACCGCGACTGCACGAAATCGTCGAATGACGGATGGGGCGCGCCGCACGCTTCACCGCTGCCTGAATGCCTCTACCTTCGCGCGGTTGCCGCACGTGCGCATGTCGCACCAGCGGCGGCCGGCGCCGCGGCCGCGATCGATGAAGAACCACGTGCAGCGGGCACATTGGCGCACGCGCGCGAAGTCATCGCTGCGCAGCAGTTGCTCGAATCCGAGCGCGGCCACGTCGATCCAGCGCGACGCAGCGCCCCCGGGCTTTCCAGTGCGCATCGTATGGGGCGAGGACGACGGGTGGATTCCGCTCGAACAGGGGCAGGCGCTCGCCGATCGCATCGCGCACGGCAAGCTGATCAAGGTGCCGCGAGCAGCGCACTTGGTTCAGGAAGATGCGCCCGAGGCGATCGTCGCCGCCATGTTCGATCGGTGAACGCTCGCGCCGGCGCTTCTCGCACGTTGACGCTGCCGACCTAGCTCCGTGATGAAGCCCGCGATGTGATGGAAATGATTCGTGCATACCGACGACGGCAACACATAGTCGCCGCCGTTCGAAATCCCGATCGCGTTCATCGATATTGCGACAGCAAACGCCCGCCGCCATCCTCGCACTCGCCTGCGCCTTCCAAACGTCTGCTCACGCCAACGTCGCCCGCCCCCCTACTTCGGCAACGCCGGAATCATCCACGTCAGCACGTGCTGCTGCAGGAACACGAGCACGCCGAGCAGCAGCGTGAGGATCACGCTGTGCCAGAAGGTGCGCGCGAACACCACGCCCTCCTGCCCTTTCAGGTCGGTGGTCGACACGCCCGTCGCGATGTTCTGCGGCGAGATCATCTTGCCCATCACGCCGCCCGACGAGTTGGTCGCGGCCATCAGCACCGGATCGAGGCCGAGTTGCCGGGCCGCAACGACCTGCAGATTACCGAACAGCGCGTTGCCCGACGTGTCGCTGCCCGACAGGAACACCGCGATCCAGCCGAGCGACGCCGACACGAGCGGAAACAGCGCGCCGGTCGACGCGACGCCGGTACCGAGCGTGTAGCTGATGCCCGAGTAGTTCAGCAGGTACGCGAGCCCGACGATCATCATCACGGTGACGATCGCGATCCACGTCTGTCGCCAGGTCTTGACCACGCATTCGAAGAACGCGCCGATGCCCGTGCGCGTGAGCAGTGCCGTGATGATCGCCGACACCAGGATCGCGGTGCCCGTACCGAGCGGCTGGAAGTCCCAGATCGCCGCATACGGCTTGTGGTACAGCGATACGAACACGGCGTTGTGCAACCCCGGCCACTTGATCTTGACGTCGCCGATCGCCGCGATGTTCGCGTGCACCCAGAAGATCACGACCACCGACACGACGAGCCACGGCAGCCAGCCGCCGAAGCCCGCGCGCGCGGCGCCGGCCGTGGCCGGCACGCTGCGCGCGAGCGCGTATTGCGGATCGGGCTGCGGCTTCCACAGCTGCAGGAAGCCGATCGTGACGATCAGCGACGTGAGCGACGACAGCACGTCGGTGAGCTGGTAGCCGAGGAAATTCGACGTGACGAACTGCGCGATCGCGAAGCTGCCGCCCGACACGAGCAGCGCCGGCCACAGCTTCGCGATCGAGCGCAGCCCACCGTATGCGCCGACCACGTAGAACGGCAGCAGCAGCGCGAAGAACGGCAGTTGCCGGCCGACCATCGCGCCGAGCGTCGCGGGCGGCAGCGACGTGACCGCGCCGAGCACGGTGATCGGCACGCCGAGCGCGCCGAACGCGACCGGCGCCGTGTTGAACACCAGCGTGTAGGTCAGCGCTTCGAGCGCGGGGAAGCCGAGCGCGATCAGCAGCGCGCTGGTGATCGCGACCGGCGTGCCGAACCCGGAAATCCCTTCGAGCAGACAGCCGAACGAGAACGCGACGACGAGCAGCACGAGGCGACGATCGTCGGGCAGGTTGTCGAGCATCCACTGCCGAAACTGGTCGAAACGGCCCGACTTCACCGCGATGTTGTACAGCAGCAAGGCATTGAACACGATCCACATCACCGGCACGACCGCGAGCGCCATGCCTGCGCCCACCGCGTTGAACGCAAGGCCGGCCGGCATGCCCCACGCGCCGATCGCGACGGCGAGGCCGGCGACGAGGCCGGCCAGCGACGCCTGCCACGCGGGCCGGCGCAGCACGCCGAGCGCGATCAGCGCGACGGCGATCGGGATCACCGCGACGACGAACGACAGGAGCAGCGAGTCGGCGACGGGCGTCAACGGCTGGACGAACAGGATGCCGGGCGGCAGGGCTGCGGTGGGATTCATCGTGTGTCGTGTCTCCGATCCAGTACCAGACGTACATTCGGCGGCCGCTACGCCCGGCCGACGCTTGCGCATGCAACCATGCGGCAAGGCCGACCGACCGGTCGCTCAAATGAGGTTAGGAGGCCGGTCGCGCTTGTACAAGGAGGGCAAGCCCGATGCGCGTCCGAATCGTTGCGCGGGCGTCGGCGAAGGGTCCGAGCAATGTTGCACAGCGGGAAAAGGTGCGTGACGGCGAGCGGGATGTTTCGTTTGGGCTCCGAAGCCTAGACTCGCTGCATCGATTCCGCCCGCGCCGGCGACGACGCGGCTCCGGAAACTTCACGGAGCAGACACGATGAAAAACCTGAAACTTGCGGCCTGCGCGTTGCTGCTGATCGGCCCGGCGCTCGCTGCCCACGCCGAGTCGACGCTGACGCGCGCCCAGGTACGCCAGGAACTCGCCGAGCTACAGGCGGCCGGCTACCGGCCGAGCCTCGTCAGCAGCCCTGACTTTCCGGAGAACATGCAGGCCGTCATGCAGCGCGCCGCCCAGGCCCGCGCCGACGCCGCCGGCCACGGCAACGACGGTCATGCGAGCGTCGAAGCGGGCAAGCCGGCTACGCCGGCCGTGGTCGATCGCAGCACGTACGCGCATCACTGAAGCAGGTGCCGCCGGCGCGAGAACCGCGACGGACGGCAGCTTCGGCTGCGGCAATCAAACGCTGAAGCGGTTCAGCGTATAAGCGCGATAGGCGGCGACGAACGCATCGAACGACCCGGCCTCCTTCGCTTCGAGCTCGGCCTGTTCGGCCAGCGACTTCGCCGCGAGCGCCTGCTCCGCGCGCATCGCCTCCGCCGACGGCGGGTTCGCCCGGAAATGGGCCGCATGCGCTTCGCTTTGCGCGAGCGCGAACGCGAGGAACGATTGGCCGTTCTCGCGCATCGTGCGCAGCACACGCGCCGACGGCGTGCGTTCCGGATCGGCCAGCTTCTCGCGCTGCGCGGCGATCGCGCGCGCATGCTCATCGCCGCCGCGGATCTCGTCGAGACGGCGCCCGACGGTTTCGATATCGGCCATCAGGTCGTCGGCCCATGCCTGCAGCGTGACCGGCTGGCCGTCGCGCGTCAGCGTGAGGCCGGGCTTGCGTCCGTCCATCGTCACGCTGCCGAAGTTCTCGTTCGCTTCCTTGTACGCATCGCAGTCGAGCGCGGGGCTGTCGTCGAGCGCGCACGCCAGCAGGAATGCGTCGATGAAGCGCGCGGTGTCGAGCGCGATGCCGGTCGGCTCGAACGGGTCGATGTCGAGGCACCGCACTTCGATGTACTGCACGCCGCGCGACGCGAGCGCATGCAGCGGACGCTCGCCCGAATAGGTGATGCGCTTCGGCCGGATCGTCGAGTAGAACTCGTTCTCGATTTGCAGCACGTTCGTGTTGATCTGAATCCACTCGCCGTCGCGATGCGTGCCGATCGCCTCGTACGCCGCATACGGCTCGCTGACCGCCTTCGACAGCGCGTCGAGATAGCCGGGCAGCGTGTTGTAGTCGACGTGCAGCGCGGCCTGCGCGGTCGTGTTCGAGTAGCCGAGATCGCTCATCCGCAGGCTGGTCGCATACGGCCGGTACAGCGTGTCGGCGTCGAACGTGTCGAGCCGGTGCGGTTTGCCGCGCAGGAAGCGCGTGTCGAGCACCGGCGACGCGCCGAACAGGTACATCAGCAGCCAGCTGCGGCGGCGGAAATTGCGGATCAGCGCGAGATAGCGCTCGGACTGATAGTCGACCAGCGTGGCAGTGGAGCCTTCTTCGGCATGCAGGCGCCGCCACACTTCCTCGTGCAGCGAGTAGTTGTAGTGAATGCCGGCGATGCACTGCATCGTGCGGCCGTAGCGATAGGCGAGGCCGCGGCGGTACACCGTCTTCAGGCGGCCGATGTTGGACGTGCCGTAGTCGGCGATCGGGATTTCGTCGTCGGCCGGCAGCAGCCCCGGCATCGACTCGTTCCACAGCATCTCGTCGTCGAGCGACGCATACACGTAGCGATGCAGATCGTCGAGGCGCGCGAGCGTCAGCGACGCGTCGCTTTCGGCCGGCGTGATCAGCTCGATCAGCGCTTCCGAGTAATCGGTGGTCAACGACGGGTGCGTGAGTGCCGAACCGAGCGCGCGCGGATGCGGCGTGAACGCGATCATCCCGTCGCGCGTCACGCGCAGGCTTTCCTTTTCGATGCCGCGCAGGCCGTCGGGCAGATGCTGCCGCGTCGGGCCCGAGCTCAGCGCTTCGAGACGATTCAGCAGCAGTTCGGACTGGCGGTGAGTCATGGTGTTCGGCATGGAGACGCAAGTGCGTGACGGCCGCGCGCAGAGCGCCGCGCGGGCCGGCTGGATTATGGGTCGCTTCATTGGTAGCGGGCACTTTAACATCTCGCCGACACACGCGCTTGAGGTGGCTCACGGCCGGCCCGGCCGCCTGCAGCGGGCCGCCGCGCGGGCGATCGCGGCGATTGCCGCTGGCGCGGACGAGCATCCGCTATAACGCCGGGCGCGGCCCTCGCGCGGCTTTCGTCGGGAGGATTGCGCGGTGCAGGATGCGGCGCGAAGAGGTGGAACCGGTGCCTTGGTGCCGTCGCTGCTGGCGCTGCCCCGCCCACCTCGCTGCTGGCGCACCTCGACCATGACCACGCCCGCGATGCAGACGGTTACTGCGGTGGGCTGGGGCTGCTATGTGTTGGTGCAGATGCCACCGCACGGCACCTACTCGCCGCCCGCATCTTACCCACGTCGTTAGAGCCTCGGCACGCCGCCCCCACGCGCACCCCGAAGCGAATCACACCGCGCCGATACCGACTGCGCGACGTCGCTCGCCGGTCGCATCCGCCCACCAACCGCCGCGAGCGTCATCCCCCGCGCGCGCCTCCCGCCCGGTCAGCCACGTCGTTCCACAGATGAAGCGCCGCATACGCGCGCCACGGCCGCCACGCTTCGGTTCGGCGTTTCTGGCTCGCGAGCCGGTCGAGCGACGGATCGCGGGCGGCGATCGACTGCATCAGCACGAGATCGGACGCCGGCCATGCATCCGGATCGCGCCACGCGCGCATCGCGATGTACTCGACGGTCCACGGCCCGATGCCGGGCAGCTCGAGCCATGCGCGCCGCAACGTCGCGAGGTCCGCATGCGCCGGGTCGAGCGGCACGTGTCCGTCCGCCACTGCGCGCGCCATGCCCGTCAGCGCGGCCGCTCGTTTGCCGGGCATCCCGATCTTCACGAGATCGCACGCGGCAAGCGCGTCGGGCGTCGGAAAACGCCATGCCGGCGCGCCGTCGTCGTCAGGTGTCCCGTCGTCCCGCACGACACGCTCGCCGGCGCGCTGGACGAGCCGCCCGACGATCGTCGTCGCGGCCTTCACGCTCACCTGCTGGCCGACGATCGCACGCACCGCCAGCTCGAATCCCGACCATGCGCCCGGCACGCGCAGCCCCGGCGCGGCGTCGACGAGCGGCGCGAACCACGGATCGCGCGCGAGCCCGCTGCCGATCGCGGCCGGATCGGCAGCGAGGTCGAACATCGATGCGACACGGCGCGCGAACGCGCCATCGACATGGCGCGCAGCCGCGCCGTCGACCGTCGCAATCAGGCAATGCCGGCGCGGATGCTTAGACACGGTGAGCCGGCCCGCGTCGCCGTTCAGGTCGACGACGCGACGATAAACGCCGTCGGCGACCTGCTCGACGCCCGGAATCGCGCGGCCGCTGAAGAACCGCAGCACGCGCGCCCAGTCGTACGGCGCGTTGAAGCGCAGCTCCAGCCGCGCGGGCGACGGCACCGCGCCGCCGCGGTCGCCGCTATCACCGCTATCGCACTCGCTCGCCGCGAGCGTGGTCTGTTCGATGCTCAAACTGCGTTGCCCTCCTCGATGACCTCGGTTTCATCGGCACCCGCATGGCGCGCCTCGGCCGCCAGCAGCGTCGCCTTGCGACGCACGCCCCACCGATATCCGGCGAGCGCGCCGCCCTTCTGCACGACACGATGACATGGAATCGCGAGCGCGACCGGGTTCGACGCGCAGGCCGCCGCCACGGCGCGTACCGCGCGCGGCGCGCCGAGCGCTTCGGCGATGTCCGAATAGCTGCGCGTTTCGCCGTACGGGATATGCGTGAGCGCCTCCCACACGCGCTGCTGGAACGCGGTCGGCGCGATGTCGAGCGGCAGGTCGAACGTGTGGCGCGTGCCGTCGAGGTACGCGCGGATCTGCGCAACGAACGGTGCGACGCGCGACGGTGCTTCGACGAGCTCGGCGCGCGCGAACGCGAGCTTCAGCTCGGCGACGAGCGCCGCCGCCTCGTCGCCGAACGCGATGCGGCAAATGCCCTGTGCGGTTGCGGCGACGAGCACCATGCCGAGCGGCGTGGCCGCGCTCGCATAGTCGATGCGCAGGCCGGCGCCCTGGCGACGAAACGCGGACGGCGCCATCCCCAGCTCGCGCGGCACCGACGCATAGAGCCGCGACGGCGAATTGAAGCCCGCGTCGACGGCCGCCTGCGTGACCGGCTGCCCGCTTTGCAGCGCGTCGCGCAACGCCGCGCCGCGCTGCGCGGCCTGGTACTGCCGCGGCGACACGCCGACCACCCGCTTGAACAGCCGCTGCAGATGAAACGGACTCAGGTGGACGGCGTCGCTCAACTGCTGCAGCGTGAGCTGCTCCGGATGCGCGTCGAGCACCGCGCACGCGCGGTCGACGATTTCGAGCTCGCGCGGCAAGCCCTCCGGCCGGCAGCGCTTGCACGGGCGGAAGCCCGCCGCGCGCGCGGCGGCCGGATCGGCGAAAAAGGAAACGTGCTCGCGCCGCGGCAGCCGCGACGCACAGCTCGGGCGGCAGAACACGCCGGTCGTGCGCACTGCATAGAAGAACGTGCCGTCCGCATGCGCGTCGCGCGTGGTGACGGCGGCCCAGCGGGAATCGTCGGTCGAATAGGGGGTATTCATCTGAACCTCGCACCTTCCAGTGTAGACGGTGCCTACTCTAGACATCGGCGCCGGCCGTCGCGCCCCGGATCTTGCTCTGTGATTCGCGCCGAAAATCGGGGCGCATCGCCGACGATCAGTGCGACGAAAAAATCGGGCAGGCGCTTCTATGGCAGCACTTTAGTCATCACCGCGTCACCGTTTTGTTGCAATGCGGCTGCGACAAATCGCCGTCCTGACGGTTTTTTGCACTCGGAATATTGCAACGCACCATGACCGTGTGTATAGTTGGAACTGTCTCCTCCATGTCTCCTCCTGATATGGATTAAGCCCGCTCCGCATTGCGTGAGCGGGCTTTTTTTCGTCCGGCGATCGGGCCGCGCGCCGGCAGCCGTCGTGGGCGCGGTCTACACTCGGTGCACGCCATTCGCGAAGGAGTGCCCGCTCATGAAACCGACCATCCGCGCGATCGATCACGTCGTGCTGCGCGTGGCCGACATGGCCGCCATGACGCGCTTTTACTGCGACGCCCTCGGCTGCCACGTGGAGAAGGAACAACCCGATCTCGGCCTCGTGCAGCTACGCGCCGGCGATGCCTTGATCGACCTGCTGTCGGTCGGCGGCCCGATCGACCGGCCCGACAGCGGCCCGCCCGGCACCGGCCGCAATCTCGACCATCTGTGCCTGCGCGTCGAGCCGTTCGACCCCGACGCGCTGATCGAGCATTTCGCCGCGCATGGCGCGCGCCCCGGCACGCCGGCCGAACGCTACGGCGCCGGCGGCTACGGGCCGTCGATCTATCTGTTCGATCCCGAAGGCAACATGCTCGAGTTCAAGGGGCCGCCTCCCGCCCACGGCTAGGCGTCGGCCGTCACGCGTCGCCGCGCGCCTTCAGCACCGTCCATTCGACGGCGATGGGATCGTGGTCGGCGCTCGAGATCCAGGCGGCGCCGTCCTGCACCGTGCACTGCAGGCGCATCGTGCGCTCCGCGAGGCGCCCGAGCGCTGCCGCGACACCGTCGTCGAGCGACAGCACCTGCACGTTGCGCAGCCGTTCGACCTTGCTGCGCACGCCTTGCCACCAGATGTCCGAGGTCTTGCCGCCATACGCGATCACCGTGACCTGGCCGGCGCGGCCCGCCGCCTTCGCGATGCGCCGCTCGTCCGGCTGGCCGGCCTCGATCCATACGTCGATCGCGCCCGTGAGGTCCTTCTGCCACAGGTCCGGTTCGTCGACGTCCGACAGCCCCTTGCAGAATTCGAGGCGCTCGTGCGCGAACAGCGCGAACGCGACGATGCGCACCATCATCCGCTCGTCGGTCTCCGACGGGTGACGGGCCACCGTCAACGCGTGATCGGCGTAGTAATGCCGATCCATGTCGGCGATTTGCAGTTCGGCTTTGTAGATCGTGGATTTCAGCGCCATGCGGATGCGGCCCGGGCGGGCATTCGGTTCGGTCGGGTCGTGATGATACCGAATGCGCGGCGTGCGTCGCCGGGCGGCAGCGTCACAGCACGACGGCCCGGCGGGAACCGGGCCGTAGTCGAGCCGCGCCGCCGACGCTGCGGCGCCGGCGTGCGGGTGCGAGAGGAACGCGTGCGGTTACTGCTTGACGAAGCGCGAGTCGGTCCAGAGGCCTTGCTGATCGCTGTTCTCGGCGCTGACGAACTGCACGTCGCCCTGGTCGACCGACACCACGCGGAAACGCTGGCCTTCGGGCACCGACAGGCAACGGTAGTCGTCGAAGTACTGCTGCTTCGCCTGCGACTGGCCGTCACGCTCGTGGCTCAGTACGGAGTCCAGATTGTCCTTCGACAGGCAACCCCATGCATTCTTCGTCAGCTGGATTTCCTGCGTCGGCTTGACGGCCGAATCGCCGCCGGCCTGAGCCACCGACACCGCGCAAAATGCGCCGACGACCGCAAAAAGAATACCGGTTCGCTTCATCATGTTCTGTCTCCATGCTTGCGGGCGCCAGCCTGGTTTAGCTATGTGTTTAAAGGTGATCGCACACCCGCGTTTTTCACTTTAGAAGACCGGAAAGCGATAGCAAGCACATTTGTTGTGCGATCGCAATAGCGGCGGATTGTCGCACCCGGCACACACCTGATTTTTGGCGGTCCGCGGCCGGGTGCCGGATTATCCGGTACGGCACGCGACGCCGCGGCGCCCCGCCTGCAGCGTTATCCAGCAACCCTTTCAGCTGAATTACGCCGTGCCGCCTGAACGGTTTGGATAATTCATTTCAGTCGCGCGACCTGATTGGTGCAACGCACATAAAGTCGCGGACAACGATATGAATTTACCGCATTGCCGCAGCACAAAATCCGCTAACAAGAAAAATGCCAGCTATAAGCGCGCGCGTATTTATCCGTATTTTCCCGCATGCGCAGACGGTCCATTGCCGGCCATCCGCCCCCGCGCATTTTCGCTTTTACCATAGGTTATTCAGTCGGCCGGCTGCCGTTCGAAATAGTCCCGCTGGAAGATGCACATCCGAAACGCGTTGTGATAAGACCCGTTTCCGAAAAATTCTTCCCTCAATTCCGCTTCGTGCTGGAATCCGCATTTCTCGTACACGTGAATCGCCGCCGCATTCGACGTATCGACGATCAGGTACAGCTTGCGCAGGTTCAGCACCTTGAATGCATATTCGATCGCAAGCCGCGTGGCCTGCCCCGCGTACCCGCGGCCCTGGCATTGCGGTGCGATGATGATCTGGAATTCGCCGCGGCGGTGGATGTAGTCGAGCTCGATCAGCTCGACGAGGCCGACCAGGTCGTCCCGCGCATCGACCGCGACGAAACGCCGTTCGCGCTGATCGTGCACGTGGCGATCGTACAGCTGCGACAGTTCGGAGAAGGTTTCGTACGGTTCCTCGAACCAGTAGCGCATGATCTTCGCGTCGTTGTTCAATTCGTGTACGAAGCGCAGATCCTGGCGCTCGAGCGGCCGTAGCGCGAGCGTGTGCTTGTCGTTCTGGAGTTGCATGTTGGTTTCCTTTTCGATGCCCGCGTACGCGCGAAACGCCGCTGAGACGCGACGTTCTAACGCCGCGTTCCGCACTGTAAGAAGTTGACCGCGGGTGAAGCTCAGAGCCTAGAATGGAAAGGACGGTTCCTGCCACCGCACGGAGGCTATCGTGATCGAGCAAGTCATACTCGGCATCTTCCTCGTACTGCCACTCGTGATCGTGGCCGCGCTGTTCTCCGATGAACTGTGGCAGGAACACCGGCGCCAGCATCCGCGCGACGAGAACGCGCCGCACATCGACTGGAAACATCCGTGGCGTCGCGTACGGCGCGGCCATTGAATCGCTCGCCGTGCGGTTTGCGTCCGGCTGCCGGTCGGCCGCAGCGATGCGGGCGCCGTTGCCGTGCCCTCATGACCACCCATTGCCGCTCAACCCACGAGACTCCGCTGTGAACGACAAACCTGTTCTGCCTTCCCACGATATCCCCGCCGAAGCGATCGACCTGCAGATCGCCGACGTGCTCGCGACCGTTCGCTACCCGGCGAACAAGGATGCGCTCGTCGACGCCGCGCGCGACGCCGGCGCGAGCAACGAAGTGCTGTCGATGCTGGATGGCCTCCCGGAACAGGACTACGCGAGCGTCGACGAAGTCACCCGTCTGGTCGCCGGCAACTACGGGCCGGGCCTGGGCGTTTGAGCGCGCACCAATAACGCGATAGGATCGGGGCCGCACCCGTCGCACCGCGGCCGGATGCATGGCCGCGCCCGGCATCGAGCCGGGCGTTCCGGCACGAGAGCGCAGGGGGCGCGATGGATGGCATCCTGATCCAGCATACGACGGGCCGTCAGCTGTGGTTCGGCGCACTGACGGCGCTCGTCATCGTGCTCGCGCTCGCGATCGCCGTGCCGCAGGCGAACGTCGCGCTGCCGGCCGTCGAGCCGTTCATGCCGATGTGCGCGCTCACCGTGTTCACCACCGCGAGCATCGCGGCGTTCTTCCTCGGCGCCCAATTCACCGTCACGCGCCAGCCCGTGCTCGGTGCGCTCGGCGGCGCTTACGCGTTCACCGCATTGGCCGTCGCGCTGCAGCTGCTCACCTTCCCCGGCGTGTTCGCGCCGCATGGCCTGCTCGGCGCGCGCCCGCAAAGCGCCGCGTGGATGTGGGTCTTCTGGCACACCGGCTTCCCGTGCTTCGTGATGGCCGCGCTGGTCGCGCGCGAGCGGTTCACGCGCGTGCCCGTCGGCGCGGCGCAGACGCGCCTGTGGGCGCTCGTCCTGGTCGGCGGACCGGCCGTCGCGGCGGCGCTGCTCGGTGTGCTCGCGCTGAACGTGGCGTTGCCGCCCGCGCTGCAACCGCCGGACGCCGCCGCATTGCTGCCCGTGAACGGCATCGGGCTCGCGGTGTGGATCGCCAATGCGCTCGCGCTGGTGACGGTGCTGGCGGCCGGCCGGTTGCGCACCACGCTCGACCTGTGGCTCGCGATCGCCATGCTCGCCTGCGTCACCGACACGACGCTGAATCTGCTGACGACTCATCGCTTCACGGTCGGCTGGTATCTCGCGCGCGTGTTCAGCATGTTCACGCCCGGCGTGCTGGTCTGCGTGCTCGCCTGGGAAGTGACGAAGCTGTATCAGCAGCTGTTCGAGGCCCACACGACGCTCGTGCGCTCATCGGCACGCGACGGGCTGACGGGCGCGTTCAACCGCAGTCACTTCAACGATCATTTTCATACGCTGTTTCTGCAGGCGCGGCGGCAGAGCGAGCCGTTGTCGCTGCTGATGGTCGACGTCGATCACTTCAAGGCATACAACGACGCGTTCGGTCACGTGAAGGGCGATGCGTGCCTGATCGCGGTCGCGCAGGCGCTGGCGGGCGCGGTGCGGCGGCCGGCCGACATCGTCGCGCGCTACGGCGGCGAAGAGTTCGCGATCGTGCTGCCGAACACCGGCGCGCGCGGGGCGCGCATCGTGGCCGACGAAGCACGCGAAGCCGTGCTGCGGCTCGACCTGCCGATGCCCTCGTCGCCGACGGGCCGCGTGAGCGTCAGCATCGGCTGCGCGACCGTGTCGGCCGATGAACTGTCGACACCCGATGCGTTGATCGAAGCCGCCGACGGCGCGCTGTACCGCGCGAAGGATGCGGGGCGCAACTGCGTGGTGATGGGGTGAAAACGTCGGAGGAATCGCAGTTGTTACGGTCAATGTGACCGGAATAATCCGCCGTTACCGATTGCGGTTCGGCGAAACGATCGCTTACAGCCGGTGCCGACCGCGCTCGCTATGCTCGATTCATCTCGAATCCGCGCAGGTGAGCACGATGAAGAAAACCCTTTTGCTGATTGCCGGTGTAGCCGTGCTGTTGAGCGGCTGCATCGTGGTGCCTGATGGTGGCGGGTATTACGGTGACGGGTATTACCATCACCATCGTCATTGGGATTGATTGCGTGAAGGTCCGGCCGCTTCGCGGCGGACCTGAGCGGCGCGGCGGGCCGAGGCCGGCGATTGGCTCGCAGCAGCCGGCCTCGGAACCGGTCACTTGCCGATACAAAACCTGCTGAAAATCACCCCCAGCAGATCGTCCGACGTAAATTCCCCCGTAATCGCATTGAGCTGCTCCTGCGCGAGCCGCAACTCCTCCGCGAACAAATCCAGCGACTGCGCGCGCTGCTCCGCGTGATCGGCCGCCTGCGCCAGATGTTCCTGCGCCGCGCGCAGCGCGATCAGATGCCGCTCGCGCGCCAGATAGACGCCTTCGGCGCCCGCCTGCCATCCGGCGATCCGCAGCAGTTCCGCGCGCAGCATGTCGATGCCGTCGCCGCGCTTGGCCGACAGATGCACTTCCGTCAGATCGCCTGCCGCCGCCGGATGCTCGACGCACGCGGGCACGCCGGTCAGGTCGGTCTTGTTCAACACGCGCACGACCGGCACGCCGTCCGGAAAACGCGCGGCGATCGTCTCGTCCTCCGGCGTCATCCCCGTACGCGAATCGAGCAGATGCAGCACGACGTCGGCGCGCTCGATCTCGCTCCACGTGCGCGCGATGCCGATCCGCTCGACTTCGTCTTCGGTCTCGCGCAAGCCGGCCGTATCGATGATGTGCAGCGGAATCCCCTCGACCTGAATCGTCTGCGCGACCTTGTCGCGCGTCGTGCCCGCGATCGGCGTGACGATCGCCAGCTCCGCGCCGGCGAGCGCGTTCAGCAGCGACGACTTGCCGACGTTCGGCTGCCCCGCGAGCACCACCGACAGGCCCTCGCGCAGCAGCGCGCCCTGCCGCGCGTCGCCGAGCACGTGCGCGAGCTGCTCGCGGATCTTCGCGAGCTTGCCGCGCGCATCGGCCGCCTCGAGGAAGTCGATTTCCTCTTCCGGGAAATCGAGCGTCGCCTCGACGAGCATCCGCAGCGTGATCACGTCTTCGACCAGCGCATGGATCTGCCGCGAGAACGCGCCGTCGAGCGAGCGGCCCGCCGAGCGCGCCGCCGCCTCGGTACTCGCTTCGATCAGATCGGCGACGGCCTCGGCCTGCGCGAGGTCCAGCTTGTCGTTCAGGAACGCGCGACGCGTGAATTCGCCCGGCTCCGCGAGCCGCAGCCCGAAGCCGCGGCCGGCATCGAGGCAACGCTGCAACAGCAGCTGCATCACGATCGGCCCGCCATGACCTTGCAGCTCGAGCACATGCTCGCCGGTGTACGAATGCGGCGCGGGGAAATACAGCGCGATCCCGCGGTCGAGCGGCGCGCCATGCGCGTCGACGAACGGCACGTAGCTCGCGTGGCGCGGCGCGAGCCGCTGCCCGCACAACGCGTCGCTCAACGCCTGCGCGGCCGCCTCGCCGCCGCGCCCGAACGACACGCGGACGACGCCGATGCCGCCCCGGCCGGCGGCAGTGGCAATGGCGACGATCGGATCGGAATCGGTAGCGAGCATGGGAGTCGGATGAATCTGGTGAGCGGACGGTGAATGCTGCGCCCGTACAACACTTTGGGCAGCAGGACGCCGGCATTGTAGCGTGCCGGCCCTCATGCCACCGCCCGTTGCGTGGGCCTCGAACTCGGCCGAATTTATCCCGCCAGGGATAAGTCGAGTACCAACACAGCCTGACCTAGCCTGCTTGTTTCGGACACGTCTGCCCACCAGAACGGGCGAACGCTCGGGTCCCCAATTCCATTGCGCATACGTCGACAGGATGGGATTCGTCTGAACAGGCTATGTTTAGCCCGTGCGGTTGTCTGATAAGCAACAGGGGAATTGCACAATCACCCCATGCCGACACCCGAAGAAAAAGCTGCGTTCTCGGAACGCCTGAAATTCGCCCTGCGGCGCAGCCCGGAGAAGGTCACTGGCGCGACGGAACTCGCCAACCGCTTCAATCTGCGCCACCGCGGCGAGCAGCCGGTTTCGCCGCAAACCGCGCACAAGTGGCTGACGGGCCGCACGATTCCCACGCCGGACAAACTCGAAACGCTGGCCAATTGGTTGCGCGTCGAACTGCATTGGCTGCACTACGGCCCGTCGCCGAGCCTGAACGAGCACGCGACGCCACAACCGCTACCGCGCGACGAGCGCTATCCGCCGACTGCAGAGACGATCGAACTCGCGTCGAAGATCGAGGCGCTGGCGCCGCATCAGCGCTACCTCGTTCAGGAACTGATCGAGCAGTTCTACGGCGGCGATGCGAAAGCCGACGCGAAAAAGGCCTGAACGTCAGCAGCCGAACCGGCAGCGGCCGCGCCCAAAACAAAAAACCGCATGGATCGCTCCATGCGGTTTTTTTACGTGCATCGCGAGCGGCCGGACCGCCCGCGCGTGCAACGGGCCTCAGGCCGGCTTCTTCTTTACGCCGCCGAGCTTGCGCGTGATGTAGTACTGCTGCGCGATCGACAGCACGTTGTTCACGACGTAGTACAGCACCAGGCCGGCCGGGAAGAAGAAGAACATCACCGAGAACGCGATCGGCATGAACTTCATCATCTTCGCCTGGACCGGGTCCGGCGGCGTCGGGTTCAGGCTCGTCTGCACGTACATCGACACGGCCATCAGCACCGGCAGGATGAAGAACGGATCGCGCTGCGACAGGTCGTGAATCCACAGAATCCACGGCGCGCCGCGCATTTCGACCGACGCGAGCAGCACCCAGTACAGCGAGATGAACACCGGGATCTGGATCACGACCGGCAGGCAGCCGCCGAACGGATTCACCTTCTCGGTCTTGTACAGCTCCATCAGCGCGGCGTTCATCTTCTGCGGATCGCTCTTGAAGCGTTCGCGCAGCGCCTGCATGCGCGGCGTGATTTCCTTCATGCGCGCCATCGACTTGTAGCTCGCGGCCGACAGCGGGAAGAACACGGCCTTGATCAGGATCGTCAGCAGCACGATCGCCCAGCCCCAGTTGCCGACCACGCCGTGGATCTTCTCGAGCAGCCAGAACAGCGGCTTCGCGATGATCGTCACCCAGCCGTAGTCCTTCACCAGCTCCAGGCCCGGCGCGATGCCTTCGAGCATGCGCTCTTCTTCCGGACCGGCGAACAGGCGCGCCTGCACGTCGGCCGACCGGCCCGGCGCGATCGCGGCCACCGGCTGCTTCACGCCGACGCGATACAGCGACGGGTCGATTTTCTCAGCGTAGATGTCGCGCTTCACGCCCTGCTGCGGAATCCATGCCGAGGCGAAGTAGTGCTGCACCATCGCGACCCAGCCGTTGTCGGCGGAGTTCACGTAGTCGGCCTTGTTCTTGTCGAGGTCGCTGAAGTTGATCTTCTGGAAGTGCTTCGCGTCCGTGTAGACCGCCGGCCCGAGGAACGTATGCGAGAACATCGGCGTTTCGACCGCCGTGTTGTCGCGCACCAGCTCCATGTAGACCGTCGGCGTGACCGGCGCGGTGCCGACGTTGTCGATCTTGGTGTCGACGCCGATCACGTAGCTGCCGCGCGTGAACGTGTAGGTCTTCACGACCTTCACGCCGCCCTTCACCGGCGACTCGAACGACAGCTTCAGCGTGTTCTGGTCGCCCGTCAGCGACGTCGCGCCCGGATTCAGCTGCGTGTAGACGTCGTTGTGGTTCGGGAAGTCGCCGCCGAGCAGGCCCGTGCGCGCCAGATACGTGTGGCCGGCCGTGTGATCGAACAGCGTGATGTACAGGTCCGGCTGCTTGCCGTCGCCCTGCTTCTTCAGCGTGAGCTTCGCGAGCGTGCCGCCGCGCGTGTCGATTTCGCCGTCGTACACGTCGGTCGAGAACTTCACGAGCTGCGCCTGCGCGGCCGGTGCCGTCGTCGCCGGCGCGGCGCCGGCTGCGGCGGCGGGCGCTTCACCTGCGGTCGTCGTCGCGCCCGTGCCCGATGCGCCGCTCGCGGCCGCGGGGGCCGTCTGCGTGGCGCTCGGGAAGAACATCGACGGGCGTCCATGGTCGCGCTGCCAGTTGTCGTACAGCATGACAGCTGACATGAAGAAGATCACCCATAGGACGGTGCGTTTGATATCCATGCGTTGTCTCAGAGTCGATGGGACCGCGCGTCGGCTTCGCCGCGAGCGCGAATGTCGGAGTTGGGCGGCGGGACGAGGTCGATGCCGCCCGCGGAAAACGGATGGCATCGGCACACGCGCCTGACGGCGAGATACGTGCCGCGCGCGGCGCCATGATACTGGATTGCCTCGCGCGCGTAATCCGAACAGGAAGGATAAAAACGGCAGCGGTCGCCGAGCATCGGGCTCACGGCAACCTTGTAGAAGCGCAGCAACGCGATCAATACCGTTTTCATACCTTGGGCGGCGCCGTGAGACGCCGCGTCAAAACCGGCCGGGCGGGCGCGCACGCCGCACCACGGACGGATGCGTCACTCGGACGCGGGCTTCGACGCCCGGCGCGCGATCTCCCGGGCCGCCCTGTCGAGCAGCTCGCGGATTTCGGCCGCGCACATCGCCGCGAGCGGGGCGGACGCCGCGCTCGGCAGCGCTTTCTTGTCGAAGCGCGTGTGCTGCCGCAGCAGCAGGTCGTAGCCGGCGAATTCGGCCCGGCGCAGGCGAAACGCGTCGCGCGCCAGCCGCTTCACGAGGTTGCGGGTCACTGCACGCGGCGCATACTTCTTGCCGATGACGAGCCCCAGACGGGCGGGCTGGCCGGTCGGCTTGCCGTAGATCACGAAGTGCGCGGAGCGCCGCCAGGGGCGCAAACGAAAAACGGATGAAAATTCATCCGTTTTCAGAAGTCGCGCAGCTTTCGGGAAGGCGGCTTTCGTCTGCGACGGATTCGCACCCGGCTCGACGGCACCTTCCGCGGCACTGCGGACGGCGGACACAGCGCGCAACCTGCCTTAGATGGCGAGGCGCTTGCGGCCCTTCGCGCGGCGAGCGTTGATGACCTTGCGGCCGCCTGCAGTCTTCATGCGGACACGGAAGCCATGGGTGCGCTTGCGGCGCGTCACGGACGGTTGGTAAGTACGTTTCATGATGTTCTCACTTGTTCGAGAATGTCGAAATTCAGGGGACCGCGTGCCCTTAACCGTAGGCATTCGGGCGAACGCAATCGCCGGGAATACAGGATTGGTTTTCGCGGAACCCGTTATTTAAACCGTTTTTCTCTTGACGGTCAATACTTTACGAGTCGTCCGCCTGTGCCGGCCCGTTCCGATCCGGCCCCACACCCCACAGCCGCAGCCTGTGGATAAGTCCCGCTGTGGCTGCGTTTGGCGTTAGAATCTCGCCTTATCTCCAAGAATCCCGCACGCCGCTTCGGTGTTCGCCTGCCCGTCCGCCACTGTGACGCAGGCGCCCGACGCACGCTCGCACGACCGCTTCGGGCCTTGTCACGCGACCGCGACAAGGGCGCCGGCGAGCTGCCCTGTGCACGCAAAAAACGACAGCTACTTGATGAACGATTTCTGGCAACACTGTTCCGCACTGCTGGAGCGCGAGCTGACGCCCCAGCAGTACGTGACGTGGATCAAACCCTTGGCCCCGGTGGCCTTCGATGCGTCGGCGAACACGCTGTCCATCGCCGCGCCGAACCGCTTCAAGCTGGACTGGGTCAAGAGCCAGTTTTCGGGCCGCATCGCCGATCTGGCCCGTGAATTCTGGAATACGCCGATCGAAGTCCAGTTCGTCCTCGATCCGAAGGCCGGCATGCGCGGCGCGCCCGCGGGCGTCGCTCCGGCCGCGCCGCGCATGCCGCTCACGCCGAACGGCCCCGCCGCGGCGGTCGCCGCGATTGCCGCAAACCTGACCGCACATGCATCGGCCGCGCCGAGCGCGCCGGCCGACGTGCCGCTGACGCCGTCGGCGGCCGCCGCACACCACCTGCACGGCGACGACGCCGACATCGACCTGCCGAGCCTGCCCGCGCACGAAGCGGCGGCCGGCCGCCGCACTTGGCGCCCGGGCCCCGGCGCCGCGCCGGCAAACGGCGCCGAAGCCGATTCGATGTACGAGCGCTCGAAGCTGAACCCGGTGCTCACGTTCGACAACTTCGTGACCGGTAAGGCGAACCAGCTCGCGCGCGCCGCCGCGATCCAGGTCGCGCACAACCCGGGAATCTCGTACAACCCGCTGTTCCTGTACGGCGGCGTCGGCCTCGGCAAGACCCATCTGATCCATGCGATCGGCAACCAGCTGCTGCTCGACAAGGCCGGCGCGCGGATCCGCTACATCCACGCCGAGCAATACGTGTCCGACGTCGTGAAGGCGTATCAGCGCAAGGCGTTCGACGACTTCAAGCGCTACTACCACTCGCTCGACCTGCTGCTGATCGACGATATCCAGTTCTTCTCCGGCAAGTCGCGCACGCAGGAGGAATTCTTCTACGCGTTCGAGGCGCTGGTCGCGAACAAGGCGCAGGTGATCATCACCAGCGACACGTATCCGAAGGAGATCTCGGGCATCGACGATCGCCTGATCTCGCGCTTCGACTCGGGCCTCACCGTCGCGATCGAGCCGCCCGAGCTGGAAATGCGCGTCGCGATCCTGATGCGCAAGGCGCAGTCCGAGGGCGTGAACCTGTCGGAGGACGTCGCGTTCTTCGTGGCGAAGCATCTGCGCTCGAACGTGCGCGAGCTCGAAGGCGCGTTGCGCAAGATCCTCGCGTATTCGAAGTTCCACGGCCGCGAGATCTCGATCGAGCTGACCAAGGAAGCGCTGAAGGACCTGCTGACCGTGCAGAACCGGCAGATTTCGGTGGAGAACATCCAGAAGACCGTCGCCGACTTCTACAACATCAAGGTCGCCGACATGTATTCGAAGAAGCGTCCCGCGAACATCGCGCGGCCGCGGCAGATCGCGATGTACCTGGCGAAGGAGCTGACGCAGAAGAGCCTGCCCGAGATCGGCGAGCTGTTCGGCGGGCGCGATCACACCACCGTGCTGCACGCGGTGCGCAAGATCGCCGACGAGCGCGGCAAGGACGCGCAGCTGAACCACGAGCTGCACGTGCTGGAGCAGACGCTGAAGGGCTGAGCGCCGCGCGCACTTGATAATTCGGCCTCCGCCCCAATTTAATTGGGGCGGTTCGGTTTTGAGGCACAATACAGGTTTGACCGCCCCGGCGGCGGCGGGCCAAGAGCCCGGCTGGCGGGGCGCTGCGAGGCTGCTGCGCTGCAGGCCGTTACTCAACGAAGGAACTCTATGCAACTGGTCAAGACCGAACGAGACACCCTCCTCAGGCCGCTGCAAACGGTCAGCGGCATCGTCGAACGCCGCCATACGTTGCCGATCCTCGCCAACCTGCTGATCACCAAGAACGGCCCGGACGTTTCTTTCCTGTCGACCGACCTGGAGCTGCAGATCACCACGCGCGCCGATTTCGGCGTCGGCGGCGACCAGGTGGCGACCACGGTCGCGGCCCGCAAGCTGCTGGACATCCTGCGCGCGATGCCTGACGGCCAGGTCACGCTGTCGCTCGCCGACAAGCGGCTGACCGTCCAGTCCGGCAAGAGCCGCTTCGCGCTGCAGACGCTCGCCGCGGACGAGTTCCCGACCGTTGCGCAGGCCAAGGATTTCGCCGCGAGCCTGAGCGTCCCGCAGAAGTCGTTCCGCCAGCTGCTCGGCATGGTGCACTTCGCGATGGCGCAGCAGGACATCCGCTACTACCTGAACGGCATGCTGCTCGTCGTCGACGGCGACCAGCTGATGGCCGTGGCCACCGACGGCCACCGCCTCGCGTTCTCGTCGATGAAGATCGAAGGCGGCACGTTCGGCCGCCAGGAAGTGATCGTGCCGCGCAAGACGATTCTCGAGCTGCAGCGCCTGCTCGAGGACATCGACGACACCGTCACCATCGACATCGCGCAGACGCAGGCGAAGTTCACGTTCGGCGGCGTCGAGCTCGTGTCGAAGCTGGTCGAGGGCAAGTTCCCCGACTTCCAGCGCGTGATCCCGAAGGCGCACAAGAACACGTTCGAGATCGGCCGTGAAGAGCTGCAGCGTTCGCTGCAACGCGCGGCGATCCTGACCTCGGACAAGTTCAAGGGCGTGCGCTGCATCATCGCGCCGGGCCAGTTGAAGATCATGTCGACCAACGCCGATCAGGAAGAGGCGCAGGAAGAACTCGAAATCGCGTACCAGGGCGACACCGTCGACATCGGCTTCAACGTCACGTATCTGCTCGACGTGCTCGCGAACCTGAAGGTCGACACCGTGCAGGTGAGCCTCGGCGACGCCAGCTCGAGCGCGCTGATCACCGTGCCCGAGAACGACGAATTCAAGTATGTCGTGATGCCGATGCGCATCTGACGCGCTCGACATCGCGATACACACCAGGGGGCGGCAAGCCCCTTTGGCGTTTTTATGGCGAACCGACAACCCGTCCCTTTGGCGTCTTTTGGGCGCCGGGGGCGAGCCAGGAAACTGGAGCGGCCGGCGATTTCTCCTCGCTGAAACGCACCGCGCCGCCACGAGAGTGGCCTCGCAGAACCGGAAGATATCCATGAGTGAACAGCACAATACGCAACCCGATAACAGCAGCTACGGCGCCTCGTCGATCCAGATCCTCGAAGGTCTGGAAGCGGTGCGCAAGCGCCCCGGGATGTACATCGGCGACACGTCGGACGGCACCGGTCTGCACCACCTCGTGTTCGAGGTGCTCGACAACTCGATCGACGAAGCGCTGGCCGGGTACTGCAACGACATCCACGTGACGATTCACGCCGACAACTCGATTTCCGTGACCGACAACGGCCGCGGGATTCCGACCGACGTGAAGATGAACGACAAGCACGAGCCGAAGCGCAGCGCCGCCGAGATCGTGATGACCGAGCTGCATGCGGGCGGCAAGTTCGACCAGAACAGCTACAAGGTGTCGGGCGGGCTGCACGGCGTGGGCGTGTCGTGCGTGAACGCCCTGTCGAGCTGGTTGCGGCTCACCGTGCGCCGCAACGGCAAGAAGCACTTCATGGAGTTCCATCGCGGCATCGCACAGGATCGTGTGCTCGAGCAGGTCGATGGCGTCGAAGTGTCGCCGATGCTCGTCACCGGCGACACCGAGAACCGCGGCACCGAAGTGCATTTCATGGCCGATCCGACGATCTTCGGGACCGTCGAGTATCACTACGACATCCTCGCGAAGCGGATGCGCGAGCTCTCGTTCCTGAACAACGGCGTGCGGATTCGTCTTACCGACCTGCGTTCGGGCAAGGAAGACGATTTCGCGTTCGCCGGCGGTGTGAAGGGCTTCGTCGAGTACATCAACAAGACGAAGACCAACCTGCACCCGACCGTGTTCTTCGCCAACGGCGAGAAGGACGGCGTGGGCGTCGAAGTCGCGATGCAGTGGAACGACAGCTACAACGAAAACGTGCTGTGCTTCACGAACAACATTCCGCAGCGCGACGGCGGCACGCACTTGACCGGCCTGCGCGCGGCGATGACGCGCGTCATCAACAAGTACATCACCGACAACGAAATCGCGAAGAAGGCGAAGGTCGAGACGACCGGCGACGACATGCGCGAAGGGCTGTCGTGCGTGCTGTCCGTGAAGGTGCCGGAGCCGAAGTTCAGCTCGCAGACCAAGGACAAGCTGGTTTCGTCCGAAGTGCGGGCGCCGGTCGAGGAAGTCGTCGCGAAGGCGCTCGAAGAATTCCTGCTCGAAACGCCGACCGACGCGAAGATCATCTGCGGGAAGATCGTCGAAGCTGCGCGGGCGCGGGATGCTGCCCGGAAGGCGCGCGAGATGACGCGCCGCAAGGGCGTGCTCGACGGCGTCGGCCTGCCGGGCAAGCTCGCGGACTGCCAGGAGAAGGATCCGGCGAAGTGCGAAATCTACATCGTCGAGGGTGACTCGGCAGGCGGCTCGGCCAAGCAAGGCCGTGATCGCAAGTTCCAGGCGATTCTGCCGCTGCGCGGTAAGGTGCTCAACGTCGAGAAGGCGCGCTACGACAAGCTGCTGTCGTCGGAACAGATCGTCACGCTCGTGACCGCGCTCGGGTGCGGCATCGGCAAGGACGATTACAACCTCGACAAGCTCCGCTATCACCGCATCATCATCATGACCGACGCGGACGTCGACGGTGCGCACATCCGGACGCTGCTGCTCACGTTCTTCTATCGGCAGATGCCGGAGATGGTCGAGCGCGGGTACGTGTATATCGCGCAGCCGCCGCTTTACAAGATCAAGGCCGGCAAGGACGAGCGGTATCTGAAGGACGACGCGGAACTCAACGCGCATATGCTGCGGTTGGCGCTGCAAGGGTCGGAGTTGGTGCCTAGCGAGAACGGCGCGGCGATTTCAGGCGATGCGCTCGGCGAGCTGGCGCGGTCGTATCTGCTGTCGCAGAGCGTCATCGGGCGGTTGAGCCGGTTGTATGACCCGGCCGCGCTCGAGGCGATCATGGACGGGGTTTCCATCGATCTTTCCAGCGAGGAATCGACGGAGGCTTCGGCCAAGGCTCTGCATGCGGCGCTGCATGACGAGACGCTGAAGAATGAAGTGCGCGTGGTGCCTTCGTATGATCCGGTGCGGGAGCTGCGGTCGCTGCGCGTTGAGCGGGCGCATCACGGGAACGTGCGCGTTTCCGTCATCGATGAAGAGTTCCAGCATACGGCGGATTATCAGCAGCTGGTGACTACTGCCAAGACGTTCGAAGGGCTCATTCAGGCCGGTGCGGTGATCAAGCGCGGTGAGCGCAGCATGGCCGTGACCGACTTCAAGAGCGCGATGAAGTGGCTGCTGGCCGATGCTGAGCGGAATGTGTCGAAGCAACGCTATAAGGGGTTGGGGGAGATGAACCCCGAGCAGCTGTGGGAAACCACCATGGATCCGACCGTGCGGCGTCTGCTGCGCGTGCAGATCGAAGACGCGATCGCGGCGGATGGGATCTTTACTACCCTCATGGGGGATGAGGTCGAGCCGCGTCGGGCGTTTATCGAGTCGAATGCGTTGCGGGCGGGGAATATTGATGTTTAACTCATAGTGTAGCCGTAGGGCGCCAGAGTATGTGCGACTGGCGCCAAAGTTTTGCGACCGCGTGACGAATTTATTGCGACTGCCCTACACGTTGTCGGCACATCGGCGCGGCTCGCCATGCGGACTCTTAATCCGCAGGTCGAGTATTCGCGTCACCACGCCCACCAAGGAATTCAAGCACTTAGCCCAGCCTATACACTGCTGGGCTTTTTACTTTCTGAATTCCCCGCAGGTACCGTGGAGGATTTATGGGGACACATCGACCAATATCGACCCATGTCCTTGGCCAGCGCGCAACCCGCGCCCGACGACTTCACGTAGAGTTGCCCGAAGTCGATCATCTTTGGGCACATACTGCGAGACGAGCCAGGCGTTTCCGCTGCGGGAAGGTGATCACGCGCGTCAAATTGATAGGCGGCTCTACACCGCCGTGCCAACATGCACCACGCTGGCTGTCAGCATGCCGCACGACAGGTCGCCACCGAAACGGTGCAGTAATGCAGCGGTGCGATACAGCGGCAGCGCATCGGCGAACGAACTCACCCCCCAACGCAAGTGACGATTCAGTGAGTGGTCCGCTCCCGAAATTCTTGGAGAAGAACCACTAGCTTCTTGCCCATACCAAGAATCTCGTTTACCCCCTTTTCAGTAAATGAGGTATAGACATCCTTGGGCTGGGGCGAATTCGGCGAGTTGGCATGCCAGACATCAACCCCATCGGCTATCAGCTTATCGTGCCGCTTGTACTCCATATCTACGTAACCGTGGTCACTAACGTGCTGCACCACGGTCTGCTTGATTCCGGCAAGCTGGTTATCGGTGATCTGCGCTGCACCGAGCGTCTCGCGAATCAGACTAGCAAAATTCTCAGTAAAGCTGAGTTTTGAGGAGCGTGGCCTCCGGCTATCAAACCGTCCGTCGAAGACGATAATCGAGGCCCAAGGTTTGCCAAGTGCATCGATGCTAGTCTCCTGCCCGTTCTCTGCGCGCAAAAATAGCTTCGCGTGATACTGGACGGTAGCCGGAGGGGACACGGGCAACCCCACCCGTCCGACGTTCTGGGTCATCTTTTCCTGCAAAGCCAAGGCCGGCAGTCGCGACAGCCGCCCCAGCCGATGGAAACCCGTCCGCGATTTCAGATGCGCAAATGGAACCACGTCTGGATCTGTTACCTGCCAATTCACTTGATAGACGTTGCGTTCACCGTTAATCAACAATGGGAGCAGACTCGCACTTGGGATATTGGCCGACAAAACCGTCGTCAGGTCATTCACGGCTTTCACATCGTTCGCCCGGACGACGATGACGCGCTCCTTCGAGCCATGACGCAAGTCACAACTCTGATCCAGCACGATCAGAAACTTCTCGTATGCGGGCTTACCGTCTTTTTCTTCCGCAAAGACATCTCCCAATGACACCGCAACTTGTAGGGACTCCGGAACCTGATCGGATAGTTCCTGCTGGAAGGAGGCACGCAGATACATATCCGATAACCGGGACGTGGGAGGAATGGCACCGGGCGGTCGAAGGCTTTCGACAGTGGCGGGAAAGTTGACACTAGCCTCTTTCAGCTTCGGATCACCCAGCAACAGGTGGTATTGGTACGCCGCGGTGAGCCACGAAAGATAATCGCACATCGGTTCCCGCTCAGCGACTAAGGCTGCATGATGCAGCAACGCCAGTTCCGAGGGTTCCACCTTGAGCAGCGACTCTCGAACAATATCGGCTGACCGACGTGCAGCTAGCCAATACTGGTCCAGCACCATCACAAAGCCCAGTGCTGTTTTTCGCCGCGGCAGAACATCTTCCAGCGCTGTTTGCACATTTCGTGCGATGTTCTCATCCTTGTCGACAAATCGGAAAAAATCCCCACGCAAACCTGTTCGATTCTTGAACTCCACCGACAAGCGCTCCGCCTCTTTTCGCGAAGACATCAGCACGATGGTCGGGTAACTTTCCAGAGTCCCCATCTCAGCTTGCCGAAGCAGGGCCTCCTGCAGCCTCGATGCTCTCGCATAAGCATTTTCCGGACCATTTTCGCCTTCGAGGTAAAAATCCAAGAAGATTATCTTGTACAGCAAAAGCTCGGGGTTTTCGAAATCAATGGAGTCGAACTCGTGCCGCGCGATGCCCAGTGAGTCAATGTAATCCTGTAAAGGTATCAACGTACCAAGCATCGGGCCCTTGGTTTCCAAGAAGCTTTTGAAAAGGCCATCGTTAAGCCACGCCCACTCGGTCTCAGTGTGGACGCCCCAAAGAGACGTAAGAACTTCCTCGTTGTCGATCAGGATCTGTAGCGTATCAGTTCGCCCCGGATCGAACTGATCAGGCAACGCGACCAACTTTCCGAGCAAATCAACGCGGGTGACATCATCGCGCAACGATTCGCTGAATAGCGTAATGCTTTCCGGAGAAATCAGCTTTGGCGTTGGCGCACCAAAAGCATCGTCGACAACGAGCACCTGCGCCACTTCATTTTCTTTGAGTAATGTTGCAACAGTCATTTTGCTTCCCCGAACCCCACGGTAAATCCGTGATGTCGTCTGTCACTGCCCGGCTCAAGCAGCTCGATCGTCAGGCCATTATAGTCGGCCAATTTGCGGGCAATGAACAAGCCGAGCCCCCGCCCCTCTCCAGGCGGCTTGGTCGATACAAATGCATCAAAAACTTCTTCGCCGCGTTCGGCGGAAATACCCGGACCATTGTCTATCACTTCGACCTGTCGGTTCCGAGTATCTACGACGATGCTTATCTTCGGCTCGAACACGCGCAGCATCATTTCCTGCTTGAGCCAATAGACTGAATTTGCAATGAAATTCTCGAATATCTGGATCAGTTGCCCTCTTACCACATTGATGGTCAGTGGTTCTCTAGCGCCCCGAAAGGTAATTTCCGCTTTGACTCCATGCCGCTCGAATTGGGCCTGATGAGCCTCCACGATTTCCTCAAGCACTCTCGTCAAATCGACCGGCTCCTTGCGTTGACGACCAGGTGTCGAGAGCGGATCCAAGATCCGGATGCGCTTGTCGAGGCTTTTCAACTGCTCCCTAAGTGTGCGCATCTGCGCCCGCTCTGGCCCAGTTCCCTTATATTCACCCAGTGTCTTGAGCGCGTTCGTACTGATACGGCCCAGCTCATGGAACACGAATTCCGTCATCAACCCAACGCCAGCGAGATGAACATATTGGTCCATCTCGTTTTCGTAGTTCTTCACGGCGAGCTTGGCACGCTCCCACGCCAGCGCTATGTCCTGCATGCGATCTAGGAGCCCGTTTACAACTGCGACATCCTCTTTCGCAACACGGGTCCGCAGACGCTTCGCCTTTTCAACTGCATCACGTTGCGCCTCATCAAATCGCTTATCCAACCGAGGAAACTCTTTCACAGCTGACTCGGTAACGTCAGCCTCGCAACTATCGAGAAATGTCTTGAATTCGGTAAGCAGAGTATGCCGCAACAGATGAATTAATGCGCTCTTCTCGTCGCTGTCGCGTAACCCTTCTCGATTGGTCTGGTCCTGCAGAAACGGATTTTTCGCTGTACTGATGCGCACGGCGCCGACAAGCTGCTTGCGATTCATCTTGTAGCCTGAGCTGCCTAACGCAAGGCCATCAAGATCGAGCCAGTCATCACGTACTTCGGCATAGGGGTACACGCGAAATCCATCCCGGTAGAGCAGCAAGCCGCCGCCCCAAGATGACAGCCAAGAAAGCAACTCCGGCAGATCGGGCGTCTTGTCATTGCGGAGTCGTTGCCTGTTGTACCAGTACGCCTCCATCTCGAACGGACCGAGATCCATCACGCCTTGCCGGACATTCGCACTTAGCAAGAGCTGCGTATTGGCCTTCACTTTCTTTCGACCAGGTTTGACGGCTAACGCACTGTACAAATGAGCACCCCGAAGCTCAAACCGTTTGGATCGTCCATAGAGCTTATATTCGACCGTACCCGTCAGCACGGGCTCCAGTTCTACTTGGCCATCGTCGTCCAGCACCACGTCACCATCGAACTCGACTGGCCGATAAGACAGCGACGCTTTACATACGGCGTGAGCAAAAGTCAGCTTGGACAGCTGGAACGCCGGCGTGACCACCCGCTGGTCATTGAACCACAAACGGATATCTGGTCGCGGCATATCTACCCGGAACGGATCCACCAGCTTGGCAAAGTCTGTCTGCACAAGACCGACGAGCTTCGCATAGTCCCAGTCACTCGACAGTCCGCGGATAGTAATCGATGTCCCTCTGACCGACTGATCCCGCTTGCGATCACCAACCTCCGGATCAACATGAAAATCCTCTATATCCAAATCGGGATTTCTGCGGAGAATGGACCAGTCGATGTTGAGAGCACTCCAGTTCGTGCTGCCTGACTGCGTGCTCCGTACCGCCAATAAGTCGCCTAACCGCATGGCCGACAGTCGGCCAATACCCTTCTCGCCAAGAACAGTCGTCGCCGGGTTAGTTGCCGAAGGTGCCTGCTGCTTTTCGAAAAGACGGTTTGGCGTACCAATAGTCAGGTAAACAGAAGAAAGATCCTCAAACGACATGCCCGAGCCGTTGTCGAGGATCTGGATTGAATTGCTCTGTGCATAAACAGCATCCAAGCGACCAGTCCAATCATCCTCCGTTTCTTTCTCCATCTCATCAAGAAACTGCTGCTTCAATTCATCGGACGCGGAATCCTCGAATGAGCCGACAAGAATATCCCGCACCTCATCGAAAGTGTGTCTCGTGACGCTCCCTTTTTTTATAGAGCGATTCTGACGTTGAGACAGTTGGCTACGCACCCGCAGGAATTCCGTTCGCCCAAGCACGACGGTGACACGAACCTCCACTCTGGCGGCCTTAGCGTCCAAAGAGTTCTTGACGAGTTCGTAAAGTGCAATCGGGTCCGAACTGATGAGCTCTGCGCCCAATTCCAGGAGCACCCGCGCCTTAAATCTGATAGCCATCTGTTTTAGCTGTAGTTATAGCTGACAGACCAGACACCCCTGGTCATCGTCTTCATCTAGTTCCTCTCCACGGTCGGCCTCGGCAAAGACTTCGGCGAGCGTCACGTTCTCCTTGCGCGCCTTCAGGCGATCCATCCGGATAACGTGCTCGCGACGGATCTGCTCCATACGTTCGGGCATTTCCAGTTCTGCCAAACTCTCTCCTTGGCTCCACGTGAAGAAGTTCCCCGTCTTCTCATATGGCTTCTCATAGGCCTTCGCCTTCTCGTAAAGGTCCGGATACGTCTCCTTTAACCTCACCCATTCAATCTTCTGTTGGTAGAAACAGAAATAGCAACCCGAACGCGTGCGCCCCCAATTTGTATAGGGCGGCATACCGACGCCGGACGTTTTGAGGATTTCCTCGATGTCGCGCAAAACCAGGCCATCGTCCTTAAAAGGATAGACCGCCTTGATATTGGGCTTGTGGCTGATGTAGCCACTGCGATTTTCCTCGGCTCGCAGCCCAACGTAATTGATGATCTCGTCATCGCCACAGTACTGTTCGAACGGCTTGAGCTTCAGTGCGCGCGTGCACCACCGGCGGTGATTCGAGGGGATCATCCCTCCGTACATCTCGTACCAATGGTCGAAACCGATATCAGCATTGAGGCGCGTGACCTCTTTACCTAAGTAAGCAGCGATCCGATCCAGATATTGATAGGTCTCAGGCAACTCCTTCAGAGTGTCACTGAAGATGTACTCCATGTCCGGCACGCGATCGCGCATGTAAATCGCAAGCGCGGCACTATCCTTGCCCCCCGACAGGCTCAAAATGTGTCTAACCGGCTTCTTTTTGGTCGTCATGGTGTGTTCGTTCCTCCAAAGGGGATCGCGTGCGCGCCTGTAAGTCGAGCAGTGCCTGCGCTAGCGCCGCTGAAGCAAGTTCATGATCATCGCCCGTTGATGTGATGATCATATCGAGCACATGGTCCGCCACCTGGCGGGCCGCGTCTGTCGTTGCCACAAAAACGGAGGTCTCTTGCCCTCCGGGTAGAGTTAAGGTGAGCCCCATAAAACGCTCGGCAGCGCGTGGCGCCTTTCCGCGCTGCATCACCACATTCATCCAGCGCCGATAATGAGCACACAGCTCTGTCAATGCCTGAGCGAACTTCCCAAGGGTCTCGTCATCCCATGCATCCAATGGCCGTTGAACAATCAGGCTACCGACGGAGTCGAGCCACTTCTCGTCCGTTAACGACAAATCCGTACAACGTAGCAGGAAACCGCGTAGGCGTGCGTCGGCCAAGTGCGAAGCAGAGGCGGCGCACTCCGCTTGCAACTGGCTCCGAACACGGCTAAGAGGGCCGGAAATCGCAAACCCTGAACTTAGCTCCTGAGTCACCGCGTCCTGCAAGCGACGATGCGCCATGCCAAGATCCGACAGAGTCGCAGTTAGCCAAGTACCTAACGGCTTCTTGGATTTCACCTGCACGTGGAGGGCCGGAATGCTCTGCGTCAACAATTCAATCGGGTCCGCTGCCGTCTTCAACATCGAACGCAGCAACGCAGCGTCCTTGCTGATTTGCTGCGTCTGCTTGGCAAAGTCGGGCAATCGCGCCGACCACCGATACAGGCTCCGTGCAAGCTCCAGATACGAGGGCTCGCCGTCGAATGAACAACCGATAGATGCGAGCACCGCGCGGTAATCAGCCAGCAGCCGCTTGTTGCTTTCGGCGTTTGTCATCTCGCGTAGCTTGAACGCCTGAGGATTCTTGAACATCCGTTGCAGGTGTTCTGCACTGACTTCAAGCAACAAGGTGCCGCGCTCAAACACCGCACATCGTCCGCGGTGAATCATCACGTACAACGCGACCCAGATACCAGCGGGCCCAGCACGAAGACCTAGCGGGGGAGCAGCCAATGTGCCGAGCACATCCCCGAAGCTGATGGGCTCGTCTTTGCAAAGCAATGACGAGAGCTTGGCCCATACAGCACTGATGTCGTTTTCCGCTTTAGCAGATGGCGGTACAAGCCGCCAACGTCCGCCGCTTTCCTCCCAGATCCCGGTCTGGCGCAGAAGGCTTGTGTGGATCAATCGTTCGGGGGGAAATTCACTAGGACCGCAGATCTGCCGTGTCTGGTCGTTTCCGAGTAGCACGTCGAACATGCGCTGCCGCGCCAAGACGATCGCCGAAGTCGGCTTATCCTTGTTGATCAGCTCGTTAATGATTCTCGGCGCTTGAAAATACACTTTATCGAACAACCAAGAGGCGAGCTGATTGGTGTTCATGAGAGTGCTATCAGGTATGGGACGGCCCTGATGCCAATACGCTGGCCCTTCTCTGCCAGGCGTAGGAATCAACTCCGAAGTCACCAAGCGTCCGACTGCCTCATGCGCATGCTGAAGTCGGCCTTCAACATAACGACTCGTCCATGGATCGAGGTGTTTGCTGTTAACCGTCTGCAGCACTTCTTGCCAGATCGAGAACTCCACCAGGGCAGCGCGCCCCTCGGCGGATAGGCGCAGACAGCCGCAAAGCTCCAGCTCCTGCGTCTGGTCTTGCAACCAAGCCGCCGCTGCGGCGGCATCCTCATCGCCAGACAGAAGCACCAACTTAAGCCATGCGTCAGGCTGCAAGTCGTCGCCTGCCGTCGTCGCGACCGCTGGCCAAGCCCCGACAACTCCGACGGCAATGCCGAGAGTTCGTATAGTGCCAGTACGGTCGTAATGCTTATTGGCGACGACCAATCGCTTTGATAGCAGTCGCGAGATGCCGCGGAGGATGAGATCCGATTCACCAGAGCGCGCCGCGCGCTCGTAAAGAGCCTCAACGTTTACCGCATCGGAAACCGCGAACGCAAATTCTGTCTTTCTGCGGCGATGGATCAGCACCCCGCGTTCGACCAATTGAGCCAGAGTCTCGTCGATCCGAGACCCAGCTACCTGTGAACCCAATGCGAAAGAGATGACGCTCGACGTCACCTCCTGTGCCAAGTCGGACTGTACCAATTCGAGTACCGCGATACTCTTGAGGACTTGCGCTGTGATTGGATGGTCTGAATGGCGCTCGACAGCAGCCACCGCGAATGCCCAGCGTCGCTCGCTGCCTAAATCCCTAAACCGCAACCCATAACCTGCGGCCAAATAGTCGAATACATCGGGCAGGCGAAGCCACGCCTGCGAGTCCAAGTCCGTTCGATGCACGAAATCGACCAGCCCTTGCGGCTCGTGGCCTCGCAAAAACGCATGAAACGAACGCTCGCTCTGACCATAGCGCTTCGATATCACCGCCAAGCTCGCAACGCTGAGCGGATGCAAAGGATACAAGCATGCTGGCTGTTCAAAGAGCGCCTTGTCAGCGGCGGTGGTCGCGCGCAACACGCCAAGATCTAGTGCGGTATCGTACAAGCTCTGCGCGGTATTTCTCAGGCCATCGTTCTCTAGCAGCCTGGGCTTGACCCCGAGTGCATGACTTGCAAAGTGGGCGTAGCGTTCAATCGGTTCGTCGAAAGGGATTTCCTCAAAGCGAGATGCAACCTTGTGCCATTCATCGCTCAACGCCCGACCGACTCCGGCTGCATAGCTCGCAAAATGCTGGTGGAGCATCGCCACGACCATAAGCTTATCGTCGTCGGCCTTGCTTGCGTGCTCTGCAATCTGTTGCAGGGCGATTAGATCACCCTGGTCCGGGTACAACGCCGCGTGTTCGACGAATTTACCCACCTCATCGATCAGCAACACGAGCCCTCGGAATCCTTGCGTCTGAGCCGCCACCGCAAGATCGTCGAGCAGTTCCCCGACACGCGCGTTCAGGGGCATCCCCTTGTATGTGCGCTGCTCCACGTCGAGATGTCGCCGGATGCCGGCCGCGGCCTTGCTCTTGCCCCACCCTTCCAAAGCTTGACCAACGGCCATCGCCAAGGCTTGCCCGATAGACACGCGAGCGCCGACGAGAGCGATTGGATACCGAGAACAATCGTGATAATGACGCGCAACCCCAGGGGCGGCCTTGTTGAGTGCCTGCCAAGCCTTCGGGTAAGCAGCCTTGCCCGCCATGACCTGCGCGAGCAAAACTCCCAAAGCCGACTTGCCACTTCCATATGGACCGACCAGTTTCCAAGCCCGCTGGGCATACCCATGCGTGAGCGACTCGCCAATCTGCTTCAGTGCCGACAGCGCATTCGGAGTCAGAAGATAGCCATCGATCGCCTGCGCGTCGCGAAGGTCGCGATCGAGCGAAATTGAGCGAGTATGGCGCCCTTCCAGCTTCAGTCCGTCGATGATTCGGTCATGCATATGCGTTGGCCTTCTGCGGTGCCCGCAGCCAATACGAAGCGTCGATGCGCTCCGGTTTCAACACGACACTTTGGGTGTCAGCGGTGTCAATGAAAGTCATGGCCCCCTGGAAGGGCCCATCGCTCAAGCGTTCGATGAAGAGCCTCAACTGATACTCGTCCAATCGGAACACCTGCCCGGGACTGTATGCGCCTTTGAGCACCTGGCCGAAGTCGGCCGAATAGGCACTGCTTTGCCGGGATACGAACTCCAGCAAGGCCATGCCAAATACTCGCAATGTGAGACCAATCGGGGTGGAGGCATCAACGCTAAAAACTGGGCGTCCCCCATCGATTTTGCTGGCCCGCAGCAGGCCAAGATCCTGAAGGGGGCACCACGAAGAGTCATCAGAGTTGCGATCTTCCTGAAAGTACGTCTGCAGGAAAATGCCCGCATGCTGCTCGATTGTGGTCACCGCCAGTGGTCTGGTGGCACTCTCCGCACGCCGCCTCAGTCCTTCGATCAAGGATTGCCGGTCGAAGCGGGTCAATCGACCTTCGCCGAAGACCTCATTCCACGCCGCCAGCGCTGCATTCGTGCTCAACTGCCAATGTATAAGCCACAAGGATTCCAGCGACTCAAGATGAGGGTCCCAGCCCGTCTCAGAAAGCAGCCTCAGACCAATCGGGGCGGGAACATGTCCACCACCTTCGTCGGGTTGAATAATCCCGGCAGCTTCCGCCCAGAACTGGATTGACCTGACCATATTCCGCCCGATTCCCAGCGCGTTCGTCGCCGCTTCATCGTTACGCAACAAGTCGGGTGTTGATTGGACGGCCCTGAACACCTTGGGCAGCCAGCCGAACCGGCACACGAATGATTCATGGCCGGAGAAACGCTCGCTCGGAAGTTGGCTCATGTCCTTGTCTTGATCTTGATGGTCTGTACAGAATTTATTGGGGCCACACCCGCCGCGAACCACGCCCCGGTCGTGCATGAGGCCCGCAGCTGTAACCGCATATAACGACCGTTCCCCTAAAGCGGTATTATGCAATAGTGTCCGCTCTTGGGGTTTCGTTCCCACTAGACGTTTGCGCGCAACCCCGCCATGAGCCACCAGCCGATGCATCAACGTAGCCGTTAACCGCTTAAGGACACCGTCCAACCTTCCCACCATCGCGTGGCTTTATGTCGCGATGGATGTGCGGCATCTATCCTGAACTAAGCTCGGCTTCTCCGTGGGCCGTAAATGCTCCCGTACCGGCCCCGAAACATCGAGTCCCGGGACAACGCCGGTTGTCCATCTTCGCCTGCCGAGGGTTATCGGATCGAGCAGCATCTGCCCTGGGGGCGCCACCGGAGCCGTCGCCGGCACGCCGGAAGCGCCGCTGCCACGCTCAGCGATGCTGAAGCTGGCGGCATAACCTGATCGTCGCCGGTCCCATCGGCTTATTCTTTGGTGGCCTCGCTGAAGGTCTAATGGACGCTCTGTCCGGAGATGCCGTCGGTTGTGCTGCTGGCAACGCGATTGGCAAGCAGCTCGATACCCACACGCTCGGCAACTACGAATGCAAGGTCGACCGCTAGCACCACAAACGATATAGGGGTGGCACTTGCAAAAGGAAATAGACGACCGGCCCATGTCCAGAGCGGTCCGCAACGTCAATGCACCGGTACAGCGATGGATTTTTCCTCTGAATGATCAATCGTGATAGTCCGCGGCTCACACGTCTAGACGATGAATTTTGTCAATTGGGATCCACAAATGCCAATCCTGACATCCAAACGCGCTCGAGCGACCAAAAACATATATTAATTTACGCTCACCACAATTTAAAAAAATATTTGTGCTTCCTTCGTCGCATTTTCTCGAAAATCACACGTTGACCCTCGTCTTTTACGATCTTATTCTTCCAAAATTCGAGAAAACCTTGTCGTTGAATTCCACGTGACAGACTTTGGAAAATTTGTCCGAGCTCGCCGCAAAATGCTCAAGCTCACGCAGACCGAACTCGCACGCCGACTCGGCGTAGACGACGCATATATCAGTGCGATTGTTGATTTTCACCGAATCTTGACCCACCGTTTTCATCTAAATCTGACCCACCCCGAGACAGCGTAGTACATCTATTCCGGTGTGGATAACTCCTCACTGCCTGCTGCTTTTGCTGCTCTCTTTCTGGTTGCCTTCGCCTTGGCAGAACTGGACTTGAAGCGCCAGGATTCATTGCCCGTTTCGACGATGTGGCAGTGATGGGTGACGCGGTCCAGCAGCGCCGTCGTCATCTTTGCGTCCCCGAACACGGTCGCCCACTCGCCGAAGCTGAGGTTGGTGGTGATCACGACACTCGTGTGTTCATACAGCTTCGAGAGCAAGTAGAACAGCAATGCGCCACCGGTCTGGCTGAACGGCAGGTAGCCCAGTTCGTCGAGGATTACCAGGTCGACGTACATCAGCTTATGGGCGATCTGGCCTTGTTTGCCGATGGACTTCTCCTGCTCCAGTGCGTTGGTCAGCTCGACGGTCGAGAAGTAGCGCACGCGCTTGCCGTGGCGCTGCACGGCCTCAATTCCGATCGCTGAGGCGAGGTGCGTTTTGCCGGTGCCGGGGCCACCGATGAACACGACGTTGTGTGCGCTTGCGAGGAACGACAGGTCACTGAGTTCTCGAACCAGCGCTTCGTCGACGTGCGCCTGCGCGAAGTCGAAGCCCTTCAGGTCGCGGTGAGCCGGGAAGCGAGCGGCGGTCATCTGATAGGCGATCGAGCGCACCTGTCGCTCCGCCGTCTCAGCCATCAGCAGCTGCTTCATGAAGCGCTCCGGGTCGAACTCCGTGTGACGCGACTGCGCCAGCAGCTCTGGCCAGGTGCTCGCCATGCCATGCAGTTTGAGCCCCTTGAGTTGGGCGGCGATGTCGTTAGACATGACGGTCCTCCGGTGGGTTGGCGCGCAGGGTTTCGTAGCGGCTCACGTCGGCAGCCGGCTCTTCGGTAAGCTGGAGTTTCGTCGTCGCGAGGTTGGTACTCGTGGTGGGCGCCTTTAACCGGCTCAGCACGTTCAGAACGTGCTCCCCACTGGGGCGTCCCGAGTCCAGCGCTGCCTGCACGGCAAGCAGCACGGCATCGAGTCCGTGTTCGCGCACCGCGGCGAGCACCTGCGTCATGATGCGATCGCCTCCCGGGTGCTTCAGTAGGTGTCGCTGCAACTGCTGCAGCGGCTGTGGCATCGTGACGAACGGAGCGCCGTTGCGCAACGCGCCGGGTTTGCGCTCAACCAGCGTGATGTAATGGCGCCAGTCGTAGAAGGTCATGTGCCGCTCGAAGCTGCGTTCGTGGCGTGCGATCTCCTGGGCGTCGGCGACGACGCTGAGATATGCCGGATAGCAGCGCACGCTCACCAGCTGGTTCGTATACTCGGTGGGCACGCTGTAGCGGTTGCGCTGAAAGTGGATGAGGCTGGTCGACGACACCCGCAGGGTCTGCTCGACATAGCCGTCGAACGGGCGTGGATTGGGCATCAGCCTGGTGCGCTCGTCCTGCAGCACGTCCTCGACCGTCAGCTCGGGCCACTGCGGGTGCCGCATCTGCCAGGCCTGACGACACTGGCCCGCGACCCATTCGTTCAGAAGCTCCAGCGTTTCCCAGCGTCGTAGCGCAGCCTCGTGCCAGATCTGGCGGCGCCGGTCCTGCACGTTCTTCTCAACGATGCCCTTCTCCCAGCCGGCGGCACGGTTGCAGAATTCCGGCTCGAACAGGTAATGGCCGCACATTGCCTCGAAGCGGGCGTTGACCGCGCGCTCCTTGCCGCGGCCGACCTTGTCCACGGCGGTCTTCATGTTGTCGTAGATGCCGCGGCGCGGCACGCCGCCGAACGCGGCGAATGCGCGGGCGTGCGCATCGAACAGCATCTCGTGACTCTGGGTCGGATAGGCGACCAGCCAGAACGCCCGGCTGGCATTGAGCTTGACGTGGGCGACCTCCAGGCGTCGCCGCAACCCGCCGATGAAGGCGTATTCGCAGCTCCAGTCAAACTGGAATGCTTCGCCGGGTTCGAAGGCCAGCGGTACATAGGCCTTCCTGCGCGGGGCTTCAGCCTGCTCCTCGTGCCAGCGTCTCACGAAGGCGCTGACGCGGCCGTAGCTGCCGGCGTAGCCCTCGCCGCGGATGGCCTCGAACATGAACCGGGCCGTGCGCCGGTCACGCTTCGGGCGATGACTGTCTGCCCGCAGCCAGCCCGTCAGTTGCGCGGCCCACTCGTCGACGACGCTCGGGCTGACGCGCTTCGGGTACTTCGGCTCAACGGCATCAACACAGTCACTTCTTCCAGATCGTCGCCAAGCGCTACGAGCGTGGCTCGATGATCCTGACCAGCAACCTGCCGTTTGCGCAGTGGGACGAAACCTTCGGCGGCAACACCACCCTCACTGCAGCGATGCTCGACCGCATCCCCCACCATGCCCACATCATCCAGATCAAAGGAGACAGCTACAGACTGAAACAGCAACGCAAAGCCGGGCACGTCCCGACATCGAAGAAGTAACGACTGGCTCAGTTTTACTTTGCGCGATCAGGCGCGAAGTGGCTCAGATTTCAAATGCGTTTGACACCGCGGAGCTGCGCTAAGCGGCGGGCGTCAAAGCACCCGACGAACCGCTGGGACTCCAAGACGTTCATTCAGCCACGTAGCAATGGTAGGTAACGAACGTTGCGATGAGCACCACCCCAGCGCCGCAGAACACCGGCCAATTTCGGAGGACATCGAGCTTGGACGTCGGCGGCTCGTTCTCTCCGTCGAGGTCCCAGTAGTCGATGCCCGGGTCGCCAGTGAGATTGACGATAATCAACAAGGCAGAGCAGACAAAGAGCCCGAGAAGAACAACGAATATTGGCATCGACATTTTCGGCGTTCCCCTTAATCGTTCATCCAGTGCATGAAAACAGCCAGCTCTTCTTGTACATGTCGCTTCCAACCTCGGCCCCCATCTACCCAACGTCACTCCCGACAAACACCAGCGCGATAGTGCGAGCGGGCTCAGCAGGCCGCAAACGAATGAAACCCCGTGAACTGTGCGAGGCTTCCAGCAATCGTGCCGCCAGCTATTATGCTCCCCTGCCTGGCGGCCTAGAGTACCGCAACGTCGAGATAGACAATCTCACACTATGCTTCCCAAACTCTCACTGGGGGCTCCTACCGCCCGACGAGGCTCGTCCGGTCGGACCAGAAGCGGCTCGCTTGGCTGCAGTATGTCCTCTCCGTTACCTCGCTGCACGATGCCACCGACCGTCGTCATGTCATTTTTTAGAATGCCCTATCGCCCTCCATCCTTTAAACCACGCCGGGTCGCAGCCTCAAGCTGTTCAGCAATATATCCCAAGCCTGTAATGCCTGTGCCTCATCAACCGGAGAGGTTCGTTCTTCAGCTGGCATATCGTGGTTACTGATATTGCCAAGAATCATTTGAATCGAAGTATGCGGCTTTGCCAACGTACTCGGGTCACCCGGGGCAAGCAGAGAGAAGCGGTATTCGGTAACCGCCCCGTCTTTAGCCTCAAACAGTACTTCTTCGGCTTCAATGCCCGCGACTTTGCGATGGCCTTGGCGCAAAATACGGTAGTGTGTACCGATACTATCCAATTTCGCACGCAAATCAGGCAAGGTTTTCAGGAGCGAGGCGGAAGAATCGCGGTCTTGACTAACGGAATCGCGCATCTGAATCACTAGAAGTGCCGGGCGATTTTCCGGCATCAACACGAACGACTGGGTAACCTCCTCAGAGTAGGTCGACGAACCAGTCACGATTCCACCATCAATGCAGAATCCTGACTCTGTCGGTACCGACCAGTTGTCACGGCTCCTAATTCGACGATACGTGTCGTTATAGATCTCCCCAGCCTGTCTCAGCGCCTCTACTCCAATTCCGCCAACAGTGTGAAAAAGATTTCCACCATCCAACAAATAGCCCTCTGTTTTGAAATCAAGGCCAGATTTTGAATAATATTCTTGATAAACAAATACCGCCGAATTTTCTCTTGGGCGCAACTCCGTCTCCAACCACGAATGATTGACTTTTATACCGGTTCCAGGATTTACTCGCTGCAAACCATTCAACCTAGAGCTCAAGAGTCTTACCTTCGAATCGTACTCGGCCGCCGACGAGTTATGCTTAACATCAATCCTTTCACCACGGAATTCGTATGATTGATTATATATTCGGCTTGCCACTGGGCGATCAAACACAAAGCGGCCGACACACCACGGCCTCAACTTGGATAACAAAGGATTAGTCACCGCCAACTCCCCAGAGAAGGCAGCTGAGCAGATACACATACCTGCGACAATTATCGAAATAGTACTGGCATGTCTCAACATTCCGACTCCCGTGTGTTCAACGCGAACTGCACAATACTATAAATCACAGGCAAGCGCGTCTACGGGTGATCGTAACTAGACAAATTTTAAGTTATTTGCATTATTTTACCAATTATGCAGATCCATACCACCCGCTTAGCCAGCGAACCATTGGACGGATACGAAAATCTGCCTCCGTTCGATACGTCTTTTTTATACATCTCCCGTTTGGCTATTGAGCGCCTAAATCGATTTGTGAGATGCATCACGAATTAAACTATACGCGGCGTGCGATATATAGAAGATCGCATCGCTAGACACAGCGGATCAGAAGAACCGCTGAAGAGAGAGCAAAGCAGTAAGAGCGCGGGCCGCATGGGCTGCCACCCATACGACCCGCTGACCACAACCAACTCACACTAGGAGTCGGAAATGGCTGTCCCGAATATTAAATCGCTTCCCAAGAAACGCAAGCTCCAGCGCGACCCTACCACCGTGCTTCAGTTGATCCTCCGCAGCACGCCTGACAAGCCAAAGCGAGGTTGGCCGTACTTGCCTTGGATGGCCGTCATCGACGCGCACTTCAAGCTGTTCGGATTCGAGCCCGGCGACCGCGTCTATTTCGAGATCAACCACGATACCCGGCAAATGCACATCACGCCGCACTATGGCGATCTCGATTTCCGCGAGCAGCCCTACCATCAACCGGATTGACGGCGACTATTCGAGCGCTAAAGGGTCAAGGGCCGCGTTACGCGGCCCTCACTGCCTCCGCAACGGCCCGCCCCCCGGAGAGACCATCTCCATGCGCTCTTCCCGAGCGCGGAACGCAGCGCAGTTTTCGACAGCCATCGTCAACAACCGTCACACCAACGGTCAACAGATAGATGCTGATGATCTTCGGTAGCCGGATTTTCGGAGGCCACAAATGCAAAAACCCCCGCCTTTCGGGCGGGGGTTTCTGGCTTAGGGGAGCCTGACGATTACCTACTTTCACACGGGAATCCGCACTATCATCGGCGTAGAGTCGTTTCACGGTCCTGTTCGGGATGGGAAGGGGTGGGACCGACTCGCTATGGTCATCAGGCAAAGAGGGTTGTTCTGCTGGCATGGCCAACAGAACCAATCTTGGAAGAAGCAGTAATCTTGAGTTGTGTGTATCACACACGAGAATCCAACATGTCGCTCTGGATCGCGGCCAGTGCTTTCGCACGGCGCCGATCTACAAGGCAGACTTGTTATAGGATCAAGCCTTACGGGCAATTAGTATCAGTTAGCTGAACGCATTACTGCGCTTACACACCTGACCTATCAACGTCCTGGTCTCGAACGACCCTTCAAGGGGATCTAGTCCCCAGGGATATCTCATCTTAAGGCGAGTTTCCCGCTTAGATGCTTTCAGCGGTTATCTCTTCCGAACATAGCTACCCGGCGATGCCACTGGCGTGACAACCGGTACACCAGAGGTTCGTCCACTCCGGTCCTCTCGTACTAGGAGCAGCCCCCTTCAAATATCCAACGCCCACGGCAGATAGGGACCAAACTGTCTCACGACGTTTTAAACCCAGCTCACGTACCTCTTTAAATGGCGAACAGCCATACCCTTGGGACCGGCTACAGCCCCAGGATGAGATGAGCCGACATCGAGGTGCCAAACACCGCCGTCGATATGAACTCTTGGGCGGTATCAGCCTGTTATCCCCAGAGTACCTTTTATCCGTTGAGCGATGGCCCTTCCATACAGAACCACCGGATCACTATGACCTGCTTTCGCACCTGCTCGACTTGTCGGTCTCGCAGTTAAGCACGCTTATGCCATTGCACTATCAGCACGATTTCCGACCGTACCTAGCGTACCTTCGTACTCCTCCGTTACGCTTTGGGAGGAGACCGCCCCAGTCAAACTGCCTACCATGCACTGTCCCCGACCCGGATCACGGGCCAAGGTTAGAACCTCAAACAAACCAGGGTGGTATTTCAAGGACGGCTCCACCGAAACTAGCGTTCCGGTTTCATAGCCTCCCACCTATCCTACACAGATCGGTTCAAAGTCCAATGCAAAGCTACAGTAAAGGTTCATGGGGTCTTTCCGTCTAGCCGCGGGTAGATTGCATCATCACAAACACTTCAACTTCGCTGAGTCTCGGGAGGAGACAGTGTGGCCATCGTTACGCCATTCGTGCAGGTCGGAACTTACCCGACAAGGAATTTCGCTACCTTAGGACCGTTATAGTTACGGCCGCCGTTTACCGGGACTTCAATCAAGAGCTTGCACCCCATCATTTAATCTTCCGGCACCGGGCAGGCGTCACACCCTATACGTCCACTTTCGTGTTTGCAGAGTGCTGTGTTTTTATTAAACAGTCGCAGCCACCAGTTTATTGCAACCCCTTCACCCTCCTGGCGCAGGCCAGTCAAGCTACAAGGGCGTACCTTATCCCGAAGTTACGGTACCAATTTGCCGAGTTCCTTCTCCCGAGTTCTCTCAAGCGCCTTAGAATACTCATCTCGCCCACCTGTGTCGGTTTGCGGTACGGTCATCGTTAGACTGAAGCTTAGAGGCTTTTCTTGGAACCACTTCCAATTGCTTCGCTCCCGAAGGAGCTCGCGCCACACCCTTGAATTACGCACCCGGATTTGCCTAAGTGCCTTCTCCAATGCAGCGACCGGGACTTCCAACACCCGGACAACCTTCCGCGATCCGTCCCCCCATCGCATCTAACAATGGTGCAGGAATATTGACCTGCTTCCCATCAGCTACGCATTTCTGCCTCGCCTTAGGGGCCGACTCACCCTACGCCGATGAACGTTGCGTAGGAAACCTTGGGCTTACGGCGAGGGGGCCTTTCACCCCCTTTATCGCTACTCATGTCAGCATTCGCACTTCCGATACCTCCAGCACCCTTTACAAGGCACCTTCGCAGGCTTACGGAACGCTCTCCTACCATGCGTGCAAAGCACGCATCCGCAGCTTCGGTATATAGCTTAGCCCCGTTACATCTTCCGCGCAGGACGACTCGATCAGTGAGCTATTACGCTTTCTTTAAAGGGTGGCTGCTTCTAAGCCAACCTCCTGACTGTTTTAGCCTTCCCACTTCGTTTCCCACTTAGCTATATTTGGGGACCTTAGCTGGCGGTCTGGGTTGTTTCCCTCTTGACACCGGACGTTAGCACCCGATGTCTGTCTCCCGTGATTGCACTCTTCGGTATTCGGAGTTTGCTATGGCGGGGTAATCTGCAATAGACCCCCCAACCATGACAGTGCTCTACCCCCGAAGGTGAGACACGAGGCACTACCTAAATAGTTTTCGGAGAGAACCAGCTATTTCCAGGTTTGTTTAGCCTTTCACCCCTATCCACAGCTCATCCCCTAACTTTTCAACGTTAGTGGGTTCGGACCTCCAGTACGTGTTACCGCACCTTCATCCTGGCCATGGATAGATCACCTGGTTTCGGGTCTACGCCCAGCAACTGAACGCCCTATTCGGACTCGCTTTCGCTACGCCTGCCCTATACGGTTAAGCTTGCTACTGAACGTAAGTCGCTGACCCATTATACAAAAGGTACGCCGTCACCCCTTACGAGGCTCCGACTGTTTGTATGCATGCGGTTTCAGGATCTATTTCACTCCCCTCCCGGGGTTCTTTTCGCCTTTCCCTCACGGTACTGGTTCACTATCGGTCGATCACGAGTATTTAGCCTTGGAGGATGGTCCCCCCATCTTCAGACAGGATTTCACGTGTCCCGCCCTACTTGTCGCACACCTAGTTCTTTCATACTGTTTTCGCCTACAGGGCTATCACCTGCTATGGCCGCACTTTCCAGAGCGTTCGGCTAACAATACAAATAAAGAGTGCAAGGCTCATCCCATTTCGCTCGCCACTACTTTGGGAATCTCGGTTGATTTCTTTTCCTGCGGTTACTTAGATGTTTCAGTTCACCGCGTTCGCTTCTCTGGACCTATGTATTCAGTCCAGGATGACCCAAAAGGGCCGGGTTTCCCCATTCGGATATCTACGGATCAAAGCTCGTTTGCCAGCTCCCCGTAGCTTTTCGCAGGCTACCGCGTCCTTCATCGCCTGTGATCGCCAAGGCATCCACCACATGCACTTGTTCGCTTGACCCTATAACGAGTCTGTCTCATGTCGGCCATCGTTAGCGCTTTAGCGCTTACGAGGGGCCCATCCCCGAAGGGGACGACAGTCGCTACAGGTTGAGTTCTCGCGTTGTGCCGTATTCCAATTGAGCCGAACATGAAGTTCGAATCATCTTGAGATACATCGATACAATCACAACCCGGATAGTTTTCACGTCCATCTCAAGACGCTTCCACTATCCAAATTACTTACTTCTTCCAGATTGTTAAAGAACGACAGCCGATACTTTCGTACCGCTCTGACTGGCTCAATCGCCAATGAGAAAGACTCGAACGAAACATCGTTCGAATATTTTTCATTGAAGATTATCGAAAGCGGCCGGTATTATAACCGATAAAACCGCTAACAGACAGCCTTTCTTTCTAAACCAACAGCCGATAAGCGTGAGCGCTCAATTTTGCGAGATAGCTCTGGAAAGGAGGTGATCCAGCCGCACCTTCCGATACGGCTACCTTGTTACGACTTCACCCCAGTCATGAATCCTACCGTGGTGACCGTCCTCCTTGCGGTTAGACTAGCCACTTCTGGTAAAACCCACTCCCATGGTGTGACGGGCGGTGTGTACAAGACCCGGGAACGTATTCACCGCGGCATGCTGATCCGCGATTACTAGCGATTCCAGCTTCATGCACTCGAGTTGCAGAGTGCAATCCGGACTACGATCGGTTTTCTGGGATTAGCTCCCCCTCGCGGGTTGGCGACCCTCTGTTCCGACCATTGTATGACGTGTGAAGCCCTACCCATAAGGGCCATGAGGACTTGACGTCATCCCCACCTTCCTCCGGTTTGTCACCGGCAGTCTCCTTAGAGTGCTCTTGCGTAGCAACTAAGGACAAGGGTTGCGCTCGTTGCGGGACTTAACCCAACATCTCACGACACGAGCTGACGACAGCCATGCAGCACCTGTGCGCCGGTTCTCTTTCGAGCACTCCCGAATCTCTTCAGGATTCCGACCATGTCAAGGGTAGGTAAGGTTTTTCGCGTTGCATCGAATTAATCCACATCATCCACCGCTTGTGCGGGTCCCCGTCAATTCCTTTGAGTTTTAATCTTGCGACCGTACTCCCCAGGCGGTCAACTTCACGCGTTAGCTACGTTACTAAGGAAATGAATCCCCAACAACTAGTTGACATCGTTTAGGGCGTGGACTACCAGGGTATCTAATCCTGTTTGCTCCCCACGCTTTCGTGCATGAGCGTCAGTATTGGCCCAGGGGGCTGCCTTCGCCATCGGTATTCCTCCACATCTCTACGCATTTCACTGCTACACGTGGAATTCTACCCCCCTCTGCCATACTCTAGCCTGCCAGTCACCAATGCAGTTCCCAGGTTGAGCCCGGGGATTTCACATCGGTCTTAGCAAACCGCCTGCGCACGCTTTACGCCCAGTAATTCCGATTAACGCTTGCACCCTACGTATTACCGCGGCTGCTGGCACGTAGTTAGCCGGTGCTTATTCTTCCGGTACCGTCATCCCCCGACTGTATTAGAGCCAAGGATTTCTTTCCGGACAAAAGTGCTTTACAACCCGAAGGCCTTCTTCACACACGCGGCATTGCTGGATCAGGCTTTCGCCCATTGTCCAAAATTCCCCACTGCTGCCTCCCGTAGGAGTCTGGGCCGTGTCTCAGTCCCAGTGTGGCTGGTCGTCCTCTCAGACCAGCTACTGATCGTCGCCTTGGTAGGCCTTTACCCCACCAACTAGCTAATCAGCCATCGGCCAACCCTATAGCGCGAGGCCCGAAGGTCCCCCGCTTTCATCCATAGATCGTATGCGGTATTAATCCGGCTTTCGCCGGGCTATCCCCCACTACAGGACATGTTCCGATGTATTACTCACCCGTTCGCCACTCGCCACCAGGTGCAAGCACCCGTGCTGCCGTTCGACTTGCATGTGTAAGGCATGCCGCCAGCGTTCAATCTGAGCCAGGATCAAACTCTTCAGTTTAAACCTGTTACTGTTTTCGGTTCCGTTAAGAACCGGTCGCTCACTCAAAGCTGACAGGTATATGAATCTCTTCATAAACCTGACTTACTTTAGTGTGAGACTCTTGATACTTTCGCTTTCTGATCCGAAGATCAGCTCGCTTCCATCAAGCGCCCACACTTATCGGCTGTTAATTTTTAAAGAACGTCGCGTTTCAAACGTCTCGTTTGTTTCGCGTCTCAATCAAGAGAGGCCGAATTATGGTTTTCCCCAGCATCGGCGTCAAGCACTTTTTGAAAATTTTTTGACAAGCGGTGCGGCGGGGTCCGTTGAGCAGCCTTCCGCAGCCGTCAAATCGAGACAGCGGCGGCGCCCTCGAGCGCCGCCGACAGCCCCGCCGCATCGCGCGCACCCCGCGCAAGTCAACGCCCGACCATCGCCCTCACCACCCCGTCGCGCCGGATCAGCCCGTGATAGAGCGCCGCCGCGAAGTGCGCGACGAACGTGACGAAGAACAGGTAAGCCAACACCCGATGCGCGACCCGCAGCCATGCGAAGGTCGCCGGATCCGCCGAGACCAGCGCCGGCAATTGCACCCCGCCGCCCAAGGTCACCGGGTATCCGCCCGCCGACAGCATCGCCCAGCCGATCAGCGGCATCGCGACCATCAGCGCATACAGCACGAGATGCGACCCGTGCGCGGCGAACTTCTGCCACCACGGCAGATCGTCCGGCAGCGCCGGCGCTTTCGTCGACAGCCGCACCGCGATGCGCACGCACACCAGCACCAGCACGGCGATCCCCAACGGCTTGTGCAACGCCACCAGGAAATCGTGTCGCCGCGAAATCGACGCCACCATCCCCACACCGACGAACAGCATCGTCACGATCATCGCGGCCATCACCCAATGCAGCAGCCTTGCCGGCAAGCCAAACGTCGTAGTTCCCTTCATCATCGTCCCTCCGCAGTCAATCGCGCGGCCCCGGCCACGCCGGCCTCTTCACTCGTGCGGCGCAGATACGAATCCGCATACGCGGCCGAGCGCGCCGCCAGCAACGGATCGCCCGACACCTGAATCCCGCGCGGCAGCACCGTCGGGTCGTAGTTCACGTCGCGGCACGGGCCGCTGTCCTGCGGCTCGACGCGATCGAGCACCAGCGTGCCCGCGTCGATCGTCGTTCGCTGCGCGGGCCAGGTTTTCGTCGCGTCGTCCACCGGATCGCCGGGGTCGGCCAAGGTGACGAGCAGCTTCCACTTCTGCGCACCGCCAGCGATGCGGCGCGTGACGTCCTGCTGCAGCACGTTCGGATCGGCCGCCGTCGCGACGTCCGCGGCGCCGGCCGTCTGCTCGGGCACGACGCGCCATCTCACCGCGTGCCGCTGGCCGGCGGCGTCGACGAAGTAGAACGCGTTCAGCCCGTAATAGCTTTCGGTGACGTAGCTCGCGCTCGGCTTCGCACCCTTCACCCATGCGCGGAAGGCGGCCGTCTCCGGATGCGCGGCGAAGAACGCCTTCACCTTCGCCGGATCGGCCTTGCCCGTCGCCGGGTCGGGCGCGGTCGCGAGCAGCTGCTCGTAGAACGCCTTCGGCGTCGCGACCGGGAACACCGGCATCGCGTTCATCCCGGTGCGCCATTGCTCGCCGTCCGGAGCGGTCAGCTTCAGCGCGAGGCTGCGGATCGGCACGCTGCTGTCCGGCGCATACGGATTGCCGCCCGGCAGCGCGAACCGGCCGACCACCGGCGTGCGCACGGGCTTGAAGAACGGCGCCACCGAATACGCACTCGCGGCGCCGCTGCCTTCGAAGTAGCCGGTCACGCACACGCCCTTCGCGTGATTGCGCCGGAAGCCCGGATGGACGCCGCCGCCGGCCGTCTGCAGCGCGTCGACGAGCCGATGCGGCGTCAGCCGCGCCGGCGCGAGCCACCCGCCGACATAGCCGAACGCCACCACCACGCCGGCCGCCGCGCCGCCGATCACGGCCCAGCGCCACCATCCGCGCCCAGGCTCGCGCGGCGGCGAAGAAGAAGATTGCTTCATGGATGCACTCCCGATCGTCTGATCATTGTCGAACGGGAATAGGACGCCGCCCGCGTCGCTTTATTCCACGAAACAATTTTTCGTATGCTGATGGAATAAGCGATGCCGGGCGGCGTCTTACCCGGCATCTCCACGCCTTTCGGCTCGCCCCCGGCCATGCCTTCAAACGCCCCCGACGACGACGCGTTGCGCGAACTCATCCCCAGGCTGCGACGCTTCGCGCTGTGGTTGGCGCGCGACGTCCACGCAGCCGACGATCTCGTTCAGTCGACGCTCGAGCGCGCGTTGTCGCGCTGGGCGAGCCGCCGCGACGACGCATCGCTGCGCAGCTGGCTCTTCACGATCCTTTACCGCCAGTTTCTCGACGGCAAGCGCAGCGCGAAGCGCTACGCGTGGCTGCTCGGCCGCATCCGCGACGATGAAGACGCGCACTGGCCGTCCGCCGAACGCGAATTCGCCGCGCGCGCGACGCTCGAAGCGTTCGGCCGGCTCTCCGACGAGCAACGCAGCCTGCTGCTGCTCGTCGCGGTCGAAGGCTTCACGTATCGGGAAGTCGCCGATCTGCTCGAGGTGCCGATCGGCACCGTGATGTCGCGCCTGTCGCGCGCGCGGCAGGCGCTGCGCCAGCTCAGCGACGGCGAGCTTCCCGCTCCTTCTCTCCGGTTGATGAAATGAACGACCTCCGCCCCGACGAACACGATCTCCAGGCCTATGTCGACGGCCAGCTCGACGACGATGCGCGCGCCGCGGTCGAGCGATATCTCGCGCTGCATCCGGAGAGCGCCGAGCAGGTGAAGCAGTGGCAGCAGGATGCGCAGCGGTTGCGGGCAGCGCTCGAAAGCGTGCGGATGCCCGCCGGGAATCCCGAGCTCGATCCGGCCGCGATTCGTTCGCGCCGCGCCGAACGCTCGCGGATGCGGTTCGCGATGGCCGCTTCGTTCGTGTTCTGCATCGGGCTCGGCACCTTCGGCGGCTGGCAGGCGCGCGGGTGGAACGCGCCGCCGCCCGTCGCGCCGATGAGCGATGCGGTCGAGGCTTACCGGATGATGGTGGTCGATCAGGTCGCGAAGGTGGATTTCCGGCCGACGAGTGCGAAGGATCTGCATGGGTGGCTCACCAGGCGCGTCGGCGCGTCGGCGAAGCTGCCGGACTTGAGTGCCGCAGGGTTCAAGCCGATCGGCGCGCGGTTGTTCATGACGGACAGCGGCGCCGCGGCCGCGATGGTGCTCTATGAGGACGATGCCGGGCGGACGCTGAGCTTCTATCTGCGGCCAGCGGAAGCGAAAAATCGGCTGCTGCCCGCGGGGCAACGCGTGGACGGCGCGTTGATGGCGCGGTATGGGTCGGTGAACGGGCTCAACTATGCGGTGGTCGGGCCGGCGAGCAATCTCGGTGAGCAAGCCGTTGCGAGGGCGTTGGATCAGCAGATTTGAGGGGGGTGATGTCGGCGGGCCGGCTGGTGGAGCTCGGCCAGCGCTCAAAGCGCTCATGTGAGACGTTCAGATCCACAGCGTTGGGAGTCGCTTTTGTGGCGGTTGTCCACACAGAGAGTCTCGTCTCGGTGCGTTCGCAGATCGGCGTGTCTTGCACGATTCCGGTGTCGTGCGGTTTGGCGTCTTCTGCGCGCGGGATATCAACATCAGTCTCGGCAACTCTGCATGCAGCCTCTCGTCGAACCGCCCATCTTCGGGTTACACAGCGTTTCGAGTGACTTCGGGCGGCGATATCCACACAGCTTTCACTGAGCCGGCATAGCGGATCTCGGTTCGGCTGCGCTCGCGGTGTTCGCATGCGCGTCAGTGCTTCGAACTCGTGCTTTTTGTCGACGGGCACAGCGTTTCCGATTGTGTTGCGTGCCGGTTGTCCACACTCAGAAGCCAAGCGCTACGGCAGCACGGGCGGCATTTGCGCGCCCTTGCCGTCTGCGCACTACGCGCGTTTCACCAGACGCCACGTCACCCAGTGCACCTTGAGCTCCCCCAGATTGTCCCGGACCAGCATGTCGGGCATCGCCGCCCCGGCTTCGACGCGCAGCACCTTGCCGCCGTATTCGTCCGTCTGCCAATCGCCGGTCACCGGGCAGATATCGCTCGTGCGGACCTGCGCGACGGGGTCGCGGTCGGACGCCGGCGCTGAAGGCGGATCGAGGAAGTACTCCGATTCGTCGGGGATGATGCCGTCCGCGTATCGCTTGTCTTCCCACAACAGCCGCCAGTGCGTCTTGACGGGCGTTCGCGTCTCGTCATCCCGGAGGTTCGGCGCGCGGATGTCACGAATGAAATAGTTGAAGCAGCCGTTGTTGTGCAAGCTGCGATTGCCGACCGGCACAACGCCCAGCAACTTCGATTGCTCGACGGTAACGGGCTCCCAGATGCCGTCACAAGGCACTTTGTCACCAGATTTGACCACCGGGCCCACGGGTTCCGGAACCTCCGGCAGGTTCGCTGGAAATACCGGATACGGAAGCGTGTAGAAGGTGTAGTCGTATGCACCGGGAGACAGCAGCAGTCCGACCGAGCGCAGTTGTGCGAGATCGTTGTTCAAACTCGACGGCTCCAACGGAGCGTTCTCCATCTGGTATTCCGATGCATGCAGAAGTTTGGCCAGCGCATCGATCTTTGGCGGGTAAGCGGCGAATTGCGCACCACGCTCCCAGTAATCCTGGTGGGGGAAAAAATATGCATTCAAATAGTTATACCGATCAATCGCGTATTCCAGCGGCTCGCCACACTGCCACACGAATCGATACCCGCGGGCTAGTTCGGTCAAGCCTCGATCGTAAGAAGCGAGAATTTCGAAGATGGTTGGCAAATGATCTGCGTGCACGCGCTCCGGATCATCTTCGGGCCAAGTCTTTACCGCGTTCTCGTACTCGTTCGCGAAGATCGCAAAGTCTTCGCGCTTGCGCTTCCAGAGCGAGAAGCTGGTCAGCCGTTGAAGCAGCCAGAAAATTCTGCGCCGGGTCGCATCGTCGGCCATGTCGTATTGCTTGATCGTCTTCGTCATCGTTGAACTTCGTACCACGCTTCCAATTCGCGTCGTGGGACTCACGTTGCTGTCGCTCATCTTTGTATGGGTCTCTTCATTCTCGAGCCAACGACGCCTCCATGCAGCGGCTTGCACAGCCGGCCGGCGAGCTGCACAGCGCTTCGAACTGGTTTGCTTCCGGTTAACCAAACGTGATGGAGAGCCGCATCACCGGCACGAGCGTTTCCTGTGCAGACCACTCCCCAGGACGCTTCGCCTGCCGCGCCGCTTCCGAGCTACGCGGCTTTACCAGGCAGCACATCACCCAATGCAGCTTGAGCTCGCCAAGCTAGCTCCGGCCCCAAGCTATCAAACAATTGATCTGTGCGTCCCATCCAGACCTTGGCCCCGCTCACAGCGCCCAGATTAGGTTCTCCCCCACCGCACGCAGTGCACATCCACCCCGGATCACAGTCTCCGGACTGTGCTTATCCAAAGGTGTTAACAGGATTCGTATACATACGTAGTGATAGTTAACAAGCGCACGGCCTCACAGTGGATAACCTCCTTAACCCCCTGAATCCAAAGCCCGAACCGCAACGCATAACCCGCCGCAAAGCAGACGCAAATCTCTGTGCAGCACAGAACAACTTTTCGTCGATTCACAGCCGCGCCGACGTATCCCCAATCGTTCCACTGTGAATCCAGAGGCTTCCGAGCCGGTTATCCAGAGGGCGATGTGCATAACGTCACAGCGCACCGACACGTTTTGCTGTGACGCGACGACACGAGCGCAACGTCCCGACTTCGCCGCCCCGACACCAACCGCCAGCCGCCCCGCACACCGGTTCAAAAAATTTTCACGAAGGGGCTTGTGCTGTCTGAAAACCCTCTCTATAATTCGCGGCTTCTTAGGCTCGTAGCTCAGTTGGTTAGAGCACCACCTTGACATGGTGGGGGTCGTTGGTTCGAATCCAATCGAGCCTACCAACGAATAAATGAAGGGGTCTGGCAGCACGCATTGCCTACAGGCAGTCGGCTCGCCAAACATACGAACGCCACGCGGCAACATCGCGTGGCGTTTTTCTTTTTGCGGTCGAAATCACGCATACGCGTGCGCTGCAAGCAGCCAAGCGGGCGCACGAATCGCCCGCCGCGCGCCTTCAATGCAGATGCTTCAGCTTGTCCGGATTGCGCACGACATAGATCGCGACGATCTTCCCGTCGTCGACTTCGAGCGCCGTGGTCTGCAACTCGCCGTCGGCCTCCAGCGTGACGAAGCCCGGCAAGCCGTTGATGAACCCGGCCCGCACGAGCTTCGATGCATGCGTCGCGAACAGCCGCGCGAGAAACGCGTGCACCTTCATCACGCGGTCGAACCCGAACACCGGCTTGCCCGCGGCCGAGCGCTTGCCGCCGCCGTCCGAATGCAGGCTCACGTCCTCGGCGAGCAGCGCGCCGAGTGCCCGCATGTCGCCGCTGCGCGACGCCGCGAAGAACGCCTCGGCCAACTCGATTCCGCGCTGCTTCTCGACATGAAAACGCGGCCGCGCGTCGCGCACGTGTGTGCGCGCCCGCGCAGCGAGCTGGCGGCACGCAGCCGGTTCGCGCTGGATCGTCGTCGCTATCTCGTCGAACTCGAGACCGAACACGTCGTGCAACAGAAACGCCGCGCGCTCCAGCGGCGACAGCCGTTCGAGCGCGAGCAGCAGCGGCAGCGTCACGTCCCCCTGCACGTCTTCGTCGACGATCGGCTCGGGCAGCCACGGGCCGATATAGGTCTCGCGCTGATGCCGCGCGGACTTCAGCTGATCGATGCACATGCGCGTCACCATCCGGCGCAGGAACGCCTCGGGCACGCGCACGTCGTCGCGATCGACGTCCATCCAGCGGATGAACGCGTCCTGCACGACGTCCTCGGCATCGGCGACGGAGCCGAGCATCCGGTACGCGACGCGGATCAACGTACGGCGCAGCGGATCGAAGCTCGTCGCTGCGTCGTCACTGCCTTCGGCGCCGCCCGCGGACGGATCGACGTTCGTCATCAGGCCACCAGGTTCGCGGCGTCAGCCTTCGCTTCGGCCGGATCGACCCACAAGCCGAAGCCGACGGCGAGCCTGTTCCAGCCGTTGATCACGTTGATCATCAGCGTGAGTTTCACCTGTTCCTCCTGGCTGAATTGATCGACCAGCGCCGCATACGCGGCTGCGCGCGCATCGTGGCCTTCGGACAGCCGCGTCAGCGCATCGGTCCAGCCGAGCGCCGCGCGTTCGCGATCGGTGTAGCAGGGCGCCTCGCGCCACGCAGCCAGCAGATTGATGCGCTGCTCGGTCTCGCCGCGCGCGCGCGCTTCGACCGTGTGCATGTTAAGGCAGTTCGCGCACGCGTTGATCTGCGACGCGCGGATCTTGACGAGCTCGGTCAGCGTCGGCTCGAGGCTGCCGGCAGCGGCGACCGATACGGTCATCCAGCTCTTCATCAGCGCGGGCGCGGCGGCAAACGGATTGAGTTTCGCTGTCATGGTTGCTTCTCCTTTCGGGTGGATTCAGACGACATGACGAGCGACACCTGCCGCGTGTGACATCGACGCGAAAAAAATTTCAACGAACGGAAGCGGCGGGGCGATGCAGCGCGATTGCAGGTCATGTGCGACGAGCGTCCAATCCGAAGCGCAGCGCGCCCGGTATCGCGCGCATGGAGACGCCGCAGCGTCATCGCAGCTTTCACGCGCTCAGGGCGCTTGTCACCAGATGTCGGCAGAATCGACGCTCGGGCATGCGAATTGCGGGCGCGTTGCGACACATTGCGCTACCTGCATTCGACCGCCCGCCGCCCATCCGAGCTTCGTGGAACCCATGCTTTCATTCCTCTTTCGCTATCGTTTCACCCGAAATCCGATTCGCGACGGTCACATTTCTGGCCCATACTGTTCTGCACGGGCAGACGAAGTGACGCAGAATCTACCGCCCGACGACGCAGCAACGAAGGTCGCACGTCAGCCGCGCGCATCCGAGCGCAACGCTGTCCTTTTCCCGGCAACGCAACGCAGCGAATCGCGACGTGGACGGTAAACCGATGAGCCTCCTTGCATCCCAGCTTCAGCGCCGTTACCAGGAAGTGCGCGCCCATAGCCTCGCGTTGACCGCGACGCTGTCGGCCGAAGACCAGGCCGTGCAGTCGATGCCCGACGCGAGCCCGGTGAAGTGGCACCTCGCGCATACCACCTGGTTCTTCGAAACCGTCGTGCTGATGCGCCGCGTGCCCGGCTACGCGCCGTTCGACGACGCGTTCCAGTTCCTGTTCAACTCGTATTACGAAGCGCTCGGCCCGCGTCATCCACGGCCGCAGCGCGGGCTGCTCACGCGTCCGTCGCTCGAGCGCGTGCATGCGTACCGGCAGCATGTCGACGCAGCGCTGCAGCACGCACTCGACGCTGCGGATCCCGCCTTGCTGGCCGCGATCGCACCGGAGGTCGAGCTCGGCCTGCATCACGAGCAGCAGCATCAGGAGCTGATCGTCACCGACATGCTGCACGCGTTCTCGTGCAACCCGCTCAAGCCTGCGTTCCGGCCGCGCGACGGCGCGCACGCGCAAGCGGCGCTCGCCGCGGGCGACGCCGGCGCGCTGCGCTGGCTGCGTCAGCCGGGCGGCCTCGTCCAGATCGGCCACGACGGCGACGCGTTCTCGTTCGACAACGAGCGGCCGCGCCATACGGCGCTCGTGCAGCCGTGCGAGATCGCGAACCGCCTCGTGACGAATGCCGAATTCGCGGCCTTCATCGCGGACGGCGGCTACACGCGCGCCGAACTCTGGTTGTCCGACGGCTGGGCGACCGTGCAGCGCGAAGGGTGGTGCGCGCCGGCATACTGGATCGCCGACGATGACCGCACCGCGAAAACCGTACGCGAATGGCGCGCGTTCGGCCTGCATGGCGTCGAACCGCTCGCGCCCGATGCGCCGGTGTGCCACGTGAGCTTCTACGAGGCGGCCGCGTACGCGGAATGGGCCGGCGCACGCCTGCCGACCGAATTCGAATGGGAAGCCGCGTTTGGCGTGGACGGCGTGCGCGAGATGCTCGGCCACGTGTGGCAGTGGACGCGTTCGTCGTACGAGCCGTATCCGGGCTTTCGGCCGCTGGCCGGCGTCGCGGCCGAATACAACGGCAAGTTCATGGTCGGCCAGCAGGTCCTGCGCGGCAGCAGCATCGCGACGCCGCCGGGCCACGCGCGGCCGACGTACCGCAATTTCTTTCCGCCGGCCGCGCGCTGGCAATTCACGGGAGTGCGACTTGCGCGAGACGTCTGACCTGACGGCCACGAGCGGTGGCCAGCAACCCGCCCGCGAGGCGCGGCCGAGCGCGTTCGAGCGCGACCTGATCGACGGGCTGTCGCGCACGCCGCGCAGCATTCCGCCGAAGTACTTCTACGATGCGGCCGGCTCCGCGCTGTTCGACCGCATTTGCGAGCTGCCGGAGTACTACCCGACGCGCACCGAGCTCGGCATCCTGCGCGACCGCGCGGCCGAGATCGTGCAGCGCGTCGGCCCGCATGCCGACATCGTCGAATTCGGCGCGGGCTCGCTCGAGAAGATTCGCGTGCTGCTCGACGCCTGCGCGAACAACTATGCGAACGCGCCGGCGCGCTACGTGCCGATCGACATCTCGGCCGACTATCTGCACGGCGCGGCCGCGCGCCTGCGCGCCGCGTATCCATGGCTCGACGTCGCGCCGCTCGCCGCGGACTACACGAAGGCCGAGCAACTGGCCGAGCTCACGAACACGCCGCGGCGACGCATCGGCTTTTTCCCCGGCTCGACGATCGGCAACTTCTCGCCGGAAGAAGCCGATGCGTTCCTGCGCGACGCCGCACGGCTGCTGCGCGGCGGCGGCCTGCTGGTCGGCGCCGATCTGGTGAAGGACGAGTGCACGCTGCATCGTGCGTACAACGACGCGCAGGGCGTCACCGCGCAGTTCAACCTCAACCTGCTGGTGCGCGCGAACGCGGAGCTCGGCGCGGATTTCGACGTCGACGCCTTCTCGCATTGCGCGTTCTACGATCGCGAGCGGCAGCGCATCGAGATGCATCTCGTCAGCGATGTCGCGCAGACGGTGCACGTGCGCGGCCACGCGTTCTGCTTCGAGGCCGGCGAGCGCGTCCACACGGAGAACTCGCACAAGTTCACGATCGACGGCTTCCATGCGATCGCGCGGCGCGCGGGCTTCGAGCCCGACACCGTGTGGACCGACGCCGACGAGCTGTTCAGCGTGCACTGGCTGCGCAGCGTCGACGATATCCGCGCGTAGCGGCCGGGCACGCCGCACCGGCCGCCTTGCGGCAATAATTTCCGTCTCCGTCGATTCGATGCGCCGTCGCAACGGCGTGTCGAATCGCGCGTCTCCTTGCGCAGCAAGGCTTCACGGGCGCCGTAATCGCCCGTTACCGGTCTCGCAGACCGGTTTCACCTGTGTCGGCCCGCGCTGCCTAGACTCCGAACCGTAGTCACATCACGCACGATACGTGCAGGGAGTCGCGAAATGAGCAAGAAACTTATTCTCGGTGCAGTTCTCGGTGTAGCGGCGCTCGCAGCGTCGGGCGTCGCGTCGGCGCACGTCGACCTGTCGGTCGGGATCGGCGTGCCGGGCGTCTACGCGGCGCCGGCGCCCGTCTACGTCGCACCGCCGCCGCCGGTGATGTACGCGCCGGTGGGCTATCGCGACGACGACTGGCGTGCGCGCGCGTGGCGCGAACATGAATGGCGCCGCCGCGAATGGCGAGAACACGAGTGGCGCGAGCGCGGCTGGCGCGACGGCGGCGGCTGGCGCGGCCGCTGGGACTGAGCGCCGCGACACGCACACGACAACATTGATCGCATCGACACGAGGAGCGTGATCGCATGAACCCCATTCGATACATCGGAACGTTGACGGCCGCCGCGGCTGTTGCGCTCACAACGATCGGTAGCGCGCAGGCTGCCGGCTGCATCAAGGGCGCGGCGGTGGGCGGCGTTGCCGGCCACTACGTCGGGCACCATGCGGTGGTAGGCGCGGTCGGCGGCTGTCTCGTCGGCCGCCATTTGGCGAAGAAGCACGAGCAGGAGCAGGCGGCGCAGCGCAAGGCGGCCGCGGCCGCATCGCAGACGGCGCAGTGAACCACGACGACCGGCGGCGCCGCGACACCGTCGCCGCCGGTCGCCGCCGGTCGCCGCCGGTCGCTGTCGTTGTCGCACGCCGGTGGGCCGGAAATTGATCGGACGAATGCGTGCACACGCCGCGTTACGATCATTTACAACGTCGCGCCGCGCGAAAACCGCGCGTTCGTAGAATGCAGTCATCCGAACGCGCTTCAGGGAGCAAACGATGAAAACTCAACGATATCTGTCCGTGCTGGCAGCGGCGCTGCTCGCACTCGGGGCCGCCGGCGCACAGGCGGCTGCTGGCGGCAATGGCGGTGGTGGTGGCGGCGGCCATGGCGCAGGCGGGATGGGCGGGATGGGCGGCAACGCGGGCGGGATGTCCGGCAGCCACATGAGCGGCGACGCGCTGAGCAATTCGAACGGCTTCCGCTCGGGCGACCGCGACAAGGGCCTCGCACGCGCGGCCGATCGCTCCGACACGATCGCCGACCGCGCCGGCGTGCAGCCCGGCCACGGTCACGCGCATACGCACGGCCATACCGCGCATGCGACGACGGCGACCTCGACGCATCACGGGCATCGCAACGCGCTCGGCCGCACGCTGTAAGCGTGCCCGTGCGGACGGAACAAGCGCGCTTCGGCGCGCTTTTTTCATGGGCGCGCGCGGCATCGCAGGCCGGTCGTTGCTCGCCGTCTCGACCCTGATTTGCAACCAGCCGTAACGGCGCGTGAGAACGCGTCGGAATACGAACCGCTTTCCCGCGGACGACGGACGGATCGTTCGTATCGAAGGAGGGAAGCGCGTCCCCCCAAATGAAAAAAGGGCGGCTCGCGCCGCCCTTCGCATCAACCCGCGCGGCCGCCCGCCGCCGCACCGGGCTCGAACAGCGCATCGACCTGCGCGACGCGCACGAACCGCGCCGCATCTTCGCCATCGGCCAGCGCGCGGAAATGCGCGGCGCCGCACGCGAGCTTCGCGCGCTCGTGCTCGCTCGGCACGGCGTCGTCGGCGTTCGGCGTATCGACGACGAAATAGAGCCGCTCGCCGCCATCCTGTTCCGCGAGCACGGCCCAGTCCGGGTGATAGCCGCCGAGCGGCGTCGCGATGCGGAACCACGCCGGCAGCCTCGCGTACAGCTTCACGCCGTCGTGCGCTTCGAGCGCATCGGCGAACGCGCGCTCCGCGTCCGTCTCGCACACCACCGCCTCGTGAATCGACTTGCGCGCATCGAGCCGCAGGCTGCGCAGGTAGCCGGTGAGCGCCTCGCTCTCGAACGATTCGAGCGCGTGCACGTGACGATCGCCGAGCTTCCTGTACGAGATCCCCGCAACGAGCGCGAGCCGCTTGCAGCGGTTGATCGCGTCGGCGGCCAGCGCGATGAACTGCTGCGGATTCACGCGGAAGTCGTCGAGCCGGCCGCTGTCGGCGAGGATCGTCGCGAGCGAGCGGCGCGTGAGCTGCGTGCGGTCCTGCAGCTCGGTGAGCAGGTCCGGCAACGGCAGTTCGCCTTCGTCGAGCAGCACCGTGCCGGCGCCCGCCACCTCGATCGCCTCGATGCCGGCCTTGCCGATGTCGATCTCGGCCTTGCGCCATTGCAGCCGCGCCCGCGCGATGTCGGGCGCGTCGCGCAGCGCCGTCGTGCAGTCGCGCACCAGCTTCGCGTTGTCGAAGTCCACGCTGTACACGGTGCGATGGCGAATGCGTTCCCACAGCGCGCGGAACGCGTCGCCGAAGATCACGGCCTTGCCGGACGCATCGCGGCGCAGCGCGATCGCGCGCCGCTCGTCCGCGTTGCGCACCGCGAAGCGGCCCGACAGCTTGCGAAGCGTCGCGACGATCGGCGCGCGCAGCGTCTCGAATGCGTCGGGCAGCACGAGCGCGCTGCGGCGCAGCGCGTCCTTCAGGCGGTCGAGCACCTTGCCCTGCGCGTCGACGTAGCCTTGCTCGTGCAGATGCGTCCACAGCATGCGCGACAGCTCGATGCCGAGCGCATGCGCGGGGCCGTCGCCTTCCTGCACCGGCAGCGCCGCGAACTGGTGTTGCTCGACGATCCCGAAGCGGATGCCGGTGTCGGCCTCGATTTCCTTCTGCAGGTTCTCCGCGAACGACTCGTAGCGCTCGGTCGCGATCACGGTGAGCGTGTTCACGCCGGGGTCGCGCACGCGCTCGCCGTCCTGGTCGACCGCGAGGCGCAGCCCGCGGCCGAGCGTCTGACGGCGCTCGCGTTCGGTCTGGATGTCGCGCAGCGTGCAGATCTGGAACACGTTCGGGTTGTCCCAGCCTTCCTTCAGCGCCGAGTGCGAGAAGATGAACTTCAGCGGCGTGTCGAACGACAGCAGCGCTTCCTTCTCGCGCATGATGAGCCCGTACGCGCGCTCGGCGTTCTCGCGCGCGGCGGCGCTGCTCTCGCTCGTGTCGGTCCAGCCGCCCTTGCGGTCGATCGAGAAGTAGCCGTTGTGCGCGCGCTCGACCTCGCGGGCGATGTCGACGCCGTCGAACAGCGCGCGATAGGCCGGCACCCGCGCGGCGCGCGCATATTCCTCTTCGAAGATCAGCGCGTAGTCGCCTTTGACGGGCGTACCGTTCTCGTCGTAGCGGCGATAGCGCTCGACCGAGTCAACGAAGAACAGCGACAGCACCTTCACGCCGCGCTCGGCGAGGCGCAGCTCCTTGTCGAGATGCTCGCGGATCGTGCGGCGGATCATCTCGCGCTGCACCGCGAGCGTGTCGATGTCGCCGAACGCCTCGCCGAGCGACAGGAACGCGTCGCCTTCCGGATGGCGCAGCTCGACGTATTCGGCGCCCTTGACCGCATGCACTTCGCCGATGCGCAGCCCGGCGTACAGCGCGCGTTTGGTCAGCCGTTCGAGATCGTCGCCGTCGGTCGCGGACACGATCTGCCGCTTCACGCCGGCCGCGGTCGCCACGTCGAGCTCGATGCGCGCGCTGATCGCGCCGCGCCGGTTCGACACGCCGACGAGCCGCACGTACGGCTTGTTGTGCGCGTCCTCGACGATCGCCGACGCGATCTCGATCTGCTTGACGAGCTTGCGCTCGTAAGCGTCGACCGCGTCGAGCCGATACACCATGTGATGCCGGTCGACGTGGGTGGCCGAGTAGCGCAGCGTGCAGAGCGGCGCCATCGCGGCGAGCGCCTCGCGGCCGCGCCCTTCGAGGCCGCCGTCGACGCTCTGCGGCTCGTCGACGATCACGATCGGCCGCGTCGCGCGGATCAGGTCGATCGGCTTCTCGCCGCCGGTCTTCTCGCTGTCCTTGTAGAGGTTGTTGATTTCCTTCTTGTTGATCGCGGCGACGGTCATCACCATGATCTGGATCGCCGCGCTCGCCGCGAAGTGGCGCACCTGGCCGAGCTTCGCCGAGTCGTACAGGAAGTAGTCGTACGGCACGCCCGCGTACAGCGCGCGGAAATGATCCTCGGTGATCGACAGCGTCTTGTGCACGCCTTCCTTGATCGCGATCGACGGCACCACGATCACGAACTTCGTGAAGCCGTAGCGGCGGTTCAGCTCGAAGATCGTGCGCAGGTACACGTAGGTCTTGCCTGTGCCGGTTTCCATCTCGACGGTGAAGTCGCGCGAGCCGGGCTGGCCGGACGGCGGCAGCCCGCCGCGCAGCTGCACGTCGGCGAGGTTGCGCGCGAGCGCGTCGTCGGTCAGCGACAGCCGGTTGCCGACGCCTTGCTCCGACACCGCGAAGCCGAGCGAGCCTTGCGCGGCGGCCGTCGTGCCGGGCGCGGCGTTCGCGAGCACGCTGAAGTCGCCGCGATACGATTCCTGGCCGCGAAACAGGTCGCAGACGGCGTCGATCGCGTCGCGCTGGTAGTCGAGATCCGCTTCGAAATGCAGCCGCATCAGAGGCTCCGCACGCGCTTCACGCCGTGCTGCTCGAGCAGCGCGGCGAGATTGAGCTTCGCGACGTCGTCGACGAAGCCGCTGTCGCGGAACAGGCACGTGACGTCGCGCGTCGCGCCGGTCGCATCGAGCAGCTCGACGATGCCGTCGGCGAGCGGCCCCGCGTCGTCGCGCGACATGCGCGCGTCGAAGCACGCGACGATCGCGCGGCCGATCAGGTGCACCGTCTTGCCGGCCACCTGGTGATGCTCGACCGGCGTGCACAGATCGAGGCCGAGCTTGAGCGTGAGCTCGGCGAGCAGGTCGTCTTCGCTGCGGCCGGTCTTCACGTGCTCGACCGACGCGAACAGCGCATGGTCGAAGTCGTCGCGGCGCGGATCCCACTCGATCACGTTGGTGGTGTCGAGGCGATACACGCGAAAGCCGAGGTCGCCATAGCTTTCCGGATAGTCGCGCGCGACCTGCTGCGCGGCGCGGCGCAGCCGCTCCTTGGTGACTTCGGCGAGCGTCGCCGGCTTCTTCAGCTTCGCGCAGAAATCGGCGGCCGCCTGCTGCGCCTTGTCGCGACGGTCGAGCGCTTCGGGCAGCTGCACGAGGATGTAGCGGCGTGCGCCGCCGTCGGTCGCGTTCACCTGCATCACCGCGTGGCCGGTCGAGCCGGAGCCGGCGAAGCAGTCGAGCACGATGTCGTCGCCGCGCGTGCACCAGCCGATCACGGCCGCCGCGAAATCGACCGGCTTCGGCTGGTCGAACGGGATGCCGAGCGCCTTCAGCAGCGCGTCGTCGGAGCCGGCGAACGGCAGCACCGACGGCACGTTCTCGTACATGTTCTCGTCGAGGTAGTAGATCCGCTGCGGCTGGGTGGTCTCGTCGGGGCCGAATTCGATCTGGCCGCGCTCGATCAGCGCCTGCATCGTCGCGGGCGGATTGCGCCAGCCGCGCGCCGGCATCGCGCACGGCTTGCCGGTGACCGGGTGGATCAGCGGCGTGAAATACTCGTCCGGCGCCTTCTTCTTGTTCGGCCACGCCATCGACACGAGCCGGTACACGCGCCCGTCGGCGGACAGCCGGTCGTACATCACCTCGCCGCCGGACAGGTTGGTCTGCGCCTTCATCCACGCGCGGTACGCCTTCTGCGCGTCCTTTGCGTTGCCGCTGCGGTACACGGCGTCGTGCGCGGCATCGAGCATGCGCTGCGCGTTGCGCTTCGGGCGCTTCAGCGGCGCCTGTTCGAGCAGCGTCTCGGCGTTGCGCGCGAACAGCACCAGCGACTCGTGCTGGTACGCGATGCCGCGCGCGTCGCCCTTCGGATTGCGCTTGTCCCACACGGCCACGCCGAGCTCGTTCTCCTCGCCGAAGATCTCGCGCAGCATCAGCACGAGCGCATGCACCTCGTGCTCGTCGATGTGCACGGCGATCAGCCCTTCGTCGGACAGCAGCGCGTGCGCGAGCTTCAGCCGCGGATACATCATGTTCAGCCAGTCGGTGTGGAACCGGCCGTTCGCCTCGGTGTTGGTGCTGCGCTTCACGCCGGCGTCGGTCTGGCCCGTCATCGCGAGGTAATGGCGGATGCTGTCGCTGAAGTCGTCCGCGTAGACGAAATCGCTGCCGGTGTTGTACGGCGGGTCGATGTAGACGAGCTTCACCTTGCCCGCGTAGCTCTTGTGCAGCAGCTTCATCACGTCGAGGTTGTCGCCCTCGATCACGAGATGGCGCGTGTCGTCCCACGCGACGCTGTCGTCGGGGCACGGGCGCAGCGTGCCGGTCGACGGCGTGAGCGCGGCCTGGCGCGCGCCGCGCTTGCCGTGCCAGTGGAAGCCGTAGCGCTCGTCGGCGGCGCCGACGGTGTGCTCGCCGACCAGCGCCTTGAGCACGTCGACGTCCACCGACGCGCCGTGCGGGCCTTCGGTCACGAGTTCGGGGAACAGCGCCTTCAGGCGCGCGACGTTGTCGGCGGTGAAATCCGTCGACATCGCCAGCGGGCTCGCCGCATCGAGTTTCTGCATCGTCTTTTCCATCGGAGCCCGGCCGCGTGCGCCAGGACATCGGGCGCACTCGCGGCACCGGCGGCAAGGGCCGCCCGGGCAAACCCGAAACGCTAGCGAGTCGGTCGGCGCAGGTCAAGCACCGATGTGAGGCGAGCGTGCGCGCATCGGCCGGGAAACGCCCGTCGGGCGGCCCGCGAGGCGAGTCGGGGCGGGCCTCGCGGCCGGCGCACGACGCGCGGGTCGCGGCAGATGCGGTGCTGCGGCAGCGACGGCAGAAAAAAGGGGCACGGTCGGCGCGAGGGCGTCGCCGTGCCCGCCGCGCGCATCGGGCGCGCGCGATACGGGGCCGGGCGGCCCCGGTCCGGTCAGAAGCGCGTGCGAATCCCCGACGTCAGCTCGAGCTGGTTCTTCGCGCCGAACGTCGACGCCACCGTGTAGCCCCCATGCAGCTTCATGTAGTCGCCGGCGAGGTACACCTCGGTGCGCTTGCTCAGGTGGTAGAACACCGACCCGTAGAGCGTCTCCTTGAAGCCGTTGCCGACGCCGCTGGTCAGGCTGAACGCGCCGAGGTTGGCGTTCGGCACGAAGCCGTCGGCGTTGTATGCGGCGTTCTTCACGCGCATCTGCTGGTAGCCGAGCTCGTAGTCGAGCGGGCCGCGCGGCGCGATCTTCATCGACACCGTCCAGGAATCGTCGTGGCGCTGGCCGAGCGAGCCCTGGTCGCCGTTGTAGCGGAAGTAGCCGGCGTTCAGGCGCACGATGCTGAACGCGTAGTTGCCGCCGACCGAGAACGTCTGGTTGGTGAAGCCGCCGTGGTTCACGTGGTTGTAGAAGCCGGACACCGCGAACGGTCCGCCGTTGTAGCCGAGCGCGACCTGGTACGCGGAGCCGGTCGCGAACGCGGTCGAGTTGCTGAACTGGTAGCCGGCGCTCGCGAAGATGCCGTTGCCGAACACCTTCTTCCACGCGACGCCGTTGTTGTAGCGCGTGCCGGTCGGGCCGGCCGCGTAGAAGATCATCTGCTTGAAGTTGTTCGAGTTGGTCCAGCCGCCTTCCTCGGTCGTCAGCTTCGCGGCGCCGTACGCGTCGCCGTAGATCGCCGAGGCGTCGCGTGCGATCGTGTTCTGGAAGCCGGCCGTCAGCTTGCCGAGGCGCGGATCCTCGACGCCGACCCACGCGTCGCGGTCGAACAGCTGGCCGTCGTCTTCCATCTGGCCGTTGGCGACCACGTATTCGCTCTCGAGGCGAAAGATGATCCTGGTGCCGCCGCCGATGTCTTCCGCGCCGCGCAGGCCCCAGCGGCTGCCGCTGAACCACGGCTCGCCTTCGTTGCCCATGCCGATCACGTGATTGCCGTTCGCATCGGCGTGGGTCCGGTAGGTCGGAAAGCTCAGGTCCATCAGCCCGTACAGCTGCACGCTCGACTGCGCGTGCGCGTGGGTGCCGGCGCAGAGGCCTGTCGCCGCGATGGAAAGGGCAAGGGTGGTTCGTTTCAAGATCGTCTCCTCCGGGCTGCCGCATTGAAGTCAATTCGTTGGCGGTACGAAACGTACGCCGCATGGTGACGGCCGCATGGGGCCGACGCGTAGCATCGTAGAAGGTGCAATCCTTCACGTCGCTTTCCCGCGGCAAGCATCTGCGTCGGTGAAAACACCGAAGCCGCGACGAAGGCAGGTCGCGCACGCGAGCGGCGGCGAGCCGCGCGATGCATCGCCGGGTCGGTGGTGAATTTCCGTACTACGAATTGTTGCGCGAGGCGCGTGAGGCAAGAGAGCGCGCGCGTCAGTGCTGCGCGGGCTTCGCGCGCAGGATATAGCCGAGGCCGCGCAGCGTGATGATCTCGGCCGTGCTGCCCGCGAGATGCTTGCGCAGCCGGTGGATGTAGATGTCGATCGCATCGGCGCTCGGCTCGTCGTCGAGCGCGAACACGCTGTCCATCAGCCGCGCCTTCGACACCGTCTTGCTCTGCTGCAGCATCAGCGTTTCGAGAATCGCATGCTCGCGGCGCCGCAGCGCGAGCAGCGCGTCGCCGCAGCGGAACTCGCGCGTGCCGAACGCGTAGACGAGGTCGCCGCACACGAGCTGCGCGGTGCCGACGCCGGCCTGTCGCCGGATCAGCGCGCGAATGCGCGCGACCAGCTCGCGCGATTCGAACGGCTTGACGACGTAGTCGTCGGCGCCCGCGCCGAAGCAGTCGACCTTGTCGTCGACCGAGCCGTGCGCGGTCAGCATCAGCACCGGCACGTTGTCGTTGCGGCGCCGCAGCCGCGCGAGCACTTCCTTGCCGCTGATGCCGGGCAGCCGCATGTCGAGCAGCACCGCGTCGTAGCGCTCCGTCTTCAGCACCGTGTCGGCGCGCTCGCCGTCGCCGACGCAGTCGACCGCGAAGTCCTCGCCGCGCAGCAGGTTCACGATCCAGTGCGCGAGTTCGGCATTGTCTTCGACCAGCAGCAGTTTCATGGCGATTCGTATCTTCAGTCGTAAGCGGGCAGCCGCACGGTCACGACGATACCGCGATTGCCCGGGCCCGGCGCGAGCACGGCGCTGCCGCCGTGCGCCTGCGCGATCTCGCGCACGATCGCGAGGCCGAGGCCGGAGCCCTCGGTATCGGCCGACACGCGGTAGAACCGCTTGAACACGTGCGGCCGCGCCTCGGCCGGAATGCCGGGGCCGTCGTCGATCACGTCGAGCACGACCGCGCGGCCGTCGCGGCGCGCGGCGACCGTCACGCAGCCGCCCGGCTGCGTGTAGCGCACCGCGTTGTCGACGAGGTTCGACACCAGCGCGCTCAGCAGGCTGTCGCTGCCGGCGACGTCGAGCCGCTCGCCGAGATCCGCGCCGAGGTCGATCGCGCGCCGCTGCGCGAGCACGATCGCTTCCTCCAGCACGCTCGACACGACGGCCGCGAGATCGACGCGCTGCGTGAGCAGCGTCGACGGCGTGGCTTCCGCATGCGCGAGCAGCAGCAGCTTGTCGGTCACGTCGGCCATCTTGCGGCTGCCGCGCTGCATGCTGTCGAGCACCGCCGCCAGCTCGCGGTCGCCATGATCGGGCCGCCGCGCGTACTGGATCTGCGTGTCGAGCACGGCGATCGGCGTGCGCAGCTGGTGCGCGGCGTCGGCGATGAAGCGCCGCTGCGTCGCCGTGTGCGTGTTGAGCCGCGCGATGCACTGGTTGATCGCATCGACGATCGGCCGCAGCTCGTGCTGCAGCCGCTCCGGGCGGATCGGCTCCAGCTCCATCGGCCCGCGGTCGGCGACGTCGTCCTTCAGCTTCATCAGCGGCCGCAGCTCCAGCGTGAGGCCGAGATAGACGAGCACGATCGCGAGCACCAGCATCAGCGACAGGCGCAGCAGCTGCGGCCGCCAGATCGTCGCGACCATCGCGTCGTACGAGCGCGCCGTCTTCGCGACGACGACCGTGACCGTCTCGACGCGTCCCTCGTCGTACAGCTGGCGATCGTATGCGACGGCGCGCAGCGGCACATGCTCGAGCGTCGTGTCGTACAGCGTCGGCTCGGCGCGGTGCCGCGCCGGTGCATCGAGCGCCGGGTTGCCCGCGAGCAGCCGGCCGTGGCCGTCGATCACCTTGTAGAACACCGAGTCGCGCGACGGCGACTCGAAGATCTCCAGCGCGGCCGGCGGCACGTCGGCGACCGGCAGCCCGTTGCGCCATTCGACGTCCTCGCCGATCGTGCGCGCCGATGCGATCAGCGCGCTGTCCTGCACGAGCGCGGCCGTGCGCCGCGCGGTGTCGTACGACATCGCGCCGGCGATCAGCACGAAGGCCGCGAGCGGCAGCAGCAACCACCATAGCAGCCGCCCGCGCAGGCTGTGCGCCATGGCGTCTCCTCAATGCCGAACCGCGCCGGGGCGGCCGGCGCGGTTCGTGGATGCGGTCGGCCGGGCGCGGCTCAGAACGCGGCGGGACGCCATTTCAGCAGGCGCTTCTCGATCCGCGTCAGCAGGTAGTCGGCGGCCAGTGCGACCACGGCCAGCACGATCATCGCCGCGAACACGCCGCTCGCGTTGAACGCGCCCTGCGCGGTGGAGATCAGCAGCCCGATGCCCTGCTTGGAGCCGAGGAATTCGCCGACCACCGCACCGACCAGCGCGAAGCCGAAGCTCACGTGCAGGCTCGCGAGAATCCAGCTCAGCGCGGACGGAATCACGACCGACGTGGTGATCTGCCGGCGCGACGCGCCGAGGATCTGCGCGTTCGCGATCAGGTAGCGGTCCGCTTCGCGCACGCCCTGGAACGCGTTGCCGAACACGACGAAGAACACCATCACGACGGCCAGCGCGATCTTCGACGCCATCCCGAGGCCGAGCGCGATCACGAACACCGAGCCGAGCACCACGCGCGGAATCGAGTTCGCGATCTGGATGTACAGGCCGAACACGTCGGCCATCAGCTTGTTGCGGCCGAGCACGATGCCGCAGATCACGCCGGCGACCGAGCCGATCACGAAGCCGATCGCGGTTTCCTCCAGCGTGACCCACACCTGCGTGAGCAACGGGCCTTGCGACGTGCCGTTGACGAACCAGTCCTGGATCTGCTCGAAGATCAGCGACGGCATCGAGAAGAAGAACGGATCGATCCACTTCAGGCGCGCGGCGAGCTCCCAGCCGCCGAGCACGACGACGAGCACGGCGATGCGCAGCGCGACGATCAGATTGCGCCGGCGGCGCAGCCGGCGTTGCGCGGCGCGCTCGTCGTCCTCGAGCGTGGTCGCCGGCAGGGCGGTGGGGGGAAGCGTCATGTCGGTCATGCTCCTGTCCTTGGCGGTGGGTCGCGTGCGCGGGCGGCGCAGGCGTCAGCCGATCTGCACTTCTTCGCGCAGGTCGTGCCAGATGTCCTTCGAAATCTCGATGAAGCGCGCGTCGTAGCGCACCTCCGACGTGACGCGCGGGCGCGGCAGGTCGATCTCGTACACGCGCTTGAGCGTCGCGGGGCGCGCGGTGAGCACGAACACGCGGTCGGCGAGCGCGATCGCCTCCTCGAGATCATGCGTGACGAACACGACCGAGCCCTTGTTCGCCGACCACAGCTGCAGCAGCTCGTCCTGCATCAGCGTGCGCGTCTGCATGTCGAGCGCGGAGAACGGCTCGTCCATCAGCAGGATTTCCGGCTGGTTGATGAAGGTCTGCGCGAGCGCGACGCGCTTGCGCATCCCGCCCGACAGCTGGTGCGGGTAGTGCTTCGCGAACTTGTCGAGGCCGACCTTGCGGATCCATTCGTCGGCCTGCGCGTAGGCCACGTCCTTCGAGCGGCCGCGAAACAGCGGGCCGGCCGCAACGTTGTCGATCACGTTGCGCCACGGAAACACCGCGTCGGCCTGGAACACGAAGCCGATCCGCGGGTCGATCCCGTCGACCGGCCGGCCCATCACGCGCACCTCGCCCGACGCCGGTTTCAGCAGCCCGGTGATCAGGTTCAGCGTGGTCGACTTGCCGCAACCGGTGGGGCCGACGATCGCGATGAACTCGCCGCGCGCGACGCTCATGCTGAATTCGCGCAGCGCCACCGTCGCGCGGCCTTCCGGCGAAATGAAGCGGCACGACACGTTGCGAAACTCGATCGCCGGTGTGCTCGGGGAAACTGCCTGGTTCATCGCATTCGTCCTGCGGGTGAAGAGGGCGCCGCAGCGGCGGCGCCGGGCCGGTCAGCCGGGCCTGCGGTGCGCGCACGGCGGCAGCCGGCCGCCGGCGCGGGCACCGTGCGCGTTCATGGCGCGCTCATTTGGCATTCACGAAGTCGTTGGTGTAGGTGCGCGCCAGATCGATGTGCTTGCCCTTCACCGACGGGTTGAACGCCGACAGCACCTTCAGCACGGTCGCCGGGCCGTCGGCCGGCATCTTCGCGTCGGCCGTGTACATCGGCAGCGACGCCTTCAGCGCGGCCACGTACAGCGCCTTGTCCTTCTGGTAATCGGCCGGCATCTTCGCGGCGATCTCCTCGGCGCTGTGCGTGTGGATGAACTGCATCGTCTTCGCGAACGCGTGCGCCAGCTTGGTCGCTTCCGCCTTGTGCGCATCGGCCCACGCGGACTGCACGTACAGGCTCGCGGCCGGGTAGGTGCCGCCGAGCGCGGCGCGCGTGCCTTCGACGGTGCGCATGTCGACCAGCACCTTCGCGTCGCCCATCTTCTCGAGCGCGGACACCGTCGGCTCGGTCGTCATCCCGGCGTCGATGCGGCCCTGCTTGATCGCGGCGATGAAGCTCGCATCGGCGCCGACCGGCAGCATCGTGTACTGCGTCGACGGCACGCCGCGCTGCAGCGCGAGATATTGCGTGAGGAAGCTGGTCGACGAGCCGAGGCCCGTCACGCCGAGCGTCTTGCCCTTGGCGTCGGCCATCGTCCTGAACGTCGGCGCGGCCTTGGTCGACACCATCTCGACCTCGCCGGGCACCTGGCCGAACACGGCGATCGCCTTCACTTCCTTGCCCTTGCTCTGCAGGTCGACCGTATGGTCGTAGAAGCCGACGACGCCCTGCACGGCGCCCGCCAGCAGCTCGTTCTCGGCATCGACGCCGGCCGGCTGCGACAGCAGCTCGACGTCGAGCCCTTCGGCCTTGAAGTAGCCGAGTTCCTGCGTGAGCCGCGCGGGCAGATAGATGAGCTTGGCGATCCCGCCGACCATGATCGTGATCTTGCCGCCGTCGTCGGCGAGCGCGGGGTGAGCGGCGAGCGCGCAGCTCAGGCTGGCTGCAACGGCGAGGGTGCGCAGGATGGGTCGCATCGGGTCGTCTCCTTCGTTGTATTCGTATGGCGCGATGCGTGGCGCATCGTCACGACGAGTATAGGGACGCGAAGCCTTCCGCAACCTTTCGCGACGCGGCGATTCGGTTAGGGGTTTTCCAGCAAATGGGGCGGGCGGGGCCGCGTCAGCGCCAGCCCTGCAGCACGCGGCCGATCCCGTCGAGGCCCATGTCGAACAGGTGCGACACGAACGGCACGAGGTTCGGGATCATCAGTTGCACGAGCAACAGCCCGACCAGCATCGTGACCGGGAAGCCGATCTGGAAGATGCCGATCTGCGGCGCCGCGCGGTTCAGGATGCCGAGCGCGAGGTTGGCGATCAGGAGCGCGGCGACGACCGGCAGCGCGAGCAGCAGCCCCATCTGGAACACGGTCACGCCGAACGCGGCGAGCGTATGCCAGCCGGGCGCATGCAGCAGCTCGGCCGACACCGGCAGCGTCTGGAACGACGCGGCCAGCGCCGCGAACACCTGCAGATGGCCGTCCACCGCGAGGAACGCGAGCATCGCGACCGCGTTCAGGAAGCGGCCCATCACCGGCGTCGCGCCGTTCGAATGCGGATCGAAGAAGGTCGCGAAGCCGAGCCCCATCGACAGCCCGATGAAGTCGCCGGCCGCCTCGACGGCCGCGAACACGAGGTGCATCGTGAAGCCCATCGACACGCCGATCAGGAACTGCGTGACGATGATCCAGATGCCCTGCGCGGAGAACACGGTCACGCCGGGCATCGCGCCGAGCGTGGGCGCGACGACCAGCGCCATGAACGCCGCGAGGCCGATCTTCACGCGCATGGGCACCGCCCCGTGGCCGACCAGGGGCGCCGTCGCGACGAGCGCGAGCATCCGCACGAACGGCCACAGGAAGGCGGTCAGCCAGCCGTTGAGCTGCGCGTAGGTAACCGAGAACATCGCGGGGAAGCGGGGCCGCGCGGGCCGCTCAGCTGGCGCCGAGCGTCGCGACTTGCAGCAGCGTCTGCCGCAGGTAGTCGAGCATCGTCGTCAGCATCCACGGGCCGGCGATCACGAGCGTCGCCGCGACCGCGAGCAGCTTCGGGATGAACGACAGCGTCGATTCGTTGATCTGCGTCGCGGCCTGGAACAGGCTCACGACGAGGCCGACCGCGAGCGCGACCAGCAGCAGCGGGGCGGCCAGCAGCAGGCCGACCATCATCGCGTGGTGCGCCAGCGTCATCACCTGTTCGGGTGTCATCGCGTCTTCCTCCGCTTACGTGAAGCTCTGCGCGAGCGAGCCGATCAGCAGCTGCCAGCCGTCGACCAGCACGAACAGCATCAGCTTGAACGGCAGCGACACGGTGGACGGCGACACCATCATCATCCCCATCGACATCAGCACGCTCGCGACCACCAGGTCGATGATCAGGAACGGAATGAAGATTGTGAAGCCGATCTGGAAGCCCGTCTTCAGCTCGCTCGTGACGAACGCCGGCACCAGCAGCGACAGCGGCACGTCCTCCGGCCCCTGCATCGGCGCGGCCTTCGAGATCTTCGCGAACAGCGCGAGATCGGTCTCGCGGGTCTGCTTCAGCATGAAGCCCTTGAACGGCGCGACGCCGCGCTGCACGGCCTGCTCCATCGGCAGCGAGCCGTCGGAGAACGGCTTGTAGCCGTCGTTGTAGGCCTTGTCGAGCACCGGCGACATCACGAAGAAGGTGAGGAACATCGCGAGGCCGAGCAGCACCTGGTTCGGCGGCGTCGTCGCGGTGCCGAGCGCCTGGCGCAGCAGCGACAGCACGATGATGATGCGCGTGAAGCTCGTCATCATCAGCAGCATCGCCGGCAGGAACGACAGCATCGTGAGCAGCAGCATCGTCTGCACGCTCAGCGAATAGGTGGTGCCGCCGTTCGGGCCCGGGCTCGTGTTGAACGCGGGCAGGCCGGCCGCCTGCGCGCAGGCGAGCGCGGGGAAGAGGCCGAGGATCAGCACGGGCGCGAAGCGCGCCGCGTGACGCAGGAAGTCGTGTTTCATCGGAATGCGGGTACGGATGGGTGACGCGGCGCCATGTCAGCGCTCCTTGCCGCGCCCGAAGCGCTTCGCGGCTTCGCCGGCGAGCGCGTCGCGAAACCGCGCGCCGAACGGGCCGGACGCGTTCGCGTCGGCGGAGGCGGAGGCGGCGCCGGGCGACGTCGACACGACGGCCGCGTCGGGCACCGAGCCGGCCGGCAGCGTATGCAGCAGGCGCACGTTGCCCGGCGCGACGCCGAGCACGAGCCAGGTGTCGCCGATCTCGACGATCGTCGCGCTTTCCTTCGCGCCGAGCCCGACGCTCGACACGACTTTCAGCGGGCCGCCGCGCCGCGCGGGCTGGAACCCGAAGCGGCGCGCGAGCCACGCGCAGCCGAACACCAGGCCGATCACGACCGCGAGCCCGACCAGCGTCTGCAGCACCGCGCCGACGCCGAGCGACGGCGCGGCCGAGCCGACCATCACGCTCGACGCGATCGAACCGGCGTGGTTCACCGCGTTCATGTCGGCCGCGCCGGCGCCGGTGCTCGCGAGCGCCGCCGCCCCGGCCAGGATGGCCGGGAGGGTGGCGACGGCGAAGCGGTGGGCACGGCGGGCGGCCTTCACGACGTTCACCGATTCAGCTTCCGGATGCGTTCGGCCGGCGTGATGATGTCGGTCAGCCGGATGCCGAACTTGTCGTTGACCACCACGACCTCGCCCTGCGCGAGCAGGCAGCCGTTCACGAGCACGTCCATCGGTTCGCCGGCGAGGCCGTCGAGCTCGACGACCGAACCCTGCGCGAGCTGCAGCAGGTTGCGGATCGCGATCTTGGTGCGGCCCAGCTCCACGGTCATCTTGACCGGGATGTCGAGAATCATCTCGATGTCGTTGTGCGTCGAACTCGCCGCGGCCTTCGACAGCGGCTGGAACACGCCGGCGCCGGTCGCGCCGGCCACCACCGGCTGCTCGTTCTGCTCGGCGAGCGCGGCGGCCCAGTCGTCGAGGCCCTGTTCTTCGTCCGCGGCAGGCGCTGCCGCTGCCGCTGCCGCCGGCGCGGCCGGGGCCGGGGTCGCCGCTGCGGCCGATTCCGCGAGCGCCGCGTCGGCGAGGGCCTGCGCGTCGAGTTCGGGCGTCGTCGTGTTCAGCTCACTCATATCCACCTTCCTTCATCGTGTCGCCCGCGCTGATCATCTTCTGCACGCGCAACGCATATTGACCATTGAAAATGCCGTAGCCGCATTCCATCACCGGCACGCCGTCGACCTTGGCGGTGATCGTGTCGTCGATCTCCAGCGGCAGCACGTCGCCTGCGCGCAGGTTCAGGATCTTCTCGAAGGTCGCCGGGATTTCCGCGAGATCCGCGGTCAGCTCGACCTCGGCCGACTGCACCTGCTGCGACAGCACGCGCACCCAGCGGCGGTCGACTTCGAGCGCCTCGCCCTGGATCGGCGACGACAGCACGTCGCGGATCGGCTCCACCATCGAATACGGCATGCAGATGTGCAGCGTGCCGCCCGTCGGCCCGAACTCGATCGAGAACTGCGTGACGATCACGATCTCGTTCGGCGTCGCGACGTTCGCGAACTGCGTGTGCATCTCCGAGCGCACGAATTCGAACTGCAGCGGCCGCACGCTCTTCCATGCGGTCGTGTAGTGCTCGAACACGAGGTTCAGCAGCTTGCCGATGATCCGCTGCTCGGTGGCCGTGAAGTCGCGGCCCTCGACGCGCGTGTGAAAGCGCCCGTCGCCGCCGAACAGGTTGTCGACGACGAAGAACACGAGGTTCGGATCGAACACGAACAGCGACGTGCCGCGCAGCGGCTTCACGTGCACCAGGTTCAGGTTCGTCGGAATCGGCAGGTTGCGGGTGAACTCGCTGTACTTCTGCACCTTCACCTGGCTCACGGAGATTTCCGCCGTGCGCCGCATGAAGTTGAAGATGCCGATCCGCAACAGACGCGCGAAGCGGTCGTTGATGATCTCGAGGCCGGGCATCCGGCCGCGGACGATCCGCTCCTGCGTCGCGATGTTGTAGGGGCGAACGCCCGACGTGTCGCGCTGCTCGTCGATCGAGTCGGTTTCGCCGGTGACGCCCTTGAGGAGGGCATCGACCTCCTCCTGGGACATGAACTCCTGGTGGCCCATGCGCGCTCCTTTTGCGGCCGCGTTACTGGACGACGAATTCGGTGAACAGCACGGCGTCCACCTTCGCGCGCTGGTTGCCCGGCTGCGTCGGTTGCTCGACCAGCTCGCGCAGCTGCTTCGCGAGCTGCTGCTTGCCGTCCGGCGTCGCGAGCTCCTCGGGATGCTTGTTCGACAGCGCGAGCAGGATCCGGCTGCGGATCTCCGGCATGCGCGCGGTCAGCTCCTCCTGCGCCTTCGGGTCGGTGAGCTTCAGCGACAGCCCGACGCGCAGATAGTGCTGGATGCCGTCGTCCGACTGCAGGTTGACGGTCAGCGGGTCGAGCGGGAAGAACACGGGCGCCGCGAGCGGCGGCGGTTCGGCCGGCGCGCTCGAATGGCCGACGCCCGCCTTGCTCAGGAACACGTACATGCCGCCGGCTGCGGCGGCGGCCGCGCCCAGCGCGATGACGGCGATCAGCGCGATGCGCTTGAACTTGCCGGACGAAGCCGGCTTGTCGGCAGGCGGGTTTGCAGTCGTGGAGGCCATGTGAATGCGTGCGTGGTGTCTCGTAGCATGCATTGTTCGGCATCCGGGCCGAAGCCGATGGGCGGAAAAGAGGGGGGAATTACGGCTATCTCAGCAGATTGTCGGCCGGCTGCGGGATCGCTTCGGCTCGATTCGGCGCGGGGAGGGTGGGGGAGCGGCGGGAGAACGGTGAAGGGCCGCGGCGCGGCGGCCGGCGGCAGGCAGGACCGGGCGGCGATGCGGACGGCCGGCCGCCCGCACGGGCTCGGCGCGTGCTCAGATCGGCAGCAGCGACAGCAACGGCGCGATCAGCACCATCGCGACGCCCGCGATCATCATCGTGAGGCTGGACACGACGCCTTCCTCGCTGCCGATCTCGCGCGCCTTCGCGGTGCCGACGCCGTGTGCGGCCGCGCCGAACAGCGCGCCGCGCGCGAGCCGCGTGCGCATCGGCACCAGCGCGAGCACGAGTTCGCCGAGCAGCATCCCGCAGATGCCGGTCGCGATCACGAACAGCGCGGTGAGGTCCTTCGGCGCGTGGATCTTGTCGGACACCGCGAGCGCGAACGGGGTCGAGACCGAACGCGTCATCAGCGAGCGCTGCAGCTCGGGCGACAGGTGCAGCAGCTTCGCGAGCAGCAGCGAACCGCACACGCCCGCCGCGATCCCGACCGCGACACCGACCGACAGCGACAGCCAGTGGCGGCGGATCAGCTCGCGGTATTCGTAGATCGGCACCGCGAACGCGATGGTCGCCGGGCCGAGCAGCCACATCAGCCAGCGCGTGTCGCGGAAGTACACCGAATACGGGATGCCGGTCAGCACGACCAGCAGCGCGAGCACGCCCGGCACGAACACCAGCGGCGAGAACAGCAGCGTCTTGCGGTACGCGTAGAGCCGCTTCGACGCGAAATACAGCGCGACCGTCAGCACGAAGCAGCCGATCGAGATCGCGGTATTCACCTGGTCGACGCTCAGGCGCGACAGCAGCGCATGCATGACGGGCTCCGGCTCAGTGGACCGACACGGTCGCCAGACGCGCGCGGCGGCGTTCGGCGAACATACGTTGCGCGGCGAGCCGGCGCTCGAGCTTCGCGGCGAGGTCGACCGCGACGGCCACCGCGACCATCACGAACGCGGTGCCGGCGAGCATGACGAGCGCGATGCGCCAGCCGTCCTCGCGGAACAGCCCGCCGTACTGGACGGCCGCGACGGCCGCCGGCACGAAGAACAGCAGCATGTCGGACAGCAGCCAGTTCGCGCCGTCCTTCACCCATGCAGGCGCGACGCGCCCCGAGAACAGCAGCACCAGCAGCACGGCGAGCCCGACCACGCCGGACGGCACCGGCAGGCCGACCGCGCGCACGGCCCAGTCGACCGCGAGCCACAGCACGCCGAGCGCGGCGGACTGCAGCGCGATGCGGCCCGTGCGCGTGAGCTTGCCCGGCGTGGCGGGAAGGACGGCGACAGACGCGGTCGAGTGGCTCATGGCTGGCTCCTGCAGAGATTCGGTTGATGGTAGGAGTATAGGGTTTCCCCTAACCATAAATAAAATGACTTGTCTCTATCCTTATCATTCCAGTTCGGAATCCTGTCTGTAAACGCTGCACCAATCTGGGGAGAAGCGATGGAATTGCGCGCGCTGCGGTACTTCGTCGAAGTGGTCCGCCAGCAGAGCTTCACGGCGGCGGCCGACCGGCTGTTCGTCACGCAGCCGACCATCAGCAAGATGGTGAAGGCGCTGGAGGACGAGATCGGCTCGCCGCTGCTGCTGCGCGACGGCCGGCAAATGGTGCTGACCGACGCGGGCCGGATCGTGTTCCAGCGCGGCCAGGACGTGCTCGCCGCGCAGGCGCAGCTGCAGTCGGAGCTGAATGATCTGGGCACGCTCGGGCGCGGCGAGCTGACGATCGGCATTCCGCCGCTCGGCGGCTCGTTGTTCACGCCGATCATCGCCGCGTACAAGCAGCGCTATCCGAACATCGAGCTGAAGCTGTTCGAGCAGGGCGCGCGGATGATCGAGGCGGCGCTGATGTCGGGCGAGCTGGAGCTGGGCGGGCTGCTGGAGCCGGTCGACCCCGGCACGTTCGAGCGGCTGCCGATGGTGCGCGCGCCGCTGTGGCTGGTCGCGCCGCGCGAGTCGCGCTGGGAGGACCGCACGGCCGTGCCGCTCGCCGACCTCGCGCGCGAGTCGTTCGTGTTCTACGCGGAAAGCCTCGCGCTGCACGACGCGGTGCTCGACGCGTGCCGGCAGGCCGGCTTCACGCCGTCGATCGTGAGCCGCAGCGGCCATTGGGACTTCATGGCCGCGCTGGTGCACGCGGGCGTCGGCATCGCGCTGCTGCCCGAGCCGTACTGCCGGCGGCTCGATGCGCGGCAGTTCACGTGCCGGCCGATCGTCGAGCCGGAAATCACGTGGGCGATCGCGCTCGGCTGGCTGAAGAAGGGTTATCTGTCGCACGCGGCGCGCGCGTGGCTCGAGGTTGCGCGCGCGACGCTGCCCATCGCGTCCGGCGATGATCTCGCCTTCGGGGGTCTGCTCGCGCGCGAGTGATGCGGGCCGGGACATCGGCACGCGGCGGCCGTGCGGCTCATGCGTGCCGTGGGCGGTGGGCGTGGGCGACGTGTGCGGCCCGCGGCCGGCGGCCGGGCACGCGACGCCGGCCGCGGCGGGGCTCAATGCCCCATCGACGGCCCCGCGCCCTTCTTCGGCTTCGTGATCCACACGAGCGCCGCGAGCGCGATGAACACGCCGGCCGACAGGTGGAAGAAGTCGTTGGTCGCCATCATGAAGCCCTGCTGCGTGACGAGCTGGTTGAGCTGCGCGTTGGCCGTCTGCCCGACGACCCCGAGCTGCGCGAGCGCGGCCTGGTAGTCCGTCGTGTTCTGCGCATAGACGCTCACCGATTCCGCGAGCCGCGCATGGTGGTAGATCGCGTCGTTCTCCCAGAACGTCGAGCTGGCCGCGGTGCCGATCGCGCCGGACAGCGTGCGCAGGAAGTTCGACAGCCCCGACGCGCTCGCGAGCCGGTCGTCCGAAATGCTCGACAGCGTGATCGTCGTCATCGGCACGAAGAAGCACGCGACGCCGATCCCCTGCACGAGCCGCGGCAGGATCACGTGGTTGAACGGCACGTCGAGCGTGAACGTCGAATTCCACACCGACACGCCCGCGAACACGATGAACGCGAAGCTCGCGACCATCCGCAGGTCGAGCCGGTGCATGTTGCGCCCGATCAGCGGCGACAGCACCAGCGCGAGCAGCCCGACCGGCGCGGTCGCGAGCCCGGCCTTGCCGGCCGTGTAGCCCATCACCGTCTGCAGCCACAGCGGGAAGATCACGACCGAGCCGAAGAACGCCATGAAGCCGAACGAGATGATCAGCGCGCCGAGCGCGAAGTTGCGGTCGCGGAACAGCGACAGGTCGACCACCGGCTCCTTCTCGGTGGCTTCCCACACGAGCATGAACGCGAGCGACACCACCGCGATCAGCGCGAGCGCGACGATGAAGCTCGAGTTGAACCAGTCGCGGTCCTTGCCGAGGTCGAGCATCATCTGCAGGCACGACACGCCGATCACGAGCAGCGCGAGGCCGATCGCGTCGATCCGCTGTTTGCTCGTGCGGGTCTCGCGGCCGCGCAGCAGGAAGTACGCGCAGGTCGCCGAGAAGATCCCGATCGGCAGGTTGATGTAGAAGATCCACGGCCACGTGTAGTTGTCGCTGATCCAGCCGCCCAGCAACGGGCCGAAGATCGGCGCGACGATCACCGTCATCGCCCATAGCCCGAGCGCGAGCCCGCGCTTCGCGGGCGGGTAGCTGCGCATCAGGATGGTCTGCGACAGCGGCACCATCGGCCCCGACACGAGGCCCTGCAGCAGCCGGAACGCGATCAGCGTCTCGAAGTTCGACGCGAGGCCGCACAGCGCCGACGCGATCGTGAACGCGAGCACCGACAGCGTGAACAGCCGCACTTCGCCGACCCGCCGCGCCAGCCAGCCGGTCAGCGGCACCGCGATCGCCGATGCGACCGAGTACGACGAGATCACCCACGTGCCTTCGCTGGTCGCGACGCCGAGGCTGCCCGAGATGGTCGGCACCGCGACGTTCGCGATCGACGTGTCGAGCACTTCCATGAAAGTGCCGAGCGCGAGCCCGACGGTGAGCAGCGCGAGCGCGCCGCCGGTGAGCGGCGCCGGTTCGGCGGCAGGGGACGCGGCAGATGCCGTGGTGGTGGACATCGGAATCTCCTAGACGCGACGCGCGCAACGCGTCGGCACAAGGCGCGGGCACACGGAACCGTGCGGCGCGACCGGGTGGAACGAATGAAGGGGCGCGCGGGGCACCTGCACGGTCATCTTCTGCCCAGACAGACAAATAAGCGAATGCTTAAACCGGAACATCGGGCCTCCGCGCTCAACAGTGGGGTTCGTCGGATTCGTCGGGCTTCGGGCAGCCGGCGTCGCCGGGGCCGTTCGCGATGAAGCGCTGCAGCAGGCCGGTGAGCGTCGCGAGCTCGTCGGCCGAGAAGCCGGCCAGCTGCGCGTTCAGCGCGGTCGCGATCAGCGACGGCAACGCCCGCGCCGCCTCGGCGCCGCGCTCGGTCAGCGTCAGCTCGATCACGCGGCGGTCCTGCTCGCTGCGCGCGCGGGCCACCAGGCCCTTGCGCTCGAGACGGTCGAGCATCCGCGTCATCGAGCCGCTGTCGTACGACATCTTGCGCGACAGCTCGAACGGCGTGCGCGCATAGCCGCGCGACAGCAGCAGGATCACGCCGATCTGCTGCGCGGTGAGGTCGTACGGCTCGAGGGCGCGATCCATCCGCTCGACGAGCGCCTGCCGAGCCTTGGTCAGGAAATAACCGAGGCTCGTTTCCAGCTCGATGGTGTCGGGATCGTAAAGGCCGCCGTTCATTGCGATTGCGCGCAGCAACAGTGCGTTTCAGGACAAAACGCGCCCAGTATCTTGAAAAATGATTGCTTGGTCAATATTATTTCAGGCAACCAGTTACGACGTGCATGTCGCACCGCCGGAGACTATGTTCTGACCGCCGCGCCCGCCCTGCCGGGCACCCGAGGATGTTCCCCATGCTGTTCCTGAAAAACGCCGCCGGCGCACTGCGCCGCAACCTGACCGATACCGCTCATCATGCGTTCGCCGGCCCGCACCGCGGCTGGAAGATCGCGCTGTACGTGACGATGCTGGTGGTGCCGGGCGGCTCGCTCGCGGCGCTCGGGTTCGCGTGGTTCGATCATCGGCGCCAGCGCAGCGCGAAACGGGCCGGCCGCGCCGGGCACCGCACGGCTCAGACGGCGGCACCCGACCCATCGCCATGGCGGCCCGCCGCCGATCCCCTGCCGGTGCCCGCGCGCTGCCACTGACGCGGCGCGGCGCCCGCCGTCGCCGTTGCCTTCGCCGTTGAATCGGCCCGCCGCAACGCGCGGTGCGGTCGGCGCCGCCGGCCCGTTTTGCACGCAAGCCCGCCGTAACGACCGGTAAACCGGCCGTCCGCACCGGTAACACATGCGTGCGGCCGCGCACCTTACCCTTACGGCTGCGCAGCTTTCCCGCCGTCAGTTACCATTTGTCCGCCAGCGGCTGAACGTCCGCACCGCGCGCGTTGCGCGACGCCGCTCGCCGGCCGCCGCACCCAGACAGGAACCTCACGATGCCGTACGCCTCCTTCCCGCGCGCCTTTCGCCCGCTGAGCGCCGCCGTTGCCGTTGCAACGGCCGTGCTGCTCGCCGGCTGCGCGGTCGGGCCCGACTATCACCGGCCCGACACGACGATTCCCGCCGCGTTCAAGGAAGCGCCGGCCGGCTGGAAGGTCGCGCAGCCGGCCGACCGGGCCGATCGCGGGCCGTGGTGGTCCGTCTACGGCGATTCACAGCTCGACGCGCTGATCGGCAAGCTCAACGCGTCGAACCAGACCATCGCGCAATCGGCCGCCGCGTACCGGCAGGCACGCGCGCTCGTGACCGAGGCGCGCGCCGCGTACTTCCCGACGGTCGGGCTGACGGCGTCGGGCACGCGCTCGCGTACGGGACGCGCGTCGTCGTCGTCGGGCTCGTCCACGTTCGGCGGCGGCTCGGCGATCGGCAACAGCTACAGCGTCGGCCTCGATGCGAGCTGGGAGCCGGACCTGTGGGGCAAGGTGAGCCGCAACGTCAGCGCGCAGCGCGCCGGCGAAGCGGCGGCCGCGGCCGATCTCGCGAACGCGCGGCTGTCGCAGCAGGCGCTGCTCGCGCAGACGTACTTCCAGCTGCGCACGTCCGATGCGCTGCAGAAGCTGCTCGACGACACGGTGAAGTCGTACGGCGACTCGCTGAAGCTCACGCAGAACCAGTACGCACAGGGTGTGGCCGCGCGCGCCGACGTGATCCAGGCGCAGACCCAGCTGCAGAGCGCGCAGGCCGCGTCGATCGACAACGGCGTCGCGCGCGCGCAATACGAGCATGCGATCGCGACGCTGATCGGCGAACCGGCATCGACCTTCTCGCTGCCGCCGAACCCGCTCGCCGAGGAGCCGCCGGTCACGCCGGTCGACGTGCCGTCCGCGCTGCTCGAGCGCCGGCCCGACATCGCGGCCGCCGAGCGCCGCGCGGCCGCCGCGAACGAGCAGATCGGCGTCGCGATCGCCGCATTCTTTCCGACGCTCACGCTGTCGGCCAGCGGCGGCTTCCAGAGCTCGGTGTGGTCGCAGCTGTTCACGCTGCCCGCACGGTTCTGGACGGTCGGCCCGCAGCTCGCGGCGACGCTGTTCGACGCCGGCCTGCGGGCCGCGCAGACCGACGCGGCCCGCGCGACCTACGATCAGGACGTCGCCGCGTACCGGCTCGCGGTGCTCACCGCGTTCCAGGACGTCGAGGACAACCTCGCGTCGCAGCGCATCCTCGCGCAGGAAGTCGACGTGCAGCGGCAGGCCGTCGCGAGCGCCGAGCAGGCGCTGGCGATCGTCACGAACCAGTACAAGGCCGGCACGGTCGCCTATCTGAACGTGCTGACCGCGCAGACCACCGCGTTCACTGCGCAGCAGAAGCTCGCGACGCTCGGCGGCCAGCGGATGGTGTCGTCGGTCGGGCTCGTGAAGGCGCTCGGCGGCGGCTGGGATACGTCGGACATGGCGCGCGAGACGGGCGGCATGGCGGCGCCCGCCGCGATGCCGGCGTCCGGCGCGACGGCCGCCGCGCCGCTCGCGCAGCAGTAGCGGGAATCGCGGCGCGGGCCGCGGCGGCTCAGCGCATCGCGTCGCCGAAGATCAGCGAAACCTGGTTGTTGCCGATCGGATGTCCGAGCAGGTTCAGCAGCCCCGCGAGGTTCGCCTGCTGCTCCGGCGCCGCGTGCGCGGTGCCGCGGAACGACCCGTGGCCGGGGCCGAAGCCGCCGTGTCCGTCGAGGAACAGCGGGCCCTGCGTGGTCGACAGGTCGAGATCGGCGTCCGCGCCCTTCGCCTGCAGCACCGCGCGGTACGAGCCGAGCGGCTTCACGCGCGACACGCGCGAACTCATCGAATCGATCGTCACCGTCAGCTGGCCGAACGCGTTGTTGCCGATCAGCCGCCAGTCGGTCCAGCCGAGCCGCACGTCGCCCTGCAGGTCGAGCGTGTTGAACGGCGTGCCGAGCCCGGCGAGCAGCGATGCGGGCACGGCCATCGCACCGGCCGACAGCACCGCGCCGCGCCACGTCGCGTCGAGCGTGACGGCATCGGGCATCGCCTCGGTCTGCCGCATGCGCATCTGCACGCGGCCGGTCAAGAGCGGCCAGAAGCGCGTGGTCCATTCGACGCGGCCCGGCAGCAGCGTGGCGGCGCTCTGGTCCGCGCCCGGCGCCAGCATCAGCGTGCCGGAGCCGTGCCACAGCGAGCCGTCCGGATCGACGAGATTGACGTGACCGCCGGTCGCGCGCGCGAACTGCGGCGCGATCCACGCGGCCGGCGCGAGCGCGACGAGCGTGGCGGCCGTGGCCAGCGCGCCGGCCGCCAGCCACGGCAAGACGGCGACGAGCCGCCTGAGTGCCGGCCGCATCGGCCGGGCGTCGCTTGTTTCGTTCACTGCGTCATTTCTGCATCGAGGGTTGCATCACGGCCGTCAGGTCGACCTGACCGTCATCCTTCAGTGCGGTGGCGTGCGCTTCGCCGACCTGCACCTTGAACTGCCGGCGCGCATCGTCGAGCCACTGCGTCCATGCCGGGAACGACACGTTCTTCATCTGGACCTGCACGCCGTTGCCGACCACCTGCACCTGCGCGCCCTGCAGCCCGTGATCGGACAGCGACGCGGTGAGCGCGTCCTTCAGCGCGAGGCCGGTCGGCGCGACGCCCTGCGCGGCGGCGGTCAGCGACTTCGCCTCGTTGGCCTGCGCGGTCATCTGCGCGAGCTCGCGACGCAGCGTCGGCAACTCGTGCTGGATGCGCGCGCGGCCTTCCTGCGCGGGCGACCACAGCACCGAATACGCGATCGCGACGGCCAGCACCGTGCCGCCCCAGCCGAGCAGCGTGCGTTCCCGCGGCGTGCGCTCGCCCCAGAACTGGGCCAGCGTCTCGTTCAGTTGTGCGGTGTTCATGAGCGGCTCCGGATCGTCCATTTGCCGGTGCTGCTGTCGACTTCGCCGGCCAGCCCGTTGCGCGCGAGACGCTGCGGGAAATCGGGGTCGACCTTGACCTCCGGCTTGAAGCCGACGTCGAGCCGCCGGTCGTGATAATCGAGCGAGGCGATGCCATTCTGCGGCAGCGCGCCCATCGAGCGCGACAGCCCGCTCGCCAGCGCGAGGAAATCGTTCGGCGACAGCTCGCCGGCCGCGAGCCGCAGCTGATCGAGCTGGCGCTGCATCTGCGCGGGCGGATCGAGCACGGTGGTCGTCTTCGGGAACGCGGACAGCAGCGTCTCGGTGATCTGCGCCGACAGCGCATCGCGCTCGCGCGACAGCTTCCACCAGTGCAGGTTCATCCCGATCACCGCGACGCCGAGCGTCGCCGCCACGAGTGCGATCGGCACGCGCAGGCGCTTCACCGTCGCGCGATCGAAGCGCCACGGCTGCGATTCGAATTCGAACTGGCAGAGATCGAACTTCTCGTCGAGCGCACGCCGCGCGAACACGTCGAACGCCAGCGGCTGCGCCCCGGGCAACAGCGCGGCGTCGCTGCGGCCGACCGACGCGAGGCGCGGCTCCGCGCCCGGCTCGCCGAGTTCGTACAGTTCGACGTCGGCGCCGCCCGCGAGCGCGGCCAGCGTGCCGCCCGCGCGGGCCGCGGGCGCGGCGAAACCTTCGCCGAGCGCACCGCGCGCGATCGCGAATTCGTAGCGCGGCGCCACGGCCGCCCCCGGCTGCGCGCCGGCTTCGACGAGCGCCGGTTCGACCGTCGTCGCGAGGCCGAGCACCGCGGCCACCGGCGCGGGCCGTGCGAGCGGCGCGGCGTCGGCTGCGAGTGCGGCGGCAGGCGCGGCGTCGCCGTCGGCGGGCAGGGCGGCGTCGGCCGTGCTCGCGCGCGGCGCGGGCAGGCAGCGCGTGGCCGGCACCGCGCTCAGGTGCCGGTGGCCGGCCGCGATGAACGCGTCGCAGATCGTGCGGAACCACGCGCGATCGACGACGGCCAGCACGCGGCGGCCGTCGGGCAGCGCGACCGGATCGAGCGCGATATGGCAGCCGAGCGGATCCTGGATCAGCTGATCCTCGACGATGTTGGGCAGCGCCTGGCGCAGCTTCGGCCCCTTGAGCGGCGGCACGGTCGCGGCCAGCAGCAGCACGTCGCGCGCGGCGACGATCAGCACCGTCGCGTTCGCGCGCGGCAGCAGCGCGAGCGCGGCGCGGCCCGCGCGCTGCACCTGGCCGGCCTTGTCCACGAGCGTGAACGGCAGCTCGGGCCACTGCCATTCCTGCAACGGCACGGCCGGCTCGCGCGGCGGCAAAGAAACAATCAGCGTGCTCAAGAGCTCCTCTCCCGAATGGCGTCGTTATAGCTGGTCGCGGATGCGCACGACCCGCGTCGAATGCGTGGTCGGATCACGATACACGAGCGAGGTGCGATCGACCTCCGCGCGATCGTGCTGGATCCGGCCGTGCACGATGAAATAGCTGGAATTGACGTCGACGAGGCTCGAGTCGATCGTCGCGTTCGGCGCACCGGCGCCGCGCAGCGCGAGCTGCACGTCGCCGGCGTTGCGGAAAAACACCGTCTCGCGGCGCGACACCAGCGCCTGCGCCGACGACACGCTCATCCCCGGCACCAGCGCGGCGATCACCTCGGCCGGCGCGGTGTTCATGTTCACCGGCGTCGTGGTCGGCAGCACGGTGACGAACGGGCGCAGCCGCGCGATCATCTCGGACGTCACGCCGTCGACGTCGAGCAGGCTGTCGACGCTCGTCATCACGAGCGGCGCCGGCCCGCGCTCGGTGTCGGACATGCCCGGTTCGTCGGTGAAGTTGCCGGCCATGTCGCCGCCGGGCACCGGCGCGGTCGCGGCCGTGCCGGCGCCGGGCAGCGCCGGCGTCTGGAAGCGCGTCGCCGAATGCATCAGCCCGGCGCGCATCTGCAGCGCGATCCGCTTCGCGAGCGCGCCGTCGTAACCGAGCGTCGCCAGCAGCCGCTGGAACGCCTGCAGCTGCGTGACGTTGAGCTGCAGCACGCCCGGCGCCGGCGACGACACGAGATTGCGCAGGTTGTACTTCGCCTGCGCATCCTCGATCGAGCCGGAGATGTAGGTGTCCTCGCCGCCGTTGTCGTTCGGCGCGCCGATCCGGCCGAGGAAGTCCGACAGCTTGGTCTTCGCGATCGGCACGGCCCAGATCCCGCCGAGATAGGTGATGCCGGGCGCCGTGTCGGCTTCGGAGCGCAGGATCATGCGCGTCCAGTCGAGCGCGCCGCGCGCGACCCACTGCGCCTGCGCGAGCACGCGCTGGTTCTCGATGCGGCGGATCTGCACCTGCTGGCGCCACAGCATCCCGGAGACAAGGATCGCCGACAGCGCGACCACCAGCAGCGCGGTGATGATCGCCGCGCCGCGCTCGCGCTGCGCGCGCGCGGCGAACCGGAAGCGGGAAGGGCGGGCGCGCATCGTCATTCCCCGACCAGGAAAATGCGTGTGACCGGCACGCGCAGCGACGTCGCGCCGATGCTGACCTGCAGGCCCGTCACCGCGCGCGCGGGCGGCGCGTTGCCGATCTGCGGCACCTTCAGCGCGTCGTTGTTCTGCGCCAGCGCGTCGTTGGCCGTCTGCAGGTTGGTGGTCCAGCCGACGCGCGGCACGTACAGCTTCGCGTCGATCGCGCCGACGCCGCCCATCAGCGCGACCCAGCTCCAGCCGTCGACGCTGCTGTCCTTCAGCACGTCGCGCAGGCGGTTCGCGTCGTCGAGCGGCGGCGATGCGTAGCGCACGACGCGCCCGCCGGCGATCCGGTAGCGGACCACCTGCAGCCGCGGCGCGGCGCCCGGCACGTCGAGTTCGCGCACGATCTGCAGCGTATTGCCGGCGACGCCGATCGCCGGCTGGCCGGCTTCGTCGTCGGTCGCGGCGAGCCGCGCGTCGATGCGCATCTGGTCGAACATCTGCGCGAAGACGCGCTCGTCCTCCATCGCGGAGGCGACCTTGTCGCGGCCGCGCATGATCTGGTCGAGCCCGCGCCACGCGAGGATCGCGACGACCGCGAGGATCGCGATCGCGATCATCAGCTCGATCAGCGTGAAGCCGCGCACGCGCCGCGAGGCGGCGGCGCGCGCCGGCTGGCGGCGCGGCGGCGCGTCAGAGCGGACGGCTGGTTTCATTCGCGACCACCGTCACCATTTGCGCGAGCACGCCGGCGCGTCCCGGCATGCTCACCGACACCTGCACGCGCCGGAACACCGGGTTCGGCGTGGTGCTCACGCGCTGCGTGCACACCAGCTGCACGTTGCCCTGCGAGCAGTCGAAGCTCTGCTCGCCGACCTCCGGCCACGCATGCGCGAGGCGCAATTGCGCCAGCGCGTTGTCGGCGCTCCAGCCGGCGAGCAGCCGGCGATGCAGATCGGAGGCGTTGGTCGCCATCGTGCCGACCGCGCGGATCGACGCGGCGAGCGCGACCGCGATGATCGCGAGCGCGACGAGCACCTCGATCATCGTGAAGCCCTGCGAGGAAGCGGCCGGGAAGCGCAGGCGACGACGCATCGTCATTGCACCTCGTAGCGGCCGTTGCCGGTGCCGACGATCGTCGCGCTGCCGGCGGCGGAATGCAGCGTCACGCGCACCGGCGTGTCGATGCTTTCGGTACCGAACACGACGCGGCTCGCGCGCGTGTCGGAACCCGGATAGTCGATATCGGCGCCCGTCACGCCGCCGTCCCAGTCGCGCGGACGCAGCAGATCGTCGCGCAGCGTGCGCCAGCCGTCGGGCGAGCTCACGTCGAACCGGAAGCCGTGCGCGGTCGGCTGCCACGCGATCGGCCGCGCGCGCACCTGCGCCTCGTCGCCGGCCGACTCGAACAGCAGCGCGATGCGCTGCGCTTCCTCGCGCAGGTCGGTGCGCGGATTGCGCGTGAGCGACAGCGACGCGAGCGACACCAGCAGGCCCGCGATCACCAGCACGACCAGCATCTCGAGCAGCGTGAAGCCGCGCGCCTGCGCGCGTGCGATGCGGCCGCGCACGCGGCCGGCGGCGCGGCGTGCGGCAGCGGGGCGCGACGGCGTGCGAGGGGCGGGCATGAGGGGAAGAATGCGGCGAAGGCGGGACCGGTCAGCGCGGGCTTACTGCCACGACCCGATGTCGGTGTCGTTGCCGTCGCCGCCTTCCTTGCCGTCGGCGCCGTAGCTGAACACGTCGATCTCGCCGTGCACGCCCGGGTTCAGGTACTTGTACGCGTTGCCCCACGGATCGTTCGGCAGGCGTTCGAGATAGCCGCCGTCCTTCCAGTTGTTCGGGATCGGATCGGTGGTCGGCTTCTGGGTCAGCGCGGCCAGCCCCTGTTCCTGGCTCGGATAGCGGCCGTTGTCGAGACGGTACAGCTTGAGCGCCTGCATGATCGTGCCGATGTCCTGCTTCGCGGCGATACGGCGCGCCTCGTCGGGACGGCTCATGATTTTCGGCACGATCAGTGCCGCCAGGATCCCGAGGATCGCGACCACCACCATGATCTCGATCAGCGTGAAACCGCGCTGACGGCGCACGGCCGCATTACGGCGAGTGATCCACGTTTGCATGACTACCTCTTTCCAAAAAATGTCGTCGATTGAGTGACGCGCCCTGCGCATCGCGGCCGCATACCTGACGGCAGGCTTCCGATACCCGGGGCGCGGAGCACGCATTGTAAGGCGCGCATCGCCGAGGGCTTTCACTCAACGCAAATTTCATATAGATCCGTACAATAGCGCGCATGAACGCGCTCTCGATCCGGATCCTCTCCCTCGCCCTCTTCGCGGGTTTGTGCGCGACGGCCACCTACTGGGTCGTCACGCTGTCGGCCCGCGAAGCGCCGCTGCCTGCCGCCGCCGCGCGGCTGCCGATCCGCACCGAGGACGCCGCCGCGCTCTTCGGCGGACAGCTCGACAAGAATCCCGTGCAGGACATCCACCTGTTCGGCATTCTCGCGCTCGATCACGGCGGCGCCGCGATCGTCGGCATCGGCGGCGAACCGCCGCGCGCGGTGTCGCTCGGCGCGGAGCTCGCGCCCGGCGCGAAGCTCGCCGAAGTGCGCAGCCGCTCGATCATCGTCGACCGCAACGGCGCGCGCGCCGAAGTCCAGCTCCCGGCCAACACGCCGTCCCCCGCGATCTACATGCGCTGAGCGGCGCCGGCGCACGCGCCGGCCACGCCGTCACTGCACCATGTTGTTCAGCTCGATGATCGGCAGCATCACGGCCAGCACGATCACCAGCACGATCCCGCCCATCGCCAGGATCAGCAGCGGCTCGAGCAGGCTCGTCAGGAACATCGTGCGCCGTTCGAGCTCGCGCGCTTCGCCTTCGGCCGCGCGGTCGAGCATCGTCGTCACGTCGCCGGTCGCTTCGCCGGAACGGATCAGGTGCACCAGCACCGGCGGAAACGTCTTCACGTTGTTCAGCGCGCGCGACAGCGCGGAGCCTTCGCGCACGCGCACGATCGCATCGTCGATGTTCGCGCGCATCGCGCGGTTCGACAGCGTCTCGCCGGCCGCCTGCAGCGCGCGCAGGATCGGCACGCCGGCCGCGGTCAGGATGCCGAGCGTGCTCGCGAAGCGCACCGTGTTGTAGCCGCGCACGAGCTTGCCCGCGAGCGGCGCGGTCAGCACCCAGCGGTCGAACGCCAGCCGCGGCCCGGCGCGCGACAGCGTCGACTTCACGATCCACACGACGAGCGCGACCGCGATCAGGATCGCCCACCACCAGTGCCGCACGAACTCGGACAGCGCCATCATCACGATCGTCAGCAGCGGCAACTGCTGCTTGGTGCTCGCGAACACGTTGACGACCTGCGGCACGACGTAGCTCAGCAGGAACGTGACGATGCCGAACGCGATCAGCGTGACGATCCCCGGATACGTGAACGCGAGCAGGATCTTCTGCTTGAGCGCGTTGCTCTGCTCGATGTAGTCGGCCAGGCGCGACAGCACGATGCCGAGCTTGCCCGTATGTTCGCCGGCGGCGACGAGCGCGCGGTAGATCTCTGGAAAATCGCGCGGATGCTGTCCGAGCGCATTCGCGAGCGAATGGCCGCCGAGCACTTCGGCGCGGATCGCGGCCATCAGCTCGCGGATGTAGTCGCGCTCGGCCTGCTCGGTGAGCACGCCGAGCGCCTCGTCGAGCGGCAGCCCCGCGATCAGCAGGCTCGCGAGCTGGCGCGTGAGGATCGCCTGCTCGCGCTGCGACAGCTTGCGGCCGAACGCGAGGCGCTGCGAACGCGCGCCGCGCGTCGCGCTGGCGGCCGGCTCGACCACGAGCGGCGTGAGCCCCTGCGTGCGCAGCTGGCCGCGCGCGGCGCGCGCGCTGTCGGCGTCGATCACGCCTTTCTGCGCACGCCCCGCCGAGTCGATCGCTTCGAAACGGAATGCCGGCATCGCGCTATGCGCCTCCCGTCACGCGCAGCACTTCCTCGAGCGACGTCGCGCCGGCCGCGAGCCAGCGCTCGGCATCGTCGCGCAGCGTGCGCATGCCTTGCGCGCGGCCGGTGGCGAGGATCTCCGCGTCGGCCGCGTTGCGATGGATCAGCGAGCGGATCGCATCGTCGACCACCAGCAGTTCGTACACGCCGCGCCGGCCCGTGTAGCCCGAATGGCCGCACTTGTCGCAGCCGACCGGATGCCACACGCTGCGGCCGTCCTCGTGCCGCTCTTCCTTGCAGACCGGACACAGCTGGCGCACCAGCCGCTGCGCGAGCACGCCGAGCAGCGACGACGCGAGCAGGTACGGCTCGACGCCCATGTCGGTCAGCCGCGTGACGGCCGACGCGGCGTCGTTCGTATGCAGCGTCGCCAGCACCAGGTGGCCCGTGAGCGACGCCTGCACCGCGATCTGCGCGGTTTCGAGGTCGCGGATTTCGCCGATCATGATGACGTCCGGATCCTGGCGCAGGATCGAGCGCAGCGCGCGGGCGAACGTCATCCCGATCCGCTCGTTGACCTGCGTCTGGCCGATGCCGGACAGGTCGTATTCGATCGGATCCTCGACCGTCATGATGTTGGTCGTCGCCGTTTCGAGCCGCGACATCGACGCGTACAGCGTCGTCGTCTTGCCGGAGCCGGTCGGCCCCGTCACCAGCACGATCCCGTGCGGGCGGGCGATCAGCTTGTCGAACTGGACGAGCGTGTCGCGGCCCATCCCGAGCGCTTCGAGGTTCAGGCGCTGCGCGTCCTTTTCCAGCAGACGCAGCACCGCGCGCTCGCCGTGCCCGGTCGGCAGCGTCGACACGCGCACGTCCACCGGGCGGCCGCCGACGCGCAGCGTGATGCGGCCGTCCTGCGGCAGGCGCTTTTCGGCGATGTCGAGCTGCGCCATGATCTTGATCCGCGAGATCAGCGCGCCGTGCAGCGCCTTCTTCGGGCGCACGACGTCGCGCAGCGTGCCGTCGACGCGAAACCGCACGACCGACGCATTCTCGAACGGCTCGATGTGGATGTCCGACGCCTGCTCGCGCGCGGCCTGCGTGAGCAGCGCGTTGATCATGCGGATGATCGGCGCGTCGTCTTCCGATTCGAGCAGATCCTCGACTTCGGGGATGTCCTGCATCAGCCGCGACAGGTCGACTTCGCCTTCGACCTCGCCGACGATCTGCGCGGCGCTGCCGTCCTGGCGCGCGTACGCGTGGTTGATCGCCTGCGCGAGCTCGTCGGCCGGCACGCGCTGCACGACGATCGAACCGAAGTTGCGGGCGATCTCGGCGAGCGCCGCGTCGCTCGTGCGTTCGCTGATCCACACCTCGAGCGTATCGTCGAGCTGGTGCGCGATCAGCACCTGGCCGCTCTTCGCGAAGCCGTACGGCAGCAGGCGGGCGGCGAGCGGCGACGGCGGCTGCCGTTCGCCCGGCGCGCCGTCCTGGGGCGCGGACGCGAGCACGTCGCTCACTGCGAGGCTCCCGGCGTGGCGCTCAACGGTTGCTGCGGCACCGTCTGCTGCGGCACGCTTTGCGGCTGTACGGGCGTCTGCTCCGGCAGCGGCTGGGCCGGCACCGGCGCGACCTGACGCTGCATCTGCTGGCGCCGCATCTTGTCGAGATCGAACAGGTTGCCGGCCGGCGTGCCGCCCTGGCTCGGGCCGAGCGGCATCGGTGGGACGACCGGATCGTCCTTGTCGCGGATCACGTTGTTATCCGACTTGTACGCGCCCGTCACGCCCTGGATGTAGTCGTAGCGGTTCGCGGTGACTTCCTGCGCGACGTTGCGATCGCTAATGATCACCGGCCGCAGGAACACCATCAGGTTGGTCTTCTTGCGCTGCTTGCTTTCGGAGCGGAACAGCTGGCCGATCCACGGGATGTCGCCCAGCAGCGGCACCTTGCTGTTGGACACGTTGTATGCGTCCTGCATCAGGCCGCCGAGCACGATGACTTCGCCGTTGTCGGCGAGGATCGTCGACTGAATCGAACGCTTCGTGAACGACGGGCCCGTCTGCGAATTCGACGTCGCGGTGTCGACCGCGGAATCCTCGGTATACAACTGCAGCTTCAGGATCCCGCCGTCGGTGATCTGCGGCTTCACGTGCAGCGTGAGGCCGACGTCGCGGCGATCGTAGGTGTTGAACGCGTTGCTCGTCGTGCCGCTCGTCAGGTTCGAATACGAACCGGTCGGAATCGGCACGTTCTCGCCAACGACGATCTTCGCCTCCTCGTTGTCGAGCGTGATCAGGTTCGGCGTCGACAGCACGTTCGCGTCGCTCACGCCCGCGAAGTACTGCAGCAGTGCGCCGAGCCCCTGCACGCCGAACATGTTGTGCAGCCAGCCAATGTTGAGGCCCTGGTTCAGATTCGAGAGGTTGCCCGGCAGCCCGATCGCGGTGCTGCCCGCGGTGCCCGTCGTCAGGTTGATGATGCTGTTGCCGGCCACGGTGCCGGCGGTGGCCGCGAGGTTCGTGCCGGCGAGCAGCGCGCCGCTCGCGACCTGCCACTGGATCCCGAGCTGGCCAGCCGTCGTCGAGTTCAGCTCGACGATCAGCGCCTCGATGTAGACCTGCGCGCGGCGCCGGTCGAGCTGGTCGATCACCGAGCGCAGGTTCCGGTAGACCGGATCGGATGCGGTGATGATCAGCGAGTTGGTCGCCGCGTCGGCCTGGATCATCCCGCCGGGCTGGTTGTCGTCGCCGCTCTTGTCCTTGTCGCCGCCGAGCAAGCCGGCATTGCCCAGGCTGCCGCTGCCCGAAGCGCCATTGCCATACGACGAAGACGAACCGCCGAGGCCGCCCGACGGCAGCGGCGGGGTGCCCGACGTGCCGGTCGAGAAGTTGCCGCTCGACGACGAGCCGCCATTCTGGTTGAAGCTGTTCGCATCGTTCGACGACGCCGACGAGCCGCCGTCGTTGCCGCCCTTGCCGAGCATCCCGCGCAGCGTCTTCGCGAGCTTCACCGCGTCCGCGTTGCGCAGCGGAACCACGTGCATGTTGCCCGGCACCGCGCTCGGCGCATCGAGCTGCTGCACGAGGCGCTTCGCCGCCGCGAGGCGCGACGCGCTCGACGCGCGCAGCAGCAGCGAGTTGGTGCGCGGATCGGCGGTGACCGACACCTTCAGCGTCGCGTCGCTGTTGCCGATCGCACCGGGGTCGAGCATCTTCTGCAGTTGCGCGGCCAGGTCGATCGCGTTCGCGTTGCGCAGCGGCACGACCTGCACCTGCGCGCCCGCGGCGCTGTCGACGCCGGCGATGATCTGCGCGATGCGGCGCACGTTGTCCGCATAGTCGGTCACGACGATCGTGTTGTTCGCCGGGTACGCGGTGACCGTGTTGTTCGGCGAAATCAGCGGGCGCAGCACCGGCAGCAGGTTGTTGGCCGATTCGTTGTGCAGCTCGAACACCTGCGTGATCACCTGATCGCCGCGCGCTTGCGGCGTGTTGCCGACATAGGTCGGCACGCCTTGCAGCTTCGCATCGGCCTCCGGCACGACCTTCAGCACGCCGTGGTCCTGCACCAGCGCGAAGCCCTGCATGCGCAGCGCCGACTGCAGCGTCTTCAGCGCCTGCTCCTCCGGCACCGGCCGCTCGGCCACGAGATTGAGCTGCCCCTTCACGCGGGGATCGACGATGATGGTCTTGCCGGTCGCGGCGCCGATCGCCTTCGCGACCTGGTCGATGTCCGCATTCACGAAGTTGAGCGTGACCTGAGCGTAGGCGGCCTGGGAGACGATGATGCCGGCGACCACCAGGGTCGTGGCGATGCGCCGCATAGCGAAGCGAGTTCTTGTCATGGATGAATGGGTCGATGCCGGCTCAGGCCACTTCCGGCGGTAGTGCTGGGATCCAAGTCCTAAAGGCGCGACATTAGCAGTTTTTCATGTCCGAAATATCACATTGATCCGAAGACTGTCTCACATACGACATCTTGCTGGCGCAATGTATGCAGAATGTAATATTTTCGGCATCACTGCGAGATTCCGGCCGCCATCGCCTTGTCGCGCTATCGAGATCGACACGGAAATGCGGTATAAACGGTCTGCCGTCCGTCGGATGTCGCCACGTGACGGTCTGTCGGTATGATACGGGCGACGCGTTTCCAGTCGTACGCCGAACAGACACGGGTTTTCCCGAGCATTTCACCTATTCGTCACCGCTTGCGCACTATGAACAGACGGTTCGCTTCGATCGCGCTGATCGCCGCCGGCGCAGGGTTCGCCTGCGGCAACGCTCGCGCCGATTGTTTCGACGAAGCCGCCCGGTATCAGAAGGTCAATCCGCTGATCCTGCGCGCGATCGCGTGGCAGGAGTCGCACAACCGGCCCGACGCGCTGAACAAGAATACGAACGGCTCCGTCGACTACGGGCTCATGCAGATCAACTCGATCCATCTGCAGACGCTGTCGCGTTACGGCATCGGCCGCGACACGCTGATGGAGCCGTGCAAGAACGTCTACATCGCCGCGTGGCATCTGCGCCAGAAGATGAATCGCTACGGCAACAGCTGGCAGGCGGTGGGCGCCTATCATTCGGAAACGCCGTCGCTGCGCGACAAGTATGCGCGGCAGATCGCCGGCATCCTGTCGCAGTGGAAGCTGCTGCCGCAGCAGTGACGCCGCGGCGCGCAGCCGCTCGGCCGGCGCGCGTTTGATGCACAATGCGGACTCACGCCGCCATGTCGACCGGCCCCGCGGGCCGATCGCGCCCCGCAAGGGCGCCGCGGCCGCTTTTTCATCCTTTCCGTTGGTGCAAATCGTTATGAATCCGGCAATGAACCAGCCGTTGCCCGTCACCGTGCTGTCCGGTTTCCTCGGCGCCGGCAAGACCACGCTGCTCAATCACATCCTCGCGAACCGCGCGGGCCTGAAGGTCGCGGTGATCGTCAACGACCTCGCGGCGGTCAACATCGACGCGTCGCTCGTGCGCGATGCGCAGGCGCTGTCGCACGTCGAGGAACGGCTCGTCGAGATGTCGAACGGCTGCATCTGCTGCACGCTGCGCGACGATCTGCTCGTCGAGATCCGCAATCTCGCCGCCGACGGCCGCTTCGATGCGATCGTGATCGAATCGACCGGCATCGCCGAGCCGATGCCGATCGCCGAAACCTTCACGTTCGTCGACGACGACGGCGCCTCGCTGTCGAGCGTCGCGCGGCTCGACACGCTCGTGACGGTCGTCGATGCGTACAACTTCCTGCGCGACTACGGTTCCGACGATGCGCTCGCGACGCGCGGAATCGCCGCTTCCGACGAAGACGATCGCACGCTCGTCGAATTGCTGATCGAGCAGATCGAATTCTGCGACGTGCTGGTGATCAACAAGGCCGATCTGGTGGGCGCGGACGAACTCGCGCGCCTGCAGCACATCCTCGCGCGGCTGAACCCGCGCGCGCATCAGGTCGTCTCGACGTTCGGCAACGTGCCGCTCGACGAAGTGCTGAACACCGGCCGCTTCGATTTCGACGAGGCCGCGAATGCGCCGGGATGGCTCGCGTCGCTCGATCACGATCATACGCAGTGCGACGATCCGGACTGCCACGATCCGCATCATGCGCACGTGCACGGCGAAGCGGACGAATTCGGCATCGGCAATTTCGTTTACCGCGCACGCCGGCCGTTTCATCCGGCGCGACTCTGGGCGCTGCTGCATCAGGAATGGCCGGGCGTGCTGCGCAGCAAGGGCTTCTTCTGGCTCGCGACGCGCAACGACATCGCGGGCTCGCTGTCGCAGGCGGGCGGCGTGTGCCGACACGGGCCGGCCGGCCTCTGGTGGGCCGCGCAGGATCGCGCGGAATGGCCGGAAGACGACGAATTGCTCGCCGAAATTCGCACGGAGTGGCAGGGCGATCTCGACGATCGCTCGATCGGCGATCGCCGTCAGGAGCTCGTGCTGATCGGCATCGGGCTCGACGCCGATGCCTGGCGCGCGAAACTCGACGCGTGCCTGCTCACCGATGCGGAATTCGCGCTGGGCGCCGAACAATGGGCCGCATTCGACGATCCGTTCCCGGCGTGGGACGTCGACGAGCATGATGACGACGATCCCGACGGGCAGATCGTGCATGCGTAACACGCGGTAAACACGCTGCTGGCAAGCGGCCGACACAACGTTAAATCTTGCAAGCGCGGCGCACACTGTGGTGAAAATGCCGCGCGCGCCAAACAAAAAACCCGCCTTCCGGCGGGTTTTTTTCTGGAACGAGCGCGGTATTAACGCTTGTTGACGGCGTCCTTGAACGCCTTGCCAGCCGTGAACTTGACCGTCTTGGCTGCCGGGATCTTGATGGTTTCGCCCGTCTTCGGGTTGCGGCCCGTACGTGCTGCGCGCTTGCCCGAACCGAAGCTGCCGAAGCCGATCAGCTGAACCGCATCGCCCTTCGACACGGCTTTCTTGATGACTTCGAGCAGCGTGTCCAGCGTTTCGCCGGTTTGAGCCTTGCTGGCGCCCGTTTGGGCGGCGACGGCGTCGATCAGTTCCTGTTTGTTCATTAAGGTTCCTTTTTCAGGTTAGGTTTGACACGAACAGCGCGAACGCGCCGATTATACGTGCGCGAACCGTGCCGTCGAGAGACAGACTCCGACGACACAGCGCCGAATCCTGGCCCGCGCGACGCGCCGTCCGGCTTGCCGGCGGCCACCCCGCGGTACGGCGTTGCTATGATAGCGCAGCGCAAACCCAATAACGACAAGGGTTTCAAAGATTTTCATCGGTATTTCGCCGAATGAATCGTCGATTGCCCATTTTTTGACCTGCGCCAAGCGCAGAGGATACGCAGCTCGCTCCACGCGCGCGCCAGCTCGTTGGTTTTTGCCAACGCGGCGCGCCGGGCGTCCGCGCAATCCCTTGCCAGGCTTGGCCGCCACGTTTTTTGTTTCGCATGCCCGACCGACTCGTCCCGGCCACGCTCGCGTTTCGCGACGACGGCACCCTCATCTCGCCCGAGTACGGCGACATCTATTACAACGTCGCCGGTGCGTTCGCGCAGGCGAACTACGTGTTCATCGCCGGCAACCGGCTGCCCGCACGCTGGCAGGGCAGCCGCACGTTCACGATCGTCGAGACGGGGTTCGGCACCGGCACCAACTTCCTCGCGACCTGGGCCGCGTGGCGCGACGACCCCGCGCGCTGCGAGCGGCTGCATTTCGTGTCGTTCGAGAAGCATCCGTTCACGCGCGACGACCTGCGCCGCGCGCTTTCCCACATCGTTGCGGGCACAACTTTGTCGGAGCAGGCCACGTTGCTTGCCGATGCGTGGCCGCCGGCCGTGCCCGGTTTTCATCGGATCGAATTCGAAGGTGGACGCGTCGTGCTCACGCTCGCGCTCGGCGATGCGCGCGAGCTGCTGCCGAAGCTCGTCGCACGCGCGGACGCGTTCTATCTGGACGGCTTCGCACCGGCGAAGAACGCGGACCTCTGGTCGGCCGACGTGTTCCGCGCGCTCGCGCGCGTCGCAGCCGACGACGCGACGTTCGCGACGTATTCGAGCGCAGGCGTCGTGAAGCAGGCGCTCGTCGAAGCGGGCTTCGCCTATCGCAAGATGCCGGGTTTGGCCGGCAAGTTTGCGATGCTGGTCGGCGAATACGCGCCGCGGTGGCGGATGCGCCGGCACGAGCCGCCGCGCGCGTTGCCGGTGGCCGTGCGCGAGGCGATCGTGATCGGCGCGGGCCTCGCCGGATGTGCGCTCGTCGAGCGGCTCGCCGCGCGCGGCTGGCACGTCACGCTGATCGAGCGACACGCGCAGATCGCGAGCGAGGCATCGGGCAATCCGGCCGGCGTGTTCCATCCGCTGATGACGCGCGACGACAACGTCGCGAGCCGCCTCACGCGCAGCGGTTTCCTGCATGCGCTCGCGCGCTGGCGCGCGCTCGAGCATGCGGGCCACACGTTCGCGCGCAGCACGCGCGGGATGATCCATCTCGCGGAATCGGCCGACGACTTCGTGCGAATGCGCGATGCGTTCGACGCGCTCGGCGCACCGGCCGACCATGTCACGCTGCTCGATGCCGACGCCGCGCGCGCGCATCTGAATCTGCCGGTCGCGCACGGCGGCCTGCTGTTTCCGCACGGCGGCGCCGTATGGCCGGCCGGACTCTGTGCCGCCCAGGTCGCCGCGGCCGGCGAGCGCGTGACGCTGCGCACCGGCACCGAGGTCGCGCGGCTCGAACGCGACGGCGACACGTGGCGCGCGATCGGCGCCGACGGCGCGACGATCGCCGAAGCGCCGGTCGTCGTGCTCGCGAATGCCGGCGACGCGGTGCGGCTCGCGGGCCTGCGGCATGTCGCGCTACAGCCGGTGCGCGGCCAGTTGACGCTGCTGCCGCCCGGCACGACGGCGCCGCTGCCGTGCCCCGCGATCGGCGACGGCTACGCGGTGCCGCTCGACGACGGCACGCTGCTGATCGGCGCGACCTTCGAACCGGACGACGTCGATCCTGAGATTCGCGACGCCGGCCACCTCGAAAACCTCGCGCGCATCCGGCATCTGCTGCCGGGCCTCGTCGGCGACGTGCCGGACGTCGATACGTTGCGCGGGCGCGTCGCGTTTCGCTGGGTCGTCGCCGATCGCGTGCCGCTGATCGGCCCGCTCGCGGACGAAGCGCAGGCCGTTGCCAACGCGCGGGCGCTGAGCGGTGCGAAAGCGCGCGACCTGCCGCGCACCGCCGGCCTGTACGGCGCGTTCGGCTTCGGTTCGCGCGGCCTCGTGTGGGCGTCGCTCGGTGCCGAGCTGATCGCGTCGCAACTCGAAGGCGAGCCGTTGCCGCTCGAGCGCGAGCTCGTCGATGCCGTCGACCCCGCCCGGTTCCTGATCCGCGCCCTGCGCGGGCGCAAACTCGGCTGACCTGGCCGGCCCATGCCTCACAGTCCCGCGATTCGCCCGCGCAAACTTATCCACGCACCGCTGTGGATAACTGCGCGGAATCCGTACGCAGTCCGTGTGCAATCACAGTGGACGTAAACTGGGTAACTCGCACAGCCGCGATGCGGCCCGAAAGTTGCTCAACTCGAACCGCTGTGAGCAAACAACGTGTGCAACGGGTTACGCGCACGCCAATGCCTTGATCTTTCTACACAAACCTGCGTTATCCACAGAACTGTGCGTGCCTTGTTAACTTCTACTACGTATGTATACGAGTAAACAGTTGAAACCAAAGACCTGTGGCGCCTCACAGCGCCGCGAGTCGATCGGGCGGGTTCCGGAACGAAAAAGCTGTGGCACAATCGGTTTCCTTCGCGTTCGTCCGGCCCTGCGCCGGACATGCATCAATGGAACGGTCGGCACGATTTCGAATCTGAATCTTCGAGACTGCGCAGTCCGTTCACACACCAGGCCGACAATCCAGATCGGCAGCCTGTACGACACTCCGCCGGATGGCGGAAGAGGCGGATCCCATGTCCCGCCGTCGTCGACCACAACAATCACATTCGGGGCGATACCCAGCCGGCGTGCATCTCATTTCTGACGCTTGACCCCGCGCCGCTGGCGATTGCTTCCAAAGGAGAAGTCACCACGATGAAGTCGGCGTTCTCATTTCTGCCCAACTGGCCGCTCGCGCCGGATGCCGTGTTCTGGGCCGGTCTCGCGTTGTTTGCGGCCGGTCTGTGTGGCGAGCTGTGCTATCGCGCCTGGCGGCTGCCGCGCATCACCGGCTATGCGGTGATCGGTCTGATCGCCGGGTCGCTCGGATTCGGCGTGATCGACGCGAGTACCGACGAAACCTCGCGTCTGCTGATCGACGTCGCGCTCGGCCTGCTGCTGTTCGAGCTCGGCAGCCGGCTCGACCTGAAGTGGATTCGCCGCAATCCGTGGCTGATTGCGTCGAGCCTCGCCGAAGCGACGCTGACCTTCGTGCTCGTGCTGTTCGTGATGCTCGCGCTCGGCGTGTCGGGCATGGTCGCGCTGGTGCTGTCGGCGATCGCGATCGCGACCTCGCCGTCGATGGTGATCCAGCTGAAGACCGAACTGCGCGCGGAAGGGCAGGTGTCGCAGCGGCTCATCACGTTGACCGCGCTGAACAGCGTGTATGCGATCGTGCTGACCAAGCTCGTGACGAGCTGGCTCCATCAGGAAGCGTACGGCAACGTGTTCGCGACGATCCTGCAACCGGTGTATCTGATCGCCGGTTCGTTCATCGTCGCCTATCTCGTTGCGCGCGCATGCAATTACCTGTTCCGCCACATGACCTCGACGATGCGCGACGAGCACTCGTTCGTCGCGCTGTTCGGGCTCGTGATGCTGGCGATCGCGGTCGCCCAGGCATTGAAGCTGTCGACGCTGCTCACGCTGCTGCTCGCCGGCATCATCGTGAAGAACCTCGAAGCGCGTCCGCAGCTGTGGCCCGAGCACTTCGGCACGGCCGGCTGGCTGCTCACGGTGGTGCTGTTCGTGCTGACGCTCACGTCGTTCACGTGGGGCGACATCGCGCTCGGCGGGCTGCTCGCGATCGTGCTGATCGTCACGCGGCTCGTCGCCAAGCTGGCGGGTGTGGTCGCGTTCGCGAAGCCGAGCGGGCTCGGGATGAAGCAGGGCGTCGCGCTCGGCATCGCGCTCACGCCGATGTCCGCGCTGTCGTACCTGCTCGTCGACGACACCTATCAGATGTATCCGAATTTCGACCCGCACCTGCGCGCGATCGTGATGTGCACGATCGTGGTCCTGCAGCTCGTGAGCCCGTTCGTCGTGTACCGCTGCCTGTCGGCGGTCAGCGAACGCAGCGACAGAAACTGATTCCGGAACCCGCCATGGCACTCGAAACCTTCGTCAATTCCGAACCGTTCACCTTCGGCGTCGAGCTGGAGATCCAGGTCGTCAACACGCACAACTACGACCTGACCAAGGCCGCGTCCGACCTGATGCGGCTGATCCAGGGCGAGACCTTTCCGGGCAACATCACGCCGGAAATCACCGAAAGCATGATCGAGCTGTCGACCGGCATCTGTCATTCGCACGAACAGGCGCTCTCCGAGCTGCACGCGATCCGCGACGTGCTCGTGAAGGCGGCCGACCAGCTGAACGTCGGGCTCTGCGGCGGCGGCACGCACGCGTTCCAGCAGTGGAGCGACCGGCAGATCTACGACGCGCCGCGCTTCCAGTACATCTCGGAGCTGTACGGCTATCTCGCGAAGCAGTTCACCGTGTTCGGCCAGCACGTGCACATTGGCTGCCCAGACCCGGACAGCGCGCTGTTCCTGCTGCATTCGATGTCGCGCTTCATTCCTCATTTCATTGCGCTGTCGGCGTCGTCGCCGTTCGTGCAGAACGTCGACACCGGCTTCCATTCGGCGCGCCTGAACTCGGTGTTCGCGTTCCCGCTGTCGGGCCGCGCGCCGTTCGTGCTGACCTGGGACAGCTTCGAGGAGTACTTCACGAAGATGGTCAACACGGGCGTGGTCAACTCGATGAAGGACTTCTACTGGGACATCCGGCCGAAGCCCGGCTACGGAACGATCGAGGTGCGCGTGATGGACACGCCGCTGTCGGTCGACCGCGCGGCCGCGATCGCGTGCTACATCCAGACGCTCGCGCGCTATCTGCTGACCGACCGGCCGCTGAAGCTGTCGGAGGACGACTATCTCGTCTACACGTTCAACCGTTTCGAAGCGTGCCGCTTCGGGCTCGAGGGGACCTGCGTGAATCCTCAGACGGGTGAGCGCCGCACGATCGCGGAGGACATCCTCGACACGCTCGACCGGATCGCCCCACACGCGGCGGCGCTCGGCTCGCGCGCGGCCCTCGACGAGATCGGTGCGCTCGCGAAAGCGCGCGTAAATGACGCGTCGTGGTTGAGAACCGTTTTCAAACAGGAGAAGTCGCTGAACGAAACGGTCAGACAGCAGTGTTTGCGCTGGCGCGAATGAAAAAATGTTTTGCAGATTGCAGACTCGACCGCGCGGCGATTCACTGAACGGTATTCGCCGCCATTTCGGGCCAGTCGCGTCCCCAGTGTTCCTCAAAATCTGTGGATAACCCGATATTCCGCTTCAAAGTCAACGCTCTGCGCACTGGATAACCCCTTCGTCCGGTATCGCCAGACAAATGTCCGATCCGGACACGAAAATGTTTGCGCGTTTTGTCGCACCACCCGCGGCAATTGGCGGCACAACGAAAAGTTACGGTTATCGAGGTATTCCCCACAGAATGCTGTGGATAACTTAGCTGTACGATTTTCCGCTCTCGCTTAGAATGGCGACTCTGCGGACACCGGAACGACGGGTCTCTCACCGGTCGCCGCGAATGCGACCGCCGCGTGTGCCTCGCGACGGCCGTGTTGACGCTCCTCGGTGGGCGTTTATTTTGAGATAGACATCGGATCTCCACACTACGGCTGCTCGGCATCCGGGCGGCGGCAAAGCGAAAAGACTATGAGCGAAGGCGTTTACGGGAATCAGGCTTCGGGACGTGTGACCCACAGCTTGCTGCGATTGAGCACGGCCATGCGGAGCCAGGCGTGGGATTGGGCGGAGGGCGCAGGCCTCACGCCGACGCAGGGCGAGATCCTCGTGCTGCTGCTGCAACGCAAGGGGCCGATGCGCCTCGGCGAAATCGCACGCGAGACGCAGCTCACGGCCGCGACCACCAGCGATGCGGTGAGCACGCTCGAGACGAAGGGGCTCGTCGAGAAGCGTCGCGCACTGGACGACGGCCGCGCGCTCGCGGTGCGTTTGTCGGCCCGCGGCCGCACCGCGGCGAAGAAGGCGCTGCAATGGCCGGAGTTCCTGTCGAAAGCGGTCGGCAAGCTCGGCGCGGACGAGCAGGGCGCGCTCTACCGCGCGCTGCTGAAGACGCTGCGCGAGCTGCAGGTGGCCGGTGCGACGCCGCCGCAGCGCATGTGCCTGACGTGCGCGCACTTCCAGCCGGGCAAGCAGTCGAAGAAGACCGTGCATCACTGCGCCGTGTTCGACCAGGCGATGACCGACAGCGACCTGCGCCTCGACTGCTCGGGGCACGAAGAAGCCGACGTCGCGACCCAGAAGAAGACCTGGAAGGTATTCGCCGGCTGAAGTCCGCCGATCGACCGGGAGGCCGATGATGCATGCCGAAGTGGTGGCGATCCGCCACGTGCATTTCGAGGATCTCGGCAGCTTCGAGCAGGTGCTCGGCGAACGCGGGCGCCGCGTGCGTTACGTGGACGTCGGCGCGTCGCGCGTCGAGGTGCTCGACGCGCTGCAGCCGTCGCTGCTGGTGCTGCTCGGCGGGCCGCTCAGCGTGTACGACGATGCGCAGTACCCGTCGATCGCGCCGCTTGCGGCGCTGGTGCGCCAGCGCATCGATGCGGGCCTGCCGATCCTCGGCATCTGTCTCGGCGCACAGTTCATCGCCCGCGCGCTCGGCGCGCGCGTCTATCCGGCCGCCGAGAAGGAACTCGGTTGGGCGCCGCTCGCGCTCACCGACGCGGGCCGCGCCTCGCCGCTGCGTCATTTGGACGCTGCGGCCACCTCGATGCTGCACTGGCACGGCGACACGTTCGACCTGCCGGGCGGCGCCATCCATCTCGCATCGACACCGGCGTGCCGCCACCAGGCGTTCGCATGGGGCCGGCATGTGCTGGCGCTGCAATGCCATCCGGAAATCCGCACCGACCGCTTCGAGCCCTGGCTGATCGGCAATGCCGGCGAGATCGCGGCGACGCCCGGCATCGACGCGTGTCGTCTGCGGGCCGACACCGCGCAGCACGGCCCCGCGCTCGAGACGGCCGCGCGACGCATGTTCTCGGAGTGGCTCGACAGCGTCGGGGTGTGATCGCGCGCGCGGCACCGCTGGCACCGCGCGATCGGCGAGCCGGCATGCGGCGCAGTGCTGTTCCCACATCTGCGGCAACCCCCTAGCTGACCATCCGCTTACTGACCAACCGCCCGCCTGCATGCGCGCGACGTGCGTGCTACGCTGATCCGCTCTTTCCTCTGCACGCGAGCGGCCTCCATGACTGCGTTGTTTTCCCCGTTCACGCTACGCGGCGTGACGCTTCCGAACCGGATCGTGATCTCCCCGATGTGCCAGTATTCGGCCGAACGCGGCGAGGCGACCGACTGGCACATGATTCACCTCGGCCATCTCGCGCTGTCCGGCGCGGGCCTGCTCTGCATCGAAGCGACCGCGGTCGAGCCCGACGGCCGCATCACCGCCGGCGACCTCGGCCTGTGGGACGACGCGACCGAAGCCGCGCTCGCGCCGGTGCTCGCGGCGATTCGCAAGCATTCGCCGGTGCGCGTCGCGATGCAGCTGTCGCATGCCGGCCGCAAGGCCTCGAGCGAGGTGCCGTGGAAGGGCGGCCAGCTCGTCTCGGTGGCCGACGGCGGATGGCTGCCGCATGCGCCGTCGGCCGTGTCGCACAAGGACGGCGAGACGCCGCCGCTGGCCCTCGATACGGCCGGCCTGAACCGGATTCGCGACGCGTTCGCGGCGGCGGCGAAACGCGCGGCGCGGCTCGGCATCGACGCGATCGAGGTGCATGCGGCGCACGGCTATCTGCTGCATCAGTTCCTGTCGCCGCTCGCGAACCGGCGCACCGACGAGTACGGCGGCTCGCGCGAGAACCGGATGCGCTTTCCGCTCGAGATCTTCGACATCGTGCGGGCGGCGTTTCCCGACGATCGGCCGGTCGGCGTGCGCGTGTCGGCGACCGACTGGGTCGAAGGCGGCTGGGAGCTCGACGACACGATCGCGTTCGCGCATGCGCTGAAGCAGCGCGGCTGCGACTGGATCGACGTGTCGTCCGGCGGGGTGTCGCCGTTGCAGAAGATTCCGCTGTCGCCGGGCTATCAGGTGCCGTTCGCGCAGGCCGTGAAGCGCGCGGTCGGGATGCCGACGGTTGCGGTCGGCCTGATCAGCGAGCCCGCGCATGCGAACCGGCTGATCGAGGCCGGCGACGCGGATTTCGTCGCGATGGCGCGCGCGATGCTGTACGACCCGCGCTGGCCGTGGCATGCGGCGGCCGAGCTCGGCGCGCAGGTGTCGGCGCCGCCGCAGTACTGGCGTTCGCAACCGCGCGAGCACAAGGCGTTGTTCGGCGACGTCGCGTTCGGCCAGCGCTGACGCTGAACGTCGTGCGCGCGACGTCGCGCGATGTTGAACGAAGCAATCTCGAACGTGTAGCATGCGGATGATTCGCTGCATGCCCGGACGCGGCACCGTCGGTGCCGCGTTTTCGTTTGGCGCGACGCAGGGCCGTGAGCACGGCCGTCTTTCATTCAAGTCGACTTCACAAGGATTCGTTCGATGAGTTCACGCAGGATCGCGGTGCGCCGCTCGGGAATACACGGCAAGGGCGTGTTCGCGGTGGAGCCGATCAAGGCCGGCGAGCGCGTAGTGGAATACAAGGGCGAGCGGATCTCGTGGAAGGAAGCGCTGCGCCGTCATCCGCACGATCCGAACGACCCGAACCATACGTTCTACTTCGCACTCGAAGACGGCGGCGTGATCGATGGCAAGGTCAACGGCAACAGCGCGCGCTGGATCAACCACTCGTGCGCGCCGAACTGCGAGGCCGAGGAGATCAAGGGCCGCGTGTTCGTCCACGCGCTGCGCGACATCGAGCCGGAAGAGGAGCTGTTCTACGACTACGGCCTCGTGATCGACGAGAAGCTGACGAAGAAGCTCAAGCGCGAATACGCGTGCCATTGCGGCGCCGAGACGTGCCGCGGCACGCTGCTCGCGACGCCGGACGACGACGGCAAGAAGAAAAAGAAGAAGGACAAGAAGGACGGCAAGGCCGAGTCCGGCGCGAAGGACAAGAAAAAGAAGACGTGATCGACGCGCCGCGCGAGCTCGCGCGGCTGTTGCGCCGGCGGGCCTTGTTGCTGCGTTGCTGCGCGGCCGGGCAGGCTCGATGGCTCCGCCGGGTTCGCTCGAGATCCGCTACGCGCGCGTTATGCGCGCGTTACGCGCCGCTCAGTGCGTCGGCACGGCCGCCGGCGTTTCGCTCGCCGGCTTGCTGGTTCGCTCGGCGAGCGGCACCCGCACCACGAAGCGCGAGCCGCCTTCGGGTGCATCCTCGTACGACACCGTGCCGCCGTGCATCGCGATGATGTCGTGCACGATCGCGAGGCCCAGCCCCGCACCCGTCTCGACGCCGTTGCCGCTTTGCGCGTCGCCGCGGAAGAAGCGCTTGAACAGGTCCGCCTGCTGATTCGCCGGCACGCCGGGGCCGTTGTCCTCGACGACGATCTCCGCGGCCGGCAGGCCGTCGTCGAGCGTACCGCGCGCGACGTTCACGGTGATGCGCGCGCCGTCCGGCCGCGCGAGCGGCACGTACTTCAATGCATTGTCGAGCAGGTTCGCGATGACTTCGCGCAGCAGCACCGGATTGCCGCGCACGTTCAATGTTTCGTCGTCGCCGGGCTCGTCGCTGCGCTGGAAGCCGAGATCGACGTGCGACGCGAGCGCGCGCGGCACCCACTCGGCGCCGGTCTCGAACGCCATCGCGGCGAGGTCGACGTCGACGAAACGCGCAACCTGTTCGCCCGGCTCCGCGCGAGCGAGCGACAGCAGCTGGTTGGACAGCCGCACCGCGCGATCGGCAGCCGCGCGCAGTTCGCGCACGGCCGTATAGGTCTGCTGCGGATCGCGCGCGACGGCCGCCTGCTCGGCATGCAGCTTCACCGCGGTGAGCGGCGTGCGCAGCTGGTGCGCGGCGTCGGCGATGAACTTGCGCTGCGCGTCGAGCGCGGTCTTCAGGCGGCCGAGCAGCGCATTCATCGCGCTCGTGAGCGGCCGGATTTCGAGCGGCACGTCGGTCTCGTCGACCGGCTCCAGCGACGTGTGGGTCTGCCGGTTCAGCGAATCGGCGAGATGCGTGAGCGGGCCGAGCTGCTGGTTCACGACGCGCCACACGATGCCCCAGCCGGCGAGCAGCAACAGCAGCAGCGGCATCATGATGGCGACCAGGAATTCGGCGGCGATCCTGTAGCGGTGCCGCACCGGCTGCGCCACTTCGACGACCATCGGCTTGCCGCCCTCGACGTCTTCGACGCGTACCTGGGCGACGCGCACCGCGCGATTGTCGTACTCGGCCTCGAACACGTACGCGTGATGCATGCGGCGCACGTTGATGCCGCGCAGCGGCAGCTTCGGATCGCCGGCGAGCTCCTGTTCGCCGTCGCTGATCCGGTAGATCAGCGCTTCGGCCGGATCGGAGAACATCGCCTGCGCGAGCGGCGGCACGGTGAACGGCGCGTCGGGACCGGCGATCTGGATCTGTTTCGAGATGGCGGTGGCGAGATCGGCGAGCGAGCGGTCGATCACGTGCTGCGTGTATTGCCACGCGAGCCAGTAGGCGATCAGGCCGCTCATCAGCGCGAGCATCGACAGCGGCGCGGCGAGGCGCCGCAGCAGCGAGCGGCGCAGGCTGGAGGTCACGGCCGGATCAGCAGACATTTCGACGGGCAAATGGATGAGCGCCGCTCACGGGGAGCGGCGCGGTCGGGCACCGGACGGCGACGGGCGACTGGCAACGGCGCGGTGCGACGCACCGGCCGCAGGCGGCCGGCCGGCGCGCCCGGCCGCTCAGACGCTGGCGGTCTGGCGGATTTCCTGCAGCAGGTAGCCGAAGCCGCGCACCGTGACGATTTCGACGCGGCACTGCTCGAGCTTCTTGCGCACGCGGTGCACGTAGACTTCGATCGCGGTGTCGCCGAGATCGCCGCCGAAATGCGTGAGGTGATCCTGCAGCTGCGCCTTGCTGACCACGCGGCCGTGGCGCAGCAGCAGCATTTCGAGCACCGCGAATTCGCGCGGCGACAGCTCGAGCGGCTTGTCGTCGTTGAAGATGCGGCGATCGACGCCCGACAGCCGGACGCCGCCGAGCGACACTTCCGGCCGCGGCATGTCGCTGTGCGGGCCGCTGCGGCGCATCACCGCGCGGATGCGCGCTTCGAGCTCGGCCGGCTCGAACGGCTTGAGCATGTAGTCGTCGGCGCCGGAGTTCAGGCCCTGGATGCGGTCGTTCAGTTCGTCGCGCGCGGTCAGCACGATGACCGGCGTGTGGCGATTGGTCTGGCGAAAGCGGGTGAGCAGCGTCATCCCGTCGATACCCGGCAGGCCGAGGTCGAGGATCACGAGTTCGTGGCGGTTTTGTGCCAGCGCCTGTTCGGCAAAGATGCCGTCGTGCACCATGTCGACGGTAAAGCCCGCCTGCTCGAGGCTGCTCTGGATACCGCGTGCGATGGGGCGGTCGTCTTCGATCAGAAGGAGTCGCATGAAGTTCGCTCAAGTACAATGGGTTGGCGGTTCAGGCACGCGGACAGCACGACGCCGTTTCCACAGGGGCGCCGCATCGCCTGACATCAAGCATGGCGGCCAGCGAACGAACAAATTCAATCATGTCCGATATTTCGATTCACGACCTCGAAGCCGCGATCAATTTCTGGCGCGCCCGCTCGCCATCCAGCGGCGACGAACTCAAACTCTGCGAAGAGGCCAGCGCGCTCTCCAAGCCGTATGCGCTGCTGATTGTACAGCGCGGAAGCGCGCTGCAACTGGAAGGTTTGGACCCCAAGGCGCGGAATGCGTTCGAGACTTACGTGCGCCTTAAGGATGGCTTGGAAAGCTGAAGGCTTTCGCTCAATACATCCTAGAAAACGTTCAGCGAAATGAAAAGTTGACGCGCCGCGCGGCAAAACCGGCGCGGCGGCTCGCGCAACGTGTCAGGCCGCCGGCAGCGTGTGCGCACACACGCGGTCGATGAATTGCGCGAGTTCGATGTCGCGCTCGGTCAGCCCGTCGGCGTCGTGGGTCGACAGCGTCACGTCGACGCGGTTGTACACGTTGAACCATTCCGGATGGTGGTTCATTTCCTGCGCCTTGATCGCGACGCGCGTCATGAAGCCGAACGCCTCGTTGAAATCGGCGAAGCGCAGGCTGCGCTGGATCGCGTCGCGGCCCGGCACGGCCGTCCAGTGCGGCAGGCCTTCGAGCCGCGTCTTGCGTTCTTCGGATGTGAGCTTGTGGATCATGTTGCACCTCGTTCGGTAGCGGCGCTCGCGCGCGGCACACGCCGCGCGGCAAAGCCGGCTCCGGTCATTGTTTCATAGTTGGGCGGCGCGCATCGCGGCCGGCGCCGAAGGCTGCCGGCGTCCGCGGCTGGATCATGCCTCATGCGTCATGCGTCGTCGTCGTCGGGCCAGCCTTCGCCGGTGCCGCGCTGAAGCACGACGTCGGTATCGAGCACCGCGCCGGCGGACAGCTCGGGCAGCGCGGCGAGCCGCTCGGCCAGCGCACGCGCGTCGACGTCGGCCAGCGCGAACAGCTGCGCGAAGTCGTCGATCACGAAGTAGGTCTTCTGGAACGTGTCGATCCGGTACTTCGTGCGCATCACGCGCTCCAGGTCGAAGCCGAGCCGGTTCGGCGCCGCGCTCTCGACGCTGTAGAGGCTCTCGCCCTTGCTCGACACGATTCCCGCGCCGTAGATCGACAGCCCGTTGGTGCCGCGCGGATCGCGGATCAGCCCGAACTCCACCGTATACCAATAGAGACGCGCGAGCCGTGCGAGCGCCGCGTCGTCGTCCGCGACCGCGAGCGCGGTACGCCCGTAGGCCTGCATGTAGTCGGCGAACACCGGCTCGATCAGCAGCGGCACGTGGCCGAACAGGTCGTGGAAGCAGTCGGGCTCCTGCAGATAGTCGAGCTGGTCGGGGCGGCGCATCCACCAGGTGACCGGAAAGCGCCGGTGCGCGAGATGCTCGAAGAACACGCGATCGGGCACCAAGCCCGGCACCGCGACGATCTCCCAGCCGGTGGCCGGCTTCAGCTGGCGGTTCACGTCAGCGAACGACGGCACGCGGTCGGCCGGCAAGCGGATCTTCCCGAGCCCGCCGATGAACGCGTCGCATGCGCGCCCGCGCAGCAGCGCCGCCTGGCGCGCATACAGCTGCTGCCATACCGCGTGATCGACCTGGCCGTAGCGTTCGAGCGGCTGGTCGATGGTGAAATCGGCACGGGTTTCGAGGCCCGCGTCGAACTGCTCCTGCAGTTTCGCGGTGACGACGGTGGACATGGTGACGCTCTGCATGCTTGGGTGAATGACCATGCGAGTGTAGAGCGGGGCGCGCGCGTGATGGGCGCAAAGATGGCGTCGATTCTCCATCCGATGCGATAATCCCGCATCATTTCATCGTTTTGTGCGGAGGGCATTCATGCTGGAACTCGACCACTTCGATCTCGCGCTTCTCGATGTGCTGCAGCGCTTCGGCCGTGCCACGCATCAGCAGCTCGGCGAGGAGGTGCCGCTGTCGCCGTCACAGATCGGCCGGCGGCTGCAGCGGCTCGAGGCGGCCGGCGTGATCGAAGGCTATCGCGTGATGTTGCGGCCGGAAAAGCTCGGCCTGGGCGTCACCGCGTTCACGAGCCTGAAGCTCAAGCATCACGGCGATTCGATCATCGAGCAGTTTCAGCAGCAGATCGACGTGCTGCCCGAGGTGCTCGAGTGTCATGCGGTGGTCGGCGACGCCGACTATCTGCTGCGGATCGTCGCCCCCGATCTGAACGCGCTGTCGCAGTTCGTGATGAAGAAGCTGATGCGCGTGCCGGGCGTCGACAGCGTGCGCTCGAACATCGTGCTGACCACGTTCAAGCGCAACGGCGCGCTGCCGCTCGCGCATCTGGCGCCCGGCGCGGCGTGATCGACCGGCAGGGCGGTGATGGCGGTGCCGCCGCCACATGACGCGCCGGCGGCGGTCATGCCGCCATTATTGTCGCCGCTTATGCGGCTTCCGATTGGGCGTCGGCGTTCAGCAGATCGACGTATGCGACCGCGACGAGGTCCTCCTGCGCGACGCCCAGCTGCGCGAACACGCGATGCGCTTCGGCTTCACCGTCGGCTTCGTCGTCGTCGGGGGCGAGCACCACTTCGAGTTCGATGAAGTCCCCGAGGCCGTCGACGCGATCGAGGTGAATACGCGTGCGGCCCGCCAGATAGACGTGCCGTTCCTTGGTCACGATGCCGCGCGTGGTCAGCGCGGTCGCGAGCAGCGCATGCATCGCGTCGGGGTTCGTCACCGGGCTGCGCGTGTAGTACGACGCCTTCGGGCCGTCACGGTCGTCGCGCTGGTAGAAGATCAGTTCGGCCGGCGTGCCGTCCTCGAAGCGGCGCAGCTTCAGCCGGCCGCGCGGCACGTCGTAGAAGAAGTCCTGCTGACGGTAGAACAGCGGCGCTTCGGTCGCGAGCGTCGCCGCCTGTTCGCGCAGCCGGTCGAATTCGCGGGCGCGGGCTTTGATCTCGATGTTGCGGGCCATGCGGATCTCCTTCGGTCAGGGGTCTCGCGGTGTGCGAACGCACAATCTAGCAAAAAGCCTGCGACGGTGGCATGACGCGCGGTGGCCTCATCTCGCCCACTGCGCGTCGATCAACCGCAGCGCGGCGGCGATGGCCGGTTCGTCGCGGCGCTCGGCGAGCGTCACGAACGTGAGCTCGGTCGGCACCGTCACCTGTTCGACGATCGTCAATGCGTGCGCGTGCGCTTCGGCCAGAGCGGTCGAATCGCGCGCGAGCGTCAAACCGATCCCCGATTTCACGAGATCGAGCATCGATTGCTCCTGATCGACCTCGGCGACCTTCACCGGTTGTGCGCCCGCGGCCGCGAACCGCCGCGTCAGCAGCCGATGATGGGCGGACGCCGGTGGCGTCCAGATCCACGGCAGCGCGGCCAGCGCGCGCCAGTCGTGCGCGCGCTGCACGCGCTCCTTCCAGCCGGCCGGCGCCAGCACGCGGTACTCGAAATGGGTCAGCGTGACCGTGTGGAACAGGGCGTCGTCGCGCGGATCGTCTTCGCCCGGCCGGCCGATGTAGTAGCCGACGTCGAGCGCCGCGCCGCGCACCTGTTCGAGCACCCAGCCCGACATCCCGTGCCGCAGCGCCGTTTCGATCTGCGGATGCGTTTCGACCAGTGCGCGCAGGAAGCCGCCGAGCCGCAGGAAACCCGGATCGAGGATCGTGCCGATCCGCAGCCGGCCGCGCACCTCGTGCCGCAGCGCGGCGGCGGCGCGCTCGACGTCGACGGCCGCGGCGAGCGCGCGCTCCGCGTGCGGCAGCAGCGTCTGTCCGTCGCGGGTGAGCGCGAGCCCGCGCGACGTGCGCGTGAACAGCACGACGCCGAGCGCTTCCTGCAGATGCTTGATCTGCAGGCTGACGGCCGGCTGCGTCAGGTGCAGCTGCACGGCGGCGCGCGTGAGATTGCCTTCACGGGCGACCGTCGCGAACGCGCGCAGCAGAGTGAGATCCATCGTCGTGATATGAGTGCGGCTTATAACGCAGTTCAGCATAACTCATTGGATCGGCAGCGCGCGGCCGGAGTACGCTGCAACGATCGCGTCGCTCCGCGGCGCACTATGCTGAAAAAGGCGCGCGGCACGCCCCGCGCGGCGCACAACAACTCAGGAGACACGTCGTGACCACTCAACGCACGCTCGAGGGCGAATTCGATTACGTGATCGTCGGCGCGGGCACGGCCGGCTGCGTGCTCGCGAACCGCCTGACCGAAGATCCCGACATCCGCGTGCTGCTGCTCGAAGCGGGCGGCAAGGACGATTACCACTGGATTCATATCCCGGTCGGCTATCTGTACTGCATCGGCAATCCGCGCACCGACTGGCTGTACAAGACGCAGCCCGAGGCGGCGCTCAACGGCCGCGCGCTGTCGTATCCGCGCGGCCGCGTGCTCGGCGGCTGCTCGTCGATCAACGGAATGATCTACATGCGCGGCCAGCGCGAGGATTACGACGGCTGGGCGCAGGAAACCGGCGACGCCGGCTGGTCGTGGGACAGCGTGCTGCCGATCTTCAAGCGCAGCGAGGACCATCACGCCGGCGCGAGCGACGCGCACGGCGCGGGCGGCTACTGGCGCGTCGAGAAGCAGCGGCTGCGCTGGGAGATTCTCGAATCGTTCGCGCAGGCCGCGCAGCAGACGGGCATCCCGGCCACCGACGATTTCAACCGCGGCGACAACACCGGCGTCGGCTATTTCGAAGTGAACCAGAAGCGCGGCGTGCGCTGGAATACGTCGAAGGCGTTCCTGAGGCCCGCGATGGCGCGCCCGAACCTGACCGTGATCACCGGCGCGCACGCGCAGCGCGTGGTGTTCGACGGCCGGCGCGCGGTCGGCGTCGAATACCACGGCGGCGGCGTCGACTACGTCGCGCACGCGCGCATCGAAGTGCTGCTGACGTCCGGCGCGGTGAATTCGCCGCAGCTGCTCGAACTGTCGGGCATCGGCGCGGGCGCGCGGCTGCAGGCGCTCGGCATCGACGTCGTGCACGATCTGCCCGCGGTCGGCGAAAACCTGCAGGACCACCTGCAGCTGCGGATGGCGTTTCGCGTCGACGGCGTGCGCACGTTGAATACGCGCTCGGCGAACTGGTGGGGCAAGCTGATGATCGGCGCCGAATACGCGCTGCTGCAGCGCGGGCCGATGTCGATGGCGCCGTCGCAGCTCGGCGCGTTCGCGAAATCCGATCCGGACGACCCGGCGCTCACGCGTCCCGATCTCGAATATCACGTGCAGCCGCTGTCGCTCGAGCGCTTCGGCGAGCCGCTGCACCGCTTCAACGCATTCACCGCGTCGGTCTGCCAGCTGCGGCCGAGCTCGCGCGGCAGCGTGCATATCGCGAGCGCCGATCCGGGCGTCGCGCCGTCGATCGCGCCGAACTATCTGTCGACCGATCACGATCGTCACGTCGCCGCCAATGCGCTGCGGCTCACGCGCCGCATCGCGTCTGCGCCGGCGCTCGCACGTTATCGCCCGCAGGAGATTCTGCCGGGCACGCGCTATCAGACCGAGGCCGAGCTCGTCGAAGCGGCGGGCGCGATCGGCACGACGATTTTCCATCCGGTCGGCACCTGCCGGATGGGGCGCGCCGACGACGAACGCGCGGTCGTCGACAGCCGGCTGCGCGTGCGCGGGATCGCGGGGCTGCGGATCGTCGATGCGTCGGTGATGCCGTTCATCACGTCGGGGAACACGAATTCGCCGACGTTGATGATCGCCGAGCGCGCGAGCGACATGATCCGCGAGGATCGCCGCACGGCGCGCGACGCGACGCAGGTGCGCACGGAAGCGGCGATGACGCCGGCGTGATATCGGCGTGATATCGGCGCCACACGCGCGGCGGCCGCGTGTCTGCGGCGACCTTCGAGCTATGCGGCGAAACGGGTTCGCATATGCGGCGGTTGGAAGCGCGCGCGTGCGAACGATCACGTTGAACCCGCGCATGGGTCACGATCGGCGCGTGGTCGCGATGACCTGACGCGCGCTGTTTTCACAGGCACGCGCCGTGCGCAGCGCGCACGTGTCGAACCTTCGCGCTTCACCGCATGCGATATGGCGGCCAGCCCTATAAGTGCAAATCCCGATGATTGCACTGCACCAACGAGGCGACAATGTCCCGCAGTGTGCATACGCGTCGGTGCGGGGAGACCACCCTCGACGTGTAATACGGCGCCCGGGGGCGGCCCGCCGATCTGCGGCGCCGATCGCGATCGCCAGTGCGACGCTCCCCGGTGCTTCGCCCGACTTCGTACGGAAGGGAACATGATTCTCGGCGACACGATTCTCGAAACACGCGGACTGACGAAGGAATTCAGGGGCTTCACTGCCGTCAATGGCGTCAACCTGCGCGTGCGCCGAGGCGCGATCCACGCGTTGATCGGACCGAACGGCGCGGGCAAGACCACCTGCTTCAACCTGCTGACCAAGTTCCTGACACCCACGGCCGGCCAGATCGTCTTCAACGGTATCGACATCACCGGCGAGCGGCCCGCGCAGGTCGCGCGCCGCGGCATCATCCGTTCGTTCCAGATCTCTGCGGTATTCCCGCACCTGAGCGCGCTGCAGAACGTGCGCATCGGGCTGCAGCGCGCCCTCGGCACCGAATTCCATTTCTGGCGCAGCGAGCGCACGCTGCGGCGCCTCGACGATCGCGCGATGGACCTGCTCACGCAGGTCGGCCTCAGCGATTTCGCGCACGTGCCGACCGTCGAGCTTGCATACGGCCGCAAGCGCGCGCTCGAAATCGCCACGACGCTCGCGATGGAGCCCGAACTGATGTTGCTCGACGAGCCCACGCAGGGGATGGGCCACGAGGACGTCGATCGCGTGACCGCGCTCATCAAGAAAGTCGCAGCGGGCCGCACGATCCTGATGGTCGAGCACAACATGAACGTGATCGCCGGCATCTCCGACACGATCACCGTGCTGCAGCGCGGCGAGGTGCTTGCCGAAGGCTCGTATGCCGAAGTGTCGAAGAATCCGCTGGTGATCGAGGCCTACATGGGCAGCGCCGACGCGGCGCTCGCAGGGGCGCACGCATGAAGCACAGCGAACGGGAGGAACGCGAATTGAGCGGCGTCGAAAGCGGCGCGCCCGCGCTGGAAATCTCGGGCCTCGAAGCCTGGTACGGGGAATCCCACATTCTTCACGGCGTCGATCTGACCGTGCATCGCGGCGAGGTCGTCACGCTGCTCGGCCGCAACGGCGCGGGGCGCACCACGACGCTGCGCGCGATCATGGGGCTCACCGGGCGCCGCAGCGGCTCGATCAAGGTGGCCGGCAACGAGACGATCGGCCTGGCGACGCACCGCATCGCGCATTTCGGTGTCGGCTATTGCCCGGAGGAGCGCGGCATCTTCGCGAGCCTGTCGTGCGAGGAGAACCTGATGCTGCCGCCGCCGATCGGCCCGCGCGAGCACGCGATGTCGCTCGACGAGATCTACGCGATGTTCCCGAATCTCGCGTCGCGCCGGCAGAGCCAGGGCACCCGGCTGTCGGGCGGCGAGCAGCAGATGCTCGCGGTCGCGCGGATCCTGCGCACCGGCGCGAACCTGCTGCTGCTCGACGAAATCTCGGAAGGCCTCGCGCCGGTGATCGTGCAGGCGCTCGCGCGCATGATCGTCGCGCTGAAGGCGCGCGGCTATACGGTCGTGATGGTCGAACAGAACTTCCGCTTCGCCGCACCGCTCGCCGACCGCTTCTACGTGATGGAGCATGGCCGCATCGTCGAGCATTTCCGCTCGTCCGAACTGGAAGGAAAGATGCCGATCCTTCACGACCTGCTGGGGGTGTGACGCCGCCCCGTTTCACTTGCCGCTGGCCGTGGCGGCGCACGAACAACCACAACGCATCAGAACAACAGGAGACGTCAATGAAAATGAAGACCCTCGCACACGCGTGTCTCGCGGTCGCGACCGCAGCATTCAGCGTCGGCGCGGCACATGCCGCCGACAGCGTGAAGATCGGCTTCATCACGGACATGTCGGGGCTTTACGCGGACATCGACGGGCAGGGCGGCCTCGAGGCGATCCGCATGGCAGTCGCCGACTTCGGCGGCAAGGTGCTCGGCAAGCCGATCGAGGTCGTCTACGCGGATCACCAGAACAAGGCCGACATCGCCGCGTCGAAGGCGCGCGAATGGATGGATCGCGGCGGGCTCGACCTGCTGGTCGGCGGCACGAACTCCGCGACCGCGTTGTCGATGAACCAGGTCGCGGCCGAGAAGAAGAAGGTCTACATCAACATCGGCGCGGGCGCCGACACGCTGACCAACGAGCAGTGCACGCCGTACACGGTCCACTACGCATACGACACGATGGCGCTCGCGAAGGGCACCGGTTCGGCCGTGGTCAAGCAAGGCGGCAAGAGCTGGTTCTTCCTGACCGCCGACTATGCGTTCGGCAAGGCGCTCGAGAAGAACACGTCGGACGTCGTGAAGGCGAACGGCGGCCAGGTGCTCGGCGCGGTGCGGCACCCGCTGTCGGCGTCGGACTTCTCGTCGTTCCTGCTGCAGGCGCAGTCGTCGAAGGCGCAGATCCTCGGCCTCGCGAACGCGGGCGGCGACACGATCAACTCGATCAAGGCCGCGAAGGAATTCGGCATCACCAAGACGATGAAGATCGCCGCGCTGCTGATGTTCATCGACGACGTGCACAGCCTCGGCCTCGAGACGACGCAGGGTCTCGTGCTGACCGACAGCTGGTACTGGAACCGCGACGCCGCGTCGCGCCAGTGGGCGCAGCGCTACTTCGGCAAGATGAAGAAGATGCCGTCGAGCCTGCAGGCGGCCGACTACTCGTCGGTGACGACCTACCTGAAGGCCGTGCAGGCGGCCGGCACGACCGACTCCGACAAGGTGATGGCCGAGCTGAAGAAGCTCAAGATCAGCGACTTCTACGCGAAGGGCTACATCCGTCAGGACGGCAGCATGATCCACGACATGTACCTGATGGAAGTGAAGAAGCCGTCCGAGTCGAAGGAGCCGTGGGATTACTACAAGGTGCTCGCGACGATCCCGGGCGACCAGGCGTTCGGCACCAAGCAGGAATCGCGCTGCGCGCTGTGGAAGTAGGCGCGGCGTAGCGGCGCTGCGGCGGTTCCGGCGGCCCGGGCGACGTGGCCGCCGGGCCGCGCATGCGCGCCGGCCTGAAGGTTGCACGCGCAACCAAACTCATACTGACGGCTAAGTCGATGGAAATCTTTGGCATTCCGTTGCCGGCGATGCTGAGCCAGTTGCTGCTCGGCCTCGTCAACGGCTCGTTCTACGCGATCCTGAGCCTCGGGCTCGCGGTGATCTTCGGGCTGCTCAACGTGATCAACTTCGCGCACGGCGCGCTGTTCATGCTGGGCGCCATGCTCGCGTGGATGGGGCTGTCGTACTTCGGCCTGCCGTACTGGGCGATGCTCGTGCTCGCGCCGTTGATCGTCGGCGCGTTCGGGATTGCGATCGAGCGCTCGATGCTGCGCTGGCTGTACAAGCTCGATCACCTGTACGGGCTGCTGCTCACGTTCGGCCTCACGCTGGTGGTCGAAGGCGTGTTCCGCTCGATCTACGGTTCGTCGGGCCAGCCGTACGACGTGCCCGCGCAACTGTCGGGCGCGACCAATCTCGGCTTCATGTTCCTGCCGAACTACCGCGCGTGGGTAGTCGTCGCATCGCTCGCGGTGTGTCTCGCGACCTGGTTCGTGATCGAGAAGACGCGTCTGGGCGCATATCTGCGCGCCGGCACCGAGAACCCGAAGCTCGTCGAGGCGTTCGGCGTGAACGTGCCGATGATGATCACGCTCACCTACGGCTTCGGCGTCGCGCTCGCGGCGTTCGCGGGCGTGCTCGCGGCGCCGGTGATCCAGGTGTCGCCGCTGATGGGCCAGCCGATGATCATCACCGTGTTCGCGGTGGTCGTGATCGGCGGGATGGGCTCGATACTCGGTTCGATCGTCACCGGGCTGCTGCTCGGCGTGATCGAGGGCTTCACGCGCGTGTTCTATCCGGAAGCGTCGGCCACCGTCGTGTTCGTGATCATGGCGATCGTGCTGCTGTTCCGTCCGGCGGGCCTGTTCGGCAAGGAAAAATGATGCAGAGAAAAGTGCTCTACGGCGCGTTGCTCGCCGCGCTGCTGGCGGCGCCGTTCATCGGCGCGTATCCGGTGTTCGTGATGAAGGTGCTCACGTTCGCGCTGTTCGCGGCCGCGTTCAACCTGCTGATCGGCTATACGGGGCTGCTGTCGTTCGGCCATGCGATGTTCCTCGCGAGCGCCGGCTACGCGACCGGCTACACGATCCAGACGCTCGGCTTCACGCCGGAGCTCGGCGTGCTCGCCGGCACGGTGGCGGCCACGCTGCTGGGGCTCGTCGTCGGCCTGTTCGCAATCCGGCGGCAGGGCATCTATTTCGCGATGATCACGCTCGCGTTCGCGCAGATGGTCTACTTCATCTACCTGCAGGCGCCGTTCACGCACGGCGAGGACGGGCTGCAGGGCGTGCCGCGCGGCCACCTGTTCGGCGTGCTCGACCTGTCGAACGACGTCACGCTGTACTACGTCGTGCTCGCGGTGATCGTCGCCGCGTGTGCGTTCATCGTGCGGGTCGTGCATTCGCCGTTCGGCCAGGTGCTCGTCGCGATCAAGGAGAACGAGCCGCGCGCGATCTCGCTCGGCTACGACACCGACCGCTTCAAGCTGCTCGCGTTCATCCTGTCGGCCGGGCTCGCCGGGCTGGCCGGCGCGTTGAAGGTGCTGGTGCTCGGCTTCGAGACGCTGTCCGACGCTTACTGGACGATGTCGGGCCTCGTCGTGCTGATGACGCTCGTCGGCGGGATGGGCACGCTGTTCGGGCCGCTGCTCGGCGCGGCGCTGATCGTCGCGCTCGAAGACCGGCTCGGCGACATCGGCGAGTGGCTCGCATCGCTCACGGGCGTCGGCTGGTTCCACTCGCTGGGCGAATCGGCGACGATCGTCACCGGGCTGATCTTCATCGCATGCGTGCTTGCGTTCCGGCGCGGCATCGTCGGCGAGATGGTCGCGCGCGTGAAGACGCTGCGGCCGTCCTGATCGCGTTGCATTCGGTGCGCGGCGGCGTTGATGCGAAGCACCATCCGGCGCCTTGCGCAGAGGCGTTTTGCGCTCGCCCGGGCCGCGCCGCACGGCCAGATTGCTGCCCCATTTTCGTGCGGCGATGCACCATAGGGGTAAATGCTAAGTTGTCGCAGGGTGAAAGGTCCTTTAATCTTCGTTTCAGTTCTGATGCACCGCGAAACGAATTTGCAGGTGGAGAACGAGGAGACAATCGAGGCACAAAGTGCCCGGACCCCAAAGCGCTGTTGGACGGAATCCAACAGCGCTTTTTCATTTGCGTGCGCGAATTTGCATCGATGGTGCATGGCGCGCATCGCCCTCAATGCGCGCCATTTCGCGCGTTCGCATCGCACCGTTCATCCCGCCCCGTATTTTTCTTCGATCGTCCTGTCGAGCCGTCGACGGCACGCGCGCGCCTGCGCGCGGTTCGGGCTTACCCGGTTAGCGTGCATGAAAGGCGTCCGTTACACTCGGCTTTCGCCGACCGAGCGGTCGGGAAAATCGGTCGGCAGTTCTCCTACGAGCGCAACGCAGAACAGGGAGTACGGTTGGATGAGACGCGCAGGACGTTGGATCGCGGTATCGCGTACGGTCGAGGGCGGCCGTTCGGGAGCAGGGCGGCGCGGGCTTCTTGCGGCTTGCGGGCGCCGCCGGGCGAGTGCGACGTCCGTTGCCGCGGGAAGCGCCGGCAACGCGCAGGTTGGCGCGGTGCTCGCCAGATCCGATGCCTCGTTCACCGTCGCATGAGCGGCCGATTGCGGCCTTTGTTCGCCCCTGGCGACGGCGCCGCACCGGGCGCGTTGCCGCCGTCGTTGCGCGTGCATCGCGGCCGCTTCGCCGCTTCTGTTTTTCGCTTGCTTCATTTCGACGACATCGCCGTCGCGCATCGTTGCGGTCGAATGGCCGTTCTGCTGTGCGCGACGATGCCTCGCGGGAAAACGAGCGTAGGCGCGGCACAGCGGGATAGTTAAATTATTAAATTGTTTGAGGACCGGGAGCCGCCAGAGCGACCCGCGGATTTTTCGAGCAGCGTTTGGAGACAACGTAAATGAAAATGAATCGATGGATGGAGGCTCTGCTTGCGGCTGGCCTCGTGTGCGTGGCGGCGACGGCGTCCGCCCAGGTGAAGATCGGCGTGACGCTGTCGGCCACCGGGCCGGCCGCATCGCTCGGGATCCCGGAAAAGAACACGATCGCGCTGCTGCCGAAGGAGATCGGGGGCAAGAGCGTCCAGTACATCGTGCTCGACGACGCGTCCGACACGAGCCGCGCCGTGCAGAACGTGCGCAAGCTGATCGACGAGGATCACGTCGACGCGATCATCGGTTCGTCCGTCACGCCGAACTCGCTCGCGATGCTCGATCCGGTGTCGCAGGGCAAGACGCCGACGATCTCGCTGGCCGCGAGCGCACAGATCATCGCGCCGATGGATGCGAAGCGCGCATGGATGTTCAAGGTGCCGCAGAACGATCAGCTGATGGCCGACGCGATCGCCGACTACATGGCGAAGCACGGCGTGAAGACCGTCGGCTTCATCGGCTTCGCCGATGCATACGGCGACAGCTGGTACAACACCTTCAACGCCGCCGCGGCGAAGAACGGGCTGAAGGTCGTGTCGAACGAGCGCTACAACCGCACCGATGCGTCGGTGATGGGGCAGGTGCTGAAGCTGATGGGCTCGACGCCGGACGCGGTGCTGATCGCCGGCTCCGGCACGCCGGCCGCGCTGCCGGCCAAGACGCTGAAGGAGCGCGGCTACAAGGGCAAGGTGTACCAGACGCATGGCGTCGCGAACAACGACTTCCTGCGCGTGTGCGGCAAGGATTGCGAAGGCGAGATCCTGCCGGCCGGCCCCGTGCTCGTGACCGACCAGCTGCCCGACTCGAACCCGGTGAAGAAGCCGGCCCTCGGCTACAAGGCGGCGTACGAGAAGGCCTACGGCGCGGGTTCGCTGTCGACCTTCGGCGGCCACGCATGGGACGCAGGGCTGCTGCTGCAGCGCGCGATTCCGGAGGCGCTGAAGAAGGGGCAGCCGGGCACCGAAGCGTTCCGCGAGGCGCTGCGCGCGTCGCTCGAGAGCGTGAAGGATCTGCCGGTGTCGCACGGCGTGATCAACATGACGCCGACCGATCACAACGGCTTCGACACGCGTGCGCGTGTGATGGTGCAGATCGTCGACGGCAAGTGGAAGCTGCAGGCCGAGTAAGCATCACGTGAAACTGGCGGGCCCGGTGGGAACGGCACCGGGCCCGCTGCATGTTTTCCGGAACACCGCGGAACGGCGCGCCGCGTTCCCGCCATGCCGTTTCCGCTTGCGGGGCGTTGTCCCGTCACCGATTCTTCGCAGCATTCTCGATACACGAAACGTATGGATCTCTCGATTGCGGCGATCCTCGCGCAAGACGGCATCACGACCGGCGCCATTTATGCATTGCTGTCGCTGGCGCTCGTGCTGGTGTTTTCCGTCACGCGAGTGATCTTCATTCCCCAGGGCGAATTCGTCGCCTACGGTGCGCTGACGCTCGCGGCGCTGCAGGCGCAGAAATTTCCGGCCACCTGCTGGCTCCTGTTGGTGATGGGCATCGCGTGCTTTCTGCTCGAAGCGGGCGGCCTGATCCGCCATCGCGAACGCCGTCATCAGCTCGGCCGGACGCTCGCGACGCTCGGCAGCCGCTACGTGCTGCTGCCGCTCGCCATGTTCGCGCTCACGCGCAACTTCGCCGCGCAGCCGCTGCCGATGCTCGCGCAGATCGCGCTGACGCTGGCGATCGTCGTGCCGATGGGGCCGTTCGTCTATCGGCTCGTGTATCAGCCGATCGCCGAAGGCACGACGCTGCTGCTGCTGATCGTGTCGGTTGCCGTCCATTTCGCGATGGTCGGGCTGGGGCTCGTCATGTTCGGCGCGGAAGGCTCGCGCACCAACGGATTCACCGATGCGTCACTCGCCCTGGGCGGCATGACGGTGTCGGTGCAGAGCATCGTCGTGGTCGCGACCGCGCTGGTGCTGATCGGCGCGCTCTACGTGTACTTCGGCCGCACGATCGCCGGCAAGGCGCTGCGCGCGACGTCGGTGAACCGGCTCGGCGCGCGGCTCGTCGGCATCGGCACGACCGAGGCCGGGCGGCTGGCGTTCACGCTGGCAGCTGGGCTCGGCGTGCTGTCCGGCATTCTGGTCGGCCCGCTGACGACCGTCTACTACGACTCCGGCTTCCTGATCGGGCTGAAGGGTTTCGTCGGCGCGATCATCGGCGGTCTCGTCAGTTATCCGCTCGCGGCGGCCGGCTCGCTGCTCGTCGGCGTGCTCGAGTCGTATTCGTCGTTCTGGGCGAGCGCGTACAAGGAAGTGATCGTGTTCACGCTGATCATCCCGGTGCTGCTGTGGCGCAGTTTCGCGACGCCGCATGCGGAAGATGAAGAGGAGTGACGCGATGACGACGATGGTACGCAACAAGGCCTTCTGGGTGTTTCTCGTGGTGCTGTTCGCGCTGCCGGTGCTGCCCGGCGCGCTGCAGGTGCCCGAATACTGGATCACGCTGCTCAACTACATCGGCCTCTACGCGATCGTCGCGATCGGCCTCGTGCTGCTGACCGGCGTCGGCGGGATGACGAGCTTCGGCCAGGCCGCGTTCGTCGGCATCGGCGCGTATGCAACCGCGCTTCTGACCACGCGCTACGGCGTGTCGCCGTGGCTCGCGCTGGTCGTCGGCGTCGTGCTGACGGCGCTGGTCGCGCTGCTGCTCGGCGCGGTCACGATGCGGCTGTCCGGGCACTTCCTGCCGCTCGGTACGATCGCATGGGGCCTCGCGCTGTTCTACCTGTTCGGCAACCTCGAACTGCTCGGCAAGTACGACGGGATCAGCGGGATTCCGGCGCTGAACCTGTTCGGCGTCGCACTCGAAAGCGGCCGCAGCCTGTACTTCGTGATCTGGGCCGTCGTGCTCGCCGCGATCGTGTCGGTGCAGAACCTGCTCAATAGCCGGCCGGGCCGCGCGATTCGCGCGCTGCGCGGCGGCGGCGTGATGGCCGAGGCGATGGGCGTGAACACCGCCTGGATGCGCGTGGTGATCTTCGTCTATGCGGCGGTGCTCGCTGCGGTATCGGGCTTTCTTTACGCGCATCTTCAGCGTGCGGTGAACCCGACGCCGTTCGGCCTGAACCACGGGATCGAATTCCTGTTCATGGCCGTGGTCGGCGGGGTGTCGCACGTGTGGGGCGCGGTGCTCGGCGCCGCGATCCTCACCGTGCTGCAGGACTACCTGCAGACGCTGCTGCCCAAGCTGCTCGGCTCGGAGGGCAACTTCGAGATCATCGTGTTCGGCGTGCTGATGGTCGTTCTGCTGCAGTACGCGCGCCAGGGCGTATGGCCGTTCGTCGCGAAGCTGTTTCCGCGCGGGCCGCGCGCCCATGCGCCCGAGTACGCCGATCCGTTGCCGCAGCGGGCGAAGCCGGTCGCGGGCGAGCCGCTGCTCGTGGTCGATCGCGCGCGCAAGCAATTCGGCGGGCTGGTGGCCGTGAACGACGTGAGCTTCGACGTGAAAGCGGGGCAGATCATCGGGCTGATCGGCCCGAACGGCGCCGGCAAGTCGACCACGTTCAATCTGGTGACGGGCGTGCTCAAGCCGACCGGCGGCGCGATCACGTTCCGTGGCGAGCGGATCGACGGGCTCACGTCGCGGCAGATCGTGCGCCGTGGGATCGGCCGGACCTTCCAGCACGTGAAGTTGCTTCCGACGATGACGGTGCTCGAGAACGTCGCGATCGGCGCACACCTGCGCGGTCACACCGGCGTGTGGCGCAGCATCGCGCGGCTCAATGCGCACGAGGAAGCGCAGCTGCTGGCCGAGGCGGCGCAGCAGATTCGCCGTGTCGGGCTCGAAAAGCACATGTACGACGAAGCCGGCAGCCTCGCGCTGGGCCAGCAACGGATACTCGAAATCGCCCGCGCGCTGTGCTGCGATCCGACGCTGCTGCTGCTCGATGAGCCGGCCGCCGGGTTGCGCTATCAGGAGAAGCAGCAGCTCGCCGAGCTGTTGCGGCGCCTGAAGGGCGAGGGGATGAGCGTGTTGCTCGTCGAACATGACATGGATTTCGTGATGAACCTGACGGACCGGCTGGTCGTGATGGAATTCGGCACGAGGATCGCGGAAGGGCTGCCGCAGGACGTGCAGCAGGATCCGGCGGTGCTCGAGGCGTATCTGGGCGGGGTGGAGTGATGGCGGACACGACGATGCCGATTCTCGAGGTACGTGGGCTGGCCGTGCGGTACGGCAAGGTCGAGGCGTTGTACGGCGCGGCGATCAAGGTCGGCGCGGGCCAGATCGTCAGCGTGATCGGGCCGAACGGTGCAGGCAAGTCGACGCTGCTGAACGCGATCATGGGCGCGTTGCCGGTGACGGGGCATGCGTCTGGCCAGGTCTTGTATCGCGGCCGCGACGTCGGCGCGTTGCCGATCGAGCAACGCGTCGCGCATGGCATGTGCCTCGTGCCGGAAAAGCGCGAGCTGTTCAGCACGATGACGGTCGAGGATAACCTCGTGCTGGGCGCCTACCGCCGCAAGCAGGCAGGCGAGGCGAACTTTCTCGATCAGCTCGATCATGTCTTCGCGCTGTTTCCGCGGCTCAGGGAGCGACGCAGGCAGGCTGCCGGTACGTTGTCGGGCGGTGAGCGGCAGATGCTGGCGGTCGGACGCGCGCTGATGGGCAAGCCCGACTTGCTCATGCTCGATGAGCCCAGCCTCGGGCTGGCGCCGCTGATCGTGAAGGAGATTTTCCACATCATCAGCGCGCTGCGCGGTACGGGCGTCGCGACGTTGCTCATCGAGCAAAATGCGCGCGCTGCACTGCAGATTTCGGACTACGGCTATGTGCTCGAGACTGGCGAGTTTGCGCTGGAAGGCCCGGCGGCCGAGTTGGCACAGAATCCGCAGGTGATCGAGACTTACCTCGGGTTAGCCAAGAAATCGGCGTGACGCCTGCTTGGGCAGTGGAGGCGGAACCGGGAAACGGACGGCGTGTTTCACGTGAAACACGCCGTTTTTGTTGGGCGGACCGGGGAACGGAAGCGGGTGGGGATAAGAGTCTGCCGGTCTTATAGAAATACTGTGGCGTGACCGGCAAGCGTCACTCTGCGTCGCCACTGAGGGCGGAGCTATGGCGACGCGCCAGGCGGCACAGGGGGATAACTTGTTGCGGGCCGAGTGCAAGTGCTGTGAGCGCCACCGCAAGCTAACGAGGCTTCACAGAAATTCACGTATTTCCGCCCGACCAACGGCCGCGATGGCTCCTTTGAGCATCACTGCACGCCACAGCGGTCGAAAAAACCGTCAAATGAACGCACCCTACCATTCGGACGGTCTTCGGCGTAAAAGCGAACCCGCTATAATTCGGCCCATACATTTCTCTGATAGGTTCGTGCGCTGTCCTGCGTACGGAATCCACCATGCTTTTTCCCACAGAATTTGACGTCATCGTCGTCGGCGGCGGGCACGCCGGCACGGAGGCCGCGTTGGCATCGGCCCGCATGGGTGCGAAGACGCTGCTGCTGACCCATAACATCGAAACGCTCGGCCAGATGAGCTGCAATCCGTCGATCGGCGGCATCGGCAAGGGCCATCTCGTGAAGGAAGTCGATGCGCTCGGCGGTGCGATGGCCGCCGCGACCGACGAGAGCGGTATTCAGTTCCGGATCCTCAATTCGTCGAAGGGTCCGGCCGTACGCGCAACGCGTGCACAGGCCGACCGCATCCTTTACAAGGCTGCGATCCGCCATCGGCTCGAGAATCAGCCGAACTTGTGGCTGTTCCAGCAGGCCGTCGACGATTTGATGGTCGAGGGCGACCGGGTGGTCGGTGCGGTCACGCAAATCGGCATCCGTTTCCGGGCGCGCGCTGTCGTGCTGACGGCGGGCACGTTCCTCGACGGCAAGATCCATGTCGGCTTGAACAACTACACCGGCGGCCGTGCGGGCGATCCGGCAGCCGTCTCGCTGTCGGCCCGCCTGAAGGAATTGAAGCTGCCCCAGGGCCGCCTGAAGACCGGCACCCCCCCGCGTATCGATGGCCGCTCGATCGACTTTTCGAAGCTCGACGAGCAGCCGGGCGACCTCGATCCGATCCCGGTGTTCTCGTTCCTCGGCCGCGCAGAGCAGCATCCGCAGCAGCTGCCATGCTGGGTCACGCATACGAACGAGCGCACGCACGACATCATTCGCGGTGGGCTCGACCGATCGCCGATGTATACGGGCGTGATCGAAGGCGTCGGCCCGCGTTACTGCCCGTCGATCGAGGACAAGATTCACAGGTTTGCGTCGAAGGAGTCGCACCAGATCTTCCTGGAACCGGAAGGGCTGACGACCAACGAGTTCTATCCCAACGGCATTTCGACGAGCCTGCCGTTCGACGTGCAACTCGAACTCGTGCACTCGATGCGCGGCCTCGAGAACGCGCACATCCTGCGCCCCGGCTACGCGATCGAGTACGACTATTTCGACCCACGTGCGCTGAAGGCGTCGCTGGAAACGAAGGCGATCAACGGGCTGTTCTTTGCGGGCCAGATCAACGGTACGACCGGCTATGAAGAGGCGGCGGCGCAGGGCCTGCTCGCTGGCCTGAATGCCGGCCGTTACGTGCAGGAAAAGGACGCATGGTGCCCGCGTCGGGATCAGGCGTACCTTGGCGTGCTGGTCGACGACCTCGTCACGCGCGGCGTGGCTGAGCCTTACCGGATGTTCACGAGCCGCGCCGAATACCGGCTGAGCCTGCGTGAAGATAATGCGGATATGCGGTTGACCGAGATTGGTCGCGAGCTGGGCCTCGTCGACGACGTGCGCTGGGACGCGTTCAGCCGGAAGCGCGACGCTGTTTCACGTGAAACCGAACGCTTGAAGTCGACTTGGGTGACGCCGAAGACGCTGCCGCCGGAAGAGGCGACCGCGCTGCTCGGCAAGCCGATCGACCACGAATACAGCCTGGCCGAACTGCTGCGGCGGCCTGGTATCAGCTACGACGGCGTATGTGGGCTGAAGGGCGGTGAATGTGGCCCCGTGGAGCCGCTGGCCGATGAGCCGGTGCTGCTGGGTCAGATCAAGGAGCAGGTCGAGATCGGTATCAAGTATCAGGGTTATATCGAGCGCCAGGCCAACGAGATCGAGCGCAATGATGCGAACGAGAATACCCGCCTGCCGGATGGTATCGACTACCGTGAGGTTCGCGGTTTGTCGTTCGAGGTGAGTCAGAAGCTCAACGAGTTCCGCCCCGAAACGATCGGCCAGGCCTCGCGTATCTCGGGTGTGACGCCGGCCGCGATCTCGCTGCTGATGGTGCACCTGAAGCGCCGTGGCCTCGGCCGCCGTAACGGCGCCGCAGCAGAAACGACCGAGCAGGGGGGCGATACCGTCCCGACGCAGCAATGACGGCGCGTCGCGCGCCGGCGGTTAATCGGGACGTACTTGAGCAGATGTTGATCGACGGCACGGCCGCGCTGGACATCGTATTGACGGACGCTCAGCGCAACCAGTTGCTCGACTATGTGGCGCTGCTCGGTAAATGGAACGCGGTCTACAACCTGACGGCGATCCGCGACCCAAGGCAGATGCTGATCCAGCACATCCTCGATTCGCTTTCCATCGTTCCGCATCTGCGCGGCCGCCCGGATGCGCGCGTGCTTGATGTGGGCTCCGGCGGCGGGCTGCCGGGCATCGTGCTGGCGATCGTCCAGCCGGGCTGGCAGGTTACGCTGAACGATATCGTGCAGAAGAAATCGGCATTCCAGACGCAAATGCGCGCCGAACTGAAGCTGACGAACCTGTCCGTCGTCACCGGGCGCGTCGAATCGCTGCAGCCGGGCTTCGAAGTGCCGGAAAAATTCGACATGATCGTATCCCGCGCCTTCGCGGATCTATCCGACTTCGTTAAACTTGCTCGTCATCTCGTCGCACCGGGCGGATCGATCTGGGCAATGAAGGGCGTCCACCCGGACGACGAAATTGCGCGACTGCCGGAAGGCAGCCGCGTGAAGCAGACGATACGATTGGTCGTCCCGATGCTCGATGCCGAACGGCATCTGATCGAAGTCGCCGTCGACGAAGCGAATTGAAGGCGCGCGGATGCGCGCCGTTTGTTTGAAGGTAAGAGGAACACCCAACGATGGCAAAGATCTTCTGCGTTGCAAACCAGAAGGGGGGCGTCGGCAAGACGACGACATCGGTCAATCTCGCCGCAAGCCTTGCAGCGCAGGAGCAGCGCGTGCTGCTGATCGATCTCGACCCGCAGGGCAACGCGACGATGGGCAGCGGGATCGACAAGGCCGCATGCGAGTCGACCGTGTACGAAGTGCTGATCGACGGCGTACCGGTGTCGGACGCACGTGTGCGCCCGGAAGGCGTCACGTACGACGTGCTGCCGGCCAACCGTGAGTTGTCCGGCGCGGAGATCGAGCTGATCGGCATCGACAACCGCGAGCGCCGGCTGAAGGCCGCGCTCGAGCGCGTCGCGGACGACTACGATTTCGTGCTGATCGACTGCCCGCCGACCCTGTCGCTGCTGACGCTGAACGGACTGTGCGCGGCGCACGGCGTGGTGATCCCGATGCAGTGCGAGTACTTCGCGCTGGAGGGCTTGTCCGATCTCGTCAACACGATCAAGCAGGTTCACGCGAACATGAACCGCGACCTGAAGATCATCGGCTTGCTGCGCGTCATGTTCGATCCGCGCATCACGCTGCAGCAGCAGGTTTCCGATCAACTGAAAGCGCATTTCGGCGACAAGGTGTTCGACGCGGTGATTCCGCGCAACGTGCGTCTGGCGGAAGCGCCGAGCTACGGGTTGCCGGGCGTCGTATTCGACCGTAACTCGCGCGGTGCGCAGGCGTATCTTCAATTCGGTGCCGAGATGATCGACCGCGTGCGCGCGTTCGAGGTGTCGTGAGCCGGACATGAGCGAAGCGAGGAAGAAAGACATGAACGCGGTACCAAAGAAGAAGGGCTTGGGACGTGGCCTCGAAGCGTTGCTCGGCGGCAGTGCGGACATCACCGAAGCGGTGAAGATCGAAGGCGCTCCGAACACGCTTGCGCTCGGCAAGCTGCAGGCCGGCAAGTATCAGCCGCGCACGCGGATGGACGAAGGCAACCTCCAGGAGCTGGCCGCCAGCATTCGCGCGCAAGGCGTGATGCAGCCGATCCTGGTGCGGCCCGTTTCGTCTGACAAATACGAGATCATTGCGGGCGAGCGGCGTTTTCGGGCTGCGCGCCTCGCCGGCCTCGAAGAAGTGCCGGTGCTGGTGAAGGACGTATCCGATCAGGCCGCCGCGGCGATGGCGCTGATCGAGAACATCCAGCGCGAGGATCTGAATCCGCTGGAAGAGGCACACGGCATCCAGCGTCTGCTCGACGAGTTCGGTTTCACGCACGAGCAGGCCGCCGAATCCGTCGGCCGCTCGCGCAGCGCGGTGTCGAACCTGTTGCGGCTGCTGAACCTCGCGTCGCCGGTGCAGACGATGCTGCTGGCCGGCGATCTCGACATGGGTCACGCGCGTGCGCTGCTCGCCGTCGATGCGGCAACGCAGATCGCGCTCGCGCATCAGGTCGTCAACAAGCGCATGTCGGTGCGCGAGACCGAGAAGCTGGTCGCACACACGACGAAGGAAGCGCCGGCCGTGAAGGCGCGCGCGAAGGACGACGGCGGCCGCGACACGCGCCGGCTGGAGGAGGAGTTGTCCGACCTGCTCGCGTCCACGGTGAAGATCAAGCTCGGCCGCCGCGGCCGAGGGCAGGTGTTGATCGATTTCGGCAACCTCGATGCGCTCGAGGGCATTCTCGCGCGGCTGCGCGGTAACGTCGCAACTGAAGAGTGACGAGGTTCAATTGATCGAAAGCACGGGCGCGCCGGCGCCGCGCCGGTGGCTCGGCTGGCTTTTGCAGGAGCCCGTACTGACGGTACTGGCCGTTGCGCTGATCGTTCTCGAATGGTTGCGCCCGCAACCGTTCGCGATACTGGCCGGTCTGGTCGACTGGCAGACGGTGGTCACGCTCGCTGGCCTGTTGATGCTGACCAAGGCGCTCGAGCTGTCCGGTTGTCTGATGTGGCTCGCGCATCGCATCGTGCACCACGTGCACTCCGAGCGCGGGCTCGCGATGCTGCTGGTGATATTCGCGGCGGCGCTTGCGATGTGGCTCACCAACGATGTCGCGCTGTTCGTCGTCGTGCCGCTGATGGTATCGCTGCGTGCGTTGACGCCGCTGCCGTTTCGACGGCTGGTGATCGTCGTCGCGCTGGCGGTCAACGCCGGGTCCGTCGCGACGCCGCTCGGCAATCCCCAGAATCTGTTTCTGTGGCAATTGAGCGGCGTGTCGTTCGGCGGCTTCGTCGTCGCGCTCGGGCCGCTCGCGCTCGCGTTGATGGCGTTGCTGCTCGTGGTCACGGCGTGCGCGTTTCGCGCCAAACCGCTCGACTTGTCGGGAGACGTGCAGGCGGTGCCCGTGCAACGCATGCATGCATTGCTCGCGGCCGTGCTGTTCGGCGGCTTCGTGCTGCTCGCCGACGCGCACCATCCGGTGCCGGGCCTGATCGCCGTCGTGCTCGCGCTGCTGGTGGCGAAGCGCGACGCAGTCCTGAAAATCGACTGGCTGCTGCTGTTGATCTTCGTGCTGATGTTCGTCGTGTTGCGCAGCGCGGCCGCGTTGCCGGTCATACACGACACGATTGCGAGCAGCCATCTCGATACGCCGTTGCGCGTGTTCGCCGCGGGCGCGGTGCTGTCGCAGGGCATCAGCAACGTGCCGGCCGCGATCCTGCTGTCGGAATTCACGCACGACTGGCGCGCACTCGCGTTCGGCGTCTCGGTCGGCGGCTTCGGTTTCGCGATCGGCTCGCTCGCGAACCTGATCGCCGTGCGTCTCGCGAAGGAGCCGCGCATGTGGCTGCCGTTTCACGCGGTGTCGATCCCGTTCGCGCTGGCGAGCGCGGCACTCGGCGCGTGGTTGCTCGTCCACGGTTGAGCGCCGCGGCCAGCGGTAGCGGCGACGTCGGCCGCCTGCAAAAGCGTGGCCGGGCAGGGCGGCAGCAGCAGCGACCTTCGAAACACCCCGCCTGTTGATAAGTGCGCCGATTCACAGTCGATCTACTGTGGCGACGCAACGCCGCTCGCCGCTTCATCTGCACGGCTGATCGCATTTCTTCGTGCTGCCAAGCGGCGCACGTCGGCGAGGTGCGGTTGTCGCACAGCACCGGCCGCCGCGTTTCCATTCGTTCCGCCTTCGCGGAATTTCATTGCAATCAGCCCGCCGCGACGCCGCGACGCCGCGTCACAGCCCCCATTTCCGGCCGTTGATTTCCGCTGAAACGCGCATTTCCGCCCGCGAAATGTGCGACGCGAAAAAACCACCTTACAACTGTCATCGTACGTCGTCGATTCGCGCGTTTTTCACATGATGAGGCGGCGTTTTACGAAGCTTTTTGTCGCGTCTAAAGCCTTGAATCACTTGCAACTATCGCTTACAATCGCCCGGATTTGTTAGCTAGGCACCCCTGAAAGCTTTCAGAAAGCTTGGGGCCGGGTTCAAGGATTTTGCGGAAGATTGCGATGGCGGGTCAGGCGCCGAACGACAGGCACGATGGTCCCCGAGCGCAACGCACCGCTTCAGCGGCCGGCGAACGGCGCGAATCCGACGGCGGCGACTGGGATGCCGAGCAGCAAGATGACAACATCGTTCCGCTCACGCGGACGGAAGCCGAGAGGTTGTTCGGTCCGAACGTGAGCAAGCCGCCGCGCGTCACTCCCTACAAGGTGGTGATCGCGCAGGTGGTCTTGTCCCTGGTTGCAACGCTGGCGTGGTGGCTGTTTTCGAAGTCGCCGGGCGCCGCTGCGCAATCCGCGTTTCTGGGCGGGGCGATCGGCTGGGTGCCAAGCGCGTTGTTCGTGGCACGACTGAAGGCAGGTGGCTCGGCCACCGTGATGAGCTGGGTGATGGGCGAAGCCCTGAAGCTCGGCGTGACGATCGGAATGTTCGCCGCAGTGGCGTACGGCTATGCCGGCGTGCACTGGCCGGCGCTCCTCGTCACCTACCTCGTCGTGCTGAAGACGTACTGGATCGCGCTGGCCTGGCGGTAAGCAACAAGCAGCGTGCGGTTTTCGACAGGAACCGCACCGGCCCGTTCCCGCAATAGCGTATTGCGGAAACGGGGGAAACGATTTTCGACAATTTGGGTGGCATTAACGATATGGCAGCTAGCGAAGGCACGCGCGGTCCGGATCCGTCCGAGTACATTGCGCACCACTTGCAGAACTTTTCCACCTCGCATCAGACGTCGATTTTCGACATCCACGTCTGGAACATCGACACGCTGTTCTGGTCGATCGTGTGCGGGATCGTGACGATCGTCGTGTTGCGTCTGGCCGCCCGCAAGGCGACGTCGGGCGTGCCGGGCCGTTTCCAGTGCGCGATCGAAATGCTCGTCGAGATGGTCGAAGATCAATCGAAGGCCATCGTCCATGGCAATCGCACGTTCATCGCTCCGCTCGCGCTCACCGTGTTCGTGTGGGTCGCGCTGATGAACTCCCTCGACTTCCTGCCGGTCGACCTGCCGGGCCGCGTGATCGCCCTGCTCGGTCTGTCGGACGTGATTTCCCACCACCGCATCGTCCCGACGGCCGACCTGAACGGCACGCTCGGCATCGCGCTCGGCGTGTTCGTCCTGATGATCTACTACAGCATCAAGATCAAGGGCGCCGGCGGTTTCGTGCATGAGCTGCTGTCGGCGCCGTTCGGCGGCCACCCGCTGCTGTGGATCCCGAACCTTGCGCTGAACATCGTCGAATACGTCGCGAAGACCGTCTCCCTCGGCATGCGGCTGTTCGGCAACATGTACGCAGGTGAGCTGTTGTTCCTGTTGATCGCCCTGCTCGGCAGCATGTGGAGCTTCGGTGGCGACGCAACGTTCCTCGGCTTCGTTGGTCACGTGATCGCGGGCAGCGTCTGGGCAATCTTCCACATCCTGATTGTTCTGTTGCAGGCATTCATTTTCATGATGCTGACGCTGGTGTATCTCGGCCAGGCGCACGACAAGCACTAAGCGCGACGTGCAAACAAGAGTTTCCGTTTTAGTTTTTTAAATCTAAGTTCCAAGTCTTTTCTCAAAGGAGTGATCATGCAAGCTTACATCGCCAACATCCAGGGTCTGACCGCCATCGGTATCGGCATCATCATCGGCCTGGGTGCAATCGGCGCCTGTATCGGTATCGCGCTGATGGGTGGCAAGTACATCGAAGCCTGCGCACGTCAGCCGGAACTCATCAACCCGCTGCAAACCAAGATGTTCCTGCTGGCCGGCCTGATCGACGCTGCATTCCTGATCGGTGTTGGTGTCGCAATGCTGTTCGCGTTCGCGAACCCGCTCCTGTCGAAGCTCGCAGGCTAAGGTTCCTCGGAAATATGCGCACGGCGTGAGCCGGCGCAGGGCGGAACGGAGACTTGGGGCGCTGATCGAATGCAACTCGATGAGCGCCTTACCGTTTCATTTTTCCGGAATAGCAGATAAGGAAACACCGTGAATCTCAACGCAACTCTGTTTGCGCAAATGGTCGTGTTCCTGGTCCTCGCGTGGTTCACGATGAAATTCGTGTGGCCGCCGTTGATCAACGCCCTCGACGAACGTTCGAAGAAGATCGCCGACGGCCTCGCCGCCGCGGAAAAGGGCAAGGCGGAACTCGACGCAGCGCACAAGCGCGTGGACCAGGAACTCGCGCAGGCCCGTAACGACGGCCAGCAGCGCATCGCCGACGCCGAAAAGCGTGCCCAGGCGGTCGCCGAGGAAATCAAGGCCAACGCCCAGGCTGAAGCCGCCCGCATCGTCGCCCAGGCGAAAGCGGAAGCAGAACAGCAAATCGTGAAGGCGCGCGAAACGCTGCGTGGCGAAGTTGCCGCGCTGGCCGTGAAGGGCGCCGAGCAGATCCTGAAGCGCGAAGTCGATCAAACGGCCCACGCCCAACTGCTGAATCAACTGAAAGCCGAGCTCTGATCATGGCCGAACTTGCAACCATCGCCCGCCCTTACGCAGAAGCGCTGTTCCGCGTGGCCGAGGGCGGTGACATCGCCGCCTGGTCCACGCTCGTGCAAGAGCTGGCCCAGGTTGCGCATCTGCCGGAAGTGCTGTCGGTCGCGTCGAGCCCGAAGGTGACCCGCAAGCAAGTAGCCGAGCTGCTGCTTGTTGCGGTGAAGTCGCCGCTCGCGGCTGGCGCCGAAGCGAAGAACTTCGTGCAGATGCTGGTCGACAATCATCGCATCGCGCTGCTGCCGGAAATCGCCGAGCAGTTCGAGGCGCTCAAGAACGAACGTGAAGGTGCAGCCGACGCCGAGATCGTGAGCGCGTTCCCGCTGGAAGGCGCGGAGCTCGACAGTCTCGTCTCGGGCCTCGAACGCAAGTTCAAGCGCAAGCTGAAACCGACGGTCGAAGTCGATTCGTCGCTGATCGGCGGCGTGCGCGTGACGGTCGGCGACGAAGTGCTCGACACCTCGGTTCGCGCGCGCCTCGCATCGATGCAGGCTGCGTTGACCGCCTGAGCGCCACGCCGGCACGCAACAGAATTGACTATCAGGAGCGAATAATGCAACTCAATCCCTCTGAGATCAGCGAGCTGATCAAGAGCCGGATCCAGGGCCTTGAAGCGAGCGCAGACGTTCGCAACCAGGGCACCGTGATCTCCGTGACCGACGGTATCGTGCGCATCCACGGCCTGTCCGACGTGATGCAGGGCGAAATGCTCGAGTTCCCGGGCAACACGTTCGGCCTCGCGCTGAACCTCGAGCGCGACTCGGTCGGCGCGGTGATTCTCGGCGAATACGAACACATCTCGGAAGGCGACGTCGTCAAGACGACGGGCCGCATCCTGGAAGTGCCGGTTGGTCCGGAACTCGTCGGCCGCGTGGTCGATGCGCTCGGCAACCCGATCGACGGCAAGGGCCCGGTCAACGCCAAGCTGACCGACGCGATCGAAAAGATCGCCCCGGGCGTGATCTGGCGTAAGTCGGTGTCGCAGCCGGTGCAGACGGGCATCAAGTCGATCGACGCGATGGTGCCGATCGGCCGTGGCCAGCGTGAGCTGATCATCGGCGACCGTCAGTGCGGCAAGACCGCGGTGGCGCTCGACGCGATCATCAACCAGAAGGGCAAGGACCTGATCTGTATCTACGTCGCGATCGGCCAGAAGGCTTCGTCGATCATGAACGTGGTTCGCAAGCTCGAAGAAACGGGCGCGATGGAATACACGATCGTCGTCGCCGCTTCGGCGTCGGATTCGGCCGCGATGCAGTACCTGGCACCGTACGCCGGCTGCACGATGGGCGAATACTTCCGCGACCGCGGTCAAGACGCGCTGATCATCTATGACGACTTGACCAAGCAGGCATGGGCATACCGTCAGATCTCGCTGCTGCTGCGCCGCCCGCCGGGCCGTGAAGCGTACCCGGGCGACGTGTTCTATCTGCACTCGCGTCTGCTCGAGCGTGCGGCTCGCGTGTCGGAAGAGTACGTCGAGAAGTTCACGAACGGCGAAGTGAAGGGCAAGAGCGGCTCGCTGACGGCACTGCCGGTCATCGAAACGCAAGCCGGCGACGTGACCGCGTTCGTTCCGACGAACGTGATCTCGATCACCGACGGCCAGATCTTCCTGGAAACCGACCTGTTCAACGCAGGCATCCGCCCGGCAATCAACGCCGGCGTGTCGGTGTCGCGCGTCGGTGGTGCCGCTCAGACGAAGGTCGTGAAGAAGCTGTCGGGCGGTATCCGTACCGACCTCGCGCAGTACCGTGAACTGGCCGCATTCGCGCAGTTCGCATCGGACCTCGACGAAGCGACCCGCAAGCAGCTCGAGCGCGGCCGCCGCGTGACGGAACTGCTGAAGCAGCCGCAGTACCAGCCGCTGCAGGTGTGGGAACTGGCCGTGTCGCTGTACGCCGCGAACAACGGCTACCTCGACGATCTCGACGTCAAGCAAGTGCTGTCGTTCGAGAAGGGCCTGCGCGACAACCTGAAGACCAGCCACGCTGACCTCATCAAGCGCATCGAAGACACCAAGGACCTCTCGAAGGACGACGAAGGCGCGCTGCGCGCGGCGATCGAATCCTTCAAGAAGTCGGGTGCCTATTGATCCGCGAGTGACACAACGGGGCAGCGCGGGTGCTGAGGCGCCCGCGCCGCTCCGGTCAAGGAGCAAGCTATGGCTGGAATGAAGGAAATTCGCGGCAAGATCAAGAGCGTGCAAAACACGCGCAAGATCACGAAGGCGATGGAGATGGTGGCCGCATCGAAGATGCGCCGCGCGCAGGAACGCATGCGCGCCGCTCGTCCGTACGCGGACAAGGTCCGTGCCATCGCCGCGCACATGAGCCGTGCGAACCCGGAGTACCGCCACCCGTTCATGGTGGCGAACGACGGCGCGAAGACGGCCGGCATCATCCTCGTCACGACGGACAAGGGTCTTTGCGGCGGTCTGAACACCAACGTGCTGCGTGCGACGGTGCAGAAGTTCAAGGAGCTCGAAGAGCGGGGCCAGAAGGTCGAAGCTACCGCAATCGGCAGCAAGGGCCTCGGGTTCCTGAACCGCTTCGGCGCGAAGGTGATGTCGCAGGTCGTACACCTCGGCGACACCCCGCACCTGGACAAGCTGATCGGCGCCGTGAAGACGCAGCTCGATCTGTACTCGGAAGGCAAGCTGTCGGCCGTTTATATCGCGTACACGCGCTTCGTCAACACGATGAAGCAGGAAGCCGTGATCGAACAGCTGCTGCCGCTGTCGGCGGACCACTTCGACGCCAATGACGGTACGCCGGCCACGTCGTGGGACTACATCTACGAGCCGGACGCGCAGGCAGTTGTCGACGAACTGCTCGTGCGTTACGTCGAGGCGCTGGTGTACCAGGCCGTCGCGGAAAACATGGCGTCCGAGCAATCGGCGCGCATGGTCGCGATGAAGGCCGCGTCCGACAACGCGAAGACGGTGATCAGCGAACTGCAGCTCGTGTACAACAAGAGCCGCCAGGCCGCGATTACGAAAGAACTGTCGGAGATCGTCGGCGGCGCAGCTGCTGTTTAAGCGCGCGCCCGGACGACAACTGCGCCTTTGCGCGAGTAAAGAATCAGGTATTTAAAGGAAAAGCGATGAGTACTGCTGCTTTGGTAGAAGGCAAGATCGTACAGTGCATCGGCGCCGTTATCGACGTGGAATTCCCGCGCGACAGCATGCCGAAGATCTACGACGCGCTTATTCTCGATGGCTCGGAACTGACGCTCGAAGTCCAGCAGCAGCTGGGCGACGGCGTGGTCCGCACCATCTGTCTGGGTGCATCCGACGGCCTGCGCCGCGGCCTGACCGTGAAGAACACGGCCAAGCCGATTTCGGTGCCGGTCGGCAAGCCGACCCTCGGTCGTATCATGGACGTCCTCGGCCGTCCGATCGACGAGGCCGGCCCGATCGAAAGCGAACATACGCGTTCGATCCACCAGAAGGCTCCGGCGTTCGACGAGCTGTCGCCGTCGACCGAACTGCTCGAAACGGGTATCAAGGTCATCGACCTGATCTGCCCGTTCGCGAAGGGCGGCAAGGTCGGTCTGTTCGGTGGTGCAGGCGTGGGCAAGACCGTCAACATGATGGAGCTCATCAACAACATCGCGAAGGAGCACGGCGGTTACTCCGTGTTCGCGGGCGTGGGCGAGCGTACCCGTGAAGGGAACGACTTCTACCACGAAATGAAGGACTCGAACGTTCTCGACAAGGTCGCGCTGGTGTACGGCCAGATGAACGAGCCGCCGGGCAACCGTCTGCGCGTCGCGCTGACCGGTCTGACGATGGCCGAGCACTTCCGTGACGAAGGCCTCGACGTGCTGTTCTTCGTCGACAACATCTACCGTTTCACGCTGGCCGGTACCGAAGTGTCGGCACTGCTCGGCCGTATGCCGTCGGCAGTGGGCTATCAGCCGACGCTGGCTGAAGAAATGGGCAAGCTGCAAGAGCGCATCACGTCGACCAAGAAGGGCTCGATTACGTCGGTTCAGGCCGTGTACGTCCCTGCGGACGACTTGACCGACCCGTCGCCGGCGACCACCTTCGGTCACTTGGACGCAACCGTCGTTCTGTCGCGTGACATCGCTTCGCTGGGTATCTACCCGGCGGTCGACCCGCTCGACTCGACGTCGCGCCAGATCGACCCGAACGTGATCGGCGAAGAGCACTACACGATCACGCGTCGCGTTCAGCAAACGCTGCAGCGCTACAAGGAACTGCGCGACATCATCGCGATTCTGGGCATGGACGAACTGTCGCCGGAAGACAAGCTGTCGGTCGCGCGTGCGCGTAAGATCCAGCGTTTCCTGTCGCAGCCGTTCCACGTCGCAGAAGTGTTCACGGGCTCGCCGGGCAAGTACGTGCCGCTGAAGGAAACGATCCGCGGCTTCAAGATGATCGTCGACGGCGAGTGCGACCACCTGCCGGAACAGGCGTTCTACATGGTCGGCACGATCGACGAAGCCTTCGAAAAGGCCAAGAAGATCCAGTAAGGGCTTGAGTGAGTAGCACGCTGGCGCGCGCCGGCCGGCTGTACGAACCGTCAATGGCTCGTGCGCCGGCCGGCCGCGCCGACCGCAATACGCTCAACCCGCCGTGCATGGGACGAGCGCACGCGCCTTGCGGCGTTCGCGCTCGTTGACAGGAGTCGATATGGCAACCATCAAAGTAGACGTCGTCAGCGCGGAAGAGCAGATCTTCTCGGGCGAGGCGAAATTCGTCGCGCTGCCGGGCGAAACGGGTGAGCTGGGTATTCTGCCGGGTCACACGCCGCTGATCACGCGGATCCGTCCGGGTGCGGTGCGCATCGAAGTCGAGGGCAGCAACGACGAATTTGTGTTCGTCGCGGGCGGCATCCTCGAAGTGCAGCCGGGCGCCGTGACGGTGCTCGCCGATACCGCGATCCGCGGCAAGGACCTCGACGCGGCGAAAGCCGAGGACGCGCGCAAGCGTGCCGAGGAAACGCTGCAGAACGCGAAGTCGGACCTCGACCTCGCAAAGGCGCAATCGGAGCTCGCGACCGCGATGGCGCAGCTCGAAGCGATCCAGCGTCTGGCGAAGATCCGCAGCCGGCACTGAGCCGCGCGCGCGTATCCCGCGAAAGAAAGCAGCCTTCGGGCTGCTTTTTTTTCGTCCGGCGGTTTCGTCGCGGTTGTGCCGGCCGCGTCGTATCGTCCGATCGTGCTATTTCATCCGCGCGCAGCGATTCGATGTCAGAGTGTCGTCAGCGGAGCGCGGCATCATCCGCTCGTAGGCCGCCCGTCGCGAGTGCGGCGGAGCGGTGCGCCTAACGCGCGCGCCGGGCCGATCAGACAAAAAAACGGACGGAGACATCGATGGCAGCAGACCTTGGCATGCGGGCGCTGATCGCGCCCGAAAACGGACTCTCGTACGTGCGCGGCGCAACCGACGTGCCGCTATCCGAAGCGACGATCGGCCGCTTCCTGCTCGACACGGCCGGCCGCTTTCCGGACCGCCCGGCGGTCGTGTTCCGCGAGCAGCAGGTGCGCTGGAGCTGGCGCGAATTCGCTCACGAGGTCGACGTGCTGGCGGCGGGCCTCGTCGAGCTCGGGATCGTGAAGGGCGATCGCGTCGGCATCTGGTCGCCGAATCGCAGCGAATGGCTGCTGACGCAGTTCGCGACCGCGCGCATCGGCGCGGTGCTCGTCAACATCAACCCGGCCTACCGGCTCGCGGAACTCGAATACGCGCTCAACAAGGTGGGCTGCAAGGCCGTGATCGCGGCCGAGCGCTTCAAGAGCTCCGCCTATGTCGAAATGCTGCAGACGATCGCGCCCGAGCTCGCGAGCGCGACGCCCGGCGATCTGCACGCGGCGCGCGTGCCGAGCCTGCGCACGGTCGTGTCGATGGGAGACGTCGCGCCTGCGGGCATGTTCCGCTTCGCGGACGTGATGGCGCGCGGCCGCGACACGCTCGATGTCGCGCGGCTCGATGCGATCGGCGCGACGCTCGCGGCCGGCGAGGCGATCAACATCCAGTTCACGAGCGGCACCACCGGCAGCCCGAAGGGCGCGACGCTCACGCACCGCAACGTCGTCAACAACGCGCGCTCGATCGCGATGGCGATGCGCTTCACCGAACAGGACGCGCTCTGCATTCCCGTGCCGCTGTATCACTGCTTCGGGATGGTGCTGGCGGTGCTCGCGTGCGTGTCGACGGGCGCGGCGATGGTGTTTCCCGGCGAGGCGTTCGACCCGGTCGCGACGCTCGCGGCAGTAGCCGACGAGCGATGCACCGCGCTGCACGGCGTGCCGACGATGTTCATCGCCGAACTCGATCATCCCGAGTTCAAGACGTTCGACCTGTCGACGCTGCGCACCGGGATCATGGCCGGTTCGCCTTGCCCGATCGAGACGATGAAGCGCGTCGTGTCGCAGATGCATCTGTCGGAGATCACGATCGCGTACGGGATGACCGAAACGAGCCCCGTGTCGTTCCAGAGCTCGACCGACGATCCGCTCGAGAAGCGCACGACGACGGTCGGGCGAATCCAGCCGCATCTCGAGGTGAAGATCGTCGATCCGGGCGGCGACATCGTGCCGGTCGGCGCGACCGGCGAGCTGTGCACGAAGGGCTATTCGGTGATGCTCGGCTACTGGGACGACGACGCGAAGACGCGCGAGGTGCTGATCGACGGCTGGATGCACACGGGCGATCTCGCGACGCTCGACGCGCAGGGCTACTGCAACATCGTCGGCCGGCTGAAGGACATGGTGATTCGCGGCGGCGAGAACGTGTATCCGCGCGAGATCGAGGAATTCCTGTTCAGGCATCCGAAGATTCAGAGCGCGCAGGTGTTCGGCCTGCCCGATGCGAAATACGGCGAGGAGCTGTGCGCGTGGATCGTGCTGCGCGCCGGCGAGCAGATGACCGACGACGACGTGCGCGCGTTCTGCCAAGGCCAGATCGCGCACTACAAGATTCCGCGCTACATCCGCTTCGTCGACGAATTGCCGATGACGGTGACCGGCAAGGTGCAGAAATTCGTGATGCGCGAACGGATGATCGAAGAGTTGAAGCTCGACGTGCAGAAGACCGCGTGAAGCGGTACGGCGCCGGAGGAAACGCGGCGGCCGGCAGGCCGTTGCGTTTTCGATGGACGAAAAAAAGCGGGCTTATTAGCCCGCTAAAAACCACACGCTACGGGGTTAGCGCGAGGAGACCAAAGTTGAAACCGGATCCGGCGGGGGGCCGGAAACGACTCCAACAGGGATGCCCCTGGGAAGGGCTTCGGTACGTGACCGACTGGGCTCGCAGCGCTTCGCGTCCGCTCACACTTGGCACACGAGACCGCATCCGTGTTGAAACCGTTGAGGCCATTGTGGGCGAATTGACGGCCCATCGCGGTAACAAAGTGTTTCAGGTTGTAACGCCCGTCGGACAAGGCTTTCCGGGATTTTTTGCTGTTTTCGGCGTCCTGAAAAAGGTCATATTTACTTATCTTTTCCGCCGAGTTTTCATCGCGTGCGCGTAATGCGGTTTTCGCGCGGTTCAGTGTCGTCGAATTGCGGATTTGCACGGCGAAACGCGCATTGCGCGGCAGATGCCGCGCTCGCCGATTCAATCGTCAGAAAGATTTTGAAACGGGTTCGGCGTGCGCGACGGGCGGCCGGATACATGTTCGACGCCCGCCGCCGCCGGCCATCACATCATTTCAGCCACTTGTCGGAGATCGTCTGGTACGCGCCGCTCGCCAGCGCGAGATGCAGCCACTGGTCGACGTACTGCTGAAACACGACGTCGCCGCGCGGCACCATGTAGGCCTTTTCGCCGAACTGGAACGGCTTGTCCGGATGCACCGAGCACAGGCCCGGATTCAGCTTTTGCTGCAGCAGCGTCTCGGACGCATCGGTCACCATCACGTCGGCCTTGCCGGCCAGGATCTGCTTGAAGATCGTCACGTTGTCCGGATAAACGCTCAGGTTCGCGTGCGTGAAGAACTGCTTCGCGAAGCGCTCGTTGGTGCCGCCCGGGTTCACGATCACGCGGGTCTCGGGCCGGTCGATCTGCGCGATGGTCTGGTATTTGTCGGCGTCGGCGCAGCGCACGATCGGCGTCTTGCCGTCGACCACGTACGGTTGCGTGAAGAACACGCGCTTCTGACGCTCGAGCGTCGTCGACACGCCGCCCACGGCGATATCGCATTTCGCGACGAAGTCGTTGGTGAGGCTCGACCAGCTCGTCTTCACGAACTCGGCCTTCACGCCGAGCGAAGTCGCGAGCGATTCGGCCATGTCGATGTCGATGCCCTCGAAGCGCCCGTCGCCCCGATAGTACGAATACGGTTTGTAGTCGCCGGTCGTGCAGACGCGCAGCGTGCCGCGTGCGAGCACGTCGTCGAGCCGCGAGCCTGCGGCGGCAGTGGCCGCAGCGGCCTGCGCATGCGCGGCGCCGCAGCAGAACAGCGTCGCGGCGCCGAGCGCGGCGAGTGTGGCGAATCGTTTCATCGGTCTCCTCCTTTGTTCGGTGATATCAGCGTTCGATCATAACGGAGCCGTCGCGCGCGTCATATGGCCGCCATCGCATCGGCATGACGGCCGCGCGGCCGCGCTCCGGTAAAATGCCGGTTTGCTCTCGCATCGTCGCTCCTACCGTGGCCTATACCCTGCTCAACGACACCTTCCTGCGTGCGCTTCTGCGCGAGCCGACCGACTACACGCCGATCTGGCTGATGCGCCAGGCCGGCCGCTATCTGCCCGAATACAACGCGACGCGCGCCCGCGCCGGCAGTTTCCTCGGCCTCGCGAAGAATCCCGACTACGCGACCGAAGTGACGTTGCAGCCGCTCGATCGTTTCCCGCTCGATGCGGCGATCCTGTTCTCCGACATCCTGACGATTCCCGATGCCATGGGGCTCGGCCTCGACTTCCAGGCCGGCGAAGGGCCGAAGTTCGCGCATCCGGTGCGCACCGAGGCCGACGTCGCGAAGCTCGCGGTGCCGGACATCGACGAAACGCTCGGCTATGTCACGGGCGCGGTGCGCGAGATCCGTCGCGCGCTGACCGACGGTCAGGGCCGGCAGCGCGTGCCGCTGATCGGCTTCTCGGGCAGCCCGTGGACGCTCGCGTGCTACATGGTCGAAGGCGGCGGATCGGACGATTTCCGCACGGTGAAGTCGATGGCGTATTCGCGCCCCGACCTGATGCACCGGATCCTCGACGTGAACGCGCAGGCCGTGGCCGCGTACCTGAACGCGCAGATCGAAGCCGGCGCGCAGGCCGTGATGATCTTCGACACCTGGGGCGGCGCGCTGGCCGACGGCGCATACCAGCGCTTCTCGCTGGATTACATCCGCCGCGTGGTCGCGCAGCTCAAGCGCGAACACGACGGCGAACGCGTGCCGGTGATCACGTTCACGAAGGGCGGCGGGCTGTGGCTCGAGGAAATCGCGGCGACCGGCGTCGACGCGGTCGGGCTCGACTGGACGGTGAATCTCGGCGCCGCGCGCGAGCGCCTGGCGGGGCGCGTGGCGTTGCAGGGCAACCTCGACCCGACGATCCTGTTCGCGCCGCCTGCTGCAGTGCGGGAACAGGCGCGCGCGGTACTCGACAGTTACGGCAATCACCCGGGCCACGTGTTCAACCTCGGCCACGGCATTTCGCAGTTCACGTCGCCCGACCACGTCGCCGAACTCGTCGACGAGGTGCACGGCTACAGCCGCAAGCTGCGTAGCGGAGCCGCGGGCTGAACGCAAGCGCCGGCATGCTGCGCCGCGGAATTGCAGCGTTTCGCGGCCGGCGCTAAACAGGGCGCAACCCCGCCCCGGATGCCGATTCATCGCTTGTCAAGACTTGACTTATACACATTTTCCACGTTGCAGCGCGGTAGAGGCCTGTATCGGTCGAATTGTCTCGCTATGGTTGGGGAATTTGAATAGCAGCCTTATGGAATAAGGCTCCGCGGGGCGCGGCGCAGCGCGGCCGAAATCGGCGGAAAGCGCCGCCGCACGCCCTTCTCGGCTATTCCGCGCCGAGTTCTCAACAAAGTTATCCACAGGCTGGTCAGGGTATACGGCGATTCCTAATGCGAATCCAAAACTTAGCGCCGAATGTGAAGTTTTACTTTAAGTCCGCCACCGCACCCGGCGTGCTGCACTGCGTCGGCGCTGCGTCCATCGCCGCGGGAGTGCGGTGATGGACGGCGCCTATCTGCGGGTCGCGCTCGACCATCCGCTGGCCACGCTGTTCGACTATCGTTGCGACGTGCAGCCGGTGCCGGGGCCGGGCACGCTGGTCCAGGTGCCGTTCGGCAAGCGGCAGGCCGTCGGCCTCGTGTGCGAAGTGACGACTCACACGGATGTGCCGCCCTCCCGTTTGCGCGCGATCGACGCGGTCTGTACCGAGCTTCCGCCGCTCGGATCGGACTGGCTGGCGCTCGTCGCATTCGCGGCCGACTACTATCAGCGAGGGCGCGGCGAAGTCGCGCTGCCCGCGTTGCCGCAGGCGCTGCGCGACGCGCAGCGCTGGGGCCGGCTGCTGGCGCCGGAGCTGCGCTATCGGCTGACCGACGCCGGCCGCGCGGCGCTTCCCGATGCGCTGCCCGCGCGGGGCGCCGCGCTGCGGCGGCTCGCCCAGGCACTCGCGGACGCCGCTTCGCTGACGCTGCCCGATGCGCGCGCGATGCACCCGAAGGCCGCCGCGACGCTCGACGACTGGGCGGCGCGGGGCTGGGTGGCCGTCGACGAAATCGGCTGGGGCGATGCGCCTGTGCCCAAAGCTGTGGATAACCTGTCGACAAGCAGTAGAAGATCTGTGCCGCCGGCGCTGACCGACCAGCAGGCCGAGGCGCTCGACGCGATTCGCGCGGCACAGGGCTTCGCGCCGTTCCTGCTGCACGGCGTGACCGGCAGCGGCAAGACCGAGGTCTATCTGCACGCGCTGGCCGCGTTGCTCGACGCGCGGCCGGACGCGCAGGCGCTCGTGCTGGTGCCCGAAATCAACCTGACGCCGCAGTTCGAGGCCGCGTTTCGCGCGCGCTTCGCGGGCACGCTCGCCGACGACGCGATCGTCACGCTGCACAGCGGGCTCGCCGAAGGCGAACGCGCGCGCAACTGGCTCGCCGCACATACCGGGCGCGCGCGCATCGTGCTCGGCACGCGGCTGGCGGTGCTCGCGTCGTTGCCGATGCTCGCCTTGATCGTCGTCGACGAAGAACACGAGCCCGCGTACAAGCAGCAGGAAGGCCTGCGCTATTCGGCGCGCGATCTGGCCGTATGGCGTGCGAAGCATCTCGGCATTCCGGTCGTGCTCGGCTCGGCGACGCCGTCGCTCGAGAGCTGGTGGCAGGCCGAGCAGGGCCGCTACACGCGGCTCACGCTGTCGCGCCGCGCGGTGGCCGATGCGACGCTGCCGACCGTGCGCCTGATCGATCTCGAAGAGGAGCGGCGGCGCGGGCGCGCGTCGATGGGCGGACTCTCCGGGCCGCTCGTCGCGGCGCTGAAGGCGCGCCTCGAACGCGGCGAACAGAGCCTCGTGTTCCTGAACCGGCGCGGCTACGCGCCGCAACTCGCGTGTGACGCATGCGGCTGGGTCGCCGGCTGCCCGCGCTGCAGCGCCTACGTCGTGCTGCACAAGCCCGAGCATGCGCTGCGCTGCCATCACTGCGGCTGGGAAGCGCGCATTCCGCGCTCGTGTCCGGAATGCGGAAACGTCGACATCGCACCGCTCGGCCGCGGCACCCAGCGCATCGAGGAGGCGCTCGCCGAGGCCGTGCCGGGCGCGCGCGTGCTGCGCATCGACGCGGACAGCACGCGCCGCAAGGGCAGCGCGCAGGCGCTGTTCTCCAACGTGCATGCGGGCGAGGTGGACATCCTGGTCGGCACGCAGATGATCGCGAAGGGGCACGACTTCCAGCGCGTCTCGCTCGTCGGCGTGCTGAATGCCGACACCGCGCTGTTCTCGCACGATTTCCGCGCGAGCGAGCGGCTGTTCGCGCAACTGATGCAGGTGAGCGGCCGCGCGGGCCGCGCCGGGCTGCCCGGCGAGGTGCTCGTGCAGACGCGCTATCCGCGTCACGCGCTGTATCACGCGCTCGGCCGGCACGATTACGTCGGCTTCGCCAATTCGACGCTCGGCGAGCGGCGCGACGCGCACCTGCCGCCGTTCGTCTACCAGGCGCTGTTGCGCGCCGAAGGGCGCACGCTCGACGCGGCGCTCGGGTTCCTGCTGCAGGCGGCCGCCGCGCTGCCGGGGCTGCCGGGCGCCGAGCGCGTGACCGTCTACGACGCCGTGCCGATGACGATCGTGAAGGTCGCGAACGTCCATCGCGCGCAGCTGCTGCTCGAGAGCGCGTCGCGCTCGGCGCTGCAGCATGCGCTGCGCGCATGGCAGCCGCAGCTGCGCGCGTTGAAGGGCGTGCTGCGGTGGAGCATCGAGGTCGATCCGCTCGACATCTGAGCGCGGCGCGGGCTGCCGCTTCACGCCGCCACGCTATGGCCCTTTCCCGTCCGCCGGTCCGCCGCGCGCGTCGACACCGCCAGTGCAACCCGCTTCGGCCACGCGCCGCGCGCCGCAAAAGCCGCCGCCGCCGGCCAAACGGCACGGATCAGGGAAAACACCGATCCGCCGACCACGGGCAACTCCTAGGTTGCAACCGCCTAAGTGGCTGATTATATTGACTATCCAATGGGTGCAACCGGCCGTGTAATTCGGTTGCACCTTTTTATTGCGTGCCGTAGGATTTCGCGCATCCTCTCACACCACATGGCCGGACCCGCGCCGGCGCACGAACCCACCATGGCAAGCACGACTCTCGGCGTCAAAGTCGACGACCTTCTCCGCTCGCGCCTGAAAGACGCGGCGACGCGTCTCGAGCGCACTCCCCACTGGCTGATCAAGCAGGCGATCTTCGCGTATCTCGAGCGCATCGAGCACGGTCAGTTGCCGCCCGAGCTGTCGGGCAGCAGCGGCGTGACCGAGCTCGCCGACGGCCACGCGGCGGAGGACGACGACAACTCGCCGCATCCGTTCCTCGAGTTCGCGCAGAACGTGCAGCCGCAATCGGTGCTGCGCGCGGCGATCACCGCCGCGTATCGCCGCCCCGAGCCGGAATGCGTGCCGTTCCTGCTGGGCCAGGCGCGCCTGCCGGCGAACCTGCAGGCGGACGTGCAGACGCTCGCGACGCACCTCGTCGAGACGCTGCGCGAGAAGAGCTCGGGCGGCGGCGTCGAAGGGCTGATCCACGAGTTTTCGCTGTCGAGCCAGGAAGGCGTCGCGCTGATGTGCCTCGCCGAAGCGCTGCTGCGCATCCCCGACCGCGCGACGCGCGATGCGCTGATCCGCGACAAGATCAGCAAGGGCGACTGGCGCTCGCACGTCGGCCACGCGCCGTCGCTGTTCGTGAACGCGGCGACCTGGGGCCTGATGATCACCGGCAAGCTGGTGACGACCAACAGCGAAGCGGGGCTGTCGTCGGCGCTCACGCGCCTGATCGGGCGCGGCGGCGAGCCGCTGATCCGCAAGGGCGTCGACATGGCGATGCGCCTGATGGGCGAGCAGTTCGTCACCGGCGAGACGATTTCGGAAGCGCTCGCGAACAGCCGCAAGTACGAAGCGCGCGGCTTCCGCTACTCGTACGACATGCTCGGCGAAGCGGCGACCACCGAAGAGGACGCGCTGCGCTACTACGCGTCGTACGAGCAGGCGATCCACGCGATCGGCAAGGCCGCGGGCGGCCGCGGCATCTACGAGGGCCCGGGCATCTCGATCAAGCTGTCGGCGCTGCACGCGCGCTACTCGCGCTCGCAGCAGGACCGCACGATGAGCGAGCTGCTGCCGCGCGTGCGTGCGCTCGCGCTGCTCGCGCGCCGCTACGACATCGGCCTGAACATCGACGCGGAAGAAGCCGACCGGCTCGAGCTGTCGCTCGACCTGCTCGAGGCGCTGTGTTTCGATCCCGATCTCGCCGGCTGGAACGGCATCGGTTTCGTCGTGCAGGGCTATCAGAAGCGTTGCCCGTTCGTGATCGACTACCTGATCGATCTCGCGCGCCGCAGCCGTCACCGCCTGATGATCCGCCTCGTGAAGGGCGCGTACTGGGACAGCGAAATCAAGCGCGCGCAGGTCGACGGCCTCGAAGGCTATCCGGTCTATACGCGCAAGATCTACACCGACGTGTCGTACCTCGCGTGCGCGAAGAAGCTGCTCGCGGCGCCCGACGCCGTGTACCCGCAGTTCGCGACGCACAACGCGTACACGCTCGCCGCGATCTATCACCTGGCCGGCCAGAACTACTACCCGGGCCAGTACGAATTCCAGTGCCTGCACGGGATGGGCGAGCCGCTGTACGAGGAAGTCACCGGCCGCGACAAGCTGAACCGCCCGTGCCGCGTCTACGCGCCGGTCGGCACGCACGAAACGCTGCTCGCGTACCTCGTGCGCCGCCTGCTGGAGAACGGCGCGAACACGTCGTTCGTGAACCGCATCGCCGACAAGACGGTATCGGTGAAGGAGCTGGTCGCCGACCCGGTCGACGAGGCGTCGAAGGTCGTGCCGCTCGGCGCGCCGCACGCGAAGATCCCGCTGCCGCGCAACCTGTACGGCGACGAGCGCGCCAACTCGATGGGCCTCGACCTGTCGAACGAGCACCGTCTCGCGTCGCTGTCGTCGGCGCTGCTCGCGAGCGCGCATCATCCGTGGCGCGCGGCGCCGATGCTGGCCGACGACGCGCTCGCCGACGCCCCGGCGCGCGACGTGCGCAACCCGGCCGACCAGCGCGACGTGGTCGGCGCGGTCAGCGAAGCGACGTCCGAGCACGTGAGCGCGGCGCTCGCCCACGCGGTCGCGGCCGCGCCGATCTGGCAGGCGACGCCGGTCGATGCGCGCGCCGACTGCCTGGTGCGCGCAGCCGATCTGCTCGAAGCGCAGATGCACACGCTGATGGGCCTGATCGTGCGCGAAGCCGGCAAGTCGCTGCCGAACGCGATCGCCGAAATCCGCGAAGCCGTCGACTTCCTGCGCTACTACGCGGCGCAGATCCGCGGCGAGTTCTCGAACGACACGCACCGTCCGCTCGGCCCGGTGGTCTGCATCAGCCCGTGGAACTTCCCGCTCGCGATCTTCATGGGGCAGGTGGCCGCCGCGCTCGCGGCCGGCAACACGGTGCTCGCCAAGCCGGCCGAACAGACGCCGCTGATCGCCGCGCAGGCCGTGCGCCTGCTGCGCGAGGCCGGCGTGCCGGCCGGCGCGGTGCAGCTGCTGCCGGGCACCGGCGAAACCGTCGGCGCGGCGCTGGTCGCCGATCCGCGCACGCGCGCGGTGATGTTCACCGGCTCGACCGAAGTCGCGCGCCTGATCAACAAGACGCTGTCCGCGCGCCTCGACCCGGACGGCAAGCCGATTCCGCTGATCGCCGAAACGGGCGGCCAGAACGCGATGATCGTCGACTCGTCGGCGCTCGCGGAGCAGGTCGTCGCGGACGTGATGCAATCGTCGTTCGACTCGGCCGGTCAACGCTGCTCGGCGCTGCGCGTTCTGTGTCTGCAGGACGATGTCGCCGACCGTACGCTGACGATGCTCAAGGGCGCGATGCACGAGCTGGCGCTCGGCAACCCGGACCGTCTGTCGACCGACGTCGGCCCGGTGATCGACGCCGAAGCGAAGCAGACGATCGACACGCACGTCGCCGCGATGAAGGACAAGGGCCACGCGGTCACGCAGCTGCCGATGCCCGACGCCTGCGCGCACGGCACCTTCGTGCCGCCGACGCTGATCGAGATCGGCAGCATCGACGAGTTGAAGCGCGAGGTGTTCGGCCCCGTGCTGCACGTGGTGCGTTACCGCCGCAGCCAGCTCGACAAGCTGCTCGAGCAGATCCGCGCGACCGGTTACGGGCTCACGCTCGGCATCCACACGCGGATCGACGAGACGATCGCGCACGTGATCGCCAATGCGCACGTCGGCAACATCTACGTGAACCGCAACGTGATCGGCGCGGTGGTCGGCGTGCAGCCGTTCGGCGGCGAAGGGCTGTCGGGCACGGGCCCGAAGGCCGGCGGCGCGCTGTACCTGCAGCGTCTGCTCGCGACGCGTCCGTCGGGCTTGCCGAAGGCGCTCGCGCAGACGCTGATCGCCGACGGCGTGGCCGAAGGCGAGCAGCGCGGCAATCCGGCGGCGGCGCTCACCGCGCTGCGCGACTGGCTGATCGAGCAGCGCGAGCCGGCGCTGGCGGCGCGCTGCGACGGCTATCTGTCCCAGGTGCCGGCCGGTGCGACGGCCGTGCTGACCGGGCCGACGGGCGAGCGAAACACGTATACACTCGGCCCGCGCGGCACGGTGCTGTGTGTCGCGGCCACGCCGAGCGGCGCGCGCGCGCAGTTCGCGGCGGTGCTGGCGACGGGCAACCGGGCGCTGTTCGCCGGCTCGGCGGGCGAGGCGCTGGTCGCCGCGCTGCCGGCCGCGCTGAAGGGCCATGCGGCCGTGCGCAAGCAGGCCGACGCGCCGTTCGACGCCGTGCTGTTCGAAGGCGACAGCGACGAGCTGCAGACGCTCGTGAAGGACGTCGCGCAGCGCCCGGGGCCGATCGTGTCGGTGCAGGGCGTGTCGGCGGGCGCGTTCGAGAACGGCGACGCGGAAGACTACGCGCTCGAGCGGCTGCTGACCGAGCGCTCGGTCAGCGTGAACACGGCCGCGGCGGGCGGCAATGCGAATTTGATGACGATCGGCTGACGATCCTTGCCGTTCGGATCAAACAAAGGGAGTGGCAAGGCGATCCCGAAGCCGCTCCATTTACCCTGGTACCAAGGAGATGCTATGCAACACACGATGAAAAAGCTGGCAGGCGCGACGTTCGTCGCCGTCATGTCGCTTGCGGGGACGGCCCATGCGGACGACGTGAAGATCGGTTACGCAGGGCCGATGACGGGCGCCCAGGCTCACTACGGCAAGGATATGCAGAACGGGATCGTGCTCGCGCTGGAAGACTTCAACGCGACGAACCCGAAGATCGGCGGCAAGCCGGTGAAGTTCGTGCTCGAGACGCAGGACGATCAGGCTGACCCGCGCACCGGCACGACGGTCGCGCAGAAGCTGGTCGACGACGGCATCAAGGGCATGCTCGGCCACTTCAACTCGGGCACGACGATTCCGGCATCGCGCATCTACGCGAACGCCGGCATTCCGGAAATCGCGATGGCGACGGCGCCGGAATACACGCAGCAGGGTTACAAGACGACCTTCCGCATGATGACGTCCGACACGCAGCAGGGCTCGGTGGCGGGCACCTTCGCGGCGAAGGATCTCGGCTTGAAGAAGATCGCGATCGTCGACGACCGCACGGCTTACGGCCAGGGTCTTGCCGACCAGTTCGAGAAGGCTGCGAAGGCGGCCGGCGCGACGATCGTCGATCGTGAATTCACGAACGACAAGGCCGTCGACTTCAAGGCGATCCTGACCAAGCTGAAGGCGGCGAAGCCGGATCTCGTCTACTACGGCGGCGCGGACTCGCAGGCAGCGCCGATGGTCAAGCAGATGAAGACGCTCGGCTTCACCGCACCGCTGATGAGCGGCGAAATGGTGAAGACGCCGACGTTCCTGAAGATCGCGGGCAACGCGGCCGACGGCACGATCGCATCGCTGGCCGGCCTGCCGCTCGACGAAATGCCCGGCGGCAAGTCGTACGCGGAGAAGTACAAGAAGCGTTTCGGCGAAGACGTCCAGACCTACTCGCCGTATGCCTACGACGGCGCGATGGCGATGCTGAACGCGATGAAGAAGGCCGATTCGACCGATCCGGCGAAGTATCTGCCGGTCCTCGCGAAGACCGACATGGCCGGCGTGACGTCGACGCACGTCGCGTACGACGCGAAGGGCGACCTGAAGAACGGCGGCATCACGATGTACAAGGTCGAGAAGGGCGAGTGGAAGCCGCTGAAGAGCATCGGCGGCAAGTAAGCCCGATGCTGATCGCGGGCGGCGCCGAACGGCGTCGCGTCGCGCATCCTGCGGGAAAGCCGTCGGGCCTTCGGGCCCGGCGGCTTTTTTGTTGGCGGGTTGGCGGGTACTGCGGCGACGTCAGGCGCGGTACGCACGCTCCAGCAACGCCGCGACATCCATCGCACGCGGATCGAAGCCGCCCGCGACGCGTCCCCAGTCCGGCGCCGCGAGCCGCGTCGCGATGAACGCATCGGCGACCGCGGCTGGCGCATCGCGTGTGAGCAGGCAGGCCTGCGCCACCAGCGCGAGCCGCTGCGCGAACAGGCGCGCCGAGGCTTCGAGCGCGTCGGCCGGCGTCGCCAGCATCGCGTGCAGCACGTCGAGCGCCGCGCGGATGCGCGGCTCGCCCGCGCCCAGCTCCGTCAGCTCGGCGAGCAGCGCGGCCGCCGCGTCGGGTTCGCGCGACACGGCGCGCAACACGTCGATGCACATCACGTTGCCCGAGCCTTCCCAGATCGAATTCACCGGCGCTTCGCGGAACAGCCGTGCAATCGGCCCGTCGTCGACGTAGCCGTTGCCGCCGAACACTTCCATCACCTCGCCGGTCAGCTCGACCGCGCGCTTGCAGACCCAGAACTTCGCGGCCGGCGTGACGATCCGCTTCCATGCGCGCTCGCGCGGCGAGTCGTCGAGCTCGAATGCGTCGGCGATGCGCATCGCCAGCACCAGCGCCGCCTCGCTCTCGAGCGCGAGATCGGCGAGCACCGTGCGCATCAGCGGCTGCTCGGCGAGCGCCCGCCCGAACGCGTGGCGCTGGCGCGTGTACGCGATCGCCTGCACGACGCCCTGGCGCAGCATCGCCGCGCTGCCGAGCACGCAGTTCAGCCGCGTGTAGGTCGCCATCTCGATGATGGTCGGAATGCCGCGCCCCTCGTCGCCGAGCATGATGCCCCACGCGTCGTTCAGCTCGATCTCGCTGCTCGAGTTGCTGCGGTTGCCGACCTTGTTCTTCAGCCGCTGGATCTCGACCGCGTTCTTCGTGCCGTCGGGCCGCCAGCGCGGCACGTAGAAGCACGACGGGCCGCCCGCTTCGGTGCGCGCGACGACGAGATGCGCGTCGCACATCGGCGCGGAGAAGAACCACTTGTGCCCGCGCAGCCGGTATTCGCCGCCGCGCCCACCGGCGCCGCAGGCGGTCGCGAGTGTCGTGTTGGCGCGCACGTCGGAGCCGCCCTGTTTCTCCGTCATGCCCATCCCGAACCAGATCGAGCGCTTGCCGGCGAGCGGCACGTCGCGCGGATCGTAGTCGTCGCTGTACAGCTTGTCGCGCAGCAGCGCCCACAGCGCGGGCTCCTTCTGCAGCAGCGGAATCGCGGCCTGCGTCATCGTCGCCGGGCACAGCGTGCCGGCCTCGATCTGGCCGTGCAGGTAGAAGCCCGCCGCGGTCGCCGCCCAGCGGCCGCGGCGTGTGTCGCGGAACGCGAGCGACACCAGGCCTTCGTTGCGGTACATGCCGAGCAGCGTGTGCCAGGCCGGGTGGAACTCGACACGGTCGATGCGGCGCCCGCGCCGGTCGAACGCGTTCAGCTCGGGCGTGTGGCGGTTCGCTTCGTCGGCGAGGCGCGCCGTGTCGGCGCTGCCGAGCCGCGCGCCGTATGCGTCGAGCTGCGGCGCGGCCCAGCCGGCGCCCGCGCGGGCGAGCGCGTCGCGCAGCGCGGCGTCGGTGGCGAACAGGTTATAGTCGACCAGTTCGTCGAACTGGTTCGTGACGGCATGGGTCGCTTCGGTCATCGGGCTGTCTCCGGTGTCGTGCTTCGCGGCCGCTCGTGTGCCGGTTTCCCGTCAACCGCGTGTTCCGCTGAATTTCAGAGTAGCAAATATGCCGCCGCGACATGTTCAGGTTCCGGCGCCGCCCGGTCAGCCGGGCGCGCAACCCGCGCCCGCGTTGCGCCGCCGGCCGCGCCAGTCGCGCGCTCAGGCCACGTCCGATGCGTTGCAGCAGGCGTTCGTTCAGCTTTTGCTCGAACGCGGGCACGCGAACGTGACGATCCGCGAGATCGCGGCGGTCGCCGGCGTGAGCGTCGGCACCTTCTACGAATACTTCGGCGACAAGCAGAGCCTCGCCGCGCTGTGCATCCACCGGCGCGTGCTGGCGCTCGCCGAGCGGCTGCGTGCGGCCGCGCACGGGCTGCGCGGCATGCCGCGCGCCGAGGTCGCGGCCGCGCTCGTCGATCTGCAGGTGGAAGTGATCGCCGCCGATGCGGCGCTGTGGGGCGCGCTGTTCGTGCTGGAGCGTCAGGTGTCGCCGCTTGCCGCGTACCGCCGCCATTACACGGCCTATGTCGCGTTGTGGCGCGACGCGCTCGCGCAGGCCGGCGACCCGCCGCCGGCCGCGCGGCTCGAGGCGTGCGCGCGGATGGCGCACGCGCTCTGCTATGGCGGCGTGTCGCAGGCGCTGCTGACGCTCGGGCCGGCGCTCGACTTCGCCGCGCTGCGCCGCGAGCTGCACGCCGCGCTGGGCGGCTATCTGGCGGCGCTGCACGACTGACACGCGCCGCGGCCGCGCGGCTTCTCCGCACGACGATGCCTGATACGCATGCGTGAACGGCATATGCCCGCGCGATGCCGGGCCACGCGTATCGAACGCCATGAGCAAAACGCATGGCCGTCATGACGAACTTTCGATTGTGCGTCGATATTGGCTCGGGCTAAATCGCCCGACACCGGCATCGCCGCGCACCGCGCCGGCATGCCCGGCGGACATCAGGAGGAGTCATGCGAAGCGCCATCACGCACCGTTCGAAACTGCCGGACGTCGGCACGACGATCTTCACGGTGATCGGCCAGCTTGCCGCGCAGCACGATGCGCTGAACCTTTCGCAAGGCGCGCCGAATTTCGCGCCAGATCCCGCGTTGATCGACGGCGTCGCGCGCGCGATGCGCGACGGGCACAACCAGTACGCGCCGATGGCCGGCGTCGTGTCGCTGCGCGAGCGGCTCGCGGAAAAGACCGAGGCGCTGTACGGCGCGCGTTACGATCCGGGCACCGAGATCACCGTGATCGCGAGCGCGAGCGAGGGCTTGTACGCGGCGATCAGCGCGCTCGTGCATCCGGGCGACGAGGTCATCTATTTCGAGCCGGCGTTCGACAGCTATGCGCCGATCGTGCGGATGCAGCACGCGACGCCGGTGGCGATCAAGCTGTCGCCCGAGCATTTCCGCGTCGACTGGGACGAAGTGGCCGCGGCGATCACGCCGCGCACGCGGATGATCGTCGTCAACACGCCGCACAACCCGACCGCGACGGTGTTCCGCGCCGACGATCTCGAACGCCTCGCGCAGCTCACGCGCAATACCGATATCGTGGTGCTGTCCGACGAGGTCTACGAGCACGTCGTGTTCGACGGCGCGCAGCACCAGAGCGTCGCGCGGCATCGCGAGCTGGCCGAGCGCAGCGTGATCGTGTCGTCGTTCGGCAAGTCGTTCCACGTGACGGGCTGGCGCGTCGGTTATTGCGTCGCGCCGGCCGCGCTGATGGACGAGATCCGCAAGGTCCACCAGTTCATGACGTTCTCGGCCGACACGCCGATGCAGGTCGCGTTCGCGCAGATGCTCGCGCGGCCGGAAAGCTATCTGGGCCTGTCGGCGTTCTATCAGGCCAAGCGCGACCTGCTCGCGCGCGAGCTGGCCGGCTCGCGCCTGCAGCTGCTGCCGAGCGAGGGCTCGTTCTTCATGCTCGCGCGCTTCTGGCACCTGTCGGACGAACGCGACAGCGACTTCGTGCTGCGCGTGATCCGCGATGTGCGCGTCGCGACGATTCCGTTGTCGGCGTTCTATGCGGACGGCACCGATACGGGCGTGATCCGCCTCAGTTTCTCGAAGGACGACGCGACGCTGATCGAGGGCGCGCGGCGATTGCGTTCGCTGTAACGCGCGGGCGCGGCCCGCACCCCAAGCGCGCGACGGGCACGTCGCACGGAAAGCCACCGACGGACCCGGCGCACGTGCCGCTGCACGGCGCCGCCCGACCAGCCAGGAGATCACGATGAAGCATGTCCCCATCCTCAAGTTCGCGTTCGCAATCGCATGTGCGCTCGGCGCGGGCGCCGCGCTCGCCGACGCACAGACGCTGCGCTTCGGCCTCGAGGCGCAGTACCCGCCGTTCGAATCGAAGGCGCCGAACGGCGACCTGCAGGGCTTCGACATCGACGTCGGCAACGCGGTGTGCGAGCGCGCGAAACTCACGTGCAAGTGGGTGGAGACATCGTTCGACGGGTTGATCCCGGCGCTGAAGGGACGCAAGTTCGACGCGATCAATTCGGCGATGAACGCGACCGAGCAACGGCGTCAGGCGATCGATTTCACGACGATCATCTATCGCGTGCCGACGCAGCTGATCGCGCGCACCGGCAGCGGCCTGCTGCCGACGCCCGACGCGCTGAAGGGCAAGCGTGTCGGCGTGCTGCAGGCGTCGATCCAGGAAACCTATGCGAAGGCGCACTGGGAACCGGCCGGCGTGTCGGTCGTCGCGTATCAGGACCAGAACCAGGCGTACGCGGATCTCGTCGCGGGCCGCCTCGACGCGACGCTGGTGCTCGCGCCGGCCGGCCAGCGCGGTTTCCTGTCGCGCCCGGACGGCAAGGGTTTCGCGTTCGTCGGCCAGCCGGTGCGCGACGACCGGATCCTCGGCAGCGGGATCGCGTTCGGGCTGCGCAAGGGCGACGACGCGCTGAAGACCAAGCTCGATGCGGCAATCGAGCAGCTGAAGGCCGACGGCACCGTGAAGACGCTCGGCCGGAAGTACTTCGGCGACGTCGATATCTCCGCCAAGTAAGCGGTGCGGACGATGCAGAGCCTGCCCGCGGCCGGCGTGCCGGACGGCCCTGGCGTGCCGCCGCAGGCGGACGACGCGCTCGCCACGGCGCTCGCCGCCGCGCTGGGCGATGCGCTGGATGATGGCCTCGTCACGCGCTCGGCCGACATCGAGCCGCGCTACTTCACCGCGTACAACGAGCCGGCCGGCGTGCGCCCGCGCGCGCTGGTGCGGCCGCGCAGCGTCGACGAGGTGTCGCGCACGCTCGCGCTGTGCACGCGGCTCGCGCAGCCGGTCGTGCCGCAGGGCGGCCTCACCGGGCTCGCGCGCGGCGCGGTCGCGCTGGGCGGCGAGATCGTGCTGTCGATGGAGCGCTTCGCCGGCGTCGAGGCCATCGACGCGGCGGCCAGCACGATGACGGTGCGCGCCGGCACGCCGCTGCAGACCGTGCAGGAGGCGGCGGACGCGGCGGGCTTCACGTTCGGCGTCGATCTCGGCGCGCGCGGGTCGTGCCAGATCGGCGGCATGCTCGCGACCAACGCGGGCGGCACGCGCGCGATCCGCTACGGGATGATGCGCGAGCAGGTGCTCGGGCTGGAGGCCGTGCTCGCGGACGGCACCGTCGTGTCGTCGATGAACCGGATGCTGAAGAACAACGCCGGTTACGACCTGAAGCAGCTGTTCATCGGCAGCGAGGGCACGCTCGGCGTCGTCACGCGCGCCGTGCTGCGGCTGCATCCGAAGCTGGCCGAGCCGGCTACCGCGTTGTGCCGCGTGCAGGGCTACGATGCCGTCGTCGAGCTGTGGAACCGCCTGCGCGCGCTGCCGGAGCTCGTCAGTTTCGAAGCGATGTGGCCGGCCTTTTACGACTACGTCGCGCGTCATACGCCCGGCGTCGTCGCGCCGTTCGCGGGCGACGACGGCTTCGCGGTGCTGATCGAGTGCGCGACGAGCGCGCCGGGCGGCGATGCGCGCGCGGCGCTGGAAGCCGCGCTCGCGGACGCGCTCGACGCGGGCCTCGTCGACGATGTCGTGCTCGCGACCTCGGCGCGGCAGGCGCGCGACGTGTGGACGCTGCGCGAAGGCCTCGCGATCGATGCGCTGCCGCACCTGATGAACTTCGACGTGAGCCTGCCGACCGGCGAGCTCGGCGCGTTCGCCGTACGCTGCGAAGCGGCGTTGCGCGGGCGCTGGCCCGACATCGTGTGCCTGTTCTTCGGCCATGTCGGCGACGGCAACGTGCATGTCGGCGTATCGCTCGCCGGCCGGCGCGACGCGGATGCCGAGGCGATCGACGATTGCGTCTACGCGGTCGTACGCGACATGGGCGGCTCGGTGTCGGCGGAGCACGGCATCGGCGTGCTCAAGCGCCGCTATCTCGCGCACACGCGCAGTGAAGCCGAGATCGCGCTGATGCGGCGCCTGAAGGCAGCGCTCGATCCCGCCGGCGTGCTCAATCCCGGCAAGGTGCTTTGACGGATGCGCCGGGCGGGCGCGCGTCAGGCGTCGACCCAGCGCAGCGCGCCGATCTTCAGGTGTTCGACGACGCTGCGCGTCCAGTCGAGCTCCGCGTTGAGCATCACGAGCGCGTGTTCGTTCTGCAGCAGGAACAGGCGCGGCACCTGATCGCCTTGCGCGGCGTTGCGCAGCGCATCGAGGCGCTCGCGCTCGGCCTCGAGCGCGTCGATGCGGCGCTCCAGCTGGCGGCGCGCATCGTCGGCATCGAGCAGCGGCAGGAACGCGAGGCCGGCGCCGAACGCGGTGAATTCGCGCGCCGGTTCGGCGAGCAGCGCATGCAGCCAGGCCTGTCCCGCCTTGTGGCCGGCTTCCGTCAACTTGTACAGCGTGCGTTCGGGAAACGCGCCGTCACGCTCGGTGTCGTGCACGGCGATCAGCCCGTCGCGCAACAGCCGGTCGATCATCTGGTAAAGGCTCGTGCGCTGCCGCACGTTGACGACTTCGTCATAGCCGCGCGCTTTCAGCTGCTGCAGCATCCCGTACGGATGCATCGGCGTTTCGGTGAGGGTCGCCAGCACGGCGAGGGCGAGCGGTGACGGGCGGCTGACCGGCATGGGTAGTTCATCTATATCTAGTCATGACATGACTAGTATTGGGCAAACTATCGGATCCGACAAGGGCTTCAGCCGAGGTGCGAGCGTTTTGCGGGCGGCGCGACCGTCTCCATGGTCGTCAGACCGTGGACGATCCCGCAGTCCTCGACCGAATGTTCGCCGACGCACTGGCGGCGCAGTTCGATCAGCTGGTCGCGCAGATGCGTGAGTTCGGCGAGGCGCGCGTCGACGTGGCCGATGTGTTCGTCGAGCAGTGCATTGACCGAATCGCACGGATCGGCCGGCGTGTCGGTGAGTTGCAGCAGCGCGCGGATTTCGTCGTGCGCCATGTCGAGCGCGCGGCAGTTGCGGATGAAGCGCAGCCGTTCGACGTGCACGTCGGTGTAGTTGCGGTAGTTCGAATCGGTGCGCTCCGCATCCGGCATCAGCCCCTCCCGCTCGTAGAAGCGGATCGTTTCGGGCGTGCAGCGGGCCGCTTTGGCCAGTTCGCCGATCTTCATGGCTTGCTCCGTTGTAAGGGTTGACCTTGTAGTGGCTTCAGGGTGTTAACTCTACCTCGTCCAGCCATAGAGGAGGTCTTCATGACCGACGCCCAGCGTACCCCCGACCCACGACACCGCCATGCCGACGGCGCCGCGACCTGCTGCGCCGACGCGCGCGACACGCAGGCGTGCTGCGCCGGCGACGCGGCGCCAGCGGCCGGCGAGCACGCACACGGCGATGCGGCGGCGCGCGGCGTACGTCCGGAGGCCGATGGTCATGAGCACGCCGATTCGCGCGCGCACGGTGCGCAGCACGATCACGGCGTCGCTGCTGCGGGCGGGGCGCGGGGGGATGGGCACGTGCATGGGGCGGCTTGTTCGCAGGGCCATGCTCACGAGCACGCCCACGCCCACGCCCACGACCACGACCACGACCACGACCACGACCACGCGGCCGGCGGCTGCTGCGCGCCGGCCGCGCCGACGCTCGCGCCGCTGCCCGCTGCACGGGCGACCGCATCGGGCCACGTGCGCTCCGCGTTCCGGATCATGCAGATGGATTGCCCGACCGAGGAGACGCTGATCCGCAAGAAGCTAGGCGCGATGCAGCAGGTGTCGGCGCTGGAGTTCAACCTGATGCAGCGGATGCTGACCGTCGACCACGTGCCCGGCGCGCAGCCGGCGATCGAAAGCGCGATCCGCACGCTCGGGATGACGCCCGAGGCTGCATCGGCGGACACGCCCGCCGCGCCCGTCGACGCGCCGCGTGCGAAGTCCTGGTGGCCGCTCGCGCTCGCCGGCGTCGCCGCGGTCGCGTCGGAGGCGGTGAACTGGGCCGGCCTGCCGGTGTGGCTGTCGGCAGCGCTGGCGATCGCCGCCGTCCTCGCGTGCGGGCTGACCACCTACAGGAAGGGCTGGATCGCGATCCGCAACGGCAACCTGAACATCAACGCGCTGATGAGCATCGCAGTGACGGGCGCGATGGCGATCGGCCAGTGGCCGGAAGCGGCGATGGTGATGGTGCTGTTCACGATCGCCGAACTGATCGAGGCGAAGTCGCTCGACCGGGCGCGCAACGCGATCCAGGGGCTGATGCAGCTCGCACCGGACACCGCGACCGTGCAGGACGCCGACGGCACGTGGCGCACGCTCGACGCCGCGCAGATTGCGCCGGGAGCGATCGTGCGCGTGAAGCCGGGCGAGCGGATCGGCCTCGACGGCGAGGTCGTTGCCGGGCGCTCGACGGTGAACCAGGCGCCGATCACCGGCGAGAGCCTGCCCGTCGACAAGACCACCGGCGACGCGGTGTACGCCGGCACGATCAACGAATCGGGTTCGTTCGACTATCGTGTGACGGCGGCCGCGTCGAACTCGACGCTCGCACGGATCATCCATGCGGTCGAGCAGGCGCAGGGCGCGAAGGCGCCGACGCAGCGCTTCGTCGACCGCTTCGCGCGCGTCTACACGCCGATCGTGTTCGCGATCGCGCTGCTGGTGGCCGTCGTCCCGCCGCTCGTCACGGGCGGTGCGTGGCATGACTGGATTTACCGTGCGCTGGTGCTGCTCGTGATCGCATGCCCGTGCGCGCTGGTGATCTCGACGCCCGTCACGATCGTGTCGGGGCTCGCGGCCGCGGCGCGACGCGGGATCCTCGTGAAAGGCGGCGTGTATCTGGAACAGGGCCGCACGCTGTCATGGCTCGCGCTCGACAAGACCGGCACGATCACGCACGGCAAGCCGGTGCAGACCGACTTCGACCTGCATGCCGAGCACGCTGACGCCGCGCAGGTGCGCCGGCTCGGCGCGAGCCTGGCGGCGCGCTCCGATCACCCGGTGTCGCAGGCGATCGCCGCGGCCGCCCGCGATGCGAGCGCGGCTGCGTTCGACGAGGTGACGGACTTCGAGGCGCTCGCCGGGCGCGGCGTGCGCGGCACGATCGGCGGCGCGCGCTACTGGCTCGGCAATCACCGGCTCGTCGAGGAGCTCGAACGCTGCTCGCCGGCGCTCGAAGCGAAGCTCGACGTGCTCGAGCGGCAGGGCAAGAGCGTCGTGATGCTGATCGACGAGGCGCGCGTGCTCGGCATCTTCGCGGTGGCCGACACGATCAAGGAGACGAGCCGCGCTGCGATCGCCGATCTGCATGCGCTCGGCATCCGCACCGCGATGCTGACGGGCGACAACCCGCACACCGCGCAGGCGATCGCGCAACAGGCCGGCATCGACGATGCGCGCGGCAACCAGCTGCCCGAAGACAAGCTCGCGGCGGTCGAGGAGCTGTCGGCGCGCGGCGCGGGCGCGGTCGGGATGGTCGGCGACGGCATCAACGACGCGCCGGCTCTCGCGCGCGCCGATATCGGCTTCGCGATGGGCGCGATGGGCACCGACACGGCGATCGAGACGGCCGACGTCGCGTTGATGGACGACGACCTGCGCAAGATCCCCGCGTTCGTGCGGCTGTCGCGGGCGACGCACCGCGTGCTGGTGCAGAACATCGGCTTCGCGCTCGGCGTGAAGATCGTGTTCCTCGGTCTCACGATCGCCGGGCTCGGCACGATGTGGATGGCCGTGTTCGCGGACGCCGGCGCGAGCCTGATCGTCGTCGGCAACGGGTTGCGGCTGCTGTCGAAGGCCGGTGTGTTCGACGGCGCGCGCACGCAGCGCTGAGGAGCGGGCGATGGGGTTGCTGAAACGGGTGTTTGGCGGGTGGGGTGGTCGGCACGGGGGCGGGCACGGCGGCTCACACGGCTCACACGGCTCACACGGCTCACACGGCTCACACGGCTCACACGGCTCACACGGCGGCGGGCACGGCAGCGGGCACGGCAGCGGACCGCAGAGCGGCCATGGCGGCGGCCATCACGGCGAGCGAGGCCGCGAACTGTACGACGCGCACGACGCGCACGGCCGCGATCGCGATCGCCATGACTGGGGCCGGCAGCCGCCGACCGGCGGCCGGGGCGTGCCCGGCGCCGACTTGTCGTTGCGCCAACTCGTATGCGCGGGCTGCGGTGCGCTCAACGCGCCGGCCGCGCGATTTTGCGCGCAGTGCGGCGTATCGCAGCGTGGCCGCGCGTGCGGCCGTTGCCAGGCAGCACTCGCCGCCGACGCGCGCTTTTGTCCGAACTGCGGGACGCAGGCCGGCTAGACGCGCAAGCACGGGTATCGTTGCCGGCAGACCGGCAGACCGGCAGACCGGCAGACCGGCAGACCGACAGACCGACAGACCGACAGACCGACAGACCGACAGACCGACAGACCGACAGACCGACAGACCGACAGACCGACAGACCGACAGACCGACAGACCGACAGACCGACAGACCGACAGACCGACAGACCGACAGACCGACAGATCGGCAGACCGACAGACCGACAGACCGACAGACCGACAGACCCACCCCCGCACCCCTCCGCGACCGCATCGACCGGCTTCCCTCCCAGCCCAGACATCCCGATACCCCGGACCCGCGTTCGCCCCACGTCATCGCTAGCCCCCTCTCCCAGCCATCGTCCGCCCCCGAATCGCCCCCTTTTAATTTGTCCGAATCGGGGTTCACCCCTCCGATCACCGACTAAAGTTAAAGAGGGTGAAATCGGATCAACGCGTCATTTTTCTCGGGTAAGTTCGCCGGACGGTAACGCACGGTTTTCGAAGTACGCAGGTAGTTCGTCGACGTTCAATCGCAACGCCACGTTTTCGGGAGAAGAAGAAATGGATGCTTCCAGCTTCATCACGTCGCTGCAGACCACGCTGGGCGGCTACCTGCCCAAGATAGCCGGCGCGATCGGCCTGTTGCTGATCGGCTGGCTGATCGCCGTGGCCGTGCGGGCCGGCGCGCTCCGGCTGCTGAACGCGCTGAACGTCGACCGGCGGATCAGCGAAAGCACCGGTCAGGGCGCGTGCGTCGAGCGGATCATCGCTGCCGGGCTGTTCTGGCTCGTGCTGCTCGTCACCGCGGTCGGCATCTTCAACGTGCTCAATCTGTACGCGGTGTCCAATCCGTTCTCGCTGCTCGTCACGCACATCGTCGACTACCTGCCGAACCTGATCGGCGGCGCGGCGCTGACGCTGATCGCGTGGCTCATCGCGTCGCTGCTGCGCAGCCTCGCGAACCGCGCGCTGAAGGCGAGCAAGGTCGACACCGCGCTGGCCGAAAGCGCGGGCATGCAGCCGATGAGCGGCTATCTCGGCGACGTGCTGTTCTGGCTCGTCATCCTGATGTTCCTGCCCGCGATTCTCGGGTCGTTCGCGTTGTCCGGACTGCTGGCGCCGGTGCAGGGAATGGTCGACAAGCTGCTCGCGATCGTGCCGAACCTGTTCGCGGCGGCGATGATCGGCTTCGTCGGCTGGATCGTCGCGCGCGTGCTGCGCGGCCTCGTGACGAACCTGCTGGTCGCGGCCGGCGCCGACCGCCTCACCGCGCGCCTCGACAGCCCGACGCCGGTGCGCGTGTCGAGCCTGATCGGCACGATCGTCTATGTGTTCGTGTTCGTGCCGACGCTGATCTCCGCGCTCGATGCGCTGAAGATCGAGGCGATCTCGATCCCTGCGACCAACATGCTGAACCAGTTCCTCGGCGCGGTGCCCGACATCGTCGCGGCGATCGTGATCGTGGTGGTGACGTTCTATTTCGCGCGCTTCGTCGCGTCGCTCGCGCAGAAGCTGCTCGAAGCCGCCGGCGCCGACGGGCTGCCGGCCGTGCTCGGCGTCGAGCGCGTGTTCTCCGGGATGCTGCAGCCGTCGGTGCTCGTCGCACGGCTGATCGTGTTCTTCGCGATGCTGTTCGCGGCGGTCGAGGCGGCCAACCGGCTCGGCTTCACGCAGGTGCGCGACGTCGTCACGCTGTTCATCGAATTCGGTGGTCACGTGCTGATGGGCGGCGTGATCCTCGTGATCGGCGTGTGGCTCGCCGGGCTTGCACGGCGCGTGATCGAGCAGGCCGACCGTGAGCACAGCGTACTGTTCGCACGGATCGCGCAGTTCGCGATCCTCGGCCTCGTGTTCGCGATGGGGCTGCGCGCGATGGGCATCGCCAACGAGATCGTGCAGCTCGCGTTCGGCCTCGTGCTCGGCGCGGTCGCGGTCGCGGTCGCGCTGTCGTTCGGTCTCGGCGGCCGCGAAGCGGCCGGCAAGCTGCTCGACCGCTGGTTCAACCAGCGCGGCGGCGGTCAGTAACGCCGCACGGGGCGTCCGCGCCGCGTGAGTCACTCACGCCGCGCGGACTACCCACGCCGCGCGAGCCACCCCCGCCGCGCAAGGCGTCCACACCGCCCGAGCGACCACACCCCGCTCCGGCGCGCTCCGCGCGCGCCTGCATGACGGCCCGCACCACGCGCCCGGCGTTTCCGTCAGCGAAACGTCAGCCGCCATCTTTGCCGAATTTCGATAACACGTCGTTTTATGACTCTCTAGCATCGATTCTCAGTCGCGCGGGCAGGCAGGCCGGCGCCCTTCAGGAGAATCCGATGAAAGCAGAGTCGAATGGCCGGCCCGCAGCCGGCGTCAAGTCGTCCGGCCAGCCCGCGCTGCAGCAAACGCTCGGCACCTGGCAACTGTGGGGCATCGCGGTCGGCCTCGTGATCTCCGGCGAGTACTTCGGCTGGAGCTACGGCTGGGCGAGCGCCGGCACGCTGGGCTTCGTCATCACCGCGCTGTTCGTCGCGGCGATGTACACCACCTTCATCTTCAGCTTCACCGAGCTGACCACGTCGATCCCGCACGCGGGCGGCCCGTTCGCGTATGCGCGCCGCGCGTTCGGCCCGACCGGCGGCTATCTCGCCGGCGCCGCGACGCTCGTCGAATTCGTGTTCGCGCCGCCCGCCATCGCGCTGGCGATCGGCGCATACCTGCACGTGCAGTTCCCTGGGCTCGAGCCGAAGCACGCGGCGATGGGCGCGTATCTCGTGTTCATGGCGCTGAACATCGTCGGCGTGCAGATCGCCGCGACGTTCGAGCTGGTCGTCACGCTGTTCGCGATCTTCGAGCTGCTGGTGTTCATGGGCGTCGTGTCGCCGGGCTTCGCGTGGAGCAACTTCATGAAGGGCGGCTGGGCCGGCGCCGATCACTTCAGCATGGGCGCGTTCCACGGCATGTTCGCCGCGATTCCGTTCGCGATCTGGTTCTTCCTCGCGATCGAAGGTGTCGCGATGGCCGCCGAGGAAGCGAAGAACCCGAAGCGCTCGATCCCGATCGCCTACGTGGCCGGCATCCTGACGCTCGTGGTCCTCGCGATCGGCGTGATGGTGTTCGCCGGCGGCGCGGGCGACTGGACCAAGCTCGCGAACATCAACGATCCGCTGCCGCAGGCGATGAAGTACATCGTCGGCGCGAACAGCGGCTGGATGCACATGCTGGTGTGGCTCGGGCTGTTCGGGCTGGTCGCGTCGTTCCACGGGATCATCCTCGGCTATTCGCGCCAGATCTTCGCGCTGGCCCGCGAAGGCTATCTGCCCGAATGGCTCGGCAAGGTGCATCCGCGCTTCAAGACCCCGCATCGCGCGATCCTCGCGGGCGGCGTGGTCGGGATCGCCGCGATCTACAGTGACGAGCTGATCCAGTTCGGCGGCCAGACGCTCACCGCGAACATCGTGACGATGTCGGTGTTCGGCGCGATCGTGATGTATATCGTCAGCATGGCGGCGCTGTTCAAGCTGCGCCGCTCGCAGCCGAACATGGCGCGGCCGTTCCGTGCGCCGATGTACCCGTTGTTCCCGGCGTTCGCGATCGTGGCGGCCCTCGTGTGCCTCGGAACCATGGTCTACTTCAACGGGCTGGTGGCGATGGTGTTCATCGCGTTCCTGGCGGTCGGCTACGCTTACTTCATCGCGACCCGGTCGCAGCGCGCGAGCGCGCCGGCCGACGTGCTGCTCGAGGAATGACGTTGGCACGCCCGAACGGCGGCGCATGACGGCCTGCGGCGCGCCCGATGGAACGGGCGCGCCGTCGGCGTTCGGCAGGCGGAAGAGGTGGGAAGGAAGGCAGGGAAAGCAGGGCAGCAAGGCAAGCCGTGCAGGCGGTGCACGCACGGCGAGCCCGGCAAACCCGGCAGGCAGCGCAAGCACTGGCAAGGAGATTCGAACGATGTCCTATACGGAGACGATCGGCCCGCGCACGTACCGGTTCGCGGACCTGAAAACGCTGCTCGCGAAGGCGAGCCCGCTGCGCTCGGGCGACCAGCTCGCCGGCGTCGCGGCGGCGAGCGAGGAAGAGCGCGTGGCCGCGAAGATCGCGCTCGCGAGCGTGCCGCTGAAGGCGTTCCTGAACGAGGCGGTGATCCCGTACGAACAGGACGAAGTCACGCGCCTGATCGTCGACGATCACGACGCGCAGGCCTTCGCGGAAATCTCGCATCTGACCGTCGGCGATTTCCGCAACTGGCTGCTGTCGCCGGCGGCCGACGGCGCCGCGCTCGAACGCATCGCACCGGGGCTCACGCCGGAGATGGTCGCGGCCGTGTCGAAGCTGATGCGCAATCAGGATCTGATCGCGGCGGCGAGAAAGCGCCGCGTCGTCACGCGCTTTCGCAACACGGTCGGGCTGCCCGGCCGGATGTCGGTGCGGCTGCAGCCGAATCACCCGACCGACGACGTGAAGGGCATCGCCGCGTCGATGCTCGACGGGCTGATGTACGGCTGCGGCGACGCGATGATCGGCATCAACCCCGCAACCGACAGCCTCGCGGCGATCGTCAAGCTGCTCGCGATGATCGACGGCTTCCGCGAGCGCTACGGCGTGCCGACGCAGTCTTGCGTGCTCACGCACGTGACCAACACGATCGCGGCGATCGACAAGGGCGCGCCGGTCGACCTCGTGTTCCAGTCGATCGCGGGCACCGAGAAGGCGAACGCGAGCTTCGGGATCTCGCTCGCGCTGCTCGGCGAGGCGCGCGCCGCCGCGTTGTCGCTCGCGCGCGGCACCGTCGGCAACAACGTGATGTACTTCGAGACGGGCCAGGGCAGCGCGCTGTCGGCGAACGCGCATTTCGGCGTCGACCAGCAGACCTGCGAAGTGCGCGCGTATGCGGTCGCGCGCAAGTTCGATCCGTTCCTGGTGAACACGGTGGTCGGCTTCATCGGCCCGGAATACCTGTACGACGGCAAGCAGATCATCCGCGCGGGCCTCGAGGATCACTTCTGCGGCAAGCTGCTCGGCGTGCCGATGGGCTGCGACATCTGCTACACGAACCACGCGGAAGCCGACCAGGACGACATGGACACGCTGCTGACGCTGCTCGGCGCGGCCGGCATCAACTTCATCATGGGGATTCCCGGCGCGGACGACGTGATGCTGAACTACCAGAGCACGTCGTTTCACGATCAGCTGTACGTGCGCGAGGTGCTCGGCCTGCGCCGCGCGCCGGAGTTCGAGGAGTGGCTCGAGACGATGGAGATCGCCGACGCGCACGGCGCGCTGCGCGCGGCGAACGCACGCGTGCCGCTGCTCGCGGGCGCGAACGACTGGATGGGGATTTCCGCATGAGCGACGCCGTCGAGAAGAATCCGTGGGCGCAGCTGAAGGCGTTCACGAACGCGCGAATCGCGCTCGGCCGCGCGGGCAGCAGCCTGCCGACCGCGCCGCTGCTCGCGTTCAACCTGTCGCACGCGCAGGCGCGCGACGCCGTGCATCAGCCGCTCGATTCGGAGGCGCTGCGCCGCGAGCTCGACACGGCCGGCTTCGCGACGCTCGGCGTGCAGAGCGCCGCAGTCGATCGCCAGCATTACCTGCGCCGCCCCGATCTCGGCCGCAAGCTGTCGGACGACGGACGCGCGCTGCTGGCCGGCTACGGTGCGATGCTCGACGATGCGCCCGATGTGGTGTTCGTGGTCGGCGACGGGCTGTCCGCCTTCGCGGCCGCGAAGCAGGCGTTGCCGCTGCTGCAGGCCGTGTGCCCGCGGCTGCACGCGGACGGCTGGCGGCTCGGCCCGGTGGTGGTGGCGACGCAGGCGCGCGTCGCGCTCGGCGACGAGATCGGCGAGCTGCTGCGCGCGCGGGCCGTCGCGATGCTGATCGGCGAGCGGCCGGGGCTCAGCTCGCCGGACAGCCTCGGCGTGTACCTGACGTGGGCGCCGAAGGTCGGCTGCCACGACGCGCAGCGCAACTGCATCTCGAACGTGCGGCCCGAAGGCCTGCCGCATGCGGCGGCGGCGCACAAGCTGCACTACCTGATGACCGAGGCGCGCCGGCTGCGGCTCACGGGCGTCGGCCTCAAGGACGACAGCGACGCGCTGTTGCCGCCGCAACAGGCCGAGCGGATCGGCGCCGCGTGACGGTGAGCCGTCGATGGCGCGCGGCGCGGCGGCCGATGGTGGCGCGCGGTTCGGCTACCTGAACAGCCGCTCGCACAGGAAGTCGACGAACACGCGCAGCTTCGGCGACAGCTGCCGGCTCGACGGCCACACGATCGAGAACTGTCCCGGTGCGATCCGGTAGTCGTCGAGCACGGTGACGAGCGTGCCGGCGTCGAGCGCGTCGCGCGCGAGGAAGTCGGGCATGTAGCCGATGCCGAGGCCGGCCATCACCGCGCCGCGCAGCGCTTCCATGTTGTTGCAGGTCATCGCGGTGCGCAGCTTCAGCGGTGTGCCGTCGTCGGCCGCCAGCGCCCAGTCCTGTAGCTTGCCGGTGGTCGGAAAGCAGTAGCGCACGCAATCGTGCGTGTCGAGATCGTGCGGTACGCGCGGCGTGCCGGCCCGCGCGAGATACGCGGGCGTGGCGCACAGCACGAACGCGAACGGGCCGAGCCGCCGCGACATCAGGCTCGAATCCGACAGCGGGCCGCTGCGGATCACCGCGTCGAAGCCGCCTTCGACGACGTCGACCATCCGGTCGTTGAAATCCAGGTCGAGCTCCACTTCCGGGTAGCACTCGCGAAACGCCGGCAGCACCGGCAGCAGAAACCGGTAGCCGATCACTGGCAGGCTCACGCGCAGCCTGCCGCGTGGGCGCTGCGCGGAGGCCGTGACGGTCGCTTCCGCGTCGCGAAGATCTTCCAGGATGCGCTGGCAGCGCTCGTAGAAATGGTGCCCTTCGTCGGTCAGCGTGACGCGCCGCGTCGTGCGGTTGAACAGGCGTACGCCGAGCGACTGCTCGAGCCGCGCGATCGTCTTGCCGACGGCCGACGCCGAGATGCCCAGCGCGCGGCCGGCCGCGACGAAGCTCAGCGCTTCGGCGGCGCGGACGAACGCGGCGATGCCATTGAGGTTTTCCATCGAGACGGAGCGGGCTGCGGTTGATCGGGAATTGCGGAATTTTAGTCCGATATATGCGGAGCCTTGCACGGTTTTTCGCGAATTCAATCCGATTTATCTTCGATCGCTATCGACGCGCATCCGCGCGGTCATTTCGAGGAGCGATGATGGATCACCCGTTTTCAGCCGGTTCGACCGGCGCGGCACACCGGCGCGCGTGGGTGCTGGCGGCCGTGTGCATGGCGGCCGTCGCGTTGCCGCTGTCGTTTTCGGGCGGCGCGGTCGCGACGCCGGCGATCGGCCGCGACCTGCATGGCGGCCCCGTCGCGATGAACTGGATCACCAACGCGTTCATGCTCGCGTTCGGCAGCTGCCTGATGGCGGCGGGCGCGCTGGCCGACCAGTTCGGCCGCAAGCGCGTGTTCGCGATCGGCGTCGGCGGCTTCACGCTGATGTCGGTCGCGCTCGCGTTCGCGCCGTCGATGCTCGCGATCGACCTGCTGCGCGCCGCGCAGGGGCTCGCGGCCGCCGCGGCGCTCGCGGGCGGCACGGCCGCGCTCGCGCAGGAGTTCGACGGCGCGGCCCGCACGCGCGCGTTCAGCCTGCTCGGCACCACGTTCGGCGTCGGCCTCGCGTTCGGGCCGGTGCTCGCGGGCTGGCTGATCGCGCATCACGGCTGGCGCGCGATCTTCGTCACCGGCGCGGCGGCGGGCGTCCTGTCGCTGGCGCTCGGGCTGCCGCGCATGCACGAGTCGCGCGATCCGCATGCGACGGGGCTCGACTGGCCCGGCACCGTCGCGTTCACCGGCGCGCTGACGCTGTTCACGTTCGGCGTGATCGAGGCGCCCGCGCGCGGCTGGACGGACCCGCTCGTCGTCGTGCTGCTGGCCGGCGCGGCGCTCGGCGCGTGCGCGTTCGTCGCGATCGAGACGCGCGTCGCGCGGCCGATGCTCGACCTGTCGCTGTTCCGGATTCCGCGCTTCGTCGGCGTGCAGGTGCTGCCGGTGTCGACCTGCTGCTGCTACATCGTGCTGCTGGTCGTGCTGCCGCTGCGCTTCATCGGCATCGACGGCTTCAGCGAAATCGACGCAGGCTGGCTGATGCTCGCGATCTCCGCGCCGATGCTCATCGTGCCGCTGGTCGCGGCGACGCTCACGCGCTGGCTGTCGGCCGGCGTGATCTCGGGGCTCGGTCTGCTGCTCGCGGCGGCCGGCCTGGTGTGGCTCGATGTGGCGCTGCGCGGCGGCGCCGGGCCGGCCGCGATTGGGCCGATGCTCGCGATCGGCATCGGGGCGGGGATGCCGTGGGGGTTGATGGACGGGCTGTCGGTCAGCGTCGTGCCGAAGGAGCGCGCGGGGATGGCGACGGGGATCTTCAGCACGACGCGCGTGGCGGGCGAGGGCATCGCGCTCGCGATCGTCGGCGCGGTGCTGGCGACGCTTGCGCACGCCGATCTGCGGCGCGTGCCGGCGGGCGGCGCGTCTGGCGCATCCGATGCGGCGCTGCGCGCGGCCGCGCGGCTCGCGACCGGCGATCTCGCCGGCGCGGCGGCCGTGTTGCCGGGCGTCGATCGCGCGACGCTGTTGGCGAGTTATTTGCACGCGTTCGACCGGTTGCTGCTCGCGCTCGCGGTGGTGACGGTGCTGTGCGCGGGTGTGGTGTTCGCGTTTCTCGGCGCGCGGCCGGCGCCGGATGCGACGACGGGCGCCGACGACGGCAGCCGCGCGCGTGGCGATGCGGCGGCGCGGCGTGCGGCGCGCAACGCCGCGTAGTCCTACCGATCCGAAGACACGACGCCCGCCCCACGCCGCGTCACGCCAGCACCAGCGGTGGCAGCCGCGCATCCGCGCGTGCCTGCGCGCGCTCCACCGCGACGACCACGTAGCGCCGCGCATCGGGCCACAGCTGCGCGTGGCTTGCGGCATCTTCGTCTACGGTCGCGCGCCCCTGCACGAGCCACGTCGTCTGCCGCACGAAATCGACGAACAGCAACGCGATCGACGGGTTCACGAGCAGGTTGCCGATCGTGTTGAACAGGTTGTTGCCCGCGAAGTCGGGCAGCACCAGCGTCCTGCGATCGGCCACATGGACCAGCGGCGCGAACGAGCCGTCGGCGCGCGGCTGACGGCCGCGATACGAGCAATCGGCGTCGCCGGCCGCGTTCGCGGTCGCGACGATCAGGAACGCCTGTTCCTGGATGAAGGCGACGGCATCGTCGCTGAGAGGGGCCGCATCGGTCATGGTTCGGTGGTCGCGTCTGGGCGTACGAAACACCGAGCCGTACGCAAGCCACATGCCACGCGCCGACTGTCACACACCGATGCGGCGGCGCGGCTGCGCTGTGGAAAATCCGAACACCCGCGCCGCGGCTGTGCCATCGCATTGTTCAGAATCGACACACTTGCGCGATGCGTGCAGCGACTGCGCGCGGCGGACGGCCGCACGCATCGCTCCGGTTTGCTTGTCGGCCCGCTTTGGCACGCATGTTGCGTAATCCGTGCAGCGCGATCCAACCGGCGCTGCATTCACACAAGCACGATGAACAGGAGACATGTATGAACCCGTTTGACCTGAAACAACTGGGCCTCGACGTCGAATATCCGTATCGTCAGCAGTACGACAACTACATCGGCGGCAAGTGGGTTCCGCCGGTGAAGGGCGACTATTTCGAGAACGTGTCGCCGATCAACGGCAAGCCGTTCTGCCGCGTGCCGCGCTCGGGCGCGGAGGACATCGAGGCCGCACTCGATGCCGCACACGCCGCGCGCCGCAAGTGGGCCAAGACGTCCGTCACCGAGCGTGCGAACCTGCTGCTCGCCGCCGCCGACCGGATGGAGAAGAACCTGAAGCTGCTGGCCGTGGCCGAGACGATCGACAACGGCAAGCCGCTGCGCGAGACGATGGCCGCCGACCTGCCGCTCGCGGTCGACCACTTCCGCTACTTCGCCGGCTGCATCCGCGCGCAGGAAGGCGGCATTTCCGAGATCGACGACAACACCGTCGCATACCACTTCCATGAGCCGCTCGGCGTGGTCGGCCAGATCATCCCGTGGAACTTCCCGCTGCTGATGGCCGCCTGGAAGCTCGCGCCGGCGCTCGCAGCCGGCTGCTGCGTGGTGATGAAGCCCGCCGAGCAGACGCCTGCATCGGTGCTGGTGCTGATGGAGCTGATCGGCGACCTGTTCCCGGCCGGCACGATCAACATCGTCAACGGCTTCGGCAAGGAAGCCGGTGAGGCGCTCGCGACCAGCAAGCGCATCGCGAAGATCGCGTTCACCGGTTCGACGCCGGTCGGCAAGCACATCCTGCGCGCCGCCGCCGAGAGCCTGATTCCTTCGACCGTCGAACTGGGCGGCAAGAGCCCGAACATCTTCTTCGCCGACGTGCTCGACCAGGACGACGCGTTCCTCGACAAGACGCTCGAAGGCCTCGCGATGTTCGCGCTGAACCAGGGCGAAGTGTGCACGTGCCCGTCGCGGATCCTGATCCAGGAATCGATCTACGAGCGCTTCATCGAGAAGGCGGTCGCGCGTGTCGAGCGCATCAAGGCCGGCCATCCGCTCGACCTGCAGACGATGATCGGCGCGCAGGCGTCGCAGCAGCAGCTCGACAAGATCCTGTCGTACATCGACATCGGCCGCGGCGAAGGCGCGCAATGCCTGACGGGCGGCGAACGCACGGCGCCGGCAGCCGATCTCGGCGCGGGCTACTACGTGAAGCCGACGATGCTGCTCGGCAACAACAAGATGCGCGTGTTCCAGGAAGAGATCTTCGGGCCGGTCGCGTCGGTGATGACGTTCAAGGACGAGCAGGAAGCGATCGAACTCGCGAACGACACGTTCTTCGGGCTCGGCGCGGGCGTGTGGACGCGCAACGGCACGCGTGCATACCGGATGGGCCGCGAGATCGAGGCCGGCCGCGTGTGGACCAACTGCTATCACCTGTATCCCGCGCATGCGGCGTTCGGCGGCTACAAGCAGTCGGGCATCGGTCGCGAGACGCACAAGATGGCGCTGTCCAACTATCAGCAGACGAAGTGCCTGCTGGTCAGCTACCAGGCCGAGGCGCTCGGGTTCTTCTGATCGCTGGGGCAGGGGTGAAGCGCCGGGGCCGGACCGTGCCGCACGTGGTGTCGTGCGGCATGTGAGCGCCGTGCGGCGGTGTCTGCTGGTCCGGGTACCGGTCGAGGCGTTCGGGTTGTTCCGATCGCCGCGGCAGCGGTGAGGCGCCGGGGCTGGACCACGCCGCACGCGACGTCGCGCGGCGCGCAAGGGCCGTGCGGCGCTGGCCGGCCGTGCAGTCTGCGGCCAGCAAGCCGCCGTGGCGCACGCTGCATGCGCCGCCGGCCGTCGTGTCCGGTGCTTCATCGTCTGCTGATTGTTCCGCTTCTCGTGGTTCGGGGTTCGCGTTCGATACGCGACGTCGGCCGCATATCGCCGCAGCGTCCGAGCGCGACGGCAACGACGCCGCCGAGCGCCCGAGCGCGAGCGGCCCGTACCGCATAACGACGCGCCTACCGGAGCCCGCATGGCCGAACCGCCGCGTTCCTTTCCACATCACCCTGTGTTCCACGCGGGCGAACTCGATGCACATCAACGCTTCGGCGTGGCCGACGATGCCGAACGGATGAGCGAGGTCGTCACGACGCGCCTGAGCATCGGCGTGCGCCAGTTCGTCGAGACGCAGCCGTTCATGTTCGTCGGCGCGACGTCCGACGGCGCGGCGACCTGCGATATCGTGCAGAGCCAGCGCGACGCGAACGGCGATCTGCTGCCCGTCGTGCGCGTGGTCGACACGAAAACGCTGCGCTTCGTGCTGCCGCTCCATGACGACGGCAACCGGATTGCCATGCGCGCGGACGAGGCGGTCGGCATCGGGCTGCTGTTCGTCGATTTCGTGCGCGGCATCCGTTACCGGATCAACGGCCGCGCGACGTTGCGCACCGACCTCGGCGGCGCCGACGCGGCGCCTTGGGCCGCCGGCCGCCCGATCGTCGAGCTGGCGATCCAGCAGGCGTACGGCAATTGCGGCACGCGCGTCGTGCGCTTGCGACCGGGCACGTAGCCGGCCGCCGAGGGGCGTCGATGGCCGCCGCCGCGCATCGCGCACCCGCTCGGTGCGCGGCGCGCCGCCTGCGGGTGCGCCCGTGTTGCGCGCGCCAGCCCCGCGCCGGCCGTGCGCCGCGCAATGACGGGCTTCTCGCCCGATCGCGCGGTTCGGCACGGGACTTGCGTGACGCACGCGCGCCTGGGCAGGAGAGGAGAACACGATGGAACGACGAGTGGAGTGCGCGGCCGAGCCGACGGCCGAGAACACGCGCTGCAGCGCGCAGGGCGACGACGCGCTCGCCGGCCAGGCGGTCGTCAGCGTCGCGCACGACGCCGACGAACAGGCGCGCAACCTGATCGGCTGGCGGCAAACCTACGACCAGCTCGCGGCCGGCCGCTTCGTCGGCACGCTGACCGAGCTGCCGCTCGACACGATGAAGCTCTTTCGCGAATCGACCAGCCATCTGCTGCGCCAGGCCTGCGAGGTGCGCGGCGACGCATACTGGTTCGGCATCCCGCTCGCGAACGACGGCAACGCGCGGGTCGACGCGTGCCGCATCGGGCCCGGTGCGCTCGCGTTCCGGCCGGGCAACGTCGAATTCGAATTGCTGACGCCCGCGCAGTTTTCGATCTACGGCGTGGTCGTGCGCGGCGACGTGCTGCGCCGTTACGCGGAGGAAGTCGAACACCGCGCGCTCGACGAGCGGCTGTTCGCGCAGCGCGTGATCCAGGTCGGCGACGCGCGGCTCGCGCGGCTGTGTGCACTGCTCGGCCAGCGGCTCGACGGTGCGGCTGCCGCCGGCGGGCCGCTGGCCGATGCGCAGCGCGACGACCTGCAGGCCGGCGTGCTGGCCGCGCTGTTCGACGCGTGCGCGCAGCCGGCCGACGATGGCGTCGGCAGTGCGCCGTCGACGCGGCGCTGGATCGTCGAGCAGGCGCGCGAGTACGTGCTCGCTCACCGTACTCGTCCCGTCGGCGTGCCGGAGCTGTGCGAGCAGCTGCACGTGAGCCGGCGCACGCTGCAGTATTGCTTCCAGGATGTGCTCGGGATGGCGCCCGCCACCTATCTGCGCACGCTGCGGCTCAACGGCGCGCGGCGCGACCTGTGCGGGCGCGCGGCCGGTTCGGTGCAGGACGTCGCGGCCGCGTGGGGCTTCTGGCACCTGAGCCAGTTCGCGACCGACTACCGGCGGATGTTCGGCAAGCGCCCGTCGGAGACGCTGCGCGACCGTGCCGCAATGGTGACGGCCGGCTGACCGCGCGACGCGGGATGCGGCGGCGCGCGTGGGCGTCGGCGTGACCGCCGCGCTCGTAGCGGGCGCGCTCTGCGGCGGTCGTTCCAGCCGTACTTGCAGCCGCACTTCCAGCCGCACTTCGACCCTAACTCCCCGCCGTACTCCCAGCCGCACCCGCGACCACCACGTCCCGCGCACTCGGCCACGACAGCGCCGTCCAGTCGATCGCCCGGTAGGCGGCCTCGACCGCCGCGAGATCGTCAGGCCACTCGCTGCGGTGCAGTCCGTGCAATTCGGCCGGCACGTTCACCGCCACCGGCACGCAGTGCGGATAGTCGCGCACGCGCAGTTCGGGGGCGATCGTCGTGAAACAGCCGAGCGTCGGCACGTCGAAGCCGTCCGCGATATGCAGTGCGGCCGTGTCGGGCGCGAGCAGCATGCTCGCACCGGCGATCCACGCGATGAAGTGCGCGGTGTCGGCCGCGTCGCGGCTCACGTCGACGTATGCGGGATGCGCGACCGGCCCGAACCCGGCCACCGGCATCCGGTAACGCTGCGCGAGCATGTCGACGAACGCGGCACGCAGCGCCGGCGGCACGCTGCGTACCGCGGTGCTCGCGGTCGGACAGAACAGCACGTAGGGCCGCCGCCATGCGGGCGGCAGCGCAGGCAGCGGCAGCTTCGCGAGCCAGCGGTTGCGCTTGTCGGCGGCCGGCACCGCGGCCGGATCGGTGCCGAGCGCGGCGAGGAAGAAGTCGATCATCGGCTCGCGCGCGAACGCCGGCCAGTACAGGTGATTGCCGAGATCGATGCAGCGCGCGTGCGCGGGCAGAGCATCGGCCGCGCAAGGCAGCGTGCGCGGCACGGCGACGACGTCGGCTGCGAGCGCATACAGCGCGTCGACGTAGCGCGGCGCGCGGGCCGGCCGGTACACCGTGAAGCGCAGCTGCGGATGGCGCGCGCGCAACGCCGCGAGCGCGCTCAGCCCGATCACCGAATCGCCGAGCGCGACGCCCATCCCGTTGATCACGTGCACGTCGGCCGTACGCGCGTAGTCGAGCCGGAACGGCCGCTGGGCCGCATGCAGCAGGCCCAGCGCAGGTGCGGCCGGCAGGTACTCGGCCGCCCATTCGCTGCCGTGCTCGAGATCGTACGGTGCGACCAGCGTGCCGTCGCGCGCGAGCAGCGTGCCGGGGTAGGCGAGCGCAGCGTCGCGCGACAGTGCGACGCCGACGCCCGCGCCCGCCGCCAGCGGTGTCGCGGTCATGCGCCGCGCGCGCGACGGCCCTGCTCGCGGATCTGCTCGAGCGTCGCGGCCGGCGTGCTGGCGTCCTGCGGGATGCGGATCTCGATCAGCGCCGGCAGCCCGCAGCCGAGCGCGCGCTCCAATGCCGGCCCGAACTCGGCGGTGTGCGCGACCGTCTCGCCATGCGCGCCGAACGCGCGCGCATATGCGGCGAAATCGGGGTTCGTCAGGCCCGTGCCGTGCACGCGTCCCGGATAGTTGCGCTCCTGATGCATGCGGATCGTGCCGAAATGGCCGTTGTTGACGACGATCACGACGATGTTCAGCCCGTACTGCATCGCGGTCGCGAGCTCGTTGCCGGCCATCATGAAGCAGCCGTCGCCGGCGAGCGCGACGACCGCGCGCGTCGGATAAAGCGACTTCGCGGCGAGCGCGGCCGGCAGTCCATAACCCATTGCGCCGCTGGTGGGCGCGAGCTGCGACCGAAAATGCCGGTACGCGAAGTGGCGATGCAGCCAGATCGCGTAATTGCCGGCGCCGTTGGTCAGGATCGCATCGTGCGGCAGACGCTCGCGCAACTGCACCATCACGTCGCCGAGCTGGACGTCGCCGGGCATCGGCAGCGGCGCATGCCATTCGCGGTACGCGCGGTGCGCATCGGCGACCGTGCCGGCCCACGGCCGTTGCGGCGGCGGCTCCAGCGCGGCGAGCGGCGCGGCGATCTCGGGCATCCCCGCCACGATCGGCAGATCGGGCGCATACACGCGGCCGAGCTCGTCGGCGCCCTGGTGGACGTGAATCAGCGTCTGGTGCGTCTTCGGGATGTCGAGCAGCGTGTAGCCGGCCGTCGTCGCTTCGCCGAGCCGCGGGCCGAGTACGAGGAGCAGGTCGGCGTCGCGAATGCGCCGGCCGAGCGCGGGATTGATGCCGAGACCGACGTCGCCCGCGTAGTTCGGATGCGCGTTGTCGAACGTGTCCTGGAAGCGGAACGCGCACGCGACGGGCAACTGCCAGCGCTCGACGAAGGTTCGCAGGTTCGCGCAGGCGTCCGGTGTCCAGCCGCTGCCGCCGACGATCACGAACGGCCGCTCGGCGCGCGTGAGCCGTTCGCGCAATTCGTCGAGCTGCGCGGCCGACGGCGACGCCGCGATGCGTTTCGCGGCCGGCACGGCCGGTTGCGGCGCACATGCTTCGGACAACACGTCTTCCGGCAGCGCGAGCACGACGGGCCCTGGGCGGCCCGAGGTCGCGACATGGAACGCGTGGCTCAGATATTCGGGAATGCGGCGCGGGTCATCGATCTGCGCGACCCACTTCGCCATCTGGCCGAACATGCGGCGATAGTCGATTTCCTGGAACGCTTCGCGATCGAGGTGTTCGCGCGCGCACTGGCCGACGAACAGGATCATCGGCGTCGAATCCTGGAACGCCGTATGCACGCCGATCGACGCGTGGGTCGCTCCCGGCCCGCGCGTGACGAACGCGATGCCGGGCCGGCTCGTCAGCTTGCCGACCGCCTCGGCCATGTTGGCCGCCGCCGCCTCGTGCCGGCAGACGACCGTCTGGATGCGCGCGGTGTCGTCCGCGAGCGCATCGAGCACGGCGAGGAAGCTCTCGCCCGGCACGCAGAACACGCGTTCGACGTGATTGGCGAGCAACGCATCGACGAGCAGTCGCGCGCCCGTGGTGGTGCGCGGCTCGAGATCCTTGGAATGCGACATGGGCTGCCGTCTCCCTGGGTAGCGGGACGTACAGCTTACGCCGGTTGCCCGCCCGGTGAAAAGGGGCGGAACGAGGGGCGTTCACCGGAGCACGGCCGGGCGTTCGCGCCGCTTTCGACTGGCCGGACGGCCGGCTTGTGCGGGCGCGTGCGCCGGTGGAAAGTGGGCGCTGTGAATATCGGGCCGGACGATGGAGGGAGCTTATGTACACACAGGGATTTACATCACGCATGGCGTCATATGATGTACATCCTCAGTACATCCGACGAGAGGTCGACATGCATACCACGAGGGTATTTCGGAACGGCAATTCGCAGGCCGTGCGAATTCCTGCGGATCTCGCTTATGAGCGCAGCGATATCGAGCTCGAGATCGAGCGCATCGGCGACGAGATTCGCATCCGGCCGGCGCGACGGCCGTTGACGCAGGTGCTCGAGAAGTTCGCGAAGTTCGCGCCCGATTTCATGGCGGAAGGGCGTGGCGACCACGAGCAGGCCGAACGCGAGGGGTTGTGATGCCGCGCTACATGCTCGACACCAACATGTGCATCTACTTGATGAAGAGCCAGCCCGAGCAAGTGGCGAAGCGATTTGCGCAGTGCTACACGGGCGACGTCGTGATGTCGGCGATCACGTGTGCCGAGCTGGAGTACGGCGTCACCGCTTGCGCGGCGCCCGCGCGTGAGCGCCGCCATCTTGCGGCGCTGATCGAGGATATTCCCGTCGCGCCGTTCGACGCCGCGGCCGCGCAAGCATATGGGCCCGTGCGTGACGCAACGCGCGCATGGAAGAAGGATCATCTCGACAAACTGATCGCCGCTCATGCGGTGTCGCTCGATGTCGTGCTGGTGACGAATGACGAGCGCGATTTCACGAGCTATCCGGGATTGCGGCTGGAGAACTGGCTGAACGATTAGCGCCGGGCGGCGCGTGCGGCGGCAAGGCGCGACGGCGATTCGCGCCGCCTTGCCGCCGTGCCGCGCATCAGCACTCGACGATGTTCACGGCCAGCCCGCCGCGCGACGTTTCCTTGTACTTCGTCTTCATGTCGGCGCCCGTCTCGCGCATCGTCTTGATCACCGAATCGAGCGACACGTAGTGCGAGCCGTCGCCGCGCAGCGCCATGCGCGCCGCGTTGACGGCCTTCACCGACGCCATCGCGTTGCGCTCGATGCACGGGATCTGCACCATCCCGCCGACCGGGTCGCAGGTGAGGCCGAGGTTGTGCTCCATCCCGATCTCGGCCGCGTTCTCGACCTGGCGCGGCGTGCCGCCGAGCACGGCGGCGAGCGCGCCGGCCGCCATCGAGCACGCGACGCCCACTTCGCCCTGACAGCCCACTTCCGCGCCGGAAATCGACGCGTTGAGCTTGTACAGGATGCCGATCGCCGCGGCTGTCAGCAGGAAGTCGATCACGCCCTGTTCGTTCGCGCCCGGCGTGAAGCGTGTGTAGTAATGCAGCACCGCGGGAATGATGCCGGCCGCGCCGTTGGTCGGCGCGGTCACGACGCGGCCGCCGGCCGCGTTCTCCTCGTTGACCGCGATCGCATACAGGTTGATCCAGTCGACCATCGACAGCGGGTCCTGCAGCGCGCGCTCGGGGTTGCCGGTCAGCGCGCGATACAGCTGCGGCGCGCGGCGCTTGACCTGGAACGGGCCGGGCAGGTTGCCGTCGGCGTTCGGGTTGCCGATCCCGCAGCCGCGCGACACGCACGACTGCATCACCGCCCAGATCTTCAGCAGCCCGTCGCGCGTCTGTTCCTCGGTGTGCCACGCGCGCTCGTTTTCCCACATCAGCTGCGCGATCGACTTGCCGGTCGACTCGGCCAGCGCGAGCAACTCGGCGCCGGTGCGAAACGGATGCGTCATCTGCTCGGCCGCGCTCAGCACCTTCGTGTTCGGCGCGCCGGCCGTCACGACGAAGCCGCCGCCGACCGACAGATAGGTGCGCTCGGCGAGCACCGCGCCCGCCGCGTCGGCGGCGCGCAGTTTCATCCCGTTCGGATGCTCCGGCAGCGCCTGCCGGTAGAACGCGATGTGCTCCTTCAGCACGAACGGCACAGGATGCCTGCCGAGCAGCGCGAGCTGCTTCGACGTGCGGATCTGTTCGAGCCGCGCGTCGATGGTGTCCGGATCGACGGTGTCGGGCGCGTCGCCGAGCAGCCCGAGCATCACGCCGCGGTCGGTGCCGTGGCCCTTGCCGGTCGCCCCGAGCGAGCCGTACAGCTCGACCTTCACGTGGGCGGTCGCGTCGAGCAGCCCGTCGCGCTCCAGGCCCTGAACGAACATCAGCGCCGCGCGCATCGGGCCGACCGTATGCGAGCTGGACGGGCCGATGCCGATCTTGAAGAGGTCAAACACGCTGACTGCCATTTCGATTCCTGCCTTGCGTTGAAAGTAGTGCTAGCGCGCCTGCAGCGGCAGGCACGCGGCCAGCCATGCGGGCGGCATGACGGAGAGCTGCCGCGCGACGCGGGCATAGCGCCCGTCGAGCCGCGCGGCCAGATGAAAGAGTTCGGTGGCGTTTTTCGGGTCCCACTGCCCCGTGTAGCCCGGTAGCCCGGCTTCTCGGCGCTTCGCGTCGAATGGCACCGCCGAATGCACGAATTCGTCGTGCGTCTTCTCGCCGCGCGCATACGGCACGAGCCAGTCGAGCGCGGCCGCGAGCGTCGCGCCATTCGTGCCGCGCTCGCGCAGCCAGTTACGGTTGAAGCGGCGTGCGGCGAGCGCGGCCGTCACCAGCGGCTGCAGGTCGTACACCGTGTAGTGCAGCGCATCGCGCTCGTCGAAGTCCCAGGTCTTGCCGTCCGCGCCGATGTTGTCGGCGAGGTGTTCGACGAACAGCCGCTGCGCGGCGTTCATCATCCGGCGGTCGCCGAGCGTGAAGGCCGACAGCGCGATCAGCTTGATCCGGTGGCTCTGCCAGTTGTTGCGCCAGGTGCCGGTGAGCGGACGCTTCTGCGCGTCGATCTGCGCGACGTAGCCCGCGCCGAGCTTCGCGATGAACGCCGCGGTCGCGTTGCGGGTCTTCACCGGCAGCGCGCTGGCGGTCATGTCGTACGCGATGATCAGGCTGTCGAAGCGCGTCTCGTCGATCGGATTGAAGCTCGGCTCGTAGGTCGACACCCACGCGGACAGGAAGCGGTCGACCAGCTGCAGGTAGCGCGGCGCATTGGTCACCCGCCACGCGAGCGCGGCGTCGCGCATCAGCTCCATGTCCTTCAGCGCGTCGTTGCTCTGGTCGTAGATGCCTTCATGCGGCAGCGTGCCTTCGGTATGCACGCGCGGCATCGCCTTCGGCTGTTCGCCGATGCGCGCGTCGACGCTGCGGATCAGCGCCTGCACGCCCGGCTCGGCCTGCGTCGTCTCGCTCGCCTGCAACGCGGGCGCCGCGCAGAAATTCATGGCCGCGCGCGCGCTGCCGGCCGTACCGAGGCCGGCAACGACGAGCGACAGCGACGCGACGAGCAACGGCAACGAACGGCGCGTGGCCGGCCGGTCCTGCGTTGCACCATGGCCCGGAAACATCGGACGCACCATGCGGAACTCCTTGATTGGCTGGATCGCGTGTGATGTTAGCCCGATCGGCGGTCCAGCGCGCACCGGACGGCCCGGCCGACAACGCAAAAACCGCACGCAACCAGCGGTTGCGTGCGGTCCGGTCACGATCGGAGGCCGGTGTCGCCGCGCGTTATGCGTATTCCGACATCGGCACGCACGAGCAGAACAGGTTGCGGTCGCCGTATGCGTTGTCCGCGCGGCCGACCGGCGGCCAGTACTTGTTCGTGACGAGCGATGCGACCGGATACGCGGCCTGCTCGCGCGAGTACGCATGCGGCCACTCGTTCGCGGTGACGACGGCTGCCGTATGCGGCGCGTGACGCAGCGGGTTGTCCTCGCGGTCGGCGCGGCCTTCCTCGACGGCGCGGATTTCCTCGCGGATCGCGATCATCGCGGCGATGAAGCGGTCGAGTTCTTCCTGCGATTCCGATTCGGTCGGCTCGACCATCAGCGTGCCGGGCACCGGGAAGCTCATCGTCGGCGCGTGGAAGCCGTAGTCCATCAGGCGCTTCGCGACGTCGTCGACGGTGATGCCGCTGGTTTCCTTGATCGGCCGCAGGTCGAGAATGCACTCGTGCGCGACGAGTCCGCCCGGGCCCGAATACAGCACCGGGTAGTGCGGCGCGAGGCGCTTCGCGATGTAGTTCGCGTTGAGGATCGCCGTCTCGGTGGCGGCGGTCAGGTTCTTCGCGCCCATCATCGCGATGTACATCCACGAGATCGGCAGGATCGACGCGGAGCCGTACGGCGCGGCCGACACCGCGCCGATCCCCTCTTCGCCGCGCGCGTAGCCGGTCGAACGCTGGTTCGGCAGGAACTTCGCGAGGTGCGGGCCGACCGCGACCGGGCCGACGCCCGGGCCGCCGCCGCCGTGCGGGATGCAGAAGGTCTTGTGCAGGTTCAGGTGCGACACGTCGCCGCCGAACTGGCCCGGCGCGGTGAGGCCGACCATCGCGTTCATGTTCGCGCCGTCGACGTACACCTGGCCGCCGTGCGCATGGACGATCTCGCAGATCTCGCGCACGTTCTGCTCGAACACGCCGTGCGTCGACGGATACGTGATCATGATCGCCGCGAGGTCGTTCGCGTGCTGTTCGGCCTTCGCCTTCAGGTCGGCGATGTCGACGTTGCCCTGCGCGTCGCACGCGACGACCACGACCTTCATGCCGGCCATGTGCGCGGACGCCGGGTTGGTGCCGTGCGCGGACGCCGGGATCAGGCAGACGTCGCGATGCGCTTCGCCGCGCGACGCGTGGTACGCATGGATCACCAGCAGCCCCGCGTACTCGCCCTGCGAGCCGGCGTTCGGCTGCAGCGACACGGCCGCGTAGCCGGTGGCCGCGACGAGCATCTGCTCGAGCTGGTCGATCATCTCGCGGTAGCCGGCCGTCTGCTCGGACGGCGCGAACGGATGGATGCGGCCGAACTCGGGCCACGTGACCGGCAGCATTTCCGACGTCGCGTTCAGCTTCATCGTGCACGAGCCGAGCGGAATCATCGAGCGGTCGAGCGCGAGATCCTTGTCCGACAGGCTGCGCAGGTAGCGCAGCATCTCGGTTTCGGAATGGTGGCGGTTGAACACGTGGTGCGTCAGGTACGCGCTCGTGCGCTCGAGGCCGGCCGGCAGCGCGGCGACGCCGGGCAGGCCCGCGTCCAGCGCGTCGACGTCCGGCGCGGTGCCGCCCGCGGCCTGCGCGAACACGGCCAGCAGATCGGCGAGGTCGTCGCGGGTCGTCGTTTCGTCGACCGACACGCCGACTTGCGTGTCGCTGACGCGGCGCAGGTTGATGCGCTTCGCGTTCGCGAAGGCGTGGAGCTGCGCGGTGCGTGCGCCGGCGTCGATCGTCAGCGTGTCGAAGAAGGTGTCGTTGACGGTCGTGAAGCCGAGCTGCTTGACGCCCGCGGCGAGCAGTGCGGCGATGCGGTTCACGCGCAGCGCGATCGTCTTCAGGCCGTGCGGGCCGTGATAGACCGCGTACATGCTCGCCATGATCGCGAGCAGCGCCTGCGCGGTACACACGTTCGACGTGGCCTTCTCGCGGCGGATGTGCTGTTCGCGCGTCTGCAGCGCGAGGCGCAGCGCGGGCTTGCCCTGCGCGTCGACGGTCACGCCGACGAGACGGCCCGGCATCTGGCGCTTGAATTCGTCGCGCACGGCCATGTAGGCGGCGTGCGGGCCGCCGAAGCCCATCGGCACGCCGAAGCGCTGCGTGTTGCCGACCGCGACGTCCGCGCCCCATTCGCCGGGCGGCGTCAGCACGGTCAGCGCGAGCAGGTCGGCCGCGACGACGACATGGCCACCCGCCGCGTGGATCGCGTCGGTGAGCGCGCGGTAGTCGCGCACGTCGCCGTTCACGCCTGGATACTGGAGCAGCACGCCGAACGCGCCGGCCTGCGCAGCCTCGGCGGCCGGGCCGGTCTTCACTTCGATGCCGATCGGCAGCGCGCGCGTGCGGACTACTTCGAGGGTTTGCGGCAGCACGTCGTCGGCCACGTAGAACACGTTCGACTTCGGCTTGCCGGTGCGTTGCAGCAGCGTCATCGCTTCGGCCGCGGCCGTTGCTTCGTCGAGCAGCGACGCGTTCGAGATCGCGAGGCCGGTCAGATCGACGACCATCTGCTGGAAGTTCAGGAGCGCCTCGAGGCGGCCCTGGGAAATTTCGGGCTGGTACGGCGTGTACGCCGTGTACCACGCCGGGTTTTCGAGCACGTTACGCAGGATCACGGCCGGCGTGTGCGAGTCGTAATAGCCCTGGCCGATGTACGAGCGGAACACCTGGTTCTTGTCCGCGAGCGCGCGCAGCGCGGCGAGCGCTTCGGCCTCGCTCTTCGGCTGCGCGAACGGGCCGAGCGGCAGCGCTTCGGCGCGGCGGATCGACGCGGGGATCACGGCGTCGATCAGGGCGGCGCGCGACGCGAAGCCGAGCGTGTCGAGCATGGCCTGCTGGCTGGCGGCATCGGGGCCGATGTGGCGTTCTGCGAACGCGTCGTGCGTTTCGAGCGCGGCGAGCGAGAGGGGCGTGCGGTTCATCAGGCGGTCCGGGTGTTCGTGCTTCATGGCGTGACTCTGGTCCCGCGCGCGCCGGCTGGCCGGCCGCGCGCGGTTCGGGTAGGGGAATTAGTCGATCAGCTTGCTGTACGCGGCGGCGTCGATCAGCTTGTCGGTCGATGCGCCGTCGGCGAGCTTCAGCTTGAACAGCCACACGCCATAGGCGTCGCCGTTCACGCCTTCGGGCGAATCGGTCGCTTCTTCGTTGATCGCGACGACTTCGCCGGACACTGGCGAGTAGATGTCGGATGCCGCCTTCACCGATTCGACGACGCCCACCGCGTCGCCCGCATTCACCGACTTGCCGACTTGCGGCAGCTCGAGGAAGACGATGTCGCCGAGCGTGCTCTGCGCGTGATCGGTGATGCCGACCGTCAGCGTGCCGTCTGCCTCGGTGCGGACCCACTCGTGTTCGTCGGTGTACTTCAGATCGGCCGGGACGTTGCTCATCGGATGCTCCTGGATAAAAGATGTGTTCGTTATGCTGGCGCGCCGTCGGGGTGCGCCGGATGGGGTTGCGCCGGGCGCCATTCCCGGCTTTGCCGGGCGGCGGCCGTGGCCGCTTCCCGGTCGTTACGCAGCGAGGACCTTGCCGTTGCGCACGAACGGCAGTTTTACCACGCGCGCGGGAAGTTGCTTGTCTCGAATCTGCACATGGACGATGTCGCCGAGCTGGACGGCGGCCGGCACGCGCGCGAACGCGATCGACTCCTGCATCGACGGCGAGAACGTGCCGCTCGTGATCTCGCCTTCGCCGTGCGGCGTGACGACTTTCTGGTGCGCGCGCAGCACGCCGCCCGCCTTGCCGTTTTCCTTCTGCAGGATCAGGCCGACGAACGCGGCGCGCGTGCCGTCGCGCTCGAGCGCGGGGCGGCCGACGAATTCGCGCGGGGCGGAGAGATCGACCGTCCATGCGAGGCCGGCGTCGAGCGGGGACACGGTTTCGTCCATGTCCTGGCCGTACAGGTTCATGCCGGCCTCGAGGCGCAGCGTGTCGCGCGCGCCGAGCCCGCACGGGCGCACGCCGTTTTGCTGCAGCGCGTTCCAGAGCGCGACGACGTGCACGGCGGGGACGATCACTTCGAAGCCGTCTTCGCCGGTGTAGCCGGTGCGCGCGACGGTGAGATCGCCGAACGGCGTGCCGGCGACCTGCGCGGCGTTGAACGGCTTGAGCTCGCTCGTCGCGGCGCGCGCGGCGGGCACGGTGGCCCAGACTTTTTCACGGGCGTTCGGGCCTTGGACGGCCACGATCGCGAAATCGCGGCGCGGCGCGATCGTCAGGCCGTATCCGCCTTGTTCGTTGAGCTGGTTGAACCACGCGATGTCTTTCTCGGCCGTGCCGGCGTTGACCACCACGCGGAAGAAGTCTTCGGTGAAGTAATAGACGATCAGATCGTCGATGACGCCGCCTTGCGGATTGAGCAGGCACGAGTAGAGCGCCTTGCCGGGCGTCTTGAGCTTGCCGACGTTGTTCGCGAGCGCATGCTCGAAGAACGCGCGCACGCGGCTGCCGGTGAAATCGACGACGCACATGTGCGACACGTCGAACATGCCGGCGTCGGTGCGCACGGCTTCGTGCTCTTCGATCTGCGAGCCGTAGTTGACGGGCATGTCCCAGCCGCCGAAGTCGACCATGCGGGCATTGAGCGCGCGGTGCGCGGCGTTGAGCGGGGTGTGATTCAGGGCAGTCATCGAGGCCTCAGGCAAGGCGCTTGCGCGCGGGTCAGAACGGCCATGTGCGGACCTTCGCGGCCGTGTGGCCTGCGAGCGATCCGGTACATGCCCCTCTGTCCTCGATACCTGAGAGATTGCGCTGCGGACCAAGCCGGCAAACGCGCGCCCCTTCGGTGGGCAGCCTGCCCGCGCAGCATGTGCGCAGCGGGCTACTGCCGCTCTCCAGAGTGCGGGGAAGGCGGCCCGCGCAATGCGCGGAACGGGATTCCCCGACGCGGTCGGTCCTTTTGCCTGAGAGTTTGCGGGTGTGCCCCTTCGGCGGCGCGACCGGCGTATCGACTATGCGGTCACGCGCTCTCCCGACGCGTGCGGGCGACTGTACGCGAGCGGGTCGGCGTTGTCAATTTGAGCAAAAGAATGTCGCTTCGCGACAAGCGCGGCGCGGGCGCCGACGTGCTCGCCGGCGCCCGCGCGCGCCCGGCGTCACTCGCCGATCGCGCGTGCGGCCGTGTCGAGTTCCTGGTTCAGCACGCGCTGCTCGTCGCCCGACAGGCCGCCACTGTGCTGCGTCGACATGTCGCTCGCCTCCTGGCGGATCACGTCGAGGCGATGGTGCAGCTGCGCGCCGTACGGCGGCGGATAGTAGCCGCCGTTCACGCGCGCGTCGATGCGGCGGTGCAGATTGTCGATCCGGCCCTGCACTTCCTGCATGCGCTCGTTGGCGACGACCTGCGGGTTCGGGCGCGGCGGCGGCGGCGGAACCTGCCGGACCGATCGCTGCGGCTGCACGACACAGGCCGCGAGTGCGGAAACCAGAACGCAGCATGCCGCTGCGCGAATCAACCGTTGCATCACAATTCTCCTGACGGTTTGGTGTCGGATCGACTTTTTGAGAAACGCGTCAGACCGGGGCAGCGCTGACTTTCGTTCCCGCACCATTTGTAACGGTTTGTTCGGCGGGGTTGTTCCGTGATGCGGCGCGAGCGGCCGCCGCGCGGCACGGTGCGGCCGGACCGCGGATCGAGCTTGCCGCGACGGCCGGCGCGGCAAGGGCCCGCGCCGACCGCCTTTCAGACGACGCGCCGTACGAACGGTACGCGGCGGCCTTCGTGTTCGCTCTGCGCGGCAAGCTCGATGATGGTCATCACGTCGACGGCGTCCTGCGGCGTGACGGGGAACGGCGCGCCGTCGTGGACGGCCGCGGCGAGCGCCCGGTAGAACTCCGCGTACTGGCCGTCGAGCGTCGGCACCGGCCGCTCGACCTCGACCTCGCCTTCGAGCGTGCGCAGCACGCCGGGCGGGTTGCCGCCGCCGAATTCGACGTCGTCGGGCGTGAGGCCGGCCTTCAGCTGGTCCTCCTGCGTGTCGAGCCCGAACTTCTGGTAGCTGCCGCGCGTGCCGTGCAGCGTGAAGCGCGCGGGCTCGATCGCCGACAGCGCGCTCGCGTGCAGCGCGACGTCCTTGTCCGGGTAGCCGAGCATCAGGTGTACGAAGTCGGGCGCCGTGCCGTTGTCGCGGCGCGTCTTGACCGTCGCGCTGACCGTCTCGGGCAGGCCGAACAATGCGAGCGCCTGATCGATCAGATGCGGGCCGAGGTCGAGCAGCAGGCCGCCGCCGCGGGCCGGCTCCTCGCGCCAGCGAGTGCGCGGGGTCGGGCGGAAACGGTCGAAGTGCGACGTGAAGTAGGTGAGGCGGCCGAGCTCGCCCGATTCGACGATCCGGCGCACGGTGAGGAAGTCGCCGTCCCAGCGGCGGTTGTGGAACGGCGCGAACAGGCGGCTGCGCGCGTTGGCGAGCCGGGCGAGCGCGAGCGCTTCGTCGGCGGTCAGCGTGACCGGCTTGTCGACGACCACGTGGCGGCCGGCTTCGAGAACCTGGCGCGCGAGCGTGAAGTGCGTGTCGTTCGGCGTAGCGATCACCACGCAGTCGATGACGTCCAGCCGCAGCAGCGTTTCGAGGTCGGGGACGATGCGCGCGCCCGGATATGCGGCGCGCGCGCGATCGGGTTGCCCCGTTGCGATCGCGGTGACCTCGGTGCGGCCGCTCGTGGCGATCACCGGCGCGTGGAACGTCGCGCCGGCGAAACCGAAACCCATCAAACCAATCCTGAGCAATGACGACATGGCAATTCCTGGCTGCGTACGAAAGGGGCAAGGCGGTGCGGGCACAGGCCGTGTAGACGGCTATTGTGGCACGACCCCGCCGGTACGAGCGGGCGGTGGCGGAACGGATAGCGCCGCAACGCGGCGATGGGCTGAACGGGATGATGGCTGAAGCTAATGCGTGGCAGCCGGTGCTAGCCTCGACCGTTTTCAGCGTGTCAGCCATCGGCGCATGCGATTCGGTCGGATAACGGGTTGGCATCCGTGTCGAATCGAGCAACGTCACGGGTGGGGCGTCGCGCAATGGCTTCAGCATCTATCTTGGTGCCGAGCATATGCGGGTTACCGAGCCGGCCAGAGAGCGTGGCACGCGGGAATTGATCGATGTGCGGCGCGCCCGGCATTACGTCAGATAGTTCGACCACTTCTGATGGTCGCGGTAGTACTGCATTTCCGCCTCCGGCAGACCGGTGTCCTTGTACCAGGGCAGGTGCTTGCATGTATAGCGACCGGCGAACCGAACGCCGCAGATATGTGCCTCCGGGCGGAAGTAGCGCTTGTTGTAGACCGCGAACGTGGTATCAATCGGCGCGTTGTAGATTGGGTCGCCGGCGGCAGTGTTGGCGACATGATGTTGCCAGAAGCGCGATTCCCATTCGATCGTCGTATAGCGTTGGTCACCGCAGACGACGGACGCCTGTTTCATCAGCTCGGGCTGGGAGATATCGAGCGCGAAACCAGCCTTGCCGACCTTGAACATTTCGGTTGCGTCGATCAATTCGAGCAGGAACTCGTTCGGCAGGGCCTCGTTCAGTGCGAGATCGGGGTCCGTGATGCAGAAAATGTCCGGCAGGCGCGCGTAGTTGGCGGGCGACTGAAACAGGTCACGCGGGCCCGCATTGTGAGGGAGGCGGACGACAGTTGCGTCATCCTGCGCCGCGTCGAGGAATGCGAGCATGTCCGGGGCGCTCGATGCGTTGTCGACGATAAAGATGTTGCGCAGGCCGCGAGCTTGGAGCTGGGCGACCATCCGGCGCGTATAGGTCGGATTGTTGAAGGTCGGAATCAATATCGGTATCGTCGCGACAATACCTCCCGCGAGATGCCGGAACTGGCGGCTCCCTGGCAACGTAGCGCAAAGTGCGGCATTTGGCAGCGCAGCGTCGGCGGCTGACTGCGGGGCCTGCAGGATGGCCGTCACGTGTGCTTCGAGTGCCGCGAGGTCGCGCTGCGTATCAGCATCGTCCGGCATCAGCGAAGCTGCCTTGCGCAGCGGCACCAGAGCCTCCGCGTGGCGTTCCTGCTGGATGCGTGCGACAGCCAGCGCTCGCCAGCCCAAGCCCACATCCGGCATCCACTCAGTCAGTTGGCTGGCAATGTTTTCCGCCTGTGCGAATTGTCGCTTATCGAGCAGCACCGCGAGCGTGCTCATGAATTCGGCGAGCACAGTTGTCAGATCCTCGGCGGATGCAGACGGCACGTCGGCTTGCGCAAGTTCGAGTGCCAGTGCATCGATGCCGTGCCGGCGCGCCTGGGCCACAAGTTCGCGAGCCATGTCGGTCTGGCCGTCGCGCGCGAGTGCGTCGATACATGCGGTCCAGTAGCGCCGTTGCGAAGGCTCAGCTGCCACGGCTGCTTGGAAGTGCTGCAGCGCGGTGTCGCGCTGGTTCAGTTGTTCGAGCACAATCGCGAGCCGATGATGCGTGTCGGCGTGTTCGGGATGCGACTCAAGGATATTGCGAAAGGCCTGCTCCGCGTCCTGTAGCGAGCCGGCGGCATGAAGTGCGGCTGCGCGAGTCAGTTCGGCTTCGGGGGCGGCGATGACGGTGTCGTGCATGGCGGCGGGAATTCGATAATGGCAGATGGAAGGGGCGGCGGACGTACGCGCCGACGTGTCGCCCATGTTGCCTATTCCTGAGTGTTCCAATGGACCGAATAGAGGGGAAATGCACTGCCTGTTCCGATGTTCGCCGTATGTTCCGACGCGGGGCGCGCGGGCGTCTCGCGCATCGGTGCTGATTACAGAAACAGGGCGCGAATGCGGACTCCATTTCGACTTGCCGACGGGGGATTCGTTCTGCGCCGGCCGCCGCCGACGTGTTAACATGCGCGTCCTGCCCGTGCGTGAGCCTGCATGCCAGCCGTCGCGCGCGCGGCATCCTCCCGGCGCTCCGCCGTCAACCGCAACATCATCCGCCATCATGTCCGCAGGCCTCAACCCCGCTCAGAACGAAGCGGTGCGCTACCTCGACGGTCCCTGCCTCGTGCTCGCCGGCGCGGGCAGCGGCAAGACCCGCGTGATCACGCAGAAGATCGCGCACCTGATCGAAGCGAAAGGCTTCGAGCCGCGCCACATCGCGGCCGTCACCTTCACGAACAAGGCGGCCGCCGAGATGCGCGAGCGCGTGTCGAAGCTGCTGGAGGGCAAGACGCTCACCACGCCCGGCAAGGAAGGCCGCAAGGTGCCCGTCAACCAGCTCACCGTGTGCACGTTCCACTCGCTCGGCGTGCAGATCCTGCGTCAGGAAGCCGAGCACGTGGGCCTGAAGCCGCAGTTCTCGATCATGGATTCGGACGACTGTTTCGGCATGATCCAGGAGCAGATCGGCACCACCGACAAGGGGCTGATCCGCAAGATCCAGAGCACCATCTCGCTGTGGAAGAACGGCCTGATCATGCCCGAGGAGGCGATGACCATCGCGGCCAACGAGGACGAACACCAGGCCGCGCTCGTCTACCGCAACTACGTCGCGACGCTGCACGCGTACCAGGCCGTCGATTTCGACGACCTGATCCGCCTGCCGGCCGAGCTGTTCGCGAACAACGAGCAGGTGCGCGACCGCTGGCAGAACAAGCTGCGCTACCTGCTGATCGACGAATACCAGGACACCAACGCGTGCCAGTACGAGCTGCTGAAGCTGCTGGCCGGCCCGCGCGCCGCGTTCACGGCGGTCGGCGACGACGATCAGGCGATCTACGGCTGGCGCGGCGCGACGCTCGAGAACCTCGCGCAGCTCGGCAAGGATTTCCCGAAGCTGCACGTGATCAAGCTCGAGCAGAACTACCGGTCGACGGTGCGGATCCTGACCGCCGCGAACAACGTGATCGCGAACAACCCGAAGCTGTTCGAGAAGAAGCTGTGGTCCGAGCACGGGATGGGCGATTCGATCACCGTCACGCCGTGCAACGACGAGGAGCACGAGGCCGAATCGGTCGTGTTCCGGCTGTCCGCGCACAAGTTCGAGCGGCGCGCGCAGTTTCGCGATTACGCGATCCTGTATCGCGGCAACTTCCAGGCGCGGATCTTCGAGCAGGTGCTGCGGCGCGAGCGGATTCCGTACGTGCTGTCGGGCGGCCAGTCGTTCTTCGACAAGGCGGAGATCAAGGACCTGTGCGCGTATCTGCGGCTGATCGCGAACGCCGACGACGATCCCGCGTTCATCCGCGCGGTCACGACGCCGCGCCGCGGGATCGGCAACACGACGCTGGAGGCGCTCGGCTCGTTCGCGGGGCAGGCGAAGGTGTCGCTGTTCGAGGCCGTGTACATGGGCGGGATCGAGGCGCGGCTGTCGGCGCGCCAGGTCGAGCCGCTGCGGATGTTTTGCGACTTCATCCAGCGCCTGACCGAGCGTGCGGACAAGGAGCCGGCGAGCGTCGTGCTCGACGACATGATGGACGCCATTCACTACGAGGCGTACCTGTACGACGCGTTCGACGAGCGGCAGGCGCAGTCGAAATGGCAGAACGTGCTCGAATTCCTCGAATGGCTGAAGCGCAAGGGCACCAAGCCGGAGACCGAAGCCGTGGACGGCGAGGCCGAGGGCTTTCACAACGCGGACGGGCTGGCGGACACCGGCAAGAATCTGCTCGGGCTGATTCAGACGGTCGCGCTGATGTCGATGCTCGAAGGCAAGGACGAGGACCCGGACGCGGTGCGTCTGTCGACGGTGCATGCGTCGAAGGGGCTCGAGTATCCGCACGTGTTCCTGGTCGGCGTCGAGGAAGGGATCATGCCGCACCGCGGCGGCAGCGACGACGACGGCCCGGTCGACAGCGAACGGATCGAGGAGGAGCGCCGGCTGATGTACGTCGCGATCACGCGCGCGCAGCGCAGCCTGCATCTGAACTGGTGCAAGAAGCGCAAGCGGGCGCGGGAGACGGTGGTGTGCGAGCCGTCGCGCTTCATCCCCGAGATGGGGCTCGACGAAGCGCCGCCGCCGACGCCGGAGGAAGCGCCGATGACGCCGAAGGACCGGCTCGCGAGTTTGAAGGCGTTGTTGCAGAAGTAATTCCGCGAATCGTTGCGCCGTTCCGAGGCGACGCTCGATCTGCCAGCCCGGTAAAAAGAAACCCCCGCGATGCGCGTGCATCGCGGGGGTTTTTTCCGTTGGCCGGCGAGCGCGTTACTTCGCCGCGTTGACCATGTAGTCGACGGCCGCCTTCACGTCGGCGTCGGACGCGTTCGAGCCACCCTTCGGCGGCATCGCCCCCTTGCCGTGCAGCGCGAAGTTGTAGACGGTGTCCATCGAGTCCTTCAGGCGCGGCGCCCAGTCCTCCTTGCTGCCGAATTTCGGTGCGCCGAGCACGCCCGCTGCGTGACAGGCCTGGCATACCTGCGTGTACAGCGCCTTGCCGGCCGAGGCGGCGTCGGCGCTGGTCGGCGCGGCCGCGGGCGTGTCGCCGGCCTTCGGAATCGCGGCGATCGCGGCCATTGCCGCGGCGGCCTGTGCGTTCGATGCGCCTGCTGCACCCGATGCGCCGCCCGCGGCCGGTGTAGCGTTGGCGGCCGGCGCGGCGGGTTCGGCGAAGTTCGCTCCTGCGTTGTTGGTCATGTAGACGATCGCGCGGGCGATTTCATAATCGCTGACGTCGTCGGGGTTCGTGCCGCCGCGCGGTGGCATTGCGCCCTTGCCCGACAGCGCGGTCTTCAGCAGCGTGTCGTAGCCCTGCGCGATGCGCGGCGCCCAGTCGTCCTTGTTGCCGAACTTCGGCGCACCGGCCGCGCCGGTGCCGTGACAGGTCACGCACACGGCTTTGTAGACTTCCTCGCCTGTCTTGTAGGTGCGAGGCGCGTTGGCGTCCTTCACCTCGACCTGCGCGATCGGCGCGATGCGTGCGGCGACCTGCTGGTCGGAGAGCGCGTCGGTGCCCGCGCCCGAACGGAACGCGTGGTTGGCATAGCTGGCGAACAGGACGATCAGGGCGATCGGAATGGCGAATGACGCGATGACAACGGCAATCAGCTGCCCGGGAGTTTTGACGGGAGATTCGTGGGGTGCTTCGCTCATGCTTGCCTCGTCTCCGTGATTAGGAATTGTGCGCGGTGCAACGGCAAAATGGCAGTCCAATGAAGCACGGACGATTATAGACGGAACGTTTACATCACGGCGAGCGGCGCGGCGGCGCGTGTTTACCCGCACGGGAAGCCGGCCGGACGGGGATTCGGGCGCGAGGTGGACGCGTCATGGGAAACCGGGTATCCTTGCCGTCTCGCCAACGGTGGCGACTGGTTTATCGGGGTCGTTTCACCGTCGTCACTGTCATATGCGCCCGTAGCTCAATGGATAGAGTACTGCCCTCCGAAGGCAGGGGTTGCTGGTTCGATCCCAGCCGGGCGCGCCAAAAATACATTAAAAATCAAGGGGTTGCCGGGGTGTTGCTGGCGCCGCGTGGGCTCGTACGGAAATTGCACCGCGGACCGATGCAGATTTCCCATGTTTGGAGCGCGCCAATTCAGGCTCTCCGTTTTGCTCCCTGTTCTTTGAAGCCCCGCTCTACCCCTGCCGAAAATCACCTGGCTCTAAACTGCCGACGCCGATGCTACGTGGCTAAGGCGACTGCTCGCAGCAAGATGTGCGCCCTTTTTTTCGCAGCTCTGAGCTGACGGCGTCCAACGTCAGAAAATGGCACTCGGCTGTCGGTTCTTTCCCACCCATTGCGATCCTTCGAGGGAATCGAAGCGATGCGGTTTCTGCAGGTGTCGCGGGCGTGCGGGCTCGGCCGCCTCGTATCGTTTGGACTCGCGTGAGTAAGTTTGTAGCACCCACCCCGGTCATCAGTGAAGTCGCGAACTCGGCAATTTGTCGCAGCGCGTTAGGACTCGCCAAATCGAACTGGCGGGCGAAGTTCACCAGGTCTCTCATCGACTGCCTCGACGGAAGTAGCGCCCGGCGTCTGCATGGTGAGTTGATGGCGACCATTGACATTGACGGAGTCGCCAATGACGAGAACGCGGCCATCTCGGTTTGGAGCTTCTGTCCGGGCGGCCACTAGTCGCTGCTGCAGCTCCGTGCCTTGGGTTAGTTGAACCCACTGGACTCCCTCTGGCGCCCCACGTAGGTCCACGGGTTGACCTGCCTGCAATGACGCGCGGGCTTGAAGTAGCCAGGCACCCAGCGCGTCCATGCCTGCGAGTCGCCATCGCCAAGGGGTCTGCAGTGCGCCGATGGGCGGGAACGCAGCTTGAGCCTCACGTTCCCAGTGGACCAGTGGGTCGCGAAAGCCGAATATCGCCTGCATCGGGCTTAGACTCTAGCTTCAAGTGCAACACCTTTGATGAGATAGGGTGTTGCGATGACGAATTACAAGCATCTGAGCGCCGAAGAGCGCGCGGTGATCATGATCGAGAAGGCCCGGAACACGAGCGTCAGAGCGATTGCAAGGCTGCTTGGCCGCAGCGCGTCGACGATCACACGAGAACTGGCGCGCAATCGTAGACTCAGAACTTCGCGCCGCGATGTTTGCACAAGGGCGAAGCCGGTGGCTGCGGGTATCTGCCCAGCCCGAAGTCAAGTTGGATGACATCAAAGCCTATATACGGAAAGCGTCGAACGACGGCCGATATACACTAGCCGCGCGAGGTCTGGACGAGATGACTGAGTCCGACCTGCGACGAATCTATGCCCAGCTTAAGAGGCTAGAGGCCTCTCTGGACTCAAGCGAGGATGACGGTCAATGAGTCCGGGGGAGCGAGCTGAAAATCTCATAGCAGAGTTTGGTATTACCGCGCCTGACGAGTTGGATGTCAGGGCTTTCGCCTACGACGCCGGTCTCGAAGTTGAGTTCGACGACTTGGAGGGGTGTGAGGCAACTCTTGTGGGAGTCGGAAATCGAGGCATCGCGACCATTCGACCGTCAAACGTTGTCGGACGGGAGCGCTTTTCCATTGGTCACGAACTCGGTCATTGGGAAATGCATCGGGGCAAGTCATTCCGCTGTCGCGTTGATGACCCGAGTGACAATCTTGCGTCGAACAGTGAGCAAGAGAAGCACGCAGATGAATATGCATCGCATCTTTTGATGCCGCGCCCGCTGCTGCAGCCGATGGTTAAGAGCGTTGGATGCCCTGGTTTCAAGCACATCAACGAATTCGCTGAAATCTTCCAAACGAGTCGCACGGCAACGTGTATTCGACTTGCACAAATCGATACGTTACCGATTATCGCTGCCTGTTACCGCGGCAACGACCTGCGATGGCTATCCAGGGCGCCAGATGTGCCTAGAAAGTGGTTTCTCAAGCGCCGCCTAGACGAAGATAGTGAACCGCACCGGGAATCGTGGAGGCTGGTTGGTTTAAGTTAATGCGGACACGTCAGCGGCATTTCTGAGTTGCCTGTAGTAGTTTGCCTCAGCTTCAGCAGGCGGGATATAGCCGAGCGGTTCCATCAGCCGATGACGGTTGTACCAGGCGACCCATTCCAGCGTTGCCAGTTCGACGGATTCCCTCGTTTTCCAAGGGGCGCGCCGATGAATCAGTTCCGTCTTGTACAGGCCGTTGATCGTCTCGGCCAGCGCATTGTCGTAGCTGTCGCCCCGGCTGCCGACCGACGGCTCGATGCCGGCCTCAGCCAGCCGTTCGCTGTAGCGGATGCTGACGTATTGAGACCCTCTGTCGGAATGATGAATCAAAGTCCCGTCCTCACCCGGTTGGCGGGCGTACAGCGCTTGTTCAAGTGCATCCAGAACGAAGTCCGTGGTCATCGACGAGCTGACGCGCCAGCCAACAATACGGCGGGCAAACACGTCGATCACGAATGCCACGTACAGCCAGCCTTGCCATGTCGAGACATACGTAAAATCCGACACCCAGAGCTGATTCGGTCGGTCAGCCTTGAACTGCCGGTTGACTCGGTCCAGCGGGCGCGGCGCGGTCACCTCGGGAATCGTCGTGCGAACACGCTTACCGCGAACTGCGCCACGCAAGCCCTGCAGTTTCATCAACCGTCCGACCGTGCAGCGTGCCACTGCAATGCCTTCCCGGTTCATCTGCTTCCAGACCTTCGGCACGCCGTAGACCTGCATGTTGGCCTGCCAGACACGCTTGATCTCCGGTTGCAAAAGCTCATCGCGTTTCGCGCGGGCGCAGCGCTTCGACGGATCGCGAAGTTGTGCTGCATGGCGTCGGTAGCCCGACGGGGCAATCCGCAAGACCTTGCAGATCGGCTCGACCCCGAAGGTGTCGCGATGCTGATCAATGAAGGCCTTCAGGACTTGAAACGGCGGTCGAGCTCCGCCTGGGCGAAAAACGCGCTCGCCAGTTTGAGAATCTCATTGGTCCGGCGCAGTTCCTTGACCTCGCGCTCCAAGGCCTTGATGCGTTCACGCTCGGCCGTACTCACGCCATCGCGCTCTCCACGGTCGACCTCGTCGCGCTTAACCCAATCCAACAACGTCTGCGGCGTGCAGCCGATCATCGGCGCAATCGATTCGACTGCCGCCCACATCGACGGGTGCTCGCTACGCTGCTCGCGTACGAGGCGCACTGCGCGCTCTCGGACTTCCGGGGAAAACTTGCTTGGCTTCTTGTTCATGGCTCCATTCTCTCAAGAGTTGGAGCCTCCACAAAACTCGGGGCGGTTCATAGCTTTGCTTACGACGTCTTGCAGCACGGTAGGGAGGCGCAGGGAAAACAACCCGCTGAAGTCTGGTTCGACGATGACGGTGCGGACAAGTACGAAGTCATGGAGCACAGTGCTCGCGGCCGCGACGGAGAAGTGCTTGTGCTCGTGTACTTGACCGACGTTGAAATGATGACTTCACGAAGCAATCGCTCGCGAGACGCTGAAGGGGCTTGGGGGGCCAGAGGCGGCTATTCAAGTGGGACGAGGTAAACCCCGACGCCGAAGTGGCTGCTGGAGGCAAAGCCCACATGCTGGCAGAGTAGAGTCTCTGAGAGCAAGCGCCACGGCGGCACGCTCTTGCGATATCTACATAAGCGTTGGTCAGGCGAGATGGCTACAGTGCCAATAAGAAGGGCGCGACCACAAGGATTTGAAGCGTCTGCTGACTTTGACGAGGGGAATAGCTTGTGTTGGTGGCAGGGCGGTCCTGTGGAGCGCCTGATTCGGCCGCAAAAGCGTCAAGAACAGGTTGTCTTGGAGCGACAACAACTGCTTAACTCCACAGTTCCCCACCCGTTTGGTGCTCGTCCCGCGATGTACGGCATCGCATTGTCGTGCCTCATCGGGCACTTTGGCGGACCGCTTTCCCGGATTGAGAGGGCATTGTTTCGCTGCCCAGCGTCATATCGGAAATCTTGAACTGATACCACTTTTCGGGTTTGTTTGCGCGATTGGTTCTCGCCCCCAGCGCTAATATTGTGCGCCGCAGACTAGTCCGCTGACCCCATTCCGCTCGGCGGTCAGGGCCGCTGCACGCCGGAACGGGCCGGCTGCGACAGACCCTGATGCTCGTCGCGTAATTCTTCGCCACACTCAGCACGCTTACGATGATTCCGAAAATTCTTCATATCATTTGGGTCGGCGATCAGGACAAACGGCCGGACAACTGTATCGAAACCTGGCGCCGGCTCAATCCTGATTTGCAGATTCGCCTGTGGGGCAATGACGATTTGCTCAATTGCAAATGGCCGAATGCGCGCCAGATGCAGGAGATGTGGGGGCGAGAACTGAATGGCGTTGCGGATCTGATGCGTTGGCAGTTTCTGTATTGGTACGGGGGCTTTGCGGTCGACGCGGACAGCGTCTGCATTCGTCCGCTCGATCCAACGTTGTTCGAGTGCGACTTGGTGACGTGCTGGGAAAGCGAATTCGCCGCGCCGGGATTGCTAGCCGCGGGCTATGTCGGTGCACGTCCGGGACACCCGCTGTTTCGGAAAATAGTAGCCGACATCCGGCGCCTGTCGACGGTCTGCAACGAAAAGGCTTGGAAGACGGTCGGGCCGTTGCGATTCACTCAGGCTATCCACGAATTCAAGCCCACGGACTTGACCGTTTTTCCCAGTCATTACTTCATTCCACGACATCACACGGGGCGCGAATACACGGGTAGCGGGCCCGTCTATGCAAAGCAGTTCTGGGGCAGCACCTTTAACCACTACGAGCGTCTCCGCACACTGGAATTCAAATGAATACGTCGTTCATTCCGCAGATCAGTCCCGCGCAGAGTCTGCTTGAACAACTGCATGCACCGACGTCGGTGCGGAAAGTTTCGTTGTCGCAGGCTCTGATTGATTTCGACGAGGCGTCCGCGCTGATCGACATGAGCGCGGGCAAGCGGGTGTTGAACGTGGGATGTGTCGGCGCGGCACCGATCGATCCGGCCAGCCACCTGCATCTGAAGTTGTCGCGCGCAAATCGGTGCGCGGAACTGATCGGCGTGGACGCCGACCGTGACGGTCTGAATGCGCTTTCACAGTATTGCGAGCAGCCGCTTTACGCGGATCTGGCGCAGGTGAGCGGACCGGTCGATGTCGTGCTTGCAAGCGGCGTGCTCGAACGTACCGGCAATCTTTCTGAATGGTTCGAACAGGTCGACCAACTCGACTTCAGGAATATTGTCGTCACGGTTCGCGATGCCGCTCAATGTCAGTCGAGTCACTTTGATTTCGCCGATCTCGAGGAGGTGTTCGTCGAAGTCGTGCCGGCGGAGAACGTGTGCTGGTTCACGCCATATACGCTAACCAACGCGATCCGAACCTTGACCCGGTGGCACGTGAAGGGGCTGTTCCGACTAGGTGGTCAATCGCTTTTGTTGATTGCATCCAAGCGTCCGGAAGACCCGCTGGGTGCCGAGACGACGTAATGCACGGCATCCCCCGTCCTGGTGCGCGCTAACTTCCCGCGATTGCATCTCAGCGCGACCGCGATTGCGTCGGCGCGCCATGCTGGTGTTGGAAGCACGAGGCAATACAGATCAGAATGACATTAAGGATGTCGATATGGAAAAGAGTCCGGATTGGAATGAAACTTGGGACCGCATAGACGTTCGGCGTCAGTCGCCGTTGGCCGCCGGCCTATTTGCTCAATTTCTGGATGCAGGCATTCCAGCAGCGACGCGACCGGGGATGACCGCGATCGAGATCGGCTGCTTTCCAGGCAAGTTCATCGAACACGTTGGCCAGAAGGGCTATGCAATCAGCGGAATCGATGTTTATTCACGCGTCGCAGAGGTGGGCGAATGGGCGCGCGAGCGCGGCTGCACGATCGGCCATTTCCGGCAGGTGCCACTGGCCGACTATATGGCGGGCGGCTTTGAACCGTTCGACGTAGTGTTTTCTCTTGGTTTCATCGAGCATTTCGAGAACTTCTGCGAAATCCTCTATGACCACGCTGCGCTGACCAAGGTGGGTGGAACGGTGTTGATTGGTGCGCCCAACTTCGCGTCGCCGACGCAGCGCGCGCTGCACACGGTGATCGACCGGAAGAACATTGAGGGCCACGTACTTGACTCGATGTATCCCGAGGTCTGGGCGACCTTTCTTACGGCACTGGGATTCGATGTGCTGCATGCCGGCCCGGTTGGCGGTTTCGGCTTCTGGAGTGAAACGCAGCCTGAAACGCCAGCAGCCGGGATGCTGCAGCAATTGCTGCCCGCGATGGCGTCGTCTGTCAATCAGTTGTCGGCGCAATTTAACCAGAAGGAAGCGTCGTATATCGGCGTGATCGCGACTAAGCGGGCCGAGCTGCCGTCGCGGGAGCATATTGGCAAGCTCGTGCATTTCTGTACCAATTTGGGCCGGCAATTGTCGCTTCGCGATGGCCGGCTTGCGGCCCCCGGAATTGATTTTCTATGTGGTCTGGTGTAGTCGGGCGCGCCAGTCGGAAACTCCGGTGTCCCCGCCGATCTGAAGGCGGTCGTCCTGATCCTTGCAGAACGTGCCGCCATTGCGCGGTGGCCAACGATCTGATTGTGGCCCGGCCTGCATCCCGGTCGACCGCGGACACGTCATGCAGGTGCTACCTGCGTTGTGTGAAATTGCTCCACAATGACGTTCGAAAGCGTTTCCCGTCCTTGCCTTGCGCCTACTCCCGATGGTCGCCAAACGGTCCGCCCCGACTCTAGTTAATCCCGGTGCGCCGCTGCCACATGGCTGCTTCGCCGAAGAGCAAGCCGGTGGCTGCGCACGTGCTGGCCTTGATCGACCAATACGACGACTTTGCGCTTTCTTAGGCAGCCGAGCATGCCGTCGCGCAATGGTCATGTTCGACGCGGTGTGGTTTTTCACCCCTAGTGCACGGCCGAATATTGCGGCGTGTTCTCTCCAGAGGCACCGCAACCGCCTCCCTTGCGCCAAATGCTCGGCACCCGCCTCCGCACGCGGCGATCGTGTACCCTCAGCCCTATCGCAACAAGCTCAACAGTTGTCACGGCCTATTCGATTGCGAAATTTACGAATCGGTCCGGTCTGGCCGGTCGACCGGCATTTCGCCGCGCGATCGTCGCGCACGGACATGCTAGCCATCGACACATGGGCCGGCCTAAAAGCGCCTGCGTCGCATCGAACTTCGTGCGCCAGATCGACAAAGCTCTTCTGTCCCGCGTTGCTGCGAGCGGCGCCGCGTCTCGTGCGCCGATGCCCCGCCTCCCCGCCAAAGTTACACCGGGCTGGTTTCCCCGCCTTCTACATCGCAACCTGCATCGCCGTGTTGCTGTTCGTCATCGTCACGGTGGTTTTCTCAATCACGTACCGGATTTTCGGGCGGCCTCTGGCGGATTCCGGATGCAGCGGTGCGACCGGTGCCGACCGTGCGGGAAGCCGGTACCGCGCACGATACGATGAGCGGCGCAACCGCGACACTAGCCGGCGCGACAAATCGGACGGCTTGCCGTGGACGGCAGCGCCGTTGGCTTCGGTGTACTTCGCCGTTCTCACTTCATGCGGTTTCCCGCCCGTCGGTTCCGGCATTCGTTCGCAGGCATGTGCCCAGTGCAGCGAACAGTGACCAATTCCGCCGCTTCCTCTGGCAATTGGAACGGGACAGGCACGCCGAGAATACTTGAATGGTGACGAGTGTCGGCACGCAAGCCGTACGTGTATGGTTGCGTGTGCGCGCCTTCGCTTCGGTTGCCCGGGTTCAAATGCGCGGCCCGTACCGAAACCACGCTGATTTCCCACGATGACAGATCTCGCGATGTCCGACTCCTCCGCCTCCACCATCGGACTGGCGCTGGCGCACCATCAGGCAGGGCGCCTCGACGAGGCAGAGGCGCTGTATCGGCACATTCTCGACATCGAGCCGCGGCACGCCGACGCGTTGCATCTGCTCGGCCTGATCGAGCATCTGCGCGGGCGCTATCACGACGCGTCCGAACGAATCATGGCGGCGATCGAGATCAAGCCCGATCCGCTCTATTACTACAACCTCGGCAACGTGATGGACGCGAGCAACCGTCCGGCGGCAGCGGCCGAGTGCTTTCGCGTCGCGATCGAGCTGCAGCCCGACTACGTCGATGCGTACAACAACCTCGGCAACGCGCAGCGTCTCGCCGGCGATGCGCTTGCAGCCGTCGACGCGTTCTACCGGGCGATCGAACTGCAGCCCGACCATGGCCAGGCATACAACAATCTCGGCAACGCGTTAGTCGATCTGAACGAGATTCCGGCCGCGCTCGAGGCATATCAGCACGCAATCGCGCTATGCCCCGACTTGCCGGAGCCGCGCAGCAACCTGCTGTTCGCCTATCACTACAGCGACGCGTTCGACCAGCGCGCGTATCTCGACGAAGCCACGCGCTTTGGCGCGCTCGTCAGTGCTCGCGCACAGCCGTGGACGACGTGGCTGGTCGACGCCGGCCCGCGCATCGGCCGACCGCTGCGCGTCGGCATCGTGTCGGGCGACCTGAAGTCGCATCCGGTCGGCTATTTCATCGAGTCGATGCTCGAGCATGTCGACCGGGCACGCGTCGAGCTGCATGCGTATCCGACCCGGGTGGTCGAAGACGACGTCACGGCCCGCATCAAGCCGCGGTTCGCGTCATGGACGCCGCTGGCCGGCCTGAACGACGCTGCTGCGGCGGCGCGCATCCGCGACGACCGCATCGACGTCCTGATCGACGCGTCGGGGCACACGATTTACAACCGCCTGCCGTTGTTCGCATGGAAGCCTGCCCCGGTGCAGGTCAGCTGGCCGGGCTATTTCGCGAGCACGGGCGTGCGCGCGATCGACTACGTGCTCGGCGATCGCCACGTGATGCCGCCCGCCGAAGCGTCGCATTTCGTGGAACGCGCGTGGCATCTGCCCGACAGCTATCTGTGCTTCACCGCACCGGATGTCGAACTGGACGTCGGCGTGCCGCCGATGCTCGCGAACGGTTATCCGACCTTCGGCTATTTCGGCAAACTCGCGAAGATCACCGATCACGTGATCGCGGTGTGGGCGCGTGTACTGACCGGCATCCCGTGCGCGAAGCTGTTCGTGAAGGCGCCGCATCTCGATGACGAACGGGAGCCGGAGGCACTCGCGGCGCGCTTCGCGGCGCACGGCATTGGCGCGGCGAGCCTGCTGTTCGAAGGCCGTTCGCCGCGCGCCGAATATCTCGCCGCGTACCGGCGGGTCGACGTGATGTTGAGCCCGTTCCCGTATCCGGGCGGCACGACTACGGCCGAAGCATTGTGGATGGGCGTACCGGTGCTCGGTCGCCGCGGCGACCGGTTTCTGTCGCACATCTGCGAGAGCCTGCTGCACGCGGCGAACATGTCCGAATGGATCGCGGACGACGACGACGCGTATGTCGCGAAAGCCGTTGCTTGCGCCGGCGACGCGGCCACGCTCACCGCGCTGCGCGCGCGGCTGCGCGCGCAGGTGCTCGCCGCGCCGCTGTGCGATGCGCGCCGTTTCGCAGGTCATTTCGAGGATGCGCTGCATGCGATGTGGGCGCGACACATCGAGGCCGACGGCGATGCCGGCGGCGTCACGATGGGGCGGCACGCGCAATGACGTCGAGCCTCGCACTGCAGTTGCAGACCGCGCTCGCGCACCATCAGTCCGGCCGTCTGGCCGAAGCGAAGACGCTGTACGACGCGATCCTCACCGCCCAGCCGGGCCAGCCGGATGCGCTGCATTTCCTGGGGCTGCTGGCGTGTCAGCTGAAGCAGTACGACGCGGGCCTCGCGCTGATGAAGCAGTCGCTGGTCGAGCGGCCGGACGCGTCGTACTTCAACAACCTGGGCAACATGCTGCGCGAAAGCGGCCGGCTCGACGACGCGATCGCGCATTACCGGCGCGCGGTGACGCTGCGTCCCGACTACCCTGAAGCACACAACAACCTCGGCAACGCGTTGCGCGACGCGGGCGATCCGACGGCGGCGATGGCGAGCAGCGCGCGCGCGATCGAGCTGCGCGCCGATTACGCGCAGGCCTACAACAATCTCGGCAACGCGCTGCAAGACCTGGGCGACCTCGATGGCGCCGCCAAGCACTATGAACGCGCGATCGAGCTGGACGCGTCGATGGCGATGGCCCACGCGAACCTGAGCGCGGTGCGTCACAAGCAGTTGCGCTGCGCGGAAGCGCTCACCCATGCGCTGGACGCGATCCGCCTCGCGCCGAACCTGGGCGAGGCGCACAACCACGCGGGCAACGCGTATCACGGGCTGAACCGGCTCGACGACGCGCTGGCGTGCCATCGCACCGCCGTCGCGCTGAATCCCGCCGACGCCGGCGCGTGCCACAACCTGTCCGTCGTGCTGCTGAAGCTGCAGCGGCTCGACGAAGCGCTCGTGTATTGCCGGCAGGCGCTGCAGGCCGGCGCGCCCGCCGTGCTGATGCACGTGAATCTAGGCGACATCCTGCGCGCGCAGGGCAACGTCGATGCCGCGGTCCACGCATATCGCGACGCGCTGGCGCTGGTGCGCGACGACGCCGACGACGTGGCGGCGACGGTGCTGAGCCGCTTGCTGTTCAGCGCGGCGGCATCCGCTTGCGTGAGCCCTGACGATTACCTGGCCGATGCGCTGCGCTACGGCCGCCATCTGGCGGCGCGTTCGACGCGCTATGCGCACGATCCGCGCGAGCGGGCCGCGCGCGCGCAGGGGCGGCCGCTGCGCGTCGGCTTCGTGTCCGGCGATCTGCGCCTGCATCCGGTCGGCATCTTCCTGGAGAGCGTGCTCGCCCACCTCGACCGCACGCGCATCGACCTGCGCGTGTACGTGACCACGGACGAGGAGGACGCGATCACCGCGAAACTGAAGCCGCACGCGAGCGTCTGGCGCTCGATCGCCGCGCTGCCGCCGGAGGCCGCCGCGCGAATGATTCATGACGACGGGATCGACGTCCTCGTCGACCTCGCGGGCCATACGCAGTCGAGCGGGCTGGCCGCATTCGGCTGGAAACCCGCGCCGGTGCAGGCGAGCTGGCTCGGCTTTTTCGCGACGACAGGCTGCGACGCGATCGACTACTTCATCGGCGACCGCTACACGCTGCCGGACGCCGACGCGCATCACTTCGTCGAAGCGCCGTGGCGGCTGCCGGACAGCTTCCTGTGCTTCACGCCGCCGGCCGACGAGGTCGAGGTCGGTCCGCTGCCGATGGCGGCGCACGGCCATCCGACCTTCGGCTGCTTCGGCCAGCTCGTGAAGATCGGCGACGACGTCGTGCACGCGTGGTCGCGCATCCTGCACGCGGTGCCGGACGCGCGGCTGCTGCTCAAGGCGCACGAGCTCGGCCGCGAGGGCGTGCGCGATGCGACCGTCGCGCGGTTCGCGCGGCATGGCATCGGCGCCGACCGGCTGATCCTCGAGGCCGGTTCGCCGCGCACGGAATACCTGAACGCATATAACCGCATCGACGTCGCGCTGAGCCCGTTCCCGTACCCGGGCGGCACGACCACCGCCGAAGCAATGTGGATGGGCGTGCCGGTGCTCGGCATGAAGGGCAGCCGGTTCGTCACGCACATCTGCGAAAGCCTGCTGCACGCGGCGGGCATGGGCGAATGGATCGCGGACGGCGAGGACGCCTACGTCGCGAAGGCGATCGCGGCGGTGCGCGACCGCGAGCGGCTCGCGACGCTGCGCGCCGGGCTGCGCGCGCAACTGCTCGCATCGCCGCTGTGCGACGCGCGCCGGTTCGCGACGCATCTCGAAGCGGCGTTCCTCGCCATGTGGCAACGCTATACGAACTCGGAACAGGAAGCATGAACGATATCCACGACACGCTGCAATCCGCGCTGGCGCATCACCAGTCGGGGCGTCTCGCGGAAGCGAAGACGCTGTACGACGCGATCCTCACCGCGCAGCCGGGCCAGCCGGATGCGCTGCATTTCCTCGGGCTGCTGGCGTGTCAGCTGAAGCAGTACGACGCTGGGCTGGCACTGATGAAGCAATCGCTGGTCGAGCGGCCGGACGCGTCGTACTTCAACAACCTGGGCAACATGCTGCGCGAAAGCGGCCGGCTCGACGACGCGATCGCGCACTACCGTCGCGCGGTCGCGCTGCGTCCGGATTATGCGGAAGCGCACAACAACCTCGGCAACGCGCTGCGCGACGCGCGCGATCCGACGGCGGCGATGGCGAGCTGCGCGCGCGCGATCGAGCTGCGCCCCGACTACGCGCAGGCCTACAACAATCTGGGCAACGCGCTGCAGGATCTGGGCGAGCACGAGGCGGCGGCGGCGAGCTACGCCAAGGCGGTCGCGCACCAGCCGCAATACGCCGACGCGTACAGCAACCTCGGCAACGCACTGCGCGCGCAGGAGAAATTCGACGAGGCTGCGGATGCCTATCGCCGCGCCATCGCGCTGCAACCGGGTTTGCGCGTCGCGCATCAAGGGTTGAGCGAGACGCTGCGCGCGGCAGGCGATCTGCGGGGTGCGGTCGACCATGCGCGCGAAGGGCTCGATCCGGGCGACGCGGACGCGCACTGCGTACTGGCAAGACTGCTGCAGCGCATGAGCGAATTCGACAAGGCGGTCGCGCTGCTCGAACGGGCGATCGAGATCGATCCCGCGCGTGCGCGGGCATGGGCCTGGCTCGGCGACCTGCGCAACCAGCAGGGCAGATTCGGACAAGCGGTGCATCTCTGCAGGCGGGCGATCGAGCTCGATCCCGAGTTGGCCGACGCGTACAATTTCCTCGGGTTCGCGTATCACAACCTCAACCTGTTCGCCGCCGCGGAGCTGAGCCACCGGCACGCGGTCGAACTGAACCCCGACGATGCCGACGCACATCATAACCTCGCTGCCGTGCTGTTTCGGCTCGAGAAGCTCGATGACGCGCTGAAGCATTACGAGATCGCGCGGGAACGCGGTATCGATCCGCTGGTGCTCCAGATGACGCTCGGCGACATCCTGTGGGCAAAAGGGGACTTCGCGGGCGCAATGGACGCGTTCCGCGCGGCGATCCGCTTCGACCTGCATCGCGCGTACTCGCGGATCCTGTTCAACATGTCGAGTTCGCCTGCGTTCGCGCCCGAGCAATGGCTCGAGGAAGCGCGCCGCTACGGCGAACACCTCGCGCGCGACGCGCAACCGTTCGAGCACGATCGCGAGCAGCGCGTGGCGCAAGCGCGCGGGCGGCCGCTGCGCGTCGGCTTCGTGTCGGGCGACTTGCGGCAGCATCCGGTCGGTGTGTTCCTCGAAAGCGTGTTGGCGCGGATCGACCGGTCGCGCATCGAGCCGCATGCGTACGTGACCTATGTCGTCGAGGACGACGTGACCGCGCGGCTCAAGCCGAGCTTCGCGAAGTGGACGGCGCTGACGGGTCTGGCCCGCGACGCATCCGCCGAGGTGATCCGCGACGACGGCATCGACATCCTGATCGACATGGCCGGGCATACCAGCTGGAGTGGTCTGCCGATCTTCGCGCACAAGCCGGCGCCGGTGCAGGCGAGCTGGCTCGGCTTCTTCGCGACGACCGGCTGCCGCACGATCGACTATTTCATTGGCGACCCGCACACGCTGCCGGACGCCGAGGCGCATCACTTCGTCGAGCGGCCGTGGCGGCTGCCGGACAGCTACCTGTGCTTCACGCCTCCTGCGTACGACGTCGCGGTCGGCGCGCTCCCGATGACGGTCAACGGCAGCGTCACCTTTGGCTGCTTCGGCAGGTTGAACAAGATCAGCGACGGGGTCGTTGCGCTGTGGTCGCGCATTCTGCATGCAGTGCCGGGCGCGCGCCTGCTGCTGAAGGCCTATGAGCTGAGCGCCGGCGAGCCGATCCAGGTGACCGTCGAGCGCTTCGCGCGGCATGGCATCAGCGCGGACCGGCTGATTCTCGAGGGCGGCTCGCCGCGCGCGGAATACTTCGCCGCGTACAACCGCATCGACATCGGGTTGAGCCCGTTCCCGTATCCGGGCGGCACGACGACCGCCGAGGCGCTGTGGATGGGCGTGCCGGTGCTCGGGATGAAGGGCAGCCGGTTCGTCACGCACATCTGCGAGAGCCTGCTGCACGCCGCAGGCATGGGCGAATGGATCGCCGACGACGAGGAGGCGTATCTCGCGAAGGCGGTCGCGTTCGCGAGCGACCGCGACCGGCTGGCGACGCTGCGTGCCACGCTGCGCGAGCGCCTGCTGGCGTCGCCGCTGTGCGACGCGTCGCGCTTTGCGCGCAACCTGGAGGACGCGCTGCACGGCATGTGGGCCAGCTACGCGGCTGGCGAGACGGCGGACGCGGACGCGTGACGCGCGAGCGGGGCGGCCCACGGCTCGAAGCGACGTTCGAAGCGACGCTGTGCGCGCCGGCCGAGTGAGCGCAGCGGGATGACCGGCGCGATCCCGCTCGCGCCCCGCGTGCCGGCGAAAAAAAGAGCCGCATTGAAGCGGCTCGACGTTACGGCGACTACGGTCCGCTCGACTGGCGGCGTCTTCTAGTTCGACACCAGTACAGACCAGACGGCCTGCCGGTTACAGCATGCCCGTCTTCTGGTACAAGCTCGCGGCCTTGATGCGCTCCTGCGACTGCGCAAATTCGGCAGTCAGACGGTGATGATCGGCCTGCGCATGCGCCGTGATCGACGCGTCGATGGCCATGATTTGCCGCACCCGGTCCAGCGCATCCGGCGTCTGCTCGCCGGACAGGCTCATCAGCAGCGGCGAGCGTTCGCCGACGAGGGCCGCGACGCGCACCCAGTCGCGTGCGTCGGCCGCCGACTGCATGGCGCGGGTCAGGTCGAAGGCGCGGGACAGGGTGTCGGTCGTCATGGTCAGGTCCGGTTCGTAGTGGCTTACTTGTTGGTGGCCAACGCGCCGGCGCTACTCTGGCCGCCGAACAATTGAGTCAGATACCGCGTGTTGTTCGCCATCTGCGCCATCAGCGTGTTCAGCGCGGTGAACTGCGCGGTGTATTGCGTGGTCAGCTGGTTCGAGTAGGTCTGCAGTTGCGTGGCCTGACTCTGCACGTTCGTCAGATCGGCGTTGATCGCGCTGGTGCGCTGGTCGATCAGGCCAGACGTCTGCGTGTACGAGTTGATCTGCGAGTTGAGCGCCTGCGCCACGCCGTTCGTCTGGTTGAAGATCGCCGCCACCGTCGAGCTGTTCGACTTGAGTGCCGTGGTCAGCGCGGCGGTATCGACCGTCATCGTGCCCGTCGACGTCACGTTGATGCCGATGCTGCCGAGCGCATACGTCGTGCCGCCGGTCGTGACGCCGCTGCTGAGCGTCGTCGCGAGCTTGCTCGTGATCGTGTTCAGCATCGCGTCGCCGAGCAGCGGGCCGGCGCTCTTTGCCGTCGAGTCATAGGACGACAGCGATTTCGCCGTGGTCACGAAGCTGGAGTACGCGTTCGCGAAATTGGTGATCGCGGTCGTCGCCGCGGCCGTGTCCTGCGACAGCGTGATGGTTTGCGTCGTGCCGACCGCTGCTTGCGACAGCGCCAGCGAGACGCCCGTCAGCGCGCCCGTGACGGTGTTCGATGCGCTCGATACCGGCGTGCCGTCGATCGTCAGCTTCGCATCGGCCGCCGGGGTGACCGTCGTGTAGCCCGACGTCAGTTTCGAGTTGACGCCCGTGCCCGTGATCGAGATCGTGTTGGCCGCGCCGGTGGCGTTCGACTGCATCACGAGATGCTGTCCGTCCGAACCGGTGATGACCGATGCGGTAACGCCGGCATTGCCGGATGCGGAATTGATCGACGACGCGATGTCGGACAGCGATGCGCCGGCCGCCACGTTGACGTTGAACGCGGCATTGCTGCCGAAGGTGATGCTCAGCGAGCCGGCCGAGATCGTGTCCGCGGACGTCACGCCGGCGGACGACAGCTTGTTCGCGGTCGCGAGTTGCGTGACGTTGACCGAATACGAACCGGCCACCGCGCTGCTGCTGCTCGTCACCGTCGTCGCGATACCGGTGCCGCTCGCCGTCGCCGCCAGGCCACTGAGCGTGCTGCCGTCCGACAGGCCGGTAAGCGCGCTCTGCAGCGCCGACAGCGCACTCTTCAACTGGCCGATCGCGGACAGTTGCGTATTGTCGTTCGTCTGCCGGGTCTGCAGCGTCTGCAATTGCCCGGCCGTCTTCGCGTTCACCAGCGTCGTCACGAGCGTATTGACGTCGAGCGACGAATTGGTCGCGCCGCTGATGATCGACTGTCCGGCCTGCGACAGGAGGGTGCTGATGTCGGTGCTGCTGACGGGGGTGGTGGTGGCCATGCCGTTACTCCGGTCGTCCGCGCAATCAACGAGCGCGATGCGGCGGTGGCGCCGCGGTTCAATGCAAAGAGGGAGGCGTGCCTCCCTTGAGAATTCCGGTCAGGGCGGCGGCGTCGCATCGAGTGCCGATGGCGACGCCGCGGTGCCCGTAGGCGGGCGGGCGTATGGCCCGCCGCGCGTGCTTCTCTATTAACCGAGGAGCTTCAGGACTTGTTGCGGCAGCGAGTTCGCTTGCGCCAGAACCGAGATGCCTGCTTGTTGCAGCACTTGCGCCTTGCTCAGGTTCGCCGTTTCCGTCGCGAAGTCCGCGTCGGTGATCTGCGCGCGAGCAGCGCTCATGTTGGTTGCCTGGGTTTGCGTCGTCGAGATCGCAGCCTGGAACGTGTTCTGTGCCGCACCCAGCGTTGCTTGGAACGTGTTGACTTGCTTCAGTGCCGCGTCGATCGCCGTGATCGCCGATTGCGCGCTCGACTGGCTGCTGACGGACAGGCCGGTCAGGCTCATGCCCGAGCTGTTCCACGTCGTCGAGCCGAAGTCGACCGAAACGGTCTGGCTTGCTGCTGCGCCGATCTGGAACGAGACGGTCGAGATGCCGCCCAGGATCGATTGGCTGTTGAACGACGTTTGCGATGCGACGCGGTCGATTTCGCCGAGACGCGTCGTCACTTCAGATTGCAGGTTGGAGCGGGCGCTCGAATCCAGCGAGCCGTCACCCGACTGGACTGCCAGCGTACGGATACGTTGCAGGTTGTCGATCGTCGATTGCAGCGCGCCGTTGGCGGTCTGGATCATCGAGATGCCGTTGTTCGCGTTTGCAACACCCTGCGTCAGCGCGTTGATGGCTGCTGTTTGCGACGTTGCGATCGCCAGGCCTGCTGCGTCGTCCGCTGCGGTGTTGATGCGCTTGCCCGACGACAGGCGGTTGATCGCTTGCGACAGTGCGCTTTGCGAGCCCGTCAGATTCGTCTGCGTCGTCAGCGAAAGGATGTTGGTGTTGATGTTCAGCATTTGCTTCCTCGTTTTGGAAAATGCCTGAGTACAGACAGGGGTCGTTTTCGGCGTCGCGCTTTATCGCGAGTGGCGCTGCCCGCCTTTCCTGGTTGACGGCGGCACCCGGCGAAAACTTTAGAAACTCCGTCGAGGAAATTCGGGACGGAAGTGGGATGGGGGCGCGAAGCCCAAGCCTGGCTTGGGTCGCAGCGATTTTGTGGGCGCGTGCGGCAGCCGTTCGGGACGGCATTTCGGCAGCCTTCACGCGCTGCAGCACCCCGCGAACGACAAAAGGATGGTTTTGTCTGTGATTTCCTGCTATGATGGCGGGCTGAATTGAGATTTTCTGTCACGCCTTTGCCGTTGCGGCATTCCTGCTGGCAGTCAAACGCGGCGCTGCACGCGGCTTGTGAAGCGTACTCGCGGTGCTTTCCGCCTCTCATTTCCGGCCTCCGAGGCCGTATTTCCGCTCGTTTCGCCTGTTGTGGGGACGCCCGGATGGCCGGTGCGTGGCGCTTGGCCGCTACGTTTTTGACCGTTTAAGCACTTTAGGAACGACATGACGACGATTCTTCTGAAAGAAAACGAGCCGTTCGAAGTGGCGATTCGCCGCTTTCGCCGTGCTATCGAAAAAAATGGCCTGATCGCTGAACTGCGCGAACGCCAGTCCTACGAAAAGCCGACCGCAGTCCGCAAGCGCAAGAAGGCAGCAGCCGTCAAGCGCCTGCATAAGCGTCTGCGTAGCCAGATGCTGCCGAAGAAGCTCCACTAAGAGCGTCTGACGGTTCGCCGCGAAACGGCGGAGCGTGCTTCGAAAGAAGCCGCTCCGCCGTTTTGCTTTTTGGCTGGCTGTTCCGGGCGGGAAAGGCTTCGGGGGCGCTGCCGACAGGCGCGGTCTGCGGCTATCCCCCCAGCCGGCGCCGCTGCCGCTGCCGCGGTCGTGCCGCCGGGCCAGCCCGCTTCGTGGCGGGCCTGTCGTCGGCCCGTCCAGCTCCGCTGCCCGCCGCCTCGCCGTCAGCCCGCGTTGCGGCGCCGTGCCGGCCGCTTGCCGGCCAGCGCCGCACATTGCGCATGGCAAGGGCAGCCGAGTTCGTGATCGTTCACCATCCCGGTGGCCTGCATCAACGCATAGCAGATCGTCGAGCCGACGAACTTGCAGCCGTACGCCTTCAACGCCTTGCTGAGCGCGTCGGACTCGGCGGTCGACGTCGGCGCGTCGCGATACGACCGCCACGCGTTCTGGATCGGCGTATCACCGACGAACGACCACAGGAACTTCGCCAGCGACCCGTGCTCCTCGCGAATCTGCTGCACGGCCCGCGCATTGATCACCGCTGATTGGACCTTCGCGCGATTGCGCACGATGCCGGGATTCGCGAGCAGCTCGTCGACGCGTTGCGGTGTGAAGCGCGCGACCGCGTCGACGTCGAAATCGGCGAACGCCTCCCGATAGCCGGCTCGTTTGTTCAGGATCGTCGACCACGACAGCCCGGCCTGCGCGCCTTCCAGGATCAGCATCTCGAACAGGTGGCGATCGTCATGCGACGGCACGCCCCATTCAGTATCGTGATAGTGGGCGTCCGCTTCCGTCTTTACCCAGTTGCACCGCTGCGACATCGTCGGCCTCGTTCCAGTGTCGATTCGATCGCGCCAGCATAGCGGAAGCCCCATGCGCGGCATAGCTGGCCGAACGGCAGATGGGCGCGCGGGGCCGATGCGGTTAAGCTTGGCGACTGGTCGAATCAGCAGGATCCACGCATGACGGCATTACTTTTTGCAATCGGCATCGACGGCGGCGGCACCGGCACCCGCGCGGTGCTCGCCGACCGGCACGGCCGCGAACTCGCCCAGGGGCGCGGCGGCCCGTCGGGGCTCGGCCTCGGCATCGAGCGCGCCTGGGCGTCGATCGGCGCGGCCTGTGCCGACGCGTTCACGCAAGCCGGACTCGCGCTGAACTGGTCGCAATGCGCGCTTGGCTGCGGGCTGGCGGGCGTCAACAACGCCGCCTGGCTGGCCGCCTTCCGCGCGCACGCGCCGCTCGACGCGCTCGCGGTCGAAAGCGACGCATACACGACGCTGGTCGGTGCGCACGGCGGCGCGCCGGGGCTGATCGTCGCGCTGGGCACCGGCAGCATCGCGGCGGCGCTCGATGCGGCGGGCGATTGCCGCATTGCGGGCGGCTTCGGCTTTCCGTCCGGCGACGAGGCAAGCGGCGCGTGGCTCGGCATGCGTGCGCTTGCTTACGCGCAGCAGGCGCTCGATGGCCGTGCGCCGCGTGATGCGTTTGCCGAGGCGCTGCTCGGCACAACGGGCGCGGACGATCGCGACGCGCTCGTCCAGTGGTCGTGCGACGCGAACCAGACCATCTACGCGCGGCTCGCGCCGATCGTGTTCGCGCATCGCGACCATCCGTATGCGGCCGCGCTCATCGCGCAGGCCGGCGAGGAGATCGGCAAGATGATCGACGCGCTCGACCCGCGGCACGTGCTGCCGGTCGCGCTGTGCGGCGGGCTGGCCGACGCGCTCGCGCCGGCCGTACCCGAGCGCCACGCGACCCGGTTGCGGGCGCCGCTCGACGATTCCGCGCACGGCGCGTTGCGACTCGCCTTGAAGGCGCTGGCGGCCGCGGGCGCCGGATAGCGGGGCGCGCGTGGTGAGTCACCGGTGATCGGAGGCAGACGCCGGTCGTCCGGCGCGCGGGCCGGCCCGACGTTAAAATGGCGGCTCCGCACCGCCGTGCGCGTCCTTCACCGCCTCCCATGTACAAAGTCATTGCCACCGATCTCGACGGCACCCTGCTGAACCGCGATCACCAGCTCGATCCGTACACGATCGAGACCATCCGCCGGCTCGAACGCGACGGCCTGCAGTTCGTGATCGCGACCGGGCGGCATTATGCGGACGTCGCCGGCATTCGCGACGTGCTGGGGATCCGGCCATACCTGATCACGTCGAACGGCGCGCGCGTGCACGCGCCGGACGATACGGCGATCCACGCGCAGGACATCGACCCGGCAATCGTCCGCGAGCTCGTGCAGCCCGCCGTGGCCGGCGCGCACGGGCGCGTGATCGTCAATCTGTTTACCGATCGCGGCTGGCTGATCGATCGCGAGGCCCCGCACCTGCTCGAATTCCATCAGGACTCCGGTTTCCGCTACGACGTGATCGACATGGCCGCGCACGACGGCGCGGATATCGCGAAGGTGCTCTACATCGGCGAGCCGGCCGACCTCGCGGTGGTCGCCGAGCAGATGCGCGTGCAGTTCGGCGACGCGCTGTACGTCACCTACTCGCTGCCCGATTGCCTGGAAGTGATGACCGCCAACGTCTCGAAAGGCCGCGCGCTGCGGGCGGTGCTCGAGCGGCTCGGCGTCGACGCCGGGCACTGCATCGCGTTCGGCGACAACATGAACGACATCGATCTGCTCGAAACCGCCGGGCACGCGTTCATGATGAACAACGCGAATCCCGACCTGATCGCGCGCTTGCCGCACATTCCGCGGATCGGCAACAACTTCGACGCCGGCGTGGCGCGTCACCTGCGCACGCTGTTCGCGCTGACGGATGCCGTCGACGGCGTCGCGGCGTCCTGAACGAAAAGGAAAAACGGGCGCCAGCGGCGCCCGTTCAAATTACCTGCCTCGTGTTGTTCGACAGCGTGAGGCTCGCTGCGCTGCTCGCGTGACCCCGTAGCGTTGTTATTCGACGGTGCGAGCGGATGCGGGCAGCGGGACGGCAGCGTCGCGCCCTGCGATCAACGGATAGACGACCCCTGCGATGGCTGCGCCGATGATCGGCGCAATCCAGAACAGCCACAGCTGGCCGATCGCTTCGCCGCCCACGAACAGCGCGGGGCCGGTCGAGCGGGCCGGGTTCACCGACGTGTTCGTGACCGGGATCGAGATCAGGTGGATCAACGTCAGGCACAGGCCGATCGCGATCGGTGCGAAGCCGGCCGGCGCGCGCTTGTCGGTCGCGCCGAGAATCACGAACAGGAAGAAGCCCGTCATCACGACTTCGCAGATGAACGCCGCGCCGAGCGAGTAGTGGCCGGGCGAGCGCTCGCCGAAGCCGTTGGTCGCAAAGCCGCTGCCCACCACGTCGAAGCCCGGCTTGCCGGTTGCGATCAGATACAGCACGAACGCGCCGAGCGTGGCGCCGACCACCTGCGCCACGATGTACGGGACGAGATCGCGTGCCGGAAAGCGGCCGGCGACCGTCAAGCCCACGCTCACAGCCGGATTCAAATGGCAACCCGAAATATGGCCGATCGCGAATGCCATCGTCAGCACGGTCAGGCCGAAAGCAAGTGCGACGCCGGCAAAGCCGATGCCGAGGCCCGGAAAGGCGGCCGCCAGCACGGCGCTTCCGCACCCGCCGAGCACCAGCCAAAACGTGCCGAATGCTTCTGCGGCCAGCCGCTGTGAAAGATTCATGAAGGGACCTCGTCCAAGTAGGGTGAACACCAATGGGCGGCCGGCTGATTTACTTCGTCGCCCGAATTGGTCTGGATTATAGGAAATGAATCGGACCGACGAGGGTCAACGATTGTTAAATTTGAATGCCGACGGCTCGCTTTATTAGAATAAATCCGCATTCTCCATATAGACGAATCGGTTAAAGATGGCAGAATTAATTGGCAAGAGCAGGGCGGCAGTGCGATGACGTAACGGGTGTCGGCGTTCCGGCCGGAGTCGGCGGAGCCGCATCATGCAAAAAAAGGGAGTCGATATGTCTCAATACGCGAAACTCAAGGCGCAGATCGCCGATCTGCAGGCCCAGGCGGACGAAGTGCGCCGTCAGGAAGTGGCGGCAGTGATCACCGAAGTCCAGCGGGTGATTGCCGAATACGGGCTGACGGCCCAGGATCTGGGATTCGCCGAGCGGGCGCGGCGCGGCCGGCCGCCGAAAAAGGCGCCGTTGCCGCCGAAATACCGCGATCCGAAGTCGGGTGCAACCTGGAGTGGTCGCGGCAAGCCGCCGAATTGGATCGTCGGCAAAAACCGCGATCGTTTCCTGATCGAATGATCCACCAATCGCCGGCACCAATCAGCGCGCCGCGCAAAAAGAAAGAGCCGCATCGACGATGCGGCTCTTTGTTCGATGCCGGCAGCTTTTACGCGCGGATTTCCACGCAATTTTTCCGGCGTATTTCGTGACGAATTTACGCGTCAGGCTCCGGCGACCCTGCGCAACGCCGGGCGTTTCGCCGCCGCGCAAAGCGATTCGTAGGTTTCGACATAGCAGCGCGCCATCGCCGTGGCGCTGAAGCGCGTATCGAAGCGGGCGCGGATCGCGTCGCGCGACAGGCTGTCGATCCGGTGCAGTGCGCCGACCGCGCCCTGGACGTCCTCGACGATGAAGCCGGTCACGCCGTCCTCGATCACCTCCGGCACCGAGCCGCGGTTGAACGCCACGACCGGCGTACCGCACGCCATCGCCTCGATCATTACCAGCCCGAACGGTTCCGGCCAGTCGATCGGGAACAGCAGCGCCTTGGCGCCCGACAGGAACGCCGGCTTCTGCGCCTCGTTGATCTCGCCGATGAATTCGACGTGCGCCTCGCCCAGCAGCGGCTCGATCACTTCCTTGAAGTAGTCGGCGTCGGCCTTGTCGACCTTCGCGGCGATCTTCAGCGGCAGCCCGCTTTGCGCGGCGATCCGGATCGCCGTGTCCACGCGCTTTTCCGGGCAGATGCGGCCGAGGAACGCGAGGTACTCGGGCTTCACGTCCGGCTGGGGCGTGAGCAGCGTGTCGGGCAGCCCGTGATACACGGTGCCGGCCCACGCGGCCTGCGGCAGCGGCTTGCGCTGCGAATTCGAGATCGATACGACGGGCGCGTCCGGGAACGCGTCGAACACCGGCTGCAGCTCGGGCAGGTCGAGGCGGCCGTGCAGCGTCGTCACATAAGGCGTGTCGAGCCGCGACATCAGCGGGAACGGCAGATAGTCCAGATGGAAGTGCAGCACGTCGAATTCGTGCGCGACCCGCGCCACCTGCTCGATCAGGCGCATATGGGGCGCCATCGAGTCGCGGATCGACGGGTCGAGCCGCAGCGCGCGCGGCCACGCGGCCTCGAGTCGCGCGGACGTGACGGAGTCGCCGCTCGCGAACAGCGTCACGTCGTGGCCGAGTTCGACGAGCGCCTCGGTCAGGTAAGACACGACACGCTCGGTGCCGCCGTAAAGTTTCGGCGGGACGGCTTCGTAAAGCGGCGCGATCTGGGCAATACGCATGGGCGTTCTCCAGTGTCGACCAGCGGGTCCGGTGCGGATGCTGGTCCGATACAAGGTTGCGGAACTCGCCGACGCACGCGCTGAGCGGTACGTGACCGGCCCGCGAGGGGAGATGCGGGACGCCGGGCGGCAAGCTGCGGGGCGGGCCGGCGCGGCTCACGCCGCCGCCCATTGGAGTCCATTATGGATATCGCCTTCAGGGGTTCGAGTGTTTTTTCAAAGACTTAAGGCTTGTTACACGATGAAATACGCGAAAACCCCGAGAAAAAGGGCACGCGAATCGAAATCGAGACAGTGGCCATAATTGTTGCGATATCGTGAAAAACCACTATAATTTTTACCGATTGACTCACTCGCGCCCCGCCGTTCCAGCTTCCCCCGTCTACGCGCTCTGCAGCGCCTCTCCTCCGACAGATCCGGGTTTCACCCGTCCCCACCGGGCATTTTTTCTGTCGGAAAAATTCCTACACGGTTTACAGACAAATCCTGCACGGCATACGCCACTTCGCTGATACCGGCATAAAGGCCGTTTAGCCAGAATTCGCCCTGTAAGACTATAAACGTGCCGGCAGCTGCGCCAGTAGGCGCCTGATAGAGCAAACGTTTTCATAACACGAAAGGCCAAAGCAAAGTTTTCTAACGGGGGAATGATGAGCGCCACCAGCGAAATGCTCAGTGAGATCAAAGAGGTCAACCTGTCGTACCTCCTTCTCGCGCAGCGCCTGCTGCGGGAAGACAAAGCGATGGGCATGTTCCGCATGGGTGTTTCCGAGGAACTCGCCGATGTGCTCGCGAACCTCACGCTCGCGCAGACCGTGAAGCTCGCCGCATCGAACCAGATGCTGTGCCGCTTCCGCTTCGACGACCACGCGTTGCTGTCGTCGCTCGCCGACAAAGGCCGCAGCGACGTCGTCACGCACGCACATTCGGCCATCCTGATGGCCGGCCAGCCGGTCGAAAGCGTCCGCTGATCACCACCGCCTCCACGTTCGCCCCGGCGCGCCGCGCCGGCGGGCGGCGTATCGGCGACACATCCGAACAACGTCAAGCGTACGGTTATTGACCATGGCTAGCAAAAGCGTCGTGAACGAGGTGAAGGAAATCACCCTCGCGATCGAACTCATCGAACTGGGCGCCCGGCTGCAGCTGCTGGAGGCGGAGACGAGCCTGTCGCGCGATCGCCTGATCAAGCTGTACAAGGAACTGAAGGGCGTGTCGCCGCCGAAGGGGATGCTGCCGTTCTCGACCGACTGGTTCATGACGTGGCAGCCGAACATCCATTCGTCGCTGTTCTACAACATCTACCGGTTCATGCAGGACCACGGCCGTTGCGACCCGATCCAGTCGATCGTCAAGGCGTACCGGCTCTATCAGGAGCACGTCGATCTGTCGGGCGACGAGGCCGCGCTGAGCCTCACGCGCGCATGGACGCTGGTGCGCTTCTTCGATTCCGGGATGCTGCAGATGACGCCCTGCACGCGCTGCGGCGGCCACTTCGTCGCCCATGCGCATGATCCGCATCAAGGTTTCGTGTGCGGCCTGTGCCAACCGCCGTCGCGCGCGGGCAAGACCCGCAAGGCTGCCGCCGCGCGCGCCGAACTGGCCGCCGCGACGGCCTGAGCCGCGCCGGACGGCGCGCGGGCGAGCGTCCGGCAGCGGCTGCACCGCATGCGAACCGATTCCGGCCTGCTGGTAAACACCGCCGCAGCGCAGCGGAGGCGCCGCGAAAGTTTTCCTGCCGACTGCCGTAAACCTGATTAACGGCGGTCTCCCCGCCGGTCTTTCGTGAGGGACAGGCAGTGCTGATTATCGTGGGAACACTCGTGACGCTGTTGTCCGTCTTCGGCGGTTATGCGCTGGCAGGCGGGCATTTGGGCGCATTGGTCCAGCCGCTCGAGATCCTGATGATCGTCGGTGCGGGTGTCGGCGCGTTCATCCTCGGCAACGGCATCAAGACGATCAAGGCGACCCTGCGCGTGCTGCCGACGCTCTTCAAGGGCTCGAAGTACAACAAGGACGTCTACATGGAGCTGATGGGGCTCCTGTACGTGCTGCTCGCGAAAGCGCGCAAGGAAGGCACGCTGACGCTCGAAGCCGACATCGACGATCCGGAGAAGAGCCCGATCTTCACGCAGTACCCGAAGATCCTCGCCGATCACCACATCGTCGAATTCCTGACCGACTACCTGCGCCTGATGGTGGGCGGCAACATGAACGCGTTCGAGATCGAGAGCCTGATGGACGAGGAGATCGAGACGCACCACACCGAAGGTGAAGCCCCGGCGCACGCGCTGATGCGTGTCGGCGACGCGATGCCGGCATTCGGTATCGTCGCGGCCGTGATGGGCGTGGTGCACACGATGGCGTCGGCCGACAAGCCGCCCGCGGTGCTCGGCGCGATGATCGCGCAGGCGCTGGTCGGCACGTTCCTGGGCATCCTGCTGTCGTACGGGCTGATCGGGCCGCTGTCGAGCCTCGCGGAGCAGCGCGTGGCCGAGGCGACCAAGATGTTCCAGTGCATCAAGGTGACGATCCTCGCGAGCCTGAACGGCTACGCGCCCGCAATCGCGGTCGAATTCGGCCGCAAGGTGCTGTTCTCGACCGAGCGTCCGTCGTTCAACGAGCTCGAAGAGCACGTGCGCCGCGTGAAGGCGAAGTGACGCGGAGCGTTCGATGAGCAAGAGCAAGGATCGCGCAATCGTCGTGAAACGGGTGGCCCCGCAGAAGAAGGGCCACCACGGCGGCGCATGGAAGCTCGCATACGCGGACTTCATGACCGCGATGATGGCGTTCTTCCTGCTGATGTGGCTGCTGAGCTCGGCCACGCCGGTGCAGCTGAAGGGGATCGCCGAGTACTTCAACACGCCGCTGCAGGCCGCGCTGTTCGGCAGCGGCGACCGCAGCTCGCAGGACTCGAGCATCATCAACGGCGGCGGCCGCGACCTGTCGAGCGTCGACGCCGGCACGACGCGCCGCACCGACGGCTCGACGAGCCTCGCGGACCGCGTCGCGAAGAAGGGCGAAGACACCGCGCAGGCGCAGGCGCAAGGCGCGATCGAGCGGCGCGAGCAGGCGCGCCTGCACGACCTGCAGATCAAGCTGATGGCGGCGATCGAGGCGAACCCGACGCTGCGTCAGTTCCGCCAGCAGATCCGCATCGACTCGACGCTGATGGGCCTGCGCATCGAGATCGTCGATTCGCAGAAGCGGCCGATGTTCGCGATGTCGAGCAACAACGTCGAGCCGTACATGCGCGACATCCTGCGCGAGATCGGCAAGACGCTGAACGACGTGCCGAACCGGATCATCGTGCAGGGTCACACCGACGCGGTGCCGTATGCGGGCGGCGAAGGCGGCTACAGCAACTGGGAGCTGTCGGCCGATCGTGCGAACGCGTCGCGCCGCGAGCTGATCGCAGGCGGCATGGACGAGGCGAAGGTGCTGCGCGTGCTCGGCCTCGCCTCGACGCAGAACCTGAACAAGGCCGATCCGCTCGATCCGGAAAACCGCCGGATCAGCGTGATCGTGTTGAACCGAAAATCCGAAGAGGCGCTGATGCGCGACGACGCGACGACCACCACGCTGTCGGCCGATGCGGCCGGCTCGAAGCTGCTCGGGCAGCAGCTGGGCGCCGCCTCGGCCGCCCGGCCGGTGCTCGCGAGCGCCGTGGCCGTCGCGCCGAAACCCTGACGTTTCCAGCTTCCGAGACAGACATGATCCGAACCATTCTCGCCATCGACGACTCCGCGACCATGCGTGCGCTGCTGCAGGCGACGCTTGCGCAGGCCGGCTACGACGTGACGGTGGCGCCGGACGGCGAAGCCGGCTTCGACATGGCGGCCACGATGCCGTACGACCTGGTGCTGACCGACCAGAACATGCCGCGCAGGAGCGGGCTCGAGGTGATCTCCGCGCTGCGCAGGCTCAGCGCGTATACGGCCACGCCGATCCTCGTGCTGACGACCGAAGGCAGCGATGCCTTCAAGGACGCCGCACGCGACGCGGGCGCGACCGGCTGGATCGAAAAACCGATCGACCCGGCCGTGCTGATCGACTTGGTCGCGACGCTCTCCGAGCAGACGGCCTCCTGACATGAACGCGACGAATCCAACCGGTGACCGGGCATGACTCTCGACATCACGCAGTTCTACCAGACCTTTTTCGACGAAGCGGACGAGTTGCTCGCGCAGATGGAGCAGCTGCTGCTGAACCTCGACGTCGATTCACCCGACCCCGAGGATCTCGCGGCGATCTTCCGCGCCGCGCATTCGATCAAGGGCGGCGCGGCGACGTTCGGCTTTACCGCGCTGACGCAAACGACCCACATCCTCGAATCGCTGCTCGACCGCGCGCGCAACCATGAGCTGACGCTGACCAAGGAAATGGTCGACGCGTTCCTCGAGACCAAGGACGTGCTGTCCGACCAGCTCGCCGACTATCGTGCGAGCGCGGAGCCGGACGCGGCGGCCGCCGCGGAAATCTGCGCGAAGCTCGAACAGCTGAAGGCCGCGAGCGGCACGGCCGCGGCAGCACCGGCGCCCGCGCCGGCTGCGGCCGCCGCACCCGCGCCCGCTGCGCCGGCTGCGGCTGCGCCGGAGCCCGCCGCCGCCGGCGATAGCGCGCCGGACCACGTGATCGAACAGGCCGTCGCGGCCGCCCATCCGGCGGCAGGCGGGGCCGATGCCGGCGCCGAAGGCCCGCATCTGAAGATCACGCTGGTCGGCGTCGACGCGAAGGACCAGGCGCTCCTCACCGAGGAGCTGAGCAATCTCGGCCGGATCGCCGGCCGCGAGCAGTCGGGCGGCGACCTGACGCTGTGGCTCGAATCGGACGTGCCGTCCGACGACATCATCGCCGTGTGCTGCTTCGTGATCGACGAAAGCCAGATCCGCATCTCGCGCGGCACCGCGCCGGCCGCAGCGGCGGCGCCGGGCGCACCGGCAGCAGAGGCCGCAGAGGCCGCAGTGCCCGCACCGGCGCCGGCCGCCGCGCCGCCGGCTGCCGCCGAACCGGCCGCGGCCGCAGCCGCACCGGCCGCACGCGTCGAGGTGTTCGCGCCCGCAGCGCCCGCCGCACCGGCGGCGCCGGCCGCCGCGGCCGCGCCGCAGGCGCCGGCACAGCCGGTGGCCGCAGCCCAGCCGCAGCAAGCGCCGCACGCCGAACCGGCCAACGCGCATGCCGCCCACCATCACCACGACGACAAGCGTCCGCGCGGCGCGGCCGGCGCGGCAGGCGGCGCCGAAGGCAGCTCGATTCGCGTCGGCGTCGAGAAGGTCGACCAGCTGATCAACCTCGTCGGCGAACTCGTGATCACGCAGGCGATGCTCGCGGAAACCGCGACCGCCTTCGATCCCGCGCTGCACGACCGCCTGTTCAACGGGATGGCGCAGCTCGAGCGCAACGCGCGCGACCTGCAGGAAGCGGTGATGTCGATCCGGATGATGCCGATGGACTACGTGTTCAGCCGCTTCCCGCGGCTGGTGCGCGATCTCGCCGGCAAGCTCGGCAAGCAGGTCGAGCTCGTCACGTTCGGTCAGGCCACCGAGCTGGACAAGAGCCTGATCGAGCGCATCATCGACCCGCTCACGCACCTGGTGCGCAACAGCCTCGACCACGGCATCGAAACCGTCGACAAGCGCGTCGCGGCCGGCAAGGACGCAGTCGGCCAGCTCGTGCTGTCGGCCGCGCATCACGGCGGCAACATCGTGATCGAGGTGAGCGACGACGGCGCGGGCCTGAACCGCGAGCGGATCCTCGCGAAGGCCGCGAAGCAGGGCATGCAGATTTCCGAGAACGTCAGCGACGACGAAGTGTGGCAGCTGATCTTCGCGCCGGGCTTCTCGACCGCCGAGACGGTGACCGACGTGTCGGGCCGCGGCGTCGGGATGGACGTCGTGAAGCGCAACATCCAGTCGATGGGCGGCCACGTCGAGATTTCGTCGCAGGCCGGCCGCGGCACCACCACGCGGATCGTGCTGCCGCTCACGCTCGCGATCCTCGACGGGATGTCGGTGAAGGTGGGCAGCGAGATCTTCATCCTGCCGCTGAACTTCGTGATGGAGTCGCTGCAGCCGTCGATGGACGACATCTACACGGTCGGCAACGGCGAGCGCGTGGTGCGCGTGCGCGGCGAATACCTGCCGCTCGTCGCGCTGCACGAGGTGTTCTCGGTCGACGACGCGCGCACCGATCCGACCCAGGGCATCGTGACGATCATGGAAACCGAAGGGCGCCGCTTCGCGATGCTCATCGACGAGCTGGTCGGCCAGCAGCAGGTGGTCGTGAAGAACCTCGAGACCAATTACCGCAAGGTACACGGCATCTCGGCAGCGACGATCCTGGGCGACGGCAGCGTCGCACTGATCGTCGACGTCGCGGCGCTGAACCGCGAAACCCGTGCGACGCACGGCGCCCGGGTGGGCGCTGAACTCGCGATCTTCTAACTCTCGCCATTCAACCGATTGGGGGCACACGTGTCTGCTGAAGTCCAAATGATCAATCCGGCCGCGGCGAACGCGGTCGCAAGCCGCCGCGACGCCGAACAGGGCGATGCGACCGGGCAGGAATTCCTCGTCTTCACGCTCGGCGACGAGGAATACGGGATCGACATCCTGAAGGTGCAGGAAATCCGCGGTTACGACAGCGTCACGCGCATCGCCAACGCGCCGGACTTCATCAAGGGCGTGATCAATCTGCGCGGCATCATCGTGCCGATCGTCGACATGCGGATCAAGTTCCATCTGGGCCGCGTCGAGTACGACCATCAGACCGTCGTGATCATCCTCAACGTGTCGAACCGCGTGGTCGGGATGGTGGTCGACGGCGTGTCGGACGTGCTGACCCTGCAGACCGACCAGATCATGCCGGCGCCGGAATTCGGCGCGACGCTGACGACCGAGTACCTGACGGGCCTCGGCACGGTGGACGGCCGGATGCTGATCCTGATGGACATCGAGAAGCTGATGTCGAGCCGGGAAATGGCGCTGATCGAGATGCTCGGCGCATAAGCGCCACGCGCGCGCAGTAATTTCGGGAGATTCTGCAATGTTGCACAACTGGTCGATCCGCTCGACGCTGACGGCGGTCGGACTCATCCTCGTTTGCCTGGCCGCCGCGGTCGGCGGGCTCGGCCTCTACGCGCTCGATCGCGCGAGCAGCGCGCTCGACGAGATCGCGCACGCCGATCTGCCGGCAATTCATACGCTCGACGACACGTCGGCGCATCTGCTGCGCTCGCGCGTCGCGCTCGACCGCTTCCGCACGCTGACCGAAGGCGGCAACACGGCCGAGGCGGCGAAGGTGCTCGAACGCGCGCAGGAGCTGTACGCGAAGTCGAACCAGAACTGGCAGGCGTTCCAGGCGACGGCCAAGCTCGGCGTCGACCAGTCGCTGCTCGACGACCTCGGTGCGCGCTACACGGCCATCATCAAGGACGGCGTCGAGCCCGAATTCGCCGCGGCGCGTGCGGGCGACATGGCCGCGTACCACGCGATCGCCGACACCAAGATCAGCCCGATGTTCGTCGCGTTCGACCAGACCGCGTCCGCCGTGATCGCGGCGCTGCAAAAGCGCGCGGAAGACCGCCAGGCCGCGACGCAGTCGCGCATCTCGCTGATGATCGTCCTGATCTCCGCGGGCATCGCGATCGCGTTCGTCGTCGTGATCGCGATCCGCTTCATGCTGCGCGGGCTGATCGTGAAGCCGCTCGAGGACGCGATCGCGCACTTCGAGCGCATCGCCGGCGGCGACCTCACGCAGCCGGTGACCGTATTCAGCAACAACGAGATCGGCCGCCTGTTCGGCGGCATCAAGCGGATGCAGGACGCCGTGACGGGGATGGTGCAGGCCGTCCACCGCGGCACCGAGTCGATCGACGTCGGCGCGCGCGAGATCGCGACCGGCAACACCGACCTGTCGCAGCGCACCGAGCAGCAGGCCGCGTCGCTGCAGGAAACGGCGTCGAGCATGGAGCAGCTGACCGGCACCGTGCGCCAGAACGCGGAGAACGCGCGTCAGGCCAGCCAGCTCGCCGTGAACGCATCGGACATCGCGACGCAAGGCGGCGACGTGGTCGGCCAAGTGGTGTCGACGATGCAGGACATCGCGACGAGCTCGGGCAAGATCGTCGACATCATCGGCACGATCGAAGGCATCGCGTTCCAGACCAACATCCTCGCGCTGAACGCGGCGGTCGAAGCCGCACGCGCAGGCGAGCAGGGCCGCGGCTTCGCCGTGGTCGCGGGCGAAGTGCGCTCGCTGGCGCAGCGCAGCGCGAGCGCCGCGAAGGAAATCAAGCAGCTGATCGGCGATTCGGCCGAGAAGGTCGAAAGCGGGTCGGCGCTGGTCGCGCGCGCCGGCACGACGATGGACGAAATCGTGCAGGCCGTGCGCCGCGTGACCGACATCATGGGCGAGATCAGCGCCGCGTCGGAGGAGCAGTCGACCGGCATCGAGCAGGTCAACCGCGCGGTCGGCCAGATGGATTCGGTCACGCAGCAGAACGCGGCGCTGGTCGAGCAGGCGGCGGCCGCTGCTGCGTCGCTCGAAGAGCAGACGCGCCAGATGAAGGCGATCGTCGCCGAATGGCGCGTCGCGGGCGGCATCGCGCTCGCGCCGGCGCGCAGCGTCGCACGGGCGACCGCGCCGACGCCAACGCCGGCTGCCGCGTCGTCGGAAAGCCGTCACGACGCCGCACCGAGCGCATCGTCTGCATCGCCGGCGCCGCAAGCAGCCGCGCAGCCGGCCGCACGGCGCGCCGCAGCGGCATCGGCTGCATCGGCATCGAGCCACGAACCGAAGCGCGCGGCCGATGCCGGCGCACGTCCGTCCAAGGAAGCGCCGGCTGCCGGCGGCTACGGCCCGCGTCTCGCGAAGACGCCCGCCGCGCCGGCTGCGAAGACCGCCGAGAAACCCGCACTGGTGCGCCCCGCGCTGCACGGCGAGAAGCCGGCGCTGGCCGCGGCCGGTACGTCCGATGACGACTGGGAGACCTTCTAAGCCATGCTGTCCGCGCGCGCACCGTTTCGATCCGATGCACCGGAAGCCTCGCCCCGAGCGGGCGAGCCGGGGCGCGACTTCGCATTCACCGGCGCGGATTTCGCGCGCATACGCGAGCTGATCCATCAACGCGCCGGGATCTCGCTGTCCGAGCACAAGCGCGACATGGCGTACAGCCGGCTCGCACGCCGGCTGCGCGCACGCGGCCTCGACACGTTCCGCGAATACCTCGACCTGCTCGAGCGGGAAGACGATCCGCTCGAGTGGGAGGCGTTCACCAACGCGCTGACCACCAACCTCACCGCGTTCTTTCGCGAGGCGCACCACTTCCCGATCCTGGCCGAGTTCGTGAAAGGGCGGCCGGCGCCGGTGTCGGTGTGGTGCTCGGCCGCGTCGACCGGCGAGGAGCCGTATTCGATCGCGATCACGCTGGTCGAGGCGCTCGGCGAATCGGCCGCGCGCAGCGCGTCGATTCTCGCGACCGACCTCGACACGCAGGTGCTCGCGAAGGCCGAGGCCGGCATCTATACGTACGACCAGGTCAAGCACCTGAGCCCGGAGCGGCTCAAGCGCTTCTTCCTGAAGGGCACGGGCGCGCAGGCCGGCCGCGTGAAGGTGCGCCCGGAGTTGCGCGCGATGATCCGCTTCGAGCAGCTGAACCTGACCGATGCCGACTACGGGATCGCGAAGCCGTTCGACGCGATCTTCTGCCGCAACGTGATGATCTATTTCGACAAGCCGACGCAAGGGCAGGTGCTGTCGCGCTTCGAGCCGCTCGTGAAGCCGGGCGGGCTGCTGTTCGCCGGGCATTCGGAGAATTTCACGTACGTGACGCAGGCGTTCCGGCTGCGCGGGCAGACGGTGTACGAGCTCACGCGCGACGCCGTGCAGAGCGCGCGCGCGCGCGGCGCGGCGGGTTCCGCGGCAGCGCCGTCGGGCGCGCAACGCGCCGCGGGCGCGACGCCCGCTTACGGAGAACGCTGATGAGCGCTCTCCCGATCGCGACCAACCACTACTTCGACACCCACTTCGACCGCCCCGGCGTGAAGCTGCTGCCGAACGAGTTCTACACGACGTCCGAAGACATCGTGCTGATGACCGTGCTCGGCTCGTGCGTCGCTGCCTGCCTGCACGACCCGGTCTCCGGCATCGGCGGAATGAATCACTTCATGCTGCCCGACGACGGCGCCGATGCCGGCGCGGCCGCGTCGGAGTCGATGCGCTACGGCGCCTACGCGATGGAAGTGCTGATCAACGAACTGATCAAGGCCGGCGGGCGCCGCGAGCGCTTCGAGGCGAAGGTGTTCGGCGGCGCCGCGGTGCTGGCCGGCATGACGACGATCAACATCGGCGACCGCAACGCCGATTTCGTGCGCCGCTATCTCGCGCTCGAACGCATTCGCATCACCGCGGAAGATTTGCAGGGCGTGCATCCGCGCAAGGTCGCGTTCATGCCGCGCACCGGCCGCGCGATGGTGAAGAAGCTGCGGCTGCAGGTGCCGGGCGTGGCCGAGCGCGAAGCCGCGCTCGCACGCGAGGCCGTCCGCGCCAGCGCGGCGCGCGCGCGTGCGAAAGTGGAACTGTTCGCCGCGCCGCGGCCGAGTGCGCCGCCGCCGGCGCGGCCGCGCATCGAACTGTTCGGCGCCCGCAGCGGCGGCGCGGGCGTGCAGCCGGCGGTTCAAAAGGCCGCCAGCCCGTACGCGGCCAACCTTTCGAGAAAGTAGGAGGCATGACCGCAGTGCAGAAGATCAAAGTGTTGTGCGTCGACGACTCGGCGCTGATCCGCAGTCTGATGACCGAGATCATCAACAGCCAGCCCGACATGATGGTGTGCGCGACCGCGCCCGATCCGCTCGTCGCGCGCGAGCTCATCAAGCAGCACAACCCCGACGTGTTGACGCTCGACGTCGAAATGCCGCGCATGGACGGGCTCGACTTCCTCGAGAAGCTGATGCGCCTGCGGCCGATGCCGGTCGTGATGGTGTCGTCGCTGACCGAGCGCGGCTCCGAAATCACGCTGCGCGCGCTCGAACTCGGCGCGGTGGATTTCGTCACGAAGCCGCGCGTCGGGATTCGCGACGGCATGCTCGACTACGCGGAGAAGCTCGCGGACAAGATCCGCGCGGCCGCGCGCGCGCGCGTGCGCCAGACGCCGCAGCCGCACGCCGCCGCACGCGCGGCGAACGGCCAGCCGGCCGCGCCGATGTTCAACAACCCGCTCGTCAGTACCGAGAAGCTGATCATCATCGGCGCGTCGACGGGCGGCACCGAGGCGATCCGCGAGGTGCTGACGCCGCTGCCGCCCGATGCGCCGGCCGTGCTGATCGCGCAGCACATGCCGCCGGGCTTCACGAAGTCGTTCGCGCAGCGGCTGAACGGCCTGTGCCGGATCGCGGTGAAGGAAGCCGAGCACGGCGAGCGCGTGCTGCCCGGCCATGCGTACATCGCGCCCGGCCACGCGCACTTGCTGCTCGCGCGCAGCGGCGCGAACTACATCGCGCAGCTGTCCGACGATCCGCCGGTGAACCGCCATCGGCCGTCGGTCGACGTGCTGTTCCGCTCGGCGGCGCAGCACGCGGGCAAGAACGCGATCGGCGTGATCCTGACCGGCATGGGCCGCGACGGCGCGGCCGGGCTGCTGGACATGAAGCGCGCGGGCGCCCACACGTTCGCGCAGGACGAGGCGAGCTGCATCGTGTTCGGCATGCCGCGCGAGGCGATCGCGCTCGGCGGCGCGGACGAAGTCGCGCCGCTCGCCGAAATGAGCCGGCGCGTGATGGCGCGACTCGCTACGATGGGCGATCGCGTGCAGCGCGTCTGAACGAAATGTCTCCGGGCATGTACGATGCTGCATGCCCTGACGGTAACGAATCTGCAAAGGAACGACGATGGACAAGAGCATGAAAATCCTGGTGGTGGACGATTTCCCGACGATGCGCCGGATCGTCCGCAACCTGCTCAAGGAGCTCGGCTACACGAACGTCGACGAAGCCGAAGACGGCGCGGCCGGCCTCGCGCGGCTGCGCGGCGGCGGCTTCGACTTCGTGATCTCGGACTGGAACATGCCGAACCTCGACGGCCTCGCGATGCTGAAGGAAATCCGCGCGGACGCGACGCTCACGCACCTGCCGGTGCTGATGGTCACGGCCGAGTCGAAGAAGGAGAACATCATCGCGGCGGCGCAGGCCGGCGCGAGCGGTTACGTCGTGAAGCCGTTCACAGCCGCGACGCTCGACGAGAAGCTGAACAAGATCATCGACAAGATGGCCAAGGCCGGGAGCTGACGTGAACGAGCCGATCCATGCGGCGCTCGCCGGCGCGGCGATCAACGCCGACGGCCATGCCGAAGGCGCCGATTTCGCGAGCGACAGGATCCTCGCGCGCATCGGCCAGGTCACGCGCGCCTTGCGCGATTCGATGCGTGAGCTCGGGCTCGACAAGCACGTCGAGCGCGCGGCGGAAGCCGTGCCCGACGCCCGCGACCGGCTGCGCTACGTCGCGACGATGACCGAGCAGGCGGCCGAGCGCGTGCTGAACGCGATCGAGATCGCGAAGCCGGTGCAGGAGCGCATCCAGAACGAAGCCGAGGCACTCGACGCGCGCTGGGCGCAGTGGTACGCGGCGCCGATCGAACACGCGGAAGTGCGCGAGCTGATGGACGACACGCGCACGTTCCTGCACACGCTGCCCGAGGCCGCCTCGGCGACGAGCGCGCAATTGCTCGAGATCATGCTCGCGCAGGACTTCCAGGATCTGACCGGGCAGGTGATCAAGAAGATCATGGACATGGTCTATCTGATCGAGCAGCAACTGCTGACCGTGCTCGTCGAGAACATCGCCCCGGAGCGGCGCGAGCAGTTCGCGGCCACCGCCGCCGCGCTCGCCGCCGAGCAGGTCAGCTCGACCGGCAGCCCCGCGTCGTTGCTGAACGGCCCGCAGATCGCGCCGGAAGGCAAGTCCGACGTCGTGCAGGATCAGGCGCAGGTCGACGATCTGCTCGCCAGCCTCGGTTTCTGACCGGGCACACCCATCGCGCCCGCGGCCCCTCCGTTGCATGGAGCGGCCCGGTGCGGCGCGCATGCGCGGTATTCACATCGCCCGGATCGCCGCGCGGCATCGCTTCGCCTTGCCCTGCCTCGCGCGACATGCTGCGACGCATCATGCGGCACCCATTTGACATTCCGACATACTCCGCAGGCATACTACGCGTCAGCAGCAATGAAGCGTCATTGTGAAGACTCCAATTCGTGGCCGGCGGTGCCGGACGGTTCGGTATCGCGGCGACGAAGCCAGTCCCTTGGGGGGGAATGTGAAACTGAAACGCTTGGGCTGGGCCGTCGCGCATGCGGCGGCTGCAACGGGTGTGCTGTGGTCGATCCACGCACATGCCGAACTGGGCGGCGCACCGATGTCGCCGCCGGCGGACGATCATGCCGCCACCGTGCGCGCGCTGCAGCGCGCGATGCGCTCCGCCGACGGCGTCGTGCAGCCGAGCGCGGCCGCATACACCGTGCGCGAGATCACGCTCGGGTCGGGCACCGTCATCCACGAATACACCAGCGCGGCCGGCAGCGTGTTCGGGCTCGCATGGCGCGGGCCGAGCATGCCGGACCTCGAATCGCTGCTCGGCAGCTATTTCCCGCAGTACACGGCGGGCGTGCAGGCGGCGCACGCGGCGCACGGCTGGCGCGCGCCCGTGTCGGTCGCGACCAGCGGCCTCGTGATCCGCACCGGCGGCCACATGGGCTCGTTCGCGGGCCAGGCATGGCTGCCCGCGGCATTGCCGGCCGGGCTGACCGGCAACGACATCCAGTGACGGCGGGAGAGCGACCTTGAACATTTCTCGTACCTTCAAGCGCTGGCTCGGCGTGCTGGGCCTGGCCGCCGCGACGGCGATGCTCGTCACCGCATGCGGCGGCGGCGGCGACAGTGGCGGCAGCACCAGCGGCGGCGGTAGCGGCGGCAGCAGTGGCGGCGGCTCCAACGTGTCCGACGGCAATACCGCGAACACGGCCGTGATCACGGTCGGCCCGGGCGCCGCGCGGGTGATCAACATCCCGACGGTCAATGTGAAGATCTGCGTGCCCGGCACGTCGACCTGCCAGGTGGTCAACAACGTGCTCGTCGACACCGCGTCGTACGGGCTGCGACTCGTCAGCAGCGCGCTGACGTCGGGCGTGTTGAACGGCCTGCCGCAGATCACCAGCGGCGGCGCGCCGGTGGCCGAGTGCGGCAAGTTCGTGTCGAGCTACACGTGGGGCTCGCTGCGCACCGTCGATCTGTCGATCGGCACCGAGCAGGCGCCTGCGCTGCCGGTGCAGATCATCGGCGACCTCGGCACGGCCAACGTGCCGGCCTCGTGCTCGAACAACGGCGCGCGGACCTCGGCGAACACGACCGGCGATCTCGGCGCGAACGGCATCCTCGGCATCGGGCCGGCACCGCTCGACTGCACGAGCTGCGCGACGTCGACGACCTACAGCAACTACTACGCGTGCCCGAACGGCAACGCGAGCTGCACGGTCGCGCTCGTGCCGACGTCGCAACAGGTCGCGAACCCGGTCCATCACTTCGCGACCGACAACAACGGCGTGATCGTGCAGATGCCGACCGTGTCGAACAGCGGGCAGGGCAGCGCGACGGGCCTGCTGACGTTCGGGATCGGCACGCAGAGCAACAACGCGCTCGGCGCATCGACGCAGCTGACGTCGACGAGCGCCGGCGACGTCGATGCGACCTTCCTCGGCAGCAGCGTGACCGCGTTCTTCGATACCGGCTCGAACGCGTACTTCTTCAACGATGCGGCGCAGACGACGTGCTCGACCAACACGCAGTTCTACTGCCCGTCGTCGACGGTCACCTATTCGGCGACGCTGACCGGCAAGAACGGCGCGAGCGGTGGCGTGTCGATGCCGGTGGGGAATGCGGATGCGCTGTTCGCGGCGCCGTCGACGTTCGTCTACAACGACATCGCCGGCCCGTTCGGTCCGAGCGGCTGGCTCGACCTCGGCATGCCGCACTTCTACGGCAAGACCATCTACTTCGGGATGGACAAGACGGCCAGCGGCGGCGCGCAGCCTTACGTCGCGTTCTGAACGCGCGCGGCTGGCGATGACCGGAAAGGGGGCGAGCGATCGCCCCCTTTCTCATTGCGCGGGCACCGGGCGTGCTACGGAGCGCGGCGCCGCGCCACCGCCGCGCAGCGCCTACGATATAAGACCGGCGCCGATGCCGGGACGACATCGAGGAGGCACTGCCATGACTCAGCGTATCCAGCGCATCACGCCGTTCCTGTGGTTCGACCGCGACGCCGAGGCGGCCGCCCGCTTTTACGTGTCGGTGTTCGACAACGCGCGCATCGTCGACGTCGCGCGCTACGGCAAAGCGGGTGCGCAGGCGGCCGGGCAGGCCGAGGGCGCGGTGATGACCGTCTCGTTCGAGCTGGACGGCCAGGCGTTCCTCGCGCTGAACGGCGGCCCCGCCTTTCCGCTGACGCCGGCCGTGTCGTTCGTCGTCAACTGCCGCGACCAGCGCGAGATCGACCGCTACTGGGCCGCGCTCGCCGAGGGCGGCGACGAGCGCGCGCAGCAGTGCGGCTGGCTGCGCGACCGCTTCGGCGTGTCGTGGCAGGTGGTGCCCGTGCAGATGCCCGAGCTGATGGCCGGCGACCCGGCGCGCGCCGAGCGCGTGATGGCGCAGGTGCTGCGGATGAAGAAGCTCGATCTGAGCGTGCTGGAGCAGGCGGCGGCCGGTTAGCGGCGGCACGGCGATTTGCTGCGCCGTTTCAGGCCCGTGCGCGATGCTGGTGGCATGCCTGTTGCGAATGGGCGGTAAATCCGTCGCGGCATCGGCGAGCCGATTATCGGCTGTGCAGCGTTTCATGCTGCCGTAATCGAATTGTGGATTAACTTTCGGTTATTCGTCGCGCGGCGCGGCGATTATAAGCGCGGCGGGGCGTGCGGCTGGCGGTTCTCCCGGAGCGCCGGCGCGGCAAGTGCGGCAAGCACTGAGCGATGCGCGAAAAGAGATGCAATGCGCGGAACTTGATATTTATAATGCCTTCGTTGTTTCCGGGGTCGACGATATAAAACGAGAGGGCAATAAAATGAATTTCGGTGAAGCCGTGCGTTCCGCACTCAATCAATACGCAAAATTCGACGGCCGTGCGCGCCGCGCGGAATACTGGTATTTCGCGTTGCTCACGGGCATCGTGTCGATCGTCTGTCAGGTGGTCGCCGCGGCCGCCGAGGACCCGAGCGCGATCGCGATGCTGCTGATGGTCGTCGTCGCGCTCGCGTCGCTTGCGCTGGTATTGCCCAGCCTCGCGGTCACCGTGCGCCGCCTGCACGATACGGACCGCTCCGGCTGGTTTGTGCTGATCACGCTCATCCCGCTCGTCGGCGCGATCGTGCTGCTCGTGTGGATGTGCGCGCGCGGCACCGAGGGCCCGAACCGCTACGGTCCGGATCCGATCCCGGCTGTCTGAGCGGGGCCGGGGGCGGCCTGGCGGCCGGTTCCGGGCGGGTTGGGCTCCGGCTCGCGCCGGGGCCAACACGCAGACCAACGCTGGGGCGGTGATTCGGTCGCTGGCTCAGGCTTAAATACTCCGGTCCGCCCGCCGTCCGCTCCCACCGCCCACCGCCGCCTCAGCCGCCTCAGCCGCCTCAGCCGCCTTAGCCGCCTTAGCCGCCTTAGCCGGCCCGCCAACCCTCGGCTCCCTCCATCCCCACCGCATTTCCCCCGCATCGCCCACCCGCGAACGCGTGTCCCGCCGCCGCAGCATCCCCCCATCCATCGCCGAACCCCCGCCGCCCACCGCCTGCCGCACGCCCTCACCCGATTCCCCGAAATACCCCCCTTTCACGGCTTTGCTCGACCGATCGGCGTTTGACGCGCGCATGAATAATCGGTGTCACTGGAAAACGGCATTTCGCCGTACCCGACTGGAGGCCCCGTGGCAGACGAGAGCGATCTCGACAGAACCGAAGCCGCCACTCCGAGACGCCGCGAGAAGGCGCGCGAGGAGGGGCAGGTCGCGCGTTCGCGCGAGCTGGCTTCGTTCGCGCTGCTCGCGGCCGGGTTCTACGGCACGTGGCTCGTGTCGGGGCCGTCGGGCGCCCATCTGCAGACGATGCTGCGCAGTGCGTTCACCTTCGACCGCGCGACCGCGTTCGACACGCACCGGATGCTGTCGGCCGCCGGCACGGCGAGCGCCGAAGGCCTCGCCGCGGTGCTGCCGATCCTCGCCCTCACGGGCCTCGCCGCCCTGCTCGCGCCGATGGCGCTCGGCGGCTGGCTGATCTCGCAGAAGACGTTCGAGCTGAAGTTCGACCGCCTCGACCCGATCGCGGGCCTCGGCCGCATGTTCTCGATCCAGGGGCCGATCCAGCTGGCGATGTCGGTGGCCAAGACGATGGTCGTCGGCGGCATCGGCGGAGTCGCGATCTGGCGCAGCAAGGACGAGCTGCTCGGCCTCGCGACCCAGCCGCTCGGCGCGGCGCTCGCCGATGCGCTGCATCTGGTCGCCGTGTGCTGCGGCACGACGGTCGCCGGGATGCTGGTGCTGGCCGGTCTCGACGTGCCTTACCAACTCTGGCAGTACAACAAGAAGTTGCGCATGACGAAGGAAGAAGTGAAGCGCGAGCATCGCGAGAACGAAGGCGATCCGCACGTGAAGGGCCGCATCCGCCAGCAGCAGCGCGCGATCGCGCGGCGCCGGATGATGGCCGCCGTGCCGAAGGCCGACGTGGTCGTCACCAACCCGACGCACTTCGCGGTCGCGCTGCAATACACCGACGGCGAGATGCGTGCGCCGAAGGTCGTCGCGAAGGGCGTGAACCTCGTCGCCGCGCGCATCCGCGAGCTCGCGGCCGAGCACAACGTGCCGCTGCTCGAGGCGCCGCCGCTCGCGCGTGCGCTGTATCACAACGTCGAACTCGAACGCGAGATTCCCGGCTCGCTCTACTCGGCCGTCGCCGAGGTGCTCGCGTGGGTCTATCAGCTGAAGCGCTTCCGCTCGGAAGGCGGCGCGTTCCCCGCCGCGCCCGTCGACATCGACGTGCCGGCCGAGCTGGACAAGGGCGCGTCGGTATCGGCCGACGACGCGCGTGAAGAAGCCGAGGACGCGCTCGGCAAGCAAGGAAACGCGGCATGAGCACTCCGACCACCGGCCTGTTCGCGAAGCGCCCGAACCCGTTCGCCGGCGCGAACCTGCGCGGCCTCGCGGGCCCGGTCCTCATCTGCATGATTTTGGGGATGATGATCCTGCCGCTGCCGCCGCTGCTGCTGGATCTGCTGTTCACCTTCAACATCGCGCTGTCGGTGATGGTGCTGCTCGTCAGCATGTACACGATGAAGCCGCTCGACTTCGCCGCGTTCCCGAGCGTGCTGCTGTTCTCGACGCTGCTGCGCCTGTCGCTGAACGTCGCATCCACCCGCGTCGTGCTGCTCGAAGGCCACACCGGCCCCGACGCGGCCGGCCAGGTGATCGAGGCGTTCGGGCACTTCCTGGTCGGCGGCAACTTCGCGGTCGGCATCGTCGTGTTCGTGATTCTGATGATCATCAACTTCATGGTGATCACGAAGGGCGCGGGGCGGATCGCCGAAGTGTCCGCGCGCTTCACGCTCGACGCGATGCCCGGCAAGCAGATGGCGATCGACGCCGACCTCAACGCGGGCCTCATCAACGAAGAGCAGGCGCGCAAGCGCCGCCAGGCCGTCGCGCAGGAAGCCGAGTTCTACGGGTCGATGGACGGCGCGTCGAAGTTCGTGCGCGGCGACGCGATCGCCGGCCTGATCATCATGGCGATCAACGTGATCGGCGGGCTGATCGTCGGGATGGTCCAGCACGACATGAGCTTCGCGGCGGCCGGCACCAACTACACGCTGCTGACGATCGGCGACGGCCTCGTCGCGCAGATCCCGTCGCTCGTGATTTCGACGGCGGCCGGCGTGATCGTGTCGCGCGTCGCGACCGACGAGGACATCGGCACGCAGATCACCGGCCAGCTGTTCACCAACCCGCGCGTGCTGACCATCACCGGCGCGATCATCGTGCTGATGGGCCTGATCCCCGGCATGCCGCACTTCGCGTTCCTCGCCCTCGGCGGCGGCGCGATCTGGCTGGCGCGCACGCAGGTGCGCCGCGCGGCGGCCCGCAAGGCGGCCGGCGACGTGACCGAGATCGCGCCGCCCGCCGCGCTGCCGAGCGACAGCCACGAGGCGACCTGGGACGACGTGCAGCTGATCGACCCGCTCGGCCTCGAAGTCGGCTACCGGCTGATTCCGCTGGTCGACAAGAACAGCGACGGCGAGCTGCTCAAGCGCATCAAGAGCATCCGCAAGAAGTTCGCGCAGGAGATCGGCTTCCTGCCGCCGGTGATCCACATTCGCGACAACCTCGAGCTGCGGCCGAACGCATACCGGATCGCGCTGAAGGGCGTCGAGATCGGCGCGGGCGAAGTGTTCCCGGGCCAGTGGCTCGCGATCAACCCCGGCCAGGTGACGGCCGCGCTGCCCGGCGCGGTGACGCAGGACCCGGCGTTCGGGCTGCCGGCCGTGTGGATCGACGTCGCGATGCGCGAACAGGCGCAGGTGTACGGCTACACCGTGGTCGACGCGAGCACGGTGGTCGCGACGCACCTGAACCATCTGGTGGTGCAGCACGCGGCCGAGCTGCTCGGCCGTCAGGAAGTGCAGTCGCTCGTCGAGCGCACCGGCAAGGACGCGCCGTCGCTCGTCGAGGACCTGATCCCGAAGACGATCTCGCTCACCACGCTGCAGAAAGTGCTGCAGAACCTGCTCGAGGAAGGCGTGCCGATCCGCGACATGCGCACGATCCTCGAGTCCGTGTCCGAGCACGCGGGCCGCGGCGACGCGTACGAGATCACCGCCGCGGTGCGCCTGTCGCTCGGCCGTGCGATCACGCAGCAGTGGTATCCGGGCGCGGGCGAGATGCAGGTGATGGGCCTCGACTCGAATCTCGAGCGCGTGCTGTCGCAGGCGCTCGCGACCGGCGCGAACCCGGGCCTCGAGCCCGGCCTCGCGCACAACCTTCTGACCGGCACGCAACAGGCGATGCTGCGTCAACAGAATCTCGGGCTGCCGCCGGTGCTGCTGGTGCAGCACGCGCTGCGCGCGATGCTCGCGCGCTTCCTGCGCCGCAGCCTGCCGCAACTGAAAGTGCTGTCGTACGCCGAAGTGCCGGACACACGCACGATCAAAGTCGTTAACGTCATCGGGGGTTCCGCTTGAACATTCGCAAATTCACCGGCGCGACGAGCCGCGACGCGCTGCGTCTCGTGCGCGAGGCACTCGGCGCCGATGCCGTCGTGCTGTCGAACCGCACGCTCGATGACGGCAGCGTCGAAATCGTCGCACTCGCCGACTCGGATCTCGCCGCGGTCGCGCCGCAGGCCGCCGCACGCGTGCGCGCCGCCGTGCCGCGCATGCCGGAATCGGTGCCGGCCGCCGCCGTGCCGGGCATCGTGACGCGCCCCGGCGCGACGTTCCCGCGCCCGGTCGTCAATCCGGCCGTCAATCCCTACGCAGCCGGCGACGGCGGGCTGCCCGACGTGTTCTCGTCGGTGTTCGGCGCGAGCGCCGACACGATCCAGACGTCCGAAGCGGCCGCCTTCGATGCCGCCCACCACGCCGAGGCGCAGTCGAGCGCCGCGGCAGCGTCGTCGGCCGAGCCGGCGTCGGCGCCGGCCGCCGGCGCGCCCGCCGCAGCGCCGGCCGAACCGGCCGCATGGCTCGTCGAGCATGCGAAGCGCCTCACGCAGCAGCGCGAAGCGCTCAACGCCCGCCTGCAGGGCGCGCCGGCCGCGCCCGCCGCGCCCACGCGTGCACGCCACGACGCGGCACCCGCGGCGCCGGCCGGCTGGGCGCGCGACATCGTGCGCGATGCCGAGCGCCGGATGGCGCCGCCTGCGCGTGCGAACGACGCCCGCGCCGAGAAGCCGGCCGAGCGCACGCGCCTGCCCGCCGATGCGGCCGCCGCGGTGGCCGATGCGGTGAAGGTGCGGATCGAAAGCATCGTCAACGACACGGTGATGAACGAGCTCGGCGCGATGCGCGGGATGATGGAGGAGCAGTTCGACAGCCTGATGTGGCATGACCGCCAGCGCCGCAGCCCGGTGCACGGCGCGCTGACCAAGCATCTGTTCTCGGCCGGCTTTTCCGCGCAGCTGGTGCGGATGCTGGTCGACAACCTGCCGTCCGGCGACGGCGCGCGGAGCTTCGAACAGGCGGCCGAATGGGCGCAATCGGTACTCGCCGCCAACCTGCCGGTGCTCGAAAGCGAAGACGCGCTGATGGAGCGCGGCGGCGTGTTCGCGCTGATGGGGCCGACGGGCGTCGGCAAGACCACCACCACCGCGAAGCTCGCCGCGCGCTGCGTGATGCGCTTCGGCGCGAGCAAGGTCGCGCTGCTGACCACCGACAGCTACCGGATCGGCGGCCACGAGCAATTGCGCATCTTCGGCAAGATCCTCGGCGTGCCGGTGCATGCGGTGAAGGACGCGGGCGACCTCGCGCTCGCGCTGTCCGAGCTGCGCAACAAGCACATCGTGCTGATCGACACGATCGGCATGAGCCAGCGCGATCGCGCGCTGTCCGACCAGATCGCGATGCTGCACGGCGCGAACGCACCGGTGCAGCGCCTGTTGCTGCTGAACGCGACGAGCCACGGCGACACGCTCAACGAAGTCGTTCAGGCCTACCGCAGCGCGGGCGAGCATCCGCACGGGCCGACGCCCGATCTGGCCGGCTGCATCCTGACCAAGCTCGACGAGGCGACCCATCTCGGCGGCGTGCTCGACACGGTGATCCGCTACAAGCTGCCGGTCCACTACGTGTCGACCGGCCAGAAGGTGCCGGAAAACCTGTACGTCGCGTCGACCCGGTTCCTGCTGAAGAGCGCGTTCTGCGTGCCGCGCGACGGCTCGCCGTTCGTGCCGCAGGACGAGGACATGCCGACGCTGCTGTCCGCGCTGACCGCGCGGTCCACCGCCGAACTGCACGAGGTGCGATTTGGATAAACGGATCATCGACCAGGCCGAAGGACTCCGGCGCTTGCTGGCCGGGCGGGCGTCGCGCATCGTCGCGGTGACGGGCGGCCCGCTGGGCGTCGGCTGCACGGCGGCCGTCGTGAATCTGGCAGCGGCGCTGAGCGCGCTGGGCAAGGACGTGCTCGTCGTCGACGAGCGCACCGACGTGCATTCGGCCACGGCGACGCTCGCGGGCGCATGGCTGCGCGACGGCGACCGCACGCGTACGCCGGCCGGCTTCGCGCTGTGCGCGGCCGCGGGCTTCGCACGCGACGGCTACAGCGACGAGCAGCTGAGCGACTTCGTCGACGGCCAGGCCGACATCGTGCTGGTCGATGCGCAGCTCGGCGCGGACGGCGCGTTCTCCGCGCTCGCGCGCGAGGCGCACGACGTGCTGATCGTCACGCGCGTGGCCGCGCAGGCGATCACCGAGGCATACGCGTGCATGAAGCGCCTGCATTTCGCGCACGCGGTCGCGCAGTTCCGCGTGCTGACCAATCACGTCGGCAGCCACGCGGACGCGAAGACCGCCTTCGACAACCTCGCGGGCGTCGCGAGCCGCTACCTGACGGTGTCGATCGCCGATGCCGGCTGCGTGAGCGCCGATCCGCTCGTCGAGCACGCGCGCGAGCTGATGCATACCGCGGTCGACGCGTTCCCGTCGTCGGTCGCCGCGCGCGACTACCGGCAGATCGCCGGCGACCTGCTGTACTGGCCGATGCGCCCGCGCCCCGGCTCCGGCCGCGCCGTGCACGGGGGCGGCAAGCCGTCTTACGAGGCCGGTGCGGCGCACGCCGCGTGAGCGCCACCGCAAGGAGAGAGCCATGATGTACAACGCTCAAGGAAAGATGACCCAGGCCGACGTGCTCGCGCAATACGCGCCGCTCGTGCGGCGCCTGGGCCTGCAGCTCGTCGCGAAGATGCCGGCGAGCGTGGACCTCGACGACCTGATCCAGGCCGGCATGATCGGCCTGATGGACGCGGCCGGCCGCTACAAGGAAGACCAGGGCGCGCAGTTCGAAACCTACGCGACCCAGCGCATCCGCGGCGCGATGCTCGACGAGCTGCGCAGCAACGACTGGCTGCCGCGCAGCCTGCGCAAGACGTCGCGCGAGGTCGAACACGCGGTGCACCAGGTCGAGCAGCAGCTCGGCCGCTCGGCGAGCGAGGCCGAGATCGCGCAGCACCTGAAGATGCCGCTCGACGAATATCAGGAGATGCTGCAGGACCTGCACGGCAGCCAGCTGATCTACTACGAGGATTTCGACCGCGCGGCCGACGACGAGCCGTTCCTCGACCGCTATCGCGTCGATCACGCCGATCCGCTGTCGGCGCTGCTCGACGACCATCTGCGCGGCGCGCTGGTCGATGCGATCGACCGGCTGCCCGAGCGCGAGAAGCTGCTGATGTCGCTGTACTACGAGCGCGGGCTGAATCTGCGCGAGATCGGCGCGGTGCTCGAAGTGAGCGAGTCGCGCGTGTGCCAGCTGCACAGCCAGGCGGTCGCGCGCCTGCGCGCGCGGCTGCGCGAGCAGGCGTGGGTCGGCGCGGAGAACTGAGCGGCAGCGGCGGGCGTCGCGCGCGCCGACGCCGCGCGTGCGGCCGCCCGCCCAACCCCCCATTTCTCGCCACGATTTGCTACAATCCTTCCCGTTTTCCGAGGAGCGTTGCGACGGACCGCCTGTGTCCGCCAGGCTCGGAAAGCTTCACCAAGCAGCCGTGCGGCGAAATTCGCGCCGGCTCCGCTTCCTGAACGGCGCTCACGTCACCAATTTCTAGAACTTTTTTAGAAAGGAGGGCGTGATGAACGCCATTATCGATTCGCAAGTTTCCAACGATTACGTCGTCGCCGACATGGCGCTTGCCGGCTGGGGCCGCAAGGAGCTGAACATCGCCGAGACCGAAATGCCGGGCCTCGTGCAGATTCGCGACGAATACAAGGCGCAGCAGCCGCTGAAGGGCGCGCGCATCGCCGGTTCGCTGCACATGACGATCCAGACCGGCGTGCTGATCGAGACGCTGAAGGCGCTCGGCGCCGAAGTCCGCTGGGCCTCGTGCAACATCTTCTCGACGCAGGACCACGCGGCCGCCGCGATTGTCGAGACCGGCACGCCGGTGTTCGCGTTCAAGGGCGAATCGCTCGACGAATACTGGGAGTTCTCGCACCGCATCTTCGAATGGCCGAACGGCGAATTCGCGAACATGATCCTGGACGACGGCGGCGATGCGACGCTGCTGCTGATCCTCGGCTCGAAGGCCGAGCAGGACCGTTCGGTGATCGCGAAGCCGACCAACGAGGAAGAAGTCGCGCTGTACAAGTCGATCGCGAAGCACCTCGACATCGACGCGAACTGGTACTCGAAGCGCCTCGCGCACATCAAGGGCGTGACCGAAGAGACGACGACGGGCGTGCACCGCCTGTACCAGATGGAAAAGGACGGCCGCCTGCCGTTCCCGGCGTTCAACGTGAACGACTCGGTCACCAAGTCGAAGTTCGACAACCTGTACGGCTGCCGCGAATCGCTCGTCGACGGCATCAAGCGCGCCACCGACGTGATGATCGCGGGCAAGGTCGCGGTCGTCGCGGGCTACGGCGACGTGGGCAAGGGCTGCGCGCAGTCGCTGCGCGGCCTGGGCGCGACCGTGTGGGTCACCGAAATCGATCCGATCTGCGCGCTGCAGGCGGCGATGGAAGGCTACCGCGTCGTGACGATGGAATACGCGGCCGACAAGGCCGACATCTTCGTGACGGCGACCGGCAACTACCACGTGATCAACCACGATCACATGAAGGCGATGCGTCACAACGCGATCGTCTGCAACATCGGTCACTTCGACTCGGAAATCGACGTCGCGTCGACCCGCCAGTACCAGTGGGAAAACATCAAGCCGCAGGTCGACCACATCATCTTCCCGGACGGCAAGCGCGTGATCCTGCTGGCCGAAGGCCGCCTGGTGAACCTCGGCTGCGCGACCGGCCACCCGTCGTTCGTGATGTCGAACTCGTTCGCGAACCAGACGCTCGCGCAGATCGAGCTGTTCACGCGCGGCGAACAGTACGAGAACAAGGTCTACGTGCTGCCGAAGCATCTCGACGAGAAGGTTGCGCGCCTGCACCTCGCGCGCATCGGCGCGAACCTGTCCGTGCTGTCCGACGAGCAGGCCGCGTACATCGGCGTGGAGAAGGACGGCCCGTTCAAGCCGAACCACTACCGCTACTGATGCACCGCCGCCGCCGCGCCGCGTGCGTGCCGTTTCGGCCGTGCGCGGTGCGGCGGCGCGGCGCCGGAGCGCCGCTCGTCACGCCGCGTGCGCTCGCGCGCGGCGCGGCCGGCGGCGCCGACCCGATGCACTGACCGTCCAGATCGACAACCGAACCGGAGCCCTCCATGAGCGTCATCCTCACCTGGGTCATCAACGCCCTCGCGCTGCTGATCATCACGTACCTCGTGCCGTCGATCCACATCAAGAGCTTCGGCACCGCGCTGATCGTCGCGGTCGTGCTCGGCCTGATCAACACGGTGATCCGTCCGGTGCTGATCCTGCTGACGCTGCCGGTCACGATCGTCACGCTCGGGGTCTTCATCCTCGTCGTGAACGCGCTGTGCTTCTGGTTCGCGTCGTCGCTGCTGAAGGGGTTCGAGGTGTCGGGGTTCTGGTCGGCGTTCTTCGGTTCGATCCTGTACAGCATCGTGTCGTGGCTGCTGTCGGCGCTGATCTTCGGGCAGCGCGACATCGGCTGACGGCCGCGCCCACTCTTGCGAATCATGAAACCGATCGAACTCTCGTTTGAATTCTTCCCGCCGAAGACGGCGGACGGCGTCGAGAAGCTGCGCGCGACGCGTGCGCAGCTGCTGCCGCTGAAGCCGAAATTCGTCTCCGTGACGTTCGGCGCCGGCGGCTCGACGCAGCAGGGCACGCTCGACACCGTGCTCGACATGCAGAAGGACGGCCTCGAGGCCGCGCCGCACCTGTCGTGCATCGGCTCGTCGCGCGACAGCCTGCGCGCGATCCTCGACCAGTACCGCTCGCACGGCATCCGGCACATCGTCGCGCTGCGCGGCGACCTGCCGTCGGGGATGGGCGAGGTCGGCGAGCTGCGCTATGCGTCCGAGCTCGTCAGCTTCATCCGCGCCGAGCACGGCGACTGGTTCCACATCGAAGTCGCCGGCTATCCGGAATACCACCCGCAATCGCGCTCGCCCGCGGCCGATCTGCAGAACTTCGCGCGCAAGGTGAAGGCCGGCGCGAATTCGGCGATCACGCAGTACTTCTTCAACGCCGACGCGTACTTCCGCTTCGTCGACGATGCGCGCAAGCTCGGCGTCGACGTGCCGATCGTGCCGGGCATCATGCCGATCACGAACTTCTCGCAACTGATGCGCTTCTCGGAAATGTGCGGCGCGGAAGTGCCGCGCTGGGTCGCGCGCCGGCTCGAGAGCTTCGGCGACGATCGCGACGCGATCCGCGCGTTCGGCGCCGACGTCGTCACGGGCCTGTGCCAGCGCCTGATCGATGCGGGCGTGCCGGGGCTGCACTTCTACACGCTGAACGCGGCGGCCGCGACGCGCACCATCTGCGAACGCCTGACGATGTGAGCGCAGCCAGACGCGCGCACGCGACAGCCCCGTCGGTCAAGCCGGCGGGGCTTTTTTATCGCCGCGCGCCGGTGCGCCGGTGCGGGCCGGGCGCGCTCAGCGCTGCGCCTGCATCAGCGGCGGCCGACGGTCGAACCACGGCCGCGCCTGTTCGAGCTGGCGCGCGAGCTTCAGCAGCAAGGCTTCGTCGGTGTGGCGCGCGGCGAACTGCACGCCGATCGGCAGACCGCGCGCGTTCCAGTAGAGCGGCACCGACATCGCCGGCTGTCCGGTCAGGTTGAACAGCTCGGTGCAGCCGGCCCATGCGAACGCCTTCTGCGACGCCCGCGCGAGCATCGCGCGCAACAGCGGCTTCACCGGCAGCGCGCCGAGCAGCTTCATCTGCGCGGTTTCGAGGGCGCTCGGCTGCAGCTCGCCGATCCGCACCGGCGGCCCCGCGAGCGTCGCGCACAGGATCACGTCGTAGCGCGACACGAGGCCGGCCACCTGCACGGTCAGCTGGCGCTGCCATTCGAGCACGTCGTGCAGCCGCGCGCGGGCGACGCGCCGGCCGACCACGGCCATCGCCCACGTCGCCGGCTCGAATTCCGAGCGGTGCGGCGTGCGCCCGGTGAGCGTGCGCGCGCCGAGCACGAGCTCGTCGGCGATCGTCGCCCACAGCGTCAGAAAGGTTTCGGCCACGCGTGCATGGTCGAGGTGCAGCGTCGCGGGTTCCACGTGATGGCCGAGCGATTCGAGCAGCGCGGCCGCATCGGCGAGCGCCGCGCGCGTGTCGTCGGCGAGCGCCGGCGCGAGCATCGGATCGACCACCAGCCCGACGCGCAGCGGGCCGGGCGGCGTGTCGAGTTCGCCGAGAAAGGTGCCGGGCGCGCCGGGCGGCAGCGTCTGTCCGGTCGTCACGTCGAGCAGCAGCGCGCTGTCGCGCACGCTGCGCGACACCGCGTGCTGCACCACCAGTTCGCCGTTCGACGGCTGGTCGACCAGCAGCGGATTGCGGCTCGGCTTCAGCCCGAACAGCCCGCAGCACGACGCGGGGATGCGGATCGAGCCGCCGCCGTCGGATGCATGCGCGAGCGGCACGATGCCGGCCGCGACGGCCGCGGCCGCGCCGCCGCTCGAGCCACCCGGCGTGTGATCGAGGTTCCACGGATTGCGGCACGCGCCGAACAGCGCGGGCTCGGTGTACGGCATTTGGCCGAGTTCCGACGTGTTGGTCTTGCCGAACACGTTGAGTCCGGCGGCGCGGCTGCGCGCGATCAGCGGCGAATCGTCGGCGGGCACGAAGTAGCGGTAGTGCCGGCTGCCCATCGACATCGGCAACCCGGCCACCGCCGCGGACAGATCCTTGACGAGATACGGCACGCCGGCGAACGGCGCGTCGGCGCCGGCGGCCGCTTCGGCGCGCTGGCGCGCGGCGTCGTAGTCCTGCAGCACGATCGCGTTGATCGCGCCGTTGACGGCTTCGGCCTGCGCGATCGCGGCGTCGAGCAGTTCGCGCGGGCTCGCGGCGCGCTCGCGCACCAGCGCGGCGAGGCCGATCGCGTCATATCCGAGATAGTCCGACTGCATCGCGCTCACCCCCGTTGTGACGCGTGACGATCGAGCGAGGATAACGCGGCCGCGGCGTGCCGGGGCCGCCGGCTGCGACTACAGCTGTTCGGCGAGGAACGTCAGCGTGCGGCCGTGCGCGAGCGCCGACGCGCGCTGATGGTACGACGCGCGATCCGGGCAGTTGAAGCCGTGGCTCGCGTCGGGGTACACGTGGAACGAGGCGTTGCCGCGGCCCGCGAACGCGCCTTTCACCTGCTCGACCGCGTCGAGCGGGATCGCGTGGTCGTTCTCCGCGTAGTGGAACAGGATCGGCTGCGTGACTTTATCCGCGAGGTCGAGCGCATTCTGGATGCCGCCGCCGTAATAGGCGACCGCCGCGTCGACCGTGCCGGCCGCCGCCGCGCGGTAGGCGAGCTGGCCGCCGAAGCAGTAGCCGATCGCCGCGACCTTGCCGGCGACGTCCGCGCGTGCGCGCAATGCGTCGGCGGCCGCGCCGATGTCCGCTACCGCGAGGCCGATGTCGGTCTTCTTCATCAGCTCGATGCCCTTGTCGCGATCGGCGCCGTCGTAGGTCAGCTCGACGCGCGGCTGCGTGCGCCAGAACACGTCGGGCGCGAGCGCGACGAAGCCGTCGGCGGCGTACTGGTCGGCGACCGCGCGGATGTGCGCGTTCACGCCGAAGATCTCCTGGATGATGACGACGGCGGGGCCGGTGCCGCGCTTGGGGAGTGCGAGGTAGCCGCCGAAGCTGTCGTTACCGGTCGGAATGTCGATCCATTGGGCTGTCACGTGTGAACTCCTGGCGAGCGGGCGCGCGGTGCGCGCCGCGGGTAAGAGAGGGCGGCCTAGTGTGCCATCAATCGGGGGGTGGTGCAGGGCGCCGCAGAGATGGGCGCGCGGGTGGCTTCCTCGGTTTTGCGGCAGATGCTCGGGACCGCTGTTGCGCTTGGCCGGCCCTCTTGTCGACGCGCTTTCGAAGGGCCTCCTGCGTCCCGAGTCGTTTGTCGAGCCGCGTGTCGAGCCACTCCCCGCCGCTTCTCCCGCAGCGATCGTTTCGATCTCGATTATTCATTTTTCGGTGCAGCGCGGCTTCGATAAAGTCGACGCATATCCCATTACAAAGCGCTTTCTCGCATCGTCATCGAAGGATTCCGCCATGCCCGCCCGTATCTTTTCCACTCCGTTCGCCGAGCGTTTCGGCCTGCGTCTGCCGCTCGTGCAGGCACCGATGGTCGGCGCAAGCACCGCCGCGATGGTCGCGGCCGCATCCAATGCGGGCGCGCTCGGCAGCCTCGCGTGCGGCGCGTTCGAGCCCGAGCGGCTCGTCGCCGAAGTCGCGGCGATTCGCGCGGCGACCGCGCGCGCGTTCGCCGTGAACCTGTTCGTGTTGCAGCCCGCGTCGCCCGACGCGGCGACGGTTGCGCGCGCACTCGCCGCGATCGATCCGCTGAACGCGGCGCTCGGTTTGCCGCCCGGCGCGGCGCCCGTGCGCTACGCGCCCGACTTCCGCGCGCAACTCGATGCGCTCGTCGCGTTGCGCGTGCCGGTCGCGAGCTTCACGTTCGGCGTGCTCGACGCCGCCGACGTCGCGCGCCTGAAGGCGGCCGGCACCTACGTGATCGGCACCGCGACGCACGTGGCCGAGGGCCTCGCATGGCAGGCGGCCGGCGCCGACGCGCTGGCCGCGCAGGGCGCCGAGGCCGGCGGCCATCGCGGCACCTTCATCGGCTCGGCCGACGACGCGCTGATCGGCACGTTCGCGCTGGTGCCGCAACTCGTCGATGCGACCGGCCTGCCGGTGCTTGCGGCCGGCGGCATCATGGACGGCCGCGGCATCGCCGCGGCGCTCGCACTCGGCGCGCAGGCCGCGCAGCTCGGCACCGCGTTCCTCACCTGTGCGGAAAGCGCGATCGCGGCGGACTGGAAGGCGCGGGTGCGCGCGAGCGCCGATACCTCGACGCAGGTCACGCGCGCGATCACCGGGCGCCATGCGCGCGGCTTGCGCAACACGCTGATGGCGCGACTCGGCGAGCATGTGGCCGAGGTGCCGCCGTATCCGGTGCAGAACGCGCTGACCCAGCCGCTGCGCCAGGCGGCTGCCCGCGCCAACGACGGCGACTATCTGTCGCTGTGGGCCGGGCAGGGCGCGCCGCTCACGCGACGACGCGACGCGGCGCTGAGCGCTGCGCAACTCGTCGACGCGCTCGACGCCGAATGGCGCGCGATGGCCGCATGAAGCGGTGCGCGGGCCGCGCGCAGCGAACCGTCACGGCCCGCGCGGTGCGGCTGCACATCGAGGATGCGGCGCAACCGTTGCTCGAGCATTGTGCAGACGCGCGTATCGTCACGCGCGTTTCATTCAATGATCCAGCGCAAAAAATACAGAATCGAAACGCGCGACGACGCACTGAAATGCCGTCGCAACGGCGCGGGCGAAACTATCGGAAACCCTTATCCGGCTTGGCTTGCAGCGATATTCGAGGAAGCGCTCGAAAGCGCCCGTATCGGTAGTGTTACCACTACCTCAAAAAAGTCCCACAAATTAATTTGATCACCTACACTTGCGCGCAAGTACGGGCGGGCGGCGGCTAAAAGCGGCTGTTTTCACGTGCTTGAGGCCAAGTGCATGAACGATGCACCCGGCGAATCGTCCAGTGATGCAAACACAGGGATGGCAGCGGGGCACCGGGCGATGGCGTTTTATGGGACCGAAACTGGAGACTTACATGAATATCAAGATGCAAAAGCTGTTGCCGATCACCGCAGCTGCGATGCTGTGTGCTGCAGCTGCAAGCAACGCGGCCGCCGATCAAGTCGTCAAGATCGGCCACGTCGCGCCGTTGACGGGCGGCATTGCACACCTGGGCAAGGACAACGAAAACGGCGCGCGTCTCGCTGTCGAAGAGATCAACGCCAAGGGTCTCACGATCGGCGGCCAGAAGATCACGCTGCAACTCGACGCGCAGGACGACGCGGCCGACCCGCGCCAGGCCACGCAGGTTGCGCAGAAGCTGGTCGACGACAAGGTCGTCGCGGTGGTCGGCCACCTGAATTCGGGCACGACGATCCCGGCATCGAAGATCTACAGCGACGCGGGCATCGTGCAGATCTCGCCGTCGGCGACCAACCCGGCCTACACGCAGCAAGGCTTCAAGACCACCTACCGCGTGGTCGCGACCGACGCGCAGCAGGGCCCGGCACTCGCGAACTACGCGCACTCGAAGGGCATCAAGAGCGTAGCGGTGGTCGACGATTCGACCGCATACGGCCAGGGTCTCGCGAACGAGTTCGAGAAGAAGGCCAAGGCGCTCGGCCTGAAGGTGCTGTCGCACGACGCGACCAACGACAAGGCGGTCGACTTCCGCGCGATTCTGACCAAGATCAAGGGTGAGAATCCGGATGCGATCATGTACGGCGGCATGGACGCCACCGGCGGTCCGTTCGCGAAGCAGGCGAAGCAGCTCGGCCTGCGCGCGAAGATCTTCGCGGGCGACGGCGTCTGCACGGAAAAGCTGGCCGATCTGGCCGGCGAAGCGACCGACAACATCGTGTGCTCGGAAGCCGGTGCATCGCTCGAGAAGATGCCGGGCGGCGCCGCGTTCAAGGCGAAGTACGAGAAGCGTTTCGGCCAGCCGATCCAGATCTACGCACCGTTCACGTATGACGCCGTGTACATCATCGCCGACGCGATGAAGCGCGCGAACTCGACGGATCCGGCGAAGATCCTCGCGGCAATGCCGGCGACGAAGTACACCGGCGTGATCGGCACGACGACCTTCGACTCGAAGGGCGACCTGCAGCACGGCGTGATCTCGCTGTACAACTACAAGAGCGGCAAGAAGACGCTGCTCGACGAAGTGAAGATGTAAGCCGACAAGCGGCCGACGGAGGGGTGAAAGCGCGCCTGCGGAAACGCAGGCGCGCTTTCTTTTTGGGCGGTGCGCGGCGGGCGCTCAGATCTTCAGATGCGCGAGCACCTTCGGCGCGACCGCCGCGACGAGCGCCGCACAGATCGCGACGACCGACAGCGCGGCCGTCAGGTTCGCTGCCTGCGCGACCGCACCGATCACGACCGGGCCGAACAGCAAGCCGAAATACGCGAGCCCGGCGACGTGCGCGAGCCCTTCGGCCGCGTGAATGCCTTCGACGCGCGCCGCGGCCGCGAACAGCACCGGCATCAGGTTGGCGAGGCCGAGGCCCATCAGCGTGAAGCCGGTCAGCACCGCGATCGGATTCGGCAGCAACAGCGCGCCGACCATGCCCGCGCAGCCGAGCGACGCGCTCGCGAACACGAGCTGCGGCGCGCCGAAGCGGGCGCGCACCGCGTCGCCGGCGAAGCGCGCGAGCGCCATCCCGCCGGAGAACGCCGCATACGCGGCGCTCGCGAGCGCGGGGCTCGCCGCGACGACGTCGCGCATATAGACGGTCGCCCAGTCGTACATCGCGCCTTCGGCGATCAACGCAACCAGCGCGATGCCGCCGAGCATCCACAGCGCGGGCGAGCGCCAGCGGTTGCCGCCGCCGTGTGCCGCTTCGTGATGCGGGATGTGCGGCAGCACCGCGGGGCTCGCGGCCAGCAGCACCGCCGCACAGACGGCTGCCGCGAGCGCGAGGTGCACGGCCGGCGCCATGCCGGCCGACAGCAGCGCGCCGCCGGCCGCCGCCCCGGCCATCCCGCCGAGGCTGAACATTCCGTGCAGCGCCGACATGATCGGCCTGCCGAGCGCGATCTCGACGGCGCTCGCCTCGGCGTTCATCGCGACGTCGAGCGTGGCCATCGAAAAGCCGAACAGCGCGAGCGCGGCGACGAGCATCCAGTACTCGGGCACGACGAGGATCAGCGCCGCGCAGGCCGACATCACGAGCCCGCCGGTCAGGCACGCGGTGCGCGAGCCGACGCGCGCGATCCAGCGCGCGATCGTCAGCATCGCGGCGATCGAGCCGCCCGCGACCGCGAACAACGCGACCGACAGCAGTCCGGGGCTGAGCTCGAACTTGTCGCGCACGGTCGGGACATGCACGCCCCACGACGCGTACATCATGCCCGCCACGAAGAACAGCGCCATCGTGGCCGTGCGGGCGCGCCGGCGAACCGGCAACGCGAGCGCGCGATGCGCGTCGGGCGGCGCGGCGAAGTCGGACGGGGATCGGGACGAAGATTCGGACACGGGACGCTCTCGGGTGGGGCGATGGATGGGCGCGCGGCGCTGGCTGGATTCGTCCGATTTTATCGAAGCGCTTACGATCTTGCCGGCGTTGTGGGCTGGTGCTCCAGGCGTTCGGAGTGTGTCGGGCGAGCGAGATGTCGTCTGCCGTTTCCGGCTTGGCGGGCGTGCCGGCGCGCGCCTCATCTGCCTTTCGGCCAATGGTCGGCCGGCGACCGCCGCGAGTAACATCGATGCAGCAAGCTGCGTGCGCGCGACATATCGGCGTCGCGCGCTGCTGACATTTCCATTCCATGCCTTTCGACCGCAGGAGTCACCGTGAACATCGACCCCGCCCTGCCACTGCATTTACTGCATCGCTGCGCGCTCGGTACGCTCGCGACCCACGCGCGCGAGCCGCAGGGTTTTCCGTATCCGACGATCGTGCCGTTCGCGCCCGATGCGGCGCATCGGCCCGTGATTCTCGTGAGCGGCCTCGCGGAGCACACGCGCAATCTCGTCGCCGATCCGCGCGCGGGCTTTCTCGTCGTCGACGCGCGCGACGGGGACGTGCTGAATGCCGAGCGCGCGACACTCGTCGGGCGTTTCGTGCCGATCGGCGACGATCCGCATCTCGCCGCGCGTTACACGCGTTACGAACCGGGCGCCGCACGTTATCTCGCGCTCGGCGATTTCACGTTCTGGGCGCTCGACATCGAGCGGCTGCGCTATATCGCCGGGTTCGGGCGGATGGGGTGGGTCGACGGCGCGGCGCTCGACGCGTTGCCACCGCTCGGATTCGACGACGAGCGCGCCTTATGGGATGCGTACGAGTCGAGCGACGTGCGCCGCGACGGGCTCGATCTGCTCGGTGTCGATCGCCACGGCGCCGACTGGCGCCTCGACGGCCGACGGCTGCGCACGCCGTTCGCGCCGCTGCCGGCCGACGCTGGCCCGGCTGCGCTGCGCGAGCAATTGAGCGAGCAATTGATTGCGAGTGCGCACGCTGCGGCGTGACGTCGCACCGCCGCGCATAGCATTGCTTTATTGCATACTTTTTCGCAAACCTGTCGTCCGATGAAAGGTTTGATTTTCCGTATGCAGGGTAATTGCGTATGTTGAAAGTCCAATTAGTGGATCGGTAATGTCCTAATCTCTATGCAACCGCGTAAAAATTTGAGATAAGGCCGCGGCAGGTCAAAATGACACGGCCGAATTGAAAACGATCTGTGTATTTTCGTGAAACGCGCTCTATCAAATCTGTTTTGTGCTAATCTCTGCCTTCGAAAATCCGAGGCACAAATATTCCATGAATGGTGAACCGGCCCAAGACCGGCGCCATTGATCATATCGAAAGGAAAACTATGTCTTCTTACAAGGACCTGCTCGCCCAGCGGGAGAAGCTGGAGAAGCAAATCGAAGAAGCAAAGTCGCGTGAATACGCGGAAGTGCTGAATGACGTGAAGCAGAAAATTGCCGACTACGGCTTTTCGCTCGCCGAACTCGGTCTCAGCCGTGCGAAGGCGGGCAAGGTCGGCCGTCCGCGCGCCGGTGTGGCAGCAAAGTACCGTGACCCGGAATCGGGCGCGACGTGGTCGGGCCGCGGCAAGCCGCCGCGCTGGATCGCCGGCAAGAACCGCGATCAGTTCGCGATTTAAACGACTGATTAAGTCGGTGCCGAAAGAAGGCCGCGTCTCCGTCGAGGAGTGCGGCCTTTTTTGCATCGTGATACGAAAATGTAAGGAAAATGTCACGGAAACGTCACGGTCGGCGTGAATGGAAATGCAACCCGTTCGCATAAGCGTCTGATTTAACGGGAAAAATCCGTGTTAACGGAATGCCCGGCGAGATTGGTTTGATAGAATCACCTATCTCAACCGTTATCTCGTATTTCATGTCCTCGTTTTCAGGCGACGCGCAAAGCGCGGATAAGCACGCGGTCGCGCGCAAGAGCACCCTGGTCAGTATCGTGCTGAATGTCGTACTTGCGACATTCCAGATCGCGGTGGGCGCGGTCGCGCACTCGCAGGCATTGATTGCCGACGGGATTCATTCGATTTCCGATTTGATCTCCGATTTTGTGGTGCTGATCGCGAATCGCCATAGCGGTGCGTCGCCGGATGAAGATCACAATTACGGGCACAGCCGCTACGAGACCGTCGCGTCATTGTTTCTCGGCGCGATCCTGATCGCGGTCGGTATCGGCATGTTGTGGCGCGCCGGCAATCGCCTGGTCAATCTCGAGAACATTCCGGCCGTGCATTTTTCCGCGCTGATCGTCGCGCTGACCGTGCTCGTGTCGAAAGAAGGATTGTTCCGCTACATGCTGCGCGAGGCGCGCCGCGTGCGCTCGGCGATGCTCGTCGCGAACGCATGGCATGCGCGTTCGGATGCTGCGTCGTCGCTGGTCGTCGCGATCGGCATCGTCGGCAGCCTGGCCGGCGTGCGGCTGCTCGACCCGATCGCCGCGGCGATCGTCGGCTTCATGGTCGCGCGCATGGGCTGGACCTTCGGCTACGACGCGTTGCAGGACCTGTCGGACCGTGCGCTCGACACCACCGCCACGGCCGAGATCCACGCGCTGCTCGCGGCGACGCCCGGCGTGCGCGACGTGCACGAGCTGCGCACGCGCAAGATGGGCGACGCGGCGCTGGTCGACGCCCACATTCTGGTCGACCCGATGATTTCCGTATCCGAAGGTCACTACATCGCGGAGAACGCGCGGGCGCGCGTGCTGTCCGACCCGCGCGTGCTCGACGCGCTGATCCACGTCGACCCGGAGAACGACACCGCGCGCCGTCCGGCGCTCGCGCTGCCGCCGCGCGCCGAGATCACCGCGCGGCTCGAGGCCGCGCTCGCGCAGCGCGGGCTGCATGCGGCCACCATCAACCTGCACTATCTGAGCACGGGGCTCGAGGTCGACGTGACGCTCGACGCGGGTGCCGGCGATACCGACGCGGCGCTCGCCGAGCGGCTCGATCTGGATGCGTTGAAGCGCCAATTCGGCGCGCGCCGGATCGGCTTCACGCGCGCCTTGCCGATGAAAGCGTGAGCGGCGCCGACGTGCGTGGGCAGCGCGTTACAGCGGCAGTTGCGTGTCGAATTTGATTTCGCGCAGCACGACGCTCGTGCGCACCTGCGACACGGCCGGGATCTTGAAGATCCGTTCGTGCAGGAACACGTCGTAGGCCTTGATGTCGGGCGCGACGATCTTGAGGATGTAATCGGCTTCGCCGGTCGTGCTGTAGCACTCGGTCACTTCCGGGCAGGTCGAGATCTCGCGCTCGAACTGCTCGACGCCGCCCTCGTTGTGGCGGGTCAGGTGCACGTGCGCGAGCGCGCATACGTGCAGGCCGAGCTTCTCGCGATCGAGCAGCGCGGTGTAGCGCTGGATCACGCCGGACTGTTCCATGTCCTTGATGCGACGCCAGCACGGCGTGCTCGACAGGCCGACCTGGTCCGAGATTTCCTGAACCGAACGGCGCGCGTCGAGCTGCAACAGGCGAAGGATTTTTTGCGAAAAGGAATCGAGCGTCACCTGCGCCTCCATGCGGCAGCTACAACACGCTCAATGTTAGAGGGCCGGGAAAGGAAAGGCAATCTGGCAGCGCGTGGTTGAGCGAGATTCGCTAATTTGCGCGCGGATCCGTAGGATTTTGTCCCGCGCCTGCCTGCTCCGAACGGTCCGTGTCGGCGACTGCGAGGCCGGCGAGCGCCGCCTGCTGACGACGCAGGTCGGCGAGCATGTTGCAGAACAGCGCGCCTTGCTCGATCGCGTCGTCGAGCGCGACGTGCGTGTGCGGATGATCGTCGAACCAGTGTTTCGGAAAGCGCGGCTTGATCGCCTTGCGGTACGGCAGCCCAGTCATCGCGAACGCGAGCGTCTTGATGTCGAGCGCCGACCACGAGAACGGACAACGTCCCGCGTAGCGCATCATGTACCAGAACATGAACGTGAAATCGAAGCCGGCCGGCATCGCGACGAACACCGGTTTGCCGGGCAGCGCCTCGACCCACTCGACGTACGCGACGAGCGCCTTCTCGGGCGCCTGCAGGTCGGTCCGACACGCGGCCCATGCCTCGGGCTCGGTTTTCCACCACGCTTCCTGCACCGGATGCGCGTGTGCGCCCGGCAGCGTCTCGAGGTTCGCCGAGAACGTCGCGATCAGCTGCTTGTCCTCGGTATAGGCGGCCGATGCGAAGCTCAGCATCGAGTGCGGGCCGGGGATCGGGCCGTCGGCTTCGACGTCGGTGCTGACGTAGATTTCGGGAATGGCGGTCTGGTTCATCCGAATACCTTGTCGGACACGAACGGGTTCGTGCGGCGCTCGTCGCCGAAGGTCGACACCGGACCGTGGCCCGGCACGAAGGTGACGTCGTCGCCGAGCGGCCACAGCTTTTCCTTGATCGAACGCACGAGGTCGGCGTGATTGCCGCGCGGGAAATCGGTGCGGCCGATCGAGCCGGCGAACAGCACGTCGCCGACGATCGCGACGCGATGCGCGCGGCTGAAGAACACCACGTGGCCGGGCGTGTGGCCGGGGCAGTGGTAGACCTCGAGCGTCTCGTCGCCGAACCGGACGGTGTCGCCGTCGTGCAGCCACTGGTCGGGCTCGAACGCTTCGGCGGCCGGGAAGCCGAAGCGCTGACTCTGCGTCGGCAACTGCTCGATCCAGAAGCGCTCGTCTTCCTGCGGGCCGACGATCGGCACGCCGTAGTGCGTCGCGAGCGCCTTCGCGCCCGCGCAGTGATCGACGTGGCCGTGCGTGAGCAGCACTTTCTCGAGCTGCACGTTCTGCCGCGCGATCTCCTGTTCGATGCGTTCGAGATCGCCGCCGGGATCGACGACGGCGGCGCGGCCGGTCTTTTCGCAGACGAGCAGAGAGCAGTTCTGCTGGAACGGCGTGACCGGAATGAGCGTGACTTTCATGGAGGCACCGGCGGCTAAAAGGAGCGATTGTACCGGTCGCACGCGCCGCATGTGGGCGTGGCGCCGCGCCGCGCGGCGCGCTTCTACGGGCATTCCCCGAGCATCCCGATTGTTACGGCCATAGAGAGAATCAATGGTCCGGCGGGGGCGCTTTTCGAGACAGCGTTTTGATTTATGTATAATGCGGCCCACTGTGCGTGAATTTCACGCAGTTCGCTGGTGTTTCGGCCCCGTTAAACGGGGCGTCGGATTCACCGTCAAGCATCGACCGCCGGGGAGTCCGGCGGTGTATCCAGCACCGACGTTCGGTGCTCACGTCTTGTCCGGCCGGGTGCTGCGCGCCCGTCTTGCGGCCTAGCTGCTGCGCCGTCGGATGAGGCCTGTGCCGCCGTTCCTGTGCGTTGGCCGTAAGCGACGCACGCGAACGTGAGAGCCATGTTCGATGGCGGCATGTGGGGTCTGGTCAGGCTGCCGGGGACAGGTTGCGCCAGACGTGAAAACTAATCAGGACGGTTGCGGCAGAGACGAAAGCCGCGCCCATGCTAGCCGCCTGCTCGCATCCGAGCGGGGCGTGCCCGCATTTGCCGTCCGGGCCGCGTATCTGCGTTGTTCAGCAGCGTTGTATCGATGCGGCCCGAACCAGAAGGCGACACGTCGATGAATTTTCGATTTCCGACTCGATTCGGGACCATTGCTTTATTTTTTGCGCTGACGGGCTGTGCCGTGCCGTCCAGCCAGACCACCGGCAGCGCCAACCAGAAGGGTGCGGTCAACAAGACCGCTGCCGCCGCGAAGGCGGACGACGACAAGCAGCAACTGAATTTCGATTCCGCGCTGGCGTCGATGCCGGCCGCGGACAGCAAGGACGCGAAGAAGGCATCGCTCGCCGATGCCGAGCCGATCGACGGCGCCGATGTGTCCGAATTCCGTCAGACCGGCCGCGCATCGTGGTATGGCCGCGATTTCCACGGCCGCCGCACCGCGAACGGCGAGCGCTTCAACATGAACGCGCTGACCGCCGCGCATCGCACGCTGCCGCTGTCTTCGTACATCAAGGTGACCAACGCGTCGACCGGCAAGTGGGTCGTCGTGAAGGTCAACGATCGCGGGCCGTTCAAGCGCGGCCGCGTGCTCGACCTGTCGTATGCCGCCGCGAAGATGATCGGCCTCGTGCATGCCGGCACGGGCCGCGTGAAGATCGAAGGGCTGTCGCCGCAGGAAGCGCGTGAGGCGCGCGACGAGATGTTCGCGTCGCTGTCGTCGAAGTAACGGGTCGCGCGGCATTTCGTCCGCGCGTCCAGCAGGTAGAAAGGGCTGCTTCCCCGCAGCCCTTTTTCGTTTCCGCGAGCCGGCCGGTCATGGCTTCCGGCCGTGCCCGCCGCCCGCCCCGTCAGCCTTCCTTCAACGCCAGCGCGCGTGCGTACAGCGTGTTGCGCGACGCGCCCGTCAGCGCGGCCGCCAGCTTCGCCGCGCTCTTGACCGGCACTTCTTCCAGCAACAGCTTGAGCAGCGCGTCGTGCGCGGTGTCGTCGGCTGCGCCGGCATCGGACGGCGCGCCTTCGACGACCAGCACGAACTCGCCGCGCTGCCGGTTCGCATCGCCGTCGAGCCAGCTCTGTCCTTCGGCCAGGGTGCCCTCGAACAGCTGTTCATGTAGCTTGGTGAGCTCGCGCGCGATCAGCAACCGGCGTGCGGGGCCGAACGCGTCGGCGAGCGCCGCGACGGTTTCGGCGATCCGGTGCGGCGCTTCGTAGAACACCAGCGCGTACGGGTGCTGCACGAGCGCCTGCAGTGCGCTCGCGCGCTGCTTCGCCTTCGGCGGCAGGAAGCCCGCGAACGTGAACGCGCCGGCCCAGGCGCCGGCCACGCTCACCGCGGTCACGGCCGCGCTCGCGCCCGGCAGCGGAATCACCGCGAAGCCGGCCGCGCGCACCGCGTCGACGAGCCGCGCGCCGGGGTCCGAGATGCCCGGCGTGCCGGCGTCGGACACGTAGGCCACGCGCTCGCCGGCGCGCAGCAGCTCGACCACGCGCAGCGCGGCTTCGCGTTCGTTGTGCTCGTGCACGGCCAGGAGCGGCTTCGAGATGCCGTAGCGCGCGAGCAGCTGGCCGGTGTTGCGGGTGTCTTCGGCAGCGATGCGGTCGGCGAGGCCGAGCACGTGCAGCGCGCGCAGCGTGATGTCGGCGGCGTTGCCGATCGGCGTTGCGACCACGTAGAGCGCGGCGCTCGGATAGTGCTGGGTTTGCGCGAGTTCGAGGAGGGCAGTCATGGCAGGCAATGCGCGCAATCGCGGCGCAGGCGGAACAAGGTCGGCATTGTGCCACGCGGCGCCTGCCGCGCCTGCGGGTGGGCGCGATGCGCCGCGCGGCGGCGGCGAATTTTCGGGCGCGGTGCGATCCCGAGCCGTGGGCGCCAACTTCGAGCAACGTGCGCGGCAGTTCCTCGAGCGCCGCGGCCTCGCGTTCGTCGCGGCCAACGTGACGATCCGCGGCGGCGAGCTCGATCTCGTGATGCGCGCGTCCGACGGCATGCTGGTGTTCGTCGAAGTGCGCGCGCGGCGCAGTGCGCGGCATGGCGGCGCCGCGGCGAGCGTCGGCTGGCGCAAGCGCCGGCGCGTGATCGCCGCGGCGCTCGATTTCTGGGCGCGGCACGGCGCGGGCGCCGCGTGCCGATTCGACGTCGTCGCGTTCGAAGCCGGCCGCCTCGACTGGCTGCGCGACGCGTTTCGTGCCGACGATGCGTAACGCGAGCTGTGACGAGATGTAAAGAGTTCTTGCCGGACCCCCGGAGCCGGTGCCGGAGTGCGGTAAACTCGCCGCACCCATGACGTTGCGCGTGGCGTACCCTCGCGCTCAGTTCACCAGAAATCGATGTCAGTCGAACGTATTCAGCAACATTTCCGCGACAGCGCCGCGCTTCATGCCGAAGCCGCCGACGCGCTGTCGCTGCCGATCGCAGCGGCGGTCGACGCGATGTTCGCCGCGCTGGCGAACGGCAACAAGATCGTCGCGTGCGGCGACGGCCTGTCCGCGGCGGCCGCGCACTACCTCGCCGTGTCGCTCGTCGGCGGCTTCGAGCGCGAGCGGCCGGGCCTGCCCGCGATTGCGCTGGCCACCGATGCGTCGCAGGGCGGCCTGATGGCGGCAACGGCCGCCGACCAGCTGTTCGCGCAGCAGGTGCGTGTGCTCGGGCAGACCGGTGACATCCTGCTCGTGCTCGATGCCAGCGGCGCGTCGCCGCGCGTGCTGGCCGCGATCGACGAAGCGCACGAGCGCGAGATGACCGTCGTCGCGCTGACCGGCGGCAGCGGACATGCGGTCGCGGCCGCATTGTCCGACACCGATATTGCGATCAGCGTGCCCGCCTCGCGTGCGGCGCGCGTCCACGAAGTCCATCTGCTGACCATCCACTGCCTGTGCGACGGCATCGACGCGATGCTGCTGGGTGAGGATTGAACGAAGGAGAGCCGTCGATGAATCAAAGTCGCGTCAAACAGACGCTCGTCAGAACCACGTTGCTCGCCGCGCTGACGGCGGGCCTCGCGATGTCGCTGCAGGGTTGCGTGCTCGGCGTGCTCGGTGCGGCGGCCGGCGGCGGCGCGCTGATCGCGACCGATCGTCGTACGCTCGGCGCGCAGACGGAAGATCGCGAGATCCAGGTCAAGGCGCTCACGCAGATCAACAACGGGCTGCCGGACCAGTCGCACGTGAACGTGACGGTGTTCAACCGCCGCGTGCTGCTGACGGGCGAGGTGCCGAACGACGCGTCGAAGCGGCGTGCCGAGGAAATCGTGCGCGGCATCAACAACGTGAGCGCGATCGTCAACGAGCTGTCGGTCGAGCCGGCGTCGTCGCTGTCGTCGCGTGCGAACGACTCGTACCTCGAAGGGCGCGTGAAGTCGGAGCTGATCGCGACGAAGGGTCTGTCGGCGAATTACTACAAGGTCGTCAGCGAGCGCGGCAACGTCTATCTGATGGGGCTCGTGACGGTCGACGAAGGCAACCGCGGCGCCGATGCGGCAAGCCAGGTGCCGGGCGTCGAGAAGGTCGTGAAGGTGTTCCAGTACATCCAGCCGCAGGACGCGCAGGCGCTGCAGGCCGCGTCCGCCGCGCCGGCTGCCGCTGCGCCGGCCGATGCCGCGACGGTCGGGGCGGTGCCCGACGCGTCGGTCCAGTCCACGCCGCTGCAACCGCCGGCGCCGATCTCGAATTCGACGAGCGTGCATCCGGGCAACCCGAAGGCGGCGCCGCAATGAAACGGACGCGGATCAGAATGAAGCAATGGGTGCGGCATGGCGCCGCGGTGGTGGCGCTGGCGGGTGCGTTCGGCACCGCGCACGCGGATGTCGGCGACGGGCTGAGGGTCGCGCGCAGCAACGCGTGCATGGGCTGCCACGCGGTCGATCGCAAGCTCGTCGGGCCGTCGTTCAAGGACATCGCGGCGCGCTACAAGGCCGACCCGCAAGCCGTTGCGAAGCTGTCGAAGAAGGTGAAGGACGGCGGCTCCGGCGCGTGGGGGGCGATCCCGATGCCCGCGCATCCGCGCATGAGCGATGCCGACCTGCGGTCGGTGGTCGACTGGGTGCTGGCGGGCGCGCCGTCGAAGTGACGCGTCGGGAGAATACAACCCCTATTGCCAAGCGCAGAAATGCGTGTGTATGATAGTCAGCTGTTGGGGCGGTAGCTCAGCTGGGAGAGCGTCGCGTTCGCAATGCGAAGGTCGGGAGTTCGATCCTCCTCCGCTCCACCAACAGATTTGAAAAGGGTTCGGTCGCAAGACCGAACCCTTTTTGCTTTCCCGCCTATCGTTTCCCGCCCGATCCCTCACCGCCCATAACTCGGCCGCTTCGGATCATACGTCCACCCCGGCACCAGATACCGCATCGCCATCGCGTCGTCGCGCGCGGTGCCGCCCACCTGCCGATACAACGCATGCGCGGCCTCCACCTGCGCCATGTCGAGCTCGATCCCGAGCCCCGGCCGCTCCGGCACGGCCACCTGGCCGCCGACGATTTCGAGCGGCTCGCGCGTGAGCCGCGCGTCGCCTTCCTGCCAGATCCAGTGCGTGTCGATCGCCGTGATCGTGCCCGGCGCCGCCGCGGCCGCATGCGTGAACATCGCGAGCGACACGTCGAAGTGGTTGTTCGAATGCGAACCCCACGTGAGCCCCCAGTCGCGACACAGCTGCGCGAGCCGCACCGAGCCCTGCATCGTCCAGAAGTGCGGGTCGGCGAGCGGAATGTCGACCGCCTGCAGCCGCACCGCATGATCCATCTGCCGCCAGTCGGTCGCGATCATGTTCGTCGCGGTCGGAATGCCGGTCGCGCGCCGGAACTCTGCCATCACCTCGCGCCCCGAGTAGCCCGCCTCCGGCCCGCACGGGTCCTCCGCATAAGCGAGCAGATCGCCTTGCCCGCGGCACAGCGCGACGGCCTCGTCGAGCGACCACGCACCGTTCGGATCGAGCGTCGCCCGCGCGTCGGGAAAGCGCGCCTTGATCGCCGCGATCGCCGCCATTTCGTCCGCACCGGCCATCACGCCGCCTTTCAGCTTGAAGTCGGCGAAGCCGTAGCGCGCGACCGCGGCTTCGGCCTGCTCCGCGATCGCGGCCGGCGTCAGCGCCGCTTCGTTGCGCAGCCGGAACCACGGGTCGGCGGCATGCGCCTCGTCGCGATACGGCAGGTCGGTGCGCCGACGCTCGCCGATGTAGAACAGGTACGCGAGCATCGGCACCGCGTCGCGCTGCTGCCCCTCGCCGAGCAGCGCGGCCACCGGCACGTCGAGATGCTGGCCCAGCAGGTCGAGCAGCGCCGCCTCGATCGCGGTGATCACGTTGTCGAGCCGCAGATTGATCTCGTGCGGCTGGCGCAGCACCGCCGCTTCGCTCGCCGACGTCACCTCGTGCCGGATCGTGCGCCCGGCCGCCGCACCCGCGCCGGACAGCGCCGCGCGCACCGCGTTGAGCGTCGCCTGGTAACGGCCGATCGACTGGCCGACCACCACGTCGGTCATCCGTTCGAGCGCTTGACGGATGCCTTCGCCGCCGGGCACTTCGCCGACGCCCGTGTGGCCGCTGCTGTCGTCGAGGATCACGAGATTGCGCGTGAAGTACGGCGCGTGCGCGCCGCACAGGTTCAGCAGCATGCTGTCGCGGCCGGCGACGGGAATCACCCGCATGCGCGTGACGCGCGGCGTGCCGGTGTGGCGGGCTTCGGACATCGGTTTGCTCCTGGTTCCGGTCATGCGCGAGCCGCCGGACGCACCGGCGCCGCCCGCGCCGTTCAGTTCATTTGAGCTCGACGCGGCGAATCTCGCCGACGACGAACAGATAGCAGATCACGGCGACGAGCGCGTGCGCGACGACATACACGAGCGCGCCGTTGAACGAGCCGCTGCGGTCGACGATATAGCCGATCGCGATCGGCGTCGTGATGCTGGAGAGATTGCCGCACGTGTTGAGCAGCGCGCCGCTCAGGCCGGCGATCTGGCGCGGCGCGGTGTCGGCGTTGACGGCCCAGCCGAGCGCGCCGAGCCCCTTGCCGAAGAACGACAGCGCCATGAACAGCACGACCAGCACGTGCGAGTCGGTGTAGTTGCAGACGATCATCGACATCGACAGCAGCATGCCGATCACGATCGGCACCTTGCGCGCGACCGACAGCGAGCGTCCCTGCTTGAGCAGCGCGTCGGACACGATGCCGCCCAGGATCCCGCCGAGGAACCCGCACACGGCCGGGATCGACGCGACGAGCCCCGCATTGAGGATCGACATCCCGCGCGCCTGCACGAGGTAGACGGGAAACCACGTGATGAAGAAATAGGTGAGCGCGTTGATGCAGTACTGCGCGACGTACACGCCGACGAGCATCCGGCTCCTCAGCAGCGCCTTCACGTGGTGCATCGACGGGCCGCCGTCGCGTGCGCCGGCCGCGCGGTCGATGTTGACGAGCGCGCCGCCTTCGGCGAGGTAGTCGAACTCCGCGCGGTTGATGCGCGGGTGCGCGCTCGGGTCGTACATCGTGCGGTTCCACACCAGCACGAACGCGAAGCCGAGCACGCCCATCACCGCGAACACCCACTGCCAGCCGAACGCGTGCACCAGCCAACCCATCAGCGGCGCGAACACGACGGTCGCCGCGTACTGCGCGGCGTTGAAGATCGCCGATGCGGTGCCGCGTTCGGCGGCCGGGAACCACGTGGAGACGATCCGGCTGTTGGCCGGAAACGACGGCGCCTCGGCCGCGCCGACCAGGAAGCGCAGCGCGAACAGCAGCCCGAACGCGGCCGCGCCGCCGATGAAGCCGATACCGCCCTGCAGCAGCGTGAACAGCGACCAGAAGAAGATGCTGAACGCATAGACGATGCGCGAGCCGAAGCGGTCGAGCAGCCAGCCGCCCGGCAACTGCGCGATCACGTACGACCAGCCGAACGCCGAGAAGATGAAGCCCATCTGCACGTGGCTCAGGTGCATCGCACGCGCGATGGCGGGGCCGGCGATCGCGATCGCCGCGCGGTCCGCGTAGTTGATTGTCGTGACCGCGAACAGCACGGCCAGCACGAGCCAGCGCACACGCGTGCGCTGGGCCGTTGCCGACGCGGACGCCGGCAATGCGTGAAGCGGATTCATATCTGTCTCCTCCGAGAGGCGGAACGTGCCGGGGCTACTGCGCGTCGAATGCGCGCTTCGTCATATGACGTCTGGCCATTCTGGCACGGGGGAATTCACGTTTTCATGCCAATTGCTGACTTGATTGATTCAGAACTTGAATCAATCGACAGAACCACGCGCATTCTTTTTTACCCGGATGATATTGACAGTCTGTTTATACCCGGATAAAAATAGCGGCATTCCAATTTCCACTGCAAGGCGGCCACGATGACGCTTTCCCTGTTCGTTCCTTCCTACACCGCGTTCGACGGTCATCGGCGCCTCGCGTCCGGGGCGCTGGAGACGGTCGCGCTGGCGGTCCGGCGCGCGGCCGACGACGCTGCGAGCGGCCCGATCGCGATCTTCGACGATGCGACCGGCCGCACGATCGATCTCGACCTGCGCGGCACGGCGGACGACGTCCGCGCGCGCTACGCAGCGGCGCCAGCCGAGGCGCGGGCAGCGTCCGAAGCCGGCGAGCCGGGCGCGGGCGAACAACGCGGCCGCGGCCGGCCGAAGCTCGGCGTGGTGTCGCGCGAGGTCACGCTGCTGCCGCGTCACTGGGACTGGCTGGCCGCGCAGCCGGGCGGCGCGTCGGTGGCGCTGCGCAAGCTGGTCGAGGACGCGCGGCGCACCCATGCGGCGGCCGATCGGCGGCGCGATGCGCAGGCGCGCGCGTACCACTTCATGTCGGCGCTCGCGGGCGATCTGCCGGGCTTCGAGGAGGCCGTGCGCGCGCTGTACGCGAACGATCTCGCGCGGATGGGCGAACTGATCGCCGGCTGGCCGGCCGATGTGAGCGCTCATGCGCTCGCGCTGGCGCGCGGCGATCTGCCGCCGTCGGCCGACGAAGGCTGAACCGGGGCGCCATACGATGCCGACTTTCGACCTGAACCGCGGCGCGCTCGCGCCGGTGGCCGACGAAGCCGATCTCGTCGACCTGCGCGTGACCGGCGCGATCCCGCCCGAACTCGACGGCACGTTGCTGCGCAACGGCCCCAATCCGCCCGCAGGCCGTTTCGAAGGCAACGACGTGCTGTCGTGGTGGCCGGAAGCGGCGATGCTGCACGCGATCTCGTTCGAGCGCGGCCGTGCGACCGGCTACCGCAACCGCTGGCTGCGCACGCAGCGCTGGGCGCGCGTGCATGCGCCCGAGCAGGCGCCGCACCTGCCCGACGCCAATCCGAACGTCAGCGTGCTGCGTCATGCGGGCGAACTGCTCGCACTGGCCGAAGGCGGTGCGCCGCTCGCGATCACGGCCGCACTCGACACGTTGGGCGAGCCGGCCCGGCACGCGGGGTTGGGCGGCGCGATGACCGCGCATCCGAAGCTCGATCCGGTGACGGGCGAGCTGATCCTGTTCCGCGCGGACTGGCGCGAACCGTGGCTGCGTTACGGCGTCGCGGACGCGTACGGTGTGCAGCGCGTCGACATGGTCGTCGACGTGCGCGCGCCATCGATGATGCACGATCTCGCGATCACCGAAACCCGCAGCCTGCTGCTCGACCTGAACGTCGGCTACGACTTCGCGATGCTGAAGCAGGGCCACCGGATGCCGCTGCGCTGGCACGACGAGCGCGACGCGCGGATCGGCGTGCTGCCGCGCCACGGCGGCGACGTGCGCTGGTTCGGCATCGAGCCGTGCTTCATCCAGCACGTCGTGAACGCGTACGACTGCGATCCGTCGTGCATCGTGCTCGATGTGGTGCGCTATCCGTGGTTCCTGCGGCTCGACGCGCGCACCGGCCGCTTTGCGGACAATCCGGTCGGCGAGCTGTGGCGCTACGTGATCGATACCGCGAACGGGCTGATCGACGAAGGGCCGCTCGCCGACGGCGGCATCGAGCTGCCGCGCATCGACGAAAGCCGCACGGGGCGCAGCTACCGCTATCTGTATGCGGCCGAGCAGCCCGACAGCGCCGAGATGCGCGGCGTCGTGCGCTACGACCATGTGCGCGGCACGAGCACGCGTTACGCGCTGCCGGTGGGCGACCAGAACGGCGAGCCGGTGTTCGTGCCGCGTCCGGGCCGCAGCGCCGAGGACGACGGCTGGCTGCTGGTCGTGGTCTACCGCGCGGCGACCGACACGAGCGACGTCGTGATTCTCGATGCAAGCGCGATCGACGCGCTGCCGGTCGCGACCGTCCACCTGCCGCGCCGCGTGCCGGCCGGATTCCACGGCGCATGGCTGCCGCGCGAGCGTTGAAGCGTGACGCCGCAGGCGCGCGCGTCACTGCGCGCGCAGCGCGTCGACGATGCTCATCCGCGCGGCGCGCAGCGCCGGCAGCAGCCCGCCGACGAGCCCCATCACCAGCGAGAACGACAGCGTTTTCACGACGATCGCGGGCGTCAGCACGAACCGGAACGACAGGTCGGAGAAGGTCTGGAAGTTGGTGGTCGAGAACGACGCGAAGCCCATCAGCGACGCGCACGCGAGCCCCGCGACGCCGCCCGCGAAGCCCAGCAGCAGCGCTTCGAGCAGGAACGCGGCGAGCACGTTGACGCGCTTGAAGCCGAGCGCGCGCAGCGTGCCGATCTCGGCGGTGCGGTTCGCGACCGACGCGTACATCGTGATCATCGCGCCGATCATCGCGGCGATCGAGAAGATCGTCGACAGCGTGACGCCCAGGATGTCGATGAACGTCGACAGCGCCTTCGACTGGTCGCCGTAGAAGGTCTGCTCGCGCTTCGCTTCGTCGGTGAGGCGCGGGTCGACGTCGATGTCGGCCTTGAAGCGCGCGAAGCCGTCGGCGCTCGCGATGCGCAGCACCATCGACGAATAGCTGGTGCGCCGGAACGACTGCATCAGCTGATCGACGTCGCCCCAGATCTCGGAGTCGAAGCCGCTGCCGCCCGCGTCGAAGATGCCGACGACGGTCCAGTCGCGCTGCGCGAAATGCAGGCGGTCGCCGAGCTGCGCGCCGCTGAAGCCGTTCGCGATCGCGCTGCCGACGACGATCTCCGACGAACCCGGCGCGAACGCGCGGCCGGCCACCAGCTTCACGCGCGGACGCAGCATGAGGCCGGCCGGCGACACCCCGCGAATCACGACGTTCGACGGCTTGCCGGTCGACGCCTTCACGAGCGAGATCAGCACGACCGCTTCCTTCGACACCAGCGGCCGTCCGTCGGGGCCGAGCGCGACGGCCGGATGCATTTCTAGCGCATTCGCCTGCTGGTGATCGATCGCGCTCTGGATTTCGGTCTCCGCGCCCTTGCGGATCACGACGACGTTGTCCGGTTCGCCGGTCGACACGAGCGTCTGCGTGAGCCCCGCGTCGAGCATCTGCACCGTCGCGAACACGAAGATCACGAGCGCCATCCCGCCGGCCGTCAGCGCGGTGGTGAGGCGCCGGGTCCACAGGTTGCGCGCGATGTAGGTGAGCGGGATCGCCATGCGCCTACCCGATCGCCCGCAGGCCTTCGACCACGCGCACGCGCGCGGCCTGCCATGCCGGCACGAGCGCGGCCGCGACGCCGACCGCGACCGAGCACGCGGCCTGCAGCGCCATCGTCGCGGCCGACACCTTGAACACCGGGAAGATGCCGCCGGCGGCGTGCTTGAACAGGGTCGCGGCCGGCGGCGTCGCCAGCATGCCGAGCGCGCCGCCTGCCGTGGCGATCACGACCGATTCGCCGAACACGAGCGCCGCGATGAAGCCCGGGCCGAAGCCGAGCGCCTTCAACGTCGCGTATTCGGCGGTGCGCTCGCGCGCGCTCATCGCCATCGCGTTCGCCATCACGGCCATGATGATCAGGATCACGACGAACGACACGATGCGGATCGCTGCGATGATCTGGTTCGACATCGCGACGAAGCCGAGCTGGAACGCCTGCTCGGTCTCGGTCAGCGTCTCGGCGAGCGAGTTCCTGAACACCGCGTCGACGTCGCGCGCGATCGCCGCACCGGCGTCCGGGCGCGCGACGCCGAGCACGAACACGCCGACCTGGTCGGCCTGTTTGGGCGTGCGCTTGCGCACCGTCTCGTTCAGGTAGTCCCAGTGGAACACCAGCTGGCGCGTGATCGTCGAATCGTCGCGGCCGTCGAGAATGCCGCGCACGACGAAATCCCACGTGCCGGGGTAGATGGTGCCCTTCAGCGGAATCACGTCGCCGACCTTGAAGCCGAACTGCGTCGCGAGCTGCCGGCCGACCAGGCAGCCGCGCCGGTCGCGGTCGTAATCGGCGCGCTGCTGCGCCGGCAGCAGGTACTCCGGGTACAGGTCGAGATAGTTGTCCGACACCGCGAAGCTCGCGAAGAAGTTCTTCGGGTCGCGATACACGCCGCCGAACCAGTTCGAGCGCACCACGGCGGTCACGCCGTCGACGCCGCGTATCCGGTTCTCGTAGCTGACCGGCAGCGGGAACACGAGCGAGATCGCGTTGCGCGTGACGAGCCGTCCGCTCGACGCGGCGGCCGCGCCCGCGTACCACGCGTCGACGACGGTGTGCAGCAGCCCGAACGCGAGCACGGCGATGGTCAGCCCGAGCACGGTCAGCAGCGTGCGCAGCCGGTGCCGCAGCGCGTTGCGCGCGATCAGCTTGAATACGAACATGTCGCGCGCTCGCGCTGGTCAGGCCGCGTGCCCATCGATCAGCTCCCCTTTTTCCAGATGCACGAGCGCGCGCGCGGCGCGGGCCGCCTGCGCGTCGTGGGTCACCATGATGATGGTCTTGCCGAGCTCGGCGTTCATCCGCTGCAGCATCGCGAGCACGTCGGTGGCCGAGGCGCGGTCGAGGTCGCCGGTCGGCTCGTCGGCGACGATCAGCACCGGATCGGTGATCAGCGCGCGGGCGATCGCGACGCGCTGCTGCTGGCCGCCCGACAGTTCGGACGGGTAGTGGCTCATCCGGTCGCCGAGATTGACCATGTCGAGCACCAGCTCGACGCGCTCGCGCCGTTCGCGGCGCGACAGGGTGGTGAGCATCAGCGGCAGCTCGACGTTCTCGAACGCGGTGAGCACCGGCATCAGGTTGTAGAACTGGAAGATGAAGCCGACGTTCGCCGCGCGCCATTCGGCCAGTTGCGCTTCTTCCAGGCGCGTGATGTCGAGGCCGCCCACGCGCAGCTCGCCGCTGTCGGGCCGGTCGATGCCGGCGACGAGATTGAGCAGCGTGCTCTTGCCGGAGCCGGACGGCCCCATCAGCGCGACGAAGTCGCCTGCGGCGATGTCGAGCGTGATGTCGGTCAACACCGGCACGACCTGATTGCCGCGCCGGTACGACTTCGCGACGTGGCGGATCTCGACGAGCGGCGGCGATGCGTCGTTCACGTGCGCCACGCTATTTCTTCGCGACGGTCACGTGCGCGCCGTCCTTCAGTTGCGCCTCCGGCGCGAGCACGACGGTGTCGCCGGGCTTCACGCCGCCGATCGCGACGAGCTCGCCGATCCGCGCGCCGCGCGTCACCGCGCGCGCATGCACGGCGTCGTCCTGCACGACGAACACGACCGGCCGGCCGTCACGCTCGACCACGGCGCTCGCCTGCACGGCCGTCACCGGCTGGCGGTCCTGCGGCGTCGCGGGCTTCGACAGGAACGCGATCTTCGCGCTCATGTCGGGCAGCACGCGCGCGTCGCGGTCGACGAAGCGCACTTTCACGAGCACGGTCGCCTTCGAGCGGTCGACGGTCGGCACGATGCGCGACACGCGGCCCGCGAAGCGCATGTCGGGCAGCGCGTCGAGCTGGATCTCGCACGGCTGCTCCGAGCGGATCTTCGCGATGTTCGACTCGGCGACGTCGGCCTCGACTTCGAGCGTGTCCATGTCGGCGATCGTCACGACCGCGCCCTTGCTGTCCGACGCGGACGAGAACGGCGTGATGTTGTCGCCGACGTTCGCGTGCTTCGCGAGGACGATCCCGTCGAACGGGGCGCGGATCACCGTCTGGTCGACGGCCACCTGGGCGGCCTGCGCGTTCGCTTCGGCCGACGCGATCGCAGCCTGATCGCTGCCGAGCGTCGCGCGTGCCTTGTTCACGCGCGCCGTGTCGATGTCGAGCTGCGCGGCCGGCACGGCGCCCTTCGGCGCGAGCACGGCGGTGCGCCGCAGCGCGATTTCGGCGTCCTTCAACTCGGCCTGCGCGACGCCGAGATTGGCGCGCGACACCAGCACCTGCGCGCGCGCCTGCGCGAGCGAGGCTTCGACGTCGCGGCTCTCGAGGCGCGCGATGATGTCGCCCTTCTTCACCCGCGTGCCTTCGAGCACGCCGAGCCATTCGACGCGGCCCTGGCCCTTCGACGCGACCGCGGCCTTGCGCTGCGGCACGACGTAGCCGGTCGCGTTGAGCTGCGTGTCGTTCTGGTACGGGTAGGCGGTCGTGACGGACGTCGTATCGACCGTGGGCCGGCTGGTCAGCACGAGCGCCGCCGCAATCGCCGCGGCAACGAGCGCGGCGGCCGCCGCGTAGCGGACCCAGCGGCGCCGGCGCGGCGCGGGTGCGAGCGGACGCCGGTCGATTTTCAGTTTGTCCAGATTGTGTTCGGGCAATTGGGTCGCCTCGCGACGGCGGCGGTCTCCGGTCTCGCGACGGGCCGCGCGCCGTTCAGTCGGAAGGAGGCCAGTATAGCGTCGCCGCGACGGGCGGAAGCGGCGGTTCGGCGCGTGCGGGGGCGGCGGCGCCGCGGCCCTGCGTCGCAGTGCTCGGTGGAAACCCGGAGGATGCAAGCTGCGTGTCAACTGGCCGCGCCGGCGGTGCGTTATGGAGCCAGTGCGTCAGTATTTGCCGTGACGGAAAGGCCAACGCCGCTCCGCCCGGCCGCGACCGGCAACCCCGGCGCGACTGATGTTCCGATGCGGATGCCTCGCATCTCTTACCGGTACGTTTGACTTTTTCTCCGCTAAAGGAAGAACAATGAAGAAGACGCTCGCTTCGATCATGACCGCAGCATTCGCTCTCGCATCGGTTTCGGCATTCGCACAGGCGTCGGCGCCGGCCGCCGACACGTCGGCTGCCGCATCGGCACCGGCCAAGAAGGATCACAGCAAGCCGAAGCACCAGCTGAAGCACCACGGCTCGAAGAAGGGCCAGGCGAAGGCCGCAGCAGCATCGGCCGCCGGCACGAACGACGCAGGCTCGCAGAACTAAGCACGCTTCGCCGCGGCCGGCGCGACCGGCCGCCCCGTCGCAAGACCCCGCACGCTTTCCGGCATGCGGGGTTTTGTTTTTTCGGGCGTTCGGCGCCTCCGAGCCTCGGAACCCGATGCGCCCGCCGAGTCGATGCGGTCGGCATCGCACCGCGCATGGCCGGCCGCAGGCGCTGCAGACTGCCGGCATCTGTGTTTAACTCGCCGCTTCACGGGTCGAAGGAGCGGGAAATGGATCTTGGATTTATCGGGCTGGGCGAAATGGGGCAGGCGATCGCGACGAACCTGCTGAAGGCCGGGCATACCGTGCGCGTGTGGAACCGTTCGCGCGAGCGCGCGGAGCCGCTGGCGGCGCTCGGCGCGCAGATCGTCGCGACCCCGGCCGACGCGTTTCGCGGCGACGCGGTGTTCTCGATGCTCGCCGACGATGCCGCCGCGCGCGACGTGTTCGACGACGCGCTGCTTGCGCAGGCGCCGCGCGGCCTGATCCACGTGAACATGGCGACGGTGTCGGTCGCGCTCGCCGAGTCGCTCGCGCACGCGCATGCGTCGCGCGGCCTCGACTACGTCGCCGCGCCGGTGATGGGGCGCCCGGACGTCGCGGCCGCCGCGCGGCTGACGATCATGGCCGGCGGCCCGGCCGAGGCGATCGACCGCGTGCAGCCGTTGTTCGACGCGATCGGCCAGAAGACCTGGCGGTTCGGCTCGCTGCCGCAGCACGCGAACATCGCGAAGATCGCGGCGAACTTCACGCTCGCGTCGGCGATCGAGACGCTCGGCGAGGCGTCCGCGCTGCTGGGCGCGCACGGCGTCGCGATGCGCGATTTCCTCGACGTGATCACGAGCAGCGTGTTTCCGGGGCCGGTCTATGCGGGCTACGGCGGGATGATCGCCGAGCGCAGCTACGAACCGGCGCGCTTCAAGGCGCGGCTCGGGCTGAAGGACGTCCGGCTCGCGCTGCAGGCCGGCGACGCGGCGTCGGTGCCGCTGCCGGTGGCGAGCGTCGTGCGCGACAGCCTGCTCGATGCGCTCGCGCACGGCGGCGGCGACCAGGACTTCGCGGTGCTCGGCGAAGTCGCGCTGCGCCGCGCGGGCCGCTGAGCCGGCGCGGGACAGAAGCGCCGCGCACGCGGCATAATCGTCGTTTCGTTGCTCTATCGCTGAGGCGCGCATGAACCTGCATACGTGGTGGCTTTTCGTGGCGACGGTGTTCGTCGTGTCAGCGATTCCCGGTCCGAACATGCTGCTCGTGATGACCCACGGCGCACGCCACGGGCTGCGCCGCTCGGCGGCGACGATGGCCGGCTGTCTCAGTGCGCTGGTGCTGATGCTGGCCGTCTCCGCGGCCGGGCTCGGCGCGGTGCTGCAGGCGTGGCCGGCGATGTTCAATACACTGCGCTTCGCGGGCGCCGCCTATCTGATCTATCTGGGCGTGAAGGCCTGGCGCGCACGGGTCGACGACGCGCCGGCCGCCGACCTCGCCGCGTCTGCGCCGGGCGCATCGGCGTCGTCGTGGGCGCTGTTTCGCAACGGCTTCCTGGTCGCGGGCAGCAACCCGAAGGCGATCCTGTTCGCCGCCGCGCTGCTGCCGCAGTTCATCAACGCGGCCGAGCCGACGCTGCCGCAGTTCGGCATCCTCGTCGTCACGTTCGCGGCGATCGAGGTCAGCTGGTATCTGGTCTACGCGTCGTTCGGCACGCGCATCGGCGCGACGCTGAAGAGCCAGAGCGTCGCGCGCGTCTTCAACCGGTTGACCGGCGGGCTGTTCGTCGGCTTCGGCGCGATGATGGCGCTGGTCCGTCACTGAACGCCGCCGGCGCGGCCGGCCGCACGCCCCGCACCTCGTCCGAGGGCGGGGCGTTTTCACGTTGGGCGTGGGCACCCGCCGTCACGCGCCCGGCGTCGCCGCGGTATCGGCACGGCGCCCGGCCGACAAGCCGAATACGGTGGCTGCGCCCGCGAACCCGAACCCGAACCCCACGCCACACACGGCGCTCCACCCGCCCCACGCCCACGCGCTGCCCGCCAGTGCGGCCCCCAGCGCGCCGCCGACGAAGAACAGTCCGACGAACAGGCCGTTCAGCCGCCCGCGTGCGGCCGGGTTCAACAGGTTGATCTCGCGCCGGCCGATCGTCTGGTCGACGATCACGCCCGCATCGAGCAGCGCCGCGCCGCCGGCCAGCAGCGCCAGCGCGATGCCGCGGTGCGCGGGCGCGTCGAAGCCGAACCAGCCGGCGCCGGCGATGCCCAGCACGGTCAGCGCGGCGAGCATCGTCAGGTGCGCGGCGCGCTGCGCGGCCGGGCCGTGGCCGCGATCGCCGACGCGACCGGCCAGCGGCGTGACGATCGCGCCGCTCGCGCCCGCGAACGCGAACAGCGCGATCCCGTGCAGATCGAGGCCGAACGGCGGTTGCGCGAGCCGCAGCCCGACGGCCGTCCAGAACGCGCTGAACGCGGCCATCGCCAGCGCCGCCGACAGCGCATGGCGGCGCAGCACCGGCTCGGCGGCGAGCAGGCGGCCCATCGACGCGAGCAGCGCCCGATAGCCGGTCGTGACCGACGGCACGCGCGACGGCAGCCGCAGCGCGAGCACCGCGGCGATCGCCGCGTCGGCGAGCGCGGCCAGCACGTAGAACGCGCGCCAGCCAGCCGTGCCGGCGATCAGGCTCGCGAGCGGCCGCGACAGCAGGATGCCGAGCATCAGCCCGCTCATCACGTTGCCGACCGCGCGCCCGCGCTGCGCTTCGGGCGCCATCGCCGCGGCCATCGGCACCAGCATCTGGATCACGCTGGAAGCCGCGCCGGCGACGAGCGTCGCCGCCAGGAACACGGCGCCCGAGCGCGTGAACGCGGGCAGCGCGAGCGCGGCCGCGCAGACCACGAGCGTCGCGACGATCAGCCGACGGTTCTCGAGCAGGTCGACGAGCGGCACCAGCAGCACGAGGCCGGCCGCGTAGCCGAGCTGCGGCAGCATCGCGACCAGGCCGGTGAGGCCCGCCGGCAGGCGCAGGTCCGCGCTGATCGCGCCGGTCAGCGGCTGCGCGGCGAACAGGTCCATCACGATCACGCCGACCGTCGCGGCGAAGAACAGCGTCATGCCGGCGCTGAGCGCAGGCTGGGCGTGCGCCGCGCGGCGAACGGCGGCGGGGCAGGCGTCGGCAGGGCAGTTCATCGGAGCTCCGCGCAAGTGAGGAAGAAGTCCTCATCGTAGGTATCGCATCGTTATGCGACAATTGAAATATGTCTAACATGATTATGCGAGTTTGCTTTGAATACGCGTGATCTCGAGGCGTTCGTCGCCGTGGTCGACAGCGGCTCGATGGTCGCCGCCGCCGCGAAGCTCCATCTGACGCAACCGGGCCTGACGCGCCGCGTGCAGAACCTCGAGGCGCTATTGGGCCTGCCGCTGCTCGAGCGGCAGAGCAAGCCGCTGAAGCCGACCGCCGCCGGGCGCGACGTCTATGCGCTGGCGCGCAACGTGCTCGGTGCGATCGACGAGCTGATGGCGGCCGGCTCGCCCGACAGCGAGCCGTCGGGCGAGCTGCGCATCGGCGTGCCGCCGTTTCTGTCCGAACTCGCGCTGGAGCAGCCGATCGACCGGCTGCGCGATGCGTTTCCGCGGCTCACGTTGCGCGTGACGGCCGGCTGGTCGCCGGCGCTGGTGCAGGGCATCGAGCGCGGCACGGTCGATGTCGCGACCGTGATGGTGCCGGCCAGCGCGGCGCTGCCCGACACGCTGACGGCCACGCTGCTCGGCACGCAGCCGACGGTGCTGGTCGCCGCGCGCGATTTCCCGCTGCCGGACGGGCCGCTGTCGCTCGACGTGCTGTCGGGTTTTCCGTGGGTGCTGAGTCAGGACGGCTGCGGCATGCGTTCGGCGCTGAGCCGCGCGCTCGGCGCGGCCGGCCTGCCGTTCGACGTTGCGGTCGAGGCGTTCGGCTCGGAATTGCAGCTGTCGCTGGTCGCGCGCGGCGCGGGCATCGGCATCGCCTCGCCGAATGCGCTCGCGCGCAGCGCACATCGCGACGCGCTGCGCGTGGTGCAAACCACGGGGCTCGAGACGCGGATCAACGTATGGATGGTGCACGGCGCGCTGCCGGGCCGCCTGACGCGGCCGGTCGCGCTGCTGCGCGACACGCTCGGCGCCGTGCTGGAGCGGGAGAACGGGGAGGGGTCGGATGACGACTAAACGGCTAGAGTGTGCGTTCGAGGGAAAATCCTGATTTTCTCTACGGAAATGTTGCAATGCCGCATTCGATTCGCTATAGTTACACCTGTCTCCTCCATGTCTCCTCTGATATGGATTCAGCCCGCCTCTTAGGCGGGCTTTTTTTTGCCCGCGTTTTTTGACGCGGGCTGCCGCTTCCTGCAGCTTCGGCCGGTTTCATCCGGCTTCGTCCGCGTCAGAACTTGTACGTCATCCCGACGTAACTGATGATCGGATCCGCCTTCAGCTCCGATTTCGACTCCGCGAGCACCGTGCCGTCGGCGGCCTTGATCGTCACCGTCGACGTCGTCTTCAGCGGGATGTAGGTCACCGACGCGATCAGCCCGAAGTGCTCGGTCAAGTTGTACTGCAAGCCCGCGTTGAACACCGGCTGCCACGACGACGAAGCCTTCGCCTCCACCGACGTCGTCCCCGGTTTGCCCGCGCCCGCCGCGAGAATCGCGCCCAGATTGTCCTGCGTCTGCTTGATGAAGTTCGTATTGAGCTGCAGGTCGCTGAACCAGTTGTACGACACGCCCAGCCCGAGGAACGGCCGGAACTTCGCGGTCGCCGCGCCGAAGTAGTACTGCAGCAACACCGCGGGGCTCCACTGCCGCACGCTCTTGACGATCGGGTTCACCGACGCGAGCCCGATGTTCTGCGTGCCGAGCGCGCCGGCCGGTCCCGGCGGCCTGATGGTCCCCTGGCCCGACACCTTGAACACCGGCGGCACGCCGGCCACCGACGTCACCGCGATGTGGTCGGTCAGGAAATGGCTGACCGTCAGGCCGACCGTGTCGGCGCCGCTCGTGCGCAGGCCGGTGCCGGGCGACGTGAACGTCGGCGGCAGCCGCAGCGGCGTGTTGATCGGCGTCGGCGCGACGTTGGTCGTCATCGGCGTGCTGCTTTGCTGCGGCATCACGTGGAACCAGCCCAGTGTGACGACGTTGCTGCCGGCGCTCTGCGCCTGCGCGGCGAGCGGCGCCAGGGCAAGCGCCCCGGCTGCCGCGCAGAGAAGGGTCTTGTTCATCACGGCTTGCCTCCGCTTACTGGACGAACGCGCCGATCGTGAAATACGGCGTCGTCCCAGCGTTGTCGAGGAAGCCGAACACGCCGCCCGTGAAGATGAACTTGCCGGTCGGCGACGTGCTGCCCGAGCCCGTGTGGATCGTCGTGACCGTGCCCGGCACCTTCTGCGTGTAGTCGAGGTCGAGCGCGGTCGCGAGCGAAGCCTGCGACGGCTGGAACGGATCGAGCAGCGTGGCCTGGTTGTTGATCAGCGCGGTGGTGCGGTAGTCGAACTGGCTGTCGACGCCGATGTATTCGCCGTTCTGCGATCCGGCCGCGATCGCCGTCTGCGGCGACAGGATCGAGATGCTCGATTCGTCGTCGGCGGTCAGGCCCGGCACGCCGTTGCTGTCCGGCGTCGGGTTCGGGTTCGCGACGCCCGTGCGCACGAGCACCGGCACGAGCTGGTTGCGCAGCCTGCCGACGATCATGAAGCCCTTGCCCTGCGGCGTCGCCGACAGCGTCGGCTTCAGCTGGCTCTGGTAGTTGTTGCTCTGGAACGCGCCGCTGCCGTCGGCCGACTGCACGAAGTTCGTGCCCTGCTGCACGCACGCGCCGCCGGCGAACTGGCCGGTCGTGTCGCATTTGGTCCACGTGCCGTCGGCGTTGATCGTCACCTTCGCATCGATCGACGCTGGCGCGAATTTCTGCGACGGCACTTCGCCGAAGCCGATATGGCTGTACGTGCCGGCGACCTTCGTGATGTCGGTTTCGATCGACGAGAAACCGATGAACGGGTAGTACGGGAACTTCGTGTCGGGCACCGCGGCCTGGCCGAGCACGCCGTTGAACTGGATCTCCTTGCCCGGAATCGTGCCGCCGGCGACGCCGAAGCCGACGAAGATGCGCGCCGGCCGCGACGGATCGAGGCTCGCGCCGTTCAGGCGGAACGCGCACTGGTTGAGCTTGTTGGTCGGCAACATCGTTTCCTGCGTGAGCGTGCCGCTGTCCACGGTGCCGGCGCGCGTCGGCGTGACGGTACCGGTGGTTTGCGGAACCGCCGATTCGACGTAGGTGACCTGCCAGGTCATCTTGGTCGTGTCGAGCTGGACCTTGGCCAGTTCGCCGCTGCCCGCGCCGCCCGTGAAGACGGTGCTGTAGTCGAGCGACGCCGGGCAGAGCCGGTCTTCGACGAGCGGCGGCGGGTTGTCGCTGCCGCCGCCGCATGCGGAAAGAAGGGGGGCGGCAAGGGCCGCCGCCAGAACGAGGTTGCGCTTCATGTTGCTCCTCCAGATTTGTCTTGTTCGGCGGCCGGCTCCCTGTCGACCGCTTCTGTTTCGTTGCTCGTGCCGCGTGCGTAGCTGCGCCGTGCCGGGCGCCGTCGTTTCGTGCCTTTCCTGCGATGCGTGCGGTGCGCGGCGGCGCGCCCGCCGCCGCGCACCGCTTATTTGCTGATCTGCGCGCCCACGCCGAAGTACGGCGTCGACGAGGTGCTCGCGTTCGCCGACGTCGACGTGACGCCGCCGTTCACGGTGCCCTGCACGAGTGCCGCGTACAGGCCGCCCGTCGCGATCACCACGCCCGACGCGGACGGGTAGGTCGCGCCGCTGGCCGGCTTCGTGGTCGTGTTCAGCAGGCCCGGCGTCGACTGGCCGTAGTCGAGCGTGAAGCCGTCCTCTTCGGCCTGCGTGCTCGGATTGATGAACGACGCGTTGCTGCCGCGGATCAGCGCGGCGGTGTACTTGAAATTCGAGTCCGCGCCCGCGTAGCCGCCGTCGATCGCGCCCGACTGGATCGCCGTCGCGCCGGCGAGCACCGCGATCCCCGATTCGTCGTCGACCTTGGCGTCCGTATGCAGCGGCGGCGTGCCGAGGTTCACGTCGCCGGTACGCACGATCACCGGCACCGTCGCGCCGTTGAGCTGCCCGATCACCATGTGCACGGTCGCCGACTTGCCGGTCGCGCCGATCAGCGGCAGCGACGTCTGCGGCAGAATCTGCGGCGCCTGCGTGCTGTCGAAGTAGCCGCCGCTCGCATGCGGCGTCCACGGATTGCCGGTCGTCATGCAGCTGCCGGACGACGACGTGCACGCACCGTTCGCATCGAACGTCTCGCTCGAGTTGACGCCCTTCGTCGCGTAGTTGCCCGACGGCACGAGGTGATAGATCAGCGCGTTGTAGGTGCCCGGCAGCTTCGAGAGGTCGGTCGTCGTGCTCGCGAAGCCGAGGAACGGGTAGAAATCGAAATGGCGGTTCGGCACCTGGCCGACGTTCTGGATCACACCGGGGATGATCGTGAGCCCGTCGTACTGGACCGTCGCACCGGGGATGCCGCCGCCCGCGACGCCCATGCCGACCAGCAGCATCGGCGGGTTCGCCTGGTTGAAGTCGGCGGCCGTCGAGTAGGTCGAGCCGTTCGGGGCGGTGCCGGCGCCCGGCGTCAGCACGAACGCGCAGCGGGTCTGCTCGGCGGTGGGCAGCGTGCCGGTCGGCGGGTGCACGACCTTGCCGGTGATCGTGACGCCGGCGCGGCTCGGCGTGACGGTGCCGGTCGCGAGCGGAATCGGCGATTCGAGCCATTTGAGCGTGTAGGTCATCGCGACCGCGTCGATGTTGACGCTGACGACCTCGCCGCTGCCGGCGCCGCCGAGGTACGTACTCTTCACGATGTCGGCATCGGCCGGACACAGCGCGCCGTTGATGGGCTGCGACGGCGGCTGGCCTTGCGTGCCGCAACTCGATCCGGAACATTGGGGCGCGTCGACCGGCGCGAGCGCGCCGCCGGAATCCCCCCCACCACAGGCAATCAGGAAAGGTGCGATGGCAAAGGCCGTTGCCACCCCCTTCGATAAGGCGTGCGACATGCCGCTGTCTCCAATCGTTTAATTGTGCGAGCTAATGTCGCCGTCTGGATATTCGCTGTCAATTGATGAACTCGTCTAAAAAAGGCGCTTGAAACAAAGCGCCCACGACGAATCCTTGCGGGAAGCGGATTTCAGTAAGAATTAAAACGCGCGACGCGTCATAGAGTGGCGCCGCGGTGGGCGTCGGCCGCGCGGCTCGGGCGTCCGGAGCCTTCCCGCGTATAACGGCTGCGTTTAAATCGCGGGTATCCGGTTTATCCCTATTCGGGATTGACTGGATAAAAACCGTTGAATTAATTCAACGCCACTCGCGCAATGGAAAGCTTGTAAATATTTGTAAATCCGGCGACTGGATTTAATTCATTGCCCGATATGGGCAAATAAAAAGCCGGCCCGCGGCCGGCTTTGCATCGCGTGCAAGCGCGCTCAGCGTTTGAGGCCGGTGTCCTCGGCGGCGCCGATGTTGAGGTTCATGCACTGGATCGCGGCGCCCGATGCGCCCTTGCCGAGGTTGTCCAGGCGGGCGACCGTGACGAAGCGCTCTTCGTTGCCGAACACGAACAGGTCGACGCGGTTCGTGTCGTTGTTGGCCTGCACGTCGAAGAAGCCGCTGTCGAGATTTTCGTCGGCGTTGAACGGCGCGACGCGCACGAACGGCTCGTCCGCGTAGTACTCGGCGAACACGCGCTGCACGTCCTGCGGCGTCGCGCGCTTCGCGAGCTGCTCCGGCGAGAAGTAGGTCGTGACCGCGAGGCCCTTCAGGAACGGCCCGACGATCGGCGTGAAGATCGGCGCGTGCGCGAGGCCCGTGTGCGCGGCCATTTCCGGCAGGTGCTTGTGCGCGAGCGCGAGCGCATACGGGCGCGGGCTCGCGAGCTTGCCGCCCGGCGCCGCGTTTTCGTAGTCGGCGATCATCGACTTGCCGCCGCCGCTGTAGCCGGTGATCGAGTAGCTGTGCGCGGCGAAGCTCGGGGCGACGATGCCGGCATCGACGAGCGGGCGCATCGCCAGCACGAACGCCGACGCGTGGCAGCCCGGCACCGCGATGCGCTTCGCGTTGCGAATCTTGTCGCGCTGCGTGCGGGTCAGCTCGGGCAGGCCGTACGCCCAGTCGGCGCTGGTGCGGAACGCGGTGCTCGCGTCGATCAGCGTCGTGTTCGGGTTCTCGACGAGCGAGGCCGACTCGCGCGATGCGACGTCCGGCAGGCACAGGAACGTGACGTCCGATGCATTGATCAGGCGGCGGCGCTCGTCGACGTCCTTGCGCTTCGCTTCGTCGATGCGCAGGATTTCGATGTCGTTGCGCGCCGACAGGTATTCGAAGATCTTGAGGCCGGTGGTGCCTTCCTGGCCGTCGACAAAAACTTTGGTGCTCATTTCGTTCTCGCTGAATGAAACGGGAGCCGCGGCGCCCTGAAACCGCCATTTTAAGACGTCAGCCGGCGGGCCTGCCCGCCGGCGGCCAAAAAAAGACGGCCCGCGGGCCGCCTTGTGTCGCTTTGGCGCGTGCCGCCGCGCTGCCCAGCGTCGGGCGTTCAGCGGCCGCCGGCCGTCCAGCGCACGGCGGCCTGCGCGACGCGCTGGCCGAACAGCTTGGCCGTCTCGAGGTCGCCGGGCAGCGGCGCCTCGTCGGGCGTCGCGTCGGCCGGCGACTGCGCCAGCAGGCCCGTGAAGCCGCCGACGTAATTGATGTCGTTGCGGGTCGCCGCCTTCGAGTTGGCCGGCATCATCCCCGTGCCGACCCATACCATCCCATGCTGCATCGCCAGCGTGACGAAATATTGAATCGTCGAGAACTTGTCGCCGTTCATCGTCGCCGAGTTCGTGAAGCCGGCGGCGAGCTTGTCCTTCCATTTCTGCGTGAACCACGGTTTCGACGTCGCATCTGCAAACTGTTTGAACTGTGCGGACGGCCCGCCCATGTAGGTCGGCGCGCCGAAGACGATCGCGTCTGCCGCGTCGAGCGCGGCCCAGCCCGCGTCGTCGAGCTCGCCGACTGCGATCAGCCGTGCGGCCGCGCCGGCGTCCTGCGCGCCGGCGTGGACGGCTTCGGCGAGTTTCTGCGTATGACCGTAGCCGCTGTGATAGACGATGACGATGTTCGACATGAGGCGTTCTCCGGAAGGGGACGACACGGCGGCCGCCGCGGCCTGCCGCGTCACGCGCCGCAGCGGGGCGGCGCGACGGGTGCGCGGCGGGATGCCGCGACCGCTGCGGTGGAGTCTAGCAAGCCGAAATGACGGGAGAACGGCGCGCGGTGCGTGGACGTTCGCGCGCCGAAGCGATCGCGACGCCCGCCTGCGCTCATCGCCCGTAGGTGACGGTGAGCTGCGCGGTGCCGATCGTCAGCGTGCCGATTTCGTGCTCGAACATCGGCGCGGGGCGCCCTTGGGCCACGCGCAGGTCCGTGCCCTTGAGCGCGTACACGGTGATCACGTAGCGGTGCGGTTTGCCCGGCGGCGGGCACGGGCCGCCGTAGCCGTCGGTTCCGAAGTCGTTGCGCGCCTCGCTCGCGCCGATGCGCCGCAGGAAGCCCGACGCGCTCGCATTGGCCGGCAGGCTCGTGACGGTCGCGGGAAGGTCGGCGACGGCCCAGTGCCACCAGCCGTGCCCCGGCGCATCGGGATCGAAGATCGTCACCGCGTAGCCGCGCGTGCCGGGCGGCGGATTGCGCCAACTGAGCTGCGGCGAGCGGTTTTCACCGTTGCATTCGCCGCGGTCGAACAGCTGCGCGGCGCCGACGCGCCCACCGGGCGCGAGGTCGGTGCTCGTGACGGTGAACGGGCCTTCCGCGCGCGCGGGCGCGGTGGCGAACGTGGCCAACGCGGCGGCGGCGCAGAGCAGGGTAGCGATGAACGGAGCCGTACGACCGGGTGGCGCAGGTGAGGTGATCCGGCGATCCACACGCATATGGCGCTGCTCCCGTCACGTGAGCCGGGCCGACGCTCCCGGCGTGATTGGCGTTGTAGGTGGTTGCGCGCGCAGCCGATGGCGGCGCTGGAGCAAGTCTAGCATTAGGGTTGGATGCGCGATGCATGCCGTGGCCGCGGACGCGGCCCGATGCTGATCTGGATCGACGGACGAAAAAAAACCGCCCGCGAGGTCGCGGGCGGCCGTTTCAGCCTGGGCGCCGGCAGCGTGGCCGGGGTGGCGTCATTCCTTCGGGGCCGTGGCGCCGCCGTGCGCCGCCGACCACTCGGCCGGCGCGTGCAGGAATTTCTCGACTTCGTCGAGCGTCTTGGTCTCGAAGTAGCCCGACGCCTTCGCGACGCGCAGCACGTCCCACCAGGTCGCGAGCGCGTGCAGGTCGACGTCGATGTCCTTCAGGACCGACACGCTTTCCTTGAAGATGTTGTAGTGGAACAGCACGAAGCAGTGGTTCACCGTCGCGCCCGCGGTGCGCAGCGCGTTGACGAAGTTGATCTTGCTGCGGCTGTCGGTCGTCAGGTCTTCCACCAGCAGCACGCGCGAGCCTTCTTCCAGATGACCCTCGATCTGCGCGTTGCGGCCGAAGCCCTTCGGCTTCTTGCGCACGTACTGCATCGGCACCATCATGCGGTCGGCGAGCCATGCCGCGAACGGGATGCCGGCCGTCTCGCCGCCCGCCACCGAGTCGATCTGCTCGAAGCCGACGTCGCGCATGATCGTCGTTTCCGCCATTTCCATCAGCGCACGGCGCACGCGCGGATACGAAATCAGCTTGCGGCAGTCGATGTAGACGGGGCTTGCCCACCCGGACGTGAAGATGAACGGTTTTTCGGCGTTGAAGTGCACCGCCTGCACTTCCAGCAGGATTTTGGCGGTCGTATCCGAGATCGACTGACGATCGTAGCCTGTCATGGGCATTCCTTGGGTGATGAGCGAAGAGCGGGCGCGCGCCCGATGGCGCAGCAAGGGGAACCTGCCCAAAGGGCCGGGGCACGACCGGAACACCGATCGTTTCGCTGCGCGCGTAGCCCGCTATTTTACCCGATTCAGGCCGGTTTTCGGCGGAATTCGCGGGTTCGGGCGGGCGGCCGACGCCGCCGGATCAACCGGGGACCGATCGAACGTCCATCGACGGTGCATATGCGGCGGCGCACCAACACGGCGCATGCGCGGGTGTACACTAGTCGCCCCTTGGAAATCGTTCAGTACTTTGTACTTTCCCGTTGCCACCCGCCGAGGTTCGATGGCGCGCCGACCGGGCGTGCCGCGGGCCGTCTCGCAGTCGACTACCTCTTCGATTCACGCAGATGCGGCCGCTGGTGCTGTGTACTGAACCGTCAATATTCGCATGTCTCTCGCAGGTCAATCATGGACGAACAACTGAAGCAGGCCGCTCTCGCTTATCACCTGAACCCGAAGCCCGGCAAGATTTCGGTCACGCCGACCAAGCCGCTGTCGAACCAGCTCGATCTGTCGCTCGCTTACTCGCCGGGCGTCGCCGCCGCGTGCGAGGCGATCCACGCCGATCCGCTCGACGCGCAGAAATACACGTCGCGCGGCAACCTGGTCGGCGTCGTGACGAACGGCACGGCCGTGCTCGGCCTCGGCAACATCGGCCCGCTGGCCGCCAAGCCGGTGATGGAGGGCAAGGGCTGCCTGTTCAAGAAGTTCGCGGGCATCGACGTGTTCGACATCGAACTGTCCGAATCGGACCCCGACAAGCTGGTCGAGGCGATCGCGATGCTCGAGCCGACGCTCGGCGGCATCAACCTCGAGGACATCAAGGCGCCCGAATGCTTCTACATCGAGCAGAAGCTGCGCGAGCGCATGAAGATTCCGGTCTTCCACGACGACCAGCACGGCACCGCGATCATCGCGTCGGCCGCGATCCTGAACGGCCTGAAGGTCGTCGGCAAGAAGCTCGCCGACGTGAAACTCGTGTGCTCGGGCGCCGGCGCGGCCGCGATCGCGTGTCTGGACCTGCTCGTGAAGCTCGGCCTGACGAAGACGAACATCCTGGTGGCCGACTCGAAGGGCGTGATCTACGAAGGGCGCGGCAATCTCGATCCGTCGAAGCAGCGCTATGCGGCGACCACCGACGCGCGCACGCTCGCCGATGCGATCGTCGGCGCGGACGTGTTCCTCGGCTGCTCGAGCGCGGGCGTGCTGAAGCAGGACATGGTCAAGACGATGGGCGACCGGCCGCTGATCCTCGCACTGGCGAACCCGGAGCCGGAAATCCGCCCGGAAGACGCGAAGGCCGTGCGCCCGGACGCGATCGTCGCGACCGGCCGTTCGGACTATCCGAACCAGGTCAACAACGTGCTGTGCTTCCCGTTCATCTTCCGCGGCGCGCTGGACGTCGGCGCGACGACGATCACCGAGGAAATGAAGCTCGCATGCGTGCGCGCGATCGCCGAACTGGCCGAGGAAACCGACCAGAGCGAGGAAGTCGCGAAGGCATATGAAGGCCACTCGCTCGAGTTCGGGCCGGAATACCTGATTCCGAAGCCGTTCGATCCGCGCCTGATCATCAAGATCGCGCCGGCCGTCGCGCAGGCCGCGATGGATTCGGGCGTCGCGACCCGTCCGATCGAGGACATGGACGCCTACCGCGAGCAACTCGGCACGACCGTCTACCGCACCGGCATGGTGATGCGTCCGGTGTTCGCGACCGCGAAGAAGAAGGAAGCGCGCATCGTGTTCGCCGAGGGCGAGGACGAGCGCGTGCTGCGTGCCGCGCAATTCGTGCTGCTCGAGAAGATCGCGAAGCCGGTCATCATCGGCCGGCCGTCGGTCGTCGAGATGCGCCTCGAGAAGATCGGCTCGAAGCTGAAGGCCGGCGTCGATTTCGAGATCGTGAATCCGGAAGACGATACGCGCTACCAGCGCTACTGGCAGGCGTACCACGAGATCGGCGCGCGCGACGGCGTGACGCCGGAAGTCGCGAAGGCGGCGCTGCGCAAGTTCAACACGCTGATCGGCGCGATGCTCGTGCATCTGGGCGACGCGGACGGGATGATCTGCGGGATGATCGACACGTTCCACACGCACCTGAAGTTCATCGAGCAGGTGCTGGGCCGTGCGAAGGGCGCCGAGCATTTCGCGGCGATGAACCTGCTGATGCTGCCGGGCCGCAACCTGTTCATGTGCGACACCTACGTGAACGAGCTGCCGAGCGCCGAGCAGCTCGCCGACATGACGATCCAGGCGGCCGGCGAGATCGAGCGCTTCGGCATCACGCCGAAGGCCGCACTGCTGTCGAACTCGAACTTCGGCAGCGCGCCGTCGGCGTCGTCGCGCCGGATGGCCGAAGCCCGCCGGCTGATCAACGAGCGTGCGCCGAACCTCGAGGTCGATGGCGAAATGCATGGCGATGCGGCGCTGTCCGAAGCGGTCCGCAAGGCTGCGTTCCCGGGCACCACGCTGTCGGGCGAAGCGAACCTGCTGATCATGCCGAACGTCGAAGCGGCGAACATCGCGTACAACCTGCTGAAGATGGTCGGCGGGGACGGCGTGACGGTCGGCCCGTTCCTGCTCGGCGCCGCGAAGCCGGTTCACATCCTGACGCCGGCTGCGACCGTGCGCCGGATCATCAACATGACCGCCGTGGCCGCCGCGAACGCGAACACGAAGTAAGGTCGCCGGCGCGCTTATGCGCGCCGCGCAATGGAAAAAGCCACGGAATGCAGGTTCCGTGGCTTTTTTCGCGCTTTTGCTGCGAACCGGCGCTATTGCAACGGCGGGCGGCGGGCGGCGCGACCGCCCGCCACCTGCCGTTACGCGACCTGCTGGTGCGACTGCCCGCCGGCCGGTGAGCGCCACTTCGCCAGCAGCGCATCCCACTTCTGGCGCACCGCGCGCAGGTTGTTCTCCTTCACGTGGCCGAACCCGCGGATGCCGTCCGGCAGCGCGGCCAGCTCGAGCGCGAGCGGGCGGTTGGCCGCGTTCAGCCGGCCCAGCACTTCGTCGATCAGCGCCTCGTACTCGCCGATCAGCGCGCGCTCGGTGCGGCGCTCCTCGGTGCGTCCGAACGGATCGAGGCCGGTGCCGCGCAGGAACTTCGCCTTCGCGAGCAGGCGGAACGCCGACAGCATCCACGGGCCGTACGCCTTCTTCACGAGATGGCCGTGCGCGTCCTTCTTCGCGAACAGCGGTGGCGCGAGGTGGAATTTCAGCTTCCAGTCGCCTTCGAACTGCGACGACAGACGCGCGACGAACGCCGGATCGGACTGCAGGCGCGCGACCTCGTATTCGTCCTTGTACGCCATCAGCTTGAACAGGTTGCGCGCGACTGCTTCGGTCAGCGGCTCCTGCGCGGCGTCGCCGTCGGCAAGCGCCCGTTCGGCCGCGCGCACCTTGTCGACGAAGGCCGCATAGCGCGCCGCATATGCGGCGTTCTGGTAAGCGGTGAGGAACTCCACGCGCTTCGCGATCAGCGCATCGACCGCCTTCTTCGTGTGCAGCGCGATCACGGTGGCGCGTTGCGCGGCGCCCGCGGCGCCGGCGGCCGCCTGCTTCACGCTCGCCAGGTCGTGCGCCGCGCGGCGGCCCCAGTCGAATGCGGCGCGGTTCTTCTCGACCGACACCGCGTTCAGCTCGATCGCCCGTTCGAGCGACGCGAGCGTGAGCGGCAGCCAGCCTTTCTGCCACGCGTAGCCGAGCACGAACGGGTTCGTGTAGATCGCATCGCCGAGCAGCGCGACCGCGAAGCGGTTGGCGTCGATGAAGTCGACGGCTTCGCCGGCCGCCGCGCGAATGTCGTTCTCGGCCGACAAGCCCGGGAACGTCCAGTTCGGGTTCTTGATGAACTCGGCGGTCGGCGTTTGCGCGCTGTTCACGACGACGCGCGTCGCATCGCGCCGCATCCGCGACGTGCATTCGTCGCCGGCCGTGACGATCGCGTCGCAGCCGATCACGAGGTCGGCCTCGCCCATCGCGATCCGCGTCGCATGGATGTCGGTCGGCGCATGCGAGATCTGCACATGGCTCATCACCGCGCCGCCCTTCTGCGCGAGGCCGGTGACGTCGAGCACGGTCACGCCCTTGTTCTCCAGGTGCGCGGCCATCCCGAGCAGTGCGCCGATCGTGACGACGCCGGTGCCGCCCACGCCGGTCACGAGCACGCCGTAGGCGCGGTCGATCGCCGGCAGCGCCGGCTCCGGGATCGGCGGCAGCGCGCCGCCGTCGACGGCCACCGCCTTCGGCTTCTTCAACTGGCCGCCTTCGACCGTGACGAAGCTCGGGCAGAACCCCTTCACACAGGAGAAATCCTTGTTGCAGCTCGACTGATTGATCTGGCGCTTCGTGCCGAATTCCGTTTCGAGCGGCTCGACCGACAGGCAGTTCGACTTCACCGAGCAGTCGCCGCAGCCTTCGCATACCGCATCGTTGATCACGACGCGCTTCGCCGGGTCGGGATACGTGCCGCGCTTGCGGCGACGGCGCTTCTCGGTCGCGCAGGTCTGGTCGTAGATCAGGATCGTCGTGCCTGCGATCTCGCGCAACTCGCGCTGCACGTCGTCGAGCTGGTCGCGGTGATGGACCGTCACGCCGGGCGCGAGCAGCGCCTTCTGGCTGTCGTACTTTTCCGGCTCGTCGGTGACGATCACGATCCGCTTCGCGCCTTCGGACGCGAGCTGGTGCGTGATCTGCGGCACCGTCAGCACGCCGTCGACCGGCTGGCCGCCCGTCATCGCGACCGCGTCGTTGTAGAGGATCTTGTAGGTGATGTTCGCCTTCGACGAGATCGCCGCGCGCACCGCCAGCAGGCCCGAGTGGAAGTAGGTGCCGTCGCCGAGGTTCGCGAACACGTGCTTCTCGTCGGTAAACGGCGCCTGGCCGATCCACGGCACGCCTTCGCCGCCCATCTGGCTGAAGGTGCTCGTGTTGCGGTCCATCCAGACCGTCATGTAATGGCAGCCGATCCCGGCGATCGCGCGCGAGCCTTCCGGCACGTTGGTCGACGTGTTGTGCGGGCAGCCCGAGCAGAACCACGGCTTGCGTTCGGTCTGCACGTGCGGCTTCGCGAGCGCCATTTCCTTCGCGTTGATCACCGCGAGCCGCGCGGCGATGCGCGCGCGCACGTCGGACGGCAGCTCGAACTTGTCGAGGCGCGTCGCGATCGCCTTCGCGATGATCGCGGGCGACAGCTCGTAATGCGCGGGCAGCAGCCAGTTGCCCATCGGCACCGACCATTCGCCGCCGGCGCCGTCCTTTTCGTCGAACTTGCCGAACACGCGCGGGCGCTGCGCGTCGGGCCAGTTGTACAGCTCTTCCTTGATCGCGTATTCGAGGATCTGGCGCTTTTCCTCGACGACCAGGATTTCGTCGAGGCCGCGCGCGAACGCCTGCGCGCCCTGCGCTTCGAGTGGCCACACACAGCCGACCTTGTACAGGCGGATGCCGATCCGCGCGCAGGTGTCGTCGTCGAGGCCGAGGTCGGTCAGCGCCTGACGCACGTCGAGGTAGGCCTTGCCGGCCGTCATGATCCCGAAGCGGGCATTCGGCGAGTCGATCTCGATCCGATCGAGCTTGTTCGCGCGCACGTACGCGAGCGCCGCGTACCACTTGTAGTCGAGCAACCGCGCTTCCTGCACGAGCGGCGGGTCCGGCCAGCGGATGTTCAGGCCGCCTTCCGGCAGCACGAAGTCGGTCGGCAGCACGATGTCGGTGCGATGCGGGTCGATGTCGACCGATGCCGACGATTCGACGACGTCCGTCACGCACTTGAGCGCGACCCACAGCCCCGAGTAGCGGCTCATCGCCCAGCCGTGCAGGCCGAAGTCGAGATATTCCTGCACGTTGGACGGAAACAGCACCGGCAGCCCGCAGGCCTTGAAGATGTGTTCCGACTGATGCGCGAGCGTCGAGGATTTCGCGGCGTGATCGTCGCCGGCGAGCACGAGCACGCCGCCGTGCGCGGACGAGCCGGCCGAGTTCGCATGCTTGAACACGTCGCCGGTGCGGTCGACGCCCGGGCCTTTGCCGTACCACATGCCGAATACGCCGTCGTACTTCGCGCCGGGGTACAGGTTCACCTGCTGGGAGCCCCACACGGCGGTGGCGGCGAGATCTTCGTTCAGGCCGGGCTGGAACACGATCTGGTGCGCGGCGAGATGCTGCTTGGCCTTCCAGAGCGAGAGGTCGAGGCCGCCGAGCGGCGAGCCGCGGTAGCCGGAGATGAAGCCGGCCGTGTTCAGGCCGGCGGCGCGGTCGCGTTCCTGCTGTAGCATCGGCAGCCGGACGAGCGCCTGGATGCCGCTCATGTACGCGCGGCCGCGTTCGAGCGTGTATTTGTCGTCAAGCGTGACGGACTTCAGCGCGGCTTCAAGCGACGCGCGTTGGCCTGCGTCTAGCGGGGCATTCATTAACAGTCTCCTCCACCCAGTTTGGGATCACCAAAGCTTCGATTGCGTCGACGTCTTGTGAACGTGTCGGCAGTGGCCGGCATATTGGCCGGTTTTAAGTGATGGTAGCACTGGGATAAACCCGCCGCCCAGCGCCGGCCGTGCCGCCGCAAGGCAATGAAGTTGCACGCGGCATTGCGTTACATCATGTAAAAGCATGTAAAGCCGTCCCCATCTTCGTGCAAACGCCGTTAATCTTGTGGGCCTGCCGGAGGTGCCCGGCCGCGTCGGTTTGCTCCGGTGCAACCGGGGAGGCGCCGGCAGTTTTAAAGGAGGTGCAATGAACACACGCCATATCCAGAGTTTCCTGATCGTGTCCGCGGCCTTTTTCGCGATGACCGGCCCGGTGCGCGCGCAAGGTGCGAGCGCACTGGCGAGCGTCGGCGCGCAGCTGCGCCACGTCGCGCCGCAGCAGGACGCCGATGCGCAGCCGGCCGCGGCGCGCGCCGCACGTAAGGCGAACGCGCGTTGATCCGCTCGCGCGGCCGTCCGGCCGCGCCGCTGGAGCAAGACGACAAAAGGGCGGGAATCGCAAGATTCCCGCCCTTTTTCCTGTGCGGACGCGGGGCAGGAGGCCGGTGCGTCAGGCTTTGTCCTGCACCACGCCGCGACGGATCTGATCGAGCTCGATCGATTCGAACAACGCCTTGAAGTTGCCTTCGCCGAAGCCCTGATTGCCCTTGCGCTGGATGATCTCGAAGAAGATCGGGCCGATCTGGTTCTCGGTGAAGATCTGCAGCAGCAGGTCGTCGCGCGCGCCGTCGATCAGGATCTTGCGCTTCTTCAGTTCGTCCAGCGATTCGCCGTGGTTCGGCACGCGACGATCGACCAGCTCGTAATACGTATCGATCGTGTCGAGCAGCTTCACGCCCTTGCCGCGCAGCCCGTCGACGGCGCCGTAGATGTCGTTCGTGCCGAGCGCGATGTGCTGGATGCCTTCGCCGTGGTACGCGTCCAAATATTCCTGGATCTGGCCGGCCGTGTCCGAGCCTTCCTCGTTGATCGGGATCCGGATCTTGCCGCACGGCGACGTCATCGCCTTCGACTTCACGCCGGTGACCTTGCCTTCGATGTCGAAGTAACGCACTTCGCGGAAGTTGAACAGGCGTTCGTAGAATTCCGCCCATTCCTGCATGCGGCCGCGATGCACGTTGTGCGTCAGGTGGTCGATATAAGTGAGGCCGTGGCCGACCGGGTTCGGGTTGGCACCGGGAATCGGCTCGAAGTCGACGTCATAGATGCTGATGTCGCCGATCGCGCCCGGCTGCGCGCCGTTCTTGCCGCGCCAGCGGTCGACGAAATAGATCAGCGAATCGCCGATGCCCTTGATTGCCGGAATGTTCAGCTCCATCGGACCCGTCTTGTTGTCGAAGCCCCACGCGCCGAGTTCGAGCGCGTGCCGGTACGCTTTCGCGGCGTCCTGCACGCGGAACGCGATCGCGCAGATCGACGGGCCGTGCAGGCGCGCGAAGCGCTGCGCGAACGAATCCGGCTCGGCGTTGATGATGAAGTTGATGTCGCCCTGACGGTAGACCGTCACGTCCTTGTGGCGATGGCGCGCGATCGCGGTGAAACCCATCCGCTCGAACAACTGTCCGAGCGCTTTCGGATCCGGCGCCGTGTATTCGATGAATTCGAAGCCGTCGGTACCGACGGGGTTGTCCCAGTTGGGGATCTGCATGCCTTGTCTCCTGTCTGCTTGGCGATCGGCCGGGCGATGCGGGGCGCTGGCCCGGTTCACGTCGAACGCGGCGCGCCGCGGGCGCGCACAACGCGATCGATACCTGCGACAGAGTGTAGCGGGCAGCCACGAGCGAAAACTTGCGAACTTAATCGCGGGTGCCTACGATGGCGCAATTTCCAGCCTCAATATCACGAACGGAGGGCAGAAAATGGCGCTCGTCGAATTGGACGCCATCGATCGGCGGATTCTCGCGATCCTTCAGGAAAACGGCCGCCTGTCGAATCAGGAGCTCGCCGAGCGCGTGAACCTGTCGCCGAGCCCGTGCCTGCGGCGAATCCGGCGGCTCGAGGAGATCGGGGTGATCACCGGCTACGTCGCGCTGCTCGACCCGCAGAAGCTCGGGCTCGACCTGCTCGCGTACGTCAGCGTGCGGCTCGAGAAGCGCGGCGGCCTGGCGCCGGCCCGCGGCGACGAGACGTCGGCGCGCGCGGGCGCGACCCACGCGGAGCTGTTCCGCGCGGCGGTGCAGACCTGGCCGGAGGTGGTGGCGTGCCATGCGATGACGGGCGACATGGATTACCTGCTGCGGGTGCAGGTCGAGGACATGGCGCATTTCTCCCGCTTCGTGCAGGAGCATCTGCTGCACCATCCGTCGGTGATCGACGTGAAGACGAGCTTCTCGCTCGAATGCTTCAAGGAGACGACCGCGTTGCCGATCCGGTCGGTGCGCTAGCGCGCGGATGAAGTGGGGAAGTGTGCCGGCCGCGCAGCCCGGCAGGGCGGCGCGACCGGCCGATGCGTTACGCCGTCAGCGCGGCGGGCATCATCGATTCGATGAACTTCGACGTGCGGTGCGCCTGGCGCTTCAGCGCATAGTCGAACACCGCGGCCTGCTCCTGCAGCATCTCGGCGAGGATCGTCGAGTGGTCGGCCGGCGGCAGCGACAGATATGCATCGGCTTCGCCGTAGGCATATTCGATCCGCATCCCCGATTTCTTCGCGATGTGCATCATCGTCGCGTTGCGCGACAGGCAATGCATGTACAGCATCGTCACGTGGGTATTGCGGCTGCGGATCGCCGCGCGCTCGAACAGCTTCGAGCCGACGCCGCAACCGCGCGCGCGTTCCAGCACCGACACGCCGAATTCGGCCGTGCGCTTGTCGCCGTCGGCCGGCAAGTACGCCAGATGGCCGACGCCGATCAGTTCGAGCGCATGGTCGAACACGCCGAATACGGTATCGCGACCGAAATCGATCGTACGGACATAGTTCTCGATCACGTGGTCGGGCACCATCTGGCCGAAGCGCAGCAGGCGGTCCTCTTCGTCGAGCGAGAGAAAGTGAGTGAGCATGCGCTCACGGTCTTTGGAAGCCAGTTCCCTGACGAGAACCGGCGCAGTCCCGGCGTTGCCGACAGCATCGGCACGGCGGTCGGATTGCGTGTTCATCGTGGGTTCCTCAGTGTGTAGCTGCACAAGCGACTTGTGCGACGCAGCAGCATTCTACCTGAGTGGGTTGGGGAAAACCCGTATTTCGCCGTGTTCGTGCCGAGGGGGAATTCTAAATCCGCTTAGTTCACCGCCTATCTATTTGATTTTTAACGGGTTAAAAATTCGTCATATGAAACGCGCGGCCGCCTGTCGCAGTGTGACGGCCGCGCAACGCATGCTGCTGCGCGGCAATCATGCCGTGCCGGACAGCCCGCGCTCCATCAGGTCGATCACCTGTTCGGCGAAGTCGCGGTAGCGCAGGCGGCCGCCGGGCTTCAGCCACGTGAAGGTCCAGTTGATCATCCCGAACACCATCATCGTGACCGACGTCTGGTTTTCCTTCGAGATCCGGTCGGGATAGGCGCGTGCGAGCTGGCGCGCGAACGCCGCGACGATATCGCGCTGGCGATCGAGCACGATCTCGCGCTGTGCGTCCTCCAGATACTTGACGTCGTTGAGCAGCGCCACGTGGCGGCTGTGCGACGTCTCATACTCGGCGAGGAACGCGCGCACGAGCTCGGCGAATGCGTCGCGCTCGCTGAGCCCGCGCCGCTGGCTCGCGCCTTCGACCTCGGCGATGATCAGCATCAGCCGCTTCGTGTAGCGGTCGAGCAGGTCGAACAGGATCGCTTCCTTGCTCTCGTAGTAGTGATAGAGGCGGGCCTTCGACGTGCCGCTCGCGGTCGCCAGATCGGACATCGACGTGCTCGGATAGCTCGTCTGCGCAAACTTCTCGGCGGCGAGATCGAGGATCTGCTCGCGCTGGGATTCGTGGTCGGGCGCTCGGGTACGGGCCATGGTGGAATGCGAAAGGGGACGAAAGAGGGAGATGCAGGGACGTTAGCGGGCGGACGCTGCCGCGCGCACCTGCGTGGAAGAGAGGGCGGCCGGCGCGTCGTCCTGCAGCTCGAGGCGGCCGGCTGCCGCCAGTTCGCGGCAGCGCCACCACGCGATCGAATCGCTGACGAACAGCCCGCCGCGGTCGGCGCCGGCCATGATGCTGCCGACGAGCCGTCGCGCGGGCAGCCAGCCGGCTTCGGCATGCGCGAGGATCAGCGCGTCGAGGTCGGTGTAGTGCCCGCTCTTGATCGTGTTGCTGACCCAGTAGCGCAATTCCGCGTTCAGGTGCTTCGCCTCCTGCCATTCGAGCGCGAGCCGGCCGATGCGCAGCACCGAGATCGGCGCGGCCACCGGGCGTTTGCGGGCGAACGCCGCCGGCGGGAACATCCCGGTCGCGCACGCCTGATCGGTGCGCGTCAGCGCCGCGCGGGCCGGTGCATCGAGATCGGCCGGCGACATCCGCACTTCGTTCAGCCGCTGCGGCACGTTGCGCAGATGATAGGCGACGCGGCGCAGCAGCAGCTTGTCGCCGACGCTCGGCGCATGCCAGACGACCACCTGGCCGGAGTCCGCCGCGAGCGCGTCGAGCCGGGCCAGCTCGGCTTCGATCTGCGCGTGCCAGTCGGGAATCTGGTCGCCTAGCACGTGCTGCCAGAACGCGGCGCGCGTGTCCGGCGTCTCGTCGACGCCCTGCAAGGGGCCGACCGCGAGATCGTCGAGCAATCCGACGACGAGCTCGTCGCGTCCCGCTTGCGCGAGCGCGTCGCGCAGCGACTCGGCGGCGCTGCCGCCTTGAATCACGTGAATGGTACTCATCGGCCTGTGGTCAACAAAAGAAAACCGCCGGCCGGCCGGACGTTGCGACGTCCGACCGGCCGGCGGCCCCTAGTGTAAGCGAGATGTGTGACGGCGAGAAACCGGCGCGGCGCGCCGGTGCGACGCCGCTCAACGCTCGTCGAAACTCACGACGACCTTGTCGCTGACCGGATGACACTGGCACGTCAGCACGAAGCCGTCCTTCACTTCGCGCTCGTCGAGCGTGTAGTTCTTGTCCATCCGCACCTCGCCTTCGACCACCTTCGCGCGGCACGTGCAGCACACGCCGCCCTTGCACGCGTACGGCAGCGCGAGGCCCGCGCGCAGCCCCACGTCGAGAAGGCTCACGCCTTCGTACGGCAAGCGCAGCTTGCGCTTCTTGCCGTCGAGGACGATTTCGAGGTCCGCGGCCGGCGTCTGCTCGGTGATCTCGACGACCGGCGCGCCGGCTTGCGGCAGCGGCGTGCCGAAGCGCTCGACGTGCACCTTCTCCGGCGACACGCCGGCGGCCTTCAGCGCGGCCTCGGCCGCATCCATCATCGGTGCGGGGCCGCAGATGAACGCTTCGTCGATCGCGTCGGCCGGCATCAGCGTCGCGAGGAATTGCGCGCATTTCGCCTGGTCGAGCACGCCGTTGAACAGCTCGACGTCCTGCTGATCGTCCGACAGCACGTGATACAGCACGAAGCGGTTCATGAAGCGGTTCTTCAGGTCCTCCAGCTCTTCCGCGAACATGATCGCGTCGACGCTGCGGTTGCCGTAGATCAGCGTGAACGTGCTGCGCGGCTCGAGCTCGAGCGTGGTCTTCACGATGGCCAGCACCGGCGTGATGCCAGAGCCGCCCGAGAACGCGACGTACTGCTTGCCGTGGTCGGCGTTCAGGTGCGTGAAGAAGCGGCCGTCCGGCGTCATCACGTCGATCGTGTGGCCCGGCTTCAGCGTGTCGAACGCGAAGTTCGAGAAGCGGCCGCCGCGCACCCGCTTGATGCCGATGCGCAGTTCGCCGTCGCGGTCGTAGTCGGTCGTGCCGACGCAGATCGAATACGAACGGCGCGTTTCCTCGCCGTCGATGTGCGTCTTCAGCGTGACGAACTGGCCCTGCGTGAAGCGGTACGCGTCGCGCAGCTCGGGCGGCACGTCGAACGAGACGGTGACGGCGTCGGCGGTTTCGGGGCGCACGTCGCGGATACGCAGCGGGTGGAATTGCGGGGTCGCCATGATCAGTAAGGTTTGAAGTAGTCGAAGGGTTCGCGGCAGTCGACGCAGCGATACAGCGCCTTGCAGGCCGTGGACGCAAATTGCGCGAGTCGTTCGGTGCGCGCGGAGCCGCAGCGCGGGCACACGGGCGCTGCGACGGGACGCGGCACGAAGCGCACGACCTGCTCGCGCGGCGCGGCGCTGCCGCACTGGCCGACGGGCGGCGCAATGCCGTACGCGCGCAGCTTGTCGCGCGCTTCCTGCGTGATCCAGTCGGTCGTCCAGGCGGGCGCGAGCACCGTCTCGATCCGGTGCGGCGGCAGGCCGGCCGCCTGCAGCGCGGCCGCGATGTCCTCGGCGATTTGCGACATCGCCGGGCAGCCCGAGTAGGTCGGCGTGATCACGACCTCGAGCAGGCCATCGTGCGCGCGGCGGACGTCGCGCAGGATGCCGAGCTCGCGAATCGATACGACCGGGATTTCGGGATCGGGCACGGCCTCGAGCACGTCCCACGCGCGTGCGAGCAACGGATCGTCGCGCTGCGCGGCGGGCGCGGCGTCGGCATGGGCGGGGGCGGCAGTCTGGGCGGACATCGTCGGGCTCCGTTCGGTGGGTCGCGGCGGCCGCTTACCAGCTCGCGCCGGGATGCTGGCGCGCGAGGCTCTGCATTTCGGCGAGCAGGTAGCCCATGTGCTCCGAGTGCTCGCCGTGCTTGCCGGTCGTCACGTGCTGCACGGGCGCGGGCGGCACGAGCGTCGCTTCGGCGAGCGTATCGTCCACGTCCGCGCGCCACGCGGTCTCGAGCGCGGCCGCGGCCGGGCCGAGGCCCTGGGCGACGGCGGCGGCGTCGATCGCGTCCGCGACGAAGAACTCGCGCGTGTACGGCAGCAGATAGTCGAGCGCGGCCTGGGCGCGGCGATGCGATTCGTCGGTGCCGTCGCCGAGGCGCACCAGCCATTCGCGCGCGTGCTGCACGTGATAGCGCGTCTCCTTCACCGATTTCGCGGCGATCGCCGCGAGTTGCGCGTCCGTCGAGGTTTCGAGCGCGGTCCACACGTGCAGCATCAGCGTCGTGTAGAGGAAGTTGCGCACGATCGTCACCGCGTAGTCCTTGTCGGCGTGCGCGGTGCCGGCGAGCGGGCCGTAGTGCGGCAGCTCGACGAGCGTGAAGTTCGCGAACTCGCGTTCGGTGCGGAAGTACGCGTAATCGTCCTCCGTCTTCGCCGCGCCGTTGAGCTGGCACTCGAGCTCGGCTGCGTGCGTGTACAGCATGCGGGCCTGGCCGATCAGGTCGAGACTCATGTTGGTGAGCGCGATGTCTTCCTCGAGGATCGGGCCGTGGCCGCACCATTCGGCGTTGCGCTGACCGAGGATCAGCGCATTGTCCGCGAGGCGCAGCACGTAGGAGAGGTGTTCGGGCGTGATCGTCATGGCGCGGGCGTTACATGTGGTTGACTTCGTCGGGCAGCGTGTAGAACGTCGGATGGCGGTAGATCTTGTCGCCCGCCGGTTCGAACAGCTCGGCCTTTTCGGCCGGATCCGACGCGGTGATGGCCGACGACGGCACCACCCAGATGCTCACGCCTTCCTGGCGGCGCGTGTAGACGTCGCGCGCCATGCGCAGCGCCATCGACGCGTCTGCCGCGTGCAGGCTGCCGCAATGCTTGTGGTCGAGCCCCTGCTTGCTGCGCACGAACACTTCCCAGATCGGCCATTCCTTGTTCATCACTCTCTCCTGAATCCTGTATTCGATGGTGCCGCTCAGGCGGCGTGCTGTTCGGCGCGGGCGCGGCGCTTCGCTTCGTGCGCGAGCGCGGCTTCGCGCACCCATGCGCCGTCCGCGTGCGCCTTCACGCGGGTCGCGAGGCGTTCCTTGTTGCACGGGCCGTCGCCGTTGACGACGCGCCAGAATTCATCCCAGTCGATCGCGCCGTAGTCGTAGTGGCCGCGCGCGTCGTTCCACTTGAGGTCGGGGTCGGGCAGCGTGACGCCGAGCACCTTGGCCTGCTCGACGGTCGCGTCGACGAACTTCTGCCGCAGGTCGTCGTTCGAGATCCGCTTGATGCCCCACTTCGCGGACTGGTTGCTGTGGACCGAATCGGCATCGCTCGGGCCGAACATCATCAGCACCGGCCACCACCAGCGGTCCACCGCCTGCTGAACCATCGCGCGCTGCGCGTCGGTGCCCTTCATCATCGACAGCAGGGCATCGAAGCCCTGCCGCTGATGGAACGATTCCTCCTTGCACACGCGGATCATGGCGCGCGCATACGGGCCGTAGGTGCAGCGGCACAGCGGAATCTGGTTCATGATCGCGGCGCCGTCGACGAGCCAGCCGATCACGCCGACGTCGGCCCAGGTCGGCGTCGGGTAGTTGAAGATGCTCGAATATTTCGCCTTGCCGGCGTGCAGCGCGTCGATCAGCGATTCGCGCGACACGCCGAGCGTTTCGACCGCGCTATATAGATAAAGGCCGTGGCCGGCTTCGTCCTGTACTTTCGCGAGCAGGATCGCCTTGCGCTTCAGGCTCGGCGCGCGCGAGATCCAGTTGCCTTCCGGCAGCATGCCGACGACTTCCGAGTGCGCATGCTGCGAGATTTGCCGGATCAGCGTCTTGCGATAGGCGTCGGGCATCCAGTCCTGCGGTTCGACCTTGCCGTCCGCGGCCATGACCGCGTCGAACCGCGCTTGCTCGGGTGACTCGGCTGCGGCGTCGAGCGGCGCGACGTTGCCGGGGATGTCGAGGGATTGCGTGTACATGGCGGAGATTCTCGTCCGGTTGATTGTGCGCAAAGTATAAACCAACCGACCGGTCGGTTAATATATTTTGCATGGATTCACGGCGAGATGCGGGTAAACGACAGGTGTCGCGGCGAGAGGGGATTGCGTCCGATTTATGGTGCGCTGCGTGACGGGAGCCGGTTCTGCGGCACAATTCCCGCTTTCCGAAGAGGATTTCGCCGATGTCATTTCGAAGTGGTTTCGTCGCGGCGCTGGTGGGCGCGTCCGTATTCCTGTCGCCGGTTGCGGCGTCCGCCGCACCGGGCGGATGGGTTGCCGCGTGGGCGACCGCGTTGCAGCCGATCCCCGACCTCGCTGCGCCGCCGCCGCTCTACCGCGCGCCGGACGTGGCCGGTCGTACGGTCCGGCAGATCGTCTACCCGACGGTATCGGGGCGGGCCGCGCGAATCCGCGTGAGCAACGCGTACGGGCATGCGCCGCTCCAGATCGACGCGGCGAGCCTGGCGCCGGCGGGCGACGGTGCGGCGCTTGCGGGTGGTGCAGCCGCGGTGCGCTTCGGCGGACGGGCGGCGGTGACGCTCGCGCCGGGCCAGGAACTCGAAAGCGATCCGGTGACTATCGACGTGACGTCCGGGCGACCGTATGCGATCAGTTTGCAGATGGGCGCGCGCCAGCGGATGACGGTGTGGCACCGGGTGTCGAACCAGGTCAACTACGTGTCGTCGCCCGGCGACTACGTAACCGACGCCGACGCTCGCGCGTTCCGAACCCGCTTCACGCAGTACGCGTGGGTGACGGAACTGGCCGTCGAGGACGGCTCCGCACGGGCCAGCGTCGCGGCGATCGGCGATTCGATTACCGACGGGCTGCGCTCGAGCCTGAACCGCAACCACCGCTGGCCGGATGCGCTCGCGCGCAGGCTGGCGGCTGCGGGCTCGGATTCGGTCGGCGTCGTGAATCTCGGCATCAGCGGCAACCGGTTGCTGAGCGATTCCGCGTGCTACGGCACGTCGCTGGCGGCACGGTACGAGCGCGATGCGCTGTCGCGCTCGGGCGTGAAGGCAGCGATCGTGCTGATCGGCATCAACGACATCAACTTCGCGGCGATGCCGGCGCGTGCGGGGCTCGACTGCGACAGCCCGCACACTCAGGTTACGGCCGCGTCGTTGATCGACGGATATCGGCGGTTGATCGACGCCGCGCATCGCCGGGGCGTGAAGGTTTTCGGCGCGACGCTGACGCCGGCCGCGCTGCCCGCGGCGCGCGAGGCGACCCGGCTGGAGGTGAACCGGTGGATCCGCAGCGGCGGCGGGTTCGACGGAGTGGTGGACTTCGATGCGGCGTTGCGCGACCCGGCGCGCCCGAGCGTGCTGCAGCGCCGCTATGACAGCGGCGACGGGATTCATCCGAGCGACGCCGGCTACACGGCGATGGCCGACGCCGTGCCGTTGGAGCAATTGCGGGCGGCGGTGGCCGGTAACTGAGTTGCCTGCACCTACTCTATCTATATAGAAAACGACGCGGCGCCGAGGTATTGCCGGTCTAACCTGAGCCCCGCACGCGGCAGCGTGCGGGGCTTTTTCAAAATATTTTCACAAAGGGGTTGCATTGCGAGAGGCGGGTGCATAGAATCACGCCTCTTTCGCGCTACCGGAAACGCGGCGCGGGAGAAGAAGGGAAGCGGTGCGGTTGGGGCGGTTGTAACGACCCGAACGCACACGAAGCTGAACCCCTCACCGTCACAACGAAGCAGTTCAAAAAGTTGTTGACGAGTGAAGAAAGACGGTTCATAATCTCGCTTCTCTGCTGCTGAAAACGCAGCGCTGCTGAGGAACGCGAAGTTCCTCGCAGAAATGCTCTTTAAAAATTAACAGCCGATAAGTGTGGGCGCTTGATGGAAGCGAGCTGATCTTCGGGTCAGAAAGCGAAAGTATCAAGAGTCTCACACTAAAGTAAGTCAGGTTTATGAAGAGATTCATATACCTGTCAGCTTTGAGTGAGCGACCGGTTCTTAACGGAACCGAAAACAGTAACAGGTTTAAACTGAAGAGTTTGATCCTGGCTCAGATTGAACGCTGGCGGCATGCCTTACACATGCAAGTCGAACGGCAGCACGGGTGCTTGCACCTGGTGGCGAGTGGCGAACGGGTGAGTAATACATCGGAACATGTCCTGTAGTGGGGGATAGCCCGGCGAAAGCCGGATTAATACCGCATACGATCTATGGATGAAAGCGGGGGACCTTCGGGCCTCGCGCTATAGGGTTGGCCGATGGCTGATTAGCTAGTTGGTGGGGTAAAGGCCTACCAAGGCGACGATCAGTAGCTGGTCTGAGAGGACGACCAGCCACACTGGGACTGAGACACGGCCCAGACTCCTACGGGAGGCAGCAGTGGGGAATTTTGGACAATGGGCGAAAGCCTGATCCAGCAATGCCGCGTGTGTGAAGAAGGCCTTCGGGTTGTAAAGCACTTTTGTCCGGAAAGAAATCCTTGGCTCTAATACAGTCGGGGGATGACGGTACCGGAAGAATAAGCACCGGCTAACTACGTGCCAGCAGCCGCGGTAATACGTAGGGTGCAAGCGTTAATCGGAATTACTGGGCGTAAAGCGTGCGCAGGCGGTTTGCTAAGACCGATGTGAAATCCCCGGGCTCAACCTGGGAACTGCATTGGTGACTGGCAGGCTAGAGTATGGCAGAGGGGGGTAGAATTCCACGTGTAGCAGTGAAATGCGTAGAGATGTGGAGGAATACCGATGGCGAAGGCAGCCCCCTGGGCCAATACTGACGCTCATGCACGAAAGCGTGGGGAGCAAACAGGATTAGATACCCTGGTAGTCCACGCCCTAAACGATGTCAACTAGTTGTTGGGGATTCATTTCCTTAGTAACGTAGCTAACGCGTGAAGTTGACCGCCTGGGGAGTACGGTCGCAAGATTAAAACTCAAAGGAATTGACGGGGACCCGCACAAGCGGTGGATGATGTGGATTAATTCGATGCAACGCGAAAAACCTTACCTACCCTTGACATGGTCGGAATCCTGAAGAGATTCGGGAGTGCTCGAAAGAGAACCGGCGCACAGGTGCTGCATGGCTGTCGTCAGCTCGTGTCGTGAGATGTTGGGTTAAGTCCCGCAACGAGCGCAACCCTTGTCCTTAGTTGCTACGCAAGAGCACTCTAAGGAGACTGCCGGTGACAAACCGGAGGAAGGTGGGGATGACGTCAAGTCCTCATGGCCCTTATGGGTAGGGCTTCACACGTCATACAATGGTCGGAACAGAGGGTTGCCAACCCGCGAGGGGGAGCTAATCCCAGAAAACCGATCGTAGTCCGGATTGCACTCTGCAACTCGAGTGCATGAAGCTGGAATCGCTAGTAATCGCGGATCAGCATGCCGCGGTGAATACGTTCCCGGGTCTTGTACACACCGCCCGTCACACCATGGGAGTGGGTTTTACCAGAAGTGGCTAGTCTAACCGCAAGGAGGACGGTCACCACGGTAGGATTCATGACTGGGGTGAAGTCGTAACAAGGTAGCCGTATCGGAAGGTGCGGCTGGATCACCTCCTTTCCAGAGCTTCTCGCAAAATTGAGCGCTCACGCTTATCGGCTGTAAATTTAAAGACAGACTCAGGGGTCTGTAGCTCAGTCGGTTAGAGCACCGTCTTGATAAGGCGGGGGTCGTTGGTTCGAATCCAACCAGACCCACCATTGTCTGACGTGTCGGTGATCGTTAGCGCTTTAGCGCTTACGAGTACCCCAAGCCGACCGGCTGAAATACCTGAGGCATCTGTACTCATGGGGGCATAGCTCAGCTGGGAGAGCACCTGCTTTGCAAGCAGGGGGTCGTCGGTTCGATCCCGTCTGCCTCCACCAATCCTCAATGACAAGCGTTCGACGCGTCGAGCTTTTGCCATTGGCGATTGAGCCAGTCAGAGTGATATGAGTAACACCATATCGGCTGTCGTTCTTTAACAATCTGGAAGAAGTAAGTAATTTGGATAGCGGAAGCGTCTTGAGATGGACGTGAAAACTATCCGGGTTGTGATTGTATCGATGTATCTCAAGATGATTCGAACTTCATGTTCGGCTCAATTGGAATACGGCACAACGCGAGAACTCAACCTGTAACGAGACAGACTCGTTATAGGGTCAAGCGAACAAGTGCATGTGGTGGATGCCTTGGCGATCACAGGCGATGAAGGACGCGGTAGCCTGCGAAAAGCTACGGGGAGCTGGCAAACGAGCTTTGATCCGTAGATGTCCGAATGGGGAAACCCGGCCCTTTTGGGTCATCCTGGACTAAATACATAGGTCCAGAGAAGCGAACGCGGTGAACTGAAACATCTAAGTAACCGCAGGAAAAGAAATCAACCGAGATTCCCAAAGTAGTGGCGAGCGAAATGGGATGAGCCTTGCACTCTTTATTTGTATTGTTAGCCGAACGCTCTGGAAAGTGCGGCCATAGCAGGTGATAGCCCTGTAGGCGAAAACAGTATGAAAGAACTAGGTGTGCGACAAGTAGGGCGGGACACGTGAAATCCTGTCTGAAGATGGGGGGACCATCCTCCAAGGCTAAATACTCGTGATCGACCGATAGTGAACCAGTACCGTGAGGGAAAGGCGAAAAGAACCCCGGGAGGGGAGTGAAATAGATCCTGAAACCGCATGCATACAAACAGTCGGAGCCTCGTAAGGGGTGACGGCGTACCTTTTGTATAATGGGTCAGCGACTTACGTTCAGTAGCAAGCTTAACCGTATAGGGCAGGCGTAGCGAAAGCGAGTCCGAATAGGGCGTTCAGTTGCTGGGCGTAGACCCGAAACCAGGTGATCTATCCATGGCCAGGATGAAGGTGCGGTAACACGTACTGGAGGTCCGAACCCACTAACGTTGAAAAGTTAGGGGATGAGCTGTGGATAGGGGTGAAAGGCTAAACAAACCTGGAAATAGCTGGTTCTCTCCGAAAACTATTTAGGTAGTGCCTCGTGTCTCACCTTCGGGGGTAGAGCACTGTCATGGTTGGGGGGTCTATTGCAGATTACCCCGCCATAGCAAACTCCGAATACCGAAGAGTGCAATCACGGGAGACAGACATCGGGTGCTAACGTCCGGTGTCAAGAGGGAAACAACCCAGACCGCCAGCTAAGGTCCCCAAATATAGCTAAGTGGGAAACGAAGTGGGAAGGCTAAAACAGTCAGGAGGTTGGCTTAGAAGCAGCCACCCTTTAAAGAAAGCGTAATAGCTCACTGATCGAGTCGTCCTGCGCGGAAGATGTAACGGGGCTAAGCTATATACCGAAGCTGCGGATGCGAGCTTTGCTCGCATGGTAGGAGAGCGTTCCGTAAGCCTGCGAAGGTGCCTTGTAAAGGGTGCTGGAGGTATCGGAAGTGCGAATGCTGACATGAGTAGCGATAAAGGGGGTGAAAGGCCCCCTCGCCGTAAGCCCAAGGTTTCCTACGCAACGTTCATCGGCGTAGGGTGAGTCGGCCCCTAAGGCGAGGCAGAAATGCGTAGCTGATGGGAAGCAGGTCAATATTCCTGCACCATTGTTAGATGCGATGGGGGGACGGATCGCGGAAGGTTGTCCGGGTGTTGGAAGTCCCGGTCGCTGCATTGGAGAAGGCACTTAGGCAAATCCGGGTGCGTAATTCAAGGGTGTGGCGCGAGCTCCTTCGGGAGCGAAGCAATTGGAAGTGGTTCCAAGAAAAGCCTCTAAGCTTCAGTCTAACGATGACCGTACCGCAAACCGACACAGGTGGGCGAGATGAGTATTCTAAGGCGCTTGAGAGAACTCGGGAGAAGGAACTCGGCAAATTGGTACCGTAACTTCGGGATAAGGTACGCCCTTGTAGCTTGACTGGCCTGCGCCAGGAGGGTGAAGGGGTTGCAATAAACTGGTGGCTGCGACTGTTTAATAAAAACACAGCACTCTGCAAACACGAAAGTGGACGTATAGGGTGTGACGCCTGCCCGGTGCCGGAAGATTAAATGATGGGGTGCAAGCTCTTGATTGAAGTCCCGGTAAACGGCGGCCGTAACTATAACGGTCCTAAGGTAGCGAAATTCCTTGTCGGGTAAGTTCCGACCTGCACGAATGGCGTAACGATGGCCACACTGTCTCCTCCCGAGACTCAGCGAAGTTGAAGTGTTTGTGATGATGCAATCTACCCGCGGCTAGACGGAAAGACCCCATGAACCTTTACTGTAGCTTTGCATTGGACTTTGAACCGATCTGTGTAGGATAGGTGGGAGGCTATGAAACCGGAACGCTAGTTTCGGTGGAGCCGTCCTTGAAATACCACCCTGGTTTGTTTGAGGTTCTAACCTTGGCCCGTGATCCGGGTCGGGGACAGTGCATGGTAGGCAGTTTGACTGGGGCGGTCTCCTCCCAAAGCGTAACGGAGGAGTACGAAGGTACGCTAGGTACGGTCGGAAATCGTGCTGATAGTGCAATGGCATAAGCGTGCTTAACTGCGAGACCGACAAGTCGAGCAGGTGCGAAAGCAGGTCATAGTGATCCGGTGGTTCTGTATGGAAGGGCCATCGCTCAACGGATAAAAGGTACTCTGGGGATAACAGGCTGATACCGCCCAAGAGTTCATATCGACGGCGGTGTTTGGCACCTCGATGTCGGCTCATCTCATCCTGGGGCTGTAGCCGGTCCCAAGGGTATGGCTGTTCGCCATTTAAAGAGGTACGTGAGCTGGGTTTAAAACGTCGTGAGACAGTTTGGTCCCTATCTGCCGTGGGCGTTGGATATTTGAAGGGGGCTGCTCCTAGTACGAGAGGACCGGAGTGGACGAACCTCTGGTGTACCGGTTGTCACGCCAGTGGCATCGCCGGGTAGCTATGTTCGGAAGAGATAACCGCTGAAAGCATCTAAGCGGGAAACTCGCCTTAAGATGAGATATCCCTGGGGACTAGATCCCCTTGAAGGGTCGTTCGAGACCAGGACGTTGATAGGTCAGGTGTGTAAGCGCAGTAATGCGTTCAGCTAACTGATACTAATTGCCCGTAAGGCTTGATCCTATAACAAGTCTGCCTTGTAGATCGGCGCCGTGCGAAAGCACTGGCCGCGATCCAGAGCGACATGTTGGATTCTCGTGTGTGATACACACAACTCAAGATTACTGCTTCTTCCAAGATTGGTTCTGTTGGCCATGCCAGCAGAACAACCCTCTTTGCCTGATGACCATAGCGAGTCGGTCCCACCCCTTCCCATCCCGAACAGGACCGTGAAACGACTCTACGCCGATGATAGTGCGGATTCCCGTGTGAAAGTAGGTAATCGTCAGGCTCCCTAAGCCAAGAACCCCCGCCCGAAAGGCGGGGGTTTTTGCATTGGCGCGACGGAAAAGTCTTATGCCTTCGTGACTTGGTAGTAAGCTCTGCTGCCAGCGTGTCGCCCGAGGTCCCCTGCCTACATATATCGATCAGCCGCCCCAGCGGACGACGCATCGACAGGCCGAGAACGGATGCCTGTAGGCACAGCGCTAAGCAGTACACCCTCCCGGGTACCTGCTCCCTATAGTCACTTCGGCAGTCCGAACTGCGGGTTAATCTTGTGCTGCCCGCCAGAGCATGGTGCCGCTTGAGTGCGTCCCTCGGGCGGTCGGTAGCTCCTCGGAAATCGAACGGGTTATCGGCCCGCTGGACATCTATCGCTTCCAGCGATGGTGCACCACACCCCGCGATATCCGGACGCGTACTGCAATGAACTGCGGCCGATTTCCGATATCTCCCTCCGGCGACGAGCCGCAGCTGCGGTCCGTTCCGTCAAGATTTAGGGCTTGGCCGGCCGCGACCTGGTGGTCTCAGTCCGTGCAGCATGGGCGGCCCGGTGGCGTGTCCACGACATCGTCACTTGAGGGCGGCCAGGGTGGCGCGTAAGAGCGTGCACGGTGGGCACGTGTAGGTCGGGGCGAAGTTGTGCTGCCGATGTTTTGTGCCTTGGGCGCCTGCTATTACTCGATTGCGCCGACCGGGAGTGGCCTAGCCGGAGGCATTTTCAGCTCGATCGGCGTATGGCGACCGTCCTAACGGTCGCCATACAGCCAACTATGGCTGCACGGGCACTGGGGGGCTGCTTATAACGCGCCCCAGCCATCGCCGACGAAGAGCGCGTCCGCCGTCGTGCGGAGATCACGCGCTTCGTAGCGTGCGCGAGCAACAGCGGATCTGCGATCCCAGCTCCAGCACAACGAAGAGCATTATGTCGAGCCCGTCTCCACGACATCCGAACCGCCGCCAAACATTCCAACCGACGCCGTTCCAATTGCCCGGCATGGAAATTGCGAAATTTTTTCGTCTACCTGCTTGGCATTCCGGGCAGGAGGTCGTATGATGGCGGTCTTTCGTTTTCAGCAAAGATGCAAATCGCTGCTGAAGACGGGGTCTGACGAAGATGTGGACGCCGATGGCGATCCTCTCGAGCTTGCCTTTAGCCGGGCGAGTGCGGGTGTCGGGTGTGTCGGTCTGGTGCCTTGGAAGAAAATGAAAATAATCTTCCGGATGTGCTTGACAAGAGTGTGATGCACCCCCATAATCGTCAGTTCTCTACGGAGGGGTGCCCGAGTGGCTAAAGGGGGCAGACTGTAAATCTGTTGGCTTACGCCTACGTTGGTTCGAATCCAACCTCCTCCACCAGAACATCAGCGCAGAGAGCGGTAGGGAATCGTTAGTGGCCCGTGCGGGTGTAGCTCAATGGTAGAGCAGAAGCCTTCCAAGCTTACGACGAGGGTTCGATTCCCTTCACCCGCTCCAGTCCGCGAAGTTGAAGCGTTACATGCCCATGTGGCTCAGTGGTAGAGCACTCCCTTGGTAAGGGAGAGGTCGGCAGTTCGATCCTGCCCATGGGCACCAGCAGTAAAAAGTCAGTGTCTGTTTGCGCGCGGCGCAACATGTGAAATTCCTTTCGGGAGTTGAAAATGGCCAAGGAAAAGTTTGAGCGGACCAAGCCGCACGTCAACGTTGGTACGATCGGTCACGTTGACCACGGCAAGACGACGCTGACGGCAGCGATCACGACGGTGCTGACGAAGAAGTTCGGCGGCGAAGCGAAGGCCTACGACCAGATCGACGCGGCACCGGAAGAAAAGGCGCGCGGCATCACGATCAACACGGCACACGTCGAGTACGAAACGGCGAACCGCCACTACGCACACGTCGACTGCCCGGGCCACGCCGACTACGTGAAGAACATGATCACGGGCGCAGCGCAGATGGACGGCGCGATCCTGGTTTGCTCGGCAGCAGACGGCCCGATGCCGCAAACGCGCGAGCACATCCTGCTGGCACGTCAGGTTGGCGTTCCGTACATCATCGTGTTCCTGAACAAGTGCGACATGGTGGACGACGCTGAACTGCTCGAGCTGGTCGAGATGGAAGTTCGCGAACTCCTGTCGAAGTACGACTTCCCGGGCGACGACACGCCGATCGTGAAGGGTTCGGCCAAGCTGGCGCTGGAAGGCGACACGGGCGAGCTGGGCGAAGTGGCGATCATGAACCTGGCAGACGCACTGGACACGTACATCCCGACGCCGGAGCGTGCGGTTGACGGCGCGTTCCTGATGCCGGTGGAAGACGTGTTCTCGATCTCGGGTCGCGGCACGGTGGTGACGGGTCGCGTCGAGCGCGGCATCGTGAAGGTCGGCGAGGAAATCGAAATCGTCGGTATCAAGCCGACGGTGAAGACGACCTGCACGGGCGTTGAAATGTTCCGCAAGCTGCTGGACCAGGGTCAGGCAGGCGACAACGTCGGTATCCTGCTGCGCGGCACGAAGCGTGAAGACGTGGAGCGCGGCCAGGTTCTGGCGAAGCCGGGTTCGATCACGCCGCACACGCACTTCACGGCTGAAGTGTACGTGCTGAGCAAGGACGAAGGCGGCCGTCACACGCCGTTCTTCAACAACTACCGTCCGCAGTTCTACTTCCGTACGACGGACGTGACGGGCTCGATCGAGCTGCCGAAGGACAAGGAAATGGTGATGCCGGGCGACAACGTGTCGATCACGGTGAAGCTGATTGCGCCGATCGCGATGGAAGAAGGTCTGCGCTTCGCAATCCGCGAAGGTGGCCGTACCGTCGGCGCTGGCGTCGTCGCCAAGATCATCGAGTAAGCCAGTTATTCGTTGATCGACAGTTTTGGGGTTGGCAGCAGCCGGCCCCAACATGGTTTAGGGGTATAGCTCAACTGGCAGAGCGTCGGTCTCCAAAACCGAAGGTTGGGGGTTCGATTCCCTCTGCCCCTGCCAAAAATCGCCACGTGTCACACGTGGCATTTGTTTTAAGGTGTTATGGCGAATCCATCCGTCGAAACTGTAAATACCTCCGGCGATAAGCTGATGCTGGCCCTGGGCGTATTGCTGGTCTTGGCCGGATTCGTGGGCTTCTTCTGGCTGGCCAACCAGCAGTGGTATGTCCGCGGTGCCGCATTGGCGGTAGGTATCATCGCCGGCGTGGCCGTCGGTCTGATGTCCGCACCTGGCAAGAGCCTCATCGCCTTTGCCAAGGATTCGTACAAGGAAGTCCGCAAGGTCGTTTGGCCCACCCGCAAGGAAGCAACGCAAACCACACTCGTCGTGTTCGGTTTCGTGCTCGTGATGGCGATTTTCCTCTGGTTGAGTGACAAATCGATCGAATGGGTGATTTTCTCGGCGATTCTGGGTTGGAAATGATATGAGCGATACTCCGGCATCCCCGAGCGGAAAGCGTTGGTACGTCGTGCACGCCTACTCCGGCATGGAGAAGAGCGTGCAGCGTGCGCTTCAAGAGCGCATCGAACGTGCCGGCATGCAGGACAAGTTCGGTCAGATACTCGTTCCGACCGAAGAAGTGGTCGAAGTCAAAGGCGGTCACAAGGCAGTGACCGAGCGTCGTTTTTTCCCCGGCTACGTGCTGGTGGAAATGGAAATGACGGACGAAACGTGGCACCTCGTGAAGAACACCGCGAAGGTCACCGGTTTCGTCGGCGGTGCGCGCAACCGCCCGACCCCGATTTCCCCGAAGGAAGTCGAAAAGATCATGTCGCAGATGCAGGAAGGCGTGGAAAAGCCGCGTCCGAAGACCCTGTTCGAAGTTGGCGAGATGGTGCGTGTCAAGGAAGGCCCGTTTACGGACTTCAACGGCACCGTCGAGGAAGTCAACTACGAGAAGTCGCGCGTGCGTGTATCGGTCACGATCTTTGGCCGGTCCACTCCGGTCGAGCTCGAGTTCGGCCAGGTCGAAAAAGTTTGATCCCGATTCGGTGGGCAGCCCAGGCTGCCCACCTTCGCGCTTACGGCCCGCGTCATGGCCGTTGAGGAGCGTCAGTAGCCAGCGGCGAACGCGCGTTATCACTCACCGAACGCCGCCTGGCGTTCCAACGAGGTTTTCAAATGGCAAAGAAGATTGTCGGCTTTATCAAGCTGCAGATCCCTGCAGGTAAAGCCAACCCGTCGCCGCCGGTCGGTCCGGCACTGGGCCAGCGCGGCCTGAACATCATGGAGTTCTGCAAGGCGTTCAACGCGCAGACTCAAGGCATGGAGCCGGGTCTGCCGGTGCCGGTGGTCATCACGGCATTCGCTGACAAGAGCTTCACGTTCGTGATGAAGACGCCGCCGGCGACCGTCCTGATCAAGAAGGCGGCGAAGGTGGACAAGGGCTCGAGCAAGCCGCACACCGACAAGGTCGGTTCGATCACGCGCGCTCAAGCCGAAGAAATCGCGAAGACCAAGATGCCGGACCTTACGGCAGCTGATCTGGACGCAGCCGTTCGCACCATCGCTGGTAGCGCACGCTCGATGGGCATCACCGTGGAGGGCGTGTAAATGGCTAAGATCTCCAAGCGCCGTCAGGCATTCGAAGCGAAGGTCGATCGTCAGAAGCTGTACGCGATCGAAGACGCACTGGCACTCGTGAAGGAATGCGCGAGCGCGAAGTTCAACGAGTCGATCGACGTCGCAGTTCAGCTCGGCATCGATGCGAAGAAGTCGGACCAGGTCGTTCGTGGTTCGGTCGTTCTGCCGGCAGGTACGGGCAAGTCGGTTCGCGTTGCGGTGTTCGCGCAAGGCGAAAAGGCCGAGCAGGCTCGCGCAGCAGGCGCCGAAATCGTCGGTATGGAAGACCTGGCTGAGCAGATCAAGGCTGGCCAGATGGACTTCGACATCGTGATCGCTTCGCCGGACACGATGCGTATCGTCGGTACGCTCGGTCAGATCCTCGGCCCGCGCGGCCTGATGCCGAACCCGAAGGTCGGCACGGTCACGCCGGACGTCGCGACGGCAGTGAAGAACGCAAAGGCAGGTCAGGTGCAATTCCGCGTCGACAAGGCCGGTATCATCCACGCAACGATCGGCCGTGCGTCGTTCGAAGCGACCGCACTGCGTTCGAACCTGTCGGCACTGATCGAAGCGCTGCAGAAGGCCAAGCCGGCAACGAGCAAGGGCGTCTACCTGCGCAAGATCGCACTGTCGAGCACGATGGGCGTCGGCGTGCGCGTCGACCAGGCTACGCTGGCAGCGCAGTAAGCAAGTATTCGGGCCGCCTCGTTCGCGAGGCGGCCTAAATGGGCTTTGGGCGGTTGTTCGTGCAGCAAGGCGAACAACCGGTTATCAAAGACCGTTGGTGGGACGCAGCAGGCAGGCGATCCCTTAATTCAAGCCAACGCAGATGGCGAACCCGAAAAAGTTTTGCAGTGGTGAAGCCGCAGGTCGTGAAGCGATTCACGGCATGAGGTGGAAATACTCCTAACGAGGTCGGACGCCGTTGTTGAACGAGGTACGTGAGGTAGCCCTATCGGCAAGCCGAACGTATCGTTTCTGGAGGCTAACCGTGCCGCTTAATAGAGAAGACAAGCAAGCCGTCGTCGCTGAGGTTGCCGCGCAAGTCGCGAAGGCCCAGACCGTTGTGCTGGCTGAGTATCGTGGAATTGCGGTTGGCGATCTGACCAAGCTGCGCGCGAAAGCGCGTGAGCAACAGGTTTACCTGCGCGTGTTGAAGAACACGCTGGCGCGTCGCGCCGTCGAAGGTACGCCGTTTGCTCCGCTGGCAGAGCAGATGACTGGTCCCCTGATCTACGGCATCTCGGAAGATGCCATTGCTGCTGCTAAGGTCGTCAACGACTTCAGCAAGGGCAATGAAAAGTTGGTCATCAAGGCTGGTTCGTTCGATGGCAAGGTGATGGACAAGGCTGGCGTGCAAGCGCTGGCAAGCATCCCGAGCCGCGAAGAACTGCTCTCGAAGCTGCTGTTCGTTATGCAATCGCCTGTTTCGGGCTTCGCGCGCGCTCTCGCCGCGCTGGCCGAGAAGAAGCAAGCGGAAGCTGCGTAAGCGAACGTGCATCAGCGTCATTGATCGCTGGCTGTATCCGAATTCAATTTAGGAGTATTTCAAATGGCAATCGCAAAAGAAGACATCCTGGCAGCAGTCGAAGGGATGACCGTTCTGGAACTGAACGAACTGGTCAAGGCGTTCGAAGAGAAGTTTGGCGTGTCGGCAGCTGCAGTGGCAGTCGCTGGCCCGGCAGGCGGCGCAGCCGCTGCTGTGGAAGAGAAGACCGAATTCACGGTCGTCCTGACTGAAGCAGGCAGCAACAAGGTTGCAGTCATCAAGGCAGTTCGCGAACTGACGGGCCTGGGCCTGAAGGAAGCGAAGGACGTCGTTGACGGCGCACCGAAGGCTGTCAAGGAAGGCGTCGACAAGGCTGCTGCTGAAGAAGCCAAGAAGAAGCTGGAAGAAGCAGGCGCGAAGGTCGAAGTCAAGTAAGTTTCGACGCGCTGTGCGAAGGCTGGCGGTATTTTCACCGCCGGCCTTTTTGTGCTTTGTGGGGACGTTATTCTGGCACTCTTTCGGGAGCCCGAATGATCGGCCCCAGAAGCCAAAGAAAACCGTCAAATCGTTGCCGATGTCGCGACTGGCGTTTCTCTTTGTCTTCTGAAGCGACTGCAGAAGGCAAGTTTGGTCGGGTAGCGGGCAACACAGGCATCCGCTGCCGTCAGCCAGCGGTTGGTAGCGGCCAACCACCAAGCTTCTCGGCTCGTTCAAGCCATCGGGCGGCCATCGGGTCTCAGTCGGTGAACACTCGGGTTTGAAACGTCCAGGTATCCCGCCTCGACAGCACCCGCCGTGATTCGGAGATCGTATGCAATATTCCTTCACCGAGAAGAAGCGCATTCGCAAGAGTTTCGCGAAGCGCCCCATCGTTCACCAAGTTCCGTTCTTGCTGGCCACCCAGCTTGAATCATTCAGCACGTTTCTGCAAGCTGATGTGCCGGCAACGCAACGCAAGCCCGAAGGCTTGCAGGCCGCGTTCACGTCGGTATTTCCCATTGTTTCGCACAACGGTTTCGCGCGCCTCGAGTTCGTGAGCTATGCGCTGTCCTCGCCGGCATTCAACATCAAGGAATGCCAGCAGCGGGGCCTGACGTACTGCTCGGCGCTGCGCGCGAAGGTCCGCCTCGTCATCCTCGACAAGGAATCGCCGAACAAGCCGGTCGTCAAGGAAGTGAAGGAGCAGGAAGTGTACATGGGCGAAATTCCGCTCATGACGCCGACGGGCTCGTTCGTCATCAACGGCACCGAGCGTGTCATCGTCTCGCAGCTGCACCGTTCGCCGGGCGTGTTCTTCGAACACGACAAGGGCAAGACGCACAGCTCGGGCAAGCTGCTGTTCTCGGCACGGATCATTCCGTACCGCGGCTCGTGGCTCGACTTCGAATTCGATCCGAAGGACATCCTGTACTTCCGCGTCGACCGTCGCCGCAAGATGCCGGTCACGATCCTGCTGAAGGCCATCGGCCTCACGCCGGAACAGATCCTCGCGAACTTCTTCGTGTTCGACAACTTCACGCTGATGGACGAAGGCGCGCAACTCGAGTTCGTGCCCGAGCGCCTGCGCGGTGAAGTCGCGCGTTTCGACATCACCGATCGCGACGGCAAGGTCATCGTCCAGAAGGACAAGCGGATCAACGCGAAGCACATTCGCGACCTCGAAGCCGCGAAGACCAAGTTCATCTCGGTGCCGGAAGACTATCTGCTCGGCCGCGTGCTGGCGAAGAACGTCGTTGACGGCGACACCGGGGAAGTGATCGCGAGCGCGAACGACGAAGTCACGGAAAGCGTGCTCGAGAAGCTGCGCGAAGCCGGCATCAAGGACATCCAGACGCTCTACACGAACGATCTGGATCAGGGTCCGTACATTTCGTCGACGCTGCGCGTCGACGAAACGACCGACCGTACGGCCGCGCGCATCGCGATCTACCGCATGATGCGTCCGGGCGAACCGCCGACCGAAGAAGCGGTCGAGGCGCTGTTCAACCGTCTGTTCTACAGCGAAGAAGCGTACGACCTGTCCAAGGTCGGCCGCATGAAGTTCAACCGCCGCGTGGGCCGTGACGAAATCGTCGGCCCGATGACGCTGCAGGACGACGACATCCTCGCGACGATCAAGATCCTCGTCGAGCTGCGCAACGGCAAGGGCGAAGTGGACGACATCGACCACCTCGGCAACCGCCGCGTGCGTTGCGTCGGCGAACTGGCGGAAAACCAGTTCCGCGCCGGTCTCGTGCGTGTCGAGCGCGCGGTGAAGGAGCGCCTCGGCCAGGCCGAAAGCGAAAACCTGATGCCGCACGACCTGATCAACTCGAAGCCGATTTCGTCGGCGATCCGCGAGTTCTTCGGTTCGTCGCAGCTGTCGCAGTTCATGGACCAGACCAACCCGCTGTCGGAAATCACGCACAAGCGCCGCGTTTCCGCGCTGGGCCCGGGCGGTCTGACGCGCGAGCGCGCAGGCTTCGAAGTCCGCGACGTGCACCCGACCCACTATGGCCGCGTGTGCCCGATCGAAACGCCGGAAGGTCCGAACATCGGCCTGATCAACTCGCTCGCACTGTACGCGCACCTGAACGAGTACGGCTTCCTCGAGACGCCGTACCGCAAGGTCGTGGACAGCAAGGTGACCGACCAGATCGACTACCTGTCGGCGATCGAGGAAGGGCGCTACATGATCGCTCAGGCGAACGCCGCGATCGACGAGAACGGCCAGCTGATCGACGAACTCGTGTCGTCGCGTGAAGCCGGCGAAACGATGATGGTCACGCCGGATCGCATCCAGTACATGGACGTCGCGCCGTCGCAGATCGTGTCGGTGGCAGCTTCGCTGATTCCGTTCCTCGAGCACGACGACGCGAACCGTGCACTGATGGGCTCGAACATGCAGCGTCAGGCCGTGCCGTGTCTGCGTCCGGAGAAGCCGGTCGTCGGTACGGGCATCGAGCGCACCTGTGCGGTCGACTCGGGCACGACGGTTCAGGCGTTCCGCGGCGGTGTGGTCGACTACGTCGACGCAGGCCGTATCGTGATTCGCGTGAACGACGACGAAGCGGTCGCAGGTGAAGTCGGTGTCGACATCTACAACCTGATCAAGTACACGCGTTCGAACCAGAACACGAACATCAACCAGCGTCCGATCGTGAAGATGGGCGACAAGGTCTCGCGCGGCGACGTGCTGGCCGACGGCGCCTCGACGGATCTGGGCGAGCTCGCGCTCGGCCAGAACATGCTGATCGCGTTCATGCCGTGGAACGGCTACAACTTCGAAGACTCGATCCTGATCTCGGAGAAAGTGGTCGCGGACGATCGCTACACGTCGATCCACATCGAAGAGCTGAACGTCGTTGCACGCGACACGAAGCTCGGGCCGGAAGAAATCACGCGCGACATCTCGAACCTGGCGGAAGTCCAGCTCGGCCGTCTCGACGAATCGGGCATCGTGTACATCGGTGCTGAAGTCGAAGCGGGCGACGTGCTGGTCGGCAAGGTCACGCCGAAGGGCGAGACCCAGCTGACGCCGGAAGAGAAGCTGCTGCGCGCGATCTTCGGCGAGAAGGCTTCGGATGTGAAGGACACGTCGCTGCGCGTGCCGTCGGGCATGAGCGGCACGGTGATCGACGTCCAGGTGTTCACGCGCGAAGGCATCCAGCGCGACAAGCGTGCGCAACAGATCATCGACGACGAACTGAAGCGCTACCGTCTCGACCTGAACGACCAGCTGCGCATCGTGGAAGGCGACGCGTTCCAGCGTCTCGCCCGCATGCTGGTGGGCAAGGTCGCGAACGGCGGTCCGAAGAAGCTCGCGAAGGGCACGAAGATCGACCAGGCTTACCTGGAAGATCTCGACCACTACCACTGGTTCGACATCCGCCTCGCGGACGACGAAGCAGCGGCGCAGCTCGAAGCGATCAAGAACTCGATCGAAGAGAAGCGTCACCAGTTCGACCTCGCGTTCGAAGAGAAGCGCAAGAAGCTCACGCAAGGCGACGAACTGCCGCCGGGCGTGCTGAAGATGGTCAAGGTGTACCTCGCGGTGAAGCGCCGCCTGCAGCCTGGCGACAAGATGGCAGGCCGTCACGGTAACAAGGGTGTCGTGTCGAAGATCGTCCCGATCGAAGACATGCCGTACATGGCCGACGGCCGTCCGGCCGACGTCGTGCTGAACCCGCTCGGCGTGCCGTCGCGGATGAACGTGGGTCAGGTGCTCGAAGTTCACCTCGGCTGGGCTGCGAAGGGTCTCGGCTGGCGGATCGGCGAAATGCTGCAGCGTCAGGCGAAGATCGAGGAACTGCGCGTGTTCCTGACGAAGATCTACAACGAGTCGGGCCGCCAGGAAGATCTGGAAAGCTTCACCGACGAAGAGATCCTCGAACTCGCGAAGAACCTGCGCGAAGGCGTGCCGTTCGCGACGCCGGTGTTCGACGGTGCGACCGAGGAAGAAATGGGCAAGATGCTCGACCTCGCGTTCCCGGACGACATCGCGCAACAGCTCGACATGAACCCGTCGAAGAACCAGGTCCGCCTGTACGACGGTCGCACGGGCGAGCAGTTCGAACGTCGCGTGACGCTCGGCTACATGCACTACCTGAAGCTGCACCACCTTGTCGACGACAAGATGCACGCGCGTTCGACGGGCCCGTACTCGCTCGTCACGCAGCAGCCGCTGGGTGGTAAGGCGCAGTTCGGCGGTCAGCGTTTCGGTGAAATGGAAGTGTGGGCACTCGAAGCGTACGGCGCGTCCTACGTGCTGCAGGAAATGCTGACGGTGAAGTCGGACGACGTGACCGGCCGGACGAAGGTCTACGAGAACCTCGTCAAGGGCGATCACGTGATCGATGCAGGCATGCCGGAATCCTTCAACGTGCTGGTGAAGGAAATCCGCTCGCTCGGTATCGACATCGATCTCGACCGCAATTAATCGGACTACGGAGAGAAGGCAATGAAAGCTCTGCTCGATCTATTCAAGCAAGTCCAACAGGAAGAAGTTTTCGACGCGATCAAGATCGGTCTGGCCTCGCCGGACAAGATCCGTTCGTGGTCGTTCGGCGAAGTGAAGAAGCCGGAGACCATCAACTACCGTACGTTCAAGCCGGAACGCGATGGTCTGTTCTGCGCGAAGATCTTCGGGCCGATCAAGGACTACGAGTGCCTGTGCGGCAAGTACAAGCGCCTGAAGCACCGCGGCGTGATCTGCGAGAAGTGCGGCGTCGAAGTGACGCTGGCGAAGGTGCGTCGCGAACGCATGGGCCACATCGAGCTGGCCTCGCCGGTCGCGCACATCTGGTTCCTGAAGTCGCTGCCGTCGCGTCTGGGCATGGTGCTCGACATGACGCTGCGCGACATCGAACGCGTGCTGTACTTCGAAGCGTACGTGGTGATCGAACCGGGCATGACGCCGCTGAAGGCGCGGCAGATCATGACCGAAGAGGATTACTACAACAAGGTCGAGGAATACGGCGACGAATTCCGTGCCGAGATGGGCGCGGAAGGCGTGCGTGAGCTGCTGCGCGCGATCAACATCGACGAGCAGGTCGAGACGCTGCGCACCGAGCTGAAGAACACCGGCTCGGAAGCGAAGATCAAGAAGTACGCGAAGCGCCTGAAGGTCCTCGAGGCATTCCAGCGCTCGGGCATCAAGCCCGAGTGGATGATCCTCGAAGTGCTGCCGGTGCTGCCGCCGGAACTGCGTCCGCTCGTGCCGCTGGACGGCGGCCGTTTCGCGACGTCGGACCTGAACGACCTGTATCGCCGCGTGATCAACCGTAACAACCGGTTGAAGCGTCTGCTCGAGCTGAAGGCGCCTGAAATCATCGTCCGCAACGAAAAGCGGATGCTGCAGGAAGCCGTCGACTCGCTGCTCGACAACGGCCGTCGCGGCAAGGCGATGACGGGCGCGAACAAGCGTCCGCTGAAGTCGCTCGCCGACATGATCAAGGGTAAGGGCGGTCGCTTCCGTCAGAACCTGCTGGGCAAGCGCGTCGACTACTCGGGCCGTTCGGTCATCGTGGTCGGCCCGACGCTGAAGCTGCACCAGTGCGGTCTGCCGAAGCTGATGGCGCTCGAACTGTTCAAGCCGTTCATCTTCAACAAGCTGGAAGTGATGGGCGTCGCGACGACCATCAAGGCTGCGAAGAAGGAAGTCGAGAACCAGACGCCGGTCGTGTGGGACATCCTCGAAGAGGTGATCCGCGAGCATCCAGTGATGCTGAACCGTGCGCCGACGCTGCACCGTCTCGGTATCCAGGCGTTCGAGCCGGTGCTGATCGAAGGCAAGGCGATCCAGCTGCACCCGCTCGTCTGCGCGGCGTTCAACGCCGACTTCGACGGTGACCAGATGGCCGTTCACGTGCCGCTGTCGCTCGAAGCGCAGATGGAAGCGCGCACGCTGATGCTGGCGTCGAACAACGTGCTGTTCCCGGCCAACGGCGATCCGTCGATCGTGCCGTCGCAGGATATCGTGCTGGGTCTGTACTACGCGACCCGCGAAGCGGTCAACGCGAAGGGCGAAGGCCTCTCGTTCACCGGCGTGTCGGAAGTGATCCGCGCGTACGAGAACAAGGAAGTCGAGCTCGCATCGCGCGTGAACGTGCGGATCACCGAAATGGTCCGCAACGAGGACACGTCGGAAGGCGCGCCGCAATTCGTGCCGAAGATCTCGCTGTACGCGACGACCGTCGGCCGCGCGATCCTGTCGGAGATCCTGCCGCACGGCCTGCCGTTCTCGGTGCTGAACAAGCCGCTGAAGAAGAAGGAAATCTCGCGCCTGATCAACACCGCGTTCCGCAAGTGCGGTCTGCGTGCGACGGTCGTGTTCGCCGACCAGCTGATGCAGTCGGGTTTCCGTCTCGCGACGCGTGCCGGTATTTCGATCTGCGTGGACGACATGCTCGTGCCGCCGCAGAAGGAAACGATCGTCGGCGACGCCGCGAAGAAGGTGAAGGAGTACGACCGTCAGTACATGTCGGGTCTCGTCACCGCGCAGGAACGCTACAACAACGTGGTCGACATCTGGTCGGCAACGTCGGAAGCGGTCGGCAAGGCGATGATGGAGCAGCTGTCGACGGAGCCGGTGATCGACCGCGACGGCAACGAGACGCGCCAGGAGTCGTTCAACTCGATCTACATGATGGCCGACTCGGGCGCCCGGGGTTCGGCGGTGCAGATTCGTCAGCTGGCCGGTATGCGTGGCCTGATGGCGAAGCCGGACGGCTCCATTATCGAGACGCCGATTACCGCGAACTTCCGCGAAGGCCTGAACGTGCTGCAGTACTTCATCTCGACCCACGGTGCACGTAAGGGTCTGGCTGATACGGCACTGAAGACCGCGAACTCGGGTTACCTGACGCGTCGTCTCGTCGACGTCACGCAGGATCTGGTGGTGGTCGAGGACGATTGCGGCACGTCGAACGGCGTCGCGATGAAGGCGCTGGTCGAAGGCGGTGAAGTCGTCGAAGCGCTGCGCGACCGTATCCTCGGCCGCGTCGCGGTGGCGGACGTCGTCAATCCGGAAACGCAGGAAACGCTGTACGAATCGGGCACGCTGCTCGACGAAACGGCGGTCGAGGAAATCGAACGCCTCGGCATCGACGAAGTGCGCGTGCGCACGCCGCTGACCTGCGAAACGCGCTACGGTCTGTGCGCGGCCTGCTACGGCCGCGACCTCGGCCGCGGCTCGCTGGTGAACGTCGGCGAAGCAGTCGGCGTGATCGCGGCACAGTCGATCGGCGAACCGGGCACGCAGCTGACGATGCGTACGTTCCACATCGGTGGTGCGGCATCGCGTGCGGCAGTGGCGTCGTCGGTCGAAGCGAAGAGCAACGGTATCGTGCGTTTCACGGCGACGATGCGCTACGTGACGAACGCGAAGGGCGAGCAGATCGTCATTTCGCGCTCGGGCGAGGCGCTGATCACCGACGATATCGGCCGCGAGCGCGAACGTCACAAGATCCCGTACGGCGCGACGCTGCTGCAGCTCGACGGTGCGACGATCAAGGCCGGCACGCAGCTGGCGACGTGGGACCCGATGACGCGTCCGATCATCACCGAGTACGGTGGTACGGTGAAGTTCGAGAACGTCGAGGAAGGCGTGACCGTCGCGAAGCAGATCGACGACGTGACCGGTCTGTCGACGCTGGTCGTGATCGACGTGAAGCGCCGCGGTTCGCAGGCGTCGAAGAGCGTGCGTCCGCAGGTGAAGTTGCTCGACGCGAACGGCGAGGAAGTGAAGATCCCGGGCACGGAGCACGCGGTGCAGATCGGCTTCCAGGTTGGCGCACTGATCACCGTGAAGGATGGTCAGCAAGTGCAGGTGGGTGAAGTGCTCGCACGTATCCCGACCGAAGCGCAGAAGACGCGTGACATTACCGGCGGTCTGCCGCGGGTGGCGGAACTGTTCGAAGCGCGTTCGCCGAAGGATGCGGGCATCCTCGCGGAAGTCACCGGCACGACGTCGTTCGGCAAGGACACGAAGGGCAAGCAGCGTCTCGTCATCACGGACCTCGAAGGCAATCAGCACGAGTTCCTGATCGCGAAGGAAAAGCAGGTGCTGGTCCACGATGCTCAGGTCGTCAACAAGGGCGAAATGATCGTGGACGGCCCGGCCGATCCGCACGACATCCTGCGTCTGCAGGGTATCGAGGCGCTGTCACGCTACATCGTCGACGAAGTGCAGGACGTGTACCGTCTGCAGGGCGTGAAGATCAACGACAAGCACATCGAGGTGATCGTTCGCCAGATGCTGCGTCGTGTGCAGATCACCGACAACGGCGATACGCGCTTCATCCCGGGCGAACAGGTCGAGCGTTCCGACATGCTGGACGAGAACGATCGCATGATCGCCGAGGGCAAGCGCCCGGCTTCGTACGACAACGTGCTGCTCGGTATCACGAAGGCGTCGCTGTCGACCGACTCGTTCATCTCCGCGGCATCGTTCCAGGAAACGACCCGCGTGCTGACCGAAGCGGCGATCATGGGCAAGCGCGACGATCTGCGCGGCCTGAAGGAAAACGTGATCGTCGGCCGTCTGATTCCGGCCGGTACGGGTCTCGCGTTCCACAAGGCACGCAAGGCGAAGGAGATGTCCGACCGCGAGCGTTTCGACCAGATCGCAGCGGAAGAGGCATTCGACTTCGGCACGCCGAGCGCGCCCGCGGAAGAGCCGCAACACCCGGCAGCCGAATAAGCGCGGGGCGGCGCGAGCCGCTTCCCGTTGCCTTATTCGCTGTCGTCGAAACCGCCCGGTCCGCCGGGCGGTTTTTTTTGTCCGTCGTCCACGCGCATGACGGGCTTGCCGCACGATCGGGCAGGCCCGTCATGCGCGCGCGCGACCCCGTCCGATCGGCCGACGTTGCACGATACGCCGTGCGTTGTGCGGGCGGGTTGTTAAAATTGCGGTCATCCTTCCGCTGTCCTATCTCTCATTCATGTCCCGCGCCCTCGAAATCCTCGACGAAGTCTTCGGTTATTCCGCCTTTCGCGGCCAGCAGGGCGAGATCGTCGAACACGTCGCCGGCGGCGGCGATTGCCTCGTGCTGATGCCGACGGGCGGCGGCAAGTCGCTGTGCTACCAGATTCCCGCGCTGCTGCGCCGCGAGGCCGGGCAGGGCGCCGGCATCGTCGTGTCGCCGCTGATCGCGCTGATGCAGGACCAGGTCGCCGCGCTGCGCGAAGTCGGCGTGCGCGCCGCGTACCTGAACTCGACGCTCTCTGGCGCCGAGGCCGCCGCGACCGAGCGCGCGCTGCGCGAAGGCGAGATCGATCTGCTGTACGTCGCGCCGGAGCGTCTGATGACCGGCCGCTTCCTCGAGCTGCTCGAGCGCGCGAGGATCGGCCTGTTCGCGATCGACGAGGCGCACTGCGTGTCGCAGTGGGGGCACGATTTCCGGCCTGAATACATCCAGCTGTCGGTGCTGCACGAGCGTTTCCCGTCGGTGCCGCGCATCGCGCTGACGGCCACCGCCGACGCGATCACGCGCGACGAGATCATCCATCGTCTCGCGCTCGACGATGCGCGCGTGTTCGTGTCGAGCTTCGACCGGCCGAACATCCGCTACCGGATCGTCGAAAAGGACAACGCGCGCGCGCAGCTGCTCGACTTCATCCGCGCCGAACACACGAACGCGGACGGCACGACCGACGCGGGCGTCGTCTACTGCCTGTCGCGCCGCAAGGTCGAGGAGACGGCCGAATGGCTGAAGGCGCAAGGCGTGCGCGCGCTGCCGTATCACGCGGGGATGGAGTTCGAGGTGCGGCAAAAGCACCAGGAAATGTTCCAGCGCGAAGAAGGCGTCGTGATGTGCGCGACGATCGCGTTCGGCATGGGCATCGACAAACCCGACGTGCGCTTCGTCGCGCACCTCGATTTGCCGAAGAGTGTCGAGGGCTACTACCAGGAAACCGGCCGCGCCGGGCGCGACGGTTTGCCGGCGAACGCGTGGATGGCGTACGGCCTCGGCGACGTCGTGCAGCAGCGCAAGATGATCGACGAATCCGATGCGGACGACGCGCACAAGCGCGTGCAAACGTCGAAGCTCGACGCGCTGCTCGGGCTGTGCGAGACGATCTCGTGCCGCCGCGTGCGCTTGCTGAATTACTTCGGCGAGGCGAGCGAGCCGTGCGGCAACTGCGATACCTGTCTCGAGCCGCCCGATTCGTGGGATGCGACGCGCGAGGCGCAGATGGCGCTGTCGTGCGTGTTCCGCGCGCAGCGCGCGAGCGGCTTCAATTTCGGCGCGAGCCATCTGATCGAGATCCTGCGCGGCGCGCGCACCGAGAAGGTCCTGCAGCGCGGCCATGATCAATTGAGCACCTTCGGGATCGGCGCGGCGCTGTCCGAGCCCGAGTGGCGCGCGATTTTCCGGCAACTGGTCGCGTACGGCTATCTGGCCGTCGATCACGGGGGCTTCGGCGCGCTCGTGCTGACCGAGGCCGCGAAGCCGGTGCTGAAGAATGAGGAGAAGGTGACGCTGCGCCGCTACGTGAAGCCGCAGCGCTCCTCGCGCCAGTCGTCCAGCCGCAGCGGCACGCGCGTCGACCCGACGGCCGGCATGGGCGCGCGCGAGCGGGCACGCTGGGACGCGCTGCGCGCATGGCGCGCGGAAACCGCGAAGTCAGACGGCGTGCCGGCGTATGTGATCTTCCACGACGCGACGCTCGCCGAAATCGCGCGCAACGCGCCGGAGACGATCGAAGACCTGCGCCATATCCCCGGCATGGGCGTGCGCAAGCTCGAACGCTTCGGCGACGAGATCATCGACGTCGTCGAATCGGCGTGATCGAAGCGTGACGGCGGCGCGCGGGCAGCACGACCGTGTCCGTCCCAACCGTCGACGTAAACCGGCCGCGCGCCCGGCAAATCACGCAAGCCGTTGACTTAGTTGGTATTTCCGGAATATGATGTTGGGTTCCGGTATTCGGTGGGCCGAGTCGCGTCGAGCGCTGTTCGAAGGTTCGTGCCCGTATCGCCGGTTCGGAAGTCAACTGTGCGCCGATTTTCGCTTTGCCCGAAATCGGTGTGCAGATTTTGTTCAATTTCAGGAATAAACAATGCCAACCATCAACCAACTGGTTCGCAAAGGCCGTCAGTCGGAAACGACGAAGAGCAAGAGCCCGGCCCTGCAGGACTGCCCCCAGCGTCGCGGCGTGTGCACCCGTGTGTACACGACGACGCCGAAGAAGCCGAACTCGGCACTCCGTAAGGTTGCCAAGGTTCGTCTGACGAACGGCTTCGAAGTGATTTCGTACATCGGCGGTGAAGGCCACAACCTGCAGGAACACTCGGTTGTGCTGATCCGCGGCGGCCGTGTGAAGGACTTGCCGGGTGTGCGTTACCACATGGTTCGCGGCTCGCTGGATACCCAGGGCGTCAAGGACCGTAAGCAAGCGCGCTCGAAGTACGGCGCGAAGCGTGCAAAGGCTGCCAAGTAAGCAGTTTTTGATCAGGGATCGCCGCAGGGCGGTCAAGGCGGGAGTGCCGGATTGCCGGTGCTGTCGAGTAAGTGGTCACCCGGCCAAGCTGGTTAGTCGTGAAGATGTGATCGGGTTTGTTGGTGGCCGCGGAGCTGGATGCAGCTCCAACTGAACAGGTAAAGGAAGAATCATGCCGCGTCGTCGCGAAGTCCCCAAGCGGGAAGTGTTGCCGGATCCGAAGTTCGGCAACGTTGATGTAGCCAAGTTCATGAACATGCTGATGCTGTCCGGCAAGAAGTCGGTTGCAGAACGCATCGTTTATGGCGCATTCGAACAGATCCAGACCAAGGGTGGCAAGGACCCGCTGGAAGTGTTCACCGTTGCGCTCAACAACGTGAAGCCGGTGGTCGAAGTGAAGAGCCGCCGCGTTGGTGGTGCCAACTATCAAGTTCCGGTCGAAGTGCGCCCGTCGCGTCGTATGGCATTGGCGATGCGCTGGCTGCGTGAGGCTGCGAAGAAGCGCAGCGAGAAGTCGATGGCTCTGCGTCTGGCAGGCGAACTCTCCGAAGCGGCCGAAGGCCGTGGCGGCGCGATGAAGAAGCGCGATGAAGTTCACCGCATGGCAGAAGCCAACCGCGCGTTCTCGCATTTCCGTTTCTAAGCGCCTGGCTGGGCTGTAGCGGAAATAAATTCCGGGCGGGTGCGCTTTTCAGGCGCCTCGCCCGTTTGTGTTGAGGCGTGATGCAGCAGGGCTGCGTCACGTCATCCCAGTAGAGGATCAAAGTGGCTCGCAAGACTCCCATCGAGCGCTACCGCAATATCGGTATTAGCGCTCACATCGACGCCGGCAAGACGACGACGACCGAGCGCATTCTGTTTTACACCGGTGTGAACCACAAGATCGGTGAAGTCCACGACGGCGCAGCAACGATGGACTGGATGGAGCAGGAACAGGAGCGTGGCATCACGATCACGTCCGCTGCAACCACGGCCTTCTGGAAGGGCATGGGCGGCAACTATCCGGAACACCGCATCAACATCATCGACACCCCGGGCCACGTCGACTTCACGATCGAAGTCGAGCGCTCGATGCGCGTGCTCGACGGTGCGTGCATGGTCTACTGCGCAGTGGGCGGCGTGCAGCCGCAGTCGGAAACGGTGTGGCGCCAGGCGAACAAGTACAAGGTGCCCCGTCTCGCGTTCGTCAACAAGATGGACCGTACCGGCGCGAACTTCTTCAAGGTCTACGACCAGCTCCGTCTGCGCCTGAAGGCGAACCCGGTTCCGGTCGTGGTGCCGATCGGCTCGGAAGAAAACTTCAAGGGCGTGGTCGACCTGATCAAGATGAAGGCGATCATTTGGGACGAAGCGTCGCAAGGCACGAAGTTCGACTACGTCGACATCCCGGCCGAGCTCGCGGAAACCTGCAAGGAATGGCGCGAAAAGATGGTCGAAGCGGCTGCTGAAGCCAGCGAAGACCTGATGAACAAGTACCTGGAAGAAGGCGATCTGCCGGAAGCCGACATCATCAAGGCGCTGCGCGACCGTACGATCGCGTGCGAAATCCAGCCGATGCTGTGCGGTACCGCGTTCAAGAACAAGGGCGTGCAGCGCATGCTCGACGCCGTGATCGACTTCCTGCCGTCGCCGGTCGACATTCCGCCGGTCAAGGGCGAACTCGAAAACGGTGAAGCGGCAGAGCGCAAGGCATCGGACGAAGAGAAGTTCTCGTCGCTGGCGTTCAAGATCATGACCGACCCGTTCGTCGGCCAGCTGATCTTCTTCCGTGTGTACTCGGGCGTCGTCAACTCGGGCGACACGCTGCTGAACTCGACCAAGGGCAAGAAGGAACGCCTCGGCCGGATTCTGCAGATGCACGCGAACCAGCGCGAAGAAATCAAGGAAGTTCGCGCCGGCGACATCGCCGCTGCGGTCGGCCTGAAGGAAGCAACCACGGGCGACACGCTGTGCGACCCGGCGAACCCGATCGTTCTCGAACGCATGGTGTTCCCGGAGCCGGTGATTTCGCAGGCCGTCGAGCCGAAGACGAAGGCCGACCAGGAAAAGATGGGCCTCGCGCTGAACCGTCTGGCGCAGGAAGACCCGTCGTTCCGCGTGCAGACCGACGAAGAATCGGGCCAGACCATCATTTCGGGCATGGGCGAGCTCCACCTCGAAATTCTGGTCGACCGGATGAAGCGTGAATTCGGCGTGGAAGCAACCGTCGGCAAGCCGCAGGTTGCATACCGCGAAACGATCCGTTCGACGGCGAAGGACGTCGACGGCAAGTTCGTCAAGCAGTCGGGTGGTCGCGGCCAGTACGGTCACGCGGTCATCACGCTCGAGCCGAACGAGCAGGGCAAGGGCTACGAGTTCTTCGACGAGATCAAGGGTGGTGTGATTCCGCGTGAATACATCCCGGCGGTCGACAAGGGTATCCAGGACACGCTGAAGTCGGGCGTGCTGGCCGGCTTCCCGGTCGTCGACGTGAAGGTTCACCTGACGTTCGGTTCGTACCACGACGTCGACTCGAACGAAAATGCGTTCCGCATGGCCGGTTCGATGGCGTTCAAGGAAGCAATGCGCAAGGCGAACCCGGTCGTCCTCGAGCCGATGATGGCTGTCGAAGTCGAGACGCCGGAAGACTACATGGGCAACGTGATGGGCGACCTGTCGGGCCGTCGCGGTATCGTCCAGGGCATGGAAGACATGGTTGGCGGCGGCAAGATCGTTCGCGCCGAAGTGCCGCTGTCGGAAATGTTCGGTTACTCGACGTCGCTGCGCTCGCTGACGCAAGGTCGCGCAACGTACACGATGGAGTTCAAGCACTACGCCGAAGCTCCGCGCAACGTTGCTGACGCGATCATCAGCGCGAAGTCGAAGTAAATCTGAAGCTACCCAACCGATATTTTTTGAAAGAAGAGAATCATGGCAAAAGAAAAGTTTGAGCGGACCAAGCCGCACGTCAACGTTGGTACGATCGGTCACGTTGACCACGGCAAGACGACGCTGACGGCAGCGATCACGACGGTGCTGACGAAGAAGTTCGGCGGCGAAGCGAAGGCCTACGATCAGATCGACGCGGCACCGGAAGAAAAGGCGCGCGGCATCACGATCAACACGGCACACGTCGAGTACGAAACGGCGAACCGCCACTACGCACACGTCGACTGCCCGGGCCACGCCGACTACGTGAAGAACATGATCACGGGCGCAGCGCAGATGGACGGCGCGATCCTGGTTTGCTCGGCAGCAGACGGCCCGATGCCGCAAACGCGCGAGCACATCCTGCTGGCACGTCAGGTTGGCGTTCCGTACATCATCGTGTTCCTGAACAAGTGCGACATGGTGGACGACGCTGAACTGCTCGAGCTGGTCGAGATGGAAGTTCGCGAACTCCTGTCGAAGTACGACTTCCCGGGCGACGACACGCCGATCGTGAAGGGTTCGGCCAAGCTGGCGCTGGAAGGCGACACGGGCGAGCTGGGCGAAGTGGCGATCATGAACCTGGCAGACGCACTGGACACGTACATCCCGACGCCGGAGCGTGCGGTTGACGGCGCGTTCCTGATGCCGGTGGAAGACGTGTTCTCGATCTCGGGTCGCGGCACGGTGGTGACGGGTCGCGTCGAGCGCGGCATCGTGAAGGTCGGCGAGGAAATCGAAATCGTCGGTATCAAGCCGACGGTGAAGACGACCTGCACGGGCGTTGAAATGTTCCGCAAGCTGCTGGACCAAGGTCAGGCGGGCGACAACGTCGGTATCCTGCTGCGCGGCACGAAGCGTGAAGACGTCGAGCGCGGCCAGGTTCTGGCGAAGCCGGGTTCGATCACGCCGCACACGCACTTCACGGCTGAAGTGTACGTGCTGAGCAAGGACGAAGGCGGTCGCCACACGCCGTTCTTCAACAACTACCGTCCGCAGTTCTACTTCCGTACGACGGACGTGACGGGCTCGATCGAGCTGCCGAAGGACAAGGAAATGGTGATGCCGGGCGACAACGTGTCGATCACGGTGAAGCTGATTGCGCCGATCGCGATGGAAGAAGGTCTGCGCTTCGCAATCCGCGAAGGCGGCCGTACCGTCGGCGCTGGCGTCGTCGCCAAGATCATCGAGTAACATCGACGATCCGCGGGCCCTTCACGGGCTCGCGCCTCACGGCAGCTGTCGTGCCGTCGAAACCGGGTGTCCAGTTTGATCTGGCGCCCGGTTTTTTTGTGGTGCGCGCAGCGTGGTATTGACAAATGCGCGCCACCGCTTTGATTTTTCGTGTAGAATCGCGGGCTTAGCAGTGGAAGTACCGTTCGGGACGTGTCGCCTCGCTCCCCGCAGGCAACAGGTCTCGCGTTCTTTTAGTGTCCGGCGATGCAAGATCGCCTCGCTCTTTTCAAGGAATCGTCATGCAGCAACAGAAAATCCGCATTCGCCTGAAGGCTTTCGACTATCGTCTGATCGATCAATCGGCTGCCGAAATCGTCGATACCGCGAAGCGGACTGGCGCAATCGTCCGTGGCCCGGTGCCGCTGCCGACGCGCATTCAGCGTTTTGACATTCTGCGTTCGCCGCACGTCAACAAGACGTCGCGCGATCAGCTCGAAATCCGTACCCACCAGCGCCTGATGGACATCGTCGACCCGACGGACAAGACGGTTGACGCGCTGATGAAGCTCGATCTGCCGGCAGGCGTCGACGTGGAAATCAAGCTGCAGTAAGGCTTCCGGCGCCGCCGGGCTTGCCGGGCGGTGCTAAGTCTTTGTATTGCTTGCGGAAATCGAAGGGTCGGGCTATACTGCTTGGCTTTTCGCGCATTCGCGTAAAAAAGTCGGGCCTTGCGTGCCCGGCATTTTGTAAATCAGCCCCGACCAATCGCAGTCGGGAATGGAGAAAATGATGAGCCTTGGACTCGTAGGTCGCAAGGTTGGCATGACCCGTATCTTCACGGCTGAAGGGGATTCGATTCCCGTCACCGTGCTGGACGTGTCGGACAACCGCGTGACGCAGATCAAGACTGTTGAAACCGACGGCTACACGGCCGTGCAGGTTGCATTCGGCTCCCGCCGCGCATCGCGCGTGACGAAGCCGCTGGCAGGTCATCTCGCCAAAGCCGGTGTCGAAGCCGGTGAAATCCTCAAGGAATTCCGCATTGACGCGGCCAAGGCAGCCGAGCTGTCGAATGGCGCCGTGGTCGGTGCAGATCTTTTCGAAGTAGGCCAGAAGGTCGACGTGCAAGGCGTGTCGATCGGTAAGGGCTACGCCGGTACGATCAAGCGTTACAACTTCTCCTCCGGCCGTGCCACGCACGGTAACTCGCGCTCGCACAACGTGCCGGGCTCGATCGGTATGGCGCAGGATCCGGGTCGCGTTTTCCCGGGTAAGCGCATGACGGGTCACCTCGGTGACGTTACGGTGACGGTGCAGAACCTCGAAATCGCTCGTATCGACGCAGAGCGCAAGCTGCTGCTCGTCAAGGGCGCGATTCCGGGCGCGAAGGGCGGCAAGGTTTTCGTGACGCCGGCCGTCAAGACCAAGGGGGCGAAATAATGGAACTCAAGCTCCTGAACGAAAATGGTCAGGAAGGTGCAGTGGTCAACGCGTCGGACGTCGTGTTCGGTCGTGACTACAACGAAGCGCTGATCCACCAGGTCGTCGTCGCGTACCAGGCGAATGCTCGCCAGGGTAACCGCGCACAGAAGGACCGTGAGCAAGTCAAGCACACCACCAAGAAGCCGTGGCGTCAGAAGGGTACGGGCCGCGCTCGTGCCGGTATGTCGTCGAGCCCGTTGTGGCGTGGCGGTGGTCGCATCTTCCCGAACTCGCCGGAAGAGAACTTCTCGCACAAGGTCAACAAGAAGATGCATCGCGCAGGTCTCTGCTCGATCTTCTCGCAGCTGGCCCGTGAAGGCCGTCTGTCGGTCGTCGAGGACATCATCCTCGAAGCGCCGAAGACCAAGCTGCTGGCCGACAAATTCAAGACCATGGGTCTCGACTCCGTCCTGATCATCACGGATACGGTCGACGAGAACCTGTACCTGGCTTCGCGCAACCTGCCGCACGTGGCGATTGTCGAGCCGCGCTACGCTGACCCGCTGTCGCTGATCTACTTCAAGAAAGTGCTGGTCACGAAGGCTGCGGTCGCCCAGATCGAGGAGTTGCTGTCATGAGCGAGATTCGCAAGAACGATCATCGTTTGATGCAGGTCCTGCTCGCACCGGTGATTTCCGAAAAGGCGACGCTGGTTGCCGACAAGAACGAGCAGGTCGTGTTCGAAGTCGCACCGGATGCCACGAAGCAGGAAGTGAAGGCGGCTGTCGAGCTGCTGTTCAAGGTTGAGGTTGATTCGGTCAACGTGCTGGTTCAGAAGGGCAAGCAAAAGCGCTTCGGCCGTTCGATGGGCCGTCGCAAGGACGTGAAGAAGGCGTACGTTTGCCTGAAGCCCGGCCAGGAAATCAACTTTGAAGCGGAGGCCAAGTAATCATGGCAATCGTGAAAGTTAAACCGACTTCGCCGGGTCGCCGCGCGATGGTCAAGGTGGTCAACAAGGATCTGCACCAGGGCAAGCCGCACGCGGCACTGCTCGACACGCAGAGCTCGACCGCCGGCCGTAACAACAACGGTCGCATCACCACCCGCCATAAGGGCGGTGGTCACAAGCATCACTATCGTATCGTCGACTTCCGTCGCACGAAGGATGGCATTCCGGCAAAGGTCGAGCGTCTCGAGTACGACCCGAACCGCAGCGCGAACATCGCGCTGGTGCTCTACGCTGACGGCGAACGTCGCTACATCATCGCCCCGAAGGGCCTGACCGTCGGCCAACAGCTGATGTCGGGTTCGGAAGCGCCGATCCGTGCAGGCAATACGCTGCCGATCCGCAACATTCCGGTCGGTACGACGATCCACTGCATCGAGATGTTGCCGGGCAAGGGCGCGCAAATGGCGCGTTCGGCTGGCACGTCGGCCATGCTGCTGGCGCGTGAAGGCGTCTACGCGCAGGTTCGTCTGCGCTCGGGCGAAATCCGCCGCGTGCACATCGAGTGCCGTGCAACGATCGGTGAAGTCGGCAACGAAGAGCATAGCCTGCGCCAGATCGGCAAGGCTGGCGCGAACCGCTGGCGCGGTATCCGCCCGACGGTGCGTGGCGTTGCGATGAACCCGGTCGATCACCCGCACGGTGGTGGTGAGGGCAAGACGGCTGCAGGTCGCGATCCGGTGAGCCCGTGGGGCACGCCGACCAAGGGTTATCGCACCCGCAGCAACAAGCGCACGACGACGATGATCGTCCAGCGCCGTCACAAGCGTTAAGGAGTAGGCAATGGCACGTTCTGTAAAAAAAGGTCCGTTCTGCGACGCCCATTTGCTGAAGAAAGTTGAGGCGGCTGCAGCTTCGCGCGACAAAAAGCCGATCAAGACCTGGTCGCGTCGCTCGACGATTCTGCCGGATTTCATCGGCCTGACGATCGCTGTTCACAACGGCCGTCAACACGTTCCGGTGTACATCTCGGAAAACATGGTCGGCCACAAGCTTGGCGAGTTCGCACTGACCCGTACGTTCAAGGGTCACGCAGCCGACAAGAAGGCCAAGAAATAAGGGGCAATCAAGATGGAAGTGAAAGCAATTCATCGCGGTGCCCGCATCTCGGCGCAAAAAACGCGCCTTGTGGCTGACCAGATCCGCGGTTTGCCGGTCGACAAGGCGCTGAACGTTCTGACGTTCTCGCCGAAGAAGGCGGCTGGCATCGTGAAGAAGGTTGTGCTGTCGGCAATCGCGAATGCGGAGCACAACGAAGGCGCCGATATCGACGAGCTCAAGATCAAGAGCATCTACGTCGACAAGGCTGCATCGCTCAAGCGTTTCACCGCGCGCGCCAAGGGCCGCGGTAACCGCATCGAGAAGCAATCCTGTCACATCACTGTGACGGTCGGGAATTAAGGAGCCATACGATGGGACAGAAAATTCATCCGACTGGCTTCCGCCTGGCTGTCAGCCGCAATTGGGCTTCGCGTTGGTACGCGAACAACAACAATTTCGCGGCGATGCTGCAGGAAGACATCGGTGTTCGTGAATACCTGAAGAAGAAGCTGAAGAACGCTTCGGTCGGTCGGGTCGTCATCGAGCGTCCGGCAAAGAACGCGCGCATCACGATTTACAGCTCGCGTCCGGGCGTCGTCATCGGCAAGAAGGGCGAGGATATCGAACAGCTGAAGACGGAACTGCAACGCCGCATGGGCGTGCCGGTTCATGTCAACATCGAAGAGATCCGCAAGCCGGAAACCGATGCTCAACTGATCGCTGACTCGATCACGCAACAGCTCGAGCGCCGGATCATGTTCCGTCGCGCGATGAAGCGTGCGATGCAGAACGCGATGCGTCTGGGTGCCCAGGGCATCAAGATCATGAGCGCAGGCCGTCTGAACGGTATCGAAATCGCTCGTACGGAGTGGTATCGCGAAGGTCGCGTGCCCCTTCACACGCTGCGCGCCGATATCGACTACGCAACCTCGGAAGCGAAGACGACCTACGGCATCATCGGTGTCAAGGTTTGGGTTTACAAGGGCGACACGCTCGGCCGCAATGACGCGCCGGTGGTCGAAGAAGTAGCCGAAGACAAGCGTCCGCGTCGCAATGCGCGTCCGGGCGACCGTCGTCCGCGCCGTGACGGCGAAGGCGGCGCTCCGGGTGCTCGTCGTGGCGCACCGCGCCGCGGCGCCGGCAAGCCGGAAGACGGCAAGACTGGAGAATAACGATGCTGCAACCGAAACGCAGGAAGTATCGCAAAGAGCAGAAGGGTCGTAACACCGGCAAGGCGACGCGCGGCAACGCGGTGTCGTTCGGTGAATTCGGCCTGAAGGCGATCGGTCGCGGCCGTTTGACCGCGCGTCAAATTGAAGCAGCGCGTCGTGCAATGACGCGTCACATCAAGCGTGGCGGCCGCATCTGGATCCGGATCTTCCCGGACAAGCCGATCTCGCAAAAGCCGGCCGAAGTGCGTATGGGTAACGGTAAGGGTAACCCGGAGTACTACGTCGCCGAGATCCAGCCGGGCAAGATGCTCTATGAAATGGACGGCGTAACCGAAGAACTGGCACGCGAAGCGTTCCGTCTGGCTGCAGCGAAGCTGCCGCTGAAGACGGCGTTCATCGTGCGCCAGCTCGGCGCCTAAGGAGAAAACATGAAGGCTTCCGAACTTCTCCAGAAAGACCAGGCCGCGCTCAACAAGGAGCTGGCGGACCTGCTGAAGGCGCAATTCGGCCTGCGCATGCAACTCGCGACCCAGCAGCTCACGAACACGAGCCAGCTGAAGAAGGTTCGTCGCGACATCGCACGTGTGCGGACCGTCATGACTCAGAAGGCGAACCAGAAATGAACGATAGCGTGAAAACCTCGCTGAAGCGGACGCTGGTCGGTCGGGTCGTCAGCAACAAGATGGACAAGACCGTCACCGTGCTGATCGAGCACCGCGTCAAGCACCCGATCTACGGCAAGTATGTCGTGCGTTCGAAGAAGTACCACGCGCACGATGAAGCGAACACCTGCAACGAAGGCGATCTCGTCGAAATCCAGGAAACCCGTCCTGTTTCGAAGACGAAGGCCTGGACGGTGTCGCGCCTCGTCGAAGCAGCTCGCGTCATCTAAGCGGGCAGAGCAGTAGGCAGTAACAGGCACTTCGCCATGAAGTGCTTGAAATCGCAAAGTTTTTGCTTGCGTGACCGGGATTATTTGTTATAATCCCGGTCTTCCCTCTTTATGGGAGCCCCGTCGCGGGCGAAGTTGGTGGGGGAAGCGGACTGGCGCCAGCCTGTCCGAAAGATTCACCGAATTGCGATGGCGGGTTTCGTTTGCCGTCGCTGCTGTTCCAACCCAAGCAGCCGATTGGCTGACGGGACCAAGACTGACCGTATGCATCATGGTGGTGCATCCGGATTAAGTTGGGAAAGACAAACCATGATCCAGACCGAATCTCGGCTCGAAGTAGCCGACAACACGGGTGCGCGTGAAGTCATGTGCATCAAGGTGCTCGGCGGCTCGAAGCGTCGTTATGCCGGCATTGGCGACATCATCAAGGTGACCGTCAAAGAAGCAACGCCGCGCGGGCGCGTGAAGAAAGGCGAAATCTACAACGCCGTGGTGGTCCGCACCGCCAAGGGTGTTCGCCGTCAAGACGGCTCGCTGATCAAGTTCGACGGCAACGCCGCTGTGCTTTTGAATAACAAGCTTGAGCCGATCGGCACCCGCATTTTCGGGCCGGTGACGCGTGAGCTGCGTAGCGAACGATTCATGAAGATCGTTTCGCTGGCGCCGGAAGTGCTGTAAGGAGTCGCGATGAACAAGATTCGCAAAGGTGACGAAGTGATCGTCGTCACTGGCAAGGACAAGGGCAAGCGCGGCGTCGTGCTGGCTGTCGGTGCTGAACATGTGACGGTTGAGGGTATCAACCTCGTCAAGAAGCATGTGAAGCCGAACCCGATGAAGGGTACGACGGGCGGCGTGGAAGCGAAGACGATGCCCCTGCATATTTCGAACGTCGCACTGGTCGACGCGAATGGCAAGGCGTCGCGTGTTGGCATCAAGGTCGAGGAAGGCAAGAAGGTTCGCTTCCTGAAGACGACCGGTGCCGTACTGAGCGCCTGACGCAGCGGAGTAAAAAATGGCTCGTTTTCAAGAGTTTTACAAAGAAAAGGTTGTGCCCGGCCTGATCGAGAAGTTCGGTTACAAGTCGGTCATGGAAGTGCCGCGCATCACCAAGATCACGCTGAACATGGGTCTTGGCGAAGCGATCGCTGACAAGAAGGTCATCGAGAACGCCGTTGGCGACCTCACGAAGATCGCCGGTCAGAAGCCGGTCGTCACGAAGGCACGCAAGGCAATCGCAGGCTTCAAGATCCGCCAGGGCTATCCCATCGGCGCGATGGTGACGCTGCGCGGCCGTGCGATGTACGAATTCCTCGACCGTTTCGTGACCGTTGCCCTGCCCCGCGTGCGTGACTTCCGCGGCGTGTCGGGTCGTGCCTTCGATGGCCGCGGCAACTACAACATCGGTGTGAAAGAGCAGATCATTTTCCCCGAAATCGACTACGACAAGATCGACGCACTGCGTGGGCTGAATATCAGCATCACGACGACTGCGAAGACCGACGACGAAGCAAAGGCTCTGCTCGCCAGCTTCAAGTTCCCGTTCAGAAACTGAGGTTACCGTGGCTAAACTGGCACTGATCGAACGTGAAAAGAAGCGCGCCCGCCTGGTCGCGAAGTTCGCAGCAAAGCGCGAAGCGCTGAAGGCGATCGTCGAAGACCAAAGCAAGTCGGAAGAAGAGCGCTACGAAGCACGCCTGGAGCTGCAGCAACTGCCCCGCAACTCGAACCCGACCCGCCAGCGTAACCGCTGCGCGATCACGGGCCGTCCGCGTGGCACGTTCCGTAAATTCGGCCTCGCGCGCAACAAGATTCGTGAAATCGCATTCCGTGGCGAGATTCCTGGCCTGACCAAGGCGAGCTGGTAATAGGAGAAACGTAAATGAGCATGAGTGATCCTATCGCCGATATGCTGACTCGCATCCGCAACGCGCAGATGGTCGAGAAGGTATCGGTCGCGATGCCCTCGTCGAAGGTCAAGGTTGCAATCGCGCAAGTCCTGAAGGACGAAGGTTATATCGACGATTTCGCCGTAAAGGCGGAAGGTGCGAAGTCCGAACTGAATATCGCGCTGAAGTACTACGCAGGTCGCCCGGTCATCGAACGCCTCGAGCGCGTGTCGAAGCCTGGTCTGCGCGTGTACCGCGGTCGTAACGACATTCCGCAGGTCATGAACGGCCTGGGCGTGGCAATCGTTTCGACGCCGAAGGGCGTGATGACCGACCGCAAGGCGCGCGCTACCGGCGTCGGCGGCGAAGTCATCTGCTACGTCGCTTAAAGCCGAGGAGAGAGAAACATGTCTCGAGTAGGTAAGAGCCCGATCGCGCTGCAAGGCGCGGAAGTCAAGCTGGCCGACGGTGCGATCACCGTCAAGGGCCCGCTGGGCACCATCACGCAGCCGGTGAATCCGCTCGTGAACGTGGCGAACAACGACGGCACGCTGAATCTGGCGCCGGTCAACGAAAGCCGCGAAGCAAACGCAATGTCGGGCACGATGCGCGCGATCATCGCGAACGCCGTGCACGGCGTGACCAAGGGTTTCGAGCGCAAGCTGACGCTGGTTGGCGTCGGTTATCGTGCGCAAGCGCAAGGCGACAAGCTGAACCTGTCGCTGGGTTTCTCGCACCCGGTGGTGCACCAGATGCCGGAAGGCGTCAAGGCTGAAACTCCGACGCAAACCGAAATCGTGATCAAGGGGATCAACAAGCAACAAGTCGGTCAAGTAGCTGCGGAAGTTCGCGGTTACCGTCCGCCGGAGCCCTACAAGGGCAAGGGCGTGCGCTATTCCGACGAGGTTGTGATCCTCAAAGAAACGAAGAAGAAGTAAGGGTGCGCAATCATGGATAAGACTCAATCTCGCCTGCGCCGCGCTCGCCAGACGCGTATCAAGATCGCTGAGCTGCAGGTCGCGCGTCTCGCCGTGCATCGCACGAACACGCACATCTACGCTCAAGTGTTCTCGCCCTGCGGCACCAAGGTGCTCGCCAGCGCGTCGACGCTCGAAGCAGAAGTGCGCGCCGAACTCGCCGACAAGTCGGGCAAGGGCGGCAACGTTAATGCCGCGACGCTGATCGGCAAGCGTATTGCCGAAAAGGCAAAGGCTGCCGGCATCGAATCCGTCGCCTTCGACCGCTCGGGCTTCCGCTACCACGGCCGCGTCAAGGCGCTGGCTGAGGCAGCTCGCGAAGCTGGGCTCAAGTTCTAAGGGAAGGAATTCGTCATGGCAAAGATGCAAGCGAAAGTTCAGGCTGACGAACGCGACGACGGCCTTCGCGAAAAGATGATTTCGGTCAATCGCGTGACCAAGGTCGTGAAGGGTGGCCGTATTCTCGGCTTCGCCGCACTGACCGTGGTCGGCGATGGTGATGGCCGCATCGGTATGGGCAAGGGCAAGGCGAAGGAAGTGCCGGTCGCTGTCCAGAAGGCAATGGAACAGGCTCGCCGCAACATGTTCAAGGTGCCGCTCAAGAACGGCACGCTGCAGCACGAAGTGCACGGCAAGCATGGCGCATCCGCAGTCCTCCTCGCTCCGGCGAAGGCAGGTACGGGCGTGATCGCCGGCGGCCCGATGCGCGCAGTGTTCGACGTGATGGGCGTGCAGAACGTCGTGGCGAAGAGCCACGGTTCGACGAACCCGTACAACCTCGTTCGCGCCACGCTGGACGGTCTGCGCAAGCAGTCGACCCCGGCAGACATCGCGGCGAAGCGCGGCAAGTCCGTCGAAGATATTTTGGGCTAAGCCCGGGTGGTCACCATGTCTGAAAAAACTGTCAAGGTTCAGCTCGTGAAGAGCCTGATCGGGACCCGCGAATCGCACCGTGCGACCGTGCGTGGCCTGGGCCTGCGCCGACTCAACTCGGTTAGCGAGCTGCAGGATACGCCGGCGGTCCGCGGCATGATCAACAAGGTCTCGTACCTCGTTAAGGTCATCGCGTAAGCGGCCCTACGGATCAAGGAGTTGATATGGAATTGAATAACCTGAAGCCGGCCGCTGGTGCAAAGCACGCCAAGCGTCGCGTCGGCCGCGGCATCGGTTCGGGCCTCGGCAAGACGGCTGGCCGTGGTCACAAGGGTCAGAAATCGCGTTCGGGCGGCTTCCACAAAGTCGGTTTCGAAGGCGGTCAGATGCCGCTGCAACGTCGTCTGCCGAAGCGCGGCTTCACGTCGCTGACGAAGGAATTCGTCGGTGAAGTGCGCCTGGGCGACCTCGAGAAGCTGCCGGTCGATGAAATCGATCTGCTCGCACTGAAGCAAGCCGGCCTGGTCGGCGAGCTGACGAAGAGCGCAAAGATCATCGCGACGGGCGAACTGAAGCGCAAGATCGTCGTGAAGGGTCTGGGCGCCACCAAGGGTGCGCGCGCTGCGATCGAAGCGGCTGGCGGTTCGTTCGCCGAGTGACACGCGTAGCGCGTCGTTACTTGCATTCATCGGAGAAGGTACTTGGCTAACAGCCCGAGTCTTGCAAAACCCGGTCGAAGCACGGCGAAATTCGGCGATCTGCGCCGGCGAGCGATGTTCCTGCTCCTGGCGCTGATCGTCTATCGCATCGGCGCGCACATCCCCGTGCCGGGCATCGATCCGGATCAACTGGCGAAGCTGTTCCAGAGTCAGGCGGGCGGCATCCTGGGCATGTTCAACATGTTCTCGGGTGGCGCACTGTCCCGCTTCACGATCTTCGCGCTGGGGATCATGCCGTACATCTCGGCGTCGATCATCATGCAGTTGCTGGCGATCGTCTCGCCGCAGCTCGAGGCGCTGAAGAAGGAAGGGCAGGCAGGGCAACGGAAGATCACGCAGTACACGCGGTATTTCACCGTGGTGCTCGCGACCTTCCAGGCGTTCGGTATCGCGGCTGCGCTGGAAAACCAGCCTGGCCTCGTGATCGATCCCGGCATGCTGTTCCGGCTGACGACGGTCGTGACGCTGGTTACCGGCACGATGTTCCTGATGTGGCTGGGTGAGCAGATCACCGAGCGTGGTCTCGGCAACGGCATCTCGATCATCATCTTCGGCGGGATCGCAGCAGGGTTTCCGAATGCCGTCGGTGGGCTGTTCGAGCTGGTGCGTACGGGTTCGATGAGCATCATTTCGGCGATCATCATAGTCGTTCTGATCGCCGCGGTGACTTACCTGGTCGTGTTCATCGAACGCGGGCAGCGCAAGATCCTCGTGAACTACGCGAAGCGCCAGGTCGGCAACAAGATCTACGGTGGCCAGTCGTCGCACTTGCCGCTGAAGCTGAACATGTCGGGCGTGATTCCGCCGATCTTCGCATCGTCGATCATCCTGTTCCCGGCCACGATTCTCGGCTGGTTCAGCACGGGTCAACCGTCGGGAAGCTGGATCTCCAACACGTTGCATAACGTCGCGGAGGCGCTGAAGCCGGGCCAGCCGGTCTATGTGTTGCTGTACACGCTGGCGATCGTGTTTTTCTGCTTCTTCTACACCGCACTGGTGTTCAACAGCAGGGAAACCGCGGACAACCTGAAGAAGAGCGGGGCGTTCGTTCCTGGCATCCGTCCGGGCGACCAAACTGCGCGATATATCGACCGCATCCTCACGCGTCTGACGCTGGCCGGTGCGATTTATATCGTCTTCGTTTGTTTGCTGCCGGAATTCCTGGTGCTGCGCTGGAACGTGCCGTTTTATTTTGGTGGAACGTCGCTGCTGATCATTGTCGTCGTCACGATGGACTTCATGGCGCAGGTGCAGTCGTACGTTATGTCGCAACAGTATGAGTCGCTGCTCAAGAAGGCAAACTTCAAGGGCGGCAACATCCCAATGCGTTAATTAAGGACTATGGCCAAAGACGATGTAATCCAGATGCAGGGTGAGGTGATCGAAAACCTCCCGAATGCGACCTTCCGTGTGAAGCTGGAAAACGGCCATGTCGTGTTGGGGCATATCTCCGGGAAGATGCGGATGCACTACATCCGTATCTTGCCGGGCGACAAGGTCACGGTTGAATTGACGCCTTACGATCTGTCTCGTGCGCGGATCGTGTTCCGGGCGAAGTGATTTGAAAAAAGGGTATTATCATGAAAGTGATGGCATCGGTTAAGCGCATTTGCCGCAATTGCAAGATCATCAAGCGCAAAGGCGTCGTTCGCGTGATCTGCAGCTCGGATCCGCGCCACAAGCAGCGCCAAGGCTGACCGCGCGTTTGTTTGCGCTTTTTGTTTGAGGAAAAACAATGGCTCGTATCGCAGGGGTTAACATCCCGAATCACCAGCATACCGAGATCGGCCTGACGGCAATCTTCGGTATCGGCCGCACGCGCTCGCGCAGCATCTGCTCGGCAGCTGGCGTGGAATTCTCGAAGAAGGTCAAGGACCTGACCGACGCAGACCTCGAAAAGCTGCGTGAGGAAGTGGGCAAGTTCATCGTCGAAGGCGACCTGCGCCGTGAAGTGACGATGAACATCAAGCGCCTGATGGACCTCGGTTGCTACCGTGGTGTTCGTCATCGCAAGGGCCTGCCGATGCGTGGTCAGCGTACGCGTACGAACGCACGTACCCGCAAGGGTCCGCGTCGTGCAGCGCAAGCGCTGAAGAAGTAAGCGGAACTGACAGTTACAGGAAAACGTAATGGCTAAGGCTTCGAACACCGCGGCGCAACGCGTTCGCAAGAAGGTCAAGAAGAACGTCGCTGAAGGCGTGGTGCACGTTCACGCGTCGTTCAACAACACGATCATCACGATCACCGATCGTCAGGGCAATGCTCTGGCATGGGCGACGTCGGGCGGCCAGGGCTTCAAGGGCTCGCGCAAGTCGACGCCGTTCGCTGCTCAGGTTGCTGCTGAGTCGGCCGGTCGTGTGGCGATGGAATACGGCGTGAAGAATCTGGAAGTGCGGATCAAGGGCCCGGGCCCGGGTCGTGAGTCGGCAGTGCGCGCACTGCACGGCCTCGGCATCAAGATCACCGCGATTTCGGACGTCACCCCGATTCCGCACAACGGCTGCCGTCCGCCGAAGCGCCGTCGTATCTAAGAATGCTGCTGGCACGTTCGTGCTGGCGCATTGCCTGTCGTCGCATAGCGCCGACGGGCGTTGCTTTTTTGATTGACTAAGCCCACCGTTCGCCCCAAAGGGCGCGAACTAGCGCGGATTTCGATCCGCGTGACCGATTGATAAAGGAATGCAACGTGGCACGTTATATCGGCCCCAAGGCCAAGCTGTCCCGCCGTGAAGGCACCGACCTGTTCCTGAAGAGCGCGCGCCGCTCGCTCGCCGACAAGTGCAAGCTCGACAGCAAGCCGGGTCAGCACGGCCGTACCTCGGGCGCTCGTACGTCCGACTATGGTACGCAGCTGCGCGAAAAGCAAAAGGTCAAGCGTATCTACGGCGTGCTGGAACGTCAGTTCCGCCGCTACTTCGCTGAAGCCGACCGCCGCAAGGGCAACACGGGTGAAAACCTGCTGCAACTGCTCGAGTCGCGTCTCGACAACGTCGTGTATCGCATGGGCTTCGGCTCGACCCGCGCAGAAGCGCGTCAGCTGGTGAGCCATAAGTCGATCACCGTGAACGGCGTCGTCGCGAACGTGCCGTCGCAACAAGTGAAGGCTGGCGACGTGATCGCGATCCGCGAAAAGGCGAAGAAGCAGGCGCGTATCATCGAAGCGCTGTCGCTCGCCGAGCAAGGCGGCATGCCGAGCTGGGTTGCAGTCGATGCGAAGAAGTTCGAAGGCACGTTCAAGCAAATGCCGGAACGCGCTGACATCGCAGGCGACATCAACGAAAGCCTGATCGTCGAATTGTATTCGCGTTAATCCGATTGACGGCCGAGGTACCCCGATTGCGTTTCGCAAGGAGGGGCCTCGGCTGTTTATTTTCTGGTTGTTACCGGTCAGCCTTATCGGTGTAACGAGCCGAGGGTATTGAAAAGGAAAGCCCATGCAAACCAGTTTGCTGAAACCCAAGATCATCGCCGTGGAATCGCTGGGCGAGAACCACGCGAGGGTGGTCATGGAACCGTTCGAACGCGGTTACGGCCACACCTTGGGCAACGCGCTGCGCCGCGTGCTGCTGTCGTCGATGGTCGGCTACGCGCCGACCGAAGTGACGATCGCCGGCGTGGTGCACGAGTATTCGACGCTCGACGGCGTGCAGGAAGACGTGGTCAACCTGCTGCTGAACCTGAAGGGCGTGGTGTTCAAGCTGCACAACCGTGACGAAGTCACGGTCACGCTGCGCAAGGAAGGCGAAGGCGTCGTCACGGCCGGCGATATCGAGCTCGCGCACGATTGCGAAGTCATCAACCCGAATCACGTGATCGCACATCTGTCCAAGGGCGGCAAGCTCGACGTTCAGATCAAGATCGAGAAGGGTCGCGGCTACGTGCCGGGCAACGTTCGTCGCTACGGCGAAGACACGGCCAAGATCATCGGCCGCATCGTCCTCGACGCATCGTTCTCGCCGGTTCGCCGCGTGAGCTATGCAGTCGAAAGCGCACGTGTCGAGCAGCGTACCGACCTCGACAAGCTCGTGATGAACATCGAGACGAGCGGCGTGATCACCCCGGAAGAGGCGATCCGTCAATCGGCCCGCATCCTGGTCGACCAGCTGTCCGTGTTCGCGGCGCTGGAAGGCACGGAAACGGCTGCCGAAGCACCGTCGCGTGCACCGCAGATCGATCCGATCCTGCTGCGTCCGGTGGACGATCTCGAGCTGACGGTTCGTTCCGCGAACTGCCTGAAGGCCGAGAACATCTACTACATCGGCGACCTGATCCAGCGCACGGAAAACGAACTGCTGAAGACGCCGAACCTCGGTCGCAAGTCGCTGAACGAGATCAAGGAAGTGCTGGCTTCGCGCGGCCTCACGCTGGGCATGAAGCTCGAAAACTGGCCGCCGGCTGGTCTCGACAAGTAAGCCCGACTGTAGCTGCGCTGTAGTCGTAGTTGGCAAAGATGCGGATTTTCCTTTAAAATCCGCATCTTGCCTTTTTCGTTACCGGCCCGTGCACCCGCCGAGGTGCGATAGAAGAGCTGGATCAAAACTTTGAATCAAGGAAACTGAAATGCGCCATCGTCATGGTCTGCGGAAACTGAACCGCACGAGCAGCCACCGTCTGGCTATGCTCCGTAACATGTCCAACTCGCTGATCGAGCACGAAGTCATCAAGACGACGCTGCCGAAGGCGAAGGAACTCCGTAAAGTCGTCGAGCCGCTGATCACGCTCGGCAAGAAGCCGTCGCTGGCAAACCGTCGCCTGGCATTCAACCGCCTGCGCGATCGTGACTCGGTCGCGAAGCTGTTCGACGTCCTCGGTCCGCGTTTCGCGAACCGTCCGGGCGGCTACCTGCGCGTGCTGAAGTTCGGCTTCCGCGTCGGCGACAACGCACCGATGGCACTGGTCGAGCTGCTCGATCGTCCGGAAGTCGACGAAACGGAAAACGTGCAAGAAGCTGAATAAGCTTCGGTACGTAGCAGAATCCGAAAGGGCCGAGCAATTGCTTGGCCCTTTTTGCTTTTTGGCGGCGCCGCGTCGCGATCGATTTTCACCGGCCGCTGCCGGCAACGTTGCGCGCGCTGCGCTACGATAAGGGGCTGTCGAGGGCGCGAGGTGCGCGCAGCGGGCGGCCGAAGCGCGGAAATCAGCCAGGAGAGTGCGTATGGTGGTGTTGATGCTGACGACGGTGCCCGATGCAGCAACGGCTGAGGCCCTCGCCACCGGCGCGCTCGACGCGCGGCTTGCCGCCTGCGTATCGGAGCTCGGTACGATCAAGTCGCGCTATCACTGGCAGGGCAAGGTCGAAACGGCCGACGAGATCCAGTTGCTGTTCAAGACGAGCGCGGTGCGCTCGCTGGAACTGGAGCGATTCATCCTCGCGCATCATCCTTACGAGACGCCCGAAATCGTCTCGTGGCAGGCCGCGGCCTCTGCCGCGTACGGCCAGTGGGTGACGAGCGAAACTCAACGTCTATTTCATGTTTAACGGTATGGCGCTTTCCGTGCGCGCGCTGCGCGCATTCGCGGCTCTGTTGTCGTTCGTGCTGGTGCTGGGCGGCCCGTCGGTCGCGCGCGCGGCCGACGATTTTCTCGATCCGTCGGTCGCATTCAAGTTCAGCGCGAGCGAAGCCCCGGGACAGGTCGACGTCCGCTTCAAGATCGCCAACGGCTATTACCTTTACCGCGAGCGGTTCGCGTTCGCGGTGAAGAGCGGCAATGCGACGCTCGGCGCGCCGCAGTTTCCGCCCGGCCACGTGAAGTTCGACCAGACGTTCCAGAAGGAAGTCGAAACCTATCGCGACGACGTCGTGGTCCACGTGCCGGTCAAGCAGGCGGCCGGGCCGTTCGAGCTCACGGTGACGTCGCAAGGGTGCGCCGACGAAGGGATCTGCTACCCGCCCGCCGAACACGTCGTGAAGATCGACGGCGCGGCGCTCGGCGCGGCCGCAGCGGCTGACGGCGCGGCCGCATCGGGCAGCTGGTTCGACAAGGTCACCAGCGCGGATTTCGCGCAATCGCTGCTCGAGGGGCACGGCTTCCTCACGATCGTCGCGCTGTATTTCGTCGCAGGCGTCGTGTTGAGCCTGCTGCCGTGTTCGTACCCGATGATTCCGATCGTCTCCGCGATCATCATCGGCCAGGGCACGCGCGCAACGCATGCGCGCGGCTTTGCGCTGTCGCTGACGTATGTGGTCGGCATGGCGCTCGTCTATACGGCGCTCGGCATCGCTGCCGCGCTGGTCGGCCAGAGCCTCGGCGCATGGCTGCAGAATCCGTGGGTGCTCGGCGCCTTCGGCTTGCTGCTCACCGCGTTCGCGGTGTCGCTGATCTCCGGCAAGGACCTCATGCTGCCGGCGCGCTGGCAGAACGGCGCGGCGCAGGTGTCGAGCGCGCGCCAGGGCGGCCATTTCGCCGCGGTTGCCGCGATGGGTGCACTGTCGGCGCTGGTCGTCGGCGCATGCATGACGGCGCCGCTGTTCGCGGTGCTCGCCTTCATCGCGCACACCGGCAACGCGTTCCTCGGCGGCGCGGCGCTGTTCGCCATGGGGCTCGGGCTCGGCGTGCCGCTGCTCGTCGTGGGGCTCGGCGCCGGCACGGTGCTGCCGCGCGCCGGCGCATGGATGGATGGCGTCAAGGTGTTCTTCGGCATCGTGCTGCTCGCCGCCGCGCTCTGGATCGTATGGCCGGTGCTGGCGGGCGGCCTGAAGATGATGCTCGCCGCGTTGTGGTTGCTGATCGCCGCAGCGGCGCTCGGACTGTTCACGCCCCATGCCGGAGCCGCCTCCATCTGGCGCCGGTTCGGCCGCGGCCTCGGCGCCGCGCTCGCGATCTGGGCGGCGACGCTGCTCGTCGGCCTGGCCGCCGGTTCGACCGATCCGGTGAAGCCGCTCGCCGTGCTGGCCGCGCGTACGGTTGCGTCGGGCGCTGCGACGTCGGCGGCCGGCCAGGCGGCCGGGCAGGCCGCGCCCGCGTTCGCGGCGGTGCGCTCCAGCGGGGAGCTCGATGCGCTGCTGAAGGCGTCGAGCCGGCCCGTGATGCTCGATTTCTATGCGGACTGGTGCGTGAGCTGCAAGGAGATGGAGCATCTGACGTTCACCGATTCCCGCGTGCAGGCGCGGCTCGCGCAGCTGCACCTGGTGCGCGCGGACGTCACCGCGAACAATTCCGACGATCAGGCACTGCTCAAGCGGTTCAACCTGTTCGGCCCGCCGGGCATCATCTTCTTCGATCGCAACGGTAACGAGATCGGCCGGGTGGTCGGCTATCAGGCAGCCGACACGTTCCTGCGCAGCCTCGATCGCGCAGCGGTGCCGACGGTCTGATCCGAGCTGGACCGACCTGGCCGCCCAGCGCACAAAAAAACGGCGGGACACCGAAGTGTCCCGCCGTTTTTTCATCTTGCGTGCCGATCGGCAGCGCGGCTCAGCGCTGCGCCTTCAGCAGCCGCGCCGCATCGAGCGCGAAGTACGTGAGCACGCCGTCGGCGCCCGCACGCTTGAATGCGAGCAGCGATTCGAGCACGACCTTGTCGTGGTCGAGCCAGCCGTTCATCGCGGCCGCCTTCAGCATCGCGTATTCGCCGCTCACCTGGTACACGTACGTCGGGAAGCGGAACTCGTCCTTCACGCGGCGCACGATGTCGAGATACGGCATGCCCGGTTTGACCATCACCATGTCGGCGCCTTCGTCGATGTCGAGGCGCACCTCGCGCAACGCTTCGTCGCTGTTCGCCGGGTCCATCTGGTAGGTCATCTTGTTGCCCTTGCCCAGATTCGACGCCGAGCCGACCGCGTCGCGGAACGGACCGTAGAACGCGGACGCGAACTTGGCCGAATAGGCCATGATGCGCGTATGGATATGCCCGTCGCTTTCGAGCATTTCACGTACCGCGCCGATGCGGCCATCCATCATGTCGGACGGCGCGACGATGTCGACGCCGGCTTCCGCCTGCGCGCGCGCCTGTTCGATCAGGATTTCGATCGTGTCGTCGTTGATCACGTAGCCGTTCTCGTCGAGCACGCCGTCCTGGCCGTGGCTCGTGTACGGATCGAGCGCGACGTCGGTCAGCACGCCGAGTTCGGGGAAGCGCTTCTTCAGCTCGCGCACCGCGCGCGGAATCAGCCCTTCCGGGTTGGCCGCCTCGCGGCCGTCAGGCGTTTTCAGCGACGCTTCGATGGCCGGAAACAGCGACAGCACGGGCACGCCGAGTTCGACGCACTGTTCGGCGACGTGCATCAGCAGATCGACCGACACGCGCTCGACGCCCGGCATCGACGGCACCGGCTGACGTTGGTTGGTGCCGTCGACGACGAACACCGGATAGATCAGATCGTCGGTGGTCAGGCGGTTTTCGCGCATCAGGCGCCGGGAGAAGTCGTCGCGGCGCATGCGGCGCGGACGATGAAGAGGATGGAAGCTCATGTGCGATGTGAATGAAATCGGGGCAAGAAGGACCTTACGGATCCCTTAGGTCATTTTCGAGATCGTTGGTATATGATAGCGATCGAGCGGCGCGCGTTGCGTGCTGCTCCCCGCTTCTCCTCCCTGAGCGGGTGCCTGTCGTTTTTCGATTAGGCTGTTTGACCCGCCGTTCGACGGCGGGTTTTTTTATGAGCCGGCCGAATCCGCAGACACCGTCAGGTGCGCCCGGCCGCTGCCGGCCGAGCGCTGCCCGTTCATTGTGCTACAGGTGCGCCTTCTGCGTCGGCGACGGACGGCCGCAGCCAGCTCTCGATCAATTCGTGCGCCTCGTCGAGCCCCGTGCGCTTCAGCGCCGAGAACAGCTGGACGGTCAGCTTGCCCTTCACGCCCTGGTCGCGGTACGCGTCGAGCCCCTTCTGCGTGTTGCGCAGCGCGTTGATGCTCTCTTGTCGCGTCAATTTGTCGCACTTCGTCAGCAGCGTGTGGATCGGCTTGCCGGTCGGGGCGAACCACTCGATCATCCGGCGATCGAGGTCGGTCAGCGGGCGGCGCGAATCCATCATCAGGATCAGGCCGCAGAGCTGCGAGCGCGTCGCGAGATAGGACGACAGCAGCATTTCCCAGTGGGCCTTCGCGGCCCCGGGCACTTCCGCATAGCCGTAGCCGGGCAGGTCGACGAGGTTCGCGACGGGCTCCGCGGCGGGGCCGACCGAGAAGTAGTTGATGTGCTGCGTGCGACCGGGCGTCTTCGACGCGAACGCGAGTCGCTTCTGATTGCACAGCACGTTGATCGCCGTCGATTTGCCGGCATTCGAACGGCCCGCGAATGCGATTTCCGGCTGCACCGTCGGCGGCAGGTCGCGCAGATGGTTGACGGTCGTGTAGAAGCGAGCTTGATGGAGCAAAAAGGCCATGGGGGAAACCGGTGGGACGGGCGGCGCGAGCCGCTTGGTGGAGGCGGGGTAGCCCCGATAGGCGCGGGAGCTTTCAACGCGATATTGTACAATACGGCGGTTTTGCCGAAGGGTTGCGGGCGCCCGCCTCGCGCTTTTATGCAGCTTCTGCGGTAGACTGGTCGACGTCGTTTTTTGCAGAACCTCAAATTCCCACAAGACGAAACAGGGTGTGCGAATGAATCGACTGTGCAAGTCTCTGATGGTGCTTCAGGTTGCAGCAGGATTCGTAGGTTTCGTGGCGGAGGCAAATGCGGCAGGTGCGGCAAAGCCGGATCTGGACCGCGGCAAGGCGATTGCCGGGCAGGTGTGCGCGTCGTGTCACGGCGCCGACGGCAACAGTGCGTCGGGCAGTTTCCCGAAGCTCGCCGGTCAGCATCCCGAATATTTGGTCAAGCAGTTGAACGACTTCAAGACGCAGCCGGGCGCGAAGGGGCCGGCGCGGAACAATTCGGTGATGGTCGGATTTGCGAGCGCATTGAGCGCGGACGACATGCGCAACGTCGCCGCGTATTACGGCTCGCAAACGACCAAGCTCGGCACCGCACGCGATGCGGCGACCGTGCCGATCGGTCAGAAGATCTATCGCGGCGGCATCGCGGAAAAGGGCGTACCGGCCTGCGCGAGCTGCCACGGGCCGACGGGGCAAGGGATACCGGTCCAGTACCCGCGTCTGTCGGGGCAGTGGGCCGATTACACGGTGGCCCAGTTGACCGCGTTCCAGCAAGGTGCCGGCGCGCGCAACAACAACGAGGCGATGCATCAGATCGCCTCGCGTCTGTCGGACACCGAGATCAAGGCCGTGGCGGATTACATCGCGGGCCTGCGTTGAGCGGTCCGTCGCGAATGGAATGACCGGTCGCCGGAACGGCGGCCGGAGTCAGAACAAGAAAAGGGTGGGGCGCCGCATGCTTGCGGCCGCCTTGCCCTTTTTTGTTGTCAGTCGGAGTTTGAATGAGCGTTACCACGTCGGGGTTGCAGTCGAAGTCGGGTCAAAGTGCGTCCAGGCGCGCGATCGAGCTGATCAGCTCGATGCGCTTCGCGATCGCACTGTTGGTGGTGCTGTCGATCGCGAGCATCATCGGCACGGTGCTGACCCAGGACGACCCCTATCCGAACTACGTGAACCAGTTCGGGCCGTTCTGGGCGGACATCTTCCGCTCGCTCGGCCTGTACAACGTGTACAGCGCGTGGTGGTTCATGCTGATCCTGATCTTCCTGGTCGCGTCGATCTCGCTGTGCGTGATCCGCAACGCGCCGAAGATGCTCGCCGACGCGAAGAGCTGGAAGGACAAGGTCCGCGAAGGCAGCCTGCGCGCGTTCCATCACAAGGCCGAATACACCGTTGCCGGCACGCGCGCGAGCGTCGCGGCGACGCTCGCCGCATTCGTCGCGAAGGGCGGCTACAAGCACGTCGTGCGCGAAACCGACGGCGCGACGCTGATCTCCGCGAAACGCGGCGCGCTGACGAAGTGGGGCTACATTTCCGCGCACCTGGCGATCGTCGTGATCTGTATCGGCGGCCTGCTCGACAGCAACCTGCCGATCAAATTCCAGATGTGGATGTTCGGCAAGAGCCCGGTCAATACGAGCGCGACGATCAGCGAGATCTCGCCCGATCACCGGCTGTCCGCGTCGAACCCGACGTTCCGCGGCTACGCATGGGTGCCCGAAGGCCAGTTCGTGTCCACCGCGATCCTCAACCAGCCGAACGGCTCGTTGATCCAGGACCTGCCGTTCTCGATCCAGCTGAACAAGTTCATCGTCGATTACTACACGACCGGGATGCCGAAGCTGTTTGCGAGCGACATCGTCGTGATCGATCGCGAGACGGGCCGGAAGATTCCGGCGCGCGTCGAAGTGAACAAGCCGTTCACCTACAAGGGCGTGTCGATCTATCAGTCGAGCTTCCAGGACGGCGGCTCGCAGATGCAGATGACGGCCTATCCGATGACGGGCGACACCGCGAAGACGTTCGCCGTGAAGGGCACGATCGGCAGCACGGCGCCGCTGCAGATGCCGGGCAGCGACGGCGACACGATCGAGTTCTCGGACTTCCGCGCGATCAACGTCGAGAACATGGCCGACGCGAACGGCAAGCCGGACGTGCGCGGCGTGGCGAAGACGGAGTCGCTGAAGCAGGCGTTCGACGAACGGCTCGGCTCGGGCGCGAAGACGTCGAAGCCGATGCAGCTTCATAACATCGGGCCGTCCGTGCAGTACAAGATCCGCGGCAAGGACGGCCAGGCGCGCGAGTTCAACAACTACATGCTGCCGGTCGACATGGGCGGCGCGCGCGTGTTCCTCGCGGGCGTGCGCGCGAGCCCGAACGACGCGTTCCGCTACATGCGGATTCCGGCCGACAGCGAGGATTCGATCGGCGAATGGATGCGCCTGCGCGCCGCGCTCGAGGATCCGGCGGTGCGCGCGGACGCCGCCGCCCGTTTCGCCCAGCGTTCGCTGCCGACCACCGACGCGTCGCTGCGCGGCCGGCTGCAGGACAGCGCGTTCAAGGTGTTGACCCTCTTTGCGGCGAGTGACGACAGCGTCGGTCGCGGTGCGGACGGGCAGCCGGTCGGCGGCTTCCAGGCGGTGGCCACCTTCATCGACCGGTCGGTGCCGAAAGCCGAGCAGGAAAAGGCGGCGAGCCTGCTGCTGCGCATGCTCGAGGGCTCGATGTGGGAGGTCTGGCAGATCGCGCGCGAGCGGGCCGGCGAGCCGGCCGTCCAGCAGGGCGCCGACACGGTCCGCTTCGTGCAGAACGCGATCAATGCGCTATCCGACAGCTTCCTGTACGGATCGCCGGTCTATTTGCAGCTCGATTCCTTCAAGCAGGTGCAAGCCTCGGTATTTCAGCTGACGCGCGCGCCCGGCAAGAATCTGGTGTATCTTGGCAGCCTGCTGTTGGTCGCCGGCATCTTCTCGATGTTCTACGTGCGCGAGCGGCGCCTGTGGTTCTGGCTCAAGGATGCCGGTGCGGGCGTCGAAGTGGTGATGGCGATGTCCACGGCGCGCAAGACGTTCGATTTCGAGAACGAATTCGTGCAGACGCGCGATGCGGCCGGCGCCGCCCTGGGCGCCGCACCCCGCGACGCCGCGCCCGCCGGCGCGGCTGCAACTGCCCGCCCGCCCGTCGGCGGCGGTTCCGATTCCGAGAATTCCACCCGGTAACATCATGGATCTCACTCAAGCCTCCTCTTCCCGTCCGGGGACCGTCAAGGCCCCGAATCCGGCGCCGTTGTTCGACGGCCGTCCGTTCCTCTCGCGCCTGTCCGTGCTTGACTGGCTGTTCGCGCTGGCGCTCGTGGTCGGCGCGGGCTATGCGTTCGTGCACTACAACGAGCACATGAATTACTACGACAAGGCAGTGATGATCGGCACGGTGCCGGCGCTCGTCGTGCTCGGCTGGCGCTGGAAACCCGCGCGGCTGCTGATGGCGGCGATCGCCGTGCTGTCCTTGCTGTCGATCCAGATCTACCAGGGCGACCTCGCGCGCGCCGATTCGGCGTTCTTCCTGAAATACTTCCTGTCGAGCCAGTCGGCGATCCTCTGGATGAGCGCCTTGTTCGTGCTCGCGACGATCTTCTACTGGATCGGCCTGCTCGCGCGCGCCGCGACGGGCTCCGCGATCGGCCAGAAGCTCACGTGGGCCGCCGTGCTGATGGGCTTCGTCGGCCTGATGGTACGTTGGTACGAGTCCTATCTGATCGGCGCCGACGTCGGGCATATCCCCGTGTCGAACCTGTATGAAGTGTTCGTGCTGTTCAGCCTGATCACCGCGCTGCTCTACCTGTATTACGAGGGCCATTACGGCACGCCTGCGCTCGGTGCGTTCGTGCTGCTCGTGATCAGCGCGGCCGTCGGCTTCCTGATGTGGTACTCGGTCGCGCGCGACGCGCAGCAGATCCAGCCGCTCGTGCCGGCGCTGCAGAGCTGGTGGATGAAGATCCACGTGCCGGCGAACTTCATCGGCTACGGCAGCTTCGCGCTGTCGGCGATGGTGGCGGTCGCGTATCTGATGAAGGAACGCGGCATGCTGGCCGATCGGCTGCCGACGCTCGACGTGCTCGACGACGTGATGTACAAGTCGATCGCCGTCGGCTTCGCGTTCTTCACGATCGCGACGATTCTCGGCGCGCTGTGGGCGGCGGAAGCGTGGGGCGGCTACTGGAGCTGGGACCCGAAGGAAACCTGGGCGCTGATCGTGTGGCTCAATTACGCGGCGTGGCTGCACATGCGCCTGATGAAGGGGCTGCGCGGCACGGTCGCCGCATGGTGGGCGCTCACGGGCCTGCTCGTGACGACGTTCGCGTTCCTCGGCGTCAACATGTTCCTGTCAGGGCTGCACAGCTACGGCAAGCTGTAAGATTTCCGATGCGGGTCCGACAAAAGACCGCCGGCGCACTGCGTGCCCCGGCGGTTTTCTTTTGTTACCGACGGGCGCGCCGCGCGTCGAACGGCGCATGACGGGCCGGGTCGAACGCAGATGAAGCGTGCGCGCCGCGCATGCATGAGGAGCAGCACCATGTGGATCAGGCATTCCCTGCGCAACCTGTTGACCGGCGCCGACATTGCGCCCAGCGAGATCACCGCGCGCGCGGTGTTCGAGAACCGGCGCCGCGTATTGCAGGCGGCCGGCCTTGCGGCGGCGGGCGGATTGCTCGGCGGCAGCGGCGCGGCATTCGGCGCGTATGCGTCGCCCGACGCGCGGGCCGCGAAGCTCGCGGCGAAGACCAATCCGAAATTCGTCGCGGCCGACAAGGTCACGCCGTTCAAGGACATCACGTCCTACAACAACTTCTACGAATTCGGCACCGACAAGGGCGACCCGGCGCAGAATGCCGGCACGCTGCGGCCGCGCCCGTGGCGGGTGAGCGTCGAAGGCGAGGTGCTGCATCCGAAGGTGTTCGATCTCGACGAACTGCTGAAGCTGGCGCCGCTCGAGGAGCGCGTGTACCGGCTGCGCTGCGTCGAGGGCTGGTCGATGGTGATTCCGTGGATCGGCGTGCCGTTCTCCGAACTGGTCAAGCGCGTGCAGCCGACCGGCAACGCGAAATATGTGCAGTTCATCACGCTGGCCGATCCGTCGCAGATGCCGGGGCTGTCGACGCCGGTACTCGACTGGCCTTACTCCGAAGGGCTGCGCATGGACGAGGCGATGAACCCGCTCACGCTGCTGACGATGGGCGTCTACGGCCAGGTGCTGCCGAATCAGAACGGCGCGCCGGTGCGTATCGTCGTGCCGTGGAAGTACGGCTTCAAGAGCGCGAAGTCGCTGGTGAAGATCCGCTTCGTCGACAAGCAGCCGAAGACGAGCTGGAACACCTACGCATCGAACGAATACGGCTTTTATTCGAACGTGAATCCGAATGTCGATCACCCGCGCTGGAGCCAGGCGACCGAGCGGCGGATCGGCGACGACGGGTTCTTCACGCCGAAGCGCAAGACGCTGATGTTCAACGGCTACGGCGATCTGGTCGCATCGATGTATCAGGGCATGGACCTGAAGAAGAACTTCTGAGTGCGACGACCGTGAGAAACGACATGCATCCGTCGACGCTGGAGCCGCGGCGGGCGTCCAGCCCGCCCGCGGCGGCCGCCGGTGTTGCGCGGGCGGGCACCGCGGCGCGGGCTGCGCCGCAGCGCTGGCTTGTGCCGGCCAGGCTGCTGGTGTTTGCGGTCGGCCTTTATCCGCTCGCGCGTCTGGTGCTGTTCGGGCTGACCGACCGGCTCGGCGCGAACCCGATCGAATTCATCACGCGCTCCACCGGCCGGTGGACGCTCGTGATCCTCTGCGCCACGCTCGCTGTCACGCCGCTGCGGCGCATGACGGGCGTGGCCGCGTTGCTGCGCTTTCGCCGGATGATCGGGTTGTTCGCGTTCTTTTACGCGACGCTGCACTTCGCAACGTACGTGTGGTTCGACAAGTGGTTCGACGTGCTGGCGATCCTGAAGGACGTCGGCAAGCGTCCGTTCATCACCGTCGGTTTCGCCGCGTTCGTGCTGTTGATTCCGCTGGCCGCGACGTCGCCGCGTGCGATGGCGCGTCGGCTCGGCCGTCATTGGGCGACGTTGCACCGGGCGATCTATGCGATCGCGCTGTTCGGCGTGCTGCATTTCTGGTGGATGCGGGCCGGCAAGCACGATCTCGCGCAGCCGAAGCTGTACGCGGCGATCGTCGCCGTGCTGCTCGGCTGGCGGCTGTTCGAATGGAGCCGACGTCGCATTCGCGCGTGACGATGAACGACGCACGCGCGGAAAAACAAAAGGCGATGACGGGGAGTCATCGCCTTTTGTCGTGTCGACAGGTGAACCGCGAGCGGCGCAGCGCTCGATTACTTCGCGGCCGCCGGGCTCGATGCTGCCGTTGCCGCCTTCGACGTGCTGCTCGAGAGCTCCGGCGACAGTGTCAGCGGCGTGCCGGAAGAGTCGGGGATGCTGTCGTACGACGCGTTTTCATCGGTCGGCGTGACGTCCGACGGCGGCGTGTCCTGCTGCTGAATGGGCTTGGCCGGCAACGGGGGCACGGTGGGCAGATAGAGCGGACCGCGTTGACCGCAGCCGGCAAGAATCGCCAAAGCCGCTACAATCGCGCTCATCCGGAAAACGACTCGCATGATCGTCCCTGAACAATTTAACCGATAGAGTTTAGCATGTCCGATACTGAATACCTGGCTCGCGCAGAGGCCGTGCTGGCGGCCGTGGAACGTACCGTCGACGCCGCGAACGACGGCGATCACGACATCGATCTGGAGCGCAACGGCAGCGTGCTGACGCTGACGTTCGAGAACGGCTCGAAGATCATCGTCAATCTGCAGCCGCCGATGAAGGAGCTGTGGATCGCCGCGAAGGCCGGTGGATTCCACTACCGGTTCGTGGACGGCGAATGGCGCGATACGCGCACCGGCACCGAGTTCTTCTCCGCACTGACCGACTACGCGACGCAACAGGCCGGCCTGCCGATCACGTTCCGCGCGTGACGCCGGCGCTCGGCGCAGCGGCATGAAAAAAAGCGCCCGCGGGCGCTTTTTTCATTTCCGGGCCGCCGGAGCGTCAGTGGCCGCGGAACAGGTTCATGATGTCCTGCTTTTCCTGCTCGTCGACATGCGGCGCTTCTTCGTCGACGTTCTGCGGAGTCGCCGCCTGCGGTACGCCGACCGTCGACACGAAGCCGTGCCCCGGCGTGAACTCGGTGAAGTACAGCTCGCCGCCGAGCGACTGGACGTCGTCGGGCATGGTCGGCTTGAACTCGGGCACGTCCTTCAGCGCCGCGCCCATGTAGTCGATCCAGACCGGCAGCGACAGCCCGCCGCCCGTTTCGCGATCGCCGAGGCTGCGCGGGTTGTCGTAGCCGATCCACGCGATCGCCGCGAGCGTGTGCTGATAGCCGGCGAACCACGCGTCGTGCGAATCGTTCGTCGTGCCCGTCTTGCCGGCGAGGTCGGTGCGCTTGAGCACGTTGGTGCGCGCGCCGGTGCCGCGCTGCGCGACGCTCTGCAGCAGGCTGTTCATCACGTATGCGTTGCGTGCGTCGATCGCGCGCGGCGCGTTCTGCTCGGCGATGAGCGGTTGCGCGCGCGCGACGATCGCGCCGCTCGGATCGGTCACTTCGGCGATCAGATACGGATTCACGCGGAAGCCGCCGTTCGCGAACACCGAGTACGCGCCGGCCATCTGCAGCGGCGTGACCTGGCCCGCGCCCAGCGCCATCGGCAGGTAGGCCGGATGGCGCTCGGCGTCGAAGCCGAAGCGCGTGATGTACTGCTGCGCGTACTTCGTGCCGATGTGGTTCAGGATCCGGATCGAGACGAGGTTGCGCGAGCGCTGCAGCGCGGTGCGCATCGACATCGGGCCTTCGAAGCCGCCGCCGTAGTTCTTCGGCTCCCACGGCTGGCCGCCGGTTTCGGCCGCGCTGAAATACAGCGGGCCGTCGTTGATCACGGTGGCCGGCCCGAGCCCCTTGTCGAGCGACGCCGAATAGATGAACGGCTTGAACGACGAGCCGGGCTGCCGCCACGCCTGCGTGACGTGATTGAACTTGTTCTTGTTGTAATCGAAGCCGCCGACGAGCGAGCGGATCGCGCCGTCCTGCGGGACGATCGAGATGAACGCGCCTTCGACCTGCGGCAACTGCGTGATCGACCATTTGCCGGTGTCGCTCTTCACGACGCGCACGATCGCGCCCGGCCGGATCCGGCGGTTCGGCTGCGCGTTGGCCGACAGCGCGCTCGACGCGAAGCGCAGATTGTCGCCGTCGATCGTCGCGCTGCTGCCGTCGATGAACGCCACGGTGATCTGGCGCGGGCTCGTCGCGGTGACGACCGCCGCGATCAGCTCGCCGTTGTCGGGATGCTCGAGCAGCGCGTCGTCGATCGCCTGCTCGCGATCGTCCGCGCCGGCCGGCAGCTCGATGAAGCCCTCCGGCCCACGATAGCCGTGACGGCGCTCGTAATCCATGATGCCCTTGCGCAACGCGGTGTACGCGACCTGCTGATCGGCGGAGTCGATCGTCGTGACCACGTTGAAGCCGCGCGTGTAGGTTTCTTCCCGGTACTGCGCGTACATCATCTGCCGGACCATCTCCGCGACGTACTCGGCGTGCACGCTGAACTCGCGCCCCGCGCCCTTGACGACGAGCGGCTGCGCGACGGCTTCGTCGTACTGCTCGCGCGTGATGAAGTTCAGCTCGAGCATCCGTTGCAGGATGTACTCCTGACGCACCTTCGCGCGCTTCGGATTGACGACCGGGTTATACGCCGACGGCGCCTTCGGCAACCCCGCGAGCATCGCCGCCTCGGCGAGCGTGATGTCCTTCAGGTCCTTGCCGAAGTAGACCCGCGCTGCGCTCGCGAAGCCGTATGCACGCTGGCCGAGGTAGATCTGATTCATATAGACCTCGAGAATCTGATCTTTCGTCAGCGCGCGCTCGATCCGGTACGCGAGCAGCATCTCGTAGATCTTGCGGGTGTAGGTCTTTTCGCTCGACAGGAAGAAGTTGCGCGCGACCTGCATCGTGATCGTGCTCGCGCCCTGCGACGCATGGCCGTTCGTCAACGCGACGAAGCCCGCGCGGGCGATGCCGGTGAGGTCGACGCCGCCATGATCGTAGAACCGTGCGTCCTCGATCGCGAGGATCGCCTTCTTCAGCGAATCCGGCACGTCCTTGAAATGGACGATGTCGCGCCGTTCCTCGCCGAATTCGCCGATCAGCACGTGATCGGACGTGTAGATGCGCAGCGGCACCTTCGGGCGGTAGTCGGTCAGCGCGTCGAGCGACGGCATGTTCGGCCATGCGACGACGAGCGCATAGCCGAGCACGAGGCCGCCGGCCACGACGATGGCCACGCACATCGCGGCGAGCCCGATCAGGGCCTTCAGCCACCAGGGGCGCTTCTTCGGCTCGGGCGCGGGAGGCGGGGACGTAGGAGACGTGGATTGCATAGGCATACCGGAAAACAGTCCCGCGATTATAGCTGCCCGGTACGACCGGTCCTGACACGGCGCGCGCCCGCGGCGAAGCGGCCAATCGCGGTGTCGCCGACACAGTGTCCACGCGCTCGGCTCGCGCCACAACTGGCCGTTCGGCCGACTGTCGGCCGCGCCCGCCGCTCAGCAGAATCAGTGCTCGGAAACGCGGCGTGGGCCGCAACGATCGCGGGAGGCTGGGATGGCTGGACGATGGGCGGCGCGCTTCGCGCCGGGCAGGCACCGTTCGACGGGGATCGACGTCGCGGCTGACGAGGTGAGAGTGGCCGTGCTGAGCCGGCGCGGCCGAGCTGCGGAGGTGCGTGTCGACGGCCTCGAACGGGAGTCGGTGGGCCTCGCGGGCGGGCCCGACGATGCGCGCTGGGCCTCGGTGGCGCGCGCATTGGCGGCGGCCGTGGCGCGGCTGTCCGCGGCTGGCGTGCGCTGCGACACGCGCGGCGTGATGGCGCTGCGCGATGACGAGATGCGCACGGCGACGCTCGATCTGGCCGGACGCGCCGACGTCGCTGATGCCGCCCGTCAGGCCGCCGAGCGCATCTCGGGGCTGGCGCCCGACAGTCTCGCGTACGACTGGCGGCAGGACGACGGCGCATGCGTGGGCGAGATTGCGGTCGCCGTGGCGCCGCAGGCGTTGCTCGAGCGGCGGATCGACGTCGCCGCGCAGGCCGGCATCGACCTGACGGCGGTCGACGCAGAGTCGGCGGCCGCGCTGCGCGCGCTGCGCTATGCCGCGCAGTTCGAGCACGATGCGCACGGGCCGTACGCAGCGTTCTGGTTCGGCGATTCGGGCGTGTACGGTTGGCGGGTCGACGGATCGGTCGCCGCCTCGGTGCTCGCGGTGTCGGGCAACGAGCGGTCGGGGTTGCCGGACGCGTTGCGGCGCTGCGCTCTCGAGCCCGTGCGCTGCGCGCTGGTGGCCGGCGACGAGCGCTGCATGGCCCGCTGCGGCACGTCGGTCGCCGACATCGGCGATGCGCTCGGCGTAGCGGCGGTGCCGTTCGACTGCACCGGATGGGACGGGCTGCCCAGCGGGCCCGTAGGCTGCGCGGGCGAGCCGGCATTTGCGCTCGCGATCGGGCTGGCGTTGCGCGGGGTGTGGGAATGATGGCCGGCATGGGAGCCGGGCCGGCTATCGCGAGCCGAGCCGCGCTCGGCGGCTTCAATCTGCTGCCGTACCGAGAGCGCGTCGCCCAGGTGTTGCGCCGTCGGCGCGCGACGCATCTGGGCGCGGCCATCGTGCTCGGCGTGCTCGCGGCCGGTCTTTGGACGGGAGCCGCGACCGTGTGGCGATGGAACCTCGACGCCGAGCGCGCGCGGCTGGACGCGCAGTTGCGCCAGTGGCAGCCGCAGCTGGATGTCGCCCGGCGTGCCGCCGGCGTGGCCGCGGATGCCGCGCAACGCGACGCGCGGGCCGCCGAGCTGGCTGCACCGTCCCGGCGCGTCGTCGCGTTGCTCGCGATACTGGCGCATGCGTCCGACGACTCGGTGCGACTCGACGCGCTGCGGACGACTTCGTCAGGAGCCGTGCTCGACGCGCGCGCGTCGACCTACACTGCGGCCGCACGGTGGCTTGCCCGGATCGCGGCCGGGCAGCCCGGCTGGCAATTCGACCTTGGCGCGCTGACGCCTGCTTCGGGTGCGCCGGACGCGGGCGCCGCCGCGCCGTTCCGGTTCTCCGTGCAGGTGCGCTGGCACGATGCGTCGCCACGGCCTAACGTGAAGGGAGGCGGCGCATGACGGCGCTCGCGTATCGCTCCATGCCCGGCGTTGCGCAGCGCCTCGGCCGCGTGACGCGGATGTCGCCGGCGGTCGCCCACGCGATAGGCTGCGTGCTGGCATTTACCGCCGTCGCGTGCGGCGTCATATATCTGATGGACGCCGCCGACGCGAGCGGGTTCCACCGCAGCCGTGCACTGCTGGCGACCGCGCACGCGCGCGTCGCTGCTGCACGGCGGATGCTTCCGACGGCAGCCGCGCAGCAGCGCGACCGCGGCGCGCCAGCCACACCGGCGTGGCCCGCGCTGCTGCTGGAACTGGCGGACCTGGCCGGCGCGAGCGGCTTGCGGATCGTGTCGATCGAGCCGGGGCGTGCAGACCAGACTGCGCCGGATGGCCGGCGAACCGTGCGAATGGTCGCGGAAGGCGGTTTCGCGGCGCTGCTGCGGCTGATGGACGGCCTGGCGCGCTTGCGAGCGCTCGTGGTGCCCACGCTCCTGCAGATCGAGCGGAAGGCGTCCGCCGCCCGGATGGACGTGACGCTCGACGTGTTCCCGGGGTTGCGGCCCGCTTCGATGCCCGGCGATGCCGCTGCGCCGCCTGCCGTAACGGCGGCCGGCGATCCGTTCGGCGGCGCGGGCGAGCCGATGTCCGATAATTCCGCACCGCGCCTCGCCGGCACGATTCGCGACGCTCGTGCGGCGCTCGCATTGTTCGAATCCGGCAACGGCAAGTTCTCGACGGTCGCGCCCGGCGACGCTCTCGGCGCGGCGCGCGTGACGCGTGTCGAGGCTGGCGCGGTGACGCTCGCGACGGCCGACGGCGCACGCCGGTTCGTCGTGGACGACGGAGGCAACCCATGAGCCGGCATGCATGGTGGGCGATCGTACTCGGCGCCGGGCTGGGCGCGTCGGCGGCACAGGCGACGCTGCCGCCTTTGCCGCCGTCAGGATGGCCGATCGCGTCGATACCACTGCACGGCGCCGATGTGCCGTTGCCGCAAGGCGCGCCCGACGGCCCGACCGTTGCCGCCGACGGGCCGGCCGAGCCAGCGCCGTTCGACGCGGCGGCGCGCACGGTGCACGACGCAGGCGCGAGCGCGTCGTCGGCGTTGCCGCCGCAGCAGCCGGTGCTGGAAGGTCCGCCGATTCCATTGCCGCCGCCCACGCGGATGAACGACCCCGCGGCGCGGCATGCGGGCGACGCGGACGATGCACGGCGAATCTCGCTGAATCTGCAAGGCGCCGCGCTGGCCGCTGCGTTCGACGCGCTCGCGCGCTTCACCGGCCTGAACATCATCGTCGGCGAGCAGGTGCGCGGCACCGTTACGTTGCGTCTGAACAATGTCCGTTGGCGCGATGCATTCGATACGCTGCTCGACACGCACGGGCTCGCGATGTCCCGGCGCGGCAACGTGATCTGGGTCACGCCGGCGGCCGAACTGGCTGCCCGGGAGCGCGAGCGCTTCGAAACCCATGCGCGCGCGGCCGAGCTGGAGCCGCTCGCGAGCCGCACCTTCGCGCTGCGTTACCCGCGTGCGGCGGACGTGCAGCGGCTGCTGGCCGGCGCGACCGGCCAGCGCCTGCTGTCCAGACGCGGCGCCGCGGCCGCCGATCCGCGGATGAACCTGCTGTTCGTCACCGATCTTGCGCCGCGCATCGCCCAGATTGCGGAGCTGATCGACGCGATCGACCGAGCTTCGCGACAGGTCCGGATCGAGGCGCGGATCGTCGAAGGCGAACAGGGCTTTTCGCGCAACCTCGGCGCGCGCGTCGCGCTGCGCGCCCACGGGCGCGCCCCGGCGGCCGACGGCGCGGCGGCCGCAACCGACACGCGCAATGCGCTCGATCTGACGGCCCGCGCCATCGGCGGCTTCGACGCGGCCACGGCCGGTTTCACACTATTCGCCGCGCCGCTCAGTCGCGTGCTCGACATCGAGCTGAGCGCGCTGGAGGCGCAAGGGCGCGGCCAGATCGTTTCCAGGCCGCGCGTGGTGACGGCCGATCGCGTGAAGGCGATCGTCGAACAGGGTTCCGAGGTGCCGTACCAGGCAAAGGTCGGCAACGGCGTGAGCGGCGTGCAGTTCCGCCGCGCGACGCTGAAGCTCGAGGTCGAGCCGCAGATCACGCCCGACGGGCGCGTCGTGCTCGACCTCGACGTGACGAAGGACAGCATCGGCGAGCCGACCGCGGCCGGTCCGGCGATTCATACGAAGCACGTTCAGACGCGCGTGGAGGTGGAGGACGGCGGTACGGTCGCGATCGGCGGGATCTACGAGCAACTGAGGCGGGACGATGTGACGCGCGTGCCGCTGTTGGGCAGAATACCGGTTCTGGGCGCGCTGTTCCGACACCGCGCGCGCAGCGACCAGCGCAGCGAACTGGTCGTCTTCATCACGCCGACGGTCGTCGGCGCACGTTGCGACCCCGCCGTGACGAGCGACGCCGATCCGGCACAAACGGGGCCGGAAGCCGACGGCGCAGGCTCGACAAGGCGGCCGCTTTGCCAGTAAGCTGCGCCACACACCAGCAAGATTCAAGCAGAGGAAGCCGTTGCAAGCGCGGGACCCACACGCAAACGTATTTTTCGTCGGCCTTATGGGAGCGGGTAAGACCACCGTGGGCCGTGCGGTCGCGCGCCGGCTCGACAGGACGTTCTTCGACTCCGACCACGAAATCGAGGCCCGCACGGGCGCCCGCATCCCGGTGATCTTCGAGATGGAGGGCGAGGCCGGCTTTCGCGACCGCGAATCGCAGGTGATCGCCGAACTGACGCAGCGCGAGAACATCGTGCTGGCGACCGGCGGCGGCGCGGTGCTGCGCGCCGAAAATCGCGAATGCCTCAAAAACCACGGCATCGTCATCTATCTGCGCGCCAATCCGCACGATCTGTGGCTGCGCACGCGCAAGGACAAGAACCGCCCGCTGTTGCAGACCGACGATCCGAAAGCCCGCCTCGAAGCGCTGTACGAAGCGCGCGACCCGCTGTACCGCGAATGCGCGGATTTCATCATCGAGACGGGCCGCCCGTCGGTCAACGGCCTCGTCAACATGGTGCTGATGCAACTCGAACTCGCAGGCGTCATCGCCAAGCCGCTACAAGCATGATTACCGTCAACGTCGATCTGGGCGACCGCGCCTACCCGATTCACATTGGTGCCGGCCTGATTGGCCGCACCGAGCTGTTCGCTCCTCACATCAACGGTTCGTCGGTGACGATCGTCACCAACACGACCGTCGATCCGCTGTACGGCGATGCGCTGCGCGCCGCGCTCGCGCCGCTCGGCAAGCGCGTGTCCACCGTCGTCCTGCCGGACGGCGAGGCCTACAAGAACTGGGAAACGCTCAACCTGATCTTCGACGGGCTGCTCACCGAGCGCGCCGATCGCAAGACGACGCTGATCGCACTCGGTGGCGGCGTGATCGGCGACATGACCGGTTTCGCGGCTGCCTGCTACATGCGCGGCGTGCCGTTCATCCAGGTGCCCACGACGCTGCTGTCGCAGGTCGATTCGTCGGTCGGCGGCAAGACGGGCATCAATCATCCGCTCGGCAAGAACATGATCGGCGCGTTCTACCAGCCGCAGGCGGTCGTCGCCGATATCGGCGCGCTGGCGACGCTGCCCGATCGCGAGCTGGCGGCCGGCATCGCCGAGGTCATCAAGACCGGCGCGATCGCCGATGCCGAATTCTTCGACTGGATCGAGGCCAACGTCGACGCGCTGAACCGCCGCGAGCCGGCCGCGCTCGTGCATGCGGTGAAGCGCTCGTGCGAGATCAAGGCGAGCGTGGTCGCCGCCGACGAGCGCGAAGGCGGCCTGCGCGCGATCCTGAACTTCGGCCATACGTTCGGTCATGCGATCGAGGCCGGGCTCGGCTACGGCGAATGGCTGCACGGCGAGGCGGTCGGCTGCGGGATGGTGATGGCGGGCGATCTGTCCGTGCGGCTCGGCCTGCTCGACGAAGCATCGCGGCAGCGGCTCGATGCGGTGATCGCCGCGGCCCGTCTGCCGGTGAGCGGGCCGGCGCTCGGCGAGGCGCGCTATATGGACCTGATGCGCGTCGACAAGAAGGCCGAGGCCGGCGCGATCAAGTTCATCCTGCTGAAGCGATTCGGCGATACGCTGATCGCGCCGGCACCCGACGAAGCCGTGTTCGCCACGCTGGCGAAGACTACCCGGTAACGGCGCTCCGGATGGCCCGGCGCCCCTGACATGGAGCACACGTGAGCGAGACATCCAGCAGCAAACCGATCGAAGCCGGCCGCGCATCCGTCGCGGCGCCGGCCGAGCCGCCGACGCTGGCGGCGCTGGAAGCCCATCTTGCTCCGTATGCCGCTCATGCGTCGCAGTCGCGCGGGCGCCGTCATGCCGAACAGCCGCCGGCGGCCCGCACCGAGTTCCAGCGCGACCGCGACCGCATCGTTCATTCGACCGCGTTCCGCCGGCTCGAATACAAGACCCAGGTGTTCGTCAATCACGAAGGCGACCTGTTCCGCACCCGTCTCACGCACAGCCTGGAAGTCGCGCAGATCGCGCGTTCGGTGGCGCGCAACCTGCGCCTGAACGAGGATCTCGTCGAAGCGATTTCGCTCGCGCACGATCTCGGCCATACGCCGTTCGGCCATGCCGGGCAGGACGCATTGAACGCGTGCATGCGCGAGCACGGCGGCTTCGAGCACAATCTGCAGAGCCTGGCCGTCGTCGACGAGCTCGAGGAACACTATGGCGCGTTCAACGGCCTGAACCTGTGCTTCGAGACGCGCGAAGGCATCCTCAAGCATTGCTCGCGCGAGAACGCGCGCAAGCTCGGCGCGCTCGGCGAGCGCTTCCTGCAAGGCCGCCAGCCGTCGCTCGAAGCGCAGCTCGCGAACATCGCCGACGAAATCGCGTACAACAATCACGACGTCGACGACGGCCTGCGCTCCGGGCTGATCACGATCGAGCAGCTCGCCGAAGTCGAGCTGTGGCAGCGCCACTACGACGCCGCGCTCGCCGAGTTCCCGCATCTCGAAGGCCGCCGCCTCGTGCACGAGACGGTGCGCCGCATCATCAACACGCTGATCGTCGACCTGATCGACGAGACCACGCGCAATCTCGCCCGCGTCGCACCGGCCTCGCTCGACGACGTGCGCGCGGCGCCGCAGCTCGTCGCGCACAGCGAGCCCGTCGCCGCGCAGGCCGCCGCGCTCAAGCGCTTCCTGTTCAAGAACCTGTACCGCCACTACAAGGTGATGCGCATGGCCAACAAGGCGCAGCGCGTCGTCACCGGGCTGTTCGACGCGTTCATCGACGATCCGCGCCTGCTGCCGCCGCCGTACCAGTCGGACGATCCCGCGCAGCAGCCGCGGCTCGTCGCACACTACATCGCCGGCATGACCGACCGCTTCGCGCTGAAGGAATATCAGCGCCTGTTCGTCGTCAACGACAACTGACTGTCACAAACGATCACTAGACTTCGCCGGTTCAATGGCGATGGGAATGTTGCACACGCTGTTGGTAACGTTTTCATAGGAGAGAGGTCGATGAATAAGAAGCCTGCGGGGACCCTGGTTCGCTCGATCGCGCTCGGCGGCGCGTTGATGTTCGGGATGCAGCACGCGGCATGGGCCGCGACGGAAATCCAGTTCTGGCATGCGATGGAGTCGGCGCTCGGCGAGCGCGTGAACGAGCTCGCCGCGCAGTTCAACGCATCGCAGAGCGACTACAAGATCGTGCCGGTCTTCAAGGGCACCTACGACCAGGCGCTCGCGGCCGGCATCGCGGCGTATCGCAGCGGCAACGCGCCGGCGATCCTCCAGGTCTATGAAGTCGGCACCGCGACGATGATGCAGGCGAAGAAGGCCGTCGTGCCCGTCTACGACGTGTTCAAGCAGGCCGGCGTGCCGCTCGACGAAAAGGCGTTCGTGCCGACCATCGCCAGCTACTACAGCGACGCGAAGACGGGCCATCTGGTGTCGATGCCGTTCAACAGCTCGACGCCGGTGCTGTACTACAACAAGGACGCGTTCAAGAAGGCCGGGCTCGATCCGAACCAGCCGCCGAAGACCTGGGCCGACGTGCAGGCCGACGCGGAGAAGCTGCGCAAGTCCGGGATGTCCTGTGGCTTCACGACCGGCTGGCAGGGCTGGATCCAGCTCGAGAACTACAGCGCGTGGCATGCGTTGCCGTACGCGAGCCGCAACAACGGCTTCGACGGCGCCGACGCGGTGCTCGAATTCAACAAGCCGCAGCAGATCGCTCACATCGCGTTCCTGCAGCAGATGGTGAAGGACGGCACGTTCACGTATGCGGGCCGCAAGGACGAAGCGTCCGCGAAGTTCTACAGCGGCGACTGCGGGATCCTGACGACGTCGTCGGGCGCGCTCGCCAACGTGCAGAAGTTCGCCAAGTTCAACTACGGCACCGGCATGATGCCGTACGACGCGAACGTGAAGGGCGCGCCGCAGAACGCGATCATCGGCGGCGCGAGCCTGTGGGTGCTGGGCGGCAAGGACGCGGCCACCTACAAGGGCGTCGCGAAATTTCTCGCGTTCCTCGCGTCGCCGCCGATCGCCGCGAAGTGGCATCAGGAAACCGGCTATCTGCCGGTGACGACCGCCGCGTACGAGCTCACGCGTCAGCAGGGCTTCTATGCGAAGAACCCGAGCGCGGAAACGGCGATCAAGCAGATGATGAACAAGCCGCCACTGCCTTACACGAAGGGGCTGCGGCTCGGCAACATGCCGCAGATCCGCACCGTCGTCGACGAGGAGCTCGAGCAGGTCTGGGCGCAGAAGAAGTCGCCGAAGGACGCGCTCGACTCGGCCGCATCGCGCGGCGACGAGCTGCTGCGCCGCTTCGAGAAGTCGGGCGGCTGAGCCCGCGTCGCGTTCGTGTCGCCGGCCGGCGCGTCGCAGTGGCGCGCGCGGGCGGCGGCACGGCCTCCTTTCCGCTTTGCCTGACCGGATCTCCGCGATGCAATCCCGTTCCCGTTTCGGCGCGAGCCTGCTGCCGTATCTGCTGATCGCGCCGCAGCTCGCGATCACCGCCGTATTCTTCCTGTGGCCGGCAGGCGTCGCGCTGTGGCAGTCGACGCAGATGCAGGACGCGTTCGGCACGTCGAGCGAATTCGTCGGCTTCGCGAATTTCACGCGTCTGTTCGCCGATCCGCTCTACGTCGACTCGTTCCGCACGACGCTGGTGTTCAGCACGCTCGTCACGGTCAGCGGGCTCGTCGTGTCGCTGCTGCTCGCCGCGTGCGCCGACCGCGTGATCCGCGGCGCGCGCGTGTACCGGACGCTGCTGATCTGGCCGTACGCCGTCGCGCCGACGATCGCGGCCGTGCTGTGGGCGTTCCTGTTCAATCCGAGCATCGGCCTCGTCACCTATGCGCTCGCCAAGGGCGGCATCGTCTGGAACCACGCGCTGAACGGCGGCCAGGCGATGTTCCTGGTCGTGCTCGCATCGGTGTGGAAGCAGGTCAGCTACAACTTCCTGTTCTTCTACGCGGGCCTGCAGGCGATTCCGCGCTCGCTGATCGAGGCGGCCGCGATCGACGGCGCCGGGCCGGTGCGGCGCTTCTTCAACATCGTGCTGCCGCTGCTGTCGCCGACCAGCTTCTTCCTGCTGGTCGTCAATCTCGTGTACGCGTTCTTCGACACGTTCCCGGTGATCGACGCGGCCACCGGCGGCGGCCCCGCGCAAAGCACGAAGACACTGATCTACAAGATCTTCACGGAAGGCTTCCAGGGCCTCGACATCGGCAGCTCGGGCGCGCAGTCGGTCGTGCTGATGATCATCGTCGTCGGCCTGACGGTGATCCAGTTCCGCTTCGTCGAACGCAGGGTGCAATACGCATGATCGAAAATCGCAAGGGCTTCGACCTGTTCTGCCACGCGGTGCTGCTCGCGGGCGTCGTCGTGATCGTGTTCCCGGTGTACGTCGCGTTCTGCGCGGCGACGATGAATGCGCAGGAAGTGTTCACGATCCCGCTGTCGCTGGTGCCGAGCACGCATCTGCTGGAGAACGTCGCGTACATCTGGAGCCACGGCAGCGGCGGCACGACCGCGCCGTTCGGCCGGCTGCTGGTGAACAGCTTCGTGATGGCGCTCGGGATCGCGGTCGGCAAGATCGCGGTGTCGATCCTGTCCGCGTACGCCATCGTCTATTTCCGCTTCCCGCTGCGCAACACCGCGTTCTGGCTGATCTTCGTCACGCTGATGCTGCCGGTCGAGGTGCGGATCTTCCCGACCGTGCAGGTCGTGTCGACGCTGCACCTGACCAACACCTACGCGGGGCTGTCGCTGCCGCTGATCGCGTCGGCGACCGCGACGTTCCTGTTCCGCCAGTTCTTCATGACGCTGCCCGACGAGCTGATGGACGCCGCGCGCATCGACGGCGCGGGGCCGCTGCGGTTTTTCTGGGACGTCGTGCTGCCGCTGTCGAAGACGAGCATCGCCGCGCTGTTCGTGATCACGTTCATCTACGGCTGGAACCAGTATCTGTGGCCGATCCTGATCACGACGGAGGCGTCGCTGTCGACGGCGGTGGTCGGCATCAAGACGATGATCGCGAGCGGCGACGCCGCGACCGAATGGCAATACGTGATGGCGGCGACGCTGCTGGCGATGATTCCGCCGCTCGTCGTCGTGCTGGCGATGCAGCGCTGGTTCGTGCGCGGCCTCGTCGATTCCGAAAAATGATCAACCTCCGGTAACCGGGAGAAGGACCAGGTATGGCTGCGCTGAGCTTGAAGGGCGTCAGGAAATCCTACGACGGCAAGCAGCACGTGCTGCACGGCATCGACGTGGAGATCGCCGACGGCGAATTCATCGTGCTGGTCGGCCCGTCGGGCTGCGGCAAGTCGACGCTGCTGCGGATGATCGCGGGGCTCGAGACGGTGACGGACGGCGAAATCGCGATCGGCGATCGCGTGGTCAACGCGCTGGAGCCGAAGGATCGCGACATCGCGATGGTGTTCCAGAACTACGCGCTGTATCCGCACATGACGGTCGCGCAGAACATGGGCTACGGGCTGAAGATTCGCGGCGTCGAGCGCGCGACGATCGACGAGCGGGTGGCCGCGGCGGCGAAGATCCTCGAGCTCGAGCCGCTGCTCGCGCGGCGGCCGCGCGAGCTGTCGGGCGGCCAGCGCCAGCGCGTCGCGATGGGGCGTGCGATCGTGCGCGAGCCGTCGGTGTTCCTGTTCGACGAGCCGCTGTCGAACCTCGACGCGAAGCTGCGCGTGCAGATGCGCCTCGAGATCCAGCGGCTGCATGCGCGGCTCGCGACCACGAGCGTGTACGTGACGCACGACCAGATCGAGGCGATGACGCTGGCGCAGCGCGTGATCGTGATGAACCGCGGCTACGCGGAGCAGATCGGCGCGCCGGTCGACGTGTACGAGAAGCCGGCGACGGTGTTCGTCGCCGGCTTCATCGGCTCGCCGGCGATGAATCTGATGCACGGCGCGCTGTCGGCGGACGGCGCGACGTTCACGGTCGCGGGCGGCGGCCCGGCGCTGCCGGTGGCCGGCGCACCGGGCGTCGGCACGACGATCGCCACCGGTCGCGACTGGGTGCTCGGCGTGCGGCCGGAGCATATGACGCCGCAGCCGGGCGTCGCCCAGGCGACGTTGCCGGTCGATTCGTGCGAGCTGCTCGGCGCGGACAACCTCGCGCACGGCCGCTGGGGCAACCACGACGTCGCGGTGCGGCTGCCGCACGCGGACCGTCCGGCGCGCGGCACCGCGCTGGCTGCGTCGTTGCCTGCGCACCGGCTGCACTTCTTCGATCCCGAAACCGGCCGGCGCGCCGGCTGACCCGACGAACCTCCGAACGAGCGACGAGGCTGACGATGACTTCCCGACCCGACTGGCCCTATCCGCGCGTCGTCGCCCATCGCGGCGGCGGCACGCTCGCGCCGGAGAACACGCTTGCCGCGCTCGACGAGGGCGCGCGGCGCGGCCACCGGATGGTCGAATTCGACGCGAAGCTGTCCGGCGACGACGTGACGTTCCTGCTGCACGACGACACGGTCGATCGCACGTCCGACGGAAGCGGGCCGGCGGCGGGCATGCGCTATGCGGCGCTCGCCGCGCTCGACGCCGGCGCGTGGTTCGACGCGCGCTTTGCCAGCGAGCGGATGCCGACGCTCGAGGCGGCGGCGGCGCGCTGCATGACGCTCGGGCTGGCCGCGAACGTCGAGATCAAGCCGTGCCCCGGCCGAGAATCCGACACCGGGCGGCGGGTGGCCGCCGATGCGGCGGCGTACTGGCACGGCGCCGCCGTGCCGCCGCTGCTGTCGTCGTTCTCGTTCGATGCACTGCGGCACGCGCGCGACGCGGCGCCCGCGCTGCCGCGCGGCATGCTGTACGAGCGCGTGCCCGACGACTGGCACGCGCAGGCCGTCGGCGCGCTCGACTGCACGTCGTTGCATGCGGACCACACGCAATTGAGCGAGCCGCTCGTGCGGGCAATCAAGGCGGCCGGCCTGCGCATCCTGGTTTACACGGTGAACGACCTCGGCAGGGCGCGCGAGCTCGTGCGCTGGGGCGTGGACGCGATCTGCACCGACCGCATCGACCTGATCGGCCCGACGGCGCTCGACGACATCGTGTAAGCCCGCGCGAGCCCAATTCGTTTCGCGTTTCGCCAGCGTGCCTGACGCGAAAAAACGACGCCCCGGCGGTTTCCCGCCGGGGCGTTTTGCATCGTGGAGACGTTACGCTCGGAAAAATCCGCTACAAATTGCAGCAGGATTAACCATTCCCCAAATATTCGACTACGCTTAGAAGCGGTAGCCGACGTTCACGTACGTGACGATCGGGTTCAGCGCGATGCGAGCCTTCGACGTCTCGGTCAGCGTGCCGACCTGGGTGCGGCGGGCGGTCGTGAACGTGGCGGTGACGCTCACCGGCACGTACGAGATCGACAGCCCGGCGAACCAGTGCTTCGTGAAGTTGTACGAGAAGCCGGCGTTGAACACGGGCGCCCACTGGTTGCTCGTGGTGGCGCTGGTCGGGCCGCCGAGCACGCCGTTCTCGAAGGTGCTGTTGGTGATCTTCGCGCCGGTGAACCAGACGTAGGTAGCGCCGACGCCGATGTACGGCCGGAACTTCGCGTTGGCGTCGTTGAAGTGGTAGCGCAGCAACACCGCCGGACTCCACTGGTATGCCCGGCCGAGCACGCCGAAGCGCGAGAACTGACCCTTGCCGGTGATGTCGAACTTCGGCGGTATGCCGAGAACGAATTCGGTGGAGATGTGGTCGGTAAGGAAGTAGCCGGATGCGAAGCCGAGCGTATCGGCGTCGTTGATGCCGGCGCCGGTGTTGGGAACGGATTGATTGACGGGCGTGCCGCCGACGCCGTACACGAACAGCGGGTCGCTGCTGTCTTGCGGTGACAGGTGGAACCAGCCGGTGCTGACGTAGAAATCACCTGCGGATTGTGCGTGTGCCGTGCCGCCTGCGGCCGCGAATGCGAGCGCAGCGGCCCCCGTAATGGCCAGTTTTCGTTTCATTGTGTCTCCTCCGATCAAAGGCGTGCTCATTATGACGACTGCGTTTAAAACCAAACAAGCTCGTAAGTTAGAGCTTTCTCCCTAGGATCCGCACGACCGTACGCTTTCGCGCCCCGCAGGGACAGGCATTCTACGCAAATGCGTAATTCGGACCCCAGGGTATTTCCTAACGCGTTCAAACGGACATTCAGCATGGCACGGTTAGCACGACTCTATGTTCCCGACCAGCCTCAGCACGTGATACTGCGCGGGCTGGATCAGCAACCCGCGTTCGTCGACGACCAGGACTACGAACTCTTCATCGATTGTCTGAAGGCGGCGGCACGCGATCACCATCTTTCGGTGCACGCGTACGTGCTGCTGCCGCGTCAGGTGCAGTTGCTCGTCACGCCGAGCGACGAGGCGAGCCTGCCGAAGGCGATGCAGGCCGTCGGCCGCCGCTACGTCGCGCACTTCAACCGGCGCTACTCGCGTCGCGGCACGTTGTGGGAAGGCCGCTACCGCGCGACGGTGATCGAAGGCGAGCGCTATTTCCTGCTCGCGAGCCGCGTGGTCGAGATGAGCCCGGTGCGCTCGCAGCTGGTGGCGACGGCCGACGCGTATCGATGGTCGAGCTACCGGCACCACGTGGGCCTGACCGTCGACAGCCTGATTACCGACCACCCGCTCTACTGGGCGCTCGGCAACACGCCGTTCGACCGTCAGCGCGCGTACAAGGAGCTGTGCGAACAACCGCTCGACGAGCGGCAGGCCGATCAGCTTCAGCAGGCGACGCTGAAAGGCTGGGTGCTCGGCGGCGACAACTACCGCGAGTGGGCCGCCCGCACCGCGAACCGGCGCGTGTCGCCGCTGCCGCGCGGACGCCCCAGAAAGGTGCGCGAAAACACGCCGCCGGCCCAGCAGTAGCGCCGGGGAGGCGGGCGGGGAGCGGCGCTGCGTGCGCCGCTTCTTTTTGCACCAAATCGTTACGGCCCCAATAAATAGGCACCACATCTGAGCATCTGTTTAATTGGGGTTCGATCATCCGGTTTTTGTTGCTATTCCCTTGATTCGTCGCGTATATTCCGAATTCCGGTGGCCCGGGCGCATGCAGCATGCCCAACCACCGTCGGCCGTGCCGTCTCCTGCCGGAGCGGGATCGACGGCAACAGAAAAATGGTTCAACGGCCCTCGAGGCCCCTTTACGACGGTGTCCCCATGAACGACCACCAGAAGCCGCTCGCCGCGGTGCCCGCCGCACAAGGTCTGTACGACCCGCAAAACGAACACGACGCCTGTGGCGTCGGCTTCGTCGCTCACATCAAGGGCAAGAAGAGCCACGAGATCATTCAGCAGGGCCTGAAGATCCTCGAGAACCTCGATCACCGGGGCGCCGTCGGCGCCGATCCGCTGATGGGCGACGGCGCGGGCATCCTGATCCAGATCCCGGACGCGTTCTATCGCGAGGAAATGTCGAAGCAGGGCGTGACGCTGCCGCCGGCCGGCGAATACGGGGTCGGCATGATCTTCCTGCCGAAGGAAAACGCGTCGCGCCTCGCCTGCGAGCAGGAGCTCGAGCGCACCGTGCGCGCCGAAGGCCAGGTCGTGCTCGGCTGGCGCGACGTGCCGGTCGACCATGCGATGCCGATCTCGCCGACCGTGAAGGCGAGCGAGCCGCTGATCCGCCAGATCTTCATCGGCCGCGGCAAGGACATCATGGTGACGGATGCGCTGGAGCGTAAGCTGTACGTGATCCGCAAGACCGCCAGCCACCGCATCCAGGCGCTGAAGCTCAAGCACGGCAAGGAATATTTCGTGCCGTCGATGTCGGCGCGCACCATCGTGTACAAGGGGCTGCTGCTCGCCGGCCAGGTCGGCGTGTATTACCGCGACCTGCAGGACGCGCGCGTCGTGTCGGCGCTCGCGCTCGTGCACCAGCGCTTCTCGACCAACACGTTCCCGGCCTGGGAACTCGCTCACCCGTACCGGATGATCGCGCACAACGGCGAGATCAACACCGTGAAGGGCAACGTGAACTGGCTGAACGCGCGTACCGGCGCGATCGCGTCGCACGTGCTCGGCGACGATCTGCCGAAGCTGTGGCCGCTGATCTATCCGGGCCAGTCCGACACCGCATCGTTCGACAACTGTCTCGAACTGCTGGTGATGGCCGGCTATCCGCTCGTGCACGCAGTGATGATGATGATCCCGGAAGCATGGGAGCAGCACACGCTGATGGACGAGAACCGCCGCGCGTTCTACGAATACCACGCCGCGATGATGGAGCCGTGGGACGGCCCGGCCGCGATCGCGTTCACCGACGGCCGCCAGATCGGCGCGACGCTCGACCGCAACGGCCTGCGCCCGGCGCGCTACATCGTGACCGACGACGATCTCGTGATCATGGCGTCGGAAGCCGGCACGCTGCCGATCCCCGAATCGAAGATCGTCAAGAAGTGGCGCCTGCAGCCGGGCAAGATGTTCCTGATCGACATGGAGCACGGCCGCATCATCGACGACAAGGAGCTCAAGGACAACCTCGCGAACGCGAAGCCGTACAAGAGCTGGATCGACGCCGTGCGCATCAAGCTCGACGAAATCGAGCCGAAGGCCGAGGACGTGGCGGCCGGCCGCACGCAGGGCGCCGCGCTGCTCGACCGTCAGCAGGCGTTCGGCTATACGCAGGAAGACCTGAAGTTCCTGATGGCGCCGATGGCGGCGCAGGGTGAGGAAGCCGTCGGCTCGATGGGCAACGACTCGCCGCTCGCGGTGATGTCGAACAAGAACAAGACGCTCTATCACTACTTCAAGCAGCTGTTCGCGCAGGTCACGAACCCGCCGATCGACCCGATCCGCGAGAACATGGTGATGTCGCTCGTGTCGTTCATCGGCCCGAAGCCGAACCTGCTCGACACCAACAACATCAACCCGCCGATGCGTCTCGAAGTGTCGCAGCCGGTGCTCGACTTCAAGGACATCGCGAAGATCCGCGCGATCGACCAGTACACGGGCGGCAAGTTCAGCGCGTACGAGCTGAACATCTGCTATCCGGTCGCATGGGGCAAGGAAGGCATCGAGGCGCGCCTCGCGTCGCTGTGCGCCGAAGCCGTCGACGCGGTGAAGTCCGGCTACAACATGCTGATCGTGTCGGACCGCAAGACCGATGCCGACCACGTCGCGATTCCGGCGCTGCTCGCCACGTCGGCGATCCACACGCACCTCGTCCAGCAAGGGCTGCGCACGAGCACGGGCCTCGTCGTCGAGACGGGCTCCGCGCGCGAGACGCACCACTTCGCGCTGCTCGCCGGCTACGGCGCGGAAGCCGTGCACCCGTACCTCGCGATGGAAACGCTCGCGAAGATGGCCGAAGGCCTGCCGGGCGACCTGTCGCCGGAGAAGGCGATCTACAACTTCACGAAGGCGGTCGGCAAGGGCCTTCAGAAAGTGATGTCGAAGATGGGCATCTCGACGTACATGTCGTACACGGGCGCGCAGATCTTCGAAGCGCTCGGCCTGTCGAGCGACCTCGTCGAGAAGTACTTCAAGGGCACGGCATCGAAGGTCGGCGGCATCGGCCTGTTCGAAGTCGCGGAAGAAGCGATCCGCCTGCACCGCGATGCGTTCGGCGACAACCCGGTGCTGCGCGACATGCTCGACGCGGGCGGCGAGTACGCCTACCGCGTGCGCGGCGAAGACCACATGTGGACGCCGGATTCGATCGCGAAGCTCCAGCACGCGACGCGCAGCAACTCGTACCAGACGTACAAGGAATACGCGCACCTGATCAACGACCAGACCAAGCGCCACATGACGTTGCGCGGCCTGTTCGAGTTCAAGGTCGACCCGACCCGTGCGATCCCGATCGACGACGTCGAGCCGGCGAAGGAAATCGTCAAGCGTTTCGCGACGGGAGCGATGTCGCTCGGCTCGATCAGCACCGAAGCGCACGCGACGCTCGCGATCGCGATGAACCGGATCGGCGGCAAGTCGAACACCGGCGAAGGCGGCGAGGACGACAAGCGCTACCGCAACGAACTGCGCGGCATTCCGATCAAGGCGGGCGAGACGCTGAAGTCGGTGATCGGCGACGAGATCGTCAGCGACATTCCGCTGAAGGACGGCGATTCGCTGCGCTCGAAGATCAAGCAGGTCGCGTCGGGCCGCTTCGGTGTCACCGCCGAGTACCTCGCGTCGGCCGACCAGATCCAGATCAAGATGGCGCAGGGCGCGAAGCCGGGCGAAGGCGGCCAGCTGCCGGGCCACAAGGTGTCCGAGTACATCGGCAAGCTGCGTTATTCGGTGCCGGGCGTCGGCCTGATCTCGCCGCCGCCGCACCACGACATCTACTCGATCGAGGATCTGGCGCAGCTGATCCACGACCTGAAGAACGTCAACCCGAGCTCGAGCATCTCGGTGAAGCTGGTGTCGGAAGTCGGCGTCGGCACGGTTGCGGCCGGTGTCGCGAAGGCGAAGGCCGACCACGTCGTGATCGCCGGCCATGACGGCGGCACCGGCGCGTCGCCGCTGTCGTCGGTCAAGCATGCGGGCACGCCGTGGGAACTCGGCCTCGCCGAAACGCAGCAGACGCTGGTGCTGAACCGCCTGCGCGGCCGCATCCGCGTGCAGGCCGACGGCCAGATGAAGACGGGCCGTGACGTCGTGATCGGCGCGCTGCTCGGCGCGGACGAATTCGGCTTCGCGACGGCGCCGCTGGTCGTCGAAGGCTGCATCATGATGCGCAAGTGCCATCTGAACACGTGCCCGGTCGGCGTCGCGACGCAGGATCCGGTGCTGCGCGCGAAGTTCAAGGGCCAGCCCGAGCACGTCGTGAACTACTTCTTCTTCGTCGCCGAGGAAGTGCGCGAGATCATGGCGCAGCTCGGCATCGCGAAGTTCGACGACCTGATCGGCCGCCCCGACCTGCTCGACACCCGCAAGGGCATCGAGCACTGGAAGGCGAAGGGCCTCGACTTCTCGCGCGTGTTCTATCAGCCGGAAGGCTGCGAGGACGTCGCCCGCCGCCACGTCGAAGGGCAGGACCACGGCCTCGAGCGCGCGCTCGACCACGTGCTGATCGAGAAGGCGAAGGCCGCGATCGAGAACGGCGAGCATGTGTCGTTCATCCAGCCGGTGCGCAACGTGAACCGGACGGTCGGCGCGATGCTGTCGGGCGTGATCGCGAAGAAGCACGGCCACGACGGCCTCGCCGACGACGCCGTGCACATCCAGCTGAAAGGCACGGCCGGCCAGAGCTTCGGCGCGTTCCTCGCGAAGGGCGTGACGCTCGACCTCGTCGGCGACGGCAACGACTACGTCGGCAAGGGCCTGTCGGGCGGGCGGATCATCATCCGTCCGACCAACGACTTCCGCGGCAAGTCCGAAGAGAACATCATCTGCGGCAACACGGTGATGTACGGCGCGCTCGAAGGCGAGGCATTCTTCCGCGGCGTCGCGGGCGAGCGCTTCTGCGTGCGCAACTCGGGCGCGACGGCGGTCGTCGAAGGCACGGGCGACCACGGCTGCGAATACATGACGGGCGGCACGGTGGTCGTGCTCGGCGAAACCGGGCGCAACTTCGCGGCCGGCATGTCGGGCGGCGTCGCGTACATCTACGATCCGGAAGGCACGTTCGCGGCGAAGTGCAACAAGGCGATGGTCGCGCTCGATCCGGTGCTGCAGCAGGCCGAGCAGGAGCGCACGGTCGATCGCGCGCTCTGGCACGCGGGCACGACGGACGAAGCGCTGCTCAAGGGGCTCGTCGAGCGTCATTTCCAGTTCACGGGTTCGCCGCGCGCGAAGTCGCTGCTGGAAAACTGGGACGCGGCGCGCCGCCAGTTCGTGAAGGTGTTCCCGAACGAATACAAGCGCGCGCTGGGCGAGATCGGTGCGAAGAAGGCGGCGAAGCAAGCGCTGGCCGCCTGAGCGACGAACGACATAGCGAATGCCGCGCGCGCCTGACGGCTGCGCGCGGCTCCCCCACCCGATACACCGAACAGAAGAGCACCTTATGGGCAAGGCAACCGGTTTTCTGGAGTTCGAACGCCGCCACGAGGCGTACGAAGCACCGCTCACGCGCGTGAAGCACTACAAGGAATTCGTCGCGGCGCTGACCGACGCGGACGCGAAGGTCCAGGGCGCGCGCTGCATGGATTGCGGCATCCCGTTCTGCAACAACGGCTGCCCGGTCAACAACGTCATTCCGGACTTCAACGATCTCGTTTACCGCCAGGACTGGCAGCAGGCGATCGAAGTCCTGCATTCGACCAACAACTTCCCGGAGTTCACGGGCCGGATCTGCCCGGCGCCGTGCGAGGCGGCGTGCACGCTGGGGATCAACAACGATCCGGTCGGCATCAAGTCGATCGAGCACGCGATCATCGACAAGGCCTGGGCCGAAGGCTGGGTGAAGCCGCAGCCGGCCGAGCACAAGACGGGCAAGAAGGTCGCGGTCGTCGGCTCGGGCCCCGCGGGCCTCGCGGCCGCGCAGCAGCTCGCGCGCGCCGGCCATGACGTAACGGTGTTCGAGAAGAACGATCGCGTCGGCGGGCTGCTGCGTTACGGGATCCCCGACTTCAAGCTGGAGAAGTGGCTGATCGACCGCCGCATGCGCCAGATGGAAGCCGAAGGCGTGACGTTCCGCACCAGCGTGTTCATCGGCAAGGAGCCGCTGCCCGAGTCGATCGGCAACCTCGCGAAGGAAACCATTTCGCCGGACACGCTGAAGGAAGAATTCGACGCGGTCGTGATCGCGGGCGGTTCGGAAACGCCGCGCGACCTGCCGGTGCCGGGCCGCGAGCTCGCCGGCGTCCATTTCGCGATGGACTTCCTGCCGCAGCAGAACCGCGTGAACGCCGGCGACAAGCTCACCGACCAGCTGCTCGCGAAGGGCAAGCACGTGATCGTGATCGGCGGCGGCGATACGGGTTCGGACTGCGTCGGCACGTCGAACCGTCACGGCGCGAAGCAGGTCACGCAGTTCGAACTGCTGCCGCAGCCGCCGGAAGAGGAGAACAAGCCGCTCGTGTGGCCGTACTGGCCGATCAAGCTGCGCACGTCGTCGTCGCACGAGGAAGGCTGCGAGCGCGATTGGGCGGTCGCGACGAAGCGCCTCGAAGGCAAGAACGGCAAGGTCGAGAAGCTGATCGCGGTGCGCGTCGAGTGGAAGGACGGCAAGATGCAGGAAGTGCCGGGCTCCGAGTTCGAGATGAAGGCCGACCTCGTGCTGCTCGCAATGGGCTTCACGCAGCCGGCGGCGCCGGTGCTCGACGCGTTCGGCGTCGCGAAGGACGCGCGCGGCAATGCGCGTGCTGCCACCGAAGGCGAGCGCTCGTACTACACGTCGGTCGACAAGGTGTTCGCGGCCGGCGACATGCGCCGCGGCCAGTCGCTCGTCGTGTGGGCGATCCGCGAAGGCCGCCAGTGCGCGCGCTCGGTCGATGCGTACCTGATGGGGCATTCGGAACTGCCGCGCTGATTTCGGCCGCGAGCAGGTTTCGACGAGACGGGCGTCCGCGAGGGCGCCCGTTTTTTTATGGCAGCCGACCGCCCGTGGTGCGCGGTCGCATCGCGCGCGTCGACGCATCTTCGCGATGCGTCGCCTAATCTGATCACATCGGGTCGCGATGTCATGCGAGCGCCGATCGTTTCCGTTTGCGGTTTTCGGGCGGGCTGCCCGATCCGATCATGTCGTCCCGACGGCGGCGTTCGCGCGGCCGGCGCATATGACCGAGCCCTGTAGAAGGATTGAGGATGAGCGCATCCGTGCCTGGTCTGTTCAACGCCGTCTACGGGATCGTGCCGGCGATGGCGGTCGTCAACTTCGTTGTGATCCTCTCGCCCGGCAAGCATGCGCGTGCCGCGTGGGGAGACTATCGCCGGCAGCGCATCGCTAAGCCGGCGTTCGCGCGCCACACGATCCCGGCACGCGCATGCGTGCTGCCGGCCGGCGCCGATGCGCTGGCCGACACGCGCATCGCGGCGCGCGAATCATGAACGGCGACCGGCTCCGTGCATTCGTCGCGCTGATGCCCGATCGGGCATCGAGCGACGCGCTGCATGCGTTGCCGGTCACGCGCGGCGCACGCCGCACGCCGGCGGCCCAACTTCACGTGACGCTTGCGTTCATCGGCGCGATCGAGCGCCCGCGGTGCGACCTGCTGGCCGCGCGTCTGCCGGCGCTCGCGGCCGCCCACGCGCTGCCGCTGCAGCCGGTCGAGCGGATCGCATGGTGGCCGAGCCTGCCGCGCGCCAGGCTGATCGTGGCCGAACTCGCGGCCGATCCCGCGTGCGCGGCGCTGAACGCGGCGTTGTCTGCGGTGTTGCGCGAGCTCGGCGTGCCGGCCGATCACCGGCCGTTCCGGCCGCACGTGACGCTCGCACGGCTGCCGCGCGACGCGGACGGGCAGCCCGCGCATGGCGGCGCGATCGGCCGGCCGCTCGCGCTGCGCTTCGACGCGCTGACGTTGTTCGAAAGCCGGTTGTCGCACGAAGGCGTGTCGCATGTGCCGATCGTGTCGGCGCCGATCGCGGCTGCGGGCGGGTAGGGCAGAAGGGACGGCGAGCCGGTGCAGCGCGCCGGCTCGTTGCTTCGCTGCATAACGAGTGCAGCGCTAGTCAGGAATGCTGCGCCATGCAGGAGCGCAGCGTTACAGGGCGCTACGCGGCAACCTTGTCGTCGTCGTTCACGCGCTCGACGTTGATCGTGCCGACGTGGAACTCAGCCAGCGCCTCGCGATGCGCGATGCTGACGATCGCCGCTTTCGGCAGCCGTTCGGCGAACAAGTGATAGAGCCGCGCTTCGTTGTCGGCGTCGAGCGCGCTCGTCGCTTCGTCGAGGAACAGGAAGTCGGGCTTGTGCAGCAGCACGCGCGCACCCGCGAGCCGCTGCTGTTCGCCCGGCGACAGCACGCGCGTCCAGTGGCCGGTTTCGTCCAGACGGTCGACGTAGCCTTCGAGGTGGCACGCGCGCAGCGCGTCGCGGCATGCGTCGTCGGTGAAGGCATCGGGCGCGGCCGGATAGGTGAGTGCGGCCTTCAGCGTGCCGATCGGCAGATAGCTCGTCTGCGGCACGAACATCAACCGCGCGCCGACCGGCGCGTCGATCGCGCCGTCGCCGAACGGCCACAGGCCCGCGAGCGCGCGGATGAAGGTGCTCTTGCCGGAACCCGACTTGCCGACCACCAGCCAGCGCGAGCCCGGCTCGATCGTCACGTTGCCGATGTTCGCGAGCGCGGTGCCGTTCGGCAGCGCGAGCTTCAGCGACGACGTCGACAGCTTCGCCGCATCGACGTAGTGCAGGTTGATGCCGCCGTGCTCGGTCGCGGGCGACAGGCTTTCCTTCAGATGCGACGTGCCCATCACGCGCTTGAATTCGCGCAGACGGTTGACGGTCGCGCGCCATTCGACGAGGGTGCCGTAGCTGTTGATGAACCACGAGAACGAATCGCTGACGCGACTGAATGTGTCCGCGATCTGCATCATCGTACCGAACGAAAATGCACCGGCAAAATAGACGGGCGCGGCGGCGATATACGGAAACACATTTGCGATCGTGCTGTAGAAGTTCAATACAAAATTGAGCCGCCTCGTGTACTTCATGAAGGCCCACCAGTTTTCGCGGATACGTTCAAAAAGAGTGCGCGCGTGCGCCTCCTCAAACGCAGAGCCATCGTAGAAGGCGATTTGCTCCGCGTTTTCGCGAACTCGGATGAGGCCAAAGCGCAGATCGGCCTCGACGCGTTGTTGCTGATAGCCGATTGAGATCAGAGGACGTCCCGCTTTTTGTATCAAGTACGAGCCGAATAGCGCATAGATCACCGCCACCCACACCATATACCCGGGAATAACGAGCGTTGTACCGCCGATGGGCAGTGTCAGGGGACCGGCAAGTGTCCAAAGAATGGCAGTGAACCAAACCAGGGTGACGAACGTGGACAGCAAATCGAGGGACAGCGCCAGCGTCGTCGTTGCAAACGACTGAAGATCGTCCGAGATCCGCTGGTCCGGGTTGTCGGCGAGGTGGTCTCGCTCAATGCGATAGAACGCTCGTCCGTTCAACCACTCATCCAGAAAACGATGTGTGAGCCACTGTCGCCAGCGGAAGCCCAGCATCTGACGCAGGTAGCGGCTGTAGACGAACAGGACGATCGACGCGAATGCCAGGCCGCCGAACTGCAGCATCAAATGGGGGAAGTGGTGAGCGTCCTTTGCTTGCAGCGCGTTGTTGAACTTACCGTACCAGGAGTTGAACAGGACGGTGAGCCATACGCTGGCAAGATTCATCGCGACGATCGTGATCAACAGCCCCCACGCGATCTTCCATTCGGACGACACCCAGTAGGGCTTGATGAGGCTCCACGCGGATACCGGGCGCTCGTCCTGCGGCGCGGCGTCGGAGCGGACGGGATCGATCGATTGGGTCATGTGCTTCCTGGTGAGTGGCCGGCGCGCGGGCCGGGCGGACCGGACGCGCGCCGCGATACGAGATGCCGGCGACGAGGTGCCGACCGACAGCGGGCGTCGGGATGGTCGCCCGCGCGCCTTAAACAGCACTTAAGGCCGGCGGTGACGCGGCAACCGGCCGCTCGCGCAGCCGGCCTGCGGGCATTGTGCCAGAGCGGCGCGCTGCGACGGGCGAATTTGCCGCACGGGGACAGTTTGCGGCGCTTTCCGCTTTTATGGTCTAATGGCCGACGACGAAACAGGGGTGCTTCGAGTGCGGCCATGGGTAGTTCCGGGCAACGCTGCGAGGCTGAGAAAGACCCTTCGCACCCGATCCGGGTAATACCGGCGAGGGAAGTTTCTGATCCCGCCGGGCCGCGCTGGCCGCCATCCCACATGGTCAGCGTCCGAGTCCCGCCCGGCCGGCCTTTGCTGCCGGTTTCGTCCTTTTGGGTACGCGCATCGCGCGTTACGGAAGGAATGATGACCGCTCAATCTTCAGTCTTTTTCGCTGTTCCCGATCCGCTGCCGCGTGCGTCTGCACGAGGCGGCGCGCACGCGCCTGCGTCGGCCGTTCAGGCCCGCGCGCTTCGCATGGAGGGCGCACGATGAATCTCCGCACGTCGAACCTCGGCGCGTCGCGCCCGGATTTCGCGGTACTCGGCGGCGGCCTCGTCGGCCGCCTGGTCGCCTGGCGACTCGCCGGCGACGGGCATCGCGTCGCCCTGTACGAGCGCGGCGGCCCCGACGGCGAGCAGTCGGCCGCATGGATCGCCGCCGCGATGCTCGCGCCCGTCGCCGAGGCGGCGAGCGCCGAGCTGCTGATCACCGAGCTCGGTGTCGCGTCGCTCGCGCGCTGGCCGCAATGGCTCGCCGAGTTGCCGGAACCCGTGTTCTTCCAGCATCGCGGCACGCTGGTCGTCTGGCATCACGCCGATCGCGCGGAAGCGCCGCTGTTCGAGCGCCGCGTGCGCGCGAACGCGCCGGCCGAGCTGTTCGACGGCGGCTTCGTGGCGCTGGCCGGCGCGCAGGTGGATGCGGCCGAGCCCGCGCTCGCCGGCCGCTTCGCGCGCGGCCTGATGCTGCCGCGCGAAGGGCAGCTCGACAACCGGCAGGCGCTGCACGCGCTGGCGGCCGGCCTCGCGCAACGCAGCGTCGAGCTGCACTGGCACGCGACGATCGACGACGCGAACCGTCCCGACGCGCATTTCACGATCGATTGCCGCGGGCTCGGCGCGAAACCGGCGCTGCCGGCGCTGCGCGGCATCCGCGGCGAAGTCGCGCGCGTGCACGCGCCCGGCATCGGCCTCACGCGGCCGGTGCGGCTGCTGCATCCGCGCTATCCGCTGTACATCGCGCCGAAGCAGGACGACCTGTACGTGATCGGCGCGACCGAGGTGGAAGGCGAGGACATGTCGCCCGTCAGCGTGCGCTCGGCGCTCGAGCTGCTGAGCGCGGCGTTCTCCGTGCACCCGGCGTTCGGCGAGGCGCGCATCCTCGAACTGAATTCGCAGTGCCGCCCGACGCTGCCCGATCACCGCCCCGCGGTGATCTGGGACGGCGCGACGACGCTCGCGGTCAACGGCCTGTACCGGCACGGCTTCATGATCGCGCCGGAAGTCGCGCAGGCGGCCGCCGCGCTCGCGCAGGCGGCGCTCGGCGGCGCGTTCGCCGATGCCGACGCGTTTGCCGCGTGGCGCGACGCCGCGCGCTGGCCGACGCTCCTTCATCACCGCGACGACGCGCGCCAGCCGGCCTGACGCGCGCCGCCGACCGAATCCGACCGAGCCTCATGGATATCCAGATCAACCAGCAGACCCTGACGCTGCCCGACGGCGCGACCGTCGCCGATGCGCTCGCCGCGTACGGCGCGCGCCCGCCGTACGCGGTCGCGCTGAACGGCACGTTCGTCGCGCGCACGCAGCATGCGGCGCGCGCACTCGCGGCGGGCGACAAGCTCGACGTGGTGCATCCCGTCGCAGGCGGCTGAGCGTCGCCGCGTTGCCCCCGCTCTTCCAGGAAAACGACATGACGTCCCACACTTCCGCCGACGCACTCACGCTCTACGGCGCAACCTTCGCAAGCCGCGTACTGCTCGGCACGTCGCGCTATCCGTCGCTGCAGTCGCTGTCCGATTCGATCGACGCGTCGCGCCCCGGGATGGTGACCGTCGCGCTGCGCCGGCAGATGACGGGCGGCACCGCCGAGGCCGGCTTCTTCGATCTGCTCAAGCGCCACGCGGTGCCGCTGCTGCCGAACACGGCCGGCTGCCAGACCGTCGCCGAGGCCGTGACGACCGCGCACATGGCGCGCGAGGTGTTCGACACCGACTGGATCAAGCTGGAGCTGATCGGCGACGACTACACGCTGCAGCCCGACCCGGTCGGGCTGATCGAGGCAGCCGCGCAACTGGTCAAGGACGGCTTCAAGGTGCTTCCGTACTGCACCGAGGATCTCGTGATCGGCCGCCGCCTGCTCGACGTCGGCTGCGAGGCGCTGATGCCGTGGGGCGCGCCGATCGGCACCGGCAAGGGCGTCGTGAACCCGTACGGGCTGCGCGTGCTGCGCGAACGGCTGCCCGACGTGCCGCTGATCGTCGACGCCGGGCTCGGCGTGCCGTCGCATGCGTGCCAGGTGATGGAGTGGGGCTTCGACGGCGTGCTGCTGAACACGGCCGTGTCGCAGGCCACGCATCCGGAGATCATGGCGCGTGCGTTCGCGCAGGGCGTCGAAGCCGGCCGCGCCGCATACCTGGCCGGCCCGATGGACGCGCGCGAGACCGCGCATGCGAGCACGCCGGTCGTCGGCATGCCGTTCTGGCACCAGGACGGAGGCGGCGCATGAGCGCGCGCTTCGCCGACGCGTTCTGGCCGCCGGCCGACGAACTGGCCGAGGCGGCCGAGCGGATTCGCGCGCGCCTGGGCGACTGGCCGGCCGCGGCGACGCCGTGGCGCATCTGCGTCGCCGCGCCGGACGTGCCGGCCGACGGCGACGTGCTGATCGTGTCGGCCGGCGACCGGGCGGCCCAGGTGCGCGCGTCGGCCGCATCGCGCCCGGCGTCCGCCGACGCGGTCGCGATCGAATTCGACGAGCGCGGCGCGGTGCTGCATGCCGCCGGCGCGCGCCATGCGCTCGAAGGTGCCCATCCGCTCGCCGACGACTGGATCGCCGCGCTCGCGGCGTTCCTCGATTGCGGCTTCGCGCCGCTCGACGCGCTGGTGCTCGCGCTGGCGTGGCGCGACGGCGACGAAACCGGCGACGCGGACCCCTGGCCCGTCGACCCGGCACGATTCCCGCGCGTAGCCGGCCTGCCGGCCGCGCCGGAGCCCGCGTTCCCGCCGTGTCCGGCGCAACTGGGCCTGTATCCGGTGGTGCCCGACGCCGAATGGGTCGAACGCCTGCTCGATTGCGGCGTGCGCACCGTGCAGCTGCGGGTCAAGGGCGCGACTCCGGACGCGCTGCGCCGCGAGATCGCGCGCGCGGTGGCAGCAGGCCGGCGCTATCCGGATGCGCGCGTGTTCATCAACGATCACTGGCAGATCGCCGTAGAAGAAGGCGCGTACGGCGTACATCTGGGCCAGGAAGACCTCGACACGGCCGATCTCGCGACCATCGCGCGGGCCGGCCTGCGGCTCGGACTGTCGAGCCACGGTTATTACGAGATGTTGCGCGCGTTGCACGAGCGCCCGAGCTATCTGGCGCTCGGTCCCGTGTTCGCGACCGCGACCAAGGCGGTCGCCGCGCCGCCGCAGGGCCTCGCGCGGATCGCGCGCTATGCACGCTTCGCGGCGGCCCACGCGCCGCTGGTGGCGATCGGCGGCGTCAGCCTGGAGGCGCTGCCGGACGTGCTGGCGACGGGCGTCGGCAGCGTCGCGGTGGTCAGCGCCATCACGGGCGCGGCCGATTATCGGGCGGCGGTTATTGCGTTGCAGCAATGGTTTGCCCGACAATTTGACAATCGTTGACCGCAGGGCTCGAAACGCCGTCGCGACATCATTCCGATGCAGGCCCTATAATTCGGCGTTCTGCGTAAAAGGACTGTCAGCTCCGTGAGCCCCACTCCTCCCGACACACTGCTGGAACTTCGCGACGTCGACTTCGGCTACGGCGACCGCCTCGTGCTGTCGAACCTGAACATGCGCTTCGGGCGCGGCCGGGTCGTGGCCGTGATGGGCGGGTCGGGTTGCGGCAAGACGACCGTGCTGCGGCTGATCGGCGGCCTGGTGCGCGCGAGCCGCGGCCAGGTGCTGTTCGACGGCGCCGACGTCGGCGCCCAGACGCGCGATGGCCTGTACGCGCTGCGCCGCAAGATGGGCATGCTGTTCCAGTTCGGCGCGCTGTTTACCGACATGTCGGTGTTCGAGAACGTCGCGTTCGCGCTGCGTGAGCACACCGACCTGCCCGACGACCTGATCCGCGATCTCGTGCTGATGAAGCTGAACGCGGTCGGGCTGCGCGGCGCCCGCGACCTGATGCCGTCCGAGGTATCGGGCGGGATGGCGCGACGCATCGCGCTCGCGCGCGCGATCGCGCTCGATCCCGAGCTGATCATGTACGACGAGCCGTTCGCCGGCCTCGATCCGATCTCGCTCGGCATCACCGCGAACCTGATCCGCACGCTGAACGAGGCGCTCGGCGCGACGTCGATCCTCGTCACGCACGACGTGCCCGAATCGTTCGCGATCGCCGACTACGTGTACTTCCTGGCCAATGGCGGCGTGCTCGCGCAGGGCACGCCGGCCGAGCTGCGCGCATCGACCGATCCGAGCGTGCGCCAGTTCATCGACGGCGCGCCGGACGGCCCGTACAAATTTCATTACACGAGCGCGCCGCTGGCGGCGGATTTCGGGCTCGGCGGAGGACGCGCATGATCAGCGCGATCGGACGTTACGTCATCGGCGGCCTCGAGCGCGCGGGCTACGGCACGCGGTTGTTCGTGCGCCTCGTGCTGGAATTCTTCCCGCTGCTGCGCCGGCCTCGGCTCGTCACCAAGCAGATCCACTTCCTCGGCAACTACTCGTTCGTGATCATCGCCGTGTCGGGGCTGTTCGTCGGCTTCGTGCTCGGGCTGCAGGGCTACTACACGCTGAATCGCTACGGGTCCGAGCAGGCACTCGGGCTGCTCGTCGCGCTGTCGCTGGTGCGCGAGCTGGGGCCGGTCGTGACCGCGCTGCTGTTCGCGGGCCGCGCCGGCACGTCGCTGACCGCCGAAATCGGCCTGATGAAGGCCGGCGAACAGCTGACCGCGCTCGAGATGATGGCCGTCGACCCGCTGAAGACGGTGATCGCGCCGCGCCTGTGGGCCGGCATCATCGCGATGCCGCTGCTCGCGGCGATCTTCAACGCGGTCGGCGTGCTCGGCGGCTATTTCGTCGGCGTGGTGCTGATCGGCGTCGATCCGGGCGCGTTCTGGTCGCAGATGCAGGGCGGTGTCGAGGTCTGGGCCGACGTCGGCAACGGCGTGATCAAGAGCATCGTGTTCGGGTTCGCCGTCACCTTCATTGCGCTGTTTCAGGGGTATGAAGCGAAGCCCACGCCCGAGGGCGTGTCGCGCGCGACGACCAAGACGGTCGTGTTCGCGTCGCTCGCCGTACTCGGCCTCGATTTCCTGCTGACCGCGCTGATGTTCAGCTAAGCCTCAGCCAAGCCAAATTTTGGAATGACGATGAAAAAGACTGCTCTCGACTTCTGGGTCGGCCTGTTCGTGGTGGTGGGCTTCCTTGCCGTGCTGTTCCTTGCGCTCAAGGTCGGCAACATGAGCTCGCTGTCGTTTCAGCCGACCTACTCGGTGCGGATGAAATTCGACAACATCGGCGGGCTGAAGCCGCGCGCGGCCGTGAAGAGCGCGGGCGTCGTGGTCGGCCGCGTGAAGTCGGTCGGCTTCGACACCAACACGTACCAGGCGGTCGTGACGATCGACGTCGACGGCCAATACCAGTTCCCGAAGGATTCGTCGGCGAAGATCCTGACGTCCGGGCTGCTCGGCGAGCAGTACATCGGCCTCGATCCGGGCGGCGACACGGAAATGTTGAAGTCGGGCGATACGATCACGATGACGCAGTCGGCGATCGTGCTCGAGAACCTGATCGGCCAGTTCCTGTACAGCAAGGCGGCCGACGCGGGCGGCGCGAAGCCCGCCGCCGCGGCGCCGGCTGCACCGGCCGCGCCCGCACCCGCACCGGTGGCGGTGCCGGCCTCCGCGGTGTCCGGCTCGGCCGCCCAATAACCACACGAGAACAAGACAAGAGGGTAATGACCATGCAGACGATCCGCATCAGACATGCCGCGCTGGCCGTGGCGGCAGTCGCCGCGTTGAGCGGTTGCGCGACCGTGCAGACGCCGACCAAGGGCGATCCGCTCGAGGGCTTCAACCGGTCGATGTACAAGTTCAACGACACCGTCGACACGTACGCGCTGAAGCCGGTGGCGAAGGGCTATCAGTACGTGGTGCCGCAGCCGGTGCGCGACAGCGTGACCAACTTCTTCTCGAACATCGGCGACGTCTACATCGCCGCGAACAACATCGTGCAGCTGCGCATCGCCGACGGGGTGGGCGACATCATGCGGGTCGTGATCAACACGGTGTTCGGCGTCGGCGGCCTGTTCGACGTCGCGACGGTCGCGAAACTGCCGAAGCACACGGCCGACTTCGGCGTCACGATGGGCCGCTACGGCGTGCCGGCCGGCCCGTACCTGGTGCTGCCGCTGCTCGGCCCGAGCACGCTGCGCGACACGGCCGGCCTCGGCGTCGACTACATCGGCAACCCGCTCACCTACGTGAAGCCGGACGGATTGAGCTGGGGCCTGTTCGGCGTGAACCTCGTGAACACGCGTGCGAACCTGCTCGGCGCAGGCGACGTGCTCGACGCGGCCGCGCTCGACAAGTATTCGTTCGTCCGCAACGCGTATCTGCAGCGCCGCCAGATGCTGATCAACAACGCTCGCGGCGAAGCCGCCACGGCGTCGGGCAGCGATGCGCTGCCGAAGTACGACCTGCCGGACGACGGCGCGGCTCCGGCTACCGCCGGCGCCGCAGCCGTCGGCGGCGCGACCGCGCCGGCCGGTGCGTCGGGCGCGGCGATTGCGGCACCGGCATCCGGCGCCGCCGAGGCGCCGAACCCGGCGAGCGCGACGAACGTGCCGGCGATGCAGATGACGCCGCCGTCGCCGGGCGGCTTCCGCTTCCCGAGCATCAAGCTGCACTGAGAAGCTGCACTGAGCCGCTTACATTCGTTACAGCCGGAAACGATTCAGTCGGTGGCGCGCGCGAACTTGCGCGTAAGCTACCGGCTCAAAGCTTTGCCTCGACTCATTCACGCAGGTCATTACGATGAAAAAACTGTTCCTGATCCCCGTATTCGCGACGTTGTTCTCGTTCGGCAGCGCGGCGCACGCGCAAGTCGACCAGTCGAATCCGCAGGGTTTGATCAAGACGGCGACGCAGCAGGTGCTCGATGAAGTCAAGCAGCAGACGATCAAGCAGGGCGACACCAACCGCATCATCACGATCGTCAACAAGGACATCCTGCCGTACACCGATTTCCGCCGCACCACGCAGCTCGCGATGGGCCGCAACTGGCGCGCCGCGACGGCCGAGCAGCAGCAGCAGGTTCAGGAGCAGTTCAAGCTGCTGCTGATCCGCACGTACTCGGGCGCGCTCGCGCAGCTCAAGCCCGACCAGCAGATCCAGTACCCGCCGTTCCGCGCCGATCCGGCCGACACCGACGTCGTCGTGAAGACGGTCGCGATGAACAACGGCCAGCCGGTGCAGATCGACTACCGCCTGTACAAGACGGCCAACGGCTGGAAGGTGTACGACCTGAACGTGCTCGGCGCGTGGCTGATCCAGACGTATCAGCAGCAGTTCAACGAGAAGATCCAGCAAAGCGGCGTGGACGGCCTGATCAAGTTCCTCACGCAGCGCAACCAGGAGCTTGCCGCCGGCAAGCAGGCGTCGTGAGCGGCTTCCAAGCCGGCTCCTCGATGACCGTCGCGAGCGCGAAGGCCGCGCTCGCGGACGGTCTTGCGCGCATCGACGCGGGCGCGAGCGCCGTCGATTGCGCGACGCTGACGCAGTTCGATTCGTCGGCGCTCGCCGTGCTGCTCGCCTGGCAACGTGCCGCCCAAGCGCGCGGCACGACGCTCGGCATCGTCAACCTCCCTCCCAAGCTCGCGAGCCTCGCGCGCGCGTACGGCGTCGACGCCCTGCTCGACGGCACCGGCCGACATTGACGCTGCCCGATCGAAGCCTGCCGCGCCAGCCGGCGCGCGCACGCTTCGGGCCGCGCGCCGTCGGCGCCGGCTCCACCAGCCGGTTTGCCCTATAATCAAGCGTTTTGCGGGGCTGCCAATCGGCGTCCGGCCCCGTTTTCATTCGCAGCAAGCACAGAATAGGCGTCGCGGCCGTTGCGCCGCGCACAGTCATGTCAGCCATAGAAATCCGTCACGTCAAGAAGCGCTACAAGTCGCTTCAGGCGCTCAAGGGCGTCAGCCTGTCGGTCGAGGAAGGCGAGTTTTTCGGTCTGCTCGGCCCCAACGGCGCAGGCAAGACCACGCTCATCAGCATCCTCGCCGGGCTCGCCCGGGCCGATGAAGGCAGCATTTCGGTGCGCGGCCACGACGTCGTCAAGGATTTCCGCGGCGCGCGCCGCGCGCTCGGCGTGGTGCCGCAGGAGCTCGTGTTCGATCCGTTCTTCACCGTGCGCGAGACGCTGCGGATCCAGTCCGGCTATTTCGGGCTGCGCCGCAACGACGACTGGATCGACGAGGTGATGGCCAATCTCGACCTCACCGAGAAGGCCGATGCGAACATGCGCGCGCTGTCGGGCGGGATGAAGCGCCGCGTGCTGGTCGCGCAGGCGCTCGTGCATCGGCCGCCCGTGATCGTGCTCGACGAGCCGACCGCCGGCGTCGACGTCGAACTGCGCCAGACGCTGTGGAAGTTCATCTCGCGGCTGAACCGCGAGGGCCACACGATCGTCCTCACGACCCATTACCTCGAGGAAGCCGAGTCGCTGTGCGACCGCATCGCGATGCTGCGTCGCGGCGAAGTGGTCGCGCTCGACCGCACCGACGCGCTGCTGCGCCGCTTCGCGGGGCTGCAGCTGTATCTGCGGCTCGCGACCGGCGCGCTGCCCGCCGAGCTGCGCGGGCTGGAGACCGATCCGGCCGCGCGCGCGCCGGGCGAGCATCTGCTGCGCCTCACCAACTACGACGATGTCGAACGCATCCTCGCGCAATGCCGCGCGGCCGGCTGCACGTTCGACGAGATCGAGATCCGCAAGGCGGATCTCGAGGATGTTTTCGTCCAGGTGATGAACGGGGCCGAGGTCATCGAGGGTTTGGCATGAGCGGGTTTCAAACGCTGTTCTACAAGGAACTGCTGCGCTTCTGGAAGGTGTCGTTCCAGACGGTCTGTGCGCCGATCGTCACGGCGCTGCTGTACCTGACGATCTTCGGCCACGCGCTGTCGGGCCGCGTCGAGGTGTATCCGGGCGTCGAATACGTGAGCTTTCTGGTGCCGGGCCTCGTGATGATGAGCGTGCTGCAGAACGCATTCGCGAACAGCTCGTCGTCGCTGATCCAGTCGAAGATCACCGGCAACCTGGTGTTCATGCTGCTGCCGCCGCTGTCCTACAAGGACATCTTCGGCGCGTACGTGCTCGCCTCGGTCGTGCGCGGGCTCGCGGTCGGCACCGGCGTGTTCGTCGTGACGATCTGGTTTATCCCGATGCATTTCGCGGCGCCGTTGTTCATCATCGCGTTCGCGCTGCTCGGTTCCGCGATCCTCGGCACGCTCGGGCTGATCGCCGGGATCTGGGCCGAGAAGTTCGACCAGCTCGCCGCGTTCCAGAACTTCCTGATCATGCCGCTGACGTTCCTGTCCGGCGTGTTCTATTCGACGCACTCGCTGCCGCCCGTGTGGCGCGAGATCTCGCGTCTCAACCCGTTTTTCTACATGATCGACGGCTTCCGTTACGGGTTCTTCGGCGCGTCCGACATCAACCCGCTCGAGAGCCTCGCGATCGTCACCGGTTTCTTCGTGCTGCTCGCGATGTTCGCGATGCGGCTGCTCGCGACCGGCTACAAACTGCGTCATTGATATCGACAGGCAGCGGCCGCCGCGGGCGGCGCGCGCCGACAGGAGCCCCTCATGTTGCCGACTCCCGAACAGGTCAAGCAATACATCGCCGGCGGTCTCGCCTGCACCCATCTGGAAGTCGAAGGCGACGGCCAGCATTTCTTCGCGACGATCGTGTCGGCGGCCTTCGAAGGCAAGCGACCGATCCAGCGGCACCAGCTCGTCTATGCGGCGCTCGGCGATCGCATGAAGCAGGAAATCCACGCGCTCAGCATGAAGACGCTGACGCCCGCCGAATGGCAGAACGCATAACCGGAACCACTGAGTGCAAGTCACCGCCAACGAGCGCGACGCCGTCGAGAGCGTCGCCACGGCACACCCGGCCGCCAACGGGGAATCGCAGGGACACGGGATGGACAAGCTGGTGATCGAAGGCGGTCGCCGGCTGTCCGGCGAGATCGTCGTGTCGGGCGCGAAGAATGCGGCGCTGCCGATTCTCTGTGCGGGCCTGCTCAGCGCCGAGCCCGTCGAGCTCGACAACGTGCCGAACCTGAAGGACGTGCGCACCACGCTGAAGGTCCTGAACCAGATGGGCGTGCAGAGCGAAACGGACGGCTGCCGCGTGCGGCTCGACGCGTCGCGCGTCGACAACCTGGTCGCGCCGTACGAGCTCGTCAAGACGATGCGCGCGTCGATCCTCGTGCTGGGGCCGCTGCTCGCGCGCTTCGGCGAGGCGAAGGTGTCGCTGCCGGGCGGCTGCGCGATCGGCGCGCGCCCGGTCGACCAGCACATCAAGGGCCTGCAGGCGATGGGCGCCGAGATCAGCATCGAGCACGGCTTCATCGAGGCGCGCGCGAAGCGGCTGAAAGGCGCCCGCATCGTCACCGACATGATCACGGTCACGGGGACGGAAAACCTGCTGATGGCCGCGACGCTCGCCGACGGCGAAACGGTGATCGAGAACGCGGCGCGCGAGCCCGAAGTGAGCGATCTCGCACACTTGCTGGTCGCGATGGGCGCGAAAATCGACGGCATCGGCACCGACCGTCTCGTGATCCAGGGCGTCGAGCGCCTGCACGGCGCGCGCCATTCGGTGATCCCCGACCGCATCGAGGCCGGCACGTTCCTGTGCGCGGTCGCGGCGGCCGGCGGCGACGTGATGCTGACGGGCGTGCGCCCGCACATTCTCGACGCGGTGATCGACAAGCTGCGCGAGGCAGGCGTGTCGATCGACGAAGGCGACAGCTGGCTGCGCGTGCGGATGGACCGCCGCCCGTCGGCCGTGACGATCCGCACGTCCGAATATCCGGCGTTCCCGACCGACATGCAGGCGCAGTTCATGGCCCTCAATACGGTGGCGTCGGGCACGGCGCAGGTGGTGGAGACCATCTTCGAGAACCGCTTCATGCACGTGCAGGAACTGAACCGGCTCGGCGCGAACATCACGATCGACGGCAACACCGCGCTCGTGACGGGCGTCGACAAGCTGTCCGGCGCGAACGTGATGGCGACCGACCTGCGCGCGTCGGCGAGCCTCGTGATCGCCGGGCTGCGCGCGGAAGGCGAGACGCTCGTCGACCGCATCTATCATCTGGACCGCGGCTACGACCGCATGGAAACGAAATTGACCGCCGTCGGCGCCAACGTGCGCCGCCTCTCCGGGAGCCAAGCATGAGCGCGCCGTTGACCCTCGCCCTGTCGAAGGGCCGGATTTTCGAGGAAACCCTGCCGCTGCTGGCAGCCGCCGGCGTGCAGGTGGCCGAGGACCCTGAAACGTCGCGCAAGCTGATCCTGCCGACGACCGATCCGAACCTGCGCGTGATCATCGTGCGCGCGAGCGACGTGCCGACCTACGTCGAGTACGGCGCGGCCGATTTCGGCGTGGCCGGCAAGGACGTGCTGGTCGAGCACGGCGGCTCGGGCCTGTATCAACCGATCGATCTGAACATTGCCCGCTGCCGGATGTCGGTGGCGGTGCCGGCCGGTTTCGACTATGCGAACGCGGTGCGCCAGGGCGCGCGCCTGCGGGTTGCGACCAAGTACGTCGAGACGGCCCGCGAACACTTCGCCGCGAAGGGCGTGCACGTCGACCTCATCAAGCTGTACGGCTCGATGGAGCTCGCGCCGCTCGTCGGGCTGGCCGACGCGATCGTCGACCTGGTCAGCTCGGGCGGCACGCTGAAGGCGAACAATCTGGTCGAGGTCGAGGAGATCATGTCGATCTCGTCGCGCCTCGTCGTGAACCAGGCTGCGCTGAAGTTGAAGCGCACGGCGCTCAAGCCGTTCCTCGACGCGTTCGAACGCGCGTCGCAGAATGGCAACTGAGCGCATCACCGTAACGGAACTCCCATGGCCATCACCATCCGCAAACTCGATTCGACGCGCGACGGCTTCGACGCCGAGCTGCGTACGTTGCTCGCCTTCGAGGCGAGCGAGGACGAAGCGATCGAGCAGTCGGTCGCGAAGATCCTCGCCGACGTGAAATCGCGCGGCGACGCCGCGGTGCTCGAATACACGAACCGCTTCGACCGGCTGGACGCGGACAGCGTCGCCGCGCTCGAACTGCCGCAGGACGCGCTGCAGGCCGCGCTCGACGGCCTCGCGCCGAAGGCGCGCGCGGCGCTCGAAGCCGCGGCCGCACGCGTGCGTGCGTACCACGAGAAGCAGAAGATCGAGTGCGGCACGCACAGCTGGCAGTACACGGAAAGCGACGGCACGGTGCTCGGCCAGAAGATCACGCCGCTCGACCGCGTCGGGCTCTACGTGCCGGGCGGCAAGGCCGCCTATCCGTCGTCGGTGCTGATGAACGCGATTCCGGCGCGCGTGGCGGGCGTCGGCGAGATCGTGATGGTCGTACCGACCCCCGACGGCGTGAAGAACGACCTCGTGCTGGCCGCCGCGCTGCTCGGCGGCGTCGATCGCGTGTTCACCATCGGCGGCGCGCAGGCGGTCGGCGCGCTCGCGTACGGCACGGCCACGGTGCCGCCGGTCGACAAGATCTGCGGCCCGGGCAATGCGTACGTCGCATCGGCGAAGCGCCGCGTGTTCGGCACGGTCGGCATCGACATGATCGCCGGCCCGTCGGAAATCCTCGTGCTGTGCGATGGCACGACCGATCCGAGCTGGGTCGCGATGGACCTGTTCTCGCAGGCCGAGCACGACGAGCTCGCGCAGTCGATCCTGCTGTGCCCGGACGGCGCGTTCCTCGAGCGCGTCGAGAAGGCGATCGACGAGCTGCTGCCGACGATGCCGCGTCAGGACGTGATCCGCGCGTCGCTCGAAGGGCGCGGCGCGCTGATCAAGGTGCGCGACATGGCCGAAGCGTGCCGGATCGCGAACGACATCGCGCCCGAGCACCTCGAAATTTCCGCGCTCGAGCCGCAGCAATGGGGCCAGCAGATCCGCCATGCCGGCGCGATCTTCCTCGGCCGCTACACGAGCGAGAGCCTCGGCGATTACTGCGCCGGCCCGAACCACGTGCTGCCGACCTCGCGCACCGCGCGCTTCTCGTCGCCGCTCGGCGTGTACGACTTCATCAAGCGCTCGAGCGTGATCGAAGTCAGCGCCGAAGGCGCGCAGACGCTCGGCGAGATCGCCTCCGAGCTCGCCTACGGCGAAGGGCTGCAGGCGCACGCGCGCAGCGCCGAACTGCGGATGAGGGGGTGATGCGCGCCGGCGCCGACGCGAACGCATCGGCGCCGCAGCGTGAGGAGACTTCCGTGCAGGGCGGCAGCCGCCGCCTTGCCGACCATTTGATGCCGGCGCGACGCACGCCGGCTGGACACCATGACCACGCCACAAGACATCATCCGCCGCGACGTGCTCGCGATGACGAGCTACCCGGTGCCCGACGCGAGCGGCTTCGTGAAGCTCGACGCGATGGAGAACCCGTATCCGCTGCCCGCGCCGCTCGCCGCCGCGCTCGGCGAGCGCCTCGCGCAGGTCGCGCTGAACCGCTATCCGGCGCCGCGCCCCGGTGCGCTGCTGGACAAGCTGCGCCGCACGATGGGCGTGCCGGCCGCGTGCGACGTGCTGCTCGGCAACGGCTCCGACGAGATCATCAGCATGATGTCGGTCGCCTGCGCGAAGCCCGGCGCGAAGGTGCTCGCGCCGGTGCCGGGCTTCGTGATGTACGAGCTGTCGGCGAAGTTCGCGCAGCTCGAGTTCGTCGGCGTGCCGCTGAAGGCCGACCTTACGCTCGACGCAGACGCAATGATCGCGGCGATCGCCGAGCACCGGCCGGCGCTCGTCTATCTGGCGTACCCGAACAATCCGACCGGCACGCTGTACGACGCAGCCGACGTCGAGCGGATCATCGCGGCTGCGCGGCACAGCCTCGTCGTGATCGACGAGGCGTACCAGCCGTTCGCGCAGCACTCGTGGCTGCCGCGCGCGGCCGAGTTCGACAACGTCGTCGTGATGCGCACGGTGTCGAAGCTCGGGCTCGCCGGGATCCGCCTCGGCTATCTCGCCGGGCTGCCCGCGTGGCTGACCGAATTCGACAAGGTGCGCCCGCCGTACAACATCAACGTGCTGACGCAGGCGACCGTGGATTTCCTGCTCGACCACCTCGACGTGCTCGACGCGCAGGCAGCCGAGCTGCGTGCGGAACGCACGCGCGTCGCGCAGGCGGTCGCCGCGCTGCCGGGCGTGACCGTGTTCCCGAGCGCCGGCAATTTCCTGCTGGTGCGCGTGCCCGATGCGGCCGCCGTGTTCGATGCATTGCTCACCGAGCGGGTGTTGATCAAAAACGTGAGTAAAATGCACCCATTGTTGGCCGAATGCGTGCGACTGACCGTCGGTTCCCCGGACGAAAACGCACGCCTCCTGGCTGCGCTGAAACTCGCACTGCGCGGTTGAGCCGGGCGCGCGGCGCGCAACGATCAACCCCCATTTACATCAGACTCATTCAAGGAATTGCCATGCGTGTGGCGGAAGTCGTTCGCAATACCAGCGAAACGCAGATCCGTGTGAAGCTCGACCTCGACGGTACGGGCCGGCAGAAGCTGGCCACCGGCGTGCCGTTTCTCGACCATATGCTCGACCAGATCGCGCGCCATGGTCTGATCGATCTCGAGGTCGAAGCGCATGGCGACACGCATATCGACGACCACCATACGGTCGAGGACGTCGGCATCACGCTCGGCCAGGCGGTCGCGAAGGCCGTGGGCGACAAGAAGGGCATCCGGCGCTACGGCCATTCGTACGTGCCGCTCGACGAGGCGCTGTCGCGCGTCGTGATCGACTTTTCGGGCCGGCCGGGCCTCGAATTCCACGTGCCGTTCACGCGCGCGCGCATCGGCACCTTCGACGTCGACCTGTCGATCGAATTCTTCCGCGGGTTCGTGAACCACGCGGGCGTCACGCTGCACATCGACAACCTGCGCGGGATCAACGCGCACCATCAGCTCGAAACGGTGTTCAAGGCCTTCGGTCGCGCGCTGCGTGCGGCGGTCGAGCTCGACGAGCGCGCGGCGGGGCAGATTCCGTCGACGAAGGGCAGCCTCTAACTTCCGGACGGACAGGACGCCAACGACAACCTGACGGCTTCGGCGCGCCGCGCCGGCTCGCGATGGATCTGCTCAAATCGTTCATTTCGCTGCTTGCGCTGATCAATCCGGTCGGCGCGGTGCCGTTCTTCCTGAGCCTGACCGCGCAGCAGACGGAGCACGAGCGGCGCCGCACGATCCGGATCGCGTCGGTGTCGGTGTTCTGCGTGATGACGATCACGACGCTGCTCGGCCAGCAGATCATCGATTTCTTCGGCATTTCGGTCGGCTCGCTCGAAGTGGGGGGCGGGATCATCATGCTGCTGATGGCGATCAACATGCTGAACGCGCAGATCGGCAATACGCGATCGACGCCCGAGGAACGCGACGAGGCCGAGCTGAAGGACAACATCGCGGTCGTGCCGCTGGCGATTCCGCTGCTGACGGGCCCCGGCTCGATCAGCACGGCGATCATCTATGCGGCGAACTCGCATCACTGGTATGAACGGGCGGGGCTCGTCGCGATCGGCGCGGTCCTCGCTCTGCTGTGTTTCCTCGCGATGCGGCTTGCCGAGCCGATCGCGAACTGGATCGGCCGCACCGGCATCAACATCGCCACGCGGCTGATGGGTCTGATGCTGTCGGCGCTGGCGGTGGAATTCATCGTCAATGGACTGAGGGCGCTACTGCCTGCACTGAGATGAAAACTTCGATTGCGATTGTGGATTATGGGATGGGCAACCTGCGCTCGGTGGCGCAGGCGCTCAAGAAGGCCGAACCGGCCGCCGACGTGGCGATCGTCGACACGCCGGCCGCGATTCGCGCGGCCGACCGCGTCGTGCTGCCCGGCCAGGGCGCGATGCCCGACTGCATGCGCTGCCTCGGCGAATCGGGGCTGCAGGAGGCGGTGCTCGAGGCGTCGCGCACGAAGCCGCTGCTCGGCGTGTGCGTGGGCGAACAGATGCTGTTCGACTGGAGCGCGGAAGGCGACACGAAGGGCCTCGGCCTGTTGCCGGGCAAGGTTCTGCGCTTCGAGCTCGAAGGCCGGCTGCAGGACGACGGCTCGCGCTTCAAGGTGCCGCAGATGGGCTGGAACCGCGTGCATCAGTCGCGCTCGCACCCGCTGTGGGAAGGCGTGCCCGACGACGCGTATTTCTACTTCGTGCACAGCTACTACGTGAGCCCGGAGAACCCGCAGCACACGGTGGGCGAGACGGCTTACGGCGCGCCGTTTACGTCCGCGGTCGCGCGCGACAACATCTTCGCGACCCAATTCCATCCGGAGAAAAGCGCGGAGGTCGGCTTGCGTCTGTATCGCAACTTCGTGCACTGGCAGCCGTGAACGTCGCGTCCGAGCCACAGTGGGCGGGCGGCAAACGCCCGTCGCGCGGGGCTCGCACGCGTCTGCACCGAAAGAGTTGTACTAAACTAGCGAGACGGCGCGGCACCGGTTTGGCCGGTACGCGCCCGATTCTTTTCATCTTCCACGACGACACCCGATTGCTATGCTGCTGATTCCGGCCATCGATCTCAAAGACGGTCAGTGTGTGCGCCTCAAACAGGGCGATATGGACCAGGCCACGATTTTCTCCGAGGACCCGGCGGCGATGGCCCGCAAGTGGGTCGATCTCGGCGCCCGGCGGCTTCACCTGGTCGACCTGAACGGCGCATTCGCCGGCAAGCCGAAGAATCTCGAGGCGATCGAAGCGATCCTCGAAGAGGTCGGCGACGAAATCCCCGTGCAGCTGGGCGGCGGCATCCGCAGCCTGGAGACGATCGAGAAGTATCTCGACGCCGGCCTGTCGTACGTGATCATCGGCACCGCCGCCGTGAAGAATCCGGGCTTCCTGCAGGACGCGTGCACCGCGTTCTCGGGCAGCATCATCGTCGGGCTGGACGCGAAGGACGGCAAGGTCGCGACCGACGGCTGGAGCAAGCTGACGGGCCACGAAGTGATCGATCTCGCGCGCAAGTTCGAGGATTACGGCGTCGAATCGATCGTCTACACCGATATCGGCCGCGACGGGATGCTTCAGGGCATCAACATCGACGCGACCGTGAAGCTCGCGCAGGCGGTCGGCATTCCGGTGATCGCGAGCGGCGGCCTGTCGAACCTGACCGACATCGAGAATCTCTGCGAAGTGGAAGAGCACGGCGTCGAAGGCGTGATCTGCGGCCGTGCGATCTACTCCGGCGATCTCGATTTCGCGGCCGCGCAGAAACGCGCGGACGAACTGAACGGCGAACTCGACGACGCGTAAGCGCGCCCGTCCCGTTCGCCGGGGCCGCCACCGGGCGGCCCCGATCGGGCGTCTCGCGCGAGACGCTCGCAACCGGCCGTCCCACCGCGGCCAATGGCGCAACATCATGGCTCTAGCTAAACGCATCATCCCCTGCCTGGACGTGACTGCCGGGCGTGTCGTCAAGGGCGTCAACTTCGTCGAGCTGCGCGATGCCGGCGATCCCGTCGAAATCGCGCGCCGCTACGACGAGCAGGGCGCCGACGAACTGACGTTCCTCGACATCACCGCGACCTCCGACCAGCGCGACCTGATCCTGCCGATCATCGAAGCGGTCGCGTCGCAGGTGTTCATTCCGCTGACCGTCGGCGGCGGCGTGCGCGCCGTCGAGGACGTGCGGCGCCTGCTGAACGCGGGTGCGGACAAGGTCAGCATGAATTCGTCGGCCGTCGCCAATCCGCAGCTCGTGCGCGACGCGGCCGACAAGTACGGCTCGCAGTGCATCGTCGTCGCGATCGACGCGAAGCGCGTGTCCGCGCCTAACGAAGCGCCGCGCTGGGAAGTCTTCACGCACGGCGGCCGCAAGGCCACCGGCCTCGACGCGATCGAATGGGCGCGCAAGATGGCGGAGCTCGGCGCGGGCGAGATCCTGCTCACGAGCATGGACCGCGACGGCACGAAGTCGGGCTTCGACCTCGCGCTCACGCGCGCGGTGTCGGACGCGGTGCCGGTGCCGGTGATCGCGTCGGGCGGCGTCGGCTGCCTGCAGGATCTCGCGGACGGCATCAAGCAAGGCCACGCCGACGCGGTGCTGGCGGCGAGCATCTTCCACTATGGCGAGCACACGGTCGGCGAGGCGAAGCACTTCATGGCCGACCAGGGCATCGCGGTGAGGCTGTGATGACGACCGACACGCAATCCCTGCCTGCATGGCTGGACAAGGTCCGCTGGGACGACAACGGCCTCGTGCCGGTGATCGCGCAGGAAGCGGCGACCAACGACGTGCTGATGTTCGCGTGGATGAACCGCGAAGCGCTGGCGAAGACGATCGAGACGCAGCGGGCCGTCTACTATTCGCGCTCGCGCAAGCGCCTGTGGTTCAAGGGCGAGGAGTCGGGCCACGTGCAGCACGTGCACGAGGTGCGGCTCGACTGCGACGAGGACGTCGTGCTGCTGAAGGTCGAGCAGGTGTCGGGCATCGCCTGCCACACCGGCCGGCATTCATGCTTCTTCCAGAAATTCGAAGGCACCGTCGAGAACGGCGACTGGGTCGCGGTCGAGCCGGTGCTGAAAGACCCCGAACACATCTACAAATGACGCAATCGACCGAAGACACGCTGCTGCGCCTCGCGGCCGTGATCGATAGCCGCAAGGGCGGCGACCCCGAGCAATCTTATGTATCGCGCCTGTTCCACAAGGGCGACGACGCGGTGCTGAAGAAGATCGGCGAAGAGGCGACCGAAGTCGTGCTGGCCGCGAAGGACGTGCGCCAGGGCGGCGCGCCGACGGCGCTGGTCGGCGAAGTGGCCGATCTGTGGTTCCACTGCCTCGTGATGCTGTCGCATTTCGACCTGAGCCCGGCCGACGTGATCGCCGAGCTGGAGCGTCGCGAAGGCCTGTCGGGCATCGAGGAAAAGGCGCTGCGCAAGCGCCGCGAGCGCGAGGCGAACGGCGGCTGACGGCGGCTGACGATTCGCGGCGTGCCGCGCATGCAGCCGTGCGGTAAGCTGTAAGAATTGTCATCTGACGGGGGTAGCATCATGACCGATACGCCGAGCCAGTTTCCGACACCGTCGGTGCCGGACGCAGCGCAAGCCGAGCGCCTGAACGGCCTGCGCACGTTGACGCACGTGCTGTACGGCCTCTATGCGTTTCATTGGCTGACCGGCGGCGTGACCGGCATCATCGCGATCATCATCAACTACGTGAAGCGCGACGACGTGGCCGGCACGCCGTACGCCGATCACTTCGAGTGGCAGATCCGCACGTTCTGGCGCGCGCTCATCGCGTACGTGATCGGCTTCGCGCTGATGTTTGTCGTGGTGGGGTTTGCCGTCATGTTTGTCACGTGGATCTGGACGCTGTACCGTATCATCAAAGGTTGGCTGTACCTGAACGACAACAAGACGCTCGATCCGCAGGCCTGGCTCTGACGGTGCGCGGGCGTTTCGCAGGAGCAACATGAGTCACGATCCGAATTGCCTGTTCTGCAAGATCGCGGCGGGCGAGATCCCGAGCACGAAAGTGCACGAGGACGACGAATTCGTCGCGTTCCGCGACATCCGCCCGGCAGCCGACACACACGTGCTGGTGATTCCGCGCCGGCACCTGCCGACGCTGTCGGCGGCGAACGAAGCCGATGCGCCGATGCTCGGCCGGCTGATGCTGCTGGTCGCGCGTCTGGCCGATCAGCTGGGCGTCGCGTACACGGGCGGCGAGACGGGGTTTCGCACGGTGATCAATACGGGCCCGGGCGGCGGGCAGGAGGTCTACCACCTGCACGCGCACATTCTGGCCGGCCCGCGCCCGTGGCAGCGGATGGGTTGACGTCGCGGGGCGTTTTCCCCGCATCGATAGTCGAAGCCGGCGCGCCGCCGGCGATTTGTGCCGCGACGCGGCGTGGTTGAGGAGAGGTTTGATCATGGGTGGATTGAGCATTTGGCACTGGCTGATCGTGCTGCTGATCGTCGCGCTGGTTTTCGGTACCAAGAAGCTGCGCAATATCGGCAACGACCTCGGTAGTGCCGTGAAGGGTTTCAAGGACGGCATGAAGGAAGGCGAAACGCCGGCCGACGCGCAGCAACTGCCGCGCACGGGCACGGTCGACGTCAACGCGAAGGAAACGACGCGTTCCGACTCGAACAAGGCGTAACGCCGGCACGCTGACAGGCATTCGCGATGCTGGATCTCGGTCTTTCGAAGATGGCGCTGATCGGCGTCGTCGCACTCGTGGTGCTCGGCCCCGAGCGCCTGCCGCGCGTCGCACGCACGGCGGGCGCGCTGTTCGGCCGCGCGCAGCGGTACATCAACGACGTGAAGGCCGAGGTCTCGCGCGAAATCGAACTCGACGCGCTGCGGACGATGAAGACCGATTTCGAGACGGCCGCGCGCAATGTCGAGACGACCATTCACGACAACCTGCGCGAGCACGAGAAGGAGCTGAACGACACGTGGAATTCCGCGGTCGGCGGCCTTCATGAAGGCTCGGTCGATGCCGGCACGTCGGGCACCGATTCGCCCGCCGCGCCGTCGTCGTGGCGCGCCAGCACGATCGCGCTGGCGCGCAAGCGCCGCAACTGGCGTGTGAAGCAGGCGAGCACGCCGGTCTGGTACAAGCGCGCGACGGCCCGCCGCACGCACGTGCAGTCGGGCGCCGCGCGAGTCGCGCGCCATCAGCCGGCCAGCCTGCGCCGGCCGACGCGTTTCTTCTGAGCCGAGCGCATGCTCGCTCGTCAATCCTACCGAGGGCCGGCGTGAGCGACCCGCAGCAGAATCCGGGCGACGCCCCGGAAGAAACCTTCATTTCCCATCTCGTCGAGCTTCGCGATCGCATCATTCGCGCGGGGCTGGCCGTGATCGTCGTGTTCCTCGGGCTCGTGTACTGGGCGCCCGACATCTTCCGGCTGCTCGCGCGGCCGCTGATGGAGAACTTGCCGAAGGGCGGCAGGATGATCGTCACCGACGTCACCGGCTCGTTCTTCGTGCCGATGAAGGTCACGATGCTCGTCGCGCTCGTGATCGCGCTGCCGATCGTGCTGTACCAGATCTGGGCGTTCGTCGCGCCGGGCCTGTACCAGCACGAGAAGAAGCTCGTCGTGCCGCTCGTCGGCAGCAGCTACGTGCTGTTCCTGTGCGGGATGGCGTTCGCGTACTTCCTCGTGTTCCCGACCATCTTCCGCGTGATGGCGCACTACAACGCGCCGCTCGGCGCCGAGATGTCGACCGATATCGACAACTATCTGAGCTTCGTGCTCGGGATGTTCATCGCGTTCGGCGTCACGTTCGAGGTGCCGATCGTCGTCGTGCTGCTCGTGCGGATGGGCGTGCTGTCGCTGCAGAAGCTGAAGGAAATGCGGCCGTACGTGATCGTCGGCGCCTTCGTCGTCTCGGCGGTCGTCACGCCGCCGGACGTGTTCTCGCAGCTGATGCTCGCGCTGCCGCTCGTCGTGCTGTTCGAGATCGGGCTGCTGGCCGCGCGATTCTTCGTGCCGAAGCCCGGCGAGGAACCGGAAGCGGAAAACGGTACGGCTACCTGAGCCGCGGCGCGGGCGCCGGGCGCCCGCCGAATGCGGTTTCAGGACGACGAATCCACGTCGATACAAAGCAAAAAGGGCAGCCAATGGCTGCCCTTCGTCGTTTACCGCTGCTGCGGGCCGCCGGCTGCGACCGGCCAGCGCGCGTTCATTCGCTGTCGCTGTCCTGCTCGTCGACGGTCTGCTTCGGCGGCGGCGGGCGCTTGCCGATCACGACGTTCACGTCGAACTCCTTGCCCTTGCGCACCACGTGCACCTTGGTCGCCGTGCCGGGCTTGATCTGCGCGACGGTATTCAGCAGCTTGGTCGTGTCGGTGATGTCGTCGCCGTTCACGCTGACGAGGATGTCGCCCGGCTTGATGCCGGCCTTGTCGGCCGGGCCGCCCTGCAGCACGCCCGCGACGATCGCGCCCGACTTCTGCTGGAGCCCGAACGATTCGGCGATCTCCGGCGTGACGTCCTGCGGCTCGACGCCGATCCAGCCCCGCGTGACCGAGCCGGTCGTGATGATGCTTTCGAGCACCGTGCGGGCCGTCGACACGGGGATCGCGAAGCCGATGCCGAGCGAGCCGCCCGAGCGCGAGTAGATCGCGGTGTTGATGCCGAGCAGGTTGCCGTTCACGTCGACGAGCGCGCCGCCCGAGTTGCCGGGGTTGATCGGCGCGTCGGTCTGGATGAAGTTTTCGAACGTGTTGATGCCGAGGTGATTGCGGCCGAGCGCGCTGATGATGCCCATCGTGACCGTCTGGCCGACGCCGAACGGGTTGCCGATCGCCAGCACGACGTCGCCGACGCGCGAGCGGTCCGAACGGCCGAGCGTGATGGTCGGCAGGTCCGTCATGTTGATCTTCAGCACGGCGAGATCGGTTTCCGGATCGCTGCCGATCACCTTCGCGGTGGCCGTGCGGCCGTCGGCGAGCGCGACTTCGATCTGGTCGGCACCATCGACGACGTGCTGGTTCGTTAGAATGTAACCTTCCGGGCTCACGATAACGCCGGAGCCGAGGTTGGCGGCCGGTTCGTCCTGCTGCTTGCGGGCGTTGTTGCGATCGCCGAAGAAATAGCGGAACAGCGGATCCTTCGCGCGCGGATCGGGCGGCAACGAGCCGTCCTTGCTGGAGAACACGTTGACGACGGCGGGCATCGCCTTTTGCGCGGCTTCCGCGTACGACGTGGTCGCCGGCCCGCCGCCGATGCCCGGCGCAACTTCCCGCAGCGCGACGATCGGCGTGGCGAGCTGCTTGCCGAGCTGTCCTTGCCGTTGCAGCCATTGCGGCTTGAGCGTCACGACGATGAACATCAGCGCGAGCAGTACGGTCACCGCCTGCGCGAAGAACAGCCAGAAGCGTCTAAGCATCTGAATAGATTAGAGGTTTATATGGATCGGATCGAACTTGAATTGTACTTGAACAATACCCTTGAAACCGCGCGCTTCAAGGACTATTGCCCGAACGGCCTCCAGGTCGAGGGGCGGCGCAAGATCGAGAAGATCGCCACCGGCGTGACGGCCTCGGTCGCCTTGCTCGAAGCCGCGCTCGAATGGGGCGCCGACGCCGTGCTGGTCCATCACGGCTACTTCTGGCGCAACGAGGCGCCGCAGATCACCGGCCGCAAGTACCGGCGGCTGAAGCTGCTGCTCGCGAACGACCTGAACCTGTTCGCGTTCCACCTGCCGCTCGACGCGCACCCGCTGTTCGGCAACAACGCGCAGCTCGGCGAGAAGCTCGGGCTGATCGGCGACCAGCGTTTCGGCGACGGCGAGCTCGGCTGGATGGCCACGCTGCCGATGCCCGTCACGCTCGAGCACTTCGTCGCGAAGGTCGAGAACACGCTCGGACGCACGCCGCTCGTGCTCGGCGATTCCGACATGCAGGTGCGCCGTGTCGCGTGGTGCACCGGCGGCGCGCAGAGCTATTTCGACGCGGCGATCGACGCGGGCGCCGACGTGTTCCTGACCGGCGAGGTGTCGGAATCGACCACGCACGCGGCCGCCGAGAGCGGCGTCGCGTTCGTTGCGGCGGGGCACCATGCGACCGAGCGCTACGGCGTCCAGGCGCTGGGCCGCCACTTGTCGGAGGAATTCGATATCGAGCACCTTTTTATCGATATTCATAATCCGGTTTGAATCGCGGATTTTGCGGCGGTGCATCGAATTTTCACAATGAAGCAGGCGCTTAAAAGTGAAATGATTTAATTGCTCCGATAGTGGGGGAAAACCCTTAACTATCAATTACTTCGAAGGGATTTTCGTCTCCGGGCCTTGTAAATGGCGACTCCATTCGCGCACACTAGCGGCGGAATGCAAAGTCGTGACGGAAAATCCAACTCAGAAGTGGGGCGTGTGATGCGAGACAAGGAAGACAAACGCGTCGACAGCGGCCGCCGTACCTGGCTGATTGCGACATCCGTAGCAGGTGGCGTGGGAGGCGTAGCCACCGTCATACCTTTCGCGGCGTCGCTTGCGCCGTCCGCGAAAGCGAAAGCGGCCGGCGCGCCGGTCGAGGTCGACATCAGCAACCTGAAGCCCGGCGAGATGGTCACCGTGCCGTGGCGCGGCAAGCCGGTGTGGATCCTGAACCGCACCGACGACATGCTGGCCGACGTCGTCAAGGCCGACAAGGAAGTGGCCGACCCGACCTCGAAATCCCCCTATTCGATGCCGCTGCCCGCGTATTGTGCGAACGAGTATCGCGCGCGGGCCGATCGCAAGAACATTCTCGTCGTGATGGCCGTGTGTACGCACCTCGGCTGCACGCCAAGCCAACGCTTCACGCCCGGTCCGCAGCCGAACCTGCCGGACGACTGGCCGGGCGGCTTCCTCTGCCCGTGTCACGGTTCGACCTACGACCTCGCCGGCCGCGTGTTCAAGAACAAGCCGGCGCCTCAGAATCTCGACATCCCGCCCTATATGTTCACGTCGGCGACGACCCTCGTGATCGGCAAGGACGAGAAAGGAGAAGCGTGATGGCTGCCGACAACAACGAAGTGTCCACGACAGGTGTCACCGGCTGGATCGACCAGCGCTTCCCGCTCACGTCCACCTGGAAGAAGCACGTTTCCGAGTACTACGCGCCGAAGAACTTCAACTTCTGGTACTTCTTCGGCTCGCTCGCGCTGCTGGTGCTCGTCAACCAGATCGTCACGGGCATCTTCCTGACGATGAACTACAAGCCCGACTCGATGCTGGCGTTCGCGTCGGTCGAGTACATCATGCGCGAAGTGCCGTGGGGCTGGCTGATCCGCTACATGCACTCGACCGGCGCGTCGATGTTCTTCGTCGTCGTGTACCTGCACATGTTCCGCGGGCTGATGTACGGGTCGTATCGCAAGCCGCGCGAGCTCGTGTGGATCTTCGGCTGCGCGATCTTCCTGTGCCTGATGGCCGAGGCGTTCTTCGGCTATCTGCTGCCGTGGGGCCAGATGTCGTTCTGGGGCGCGCAGGTGATCGTGAACCTGTTCTCGGCGATCCCGTTCGTCGGCCCGGACCTGTCGCTGTGGATCCGCGGCGATTATGTGGTGTCCGACGTCACGCTGAACCGCTTCTTCGCATTCCACGTGATTGCGATTCCGCTCGTGCTGGTGGGCCTCGTCGTCGCGCACCTCGTCGCGCTGCACGAGGTCGGGTCCAACAACCCGGACGGCATCGAGATCAAGGCGAAGAAGGACGAAAACGGCATTCCGCTCGACGGCATCCCGTTCCATCCGTATTACTCGGTGCACGATTTCTTCGGCGTCTGCGTGTTCCTGATGGTGTTCGCGCTGATCGTGTTCTTCGCGCCGGAGATGGGCGGCTACTTCCTGGAGTCGAACAACTTCGTCCCCGCGAACCCGCTGCAGACGCCGCCGGAGATCGCGCCGGTCTGGTACTTCACCGCGTTCTACGCGATGCTGCGCGCGACCACCGACCCGTTCAAGATCGTGCTGATGATCGTGATCGCGCTGCTCGGCGTGCTCGCGCTGGTGCGCGCGCGCGGCAAGTGGAAGCTCGGCCTGCCGGTGCTGGCCGCGGCGATCGTCGTGTTCATGTTCCTGACCGAATCGAAGTTCTGGGGCGTCGTCGTGATGGGTTCGGCGGTGATCACGCTGTTCTTCCTGCCGTGGCTCGACCGCAGCCCGGTGAAGTCGATCCGCTACCGGCCGCTGTTCCACAAGGTGTTCCTCGGGATCTTCGTCGCGGCGTTCCTGACGCTGGCGTTCCTCGGCACGCGGCCGCCGTCGCCGGCTGCAACGCTGATTGCGCAGGGCTGTGCGCTGATCTACTTCGCGTTCTTCCTCGGCATGCCGGTCTGGACGCCGCTTGGCACGTTCAAGCAGCCGCCGGAACGGGTGCGCTTCAAGCCCCATTAACGTGAGCGAGGAGAGAACGACATGAAGAAACTGCTTTCGACGCTCGCGCTGATCGGTGCGACGGCCGTGGCGCTGCTTGCGGCGCCGGCCGTGCGCGCGGAAGGTAATTTTCCGCTCGACCGGGCGCCCGATAACACGGAAAATCTCGTTTCGCTTCAGCACGGCGCGCAATTGTTTGTAAACTATTGCCTGAACTGCCACAGCGCGAACCTGATGCGCTACAACCGTCTGACGGATCTGGGCATATCCCAGAAGGAGATCGAAAAGAATCTCCTGTTCACGACCGACAAGGTCGGGAACACGATGTCCGTCGCGATGCGGCCCGAAGACGCGAAGAACTGGCTCGGCACCATGCCGCCCGACCTGTCTGTCGAGGAGCGGGCGCGCGGCCGCGACTGGCTGTATACGTATCTGCGCAGTTTCTACCGCGACGATACGCGGCCGACCGGCTGGAACAACGCGGTGTTCGAGAACGTCGGCATGCCCCATGTGTTGTGGCAGCTGCAGGGGCAGCGCACTGCCAAATTCGAAGACAAGACGAACGAGGAGACGGGCGAGAAGGTCCATACGCTCGTCGGCTTCCAGCAAGTCACACCGGGGACACTGTCGTCGCCGGATTATGATGCTGCGGTGGCCGACCTGGTGGCGTATATGACGTGGATGTCCGAGCCGGCTCAGCAGACCCGCAAACGCCTCGGCGTGTGGGTGCTGATCTTTCTCGGCGTCCTGACTTTCCTGGCCTGGCGGCTCAATGCCGCGTATTGGAAAGATATCAAGTAAACACGCCTGACCGGCGTGGGGCCGGCGCAAGGCGGAACCCGTGAAAGGGGTTGCGTCGCGTGCCGGCCCTCGGCTTTTTTGAGGAAACGCAAATATGATGGTTCTGTATTCCGGCACAACTTGCCCGTTCTCCCAGCGTTGCCGGCTGGTGCTGTTCGAGAAGGGCATGGACTTCGAAATTCGTGACGTCGACCTGTTCAACAAGCCGGAAGACATCTCGGTGATGAACCCGTACGGTCAGGTGCCGATTCTGGTCGAGCGCGATCTGATCCTGTACGAATCGAACATCATCAACGAATACATCGACGAGCGCTTCCCGCATCCGCAGCTGATGCCGGCCGACCCGGTGCAGCGCGCGCGTGCGCGCCTGTTCCTGCTGAACTTCGAGAAGGAGCTGTTCGTTCACGTCAGCACGCTCGAGAACGAGAAGGGCAAGGCAGCGGAGAAGAATCACGAGAAGGCGCGTCTTGCGATCCGCGATCGCCTGACGCAGCTTGCGCCGATCTTCGTGAAGAACAAGTACATGCTCGGCGAGGAGTTCTCGATGCTCGACGTCGCGATCGCGCCGCTGCTGTGGCGTCTGGATCACTACGGCATCGAGCTGTCGAAGAACGCTGCGCCGCTGATGAAGTATGCCGAGCGGATCTTCAGCCGTCCCGCGTATATCGAAGCACTGACGCCGTCCGAAAAGGTCATGCGTCGCTGATGGTGCAATGAGTGCATGACGGAGCGGGCGGCGCGGCGTGCCGCGTGCCCGCTCCGGGTTCGAGGATTGTGATGCAAGAGATTTCAACGAAGCCGTATCTGTTGCGCGCGCTTTACGAGTGGTGCACCGATAACGGATACACGCCGCATATCGCGGTGAGGGTCGACCAGTCGACGCGCGTGCCGCGCCAGTTCGTGCGTGACGGCGAGATCGTGCTCAACATCAGCTTCGAGGCCACGAGCCAGTTGCAGATGGGTAACGAGTGGATCGAGTTCACCGCCCGGTTTTCCGGGAAGGCGCACAAGATCGAGATTCCGGTGGCCAACGTGCTCGCGATCTATGCGCGGGAAAACGGGCAGGGGATGGCGTTCCAGGTCGATGCGGTGGCGGGTGAGGGCGAGGATTCGGGCGTGGCCGAAGACGAGGGCATGCCGAGCGACGATGCTGCGTCGCCGTTGACGCCGGTCGCTGAAAGCGGGGCGAACGAGGAGCCGTCCGAAGGCGCCGACGAGCCGCCGAACACCGACGGCGACGGCTCGAAAGGCGGTAGCAGACCTCGCCTCAAGATCGTGAAATGAGGTAGAATCGCGGGCTTACGCCGGCTTAGCTCATCTGGTAGAGCAGTTGATTTGTAATCATCAGGTGGCGGGTTCGAGTCCTGCAGCCGGCACCAAACACTAGTTTCAAGTAGTACCCGGAAGTCCCAAAACCCGCGTCCAGCCTAGCGCTGACGCGGGTTTTTTGTTTCAGGACGTCCCGTGAGAGGCCGGGGCATCCCCAAAATTTGGGGGTAAGATTCGGGGTATGACTTCCGGGATTTGGGGGTATGCCGTACCCCCGACGAACAATGAAAACCAAACCTCTTACCGACGCCAAGTGCCGCAACGCTAGATTCGATGAGGCCGGGGGGAACAAACTCTTCGACGGCGGCGGCCTGTATCTCGATCTGCGCTCCAGTGGTTCGAAGAAATGGCGGCTCAAATACCGGTTCAATGGCAAAGAAAACCTGCTGACGTTCGGCGACTATCCCGCGACATCGCTCGCTGATGCTCGGTCGAGGCGTGACGAAGCGAAGCGGCTGTTAGCGGAAGGGAAGAACCCTGCGTTCGAGCGTGACGTCGAGAAGCAGACTCGCGCCATTGCCGCACAGAACACCTTCGAGGCCGTCGCGCTGGAGTGGTACGAGGCGCAGCAAGCGACATGGAGCGCTTCGCACGCGAACCGAGTCAAGAAACAGCTCGATCGCGAGGTGTTTCCCCTGATCGGCCAGCGCCCGATTTCTTCGATCGGCGCCCCGGATTTGCTCGCGGTCGTTCGACGAATCGAAGGACGAGAGGCGTTCGAGACGGCGCGCAAGACGTTGCAGACATGCGGCCAAGTCTTTCGCTATGCCGTTGCAACGAGCCGTGCCGAGCGAGATCCGTCGCCTGACCTGCGAGGCGCATTGAAGGCGGTGCGCGTCAAGCATATGGCGCGAGTCGGCGAAAGCGAGCTGCCGGAGTTGCTTCGCTCGATCGCCTCCTATGAAGGCGAGCCCGAGACCCGGCTCGCTCTGCGATTCCTGGCATTGACGTTCGTTCGCACCATCGAGCTGCGGCAGGCCGAGTGGACGGAGATCGACTTGGAGCGCCGAGAGTGGCGCATTCCGGCCGAGAAGATGAAGATGCGCCGCGTGCATATCGTGCCGCTCGCCGAGCAGGCGATCGCGCTGCTTTCCGAGCTGCGCGCGCTGACGGGCCACCGTCGCTGGCTGTTCCCGAACAGCCGCAGACCGTTGCAGCAGATGAGCGAGAACACGATTCTGTACGCTCTATACCGGATGGGCTATCGCAGCCGTATGACCGGGCACGGGTTCCGTGGTCTCGCTTCAACGATCTTGAACGAGAAGGGATTCAATTCCGACTGGATCGAGCGCCAGCTCGCCCACTCGGAGCAGGACGGGGTGCGGGCGGCATACAACCATGCCGAGTATCTGTCTGAGCGCCATCGAATGATGCAGTGGTGGGCGGACTATCTCGACAAGCAGAGTGGGGCGCAGATCATCCCGATCGCGGCGGCAGGATAGGTCCGTACCGCTGCGAGTATGACCCCCTTCCGTGCGTCTCCCACCAGTAAAACGGACACGGCCTAGGCATAGGGTAAGCCGATGATTTGGCCCCTTATTATTATGTGCCCCCCTTGTTTCCGCCGTCAGTAGAGAAAACACGCGGGTGTGAGCCCCCGCGTCTTTGCCCTAGACGCAGGGTCCCCCGCTTTCCGGCCACCCCGTCACTTGCGGCCGGCGCAACAATGCCCGATCGGGGCGCATCGCGGACACCCCCTCGAAAACACGTCGTCGATGCCCTTGGAATCCCGGAGAGCCGCGCCCCGCATAGCTTCGCGGTCGCTACGGTCGGTCGACGCCTGTCCGCTCAGTGCAAAACGAGTTGGAGATTTGGAGATAAACGTCTGAATCGGCCGCAAAGCCATACGGGGTAAGGCTTCGCGTGTCTCCAAACGATTTGGAGAACGCTGGAGATACTGGAGATAAACCGGGCTGGATTGTTACGGCTACGGCAAGATTCGCGGCAACCGCCCGCCCAGTTCCGTCTGGAGCGTATCGCTCAAAGTAACTTTGACGCGCGGGCCAAAATGCCGCGCAAAGGAATGCCCGCCACCGCCCTCCCGGACGGCGACGGTGCATTTCACAACTCAAGCGTGAAGATCGACGGAAGCACGCGATAGACCATGAACTTGCCGTGACCGGGGATGTACTCCTGCCGGTACGGATAGCCGTCACTACGCGGCATCAGCACGCCCCGCTTCATCAGTGCCTTGGCGACGATCTTGTGATCGAAGCCGGCGCACACGTCCTTGCGAAACACGGCCGCTTCGATCAGGTATTCCGTCTCGACGCTTTCCGCATCGTCGGCGCTCATCTTGCCGCCGAACTCGGCGTAATACTCCCGATCGGATGCGATCGGCGTGCGCCGCTCGTCGCGCTTCACGTGCTGCTTGAAGCCCGCTCGATGCGGCACGTTCGGCCGATGGTCGTCCTGTGCCCGGTTCATCCACACGAAACGGTTGTCGCCGTGCGCGGCGAGGAAATGCTGAACCTGCCGCACGGCTTCCGCCTCGTCCGAATTGCCGGTACCGCCGCGCAGTTCGAGCCAGCCTTCGAAACAGCGACGCGCGGCCTCGACCGCTTCGCCCTGCGGCCAGCCGGTCAGCCCGTGTGCCGTCGCCAGCTCGCCGGCCACTGCAACGAGGCAGAACCGCTTGGCGACGCGCGCGACCTGCGAATGCGAACCATCCGGCACCCATTGCCCGACCAGCTCGTCGACGCGCATGCGCAGATGCTCGGCCAGCTCGCCGGCCTGCGACGACGCCCACTCGATGAACGCAGGGCCGGCCGTGCCGTAGTGCATGCCGGCGTGCCGCTCTAGATGCTCGATCAGCGCGGCCGGCGTCGGGAACCCGTGCAGCTTCTCCACGACGCCCATTTCGCCAACCTCGGCCGGGATCGCGGGCAAGCGCACTTCGATACCGCCTTTCATCGGTTTGTTGCCCTCGGCCATCAGCGCGGACACGCTCTTTTCGCCGTTCGACAGGAACAGCAGCCGCCACGTGAGAACCGGCTTTGCCGAACCGCTACGCGACGCGCGGGCCTTGCCCGACTCGTTCGCAAGCATGTAGATCACATCGCCGACCAAACGCGGCTCAACCTGCCCGATTTCGTCGAGGATCAGCAGCGCGTCGCTATGCTGCGTGGCCACGGCTTCGAGCGCGTTGTCGGTCGCCTTCCAGCTCCGCACGTAATCCGGCGAGCCGAACACTGACGCGGCGATGACGCCGCCGGTCGACTTGCCCTTGGACGTCGTGCCGAGCAGGTGAAAGCCGCCCGACTGAAGCCCGGAGAAGTGCAGCAACGGACCAGCGAAGGCGGTAGCGACGCAGAACAGCAGCCGGCTATTGCCGACACAGTAGGCGGCGACCTCGCGTTGCCAGTCGTCCAGCGTCCCGCGCTCCTTAAACTGGCTCTGGATCGGCGTATCGGCCTGATAGATCAGCGCCTCCTTGCCCGTCCCGATCACGCGGTCGGGCAGCACGAACGCACCGTGATGCCAGCCGACGCGCGGCACGCAGCGCACGCGCTCGTCCGGCTGCGCCATCTGCACATAGTTCGCAATCTGCGTGCGGGCGATCTGCGTGACGCCGAGCTTCACGCCCATGTCGAGCAGCATGCGGCGCAGCTCCGTGCCGTCGCCGGCAAAGAGGCCGGCCGGCACCGCCCACCGTTTCAGGATGCCGTCGCGATCCGTGAATTCGAGCAGGTAGCCCCACTCGCTGTTCATCTCGTTGCGCGTCTCCGCGATCACGTCGATACGCGTGCTGACCCAATGCGGCGGGAGCGGGTCGCCCTGATTGTTGAAGCCGTGAAACCACACGCCCTTGTCGTCGACGACGAACCGCGACTTGCCGTCCTGCGCGCGGGCCGTTTTCGGGCGCTTGGCGGGCTTCGCGGCGGCTGGAGCAGCCTTGCCCTTGCCGGCATCCGACAGGCCGGCCGACGCAAGCGCAGCGCGCACGGCGGCGGACACCGCATCCGGGCCGAGGTGCGCAGCCAGGTCATTGAAGTCGGTGCCGGCTGCCGGGCGGTTCGGACCGAAGTCGGGCACGGCGACGATGCCGGCGACGGCCTCGGCCGCCGCGCGGGCCTTCGTCACGCCCGGATTGCCCTTCGTCGTGTGATCGTCATCGGCGCACACGACGATGCGGGCGTCCGGATACTGACCGCGCAGCGCCGTCGCGACCGCGTGCAGATTGCCGGCGTCGAACGCGACGGCGGCCGGATGGCCCGTCGCGGCCGCGAGCGTCGCGCACGTGGCGTAACCCTCGCCAATCAGCAGCGTGGACGGCGCGGAAGATAGCGGGCCGCCGATCAACGAGAAGCAGCCTGCCTTGCGGCCGTTCGGCAGATAGCGTTTCTGGCCGTCCGTCAGGATGAATTCCAGCGTCCACAGCTTGCCGTCCGCGTCACGCGCCGGGATGACGAGTGCGCCGTCGCATACGGCCGTGCCGATGCACAAGCCGCCGCGATAGACGCGCAGCGCGTCGACCGGAATGCGCTTGCGAACAAGATACGGATGATCGGCCGGCGCGGGCTCGGCCGCCGACCAGATCGATTCGGCGAGCGCCGACGCGGCTTGCTGTTTCTCCGTCAGTTCGGCCAGCTCGGCCGCTTCGCGGGCCGCACGTTCGGCTTTCTGCCGCTCGCGCTCCGCTGGGTCGACGGGCTTGGCCCGATGCGCGCGCGGATCGAAGCCGCCAAGCTTGGCGAGGTGAAAGAGCGTGTTGATGGTGATCTTGCCGCCCTTGAACGACTTCCACACATCGCGCGCGTCCTTGCCGTTGTAGTTCTGCGCGCCTTGGCTCCATTCGTTCCAGAGGGCGAAGCCCTCCTCGCCAAACTCGGCCTTGAGCGCCATCCCCACCTGACTCCACGTGTCGCGGTCGTCGGGCGGAACATAGCCGAGCGCGACTCTCGCCCGCTCGAATTCGGACATGGGTGCGTTACTCATAGGTTCCCACTGGACGCGCGTCGGTCGGCTTCCGATTAGTAGTCCATATCGGGCAAGCAGCTACCCGACGCGCGAAGAATTGAATGATGTGACGATGCCTTGCGGCGGGGCGTCAGCCGGCCGCGCGAGGCACCGACAGAACCGCCCCGCCGGCCGTGACGTCGTTGCTGTAGACGTAGCGGCCGAGCCGCGACTCGCCAAGGGCGTCGTTGGCCGCCTCCAGCGCCGCGCCGATAGACGGAAGGGACGCGCGGAACAGGCTCAGCACAAGCCAGTAGTCGTCATCGGACATGGCCTTGTCGGCCGCCCAATGCAGGCTGTCCAGCAGCTCCATCGCATCGTTGATCCGCGTTCCGATGCGGTTGCGATCGGGGCGGTTCACCTCGGCCACGAAGTGTGGCGCGAGCGGTTGCACGGCGTTCTTGTTCGTCTTTGCCATGGTCGCTCCGTCAGTGCGTCGTGCGCGGTTCGCGCGTGACGATGCCGAGGGCTGCGAACAGATGCTGCTGTACGCGCCCCATCAGGCCGGCCGCGAACGCCTGACGGCTGATCGTCACGCGGTGCGCGTCGACGTCGCCCGCGTCCTGCATGGCGGCTTCCATGCCGCGCGCGAATGCGGCGGCTTGATGGGCCGCGTAGTCGTGCAGCCGCACATCGCCTTTCAGGTCGAGCCATGCGTCGGCGCAGATCGCGCCCAGGTCGACGGCGAATTGCAGCTCGATCGGAGCGCCGGTATCGAGTGGCGGTGCGTTGTCGAATCCGTCGACAACGGCGGTTCGGATGCGCTGGTCAGTCATGGCACACCTCCGGCTGCGCAGTGCGACGCATTTCGGCTGAATACCGGCTCGCAACGCTTTGCCCCATGTCGACGAGCGCCCGCTCGTAGGTGCCCTCCGCAAGATGCGAACGGACGGCATCGAACAGGGCTTCGAGCTGGGCGAACTGATGGGCCGCACACATGGCGATCATCTTGACTTCGTTCGGCAGGCGGAATTCAGACATGGCACACCTCCAGAATCGACGCGAGGAGTTGCCCGACGTCGATCGTGCAATCCAGCTCCGCTTCGCCGCGAATCGGCGTGAGGTTCCAGTCGTAGACGGCCGCATGCGTGAAATCGCTAGACCGGCGACCGCAGACGCTACGCCCCGAGACGGGGCCGCCCAAGATCCGCACGCGCCAATCGTGATCGGGCGTCGGACGAGCCGATGCCACCTCGACCAGCATGCCGATACGCGAGCGAGCATCGCATTTCGTGACGATCGCCAGATCGCCAATCTTGCAGCGCAGGTCAGCCATGGCGCACCTCCGCGCGAACGAGTGCTGCGATCGCGGCCAGTGCCGCGCCGGTTGCATCGAGCGCGTCTTGATACGTGTTGGCGGTTGCTGCGTCGCGCAGTGCTGCGCGGACGATGGATTGAATGAGGTGGGTTTGGTGCCCGGTACGGGCGTGCGACGGCTGGCGCATTGGGTGCGACCTCCTTTGACGGGTTGACGAACCCGGCTCCCATCGCCAAATGGGGTGGCCGGGCACATGACAGGGTTGGCGAACCGGCGTCAAAGGAAACCGGCGTGCGCGAACGCACCCCCATCAGGCCCGACCATAGAAGGCACATGATGTGCGGACGCAAAAAAACCGCGCTCAGGCGGTTGTCCGCCTTTGACAAATTCCGGTCGCCAAACCGGGTCACTGTTGTTTCAGCGACGCCCATAGGATACTGCGCACCGCCGCGCGACGCAAATCGCAATACTCGCAATGCAAAGTGACTTTCGGCTGGCATCATGCTTGTTCGCGCTCCTTGAGTACAGCAATGGCCAGCTTTATCGCTTCGATGTCTATGCGTGACGGATCACGATGCGCGAGCGTTTGGCCGAGCGCGGCACCGCGTAAGAGAGCCTGTGCTGACGAGCGACGCGACACGTCTGTGCAGTGCGCGTAGATATCGCTATAAACAGCGCGATGTGCCGCCAGCAGGTCGCGGTTGTGCTCGCGATGATAGGCCCGTGCGTCGTGCGCGGCAGCGATGATCGCTTGGACCAGCTTGTCGGAAGCCGAGCCGAGTCGATCGGGCGTCAGGCGAGGGGATTCGAGCATTAGCGTCGCGGCTAGCGTGATGGCCACCGCGACAAGCTTAAGGGCGTCGTCACCCTGATTCCACAGAGTCCCCTCAACATCGTCGAGAAGAGCCGCGACTATGCGAAGTTTTTTGTCTTTACAGCGACCGTACGCTGCATCGCGAGCCATCGCGGCAGCGCCTATCGCACCACCATATGGACCACCTCGGCCGATCGCCATCAAGTTGAGCGCGATCATGCCTGTCCCCGCTTCGCCTGTGTGTCGATCCATGCATTGATGTCGGACTCTAGCCAGCCGACGGCGCGGGTGCCGAGCGGAATAGGCTTCGGGAACGCGCCTGCCTGAATGCGTCGGTAGATTTCGCTTTTGCTCAGACCGACGCGGCCGAGGAGGCAGCGCATGCGCACAACGCGATTGATCGGGTACGACGTGTTTTGCATCTATGCTCCGCTAGTTATGGGACCGTGCGGGTTTGCACGGGATAACGCGAAGCATGCAGGCTGAAACGCAACTGTCGTATCGACAACTGCGTTTACGATTTCACAAACGCAACTGTGGTTTCGTCAGTTGCGTTTGTCAGGTTTTAACGTTCTCAACCAGTTCTTTCGAAGCTCACGGACGTGACTTTGCGACACGTTGAAGCGCTTCGCCAATTCCGAACTGACGGACCGGGCCATCAAATCTTCCCCATTGCGCAACTTGCGCTTGAACGCGTCCAGAATCTTGTTTTTCTGGGCGTAGGCGAGCCGCTTTTGTTGAGCCGGACCAATCCGCTCGCGCGCCCGCTCCTTGGCGTGCTGCTGACGTGCTCGCTCTTCCGCGCGCGCGGTCGCAACACGGAATGCGTCAGCATTCTCAATTTCCTTGACCTGCGTCTGCAGTTCGTCGATCTGCTGGCGCAAAGCGGTCGCCATATCGCGACGCGCAAATTGAACAACAGCCCGAAGCATCTCACTGTTGAACAATGGGTGCCGAATCAAATCGTCCACAGAATGCAGATGGTTGGCGTCAATGCATCGCACGATCAGACCCGCCAGTATCTCCGTTGCCTCTTCGGTGGAAGCGCTCGCAGGCAACAGATCGGGGAGGCGATCGAGCCGCTCGTGTCCAGCATCATCGGTGTTCGACTGTGCTGCACGGTGCCGCTCGGCGACATATGCGTCAGAACGGAGATGCTGCTTGAGAGACGTACGGCGCTTTTGCTGAAACGGCCTGGACTTGGGCGATGCGGAATACGGACGAGCGTTGTTCTTGTCGAGCAATGAGGCACCCTTCTGTGCGGTCTCCTTCGGAAGGTGTCAAGCCAGCCGGTGAAGGAATCCGGGATTCGGGTGGCCGCCCTAGGCTTGACCCCAATATTTTCTCAACAAATCCAGTAAGGTACCAGTAATAAATGGTGCCGGATGAGGGCGAGGTGTGAACCCGCCCTTTGACATCGCTAACAATTCTCACCGTGTGCCTTTGAGGGGCTTTGTGGTATACGTCTGAGCTTATCGCAGCATGTCGGGACGGGCACGAGCATCGCCCCCTGCCTTGCTGGCGCATTCCAGGGCGCACGGGCGGCCCAGTGGCATTCGCGCTCGGATCGACGGATAAGAAACAATGCAGAATACGGCACAAGCCCTGAGAGAACTTGCGCTAGGGCCGCAGCACAACCGGCAGGTGCAGATAGCCTTTCCGGACGATAACGCGCCCTACAAAATCCTACTGCCGAACGCATTCGAGGCGGTCGAAGCGCTATCGAAGGATTTCGCGTACAAGATCGAAATCCTGTCGGACAACGACCACCTTGCGCCAAAGGATTTCATCGGCAAGCGCGTGACGGTCAGTCTGTTGCGTGGCGACGGCAGTCAGCGGTATTTCAACGGCCACATCTTCGCATTCCGGCATGTTCGCACGGACGGCGGCTGGGTGTTCTACGAGGCGCACGTCGGTCCTTGGCTACGCTATCTGAAGTATGGCAAGCACAATCGTTTGTTCCTCGATCAGAACCTGCACGACCAGACGGCGACAGTTTTTCAGGACTACGGCGTGTTGCCAGAATGGGCGTGGCGGGTCGGCGAAGCCGATCCGCGCATGACGATGGCCTGCCAGTTCGACGAAGACGACCACAATTACGTTCATCGACGCTGGGAACACGCTGGTTATTTGTACTGGTACGAGCACACGGCCACGTCGCACAAGCTGACCGTCTCTGATCCGACGCGTCCCGCGCCAGCGATCGACGGCAGGGGGCACGAAATCCGCTTCCACAATGGCATGGGCGCGGAGGAATCGGACAGCGTTCTGAGCTGGTCCCCGTTCCAGCAGACCACTTCGACGCATGCGGAACTGTCACGTTTCGACTTCAAGAGCCCGACGCCGACCCACGTTCAAACGAGTCTGTTGAACCCCGAAGCCGCGCTGCCGCAGCTTGAATGGAACGAGTACGCCGGTGCGTACGGCTATCGGAACATGGAGCACGGCTATCAGGTCGCAAACCGCCGGATGGAGGAAATCGAAGCGACGATCAAGCGCTTCGACGCGAAGGGCAACAATCGCTTCGTGCAGCCGGGCCGCTGGTTCCGGCTGACGGACCGTTATGGCTCGGCGCTGAGCCGCGATCAGAGCGACGACGAATACCTGATCATCGCGGTTCGGCATGTGGCGACCAACAACTATTTGCAGGACACAGGGGTACTGGCGGAATACCGCAATGAGTTCACGTGCGTACCCAGGGCAACCGCCTGGCGGCCCGGGCGCGGCTTCAACAGCGTCGACACGAAGATTCTCGCGCCGCAGACGGCGATCGTCGTCGGCCAGTCCGGCACAAGCATTCACACCGACGAACACGGCCGCGTGCTGGTTCAGTTCCATTGGGATCGCGACGGCAAGTATTCGACGTGGGTGCGGGTCGCAAGCGGCTGGGCTGGCGGCGGCCAGGGGATGGCGGCACTGCCGCGGATCGGTTCGGAAGTCATCGTGCAATGGCTCGACGGCAATCCGGACCACCCGATCATTACGGGCCGCGTGATGAACGCGCGCAACGTCCCGTCGTGGAAGCTGCCGGACGAGAATGCGCTAATGGGCATTCGCAGCCGGGAGCTGAACGGTGCGGACGGCAACGCGTCGTCAGGTCGCAGCAATCATCTAATTTTCGACGATACGGCGAACGCGATTCAGGTGCAACTTCGATCCGACCATGCGGCAAGCCAGCTCTCGCTCGGCAAGATCAAGCGAATCGAGGATTGGCAGGGGCGCAAGGATGCCCGTGGCGAGGGCTTCGAGCTGCGTACGGATGAGGTCGGCGCGATCCGCACCGGCAAGGGCATGGTGATCAGCACGGAGGTGCGTCCCGCCGCGCAGGGGCATCTCTCGGATATCGGAGAGCCGGCATCACGCCTGACTAAAGCGCAAACGTTACACGGGCAACTTGGCAAGCTCGCGCAGCACTATCAGGCACAGGACAACGGAGGGGACCAGACGCCGATTGCCGACGCGCTGAAATCGCAGGTGGATGGTATCCAGGGCGCGGGTGCGACGGGCAGCAGTGACAAGGGCGAATTCCCTGAACTCAATGAAGCGCATCTGCTGTTGGCCGGCGCGGCCGGCATCGCGGTCACGACGCCTGCGACGGCGCACGTCACGGGCGGGCAGCACGTAGCGGTCACGGCCGGCGAAAGCATGTCGGTCGCGACAGGCAAATCGTTCTTCGCGAGCGTATCGGACAAGTTCTCACTGTTCGTGCACAAGATGGGCATGAAGCTTATCGCGGCGAGCGGCAAGGTGCAGGTGCATGCAGAAAACGACGAGCTGGAACTGCTGGCGAAGAAGGTCCTGTCGATCATTAGCACGACGGACTGGATCAACATCACGGCCAAGCAGGGTATCCGCTTGACGGCCGGCAACAGCCAGCTCGAAGTCAGCGCAAAAGGCATCGTCGGTTACACGCCTGGCGAAAACAAGATTCATGCGGGCAGCCACGATACGGTGGGCCCGCAGAGCATGCCGGCGCAGTTCCCTGGATCGGACTTGTGCTCGCAATTGGCTGACGGTGCCGCACAAACCGGTCAAGCGTCGATCGCGCTCGCCTGATGGACGGCCGAATGAAAACGCCCACGCCTCCGATGCAGGCTGTACCAGATCATCAGGAACTGATGACGACCGGATTCCTGCTGGTGGAACCTGCGACCCTCGCGCACGTGCCTGATCTAGCCGCGCTCGACATGCGTGCCTGCACGCCACGCGTGCTGGCCCATCGCGAAGAACTGATGCCGAGGTTGATCGACCTCGCCGCGCTCGATCTGAAGGGGCGACGGATCGCGACCGAACGATGGCAAGAGGAACCGGAGGTTGAACGACCGCCCGCGATTTGCGCGTGGATCGACAGCGCCGCGGATGTCGATGCGCTCGCCGAACACATCGCGCGGTATCTGGTGGGGCCTGGCGAGGGCGGCCAGCCAGTGTTCTGGCGGTACTACGATCCGCGTGTCTTGAGCCTCACGCTTGCGGAGTTCGATCCGACCCAGCGGCTGGCCCTCTTGGGACCCGTCCACGAATGGTGCTTCGCTTGGGCCGGCCATCGCTGGCGCAGCGCCGGCCTAGGTGCCGATATCGTGCCGCCGGACGATCAACAGTCTGGCTGGCCGCGCCCGGACCAGTGGCCACGCATCAACCGCAGCGAGATTGCCGACCAGATTCGCCGGCGGCTGCCGGCACTGTCGGTCGATCAGGCAGCGCAGTTACCGGCTGCACTCGATCAGGTCTTGTGCTCGGCGGGCGGACAGGACGCGATGACCACCGATGCGCTCGTCGACGATGCGGTTAAACGTATGCAGCACGCTTTCCTGACCGAATAAAGGCTGTCACTTCATATCATGAAATTCCGAGGATCAACCCATGCCGACCACTAAAGGCTGTCCGCTTTGCGATCGCCAGTCGCTGCTGATCTATCCCGTCCGATACGCGATCGCGTGCCCGCGTGGCGCGTCCAAAGCGCCGGCCCTGTCCGGCAATTTTCGGATCGACGCGCGCGCCCCTCAGGCCGTTGCCACCGCCAAGTACACGCTGCGCGCATTGCGCCCTGGCTATCTATACACGTACGACGAGAAACGGAAGAAGCTGGCCGCCTATATGGTTCTCGACGACGGGATCATGTGGAATTTCCCCCCGGACGTGACGCCGCCGCCAGGTGACGCGGAGAGCGCGCTTACCCAAGGCTGCGCGATGAACGGAGACTTGGCTTTCGAATCCTTTGGCCGTTGCGTGAGTGTCGAGCACACGCCCGGAAGTGACGAAGCGACCAACCTCTGGATTGGCTGGTCGAACGTGCGATGGACCAAGGACCTCGTACACAACAAAATCAATGATGCTGCTTGGCGCAAGCAGCATATGCAGTGCATCAACGTTCCCGCGATGCTGGCTGGGGGGGCGACCGATACGGGCGAATTTCAAGCCACCCAGAGCAAGATCGCGCATTTCGCGATGGACGCTCAGGCGATGAAGGCTGCGTTCGGTTTTAGCAACCGCGTTCCCAGAGACGAGATTCGTCTGCGTCAGCGGAACGTCGCCAAACGGATCGGCGATGCGATGCTCGAATCGCCGAACAAGAAGGGTTTCGTTATCGCGGTTAACGATCCCGTCGGCCTTACCAATGACCTCGCCGAACTGACCGTCCCCAACCTGAACAACGGTTTCGACGAGCAGGTGTACTGGAAGTGGATGTCGGCGCAGCTGCTTGAGCGGGCTGAACAAGGTATTCGCGCCAACGCCAAGGCATTGACTGGACTGTCTTACGAGATGTCGCAGACGGCTCAAAGAGTAAATGACGTCAATTCACGCATTGGAAATTACAACGCTCCACCTATGGCAGACTTTGCCGGCCTTTACCGTCTTGTTAAGGGGGTATTCCGGACCGGTAGTTTTGAACAGGCGGCGAAGGAAGAAGATGCAAGGATGGCCAACGTTCCCGCAACGGTAGAGGCCTCGGCCAACGATGCATGGGAAGAGGCGTCGACCAAGGTTGGGTCGGATGGCAGGCGGACCAGTGTACTGGATGAGGAAGCCCTCAAACGCTTCCCACAGGAGTATCAACAAGCACTCGATGCCTTCAAGCCAAAATGGCAGCCATTGGTACAGGCACATGCTGATTGGCTCAAGTCGCAAATGCTCGCCGAATGGATGGCGGGCGTCCATGATCCGCAGGACCTTCGGAGCGGCTACGCGTACAGTGAGTCGTGCGCACAGGTGATCGGCTCGGCGGTCGGCACCGAGCCCTGCAAGAAAGTGCTCGACGAGTGGTTGAGTGGTCAAGCTTCAAATATCCGCAATCTGTACGTGCGTGCCCTGATGTTCAATCAGGACGCGATGCTAAAGGCTGCGGATGCGCAGGTGCACGGTTCTGATATTCAGTACGAAAACTTCCTGAACCTCTACAAGGAAGCGTTCAAGAAGATCGAGAATCTCGGCAACGCGGCCAACCTGCGGGATCGGCTTATTGTGACGACCGCCAACCACGTCGTTGGCGTACTTACGAAAACTACCCGCGGTGTCGCACTCGGTTTCGTGACGATTCGTTTGGCGATGCAGGCTGGTGTTCGGCTCAAACCATCACAAGTCAGCAAGCTTGCAATTCGTGATTGGGCTCTGCAGCAGGCCCGAGAACTGGGTGTCAAACTGGATGGCAACCGGACTGAACAGCGCGCGTCGGCAACACAGGTTGGGAAGCAGGTCATGAGGACGGCGCCACCGAGCGATCCGAATATCGTCGCCTATGAGATGGATGTCGATGCTCTCGTCAAGGACGGAAAGTTGGAGGCCAGCGCGATCAAGGCTGTCAAGGTTCCGGGTGTTGATACTGCCAAGAAGTGGCTCGGTTCGGCCCGGGAATTCAATCTCGGCGTCGTAACGGTGATTTTCCAGATGGCAACACTCACCTTTGCGGCCAAAGATTGGGCGGGTAGTGATCAGTTCAGTCAAGGCGAAACCGGTTTAAAGGCAGTCGGTGCTGTTGTTTCGATCCTAGGGACCGTCATAGAAACTGCATCGGAAACCGTGGTGAAAGCGCCGGCTCATCCTTTGTCGGCGTTCCTCATGAAGCAGTGGGCCGGTGCCAGTGAATGGGCTGAAGTCGGGGCGAAGGTCGGTCGCGGTCTTGGCGCGATCGCTGGCATCGTGTTGGCTGGGTTTGACCTAATCAAAAATGCCCCAGAGGCATATCGCAACAAAGAAACCAAGCTTTGGGTTCTCTACAATGTGAGTGGTGCTCTCGGGGTATACGTTGCCGCCGCCGCGTTCTTCGGTTGGCCACTTTTCTGGCCGGCGCTGATTTTGTCGATTCTGGTGGGAATAGCGATCGCGATTTTTAAGGCGTCCGCTCTCAAGGATTGGGTCTCGCGTTGCAAATTCAGCACGGGGGAACACTACGACTCGCTTGAGGCAGAGCTCAAAGCATTTAGCTCGGCGGCGGGAGACTGACGCATGGACGAGCGCGTCATGAAAAAGTGTATCGGCAAGCCGGTACCGGAGTGGGATCTAGCGCATCGCTTGCTGATCAATCGATTTCTCGGTCCGGACGTTCAGGATTTCGGGTCAACGTTCAGCATTAACTCGACCTTCATGGACGTGATTGAGCCGTCCTTTCTAGAAAAACAATGGTTTGTTACTGGCGTGTTTGTCGTGTTTCTGGCCGCCTTATATGGGCCATATCTGTATAGCTATACTCACACTGGCGACGCTTCCGCTTCTGACTTGTTTATAGCGGACCTGATGGCTCTGTCATTCGTAGTGGTGTTTGGCGGAATCGCATGGAAGCTTGGGCGCGGCCTGTTCTTTGGTCTGCGTTATCGCCCGATCCGCTTTCATCGTGAAGCCCGCAAGCTTTTTGCGATTCGCGCTCGCCGCTTCTTCGCGAAGTCCGGCAAGGGTGATGTCGTTTGGGAAGCACCGTGGACGGAAGATTCGATCTTTTGTTTGCACCGCGAGAACACGTCCTTCGGCACGATCTTCCACATTCGGCACTATACGGTTGACGACCACGGCAATGTCATGAGTGTGTTCTCGATCGGTCGGGAATGGACCGGCAAGCGGCAGGTCGAAATGGCACTAGCGCAATGGAACTACTGGTGCGCATACATGAACGACGGCCCTAACGGTTTGCCCAAGCCGATGCTGTTTCACACGCAGCGCGAGACTCCGCGTGAGTCGTTCCTGTTCTCGCTGTATAGCTTCGGGATGCGTGCGCCGGTCTTCATTCGCATGCTGATGATGCCGCTGATTCTGGTTTTCACCGTCATGCGAATCCTTGCGAATGCAACGTGCCGCGATCCCGTCTGGCCTGCCGCAATCGAGCAAATCTCCGTGATCGCTCCCGACGATCTTTACGCGGAACCCCGCTCCGGAACACCTGTCGGATGGGGCGATACCGTGCTGGCCCAACAGCGCGGCGAGTACCCGAATGATCCGAAAGCACGGGTCGAAGACTGGGGGGGAGAACCCGATGGCAGAATGTATGCAGCGGCTTGGCTCGAAAATCCTGGTGCCAACATGATGCACGCGGCGGCCCGTAGCTAACGGTAATTGATGACGAGGGTTTCCGGCATGATAGAAAGGCGAATCGTAGCGACGCTAGCCACCGCGCTTGCATTGTTCGTCGGATGTACGCCCAGTGCGTCGGCAAAAGAATTCGATGCTGCGGAAAAAGCGGTTCGGGCAGCACTGTCCGATGACCAGGACATCGAGTTTTTCGACTTATACGAAAGCACTCCCGATTTGCATGGAATAAGTCAAACGCCGAACTACAAGCGCACGTTCATTTGTGGATACGCCACCTACAAAAAGCAGGATGGAAAACCAGTTCGAGTGCGCTTTATCTATGTGGCCCATTCGGATGATCCGTCTCTCGCCGACTATGGCCCGCTTAACTTGGAGAAGCCCGAGTTGAATTACGGGATTCGTGATGACGGCAGTGGCGGCCGGTACGCGACCGCGTTCGAATTCTCCGGATGGAACCGAGTTTGCGCCAATGCTCAGCATCCGAAAACTTATAGCGGAGTCGCTCCGAAGAGCGACGGGTGACCTGACCGATCAGGTCTCGCTTGTTCAACAGCATGACAATGCAAACGATGCGGAAAGGATCATGAAGGATGAAAACGGGCGCGGCGTGATCCGCCTGAACGACAAGACGACGCACGGCGGCCACGTGATCACCGCAAGCGACGATCTGAAAGCGCAGGGAATTCCCGTCGCGCTCGAAGGGCACCTGACCGAATGTCCGAAGTGCGGCGGGCAGTTCAGGATCATTCCGCAAAGCAGCACTCGAAATCATCACGGTACACCGGTCGCCTTCCACGACGATCTGACGGAGTGCGGGGCGCGACTGATTTCGTCGCTTGAATAGAGGTATCGCGCATGAGCGGTTCGGTAGGCCGGGCGGAGAAAGTAACTTTGACGGGGGCATCGCCTCGCAACACCGTCTTGATATCCGATGCTCAACGTGAAGCGCTGCGTGCCGACATCCGTCAGCGGCTGGTTACTGCGTTGATGCACTCGGGCGATGCCGTCACCGATCCCAAGCTCGCTCGCTTACCCGGACCGATTCGCTATCGGGTCACAGGCGCGCTCGCCGCGTGGGACGCGCTAAGGGCCGCAACAGACCGTGTGGCGTCGCCGACGCTAACCGAAATGCTGCGCTCGCATGGCATCCTGCGTCTGACTCGCTATTTCGATCGCTTCACGCGGGACCTCCTGCCGCACGGCGCGGACGGCCGCTCGACCGATGCACTCGCCGGGGTCGCTCAATACAGCGCCGTGTGGCTCGCGTTCGAGGTACGAAAAGGGGCTTTTTACGAGCCGACCCCTCCGCTGCACCGCCTGCTTGACGCCGCCTATATCGCGGAGGATGTGCCGATCGGCATGCTGAAGATGCCGACCGATACGCTATGCATCATTCCCGAACCCACCCGCTGGAAACAAGCTGGCGACATTGAGGCGATTGCGATATTCAAGAATGACCGGTCGATCGGATTTGCGACATGGCTAATGGCCGGCGGTCCTGACGACGGTGCTACGATGGATTCGATTACGCTGCCGCTGGAAGACCCCGACAAGACGATCCGTGAATTGGTGGACGACTTGTTCCAGCGGCCCGCAGCTGACGGAATGCCCGATCCGCCTGACGCACAGCAGTTCTGGCGCGAGGCCTTGGACTATGCGATCAAGATGTTGTTGTACCTCAACGCGCGCGACGCGCAGGTGGTCCATGATCGCGCTTATTCAAACGCGCCGCGCCACTTTCCGGGGCTCGGCAAGCGTAAGCGCACGGAACGGCTCGCCGAAATCGAACAGCTCTACGATCGACACGTCGTCGGCCCCGCGATTCTCGACGCCGAGGCGGCCGGATCAGTCCCATCGGACAGCGCGCAGCGCGAAGTAAGCGGCCACTGGCGGCGGCCGCACTTCCGGATGCAGCCATACGGCCCGCAAGCGTCATTGCGCAAACTTATCTTCGTCGGCCCAACGCTCGTTCGTCCCGACCGACTGGGGCTGTAGCCGAATGGATCACCTGTTGTCGCGTTACGAATACGGACTCGGGTTGTTCGTGCGTGCACTGGGCGATTTCGCTATCCGATACCCAAAGACCGCCGCCTGGCTCGGCATCCAGAGCGGGCGGACTGACGATCCGCAAGTGACGCGTCAGATTCAGACCTTTTCGTCTCTTGCAGCGCGCTTCGTCCGAAGCGGGTCGAAGACTACCCCGAATTCACCAAGGCGCTGCTAGAGGTTGTCCGGTCCGCACTATCCGCGAACCGCGCCATCGTGTGTGATTGCACGATTCGAACCACGGGCGATCGTCGGTCATCCACTTCGCCAAGCGTAACGATGGACGCCAGCACGTGACGGCCGCCAGATTACGCCCGAGATAGACTGTCCGAAACCGATCCCTTTCGGACATCCCCTTTCCGATCTGTCCGAAAGTAAGGGTTGAAGTATTTTGGACAGGCATTTATATTCGGACATCTATTTCGTACAGATTGGGTGCCCGATATGTCCCGAACCTTCGCTTATGCCCGCGTCAGTACGTCCGACCAGACCACCACGAACCAGTTACGCGAGATCGAGGCGGCCGGCTTCTCGGTCGACAAGCGCCGCGTCGTGTCGGAAAGCATCTCAGGGAGCGTGAGCGCCGATCAGCGGCCGGGCTTCGCAAAGTTACTTGATCGGATGGAAGAAGGCGATGTGTTGATCGTGACGAAGCTCGATCGGCTCGGCCGCAATGCAATGTGTCAAACGCATTTGAAATCTGAGCCACTTCGCGCCTGATCGCGCAAAGTAAAACTGAGCCAGTCGTTACTTCTTCGATGTCGGGACGTGCCCGGCTTTGCGTTGCTGTTTCAGTCTGTAGCTGTCTCCTTTGATCTGGATGATGTGGGCATGGTGGAGGATGCGGTCGAGCATCGCTGCAGTGAGGGTGGTGTTGCCGCCGAAGGTTTCGTCCCACTGCGCAAACGGCAGGTTGCTGGTCAGGATCATCGAGCCACGCTCGTAGCGCTTGGCGACGATCTGGAAGAAGTGACTGGCCTGATCGCCCGAGAGCGGTAGATAGCCGATCTCATCGACGATGAGCAGCCTCGGGCCGAGAATGTTGTGCCGAAGAACGGCGTCGTATCGCTCCTGTCGGCGTGCAGCCTCGAGCTGTAACATCAGATCCGCCGCCGTGATGAACTTCGTCTTGATGCCGGCCTGCGTCGCTGCATATCCGATGGCGATCGCGAGGTGCGTCTTGCCCACGCCCGACGGACCAAGCAACACGGCGTTCTCGCCTCGCTCGATGAAGCGTAGCGTGGCAAGCTCGTCGATTGCCTCGCGTGGGACCCCGACGGCGAAGCTGTAGTCGTAGTCATCCAGTGTCTTGATGGCGGGAAACCCGGCCATGCGCACCAGTGTTTGCCGCGAACGAACTTGCCTCGTCTCTCGTTCGTGCGCGAGCGCGTTCTCGAGGAAGTCGAGGAAACTCCATTGCTTGGCCGCCGCGTCGCTGGCCAGAGCGACGTATCGGTGCATGAGTCCCTCGAGCTTCAGGCTTTGGCAGTGCCCGTCGATGCGTTCCTGCTGCAAGTTCATGCGCGCACCTCGGTCAGTAATTGCTGGTAGACGGACAACGGGTGCTGGATCGACATCGCGGGATCAACGCGCGGCCGAGCGACGGCGCGAGCCGGCAATCGGGGCAATGTGTAGCCAGGCATATCGAGCAAGCAAGCCCGTTCTCGTTGCTCCAACAGAATCGCGGGTGCCTGCCCGGTAACCGGATGCACGCGCTGGTTGGCCACGTCGCGCAGCCATTTACTCACCTCGACGTTCGCAGTCGCGGCATCGAGCATCAAGCCGGATTGTTTAAGCTGGCTTGCCAGCGGCACATAGAAATTGCCGCGCAGATAGCGGTGGAATCGCTCGACCTTGCCCTTGGTCTGCGCGCGGTACGGTTGGCACAATCTGGGCAGGAAGCCGTACCGCTTGGCCAGATCGAGCAGGCCGGCGTGCCAGCGATGTTGGCCGTCGCCATAAGCATCGCGTTCGACAACGATGGTCTTGGCGTTGTCGTAAAGGATCTCGCGAGGAATGCCACCCAAGGCTTCGAACAGCGCATGATGACAGGCAACCAGCGTCTCGGCGCGTTCATCGGTGGTGAAGCGTGCCCAGCGCCAACGACTGAAGCCGAGCGTGGCGGTGAAGGCGTAAAGCGGGTTGGTGCCTCGTCGGAAGACAACGAAATCGCACTGCATCTGCCGGCCGGGCTCGGTCTCGAACCTTACGACTGGATCGGGCTTCGGCATGGGCTTATGCGTGTTCATGAAAGCCTGCAGGCTTCGCAGTTGGCCCTCGTAGCCGCGCGCCCGCAACTCGCGCAGCAGCGCCGGCGCTGCGATGATCTCCGGTGCTGCGGCCCTCATGCGCTCGATGATGTACGCCTCGAACGCTCCGAGCTTGGTTGGCCGCGGTTCACGCGGCTTGTAGCGCGGCACTTCCTCAGCCGACAGGTACCGCGCCACCGTGTTGCGAGAAATGCCCAGGCGCCGCGCGATCTCGCGCTCCGATACGCCTTGGGCTTTGAGCACATGGATTTGCATCCACTGTTCCTTCTGGAGCATCGCCAGCCTTTGCGCGCAAAAGGCTGACTGTACTGAAAGGTGGCTTAGATTTACTTCGCGCGAAGTGGCTCATTATTACTTTGCGCCCAACACAATGGACGTGCGGGCCACGGTCGAGGGTTTGGCCGAACGCGGTATCCGGGTGCATTGTCTCGCCTTGGGCGGCGTCGATCTGACGAGCGCGGCCGGCCGGATGACGATGCAGGTGTTGAACGCGGTGGCCGAGTTCGAACGCGATCTGCTGATCGAGCGAACGCATGCCGGCATCGCTCGCGCTAAGGCGGAAGGCAAGGCGATGGGGCGGCCGTCCGCCCTGTCGGACGAACAACGGGCGGACGTGCTGCGCGAGCTGGACGCGGGGGCGAGCGTGGCCGCGCTTGCCCGACAATTCGGCACAAGCCGTCAGACGATCATGCGGGTGCGCGACGCGGCGTAAGTCCCGCATCGCTCAAATTCACTTTTCGGTAGCCGTGACAGTCCGAGGCCGCAATTTGCATCGGAACGGTGCTATCACTTCCTAGAACTCATATTTCTCTTTGCGCTGGATGAAGGCATCGCGCCCGCCTTCTAGAATGCTAGCCACCTGATCTCGGATCACAGGCACGTCAATCGAGCCTTGCGCTTCCAGTCCGAGACACCCATGGTTTTCAGCAGCCGTAAACACTCCGATCCATTCGGCGTCTCCAAACACGGGAATGTTGGCGTTGTGTGTCGCGAACACGAATTGCCGACTCGTCTTGGCCTCCCTCAGTTCGGTGACGATCCGGTCCGCGATGAAAGCGTTGTCCAGATTGTCCTCCGGCTGATCCATGAGAAGCGGGTCGACGTTTTCCAAAAGCAACATGTGCAGAATTGCTGTGCACTGCTGGCCTGTCGAGAGTTTGTTGAGCGGACGAAACACCGGATCTGCTTGGCCATGCGCGACATTCAAGAAAATGTCCACGCGGTGCTCCAACTCCAACGCCTCCAGCTCCATGAGCTGGGTGGATTGGAGCTTGGTGAGAGCATCGGCCACCATCTGCGTGACCCCCCAATCTAGTTGAACGTGGGCCGCCCCTTTTTGAATCGACTGGGCGAACGACAACGGACTGATCGTCTCCGCTTCATGAACAAATGAGAGCCGCTTTTCACCGACACCGTCCAGCTTGCATCCCAGAAGGAACGTCATCAGCGGAGTGCGGTCGGCTTCCGGTACGATTTCCACCTTGAGCTTGCCTTCAAGCCGCTTGCTCAGCTTCTTCGCGGCCTTCTGCAAGGCGCGTATGCGTTGTCCTCGCAAATCTGATAATTCGGCCAACAGATTGCGTCGCTCCTGTCGCAAGGCGTCGAGCTGAGACTCATGGGCAGCTACTCGCGATTTCATCGGCTTGATGCGCTCGATCTCGATCATAAGGCGCTGGTAGGCCGCACCGACCTCCTGCCCGCTCTTTCCAGCAGTTGCAGGCAACGTCCTAAGCGCCTTTTCCAACACGGCATCATGCTCCTTAACGGCCTGCTGCCACGCCTCCTGGTGGGTGGCGAACTGTTCCGCACCGTCATCCAACAGGGCCTGCATAGCTGCCAGATGGGTTGTAAGGCCGTGCTTAATCCCATCTAGTGTCGTGCGCATAGCAAGTAGCTGAGCTGCGTCTGGCAACCCATCGAGCGCTTCGTCGTTGATGAAGGCGAGGTCGGGCAAGCTGTCACGAAGGTTGGCAATCGCGTCTCGAAAGCTCTGCACGCTCTCGCTTGCAGTCTTGGCAATCTCACGCTCACGAGCAAGCAACGAAGTATTGGCCAGCTTCTCTTTGATCCCCAGCTCGTCAAACCCGCGTAGCTGTTCTTCCAGCTTCGGCAGGCGCTCAACCTGCGCTTTCAGCTCGTCGAGATCGGTCAAGGATTTCGCGAGCGTCTGCTGGTTCTCCTTCAAGCGCCGGTGCACATCTGCGCTCTTGGCCTCGTAGCCCCCATCTTGAGGAAGGAAGCGATCCAGCAATTGCACCCGGCTGGTTTCATCTTGAGCCAACTCGTAAATCTCGTTCTGGCCATAGATGTCGACGCCCGGCAGCAAATCGCGTGGTAGTAGGGTGGAGACATTGTCGTCCATGTCCCGCACCATCGGCGGCTCGCCGTAACGGCGGGAGATGGCGTACTGCTTGCCGTTCTGAGCAGATGACACCACTGTAAGCTCAACTCGACCGGCTGATCGACCAAGGTTCTCCTTGATGATGTCTTGGTGGAGCTTTTGGGCCTGCTTGCCTTTGGGCGGAAAGTCCAAGGCGTAGCGCAAGCATTCGAGCAAGGTCGATTTCCCCGTTCCGCGTCCACCGATGACAGTGTTGAGATGATCGGAAAAATCCACCCGGACACCATCAAGGTAGCCACCGACCACCGTCATGCGAATAACCTTGCCAATTGGGCTTTGGGCCCTTTGGGAATTGAGGCGGACTCGCGATCCCGGATCGAGGAATGCGACCTTGAACGCAGCGAAATTGGGCCGCGTCATCTTGATGAGACAAGTGGCGCCAGGCTGCTGCAAGTCCTCGGGCTTGGCGACATCTTTGGCATTGATGACAGCTACAGGCCGCTCGCGCCGGTAGGCATCATCCTTGTTCAGCAGCACCTTGCGGTAGAAATTGCCTTCCACCCCCGCCAAGTCGTCTATCGGTCCCGGAATCTGGGCAGCGCGCAACTTGGGAAGCTTCCACACATGGTTGAGCCGGTTCTTCAGGAGGCCACTGTCCGACGTGCAGTGCGCAGCATAGATGAAGCCTCCGAGTTGATCGACTTTCTCGATCAATTGCTCAGAACTTAATCGAGACGGCCGAACCCCATCTGTTGGGTCAAGAAGATCGAGGCTGCCAAGGTATCGTTCGAGTTGCTGTCCTGTCGTTTGCTCCGAAAACAGGCAGACATAATGGGTCTTGTCGTTCGACGAGATCTCGAAGCCGGGGAACACCACAATCCCATGCGGCTGTAGCACCTGACGCAAGGCATCGACACTGGCGACGCTACCATGATCGGCCAAGCCAACAACCGAGATATGTAGCTCAAGGCATTTTTGGAGCAATGCTTGGTTGTATCCATCTTCGCCCAGTCCGTGGTCGGCACCTCTGTAAGTTTCGTTGTAGCCGACAGGATTGACCTGTAATGCGCAGCGCCAAAATCTCGCGTAAGTGTATTGATCGCTCATATTCCCCCTGAATCTCTTGGCCAGGTGCGGCTAATCATGTTCGACCGTGGCCGCCGTATGACTACTTCCAACTCGCGAGCGACCACGGGATGATGCTGCTCTCGGTCAAGCGATCGCGACTTGCACACAGAACCGGTCTCTTACGTTGCTATCAATTACGTGCACCGAGGCTAGAATCGACTCTTCATGGATCGGGGCCTCGGCAACATCAGGCATAAATAATTATGGATGAAATAAACCGGAAGGAGGCTGCTGCTTCCTTGTTGACGGACATGGAAGCCGTTGCCGCCCGAATGCGCGAGCTGATTGTCGCCATGCCTCCGCATGATCTGCTTGGCTACATCTACGCCCAGCGCATGATCAAAGCGATGGCAGACCAAAGCGACACTCAGGATCAATACAAAGAGGACGGCCCGGATGATCTGATCAACGAGAATCAGTTTCTGTTGGAGTACGTGCACGCGGTTCTCGCGTCAGATGTCGCCCCTGCGGACTTGGCATTCGACGAAGCCAAGTGCGCCGAGCTATATGAACTTGGCCGCAAACTGCGACAGCAGGCCTTGTTTTTTGCCATGGCCACGTCCGCGGATACCAAAGACGGCGTTTTCGGTCCCGACACGGCTGACATTGAATTCCACGCGAAATCCACTTGGGTCACGCTACGCGGGAACCGCTACCAAGTCTTGGAAGGCGAGTTCTACCGCTACGTTCTGACGCCTCACAATGACGTCCTGAAAGAAGTGTACGGCGTTGAAGCCGCCGATATCGCAGAAGGTTTCCAGGCCATGGCCAACGCCACGCGTTCTGGGCATGCCGACGCTATCACGGTGATGATGAAGCAGTTTGAGGCTGCACAGGCCTTCGCTGCGACACAGGACCAACCTCTGGAAGACGTCATGCAGGCGTGGGTTGCGGCCAATGCTGAACAATCGAAAGACGCCGGGCGGGCGATGGATGACATGTTCCGGGGCGGCATCGCTAATGTGAGCCGTCACACGAAGCTGCCGCCGACGCTGTTGGCGGACCTAGCGTACCAGCGCGGAGAAGAAACCGAGTTTTTCGCAGCGGGCGATTTTGCGGGGACACCCTATCGGACACTGCCTGCCCGGAAGAAACCACTAATCCAGCTTGGATCGGACTACTATGCCGTCGACCCGTGCCTCGCCCGCGATGCGGGGTATCGTGCGCTTCTCTACAACCTCCTTCAGCGAAGACCTGACTACAAGAAGACCTTTGAAGGTCGGCAGAAGACAATGAGCGAAGCTGCCTTCGCCGACATTCTGGCCGCCCAGCTTCCCGACGCCACGGTTTTCCAGGAGGTCTACTACAAGGATCCTTCCAGCAAGCAGTGGTCCGAAAACGATACCCTCATCCTGGTCGACGACGTGTTGTTCTTGGTTGAAGCCAAGGCCGGTGCGGCTGCCACCATCGCATCGCCAGCGCTTGATTTCGGCCGCCACGCCCAGTCCGTACAGGACTTGGTGCTCAAGGCCTACAAGCAATGTGAGCGCTTCTTCAATTATCTGAACTCGTCGGACGAAGTACCTCTGTATCACTTGGTGGACGGTAAATACGAAGAGTGCGGCCGAGTCCGCCGCGCTGACTACCGCGTGATGGTACCGATCGGGCTGACGGTCGAGTCGTTCTCACCTTTTTCCACGTACTGTAAGGAGCTACCGCAGGTTGAGCCGTTGCTTGGACGGCATGCCTTTATCTCTCTCTCCATTGATGACCTGTTTGTCCTCAAGCGCTTCCTGCCCACACCGGGCGAGTTCGCCCACTACATGGAAGTGCGGCAGGCCGTGGCGGGGACGCGTCGCGCTCATTTATTTGACGAGCTCGACCACTTGGGCGCGTATCTGAAGAAGAACCGCTTCGATCAGGACATTGCCGATCAACTGAAGGACGGCAAGATGAACATGGTCATCTGGAGCGGCATGAGCGACATCGTCGACAAGAGTTTCGAGGGTGAGGACTGGGAAAGCCGGCCGTTTCCGACGCAAGACTTCCCGAAGGAGGTGCGGAAGCTGCTCGGAGCGCTTGACGGCACCCGAGCACGCGGATGGCTTTCAGCGGAGAGTCATATCCGAGACTTGGGAGAGGAGGGGCGGAGTAACCTAGCTAAGATGCTGTTCGACCTTCGCCAAACCCTGAACCAGCACCCCGCTCGTTACTTTGTTCTGTGCGGGGACGGTGAACCGCTCTTCGTCTGGCTTCAACAACACAACCACCAAGTTGATTGGGGCAAAGTGAATGACAAAGCCAGTGCCGCCGCTGTGGGCGTCAAGGCTTCTAATGTCGTTGGCATTGTGGCAGAGGCTAGTGCCGATGGAACCTACCATCGGGCGCAGTCATTCGTGGTCAACATACCGACTGAGCGAACGGAAGAAAACGCCCATATTTACGAAGACGCTACGCGAATGGCCCAACCTAAGCGGACAGTGAATTTCAACCAGCCGAAAAATGTCGTATCGCCTGCGAAGACCAAAAAGCTGGGGCGGAATGATCCGTGTCCGTGTGGCAGTGGCTTAAAGTACAAAAAATGCCATGGCCGTTAAGAGTGCGCCGGAGCTGCTGAGTGAGACCAGTTCGGGATTTCACATTATTTGCGCGGCGTTTAGCGTCTGCTTTCGACGAGCCAACGTTCGAAGTTTGGAGGATCGAGTGGTAGGTTTGTGTTGGTAAGTGCCCCCCACTGAAGCATGTTGCTCGTTGTTGCGTATGGTCGATCACAAGCCGCTCTCGGGTCTCCACATCAGGCAGTTTCGCCGCCCAGCTTCGGCGTCTTATGTAGCTCGACCCAGAAGTCGTTGAGTTGATCGTCTTGTACGTTGAACCGGCGCAACCAGCTTTCGGTTGCTACGACTGTGTTTAGCAGAGGTGCCGTACTGTCCAGTGTCCCGTCTTGCAGCGTATCGACGTCGTCCGCGATGATCGGCCGCAGTGCGCGATTCAGAATGACGTACGCGGCCGGCGGCGATACGGGTATGCCGGGGCCATTTGATACGCCGGACTGCGGGGCGACGCCGGCTTGAATGATTAAGCCTCCGTTGCCCAGTGGAATACGGGCGAACCAATCTGGCGGGAGTCCGAGTGCCGATGCGCCGCCGACAGCCGTGACTAAGTCCGCATCGAGCGCGTTGAGCCAGTCAACGGTCTTGATCTTCGTGTCGAGCTTTCGAACGGTCGAGCGCATTGGATCGCCGACATCGATGCCTGGCCCGAACCGGCGCGCGTAGAAATACTCGCTGGCTTCGTTCGGTCGCCGCCCCATTGGCGGCACGTTCACGGCTAGTCCTCCATGGCCGCTAACCGTCGGCAGCGCTTCAGCGAACGCGCGGAACATCGCTTCGAATACGCCGGGGCGGTGTGCGATAAATGCTCGTGGCACCGTGAAGGCCAGCCCGTCGAGCCCGCGTTTCCGTGCAGCCTTCTTTTCGCTAAGCGCGAACACCGTGAATTCATAGAACCCGGTCGCGAGCTTGTGCTCGGCGCTGGTCATCGCGACCGCAAGGGCCTCGTCGGCGGGGACGCTCGTCGCGAGACTTTCGAATCCCGGAGACTTGTCGTACTGGATCGGTTCTTCTCCCTCGGAATAGAACCAACGCAGCGGCCCGAACTTCGACGGCGTCTGGCCGGCCGCCACTTCGAGCGCGTGCTGATACTCATCAATCGCCGCGCTGTACTGCTTGAAGCAGCGCACCAGCGCTTGCCGAACCTCCGACGTGAAACCGTTGCGGAAGTAGAGCACGCCCCGCACCACAAGGGCGGCCCCTGTAATCCCTTTTTGGTGCGCGGGCTCGTAAAGTCCGAAAGGCATTGTGTCCGCACGGCGCGGATCTTTGGCCCAAGCTTCAATTTCGTCGTTCGTCATGGCGTCAAAGCGGGAGCGGGAGTGCAGGCGGCGGGAACGAGGGCGTGGTCGGGAGCGGTGGGTCTCCGGGCGCGCTACTATTGCCGCCGAACAAGTCGTCAAGCTCGGATTGTCGCGCGGATTGCTTCGAGCGCGAAGTTTCCTTCTGGCCGTCGTCGTCACCACATCCGCAATCGGCTGCGCCGAGGTGGACAAACTTCGACGGGCTGCCCGCGATTTCGATGTAATCGTCTTCCTGGTCGGGGCCGTAGCTGTCGCCGGGGAATTTCATTTCCACGACGGTCTTGATATTTGATTGCTCGGGAGGTTTCGACGGGTCGTTCACGATGACGACGTCAGGGCGGCGGACGTCGCCTTTCTCGTATTTCTTGCCCTTGCTGGGCCATACGTCCTTGATCCACTGGCGAATGCCCGTATTGGGCTCTAGCGGATCGTCGTAGTCCATGATCGGCTCGGGTGGATTCGTCGTCATATCGTACGGTTGTTCCGGCCGGTATTCTGTTGGAACGCCCGTCTGCATCTTCGACACCTCGTTCGGCAGCCCGAGGCGCATTTCGACGCAGCGCTGCCGCTGGATTGTTCCGGCTTTCGTCGCGACGCCGATCCGACGGCACTCGCAGAACGTATGACACAGAACTTTCCGGTCCTTCGGGGAGAGTTTGGAGGCGCTTAATCCAACCTGCGTTGTCTGGCCACCGGTGCTCGAGCCCCCAGTTGACGACCCTGGGGAGTAGGGGCCGGTCATGCATCGCTCCCGGGCTGATGGAACGACAGCGATGCAGCTTGGTTACTGCTGATCCAATCGGTGTGGCCGCTCGCGTCCGTCGTGCCCTGGATCGTTTGGCCGTCCGCCGACGTGACCGTGTATGGGTGATTCGGGATCGGCGCGCGTGTCTTGTCGTCGACGAGCTGGAAGCGGCCGCGATATGCGCCATCGTCTTGAGCGGTCGTCTGCGTGACCACACTTTTGCCTGCGCCAACCGAGCCGCCTGCGCCGGAGGTCGGCTCTACCGTCGCCATGCCTTGCGATGCTATCAGCGTCGCACCGCATGCAGTCTTGTCGCCTTCGGTCGCCACAGCCCGGCCGCCAAACGTCATGCTGCGAACGCGGACGCCGATGATTGGGTAGACGCCGCTGCACTTGGGACACGACACCATGTCGCCCTCGAGCGCGAGTGGCTTGCCGAAGACGAGGTTGGTAGACGTGCAGGCGAGCACCCGGCCACCGTGCGAAGTCGTATCGCCTTCCCGAATGAACGCAGAACTCATGCCGAATCCTCTGTTGAAGTTTTGCGAGGACTGTAGCACGCACCGAATAAGGGTAACTACCCTGTCAAAGTTGCCGGGAGGCTTCGCAGGTGAATGGCGCGGTGCGATTTTTGACCGTCCAAAGTCACTTTTCATTGAACGCAAGGCCAGCCTTTGCTGTGGCATCGGGGAGGGCTGCGGCATGGGAGCTTCTTTGCGCGCAGCGTTCCAGACCGCAGGGTGCTACTCGACACGGCTGGCGTCATGCGACGTATTTGCCGGCTATCTCCAACTTTGTCTCCAAGTAAATGAGTGTCTTGGAGATACACTTGGAGATAGTCGGACCCTTGACCAGTAAGGCTTCCGGGGTGAATTGAGCATATATCTCCAAATCTCCAGAAGTTTTCTGTTCGGGCGGCCGACGATCGGCGACTTGCGCCACAATTTTTTCGCTTGATGACCTCATACGCATGGGCTCAACCGATTGGGGGTATGTTTGGGGGTTCATGTTCCAATCGTCGATTCCATCTTCGTTTTGAATCAATGGATTGGATAAGAATTGTTGATCCTGCAGCCGCACCATATTGAACGAAGGGCCGGGAGATTGATTCTCCCGGCCCTTCGTCTTTTCTGCTTCCCCGCGCGACACACGTGATTCCGGGCGCATGCTTGCTTCGCGACCCGACGCCCGCATCCCCCGATTGCCGCAGCGCATCGCTAACCGACGCCGTTGCACTGCAGCCAGTCTCGAAGGCAGTACTTGCATACCGATGTCCCGCTTTCGAGCAGGGCGCGGCTGCGGTCGCCCGATTCCGTTCGATAGATGCCTGTAGAGAGATCGATATCCGGTCCCAGCGCACGAAGAAGGAAGGCTTCGTCGAACCAGAATCTGTTTTCTGCTTTCGTTGAGATCACGACTACATTGATTAGTCGGCCATGCGGCCCCGCGTCACGCTGATCGATCAAGCCTGCCAGGGCGGGCGATGTGCGCGAACCGAACGTAATCCCGTGGATATCGCACTTGACGAGTGGACCCTCCACCGTCGCATTGTCGGCGACGACCGCCGTGTCGAACGCGCGTGACACGTGCGTTGGCGAGTCCGGTTGTTCGCCTGAACGTACGAGCAATTCATCCAGGCAAGCCGGGCAAACATGCTCGCACGCCCGGTCGAGCAACGCGAACTTTCGCAACTCGGTGACATGCGCGACGTCGTCGACATGGTTGGCGGTGACCGCATGCTCGTCCAGATCCGCGCGCGTCATCCATACGACGTGGCTGCGTTTGGGTCGATCCAGCGATACCCGCACCAATTCATCGGGCTCGAATCGTCCGCGCTCGCGAATTCGGTCGCCAATGCATTTCGCAGCGACCGTGAATGACCGCACGCGGTGCCTGGCGCACAACGTCTGAGACCTCATCTGTCGTTACCTCGTCATCCACTACTTCACGCGTGGACCGACGTCATGTCGGTTGAGGAATGCCCACGCATGTCAGCTCTTCGCCGGAACGTCGGCTCCCCCCGGCGTTGAGCACGTCCATCACGTACGTCATGCAGCTGTTGTTGGACACGTCCTAGGCACCGTCTGGGTTGTGGCGAGTGATGCGCACCATGCGCAGCGACGTGGCGGCAGCGTGCCATCGTCAGGAACGGCCGCGACCGAGTTCTCGCGCCCAGCAGGTACCAACGCGTCACCCCCTCCCCAACGCGAAGAACGTGACGCATCGCCCCCAAGAGACCGCCTACTGCGCAACCGGCACCGTCACGTCACTACCGAACCAGTGCATCGAGATCTTCTTCAACGTGCCTTCCTTGCGCAGCGAATCCAGCGCGTCGTTGATCGCCTTCTCGAACTTCGGATTGCCCTTGCGGAACGGGATCGCCATCTCCTGCTTGCCGCCGTTCAACACCGCGCCCGAGCGCAGCGGCAGGTTCGACGTCTTGATCATGTACGGCAGCATCAGACGGTCGTCGAGCGTGGCCTCGATCCGGCCCGCGGCGAGATCACGCAGCTTTTCCGGCGCGCCCGGATACGTCTGCACTTCGATGCCCGGCACGCTGCGCGCCATCTGGTCGTAGTTCGTGCCGAGCGTCACGCCGAGCTTCTTGCCCTTGAAATCCTCGAGCGACTTGAAGTTGCGCGTGTCGTCCTTGCGCTGGATCAGCTGCGCGGCCGAGTACGTGTACGGCTCGCTGAAGTCGAGCGCTTCCTTGCGCTGCGGCGTGATCGTGACCTGGTTGACGATCACGTCGAACTTGCCCGCCTGCAGCCCCGCGATGATCCCGCTCCATTCGGTCGGCACGAACTGCGTCTTCACGCCGAGCTTGCCGGCCACCGCGTTCGCCACGTCGACGTCGAAGCCCTCGAGCTGGCCCGACGTGCCGCGCGAGTTGAACGGCGGATACGTGCCTTCGAGCCCGACACGCAGCACGCCGGCCTTCTTCACGGAGTCGAGCAGATCTTCAGCGTGCGCGGCGACGGCCGTGAAGCCAAGGGCCGACGCAAGCAGCAGGCCCGACAGCAGGAACTTCGAACGTTTCATCGCGGATCTCCAGTGTTCAATGTGGTCAGAGGGTGCCGGGCATCGTCGTGCCCGAACCGGGCCGGACTACGGGCACGTAGACATTACGCGCAACCGGCCCCGACCGGAAGTCGAATTGGCCCCGATTGCAATCGATTTCAGCGAACGGAATGCGGGCGAACCGATCGTCGGCGCCATTCAGGACACGCTTAAAAGTACCCATTCGAGTCAGGGAATTTTTCCGAATCGCGCCGTAATTTGTCTGTAAAATCGCGCGAGCGAAATCGCTCAACGCGCCATCCGAGGGTGCGTCAAAAGAAGAAAAGGCCGTTGCCATGAACATGCAGAACACTGTTGCCGCATTGCGCGGCGGGTTGCTTCAGCAGGACCGGCTGTTGAAGCTCGATACGCCACTGGGTGCCAACGTGCTGACCGTGCAACGAGCGGTCGGCCGTGCGCGCATCGGCCGGGCCTATGAATTCACGCTCGACGTGCTGTCGACCGACAGCGACGTGGAGCTGAAAAAGCTGATCGCGCAACCGGTCACGCTATGGATTCAGCAAGCCGACCGCAGCTACCGGCCCGTCAACGGCTACGTGCACACGGCGCGGCGCCTGGGCGCCGACGGCGGGCTCACCACCTACCAGCTGACGTTCGCCGATTTCACCCATTTCCTGAAGTTCCGTCGCGATCAGCGCATCTGGAACGACACGACCGTCGACCAGATCATCAGCGATGTGCTGAACCAGCATCCGCAGGCGCGCGGGCATTTCCGCTTCGCGCTGTCGCAGCCGCTGCCAAGCCGCTCGTACACGCGCCAGCACGACACCGACTGGCATTTCGTGCATCGGCTGATGGAGAGCGAAGGCCTTTACACCACATGGCAGCAGGCCGACGACGGCAAGTCGCACACGCTCGTCATCACCGACAACCTGCAGGCGTTTGCGCCGCTGTCGCCGCAAACCGTGCGTTTCTATCGCGGCGGGACGGCGAGCGATGCCGACGCGTTCACGCAGTGGTCGGGCACGCGCACGCTGCAGAGCGTCACGCGCACGACACGCACGTTCGACTACAAGAACCCTTCCCAGCCGTCGAATCCGAAGGGCACGACGCTGCCGACGATGGCCGATCAGGGCGAATTGCCCGACCAGCTCGAAGTCTACGAGTACACCGGTGCGTACACGTACCTCGACCAGACCCGCGGCGACCATCTGACGAAGATCCGGATGGAGGCATGGGAGTCGCAGGCGAAGCGCTTCCACGGCGCGGGCGGCGTGCGTGCGATCGATGCGGGCCGGCGCTTCACGCTGTCGGATCATCCCGAACACGATCGCGATCCGGCCGAGCAGCGCGAGTTCGCGACGATCGGCGTCGACTGGTGGATCGAGAACAACCTGCCGGTCGCGAGCAGCAGCGCGGACTTTCCGTACAGTCTGCGCGAAGCGTTGACGCAAGCTCAGGAAGGCTACGGGGCCGATCCGGCATTTCGCGTGCCGCACGACGACGGCTCGGTGGGCTTCTATCTCGTCGAAGTCGAAGCGCAGCGGGTGAGCGTGCCGTATCGCAGCCCGTTCGAGCACGAGAAGCCGAAGATGCATCTGGAGACGGCGATCGTCGTCGGCCCGCAGGGCGAGGAAGTCTATACGGACGAGTTGAACCGGATCCGCGTGCAGTTCGTGTGGGATCGCCTCAATCCGGGCAACGAGAACGCGTCGTGCTGGGTGCGCGTCGTGCAGTCGGACACGGGTGGCGGCTACGGCGGCGTGCACGTGCCGCGCATCGGCGAGGAAGTGCTGATCGACTACGTCGGCGGCGACTGCGACCGGCCGCTGGCGGTCGGGCGCGTGTACAACGGCGCGAACCAGCCGCAGTGGCATAGCGACGGCATTCTCTCCGGATACCGCTCGAAGGAATATTCGGGCAGCGGCTACAACCAGCTCGTGATGGACGACGCGACCGGGCAGAACCGCGTGCAGCTGATGAGCAGCAGCGCGAACAGCCTGCTGCATCTCGGCTACATCATCGACCAGAACGGCAACACGCGCGGGTCGTATCTGGGCAGCGGCTTCGATCTGCGCTCGGACGCATACGGCGCGGTGCGGGCGAGCCGCGGCCTGTACGTGACGACCCATCCGAAGGCAGCGAACAGCCAGCCGCTCGACGTGACGGAAGCGCAGCAGCAGCTCGTGTCCGGGGAGAGCCTGATCGAGGCGCTGTCGGGCGTGAGCGAGCAGCATCAGGCCGAAAGCCTGAAAGACGCGCAGGAGGCGATGCGTGCGTTCACCGATGCGACGCAGGACCGTGCATCGGGCAACGCATCGGGCGGGCGCACCGCGGGCGGCGGCACGGGGAGCGCGAACGCGTTCAAGGAGCCGGTGATGCTGTTCGGCAGCCCGTCGGGGATCGCGATGTCGACGCAGGAGTCGCTGCACATGGTCGCGAACGATCACGTGAACGTCGCGAGCGGCCAGAGCGTGCATGTCGCGGCGGGCAAATCGCTGATCGGCAGCATCGGCCAGAAGCTGAGCCTGTTCGTGCAGAACGCGGGGATGAAGCTGTTCGCGGGCAAGGGCAAGGTGGAGATCCAGGCGCAGTCGGACAACGTCGAGGTGACCGCGCAGAAGGCGGTGAAGGTTGTATCCGCAACCGACCGGATCGAGATCGCGGCCGATCAGGGGATTCTGCTGACGAGCGGCGGGGCGTACATCCGAGTCAAGGATGGCAACGTCGAAATCCACGCACCGGGCAAGATCGATGTGAAGGGCGCGTCGCATACGTTCGCCGGACCGGCGAGCCTGGGCTATCCGTTGCCGAGCGCGCGGCCCGATCAGCCGGGCCAGCTGGAGCTGTTCCACAAGTACATGAACGGCGAGGCCGTGAAGGGCGGGCTCTTCACGGTGAAGGACGTGAATGGCACGGTGCTGAAGAAGGGCGCGCTCGACAACAGCGGCTATACCGTCGTCAGCGGCTTGCCGCCGGGCGCGGTGCGCGTCGAGTTCGGCAAGGATCCGCGCGCGTCGGACCAGCCGGCGAATTACTTCAAGCAGGCGAAGTGGCCGGCCGAGCCGGTGGCGCCTTCGCCGGAAGCCGCGCAGGCGGCGGCGAGCGGACAGCTTGCGAGCCAGTTGCAAGGCATGGCGCCGGCGGCATCCACGGCGGCGATGGGGTTCGCGAGCGGCAGCGGCGCCGGCGCCGCACTTGGCGGGCTCGCGGGCGCCGCGTTGCCGGCCGCGGCGGCTGCGGTCGGCGGAGCGGGCGTCGCGTCGGCCGTGCAGACGGCCTCCAGCCTTAGTGGCGCGGCAAAGCAGGTGGCTGCAATGGTGCAGACCGCGCGCCAGGGCGGCCTGGCTGCGCTCGCCGCGCCTGCCGCAAATGCTGCGTCGGGCGCGCTCCAGAGCGCGTTGCCCGGTGTCGCCGGAGTCGCGGGCAAGGCCGCAACGACGACTGCGACGGCGTCGGCAGCGGGCGGCATGAAGCTGCCGACGAGCGGCTTCGGCGGACCGTTGAAATCCTGAGAGGGCGGCGCGTCAGCCGTCTTGAGAAAACGAATTGAACGAACCACGACATGGCACAACAACTTCCACCCGGCGCCGAGAAGGAAGAAGCCGTCACCTGGCTCAGTGACGTTTCGGCGAAGGACGTCGCGGCGGTCGGCAACCGCTTCGATGCATGGCTGCGCCGCATCAGCGGCAATCACATCACGTTCGAAGACGTGAAGACGTTTGCCGGCGCGGTGCCGATCGTCGGCAACATCATGGCGATGGTCGATGCGCTCGGCGACATCGCCGAGATCGTCGAGAAGCGCGGCGGGCAGGTGCTCGACTACATGAGCCTCGCGATCAACCTGCTCGGCATCATCCCGATTCCGCCGACGCTCGCGCCGTTCCGGATGTCGGCGCGCCCGTTGCTCGCGCTCGTGCGTCACGAGTTGCTGGCCACGCGCAGCAATCTCGGCGCGGCGATCATCTCCGTGCTGGTCACGCACGTCAACGCGACGTGCGCGACCGAGATCGAGGATTTCCTCAACAAGCTGAAGGCGGGCCTCGTCGAACTGCTGGACGGCTGCGCATCGAAATCCGAGGAGCTCATGCTCGCGCTGGCGACGGGCATGGACCGCGCGCTGCACGGGCAACTGCTCGACGCCAACGCAAACCTGAAGCGCCAGCAGCAGCTCGCCACCAAGATGGCCGACGACCGGCCGTGGTACAGCCCGAGCCGGGTCGGCGATGGCATCCAGTTCGCATACGAAGGCACCAAGGCGCTCGGCAAGCAGGTCGTCAACAAGACGGCCGGGACGATGGCGAAGCTCGCGCCCGACGCGTGGCTCGAGCCGTTTCGCGGCGCGGTGACGTTCCTGCGGACCGAGGCGCCGAAGATCGCGACGTCGATCCGTTCGCTTGCCGGCAGCGAAGAAGGCAAGATGATGTGGCTGGTGTTGCAGCTGATCGAGGCCGTCGGGCGCGTCAAGGCACGCGCGAAGCTCCATGCGCAGACGGCCGACGTCAAGGCTGCCGGGACGAGCCAGGCAAAGAAGACGCGCGGGCAGGAAGGTCTCGAGAAGACCAGCGGCCAAGCGCCGGCCGAAGGTCCGGGCAAGAGCGCGTGCAAGGCGTGCGGCATCGGCGCGTCGCCGGCTTCGATCGATTTCGCGTTCGGCGACGAAACCTTCTCGCACGTGGATTTCGATCTGCCGGGCGCGCTGCCGCTCGTGTGGGAGCGTACGTACCGTTCGCGGCTTTCCGCGTATGACGACGGCGAGCTCGGTGCGCGATGGATCACGCCCTATACGACGCGGATCGACATCGCGGACGGTCAGTGGATCTATCGCGATGCGGAAGGACGCAGCATCGAGTATCCGGCGCTGGCGGCCGGCGCAGTGCACGACGATCTGTCGGAAAACCTGACGCTGTCGCGACTCGACGACACCTGGGTGACGATCGCCTACGGCCATGACGCGCTGCATGCGTACGAGCGTCGTGGCGACGCGTTCCGGCTCGCGATGCAGAAAGATCGCGCCGGCAACACGATCACGCTCGACTACGACGCGCTCGACCGCCTTGCGCGGCTGATCGACGCGAGCGGCAACGTGCTCGCATTCGAGCACGACCGACATGGGCGGATCGTACGGATCGAGCATGTGCTGAAGGACGGCGCGCGCCGGACGCTGGCGAGCTACGAGTACGACACCGCGGGCGACCTCGTGCGCGCGGTCGACCGTCATGGCAATGCGCGGACGTATCGGTATCACCGTCACCTCGTGACGCGCTACACCGACCGCACCGGCCGCGGGATGACGCTCGAATGGGATGGCGCGGAGGCCGACGACAACGCGAACGCGAAATGCATCCGCGAATATGCCGATGACGGCAGCCTCGATCTGCGTCTCGCGTGGAACCCGAATATCCGCCTCACCTACGTGACCGACGCGCTCGGTCAGATGACGCGCTACTACTTCAACATTCATGGCTACGTGTACCGGATCGTCTATCCGGACGGCAACCAGGAGTGGTTCCGGCGTGACGCGCATCACAATCTGGTGCTGCATATCCGTCAGGACGGCAGCATCGAGCGGCGCGAGTATGACGCGCGAGGCAATCTCGTCGAGCACGAACGCGCGGACGGCAGCGTCGTCGAAATGGCCTACGACGACAAGGACCAGATGATCCGGCTCGTCGATCCGAACGGGCACGTGTGGCAACGCAAGTACGACGATGCGGGCAATCTCGTCGAAGAGATCGATCCGCTCGAGCGCTCGACGAAGTACGCGTACAACGACAAGGGGTTGCCGACGCAGATCACCGATGCGAAGGGCGGCTCGAAGGCGCTCGAGTACAACGATGCCGGGCAGGTCACGAGCTACACGGATTGCTCCGGCAAGAAGACGGAGTGGCGGTACGACGATATCGGCCGCGTGATCGAGACGAAGGACGCATCCGGCGGCGTGATCGCTTATGCATACGGCGCGAGCGGCCAATTGAGCGAGATTCGCTCACCGGCCGGTGTCGAGCACGTGCAGTACGACGCCGAAGGCCGATTGCTCGCGCATACCGATCAGCTCAATCGGTCGACGCGCTATGGCTACGACGCGGTGGGCCGCATCGCGAGCCGCGCGGATGCGCTCGGGCAGACGATCGCTTACCGCTACGACCGCCTGGGACGTTTGACGGCGCTCACCGATGCGAACTTTGCGACGTACCAGTTCCACTACGATCCGGCGGGGAGGTTGATCGAGGAAGTCGCGTTCGACGGCAAGTCGACGCGCTATCAATACGATCCGGACAGCGGCAGCCTCGTATCGATGGACGAAGCGGGCTGCGTGACGTCCGTCGACGTCGATGTGAACGGCCGTCTGCTGAAGCGCGTCGCGGGGGGCAGCGAAGAGCGGTTTGCGTATGACCGCAGCGGCCGGTTGATCGACGCGGTGAATCGATACAGCCGCGTGCAGTTCTTCTTCGATCCGGTCGGCAATCTGGTGCGCGAGCATCATGCATACGACCTGTTCGGCGAACAGCGCAGCTACGTGTGGCATCACGACTACGACGAACTCGGCAACCGGCGTCGGAGCGTGCGGCCGGACGGGCATGTCGTGGACTGGCTGATGTACGGCTCGGGGCATGTGCACGGGATGTTGCTCGATGGCGAGGAGCGCGTGCAGTTCGAGCGCGACGATCTGCATCGCGAGACGGTGCGCGTGCTGTCGAGCAAGGTGGGGCAGCGCACGCACTACGATCCGGCGGGGCGCGTGCTGCAGCAGACGATTCAACGGTCGACGGCGCCCGCGCCACTGGTCGAGCGGCGGTATCGCTATGACGCGGTGGGACAACTGTCGCGAATCGAGGACAGCCGCAAGGGCGGGACCGACTATCGGTACGATCCGGTCGGACGGTTGGTCGAGGCGATCAGTCCGGTGGCGAAGGAGCGCTTCGCGTTCGATCCGGCGAGCAACATCATCGATCCGGTGCGGACTGCCGAGACGCCGGCATCGCGTCCGAGCCCGGTGCGGCCGGAAAGCACGTTGCCGGTCGAGGTGCCGAAGGTGCTGGGCAACCTGCTGAAGGCGTATGCGGGGATGCACTTCGAGTACGACGCGCGCGGGAATTTGGTGCGCAAGCGGACGCCGGTGGGCGAGCAGCAATACGAGTGGGATGAGTTCAATCGCTTGCTGTCCGCGCGTGTTGCGGAGACGTCTCGGCAGAGCGAGGCGCGGTATTTCTATGACGCGTTCGGCCGGCGTATTGCGAAGGAGGTGAACGGCGAGCGGACGGTGTTCGGTTGGGATGGTGACACGCTGGCGTACGAGAGCGACGGCGAGCGCGGTACGCACTATCTGTACGAGCCGCGGACGTTCGTGCCGCTGGCGCAGTATGTTGCGGAGCCGGTGGAGGGCATTGCGACGCCGCAGTGGAAGAGCACCGATCGCTATGTGCCGGAGGAGGATCCGCTACAGAAAATGCCGGAGCGGCGGGGCGACGCGGCAGTGTTTTACTACCACTGCGACCAGATCGGGACGCCGCAGTTGCTGACCGATGACGACGGTGACGTTGTGTGGGAAGCGTCGTACAAGGCGTGGGGTGAAGCGCGGGAGGTGATCGCGCGCGCGTCGAAGGCGACGGGGATCGTGGCGAAGAATGCGCTGCGGTTTCAGGGGCAGTGGGGGGATGATGAGACGGGGCTGCATTACAACCGGTATCGGTACTATGATCCTCATTCTGGCCGGTTCGTTAGCAAAGATCCGATTGGTTTGCAAGGCGGCCCGAACATCTATCAGTACGCGCCCAACCCGATCTTGTGGACAGATGCACTCGGTCTAGCGCGTGAGCTGTCTGGATGCGATAGTTCAAACCGCCCTTTAAGCAGTAGCCAATATTCAGTGCTTCATGAGGTTCAGCTTGCTCCTGGTCAGGAGGTGGGTAGCGACCCATCGCATTTCAGGGAAGCAAATCGACAGTTCGATGCAGCAATGCAAAGCGATCCACAGTTCAAGCAAATGATGGATCAACATTATTCCGGGGTTTCGGATCACGTTGCGGCTGGCCCACGAGGCGGATACAAATCAAGTGCCCCGCCCGGGTTCTCGTGGCATCATCATCCGTGCCGTAAGGGGGTTCTGCAGTTGGTCCCGATGTCTCAGCATCAGGCGCCTGGCCCTGTTCAAGCTGTGCTGCATCCGGGCGGCCAAGGTGGCAAACAAAATTGGGGAGGCGGACGCGCTCGCTAATGAACAAGATCACGACCCTTCGAGACGTGCTTGACGGCATCGACAGGCAACCTTGGGACTTCGCGCTATACATGCCACACGGAGTCGACTGGAATGAAGGCACGCCTTGCGCAGTGCTCAATCCAGACGATTTCGACAATGAGCCAGATCCCGACAGGCCGAGATTCGCCGTCGATCACGGATTGCACTACGCACTTGGAATTCAAGTGATCAAAAGCGTCGTCGAAAATGCTAGAGCACAGCGGCAAGGCGCGACTGTGTCGGACTTGGTAAGCGCCTTCGTCTACTACTACGACAACGACGCCTACATCGACTGGTCAAACGGATGATGTCACACGTCTGCGAATTCGGCACGGTACCGAAACTGGCTGCACTATAACCGGCACAGGTACTATGATCCCAACAGCGGCCGGTTCGTCAGCAAGGACCCGATCTGTAGTGGTCAACTGATTGGCTGCTTGCTGTTTGAACTCGGGGGAAAACGAACGACGTTGCTTCGGCATCAGACACCTCTCCATGGGGACCTATCCGCGATTTCGTGGGCGAGGCATATCATGAGGTGTAAAAGTCATGGATATGCCAATGAAGAAGAAAAGGCAAACTGTAGCGCGTCAGGCAGCGGCCCGCGGGCCGCTGCCTGAACTGCCCAAGGAACTGCTGGACCAGTTGGTCAAGGGGCCGATGACGCCGGCCGAGGTTCAGGACCTGATGCTGGCGTTCAACAAGGCAGTCATCGAGCGCGCGATGGGCGCCGAGATGAATCTGCATTTGGGCTACCGACCAGGCCAGTCCAAGCCGCCCGGTCAGGCCAACGAGCGCAACGGCGCCAGCGGCAAGACGGTCATCACCGATCGTGGCCCGGTTCGGGTCGAAGTCCCCCGCGATCGCGACGGCAGCTTCGAGCCGATCCTGATTCCCAAGCACGAGCGCCGCTTCACCGGCTTCGACGAACGCATCATCGCGATGTACGCCCGCGGCATGAGCGTGCGCGAGATTCAGGCCTTTCTGGCTGAGAGCTACGGCACCGAGGTGTCTCCCGACTTCATCAGTTCGGTCACCGACGAGGTGATGGCCGAGGCGCTGAGCTGGCAAAGCCGCCGGCTCGAAACGATGTATCCAGTGGTGTTCTTCGATGCGCTGCGCGTCAAGATCCGCGACGACGGCGTGGTCAGCAACAAGGCCGTCTATCTGGCCTTGGGCATTCAGGCCGACGGCCAGCGCGACGTGCTGGGCCTCTGGATCGAGCAGACCGAGGGCGCCAAGTTCTGGCTCAAGGTGTTCAACGAACTCAAGACGCGTGGCTGTCAGGACATCCTGATCGCCGTCGTCGATGGCCTGAAGGGGCGGGCCGAGGCCATCAGCGCAGCCTATCCCCGCACGACCGTTCAGACCTGCATCGTGCATCTGATCCGCAACAGTCTCGAGTACGCCAGCTACAAGGACCGTAAGGCGCTCGCCGCAGCGCTGCGCCCGATCTACGCGGCCGCCAGCGAGGAGGCGGCAAGGCAGGCACTGCAAGACTTCGCTGACGGCCCTTGGGGCGCGAAGTACCCGACCATCGTGCAGTCGTGGCAGCGTGCATGGGAGCACGTCATACCGTTCTTCGTGTTTCCGCCGGAGATTCGACGAGTTGTCTACACAACGGATGAAATGCACAAGTCCCGCACCGCGCTTCGCTCGTTCGCTATGTTCGCGCCTGCGGCCACCGTATCGGCGCGCTGTCTGATTTGGGGCGCGACTGTTTCCACCGGTTAAACAGTCTCTGATAGGTTCGCTCAGACTGCTCGGCCACGGCTCGCTCTTGCTGACGCACACTCTTCAGACTGTAGGCCGCAGCCGAACCTTTGCGCGGGCCATGCTGCGCCGGCATTCCAGCCTGCAGTTCCAGCGCACGCAGTTTGTGCGCAGTCAACGCCGGGCGATCCCACGCGAACGGTTCACCGCGTGTCAGCACATACCATACGATTACTGCGAGTTTGCGAGCAGTCGCGACGGCGGCAATTTGCTGGCCGCGGCGATCGCGCACGCGCAGGAAGAAGGCGCGCAGCGGCCCGGGCGCTTGCGTTGCACCCCAAGCGGCTTCGACCAGCATCGCCCGAGCATAAGAGCGCCCGCGCTTGGTGATGTGACCATGCCTGGCCGGTGCCGGACCGGATTGATAGACTGATGGATTGAGACCGAAGTAGCTCACCAACTTCTCCGGATTCGGAAACCGCGCGATGTCGCCGATGGCCGATAGCAGTCCGATCGCCACTGTGGTGTTCACGCCAGTGATCGTTAGCATCACGCGCAATCGCGCATCGTCGATGGTCGCTTGCGCGAGCGCTTGCTCCACCTCGCGCAGATCGTCGCCGAGGCGGTCCAGTTCGCGCAGTCGCTGCTCAACACCCAGTCGTTCATCCAGTGGCAGCGGTTGAACACCGAGCCACGCACGCCCCTTCTTGCCAAAAAGATCGGTGGCGGGACACCGCTCGATCAGGTGTGCAATCAGGACTGCGTGAATCTCGTTCTTCAGCCGTGTACGTTGCCGCACCAGCTGTGAGCGGCGCGCGATCTGTCGACGCAACGCCAGCGTGTGCTCGTCCGGCATCCATACTTCCGGCAGAAAACCGCTCGCATACAGCTGTGCCAGCACGGCTGCATCGATCTTGTCCGTCTTGACGCGAGCCTCCGCGATCAGCCTAACTTGCAGCGGATTGGCAATCGCCACACGCGCGACATGCGCGCGCAAGACGTTGACGATGGCAGTGGTATTGCCGGTCGCTTCGAGTACCACATGATCGGTGGCACGCAGCTTTGCCGCAAAGCGCTCCAGTTCATCGCGTCGCAACCCGGTGCGGCCGCCTGCATGCAGCGTGCCATCCTCCAGGTACGCGATCTCGGCCACGGAGCGCGACACATCTAACCCTACGATTCGCATAACCGTCTCCCGTTTCAGATCACTGTTGGGAGCCGGTGGGACAGCACGACAACTACGGATTCGCGCTCGCAGCGCAACCGGGCGGGTCGCAGGGGCGGCCAACTACTAACACGAGCTCGCGGCTCATCGTATAGGAACGGCCTGCCCACCCGAAGTGCTCCCCAGTGCCCCATGTCCCGGATGGTCACACCATACGCTCAAACCGCTCGGCGCGGGAACGCGAGGCACCGGCTATATCATGCCGGTTACGAACGCGATAGAAAGTTTGAACATGCAGCTGCGCAAGATCATCAAGACCCGCGGTCACTTCCCGAATGACGAGGCGGCCATCAAGCTGCTCTGGCTGGCGTTGCGCAACGTGCTGGCCAAGACCGTGCGGGCCGCCTTCGACTGGAAATCAGCAATGAATCAGTTTGCTATCCTGTTCGGAGAGCGATTTATGCAGGCGCGTGGATAACGTGCTGTTCAACCGCCTCGCCCACAAAAATGCGGACAGGTTCAGCCAACCGCCCGACACTCTCCGCCGAACCCACGCGCCGCACACGAAATTGGCATAATCCCCCCTCACCGCCGCAAGCGGCTACCCCGCAGCCCCTACGCGCCCCTTCCCGATCGCCCAACGCATCGATTCGACTCCCGTCACCACCGCAACATCCATGTCAACGATCACCGCGACCACCGTGTCGCTGAAGCACATTCTTGAACACCCTGGCGATTTCCACGGGTGGCTCTGCTTGCCGCAGATGCCGTGGACGCTCGATACGGAGGGCGAGTTCGCCGAAGGCACCGCTCACGCCGAAGGCGCGACGCCACCCGCCACCGCTCCACTAGAAGGTTGGCGCGTGACCTTGAACAGCGCGACGATCGAGGACATCGTCATCAACGCGCATGATCAGGTCGACGAACCAAGCATCGCGCAATTGCTCGACGCGTTCGTGTTCTACGTCGACAACGACGAGTTCATTCTTCTCTGAACGCGCCCGCCACGCCACGCCCCACGCCACAGCAAAAAAGGACCGCCAAGCGGTCCTTCCCTCCAACGCGACAACGTCCGCTCACCGCAAGCTCAAGGCAACGAAATCGTCAAATTCGCCGACTCTGGCCCGACCTTGATCACCTGCGAATAAGGCGCGAGCGCCTGCAGCGTCTTGTCCTTCAGATAGGTGTTGAGCCCGAGATACCCGAGCAGCGCCACAAGCGCGAACACCGCACCGATCGCCCACACCGGTACCTCGCGCTTCAACCGGTGCGCAATCTGATCCGGCAGCGGCCAATGCGGCGCGAACGCAGCGCGCTTGCCCTTCATATGCGCGATCTCGTCGCCGAGCCGCGCGGTGAGATAAGCGAGCTTCTCCGGCCCCTCGAGCAGATACTTGCCCTGGAACCCGAGCAGCAGGCACATGTGGAACACCTCGAGCGACTGCAGCCGCGCCGCACCTTGCGCCCGGCATTCCTCCAGATACTGGAAGAACTTCTCGCCCGCGAGCTGCTCGCCGAACAGCACCAGCTGCAGCGGCCGGCGTTCCCAGTCGGCCCGGATCTTGAACTGCGACGACAGCACCATCTCGTCGACGGCCGCGCAATACGCGAACTTCGCCGCATACACGTCCTCCGCCGCGATATTCAGCTTCTTCGCGCCGCGTTCGAAGTCCGACAGGAATTCCTGAATCTTCGTGCTGAACTCGCTCGCGCTGTCCGGCGCGCGGCCGTTCTTGAGCAGGAACAGCATGAAGAACCCGTCGTACAACAGGTCGAGCAGCGAGCGGGCCTGGAACGCGGCGTCGGTCGACGCCGGGGTATGCAACGGGGCCGGCGCGTTGTCGCCGAACAGGGAAGGCGCGTAGCTCATGATGTGACCGCGATCAGTTCGAATTTCAGGTCATTGATGCCAGTCGGCGCATAGATCATCGCCGACTGGGCCTGCAGCATGCGCTCGTACAGCGCGCCGCGCGAGTCGAGCTGGAAGTAACACGCACCGGGCCGCACCGGAATCGCGGGCGGCACCTGCGGCATGTACGACAGCCGCACGCCGGGCATCGCCGACAGCACGAGCTTGTCGACGTCGTCCGGCGCACCGACCTTGAAGCGGGCCGGCACCGCGTCGATGAGTTCGACGTTCGGCATGTCGGCGGACACGGCCAGATAGAACTCGGTCTTGTCGTCGATCTTGCCCGAATCGAGGCGGCCGAGGTGGAACGACGGACGCACTTCGTCGAGCGTGATCGCGAAGTAGCGCGTCGAGATCACGGTGTCGAGCAGCTCGCGCAGCATCAGGTCGAGACGAGCGAAGCTCGGGCCCGGATCGTCGTGGCGATACACGGGCAGGTCGGCGAGCGTGTAGCCCTTCGAGAACGTCATCAGCTGGCCCGCGAGGCGCAGCAGCTCCTGGAACAGCCGCTCCGGATGCAGTGCCGCATGCTGATGCAGATGCGCGAGCGTCGCGAACGCAGCGTTCGCGGTGTGCAGCAGCCAGAACGACGCGATGTCGCCCGAACGGAACTCGATGATGTTCTTCGACGGCTCGCGGTGAAAGCCGTACAGCGCATTGACCTTCGCCTGCAGCGCGTCGACCAGCTGGCGCAGCCGCTGGTGCAGGATCGGCGACGCTTCGATCGCGAGACACGGCGGCACGAAGCTGTCGTCGAGCTCGAAGCCGGACGTCGCCGTGCGCCGCACGCGCACGAGCGGCACCGACAGCAACTGGTCGCGCGGCTCGCTGTGCGCGATCAGCTTCACCTGCGTCTTCAGGAACGTGATGTCGGCTTCGGCCGCGTCGGTGAAGTTGTCGGCGACGCTCGTCTGCTCGCTGACGAAACGCGTCGTGAAGCCGGACGCCGGATCGTCGCTGTAGTTGGTGCCGTTCTCGCGCAGCGGATGCAGCGCGAGGTAGAACACGAATTCGTTGATGCCGTCGGGCAGCGTGTCGAGCGCGATCGGCGGCGGCAGGTCGTCGGCCTGCGGCGCGGCATACAGCGCGCCGTCCGGGAACACGAGCGCGAGCTCGGCCACGCGCAGCACGTTGCTGCCGAGCGCATCGCGATCGATGCGCACCGAGCGCAAGCCCCAGTTGTACGGCTGGATCGCCTGGATCGATTCGAACAGGCGCGCCTCGTGATAGGCGTCCTGCCGTTGAAAGTGTTGAGGCCGGAGGAACAGCCCTTCCCCCCACAGCACCTTGGCCGAATAACTCATGTCAAATCCGGTTAATGTAGCGTTGCGATCTAATCGATTTGGTCGTGCCCGAATTAATCGCCAATTTGTTAACTCTTGTTAATTGACATTCGTGCGTCATGCTTATCCGCAGGTGACCGACGAAAGCAAATTCAGCGGTTGCGAAGGCGCACCCTGTTGCGGTGCGATCACGGTGCCATCGGTGACCGTCATCGCGCAATTATGCAGGCCGATGATTATGCCGGATTTCTCCGACTTTGCCGGGTCGAACGTCAGTTTCCAGCGCTGGATGGCCGGATCGCGGAACAGTGCGACGATGCCGAATGCCTGCGCTTCGCGCGACACCTTTTCGGTCGCCGTATAGCGCTGGCCCGGAATCAGCGTGATCTCGCGCACGTTCAGCAGATCGGCGCCGAGCGCGGCCTTTTCCTTGGTCGGATCGGTGAACGCGTCGAACGGCGCCTGCTGGAACGAAGTCGGGTCCTTCAGCGAGTAGAGTCTCACCACCAATGCGAGCGGCTTGCGATCGTTCGCGGCGTTCAGGTTCGACGCCGCCGCGAGCGTAAGCCCGATGTTGCGCGGCGGCTTCTGCGAATCCGGGAGCTCGGGCTTGCCGATGCCGGCGGCCTGCATCACGGCGCTCGCGGCCGAGCCGAGCAACGGGGCGGCCGCACATCCGGCCAGCAGCGCGCTCGCGAGCAGCGGCAGCGCATAGCGAATCATGGTCGATTTCATCGTGTTTCCGGCGTGCCGCCTTTAACTCCCCTGTCAAAACTGCCGGTATTGCTGCGCATCGCGCGCATGCCCGGCTTATCGGCCTTCAACTATTAAACATGCGGGCGCCGCAGCGTGTTTCGGAAATTTTTTCCGTCCTCGGTGCGCCACGCCACGAAGCAAGTAAAAGTTGCGCATTCCCTTCGCTGGAAAGGCTGTCCGCGGCCCATTGCGGAAGGCGTTTCGAGGGGGGCGCACACTTTTAAAAGGAATTACTCTGCACGCAACGATTGAATTATGAAAAATTGATCGGTACTATACCCGCGCGCTTCTTGCAAAGCAAAAGAACCAGATTCTCAACGAATTTAATACTCACGCGCCGGTGGATATAACGATGAAAGACCGTCTCTTCGCAAAACTTTCTGGGGTAGTGCTGGCCTGCGGCGTCATCGCCGGTTGTGCGACCCAGCCGTCCGCACCGCCGAGCGCCGAGGTATTCAACAAGTCGCTGGCCGATGCGGACGCCGTCGCGAAGTCGGGCGATCAGGACAAGGCGCTCGGCCTGTACCAGCAGCTGGCGAAGTCGGACCCGACGCGCGAAGAGCCGTGGTCGCGCATCGCGCAGATCCAGTTCGCGCAGAACCACTACGGCCAGGCGATCGTCGCCGCGCAGGAAGCATTGCAGCGCGATGCGACCGACCGTCAGGCGAAGAGCGTGCTCGCGGTCGCGGGCCTGCGGATCGCGACGCAGTCGCTCGGCGAGCTGCGCCAGGATGCATCGCTCGCGGGCGACGCGAAGTCCGACGCGCAGGCGCTCGCGAAGCAGCTGCGCGACACGCTCGGCGAATCCGCGCTGTTCCCGCCGGAGCAACGCGTCGCGAAGCCGCGCACGTCGCGCCGCATCATTCATCGTCCGAAGGCCGGCGCGGCGCCGGCCGCCGAGGCTGCAGCGCCGGCGCAGTCGGCTCCGCCGCAGGCCGCCGCCGCGCAGAAGGGCGGCGCCGATCCGTTCAGCGCGCTGCGCAACTGAGCGCAACAGCACGCAACTGACGCGATAACCACAACTAACCTGGGAGCCGTCGAGATGGCCAAGAAAGAGAGCATTCAGAAAAGTCTGCAGAAGATACGGCCGCCGCGTGTCCAGCTGACCTACGAGGTCGAGAAGGGCGACGCGATCGAGGTGAAGGAATTGCCGTTCGTCGTCGGGGTCGTCGGCGATCTGGCGGGCCAGTCGGAAGTCGAGCAGCCGAAGCTGCGCGACCGCAAGTTCGTCAACATCGACCGCGACAACTTCGACGACGTGATGAAGGCGATCGAGCCGCGCGCCGCGTTTCAGGTGGAGAACCGCCTGAGCGCGGACGGCGGCAAGTTCGCGGTCGACCTGAAGTTCCGCTCGCTGTCGGATTTCAGCCCGGACGAAGTCGTCGAGCAGGTCGAGCCGCTGCGCCGCCTGCTCGAGGCGCGCTCCAAGCTCGCCGATCTGCGCAACAAGCTTGCCGGCAACGACAAGCTCGAGGATCTGCTGTCCGAGGTGCTGAAGAACACGCAGCAGCTGCAGGAGCTCGCGAAGGGCACCGGCGGCGACAAAGACGGCGAATGACGACGGAGTGTTGAGATGAACCAGCAAACGGCTGCGGCCCAAGCGAGCGGCGCGGAATACGCCGCCGGGACTTCGCTGCTCGACGACATCGTCGAGAAGAGCAAGGTCGCGAAATCCGATTCCGAGCATGCGCGCGCGAAGGACCTGATCGGCGAACTCGTGCATCAGGTGCTCGACGGCACGGTGATCGTGTCCGACAACCTGTCGGCGACGATCGACGCGCGGGTCGCCGAGCTCGACCGCCTGATCTCCACGCAGCTGTCCGCGGTGATGCATGCGCCGGAGTTCCAGCGCCTCGAAAGCACGTGGCGCGGCCTCGACTATCTGGTCAAGGAAAGCAACACCGGCCAGACGATCAAGATCAAGGCGCTGCACGCGCCGAAGCGCGACCTCGTGCGCGACTTCAAGGGCGCGAGTGAGTTCGACCAGAGCGCGCTGTTCAAGAAGGTCTACGAAGAAGAGTTCGGCACGTTCGGCGGCTCGCCGTTCGGCGCGCTGATCGGCGATTACGAGATCTCGCGCCAGCCGGAAGACATGTACTTCATCGAGCAGATGTCGCACGTTGCGGCCGCCGCGCACGCGCCGTTCATCGCATCGGCGTCGCCGGAGCTGCTCGGCCTCGAGTCGTTCGCCGATCTCGGCAAGCCGCGCGACCTCGGCAAGGTGTTCGACACGGTCGAATACGCGAAGTGGAAGTCGTTCCGCGATGCCGAAGATTCGCGCTACGTCGGCCTCACGCTGCCGCGCTTCCTCGGTCGCCTGCCGTTCAATCCGAAGGACGGCCAGACCGCAGAGAACTTCAACTTCGTCGAGGACGTCGACGGCACCGAGCACGACAAATACCTGTGGTGCAACGCGGCGTGGGCCTTCGCGGCACGCCTGACGGCCGCGTTCGACGACTTCGGCTGGTGCGCGGCGATTCGCGGCGTCGAAGGCGGCGGCCTCGTCGAGGACTTGCCGACCCACACGTTCAAGACCGACGACGGTGAAGTCGCGCTGAAGTGCCCGACCGAAATCGCGATCACCGATCGCCGCGAGAAGGAGCTGAGCGACCTCGGCTTCATCCCGCTCGTGCATTGCAAAAACTCGGATTACGCTGCGTTCTTCGCCGCGCAATCGGTGCAGAAGCCGAAAAAGTACAGCACCGACAGCGCGAATGCGAACGCCGTCCTGTCTGCCCAGCTTCAGTACATCTTCTCGGTATCGCGCGTCGCGCACTACCTGAAGGCGATGATGCGGGACAAGATCGGCAGCTTCGCATCGGCGCAGAACGTGGAGACTTTCCTCAACCGGTGGATTTCGCAATACGTTCTGCTCGACGACAACGCATCGCAGGAGCAGAAAGCGCAATTTCCGCTGCGCGAGGCATCCATACAAGTATCGGAGATTCCGGGCAAGCCGGGCTCGTATCGTTCGGTCGCGTTCCTGCGCCCGCACTTTCAGCTCGACGAACTCTCGATTTCTCTGCGACTTGTCGCTGATCTGCCCAAACCGGCAAATTCATAAGCGAGCAATTCGCCCGGGCGGGCCGCCTGGGTAGGACGTTAAAACCACCTCTTTGGGGAGTCGAAGGGCCATGTTACATATGCACATGCAGTTTGGTAGTCCGGCGGTGAAGGGCGAGTCCGCCGACAAGGACCATCAGGGCTGGATCGAACTGAAATCGTGGGATCACTCGATCGTTCAGCCGCGTTCGGCAACGGCATCGACCGCAGGCGGTCACACGATGACGCGTTGCGAGCACGGCGACATGATCTTCACGAAGGAGATCGATTCGTCGAGCCCGCTGCTGTATCAGCACGCTTCGGGCGGCACCACGTTCGACGAAGTCACGGTCCATTTCTCGCGCGCGGACGGCGAAGGCAAGCGCGTGCAGTATCTGGAAGTGAAGCTCAAGTACGTGATCATCTCGAGCATCGCGCCGAGCGTGCGTGAAGAAGGTCTGCCGATCGAGACGTTCTCGCTCAAGTACGCAGCCGTGCAGTGGAAGCAAACCCAGCAGAAGATCGGCGGCAACCAGGGCGGCAACACGCAGGGCGCCTGGAGTCTGACGAAGAACGACAAGACCTACGCGGTCTAAGGTCGGTTGCGGCAACGGGGCGCTGGGCGTCCCGTTGCCGTTTTCGCTGTGAACGCCGACCGATGAAACGCTTCGAACCCAGTTTTCTCGACAAGCTGTTCGACGACGAACCGCACCTGCCGGCCTCGGCAGCGATGCGGCAATTGTCGCTGGACGAGCTCAAGAACACGGTCGCCCGCGACGTCGAGGCGATCCTCAACACCCGTATCGCGCACACCGAACTCGAGCTGGCGGCGCTGCCGGAATGCCAGAAATCGGTGCTTACCTACGGGCTGAACGACTTCGCGGGCCTGAGCCTCGCGAGTCACTATGACCGCGCGTTCATCTGCAAGTCGATCCAGCAGGCCATCGCACGCCACGAGCCGCGGTTGCAGCAGGTACAGGTGACGTTCGAGCTGAACGAGCAGTCGACCAACGCGCTGTACTTCGCGATCCAGGCGCTGCTCGTCGTGCATCCGGCCGAGGAGCCGGTGAATTTCGACGCGATGCTGCAGCCGTCGACGCTGCAGTATTCGGTCACGCGCGCACGCGCGGCCAGAATGCAGTGAATCAAGCTGCCGAGCGGGCCGGACCGCCCGGTGGCGGACCAGGGTCCGGCAGGAAAGATTGAGCTTCGGGGGCGTCGATGGAAGAATTGCTGCCGTATTACGAGCGCGAATTATCGTTTTTGCGGCGCTATTCGCAAGATTTCGCGGAACGCTATCCGAAGATCGCGGCGCGGCTCGCGTTGTCGGGCGAGCATTGCGAGGATCCCCACGTCGAGCGGATGATCGAGTCGTTCGCGCTGCTCGGCGCGCGCATCAACAAGAAGCTCGACGACGACTACCCCGAGTTCACCGAAGCGCTGCTGGAAGTGCTGTATCCGCACTACCTGCGGCCGTTCCCGTCGTGCTCGATCGCGCAGTTCACGCCGGCCTCGCCCGGCCAGCAGACCGAACCGGTCGTGATCCAGCGCGGCACCGAGCTGAAGAGCCGCCCGATTCGCGGCGTGCAATGCCGGTTCCGCACCGCCTACGACGTGACGCTCGCGCCGATCCGCATCTCCGAGGCACGCTTCACGCCGGTCGCGCTCGCGCCGAGCGCGACGGTGCTGCCGTCCAACGCGACGGGCGTGATCTCGATCACGTTCGAATCGCTCGCCGCGCAGCTCGACCTCGGCGCGCTGAAGCTGCCGTCGCTGCGCGCGCACTTGCACGGCGAGCAGTCGTTCGTCGCCGCGCTGACCGACTGCCTGTTCGTCAACGTGCTGGCCGCGTACGTCGAGCCCGAGCGCAATGGCCGCTGGACCGCGTTGCGCAACCTGCCGACCGCGCAGGCCGGCTTCGACGAAGACGACGCGCTGATCGATTACCCGGCGAAGTCGCATCCCGCCTATCGGCTGCTGACCGAATACTTCGCGTTTCCCGACAAGTTCGACTTCGTCGATTTCGACGTCGCGGCGATCGCGCGCGCGGCGGGCCGCTGCCAGCGCGCGACGCTGCATCTCGTGCTGCAGGACGTGCGCAGCGATTCGCATGTCGCGCGCCTGCTCGAGCTGCTGACGGCCAGCCATTTCCGGCTGTTCTGCACGCCGATCGTCAACCTGTTCCGCCAGCACGGCGAGCCGATCCGCATCACGCACCGCGCGGTGTCGTATCCGGTGATCGCCGAGGCGCGGCGCGCGTTCGCGTACGAGGTGTACTCGATCGATTCGGTGAAGCTCGTCAGGCAGCAGGCGCACGAGGAATCGGTGATCGAGTTCCGGCCGTTCTACTCGCTGCATCACGGCGAATCGGCGCGGATCGGCCACTACTGGTTCGCGCGCCGCAACGACTGGGTCGCGCAAAAGAGCCCCGGCTACGAAACGGAGATCTCGATCGTCGACATCGACTTCGAGCCGACGTCGCCGCAAACCGACACGCTGAGCCTCGACCTCACCTGCACCAACCGCGACCTGCCGGCGATGCTCGCGTTCGGCCTCGAAGGCGGCGACCTGTTCCAGGAAGGTGGCGCGCAGACGAGCGGCATCTCGATGCTGCGGCGCCCGACGCAGAGCGTGCGCTTCGAGCGCGGCCGCGCCGCGCACTGGCGGCTCGTGTCGCATCTCGCGCTGAACCACGTGTCGCTGGTCGCGCACGGGCTCGCGCCGCTCAAGGAAATGCTGACCTTGTACGACCTGCGGCGCACCGCGGTGTCGATGCGCCAGATCGACGGCCTCGCCGGCGTCGAGCAGCGCGGCGCCGTGCAGTGGCTGCCCGGCAAGCCGTTCGCCACCTTCGTGCGCGGCATCGAGATTCGCCTGACCATCGACGAGGAGCATTTCGTCGGCGCGAGCCTCGCGTCGTTCGTGCGCGTGCTCGACAGCTTCTTCGGGCTGTACGTGCACCTCAACAGTTTCGTTCAACTAGTCGTGGTGTCGAAGCGCACCGGCGAGGAGATCATCCGATGCAAGCCCCGAACCGGCGAATCGATCCTGGCGTAGTCGACGCGCTGCTCGACGAGCCGCACCGCTTCGAGTTCTTCCAGGCCGTGCGCGTGCTCGAGGGGCTGTTCGCGCGGCAGGCGTCCGATGCGCCGGGCGCGTGGCGGCAGGGCGACGTCGTCGCGCAGCGCATCGAGTTCCGCAACACGCTGTCGATCGGCTTCCCGCCGAGCGAAATCGAAGGCGCGCGCTCGTTCGACGACGACGGCACGCCGCTCGATTCGGGCGACGCGCGCGGCGCGGCGCTCGCCGCCGGCGAGCTCGGCCGCGTCCAGCTGACGCCCGCGTTCTTCGGGCTGCTCGGCGGGCAGGGCGCGCTGCCGCTGCACTACACCGAGCAGATCGTCGCGCGCGAGCATCTCAAGCGCGACCATGCGGCGCGCGCGTTCTTCGACGTGTTCTCGAACCGCGCGACCGCGCTGTTCTACGCTGCGTGGAAGAAGTACCGGCTGCCGTTCCATTACGAACTCGACCGCGACGAGCGCTATCTGCCGCTGTTGCTCGCGATCGCCGGCGTGCCGAGCGACGAGGTGCGCGACAGTCTCGCGGCCGGCGCGGGCGGCGTGCTCGACGAAGCCGTCGCCGGCTACGCGCTGGCCGCGCGGCATCGGCCGATGTCGGCCGCGTACCTGCAGCGCACGCTGTCCGACTACTTCCGCGTGCCGGTGAAGATCGACCAGTTCGTCGGCAAGTGGTACGACGTGCCGCCCGATCAGCTGAGCGTGCTCGGCGAAGTCAACGCCGTGCTCGGCGCGACGGCGCTGGTCGGCGAACGGGTGTGGCAGCGCGACATGCGCGCGCGGATCGTCGTCGGCCCGCTGTCCAAGCGCGATTACGAAGCGTTCCTGCCCGGCGGCCCGCACGCGATCGCGCTCGAACGGATGCTGACGCTGCTCGCCGGCGTCACGCTCGAATACGAGGTCAAGCTCGTGCTCAAGCGCACGGAAGTGGGCGCGAGCGTGCTCGGCGCGGGCTCGCGGCTCGGCTGGGACGCGTTCCTCTGCACGCGCGACGCGGCGGAGGATCGCTCCGACGCCCGCTACGAGCTGCACGTGATTCACTGACTGACAACAAACAAGCAATCGAACCTGAGATCGACGCCATGAGCACGCCCCTGAAGACCCTGATCACGAAACTGAACCCGCTGTGCCGGCACGCGGCCGAACGCGCGGCGAGCGCGTGCCTGGCGCGCGGCCATTACGAGGTCGATCTGGAGCACCTGTTCATCGCGCTGCTCGACGAGGCGACGGGCGATCTGCCGCTCGCGTTGCGCGCGAGCCGCGTCGATCCGCATGCGCTGCGTGCCGATCTCGAGCGCGAACTCACGCGGCTGAAGACGGGCAACACGCGCACGCCGGTGTTCTCCGTGCATCTGATCGCGCTGTTCGAGCAGGCGTGGCTGATCGCGTCGCTCGATTCGCAGCTCGGCCGGATCCGCTCGGGCCATCTGCTGCTCGCGCTGCTGACCGCGCCCGATCTCGCGCAGTTCGCGCAGCGGATGTCCGCGCAGTTCGCGGAAATGAACGTGACCGACCTGAAGCACAAGTTCGACGAGATCATGGCCGGCTCGAGCGAAGCCGAGCCGCGCCAGCCCGATGGCGACGACGGCGGCGATGCGGTGTCCGGCGTGGCGCCGGGCGCGTCGGCGGCCGGCCCGTCGAAGACGCCCGCGCTCGACACGTACACGACGAACCTCACGCAGCGCGCACGCGACGGCAAGATCGACCCGGTGATCGGCCGCGAAGCCGAGATCCGCCAGGCGATCGACATCCTGATGCGCCGCCGCCAGAACAACCCGATCATGACCGGCGAGGCCGGCGTCGGCAAAACGGCGGTCGTCGAGGGGCTCGCGCTGCGGATCGCCGCGGACGACGTGCCGCCGCCGCTGCGCGGCGTCGCGCTGCACGTGCTCGACATGGGGCTGCTGCAGGCCGGCGCGAGCGTGAAGGGCGAGTTCGAGAACCGCCTGAAGAGCGTGATCGACGAGGTGAAGAAGAGCGCGCACCCGATCATCCTGTTCATCGACGAGGCGCACACGATCATCGGCGCGGGCGGCCAGGCCGGCCAGAACGATGCGGCCAACCTGCTGAAGCCGGCGCTCGCACGCGGCGAGCTGCGCACGATCGCCGCGACGACGTGGAGCGAATACAAGAAGTACTTCGAGAAGGATGCGGCGCTCGCGCGGCGCTTCCAGGTCGTGAAGGTCGAGGAGCCGAGCGAGCCGCTCGCGGCCGCGATGCTGCGCGGGATGTCGGGGCTGATGGAGAAGCACTTCAACGTGCGGATTCTCGACGATGCGATCACCGAGGCCGTGCGCCTGTCGCATCGCTATATCAGCGGCCGCCAGCTGCCGGACAAGGCGATCAGCGTGCTCGACACCGCATGCGCGAAGGTCGCGCTCGCGCACAGCGCGACGCCGGCGGCGATCGACGACACGAAGAAGCGCATCGAGCGCATCGACGCGGAGATCGCGTCGCTCGAGCGCGAAGCGGCCGGCGGCGCGTCGCACGACGAGCGGCTCGGCGAGCTGCGCGGCGCGCGCGACACGGCGCTCGCGCAATTGAGCGACGACGAAGCGCGCTATGAAGCGGAGCGCGCGATCGTCGCCGAGATCACCGAGCTGCGCGAGACGCTCGACCGCGCGCGCCACGCATCGGAAGACGGCGAGCCGGTCGACGTGCCGGCCACGCGCGAGAAGCTCGCCGAGCGCGTCGCGGCGCTGCATGCACTGCAGGGCGGCGAGCCGATGGTGCCGCTGCAGGTCGACGGACACGTCGTGGCCGAGATCGTCGCCGCATGGACGGGCATTCCGCTCGGCCGGATGGTGAAGGACGAGATCGACACCGTGCTGAACCTGCAGCCGCTGCTCGGTGCGCGCGTGATCGGCCAGGATCACGCGCTCGACGCGATCGCGCAGCGCGTGCGCACCGCGAGCGCGAACCTCGAGGATCCGAACAAGCCGCGCGGCGTGTTCATGTTCGTCGGGCCGTCGGGCGTGGGCAAGACCGAGACGGCGCTCGCGCTGGCCGACATCCTGTACGGCGGCGAGCGCAAGATGGTCACGATCAACATGAGCGAGTATCAGGAGGCGCACAGCGTGTCGGGCCTGAAGGGCTCGCCGCCGGGCTACGTCGGCTACGGCGAGGGTGGCGTGCTGACCGAGGCCGTGCGCCGCAATCCGTACTCCGTCGTGCTGCTCGACGAAGTCGAGAAGGCGCACCCGGACGTGCTCGAGATGTTCTTCCAGGTGTTCGACAAGGGCACGATGGACGACGCCGAAGGGCGCGAGATCGACTTCCGCAACACGCTGATCATCCTGACGTCGAACGTCGGGTCGGCCGCGGTGATGCAGGCGTGCCTGAACAAGACGGCCGACGAGCTGCCCGACCCGGACGCGCTCGCCGAGGCGCTGCGTCCGCAGCTGTACAAGACCTTCAAGCCGGCGTTCCTCGGCCGGATGAAGGTCGTGCCGTACTACCCGATTTCCGACGACGTGCTGGCCGAGATCATCGAGCTGAAGCTCGAGCGCATTCGCCGCCGCATCGAAGCGAACCACAAGGCCGCGTTCGAATGGGACGAGTCGCTCGTCGATGCGGTGCTCGCGCGCTGCACCGAAGTCGATTCGGGCGCCCGCAACGTCGACCATATCCTGAACGGCACGCTGCTGCCCGAGATCGCCGGCCACGTGCTCGGCCGGATCGCCGACGGTGCGGCCATCGCGCGCATCGCCGTGCGCGCCGACGACGCGGGCGAATTCGCGTACACCGTCGAATGAGCGCGGCCGCGCTCTCTGCAATGACGAACTGAACCCACCATGCCGATCAATCTCCCCGAGCTGCTGACGCCGATCAGCGATGCGTCGCCCAGCGGCGACGACCTGCTGTTCTCGAACGAATTCGACGCGATCCAGGATGCGCGGCGCCATGACGATCCGACGCTCGACCAGGGCGAATGGGTGACCGACATCAAGGAGGCCGACTGGGGCTTCGTCGTCGACCATGCCGGCGAGCTGCTGCGCACGCGCACCAAGGACCTGCGGCTCGCCGTGTGGCTGACCGAGGCGCTGGCGCTCGAGGACGGCATCACCGGCCTCACCGAAGGTTATGCGCTGCTGGAAGGCCTGTGCCGCGACTACTGGGACACCGTGCATCCGCTGCCCGAAGGCGACGACGTCGAATACCGGCTCGGCAACGTCGCGTGGCTGTCGGGGCGCACGGCCGAGCTGCTGCGCGGCGTCGCGGTGACCGACGGCGCGTCGAACGCGTTCACCACGCTCGACTGGGAGGTCGCGCAGCATGTGGCGCAGGCCGTGAAGCGCGATCCCGAACACGCCGAGGAAATCGCGCGCGGCAAGCCGTCGGTCGAGCAGATCGATGCATCGCGGCGCGTGACGCCGATCGCGTTCTACACGGCGCTGCTCGCGAACCTGAAGGCGTTCGAGTTCGCGCTCGACGCGTTCGAGGAGCGGCTGGTCGAACGCGCGGGCGATTCGGCGCCGAGCTTTCGGCAGACGCGCGATGCGTTCGAGACCGTGTATCGGCTCGTCGAGCGTTTCGCGCGCGAGCAGGGATATACGGGCAGCGCACCGCACGCGCCGTCGGCGCAGCAAGCGCAGCCGGAGCGCGTCGAACCGAGCTTCGGCGACGCGTTCCACACCGAGGAGACCCATGTGCAGACGCAGACCGCTTCGCGTGCGCCGGTGGCGCAAATGATCGCCGGCATCCAGAACCGCGCGCAGGCCGTCGACCAGCTGCGCGCGGTCGCGCGTTACTTCCGCCAGACCGAGCCGCACAGCCCGGTCGCGTATCTCGCGGACAAGGCCGCGGAATGGGCCGACATGCCGCTGCACAAGTGGCTCGAGAGCGTCGTGAAGGACGACGGATCGCTGTCGCATATCCGCGAGCTGCTCGGCGTGAGGCCCGACGAGCAGTCGTGAGCGATGGCCGTGTGAGCTGAGAGCCTCAGGTTCCGCAGCGACATGCGGTACTGGCAGGAGCAGAACCGAATCCACGCGAGCCGGAGTGGCCTGCGTTCCTCGAGACACTGAAAACCTCGGCCACACGTACAGACGACGCAGTAGCGCGATGCGGTTTTACGGACTCGCCGATACGCTATCGGCGAGCTCGCACGTTGCGTCATAAACCGCTGACGCGACTCCGCGCTCGCCGCGCCTTGTGTTTCACCGCCTGCTTTTTGCGATCCTCGCCCCACGGCAACAGCGAAACGCTCACCGCACACAGCATCAACCCGCCAACCAGACCGAACAGCGCGAATCCGGTTTCACGCACCCATGCTCCGCCAACAACCGCATCGTTACGCCGAGCAACGCCGGGAAACATCGGCGAAACGCGCAGCCCGTCGGTCGCGGCCGCGCTGCAATATGTATGGGTGAATGCGCCGAACTGTTCGCGGCTGAGCTTGGACGCTTCCGAACGCGAATACACCGGTGACCCGGCCGGCCGCCACGTCGTGTCGTACTGCCGCGTATGTTCCGCGCCATACCGGAACACGGCGCGCGCCTCCCAGGTCACGGCGGATTTCCCATATCGGAGCGACAACTCGCATCGCTCAACGACGGCGGGCACGCGAGGCCACGCACGGGCGCGAACGAGGATGGCGGAATCGATCGCGTCCGCCGCACCCATCAGCACGAGCGTCGCGCCAACGAGCAGCAGAACGGCCGACCGCAGGCAGCGCAGTGCGTCTTTCACGGAGACGGCCGGATCGAACGATCGACCGACCAGCGGACCGGTGCATTGACCAGGACGCGGCCCATCGATCGCGCCCGCGCGATCCACGTTCCGCGTTCACCGGCGTCCTGCCGTCGGCTCGCCATGCCCACACCCGCGCGTCTACTGCCCCACCCGGAACTCGATCCGTCGATTCCTCGCCCGCCCGTCCGCCGTATCGTTCGGCGCGATCGGCTGATCCGGCCCGACGCCCGTCGTCGTCATCTGCTGAGGCTGGATGCCCTTCGTGATCAGATAGCCCTTCACCGCATCCGCGCGCGCCTGGCTCAGCGCGATGTTCGAGGTCCGGTTCCCGGAGTTGTCGGTGTGCCCGATGATGTCGACCGTGCGGTTCTGCATCTTCGCCAGCGCCGCCGCCATCTGATCGAGAATCTGCTTGCCTTGCGGCGTCAGCGTCGCGCTGCCGGTCTCGAACTCGATCGTGCGGTTCGCGAGCGTCTGGTCGAGCACGCCCTGTTCGGACGCCGACACGCGCAGCCCGTTCTTGATCGTGTAGGTCGGGTTCAGCGAATTCGCCATGTCGCTCGCGAGCTGCTGGCGCTGCGCTTCGTTGTGCACCTCGCCCTTCACCTCGATCTGCGTGCCGTTGATCTTCAACTGGCCCTTGCTGATCTGCTTGAGCTGCGCGCCGAGCAGCTTCTGCACGTTGGTGCTCCAGTTCGGCGGCGTCGCGACGTCGCCCACCTCGATCTGGTCGACCACGTTCGCCGCGCCGTACGTGTCGCGCAGCTTCTGCAGTACCGCGGCCTTGGTCGCCTCGTCGGGCACCTTGCCGCCGGCCACCACCTGGCCGGGCGTCGCGTTCGCCGGCGGCGGCGTGATCGTGCCGGCCGTGCCGTGCACGACCGTGCCCGACGCCGTGCCGGGCGCGGCCCCCGGTGCGTCGCTCGCATTCGGCGTAGACGGCAGCGCCGTCGTCGCGACCGTGCCGTTGCCGACCGGCGTGACGGTCGCGCCGCCCGTGTTCTGCGCGTAGGCGCTGCCGGCGACGAGGCCGGCCGCAGCCAGCGCGGCGAAGAACGGCAGCAGGCGCGTGCGCCGTGCGTGAATCGTGCGTTGCATCGCGTCAGCCTCCGATGAACGCTTCGCGGAACGCGTCGATGGCGACGCGCAGCGACAGTTGCGGTTGGTCGAGGTAGCTGACGAGCTTGCTGATCCGGTGGTCGTTTTGCGCATGGGCGTCGATCCACTCGGGATCGTCGATGTCGATGTTGTGGGCGGCGTAGGTCTGCGGATCGACGACGCTCAGCAGCGTCTTCGACGACGCACCGTTGAAGCCGACGATCAGTCGTTCGCGCTCGGCGATCGTGCCGATGAAGATCGCGAGCTCGAAATCGGCCTGCGCGACGAACGGTGCAATCAGTTCGAGCCAGAACGCGGCGACGAGGCTTCGGTAGAACGGATCGACCGGCAGCGGCAGCGTCAGGCCGCGCTCGATGTGCGACGAGCCGCTTTGCATCACCGGCCGCAGCAGCGAGCCGAGCGCGAGCATCGCGCCGCGCAGCCGCACCGGATGGCCGCTCTCGAGCAGCATCTGCTGCAGCCCGTACAGCGACTGGTGTTCGACGAAGTCGTTGAAGGTGCCGTCGTGCGACGTGCCGGGGCCGCCGACGTCGATCGGCACCTGCGTGTCGCCGAGCGCCTGCAGCGCGCCGGGCGGCTCCTCCTTCGCGAGCAGCGCCGGCATCTGCGCGGCGACGCGCGACCACAGCCGCGCGAACGCGAGCGGGCTGCGCGCGAGGAACGCGAGCGGCCGCTCGACCTCCAGCGCGGTCGCGCCGAGGAACGGGAAGCGGCGCATCGACACGTCATGGCTCGCGACCATGTGCCCCGCGATCGCCAGCTTGCTGCGCGAGCCGAGGAACGCGAAATGCATCGGCTTCGCATCCTCGTAGACGATCTTCCAGCGCGGATCCTCCGCGAGCAGCTCCAGCGCCTGCGCGATCCAGCGATCGAGCGTCTGCAGCAGCTGCGGGTTGTGCGGGCTCTTCACGAAGTCGCCGCGCGACGGAATCTTGCCGAAGTAGGCGATCTGCGCCTGAACGGTTTGCGTCATTGCGCCCCCTGTGCATTCGTTGCGGTGGCGGCCGCGACGGCCGGTGCCGCGGCCGGCGCGCCGGCGCCCGCCTGCGTCGCGTTCTGTGCGGCGCCGGCGCTCGCGTCGGCGATCGACGACGGCAGCTGCAGACCGCGCAGGCTCTGCTGCTGAGGTTGGTCGCCGCCGCCGCCGGTCGGCTGCGACGTGCTGATGATGCGCATCGTCACCGACACGTTCACGCTGCCCTGAACCCACGTCAGATCGAACGTGCCGTCCGGGCGGCGCTTGCGCTGCGCCGAGTTGATCAGCTTCTCGAGACCGTAGCGGCCAGGCTCGTTGACGAGCTGCACGGTGCGGCCGTCGAAGGTCGTCGCGGACAGCGTCGCGCCGGGCGAACCCTGCGGGTTCGGCCACACGAAGTTGGTCCACTGCGGCGGCGTGTTGCGGTAACGCAGTTGCTGGCCGTCGATCGCGATCGTGTATTCGGTCGTGCCGGTGCTCGGCTGCGGCAGGATCTGGAACACGGTCTGCGGTTCGGACGCGGCGGCCGCGCCGCCTGCCGCACCGCCCGCGAGCGGCGCGACCCAGCGCGCGAAGCCGTTCGTGAAGTCCGGCGTGAGGCCGATGCCCATGTCGCCCCACGTGCGCGCGGCGAGGGTGTCGCCGCGGCGCACCGCGAGCGGCCCGAGCGTCGTGCCGACGAACTTCGCGATCGCGCCGTCCGGACCGAACACCTGCGCGATTTCACCGGCGCCGGCCTCGACCTTCGCGTTCGGCGCGAACGGGTACTTGGTCGCGAGCGAGCTCTGGAACGGCTGGTACACCTGCGCGTTCCAGACCTTGTTCACTTCCGCGCTGGCCGGCTGGATCACGACCGAGAACGCCTGCATCAGCGGCCGCACCAGCAGCGGACGCAGCGACTTGCGTTGCGAATCGGTGAGGCCCGTCAGCATCTGCTCGTCGACGAACTTCAGCGAATCGGCCAGCTCCGAGCCGTTGCCGTCGAGCGTCTGCTGCATCAGCTGACGCGCGCCGGGGCCGGGGTCGCCCTGGTTCTTGATCACGTTGAAGCGCGTGCGCACCTTCGACAGCGTGTCCATGTAGCCCTTGAGCATCGACGTGCCGTCGTGCGTCGCGACGATCCGCGCGAGCCCGACGAACTCCTGGCCGATCGGACCCATCGGCACCTCGGCCGGATTGCCGTTGATGTCGATGTTCGCGGCGGCCATCTGGCCGGCCTGCGAGCGCGTGAACCACTGCTTCACCCAGTTCACGACGCCCGTCTGCGCCTTCTTGATCGTCACGTTCGCGAGCGACGGGTTGTCCCACGAGGTCTGGTCGTACGCGGTCTCGAGGATCTTGCGGATCGGCGAATCCTGCGGGTCGCCCAGGCGGTTCATCCCGTCGACGGCCTGGCCGAAGCTCGTGAAGCCCTGCACCGCGATGCCCTGCATGAACTTCTGCCAGTGCTGCGCGTATTCGGTCTTGTACATGCCGACCAGCGTCTTCTGGATCTGCTCGGGGCTACCCTCGAGCGTCAGGTCGTCCTGCGTCGACGTGTTCAGCACCCAGTCCTTCGCCTGCAGTTCCTTGGTCGCCGCGTCGCGGATCGCCGGCTGCACGTAGTCGAACCACGCTTCGCGCGTGAACGTGCCCGGAATCGCGTAGCTGCCGGCGATCAACCCCTGGTTGCCGTCGCCGACGATGCGCGCGATGGTCATCGGCGCGAAGCGGGTCGACGCGCGCGCCTTGATTTCCTCGTAGACGCGCTGACGCGCCGGCATGCCGCGCACGACGCGGCGCAGGTTCTCGCGCGTCTGGTCGACCAGCGCGAGGTTCGCGTCGATCATCGGCCAGTCGTCGTCGTTCACGCGCGACAGATAGAACGAGATCATCCGCTCGGCGCTCTTGATCATCTCGTCGCGCGGCATGTTGCCCCGGTTCGTCTCCAGCCAGCCGCGCCAGAAGCGCGCAAGCTGGTCGGTCAGGTGCGCCTGCTCGACGTGACGCTTGTCGGCGAGCATCAGGTAGGTCTTCAGCGCGTTGTACGCGTCCTGCACGTTGGTCGGCGACGCGTCGCTGTAGAGGCCGCCCTGCGGCGCCGCCGGCTGTTGCGGCGCGGCGGCCGGCGTGGCCGACGCGCCTTGCGCGGCGCCGGCGAGCGGCGTGGCGCCCGGCGGATTGGTCGAGACCGGCATCGCGCCGCCCTGCACCGCGCCCGATTCGGGCGGACGCGTCATCGGCACGAGCTGCTCGGGGTGCGCGTTCACGTCCTTCATGAACGACGCGAGATTCTGCGACACCGGCGCGAGCAGGATCTGCCGCACGCCGTTGTAGTACTCGGTCAGCAGATGCTGCTCGAGGCGGTCGCCCTGGTACAGGCCGAGCGACACCGACATCGGCTTGTCGCGGCGGAACTGCTCGAGCTGCTCGATGCGGTCTTCGAGAATGTCCATCGCCTGCAGCCGCGACTGCAGGTCGTTGCGGCCCTGCTGCAGGCGCGTGACGTTGTCGAGGTCGGCCTGCACGTTGGCGACGAGCTGCTGGTTGCCGATCGTCGACCAGGTCCAGCCGCCGAGCGCGAGCGCGAGCGCCGCGACGAAGCCGAAGAAGGTCGCGTAACGCAGCCGCGTCTTGGTGGGGCTCGCGAACTGGCGCACGGTCTGACGGTCCGCGAAGATCACCTTCGAGAACAGGTCGCGCAGGAAGAAGCCGTTCTTCGAAAATGCGCTGTGCGGCTTCGGCAGCGCGCTCGCGTCGAGGCCGAAGCGCTGAGCGATGCGCTGCGCGGCGGCGCTGTTGGTCTCGCCTTCCTGCAGTGCGCTGGTGAAGTAGAAGCCGCGGAAGATCGGCTTGTACTGGAACGGGTTGTTCTCGAACAGCGTCGCGAGGAACGCGCGCAGCGCCGGCTTGATCGTCGAGAATTCGAGCGGGAAGCTGAGCTGGCCCGGCGACAGCTGGTTGCCGCGCGACAGCGACAGCTGCGCGACGCTGATCTCCTTCAGCCCCTCGTACAGCTCCTCGAAGCGCTCGTCGAACAGCGTGACGACGTCGCGCTTCTCGTCCGGTTCGTAGGGCAGGGTGGCGCCCCACACGCGGTCGTATTCGTGCTTGTCGCTGCTGCTGAAGAATTCGGTGAAGCCGGTGATCAGGTCGGCCTTCGTGAACATCACGTAGACCGGTGCGAACACTTCGAGCTTTTCGGTCAGCTCCTGGACGCGCTGACGCAGGTTCTTCGCGAGGTTGATCGCGAACTCGGGGCGGTTGCCGGTGAGCTCGGCGATGCTCGCGGTGACGATGATGCCGTTGATCGGCGCCTTCGGCCGGTAGCGTTTCAGCAGGCCGAGAAAGCCGAGCCACTCGCTGCGGTCTTCCTCGTGCACCGAGTAGCGGCCGGCCGTGTCGAGCAGGATCCCTTCGGTCGTGAAGAACCAGTCGCAGTTGCGCGTGCCGCCGATGCCGTGGATCACCGCGCTGTTCTTGTCGGCGAACGGGAACTGCAGGCCGGAGTTCAGCACCGCGCTGCTCTTGCCCGCGGCCGGGTTGCCGATCACGATGTACCACGGCAGTTCGTACAGCGCGGAGCCGCCCGACACCTGGCCGATCTTCGACGTCTTGATCGTCTTCACCGCATCGGACAGGCGCGTGCGCAGCACGTCGAGGTCGGCGGTCTTCGTGTCGGGCGCGAGCGCGGCCGCGGCGGGCGCCGTGATCTTGCCGGTTTCGGCCTGTTCTTCGAGCACCTGGCCGAGCTGCTGGTTCGCGCGCTTCACGCGCCAGCGGCGCCACAACGCGACGGCGAGCCACAGCACGAGGATCGCCGCGAACGCGAGCGCGGCCCACAGCAGCGGCAGCTGCAGCATGTCGGCGACGATGAAGAGAATCGCCGCTAGCGCGACGATCCCGACGATCGAGAGCGTACGCGGATGAGTCAGCACGTTGAGGATGCGTTGCATAGGACGTTCAGGTTCCGGTGCGATTCGGTGAGGCGACGCGGGCGCGCCGAGCGGACAGCGTGGCGCCGCGATGTGTCGCCGCGCTGTCAGGCGGGATGAAAAGGGCTGGCATCAATGCGCCCGCGGCATCGGAGAAGGCGCGCGCATTAATGAAAGGATGCCGTGAGAATTAAAACGGAAGCGGGCGCCCGAAAAAATCGCGCAACGGAATGCCCGATCGATTGCGCCGCCCAAATCATTTCCTGCCGGGTGTTTGAAAAGCCCCATGCCGCCCTCATTATTTCTTGTCCGGCAGCCATGACTAGCTGCCGCGTCCCAGTTTAAAACCGGGTTTATGGTATTCCACGTGTCCGAGATCCATCATTTTCCATCGGCCGCCCCACGTCAGGCCGACCTGCTCGGCAACCTGCCCGTACAACTGGTAGCCGCGCATCGCCCACGGATCTTTCTCGGAAATGACCAGCTTGCCGTCGCGCAGGAATGCGTTGTCCGCTGCGAGCCCGAACTGGTGATAGCTCTGGAAAGCGGCCGCATTGGTCACGTTGGTGCCCATTTGCGCGAGCCGGTTCTGACGTTCCGGACTCCGATAACCCTCCAGCAGCGCCATCTCGTAACCATACTGTTCGTGCATGATCTTGTAGACCAGCAGCAAACGCGTACGGAAATCGGGATCCAGCAGGTTCCAGTCGCGGCTCGCATCCTTGAGCGCGGGCCGCACCTGCTCGACCTCCCGCGTCGCAAACACTTCAGGCGGCAACGGCGGCGGCGGCACGAGCTGCTCGCCCTGCAACAGCGCGGCGATCTTCTCGTCGGGCACGCGCGCGGTGTCGTCGTACTGAAACAATTGCCGACCGCGTAACGCAATGGCCACCAATGGCGGCGTCGCAAGAATACCTGCCGATACCATAATCATCAAGCGCCGTCGAATCAGTAAATTTTGCACATCGCTTAATGCGCCGCGCGTAACGCTTGCCGATTTAACAATTTGACTGCGCGTGCGGGCGGCGCGATCGGTTGCGCGGCGCGTCAGGCGGCCATGAAATTGCGCGACCGAATCGAAAACGGCCGCGCGGATACCCGGTAAAAGCAACAGTGCCGCGACCGCGACGGCGAGGGCGAAATAGGCGACGAGGGCGACGGCAATCAACGATATCCCCGGAAATTGGAATTGATTGTGTTTTGCAATGCTTGCTCTTAGAATCAGGCTGCCTTGAGAGGCCGGGCTATATTATCGCGGTGAATTAAACCAGGATTCAATGAGACGCTGAATGAGTGCGCCGGAAAATACCAATTCGAAAACCCCGCCTAGCCTCCTGTCCGACACCAAACCGGCAGGCGAGGGCGGGCCGCAGCAGTCGCGCATTCTCGCGAATCTGGAAGGACGCGTCACGCCGCCGGCCGAAGCGCCGCGCCGTTCGCTGAAGGCGCCGATCGCGGCGATCGTCGCACTGGTGGTGGCGGTGGGCGGCTGGGGCGCGTGGCGCTGGCAGCAGCAGTCAGCCGAGCCCGCCGTCGTGGCGGCCGCGCCTGCTCAGGCGCCCGCGAAGGCCGAGCCCGCCAGCGGCGCTGCCGCGCAGGTCGCGCAGAATGCCGCCTCGGCCGCGTCCGCGACGCCGGCCGCGCAACCGGCGACGATCGTCAATGACGACGCCGCATCCCAAACCGTTGCATCCGCATCGTCCGCGGCGTCGGGCGCGGACAACAGCCGCCTGTCGCGCGCGCTCGCGAACGGCGCCGCCGACGCATCGGGCACGGCCGCGACCGGCGTCGCCGCCGCGACGGCCGCCGCCGCTGCGACGAAGAGCGCGAAGGCCAACGGCGCGAAGAGCGACAAGCTCGCCGCACGCGGCAAGGCCGACGCGAAGGCAGACACGAAGACCGAAACCAGGGCGGAAGCGCGCAAGCGCCACAAGGAGCAGCAGGCGGAGCTCGCACAGGCGAAGAAGCGGCGCGACGCGACGGCGCGCACCGCGAACGCGAAGGCCTCGGCGAAGGACGATCCGGATGCGGATCTGCTGGCCGCGCTCGTCGCACGCACCAAGCCGGCCGACAAGAAGGCCGCCGCGCAGAAGGCGCAGGCCGCACCGACCAAGACGGCCGCGACGACCGGCGGTTCGCTCGCCGCGCGCGTGAAGGAATGCGAACAGCGCGGCTTCTTCGAGGATCAGCTGTGCCGCTGGCGCGTGTGCGACGGTCACTGGGGCAAGGATCCGGCGTGCCCGAGCGCGGCGCAATCGCCGGAGACGCGGCAGTAACCGGCGTCACGCCGATCGGTTCGTCGCCAATGCGCCGCCCTCCGGGCGGCGCATTGCTTTTGGGCCGCCGCCGCGCCCGCAGCGGGTGACGGCGAGCGCGTCACGCGCGCGTCACATGCGTCGGGCATACGTTTCCTTTCATTTTCCGGCGCGACCGACGCGGCACGACCTTCGACACGATGGACCTGATCGTACAGACTTACGGCGCCGATACGTCCGGCATGGTGTGCGGATTCCGTTTCACGCCGGGCGGAGCGGGCGCGACGCTCGATGCCGAGGCAGCGGCCGCATGGCTGCGCACGTGCCGCGCGCGCGATGCGTCCGCCGCGGACGACTTCGTCTGGCTGCACTTCAATCTGGCGCACGGCGCGAGCGAGCGCTGGATGCGCACGCACCTCGGCCTGCCCGACAGCTTCTTCGCGTTCCTGCACGAAGGCTCGCGCTCGACGCGCATCGAGCAGGAAGACGGCGCACTGCGCGCGATCGTCAACGACGTGATGTTCAACCTCGAGCTGACGCCGTCGGAGATCGCGACGCTGTTCGTCCACGTCGAGCGGCGCATCATGGTCACCGCGCGGATGAAGCCGCTGCGCTCGGTCGACACGCTGCGCGCGTGCGTGCGCGACGGCGAGCGCTTCCGGTCGCCGGCCGAGCTGCTCGTGCATCTGCTGCGCGACCAGGCCGACCTGCTGATTCAGATCATGCGGCGCACGAGCGTCGACGTCGACCGCATCGAGGATCGCTTCCTGTCGCAGCGGCTCACGTCGAATCGCGTCGAGCTGGGCGCGCTGCGCCGCACGCTGACGCGCCTGCAGCGCATGCTCGCGCCCGAGCCCGGCTCGATCTTCCGGCTGCTCGCGAAACCGCCCGCATGGCTGCATGCCGAAGACGTGCAGGAGCTGCGCGAGTCGACCGAAGAGTTCTCGCTGGTGCTCGGCGATCTGTCGGGGCTCAACGAGCGCATCAAGCTGCTGCAGGAGGAGATCGGCTCGCGGCTCGACGAGCAGAACAACCGGACGCTGTTCACGCTGACGCTCGTCACGGTGATCGCGCTGCCGATCAACATCGTCGCTGGCTTCTTCGGGATGAACGTCGGCGGCGTGCCGTTCGCGGAGAACAAGCACGGCTTCTGGCTGATGGTGCTGCTGGTGGCCGGCTTCACCGCACTCGCCGCATGGTGGGCGTTTCGCCGGCGCGGCGAGCGCTAGCGGCGCGCAAAAAAAACGGGCCCCGCATGCGGGGCCCGGCGCAGGACCAGACGGTTCGAACGCCGACCGGCGCCGCGCATGCGGCGGCACCGGCCGGGCGAGCGCCGCCGTCGCCGTTACTGCACCAGCGTCTTGCGCGGCTTGAACATGCCCTGGTAGCGCAGCGACGGACGCTCCTTCGTCGTCGGTGCGATGCCGCCGAAGCTCGGCGTCTGACGCAGCTTCATCGCGGCCGGCGAAGCGACCGAGCCGATCGACGTCGAGCGTGAAGCCGGCGCGAGGTTGTTCGCGACGAGCAGCGCGGCCTCGCTCTTCAGGTTCGCGAGCAGCACCGGATCGGTCGAGCTGTTGACCTGCGTGAGCAGGCCGCTCCACGCGGCGTCGCTGTAGTTCACGACGTAGTAGTCGAGCCCGCTCGGATCGGCGACCACGCCCGTGCAGCCGTCGACGCGCGTCTGCGCCTGGGTGTCCTTCAGCGCGAGCGTCGTGCGCTGCGCGAGACCCTGGCCGTACGCGAGCGTGATCGGCACCGTCCACTGCAGGCCCGGATACGCGTTCGTGTTCGGGAACGGCTGCTGTTTCAGCGTGACGATCGTCTGGTTCTTCGTCATGTCGCACTGCGTGTCGAGCGTGACCAGCGGCACGCCGGTCTGGCGCACGTAGCTGTCGCCGATCGGGCCGACCGGCTGGCCGCTCGCCTTCGACAGCTCGTCCCACAGGCGCTTCGGCGTACCGTTGCCGAACGAATAGTCGACCAGGTACTGCTGCAGGCCCTTGCGCAAGGTCTGCTCGCCGAGATAGTTCTCGAGCGTCTTCAGCACATGGCCGCCCTTGTCGTACGTGAACGCGCTGGCGCTCAGCACGAAGTCGTTCGACGCCCAGTCGTTGAAGTTCGGCGCGACCGGGAACGCGTTCGGGCCGATGTCGCGGTTGATCACGCGGTACTTGTTCTTCACCTGGTCGAGCCAGCTGAACTCGTCGGGGAAGAACTGGATCGTCGTCTTGTTTTCGAAGAACGTCGCGAACGACTCGTTGAGCCACACGTTGTCCCACCAGTCGGTCGTGACGAGGTCGCCGAACCACTGGTGCGCGACTTCGTGCGTCAGCACCTCGTTACCGTAATGCGACATCGGCTGGCCCGGCTGCGGCAGGATGTCGTCTGCGAACTCGAGAATCGAGCCCCAGTTCTCCATCCCGCCGAAGTTCAGGTCCTTCTGCTCCTTGAACGCGTCGTTCGCGGCGACCGTGTCGAACTTCGTCAGCGGCAGCGGGATGCCCGTGTAGCGGTAGTAGAAGTCGAGCGCCTGCTTGGTGCGGTCCATCGCCGGCTTCGCCCAGTCGCTCATGCCCGGCGGCGTGAACACGCGCAGGTGCAGGCTGCCCTTGGCGCCCGGCAGCGGGCTCGTGAAGTTGTCCTCGTAGGTGTCGAACATGCCGCCGCCGAAGAACAGCAGGTACGACGGCATCGGCGGCGTCTTCTCGAACTGCACGAGCTTGTAGCCGCCGCCGACGTTGGTCGACGGCTTCTCCGCCGCGTTCGACACGACGCGCCAGTTCTGCGGCACTTCGGCCGTCACTTCATAGGTCGGGCGGAACGCCGGTTCGTCCCAGCCCGGGAACCACTGGCGCGCGAGGTTGGTTTCGCCCTGCGTGAGGATCGCGCCGCTCGTCGTGCCGTCGGTGCTCTTCAGGTCGACGCGGAACACGCCTTCGGCGGCCGAGCAGCCCGGATACGGATCGTCGCCGCAGCTGCCGCCGGTGTGGTTCACCGGATCGTCGTACGACTTGAAGTTGATGATCCCCGACCACTCCATGTGCAGCGAATAGTTGCCCGGTGCGATCGTGCCGGCAGCGGGGCGCAGCTGGTAGAAGTCGCCTTTGTCCTGCGGCGTCGCGATCAGCTGGATGTTGCCCGGCTGCAGCGTGATGCGGCCGTTCGTGAACTTGATCCGGTGGCCGGCGATCACGATGTTGTTGACCGGCTTCAGCACCTTGATTTCGACGTCCGCACGCCCGTCGAACGCGTTCAGCGCTTCGTTCGGGCGGAACCACAGCCGGTAGTTGACGGGCACCACGGTGTCCGGCAGTTCGACCGGCGACACGCTCTTGTCGACGTTGGACGCGCTCGGCGCCGTGGCGACCGCCGGCGACGAGCTCGCTTGCGGCGCACCGGCCGAGCTGAGCGCGGAAGCGGAGCCCGAGCCGCCATCGTCGCCGCCGCAGCCCGCGAGTGCGAGTGCGGCAACCAGCGGCAGATAACGCATCTTCTGAATGTTGATCGGCATGACTGAAACCTCGATTGTTGAAAGAATCGTTCAGTGCTGCGAAAACGCCGGCAAAGGAAATCCCTCGCCGTTAATCGGTGGCGATGACGGATGCCAATGACGGTTTATTCGAAAAAGACGGCGGCCGACTACGTGAAGGTAATCATGGTTTACTGCCCCCTCTGTGTTTCCGGATATCGGTTGACTTGCCGGTTCAAAATGGCCGTGCGCGGGTTGTACTGAATTGATTTCGCGCACACGACACGGGGCCGCGCGCCCTGCGCGGGCGCGCATTCCCTTGATTCCCTTTGAAACGACGACCCACGGGGCGGACCGGGCCGGGCCGCAGTACGGCAGGACGGCATGTCGCCGTTCCGTAAAATCGCCGTCATGCGGCTTCGAGGTTTGTCGGCCTGCTCGAAGGATGCGTAAATATACTTGATGGTTTTGGGTAAAGGAAACGAAAAAATTAGAAAGCGTATATCTAGAATTTTTTGCATGGCATTGAATGCCGGTCGGTATTAATTCGCTTTCGGAGGCTTCAGTCGTTTCCGTAGTTTTAATCTATTAACGATCTCGCCGCGAAGCGGAAACTACGAATCGGGGCGCGGTCGGTACAATGCAGCGACGATCCATTCCGCCGATTGCCGCCAAGGAGGCCTGCCGATGACCCGCGCCCTGTTCCGTATCGCACCGCTGCGCGCCGCGCTGCTGCTGTTCGCCGCGCTGTTCGTGCTCGGCGGTTGCGCCGGCCTCACGCGCGAGCCCGTGTCCGTGACGGTCGCCGGGCTCGATCCGCTGCCCGGACAGGGCCTCGAGATGCGCTTCGCCCTCAAGCTGCGCGTGCAGAACCCGAACGACACGCCGATCGAATACGACGGCATCTCGGTCGCGCTCGAGGTGAACGGCTCGCCGTTCGCGAGCGGCGTCAGCGATCGCTCGGGCGTCGTGCCGCGCTTCGGCGAGGCCGTGATCGACGTGCCGGTGTCCGTGTCGGCATTCGCGGCCGCGCGCCAGGCGTGGAATCTGCCCGGCGCGGCCGCGAGCGGCGAGTTGCCGTATGCGCTGCGCGGGCGGCTCGCGGGCGGCGCGCTCGGCGCCGTGCACTTTCGCGACGCCGGCACGTTGCGCATGCCGGCGCTGCCGGCGTGGGGCGGCTAGCCGCCGTTTTGCCGGGACGGGCAAAGCGCGGTATGGTGTCGTCCGCGCGGTGCGTCTGCACCGCCTGTCTGAAGCCAACCGTAGCCGAGCTCGCGTGACCGATTTCCCCGTTTTCCACTGGACCGACGCCGACGGCGTCGAACATGCCGTGCGCTGGCGCTCCGAAGCGGGCGTGCAGCCGCCGCGGCGCGCCGTGCCGGCCGACGACCGCATCACCGCGGACGCCGCCTACCGCCTCGCGTGCGAGGGCACCGCGCTGGTCTGGCAGGGCGACTTCCAGAACGCGCGCCAGCTCGTGCAGGCGCTGGCGCGGCGCGTCGAACGCAAGCCGAAAAAGGCGAAGGCCGCGGCCGGCGTCGACGCGTTCAACCTGCACCGCCTCGCGCAGTCGCAGCGCGCCCGCACGCTCGGCATGGTGCTGATTCCGCTCGACGCCGACTACACGATCCCGCTGCGCCGCGCGCCCGACGTGCGCGCCGCGTGCGAGGAAGCCTACGGGCCGGGCGGCACGCCGTCGGTCGTGTCGCTGCGCGAGCTGCTCGGCCTCGTCGGCGCGCACGAATGGCGCAAGAAGGGCGTGCCGATTCCCGCGCTCGGCGGCGCGCCGATCCATCCGCATTACGGCGTGTTCTCGCCGGTGCGCGGCGAATACGTCGAACTCGTCGCGCGCACGCCGCTGCCGGCCACCTCGCTCGCGTTCGACATCGGCACCGGCACCGGCGTGCTCGCGGCCGTGCTGGCGGCGCGCGGCGTCGAGCACGTCGTCGCGACCGACCAGGATCCGCGTGCGCTCGCATGCGCGCGCGAGAACGTCGCGCGGCTCGGCCATGCCGATCGCGTCGACGTCGTCGCGGCCGATCTGTTTCCGGCCGGCCGTGCGCCGCTCGTCGTCTGTAATCCGCCGTGGGTGCCGGCCCGCCCGAGCGCGCCGATCGAGTACGCCGTCTACGATCCCGACAGCCGCATGCTGCGCGGCTTCCTGTCGGGCCTCGCCGCGCATCTCGCACCGGGCGGCGAAGGCTGGCTGATCCTTTCCGATTTTGCCGAGCATCTCGGCCTGCGCTCGCGCGACACGCTGCTGCAATGGATCGACGAAGCCGGGCTGGTCGTGCTCGGCCGCGAAGACATCCGCCCCGCGCATCCGAAGGCCGCCGACGCGGACGACCCGCTCCACGCGGCGCGCCGCGCGGAGGTCACGTCGCTCTGGCGGCTCGGCGCGCGAGCCTGAGCGCGCATTTTCGGTAAACTGTCGCCATTCCTCACGAATCCCCGCCGCCGGGCCGTGGTCGACCGACCGTGGCCCGGCGCCGCTTCACGATGTCGAACAAGACCTACGAAATCCGTCCGGAGCAGTCCGTCGAGCTGCTCAAGGAACTGCACATCCTGACCCGCGACGGCAAGCTGAACCAGGACAGCCGCCGCAAGCTGAAGCAGGTGTATCACCTGTTCCAGTTCATCGAGCCGCTGCTCGCGAGCGTGCAGGCCGACAAGGGCAGCGTGACGCTCGTCGATCACGGCGCCGGCAAGTCGTATCTCGGCTTCATCCTGTACGACCTGTTCTTCAAGCAGCAGCCGGGACACGGCACGCCGGCGTTCGCGTCCCACGTATACGGGATCGAGACGCGCGAGGAGCTCGTCACGCGCTCGGCCGAGCTGGCCGCGCGGCTCGGGTTCGGCGGGATGTCGTTCCTGAACCTGTCGGTCGCCGATTCGATCACGTCGCCGCAGCTGCCCGAGACGGTCGATGTCGTCACCGCGCTGCATGCGTGCGATACGGCCACCGACGATGCGATCCGCTTCGCGCTCGCCAAGCGCGCGCAGCACATCGTGCTGGTGCCGTGCTGTCAGGCGGAAGTCGCCGGCGTGCTGCGCAAGAACAAGGGCAAGTCGCTCGCGAATGCGCTGACGGAAGTGTGGCGGCATCCGCTGCATACGCGCGAATTCGGCAGCCAGATCACCAACGTGCTGCGCTGCCTGCAACTCGAGGCGCACGGCTATCAGGTGAGCGTGACCGAGCTGGTCGGCTGGGAGCACTCGATGAAGAACGAGCTGATCATCGCGCAATACAAGAACCTGCCGCGCCGCAAGCCCAGCGAGCGGCTGAACGAAATCCTCGCGATGTTCGGGCTCGCCGAGCTGAACGAGCGCTTCTTCGTGCCGGCGGCCGCGGCGCCGGACGCGCAGCCTGCGGCCGATCACGCGGGCTGACGCGCAGGGCGTACGTCAGGCACGCCGCGCGTGTGACATGCGCCGGCGGCCGGCGCGCGACGGGTCAGACGTCGTCGCCCGGCCGCTCCATCCATTCGCGCCAGCCATCGTGGCCGAGGCGGCGCAGCGTCTGCTGGTTCTTCTCGTAGATCGCGGACGCGTCCGGAAACGCGTCGACCGCGCGCGCGATGCTGTCCTCGCGCAGCAGGTGCAGCATCGGGTAAGGCGCGCGATTCGTGTAGTTCTCGATGTCGTCGGCTTCGCTGCCTTCGAACCGGTACGCCGGGTGAAAGCTCGCGATCTGCAGTACGCCGCCGAGCCGCAATTGCTGCACGAGCCGGTCGGCGAAGAACAGCGCATCGTTGTAGTCGACGAAGTCCGCGAACGCGCGCGGAAAGATCAGCAGCGTGGTGTCGATACGCTGCGGATCGGCCGCTTCTAGCGCGCGCAGCTCGGTTTCGAGATCGGCGAGCGCGTCTTCCAGCGTCGTCGCCTCGCTGATCGCGTAGCGCACCTGCTCCTTCACGTACACGCTCTTCGCGAACGGGCACAGATTGAGCCCGATCACCGCGCGCGCGAGCCAGTGCCGCGTGGCGGCGAGGATGTCGTCGTGCGAATCGTGGGAATCGTGCGGGCCGGGGCGGGTGTCGGTCATGGCGAAGGCGGTCGGGTAGTGCGGCAGCGAGGGGCGCATTGTAGCCGGCGGGCGCGCGCTGCAATCTGACCTGCGTCGTCCGTCATGCGCACGCGGCCTCGATCAGCTGCGTCGCCAGCGCGGGCGCGGTGCCGATCGGCGTTTCGCCGTGCCGGTAGGTCTGGCTGGCTGCGTAGATCCCTTCGATCACGAGCGCGAGCGCATCGGCGAGCGCCTGCGGCGCGCGCGCGCCGGCGCCTTCGCACAGCTCGACGAGCCGCTTCATCAGCAGCGCCTTGTTCTGCGCGACGCGCTCGCGCGCCGGGTGCGACGCGTCGGGAAACTCGGCCGCGACGTTGACGAACGGGCAGCCGCGATAGTCCTGCTGCGTCGCGCGCTCGGCGAGATCGACGAAATACTGGATCAGCTGCGCCTTCGGCTGCCCCGGATGCTTCGCGACGCTCGTATCGAAACGCTCGAAGAAGCACGCATCCATCCGCTCCAGATAGGCGAGGATCAGCTCGTCCTTCGACGAGAACTGGCGATACAGGCTCATCTTGTTGACGCCCGCGCGTTCCACGACCGCCTCGACGCCGACCGCCCGCACGCCTTCCCTGTAAAACAGCTCCTCTGCTGCGCGCAGCAGATGCTCCTGCGCGGCGGCCGCGGTGACCGGCCGCCGCGTGCGGCGTGCCGGCGCCTTCTTGGCCGCCTCGATGCCCGACATGATGACCCTCGACTGCATGGTGAATTGCTTGACATGTTACCGACTGGTCACTACGATCGCAACACACTTGTGACCGGTCGGTAACAACGCTGATCGGAGCGACGGACAAATGCCAGGTGTCGGCCAGGGTCAGCCGACGCAGCGTGCGGCGGAGGTGGCCCGGCGGTGACGTGGCGGCGCATGCGCGAGCGCGGGCCGCCAACTGGAGAACGACGAGATGAACTGGGCGGTGACACGAATCGGCGGGCGCTTTCACTACGGATGGCTCGCGGCGGCGGTGGTTTTCCTGATCCTGCTGGCGGCGGCCGGCACGCGGGCGACGCCCAGCGTGCTGATGGTGCCGCTCGAGCGCGAACTCGGCTGGAGCCGCGCGGCGATTTCGCTGGCGATTTCGGTCAACATCGCGCTGTATGGGCTGACCGGCCCGTTCGCGGCGGCGGCGATGCAGCGCTTCGGACTGCGGCCGACGATCCTCACCGCGCTGGTGACGTTGAGCGCGGGCGTCGCGCTGTCGTCGATGATGACGCAAAGCTGGCAGATGGTCGTGGTGTGGGGGCTGATGGTCGGCTGCTCGACCGGCGTGGTCGCGCTGACGCTGTCGGCGACCTTCGTTACGCGCTGGTTCCATGCGCGGCGCGGCCTCGTGATGGGCATCCTGACCGCGAGCACGGCCACCGGCCAGCTGGTATTCCTGCCGATGCTCGCCGCGATCGCGCAGCGCCACGGCTGGCGCCCGGTGGTGCTGGTCGTCGCGGTGGCAGCTGCGCTCGTGATTCCGCTGGTCGCGTTCCTGCTGCCCGAGCGGCCGGCCGACGTGAAGCTGCGCCCGTACGGCGAGCCGGCCGACGCGCCGGCCGCGCCCGACGCGACCAAGGAGAATCCGCTCGCGGTCGCGTTCCGCACGCTGCTGACGGCGAGCCGTTCGCGCGACTTCTGGCTGCTGTTCTTCAGCTTCTTCATCTGCGGCGCGAGCACCAACGGCTACGTCGGCACGCACCTGATCGCGATGTGCAGCGACTACGGGATGACCGAAGTGCAGGGCGCGTCGCTGCTCGCCGCGATGGGCGTGTTCGACCTGTTCGGCACGACGCTGTCGGGATGGCTGTCCGACCGTTACGACAATCGCGTGCTGCTGTTCTGGTACTACGGGCTGCGCGGGTTGTCGCTGATCTATCTGCCGCATGCGTTCGGCATCGACTTCTTCGGGCTGCCGCTGTTCGCGATGTTCTACGGGCTCGACTGGATCGCGACCGTGCCGCCGACCGTGCGGCTCGCCACCGACGTGTTCGGCAAGGCGGCGGCGCCCGTCGTGTTCGGCTGGATCGTCGCCGGCCACCAGCTCGGCGCGGCCTTCGCGGCGCTCGGCGCCGGGCTGCTGCGGGCGAGCCTCGGCACCTACACGGTTGCTTCGATGATCTCGGGCGGGCTGTGCATCGTCGGTGCGCTCATCGTGCTGCGGATCAACCGCGGCCCGTCGCGGGCTGCGGCGCAGCCGGCTGTTTGAGGGTGGTTGGCCGGCGGGGGCGCACGGCGCACGGCGCCTGCGCGCGGGGCGCGCAAGAGGCATGTACGAGGCGCGCACGGGGCACACGGCGCACGCAGGAAGCATGCACGGGTATCCAGGGGGGGCGCACGAGGTGTGCATCAGGCACGCATGAGGCACGCACCGCGCACGCAGGGCCATGCCGGGGCACGCACGGTTGCGCGGCTGCCCCCGTATAGATCGACCGGCCGAGGTCGCGCGCGATGCTCGGCAAGCCGGTTGCGGCCCGCGCTGGCCGGCTTCGCGAGCCTATGCAGGATCGTCGATTTGCATTGCGCGGGATGTGCGGGCGCGTGATCGCCCAAGCGGTTATGCTTGCGGTTCGCCGGGCGTTCGCGCCCCTTCATCGATGTCAGCGAGGAACCGCATGTCCGTCAAACCTGCCCCCACCACTGTTTCGATTCACGATCTGATCTCGGGCCGCTGGAGCCCGCGCGCGTATTCGGACGAGCCGATCAGCGCCGCCGATCTGCACGCGGTGCTCGAAGCCGCGCGCTGGGCGCCGTCCGCGTACAACGCGCAGCCGTGGCGCTTCATCGTGTTCGATCGCACGCAGGACGAAGCCTCATTCAAACGCGCGTTCGCGACGCTGGTGCCGTTCAACCAGGGGTGGAACGCGCCGGCGCCGGTGCTGATCGCCGTCACCGCGCACACGTTCACGCCGAAGGGCGAACCGGCGCCGACCGCGCTGTACGACGCCGGCGCGGCCGCGATGTCGCTGGTGCTGCAGGCGCACGCGCTCGGGCTCGCCGCGCACCAGATGAGCGGCTTCGACGCGAAGGCGTTCCGCGACGCGTTCGAGATCCCGGCCGACGTCGCGATTCCGGCAATCATCTCGCTCGGCCACTACGGCAACGTCGACAAGCTCGATCCGGTGCTGCGCGACCGCGAAAAGGCGCCGCGCACGCGCCATGCGATCGGCGAGATCGCGTATGCCGGCGCGTGGAAGAAGGGCTTCGACGCGGCGGCCTGAGCCGCCGAGCGCGGCTCGGTGCGCGGGCGAGCCGCGCGTCGGCCGCGCGCCGGTGTGGCGAGCGCGTGACGGCGCTGACGGTGCGAACAGCCCGGCCAACGCGCCGCCGCCGCCCGCACCACCAATCCGGTGCGCCGACCACGGTCACAACCGACACACCGATTCGTCTGATCGAACCGCGGCGCGATACCGATGCCCGTCCCGGTTGTGATCCGGCGGGCTTCATGTTAAAAAGCCCGTCCTTTCCGTTTTCGCGCCGGCCACGTTGCGGCACCTTCCGATGACTTACTGCGCGATCGACTTCGGCACATCCAACTCCGCCGTGGCGCTGCCCGACGGCGACGGCATGCGTCTCGCGCCCGTCGAGGGCGAGCACCTGACGCTGCCCACCGCGATCTTCTTCAACAACGACGAGGAAACCGTCGAATTCGGCCGGGCGGCGCTCGCGTCCTATATCGACGGTTTCGACGGCCGCCTGATGCGCTCGATGAAGAGCATCCTCGGCTCGCCGCTCGCCGAAACCACGACCGACCTCGGCGACGGCAGCGCAATCGCGTACACCGAGATCATCGCGCGCTTCCTCACGCACCTGAAGCGCAAGGCGGAGGCCAAGGCGCGCGCGCCGCTCGGCCGCGCGGTGCTCGGCCGGCCGGTGTTCTTCGTCGACGACGATCCGCGCGCGGACCGCCTTGCCCAGAATCAACTCGAAGCAGCCGCACGTGCGGTCGGCTTCTCCGACGTGCATTTCCAGTACGAGCCGATCGCGGCCGCGTTCGACTACGAGTCGCGCCAGCAGGCGGAGCGGCTCGTGCTGGTCGCCGACATCGGCGGCGGCACGTCCGACTTTTCGCTGGTGCGGGTCGGGCCGCAGCGGATGGCGCGTCTCGAACGCAAGGACGACGTGCTGGCGCACCACGGCGTGCACGTCGCGGGCACCGATTACGACCGGCGCGTCGAACTGGCGGCGATCCTGCCCGCGTTCGGCTACCGTGCGCTCGATCCCGAAGGCCGCGAACTGCCGAACCGGATCTACTTCGACCTCGCGACCTGGCACCTGATCAACACCGTCTACACGCCGAAGCGCGTGGGCGAACTGAAGCTGATGAAGCACCTCTACCTGGACGTGCGGCAGCACGAGCGGCTGCTGCGTGTGGTCGAGCAGCGGCTCGGGCATGCGCTGATGGCGCGCGCGGAGGAGGCGAAGATCGGCGTGGCGGCGGGCGGGGAGACGATGATCGACCTGAACGACGTCGAAGAGGATCTGCAGATCGCCTTCGACGCCGACCGTCTGGTGGCCGCGAGCGTGGACGACACCGCGCGCATCGTCGAGGCGGCGCGCGAAACGGTGCGGCTCGCGGGCGTCGCGCCGCGCGACGTCGGCGCGCTGTATTTCACCGGCGGCTCGACCGGGCTGGCGTTTCTCTCCAGTGCGCTGGCCGGTGCGTTCCCGGACGCGCAGCCGGTGTTCGGCGATCGCCTCGCCAGCGTCGCGACGGGGCTCGGCATTCACGCGCAGCGCCTGTTCGGCTGAACGGGACGAGCCGGCCGCGCGAAGCGGCCGGCGGCCCGGCCATGCTGCCGCGCCGTGCCGTGCCGGAAAAACAAAAAGCCCCGCCGAAGCGGGGCTTTTCTACACGAAATATCGCGCCGAACTTAGACCGGACGGATGTTCGCAGCTTGCAGACCCTTCGGGCCCGTCTTCACTTCGAATTCAACCTTCTGGTTTTCTTGCAGCGTCTTGAAGCCTTCGACGCGGATTTCCGAGAAGTGCGCGAACAGATCGTCGCCGCCGCCTTCCGGGGTGATGAAGCCGAAGCCCTTTGCGTCATTGAACCACTTGACGGTACCGGTTGCCATGTTACTTGTTCCTAAAAAGATAAAACGGGGCCGAAGCCCATGGGGTGCGGAAAATCAAGGAAGGGGTAATAGGACCACCGGAGTACCGTTGATGGGCGAACTACGAAAGAACCAATTCACTCGCCGCTTGAAATCCTGCAACGTTGTTTATACGGCTAATCGGTCGCGCGGTCAACCGTATTTCCATTCCCTCAGGGTTATTGCGGAGTTCAGGTTTACAAAACTTGCAAGGGACGCGAATTTTTTGTAGGGGCCGAACGATTTTGGCGCCAACTCGCAGGTGCAACCGTTAAACTACGCGCCGCGCGGACGGGTTGCCCCGATCGGGTGTCCCGTCCCCCCAAGAATGCGTGCGCGGTGCTGTCCGAGCCGATCCCGGACCGCAGGCCGACCATGCTTTTTGAGACACAGGAGAGGATGTGAAGAGTTCTATTCAACGGAACATCGGCCCGTTTGCATTGATGCTGACGGGGCTGGGTTCGATTATCGGCTCGGGCTGGCTGTTCGGCGCCTGGAAAGCCGCGAAGATCGCCGGTCCGGCGGCGATTTGCGCGTGGATCATCGGTGCGGTCGTGATTCTCGCGATTGCGCTGACGTATGCGGAACTGGGCGCGATGTTCCCCGAGTCGGGCGGCATGGTGCGCTATGCGCGCTACTCGCACGGTTCGCTGGTGGGCTTCATCAGCGCCTGGGCGAACTGGATCGCGATCGTGTCGGTGATTCCGATCGAAGCCGAAGCGTCGATTCAGTACATGAGCACGTGGCCCTATCCTTGGGCGCATGCGCTGTTCGTGAACGGCGAATTATCGACACCGGGGCTGCTGCTGTCGGCCGTGCTGGTCGTCATCTACTTCCTGCTGAACTACTGGGGTGTGAAGGCGTTCGCGCGGGCGAACACCGCGATCACGATCTTCAAGTTCCTGATTCCGGGCCTCACGATCCTCGGGCTGATGCTGTCGAGCTTCCACTCGGAAAACCTCGGCACCGCGTCGAATGCGAGCTTCGCGCCGTACGGCTGGTCGGCAGTGCTGACCGCGGTCGCGACGAGCGGCATCGTGTTCGCGTTCAACGGCTTCCAGAGCCCGGTGAACCTCGCCGGCGAAGCGCGCAATCCGTCGCGCAGCGTGCCGTTCGCGGTGATCACGTCGATCCTGCTCGCGCTGGTGATCTACGTGCTGCTGCAGATGGCCTACATCGGCTCGGTCAACCCGGCCGACGTCGCGAAGGGCTGGGCGCACTTCAACTTCTCGTCGCCGTTCGCGGAGCTCGCGATCGCGCTGAACCTGAACTGGCTTGCGATCCTGCTGTACGTCGACGCGTTCATCAGCCCGAGCGGCACCGGCACGACCTACATGGCGACGACCACCCGCATGATCTACGCGATGGAGCGCAACAACACGATGCCGAAGATGTTCGGCAACGTGCATCCGATCTACGGCGTGCCGCGCCAGGCGATGTGGTTCAACCTGCTCGTGTCGTTCGTGTTCCTGTTCTTCTTCCGCGGCTGGAGCTCGCTCGCGGCGGTGATCTCGGTCGCGACGGTGATCTCGTACCTGACCGGCCCGATCAGCCTGATGGCGCTGCGCCGCGCGGCTACCGACATCGAGCGTCCGCTGTCGATTCCGCTGATGAAGCTGATCGCCCCGTTCGCGTTCGTCTGCGCGTCGCTGATCCTGTACTGGGCGAAGTGGCCGCTGACCGGCGAAATCATCCTGCTGATGGTCGTCGCGCTGCCGGTGTACTTCTTCTTCCAGGCGAAGGCCGGCTGGGGCGGCTGGGGCGCGGACCTGAAGGCCGCGTGGTGGCTGGTCGCCTACCTGCCGACGATGGCCGTGCTGTCGCTGATCGGCAGCAAGGAGTTCGGCGGTCACGGCGTGCTGCCGTACGGCTGGGACATGCTGGTCGTCGCGGTGATCTCGCTCGGGTTCTACTTCTGGGGCGTGAATACCGGCTACCGGACGCAGTACCTCGACGAGCGCGAATCGCACGACGAGATCCTCGAAGGGATCGGCGCCTGACGCGATCGACTGCCGCCGGATTCGGCGGCGGCAGCAAACATACGAAAGCCCGCCGGAGCATCGCTCCGGCGGGCTTTTTGTTGGTGCGCCGAGCGCCGCGCCGGGTTCAGGCGGCGGCGCTCGCGAACACGTAGTTTGTCATCGCCAGCACGCGCTGATACGTGCCGAGCGACTGGATGCCGAGCCGATAGTCGTCGTCGGCCGCGCCGAGCGCGGCGAACACCGGCAGCAGATGCTCGTCGGTCGGATGCATGAGCGCCGCGTGCGGCGCCTGCCGGCGATAGTCGAGCAGCGCGTCGACATTGCGCGCGGCGAGGCGCGCCTCGAACCAGTCGGTGAATTCGGCGACGCGCGGGTCCGCATCCTCCGGCGCCGCGCCGAAATCCGCCGCGCGCAGGTTGTGCGTGATCTGGCCCGAGCCGATCACCATCACGCCTTCGTCGCGCAGCGGCCGCAGCGCGCGGCCGAGCGCGAAATGATGGGCCGCGTCGGCGCGCGGCTGGATCGACAACTGCGCGACCGGCACGTCGGCATCCGGGAACATCAGCAGCATCGGCACCCATGCGCCGTGGTCGAGGCCGTGCTCGGTCGTCGCGGTTGCGATGCCGGCCGCGTTCAGCAACTCGGCTGCGCGCTCGGCGACCTCCGGTGCGCCGGGCGCCGGATAGCGGATCTCGTACAGCGCCCGCGGAAAACCGTAGAAGTCGTGGATCGTTTCAGGCTGCGCGGCGACGCTCGCGACCGGCTGCTGCGTGCCCCAGTGCGCGGAGAGCATCAGCACCGCGCGCGGGCGCGGCAATTCGGCGCCGAGGTGCGTAAACGCCGCCGACGGCAGCGACGGATCGATCGGCAGCGTCGGCGCACCGTGGGACAGGTAAAGCGACGGCAAGCGGTTCATGGTGAGGCAGCCTTCAGGAACGGATTGCCTATGACTATAGGCGTGTACCACGCGTCAATAAACGGGTGGGGCGGAATTTGATTGAATCGCTGGAGTTGATAATCGGCGCGAAGCCTGGCGCGGCGGTGTCGGCGCGATCGCAAGCCGCCCACATCGACTGATTAGTGGGCAGATCGCTTGGCGTTACACGGAGAACGACGCCGATACACAGCGCGTCGCGCGGCTCATTGCGCGGCCCGGATGCCGGCCCACGGCGTGGTCATCGGCGCGCTGAGCGCGAACAGGTCGAGCACACGCGTGACGGTCTGATCGACGAGTTCCTCGATCGTCTTCGGCATTGCGTAGAACGCGGGCAGCGGCGGGAACACGATGCCGCCCATTTCGGTCACGGCGGTCATGTTGCGGAGATGGGCGAGGTTGAACGGCGTTTCGCGCACCATCAGCACGAGACGGCGACGTTCCTTCAGCGTGACGTCGGCCGCGCGCGTGATCAGGTTGTCCGACAGACCATGTGCGACGCTTGCGAGCGTCTTCATCGAGCACGGTGCGATCACCATGCCGTCGGTGGCGAACGAGCCGGACGCGATCGTCGCGCCGACGTCGCGCACCGAATGCACGACGTCCGCGCGGCTTTCGACGTCGGCCTTCGACAGCTTCAGTTCATGCTGGACGTTGAGCCAGCCGGCGTTCGACACCAGCAGGTGGGTCTCGACGCCGCCGGCTGCGCGCAGCATGTCGAGCAGCCGCAGGCCGTAGACCGCGCCGGTGGCGCCGGTGATCGCGACGATCAGCCGGCGTGGCGGCGCGCTGGAAGATGCCATGCGGGACGGGCTTTACGCGGCGGCGAACAGTTGCTGCAGTTCGCCCGACTGGTACATCTCCATCATGATGTCCGAGCCGCCGATGAATTCGCCCTTCACGTACAGCTGCGGGATGGTGGGCCAGTTCGAGAATTCCTTGATGCCCTGGCGGATTTCGTCGTCCTCGAGGACGTTGACCGTCTTGAACTGATCGACGCCGCAGGCCTTCAGCACCTGCACTGCGCGGCCCGAGAAGCCGCACATCGGGAATTGCGCGTTGCCCTTCATGAAGAGCACGACCTGGTTTTCGTCGACGATTTGCTTGATACGTTGTTGGGTGTCCATGACTGACCTTGCGTTTGCGGGGCGTTAGATCGAAATGATAGCGGATTTCATCCGCGCGGGCCGGGCGTCAGCCGGGCAGGCGGCCGCCGGTCGTACGCTCGATCGCGGCCAGATCGGCGAGCGATTCGACCGCGACGAAGCCGTGCGACGCGAGCAGCGCGCGCACGGCTTCGGCCTGGTCGTAGCCGTGCTCGATCCACAGCGTGCCGCCCGGTTTCAGATGCGCGCCGGCGCCCGCGACGATCGTGCGGATCGCGCTCAGGCCGTCGGCATCGTCGGTGAGCGCGCCGCGCGGCTCGAAGCGCAGGTCGCCCTGCTCGAGGTGCGGATCGTGTTGCGCGATGTACGGCGGGTTGCTGGCGATCGCATCGAACGCGAGCGCCGGGTCGAGCGCGGCGTACCAGTCGCTCTGCAGCCAGTGCAGCGGGCCGCCGGGGCGCCGCGCGTCGAGCAGCTTGGCGGCGTTGCGCTGCGCGACTTCGAGCGCGGCCGGCGAGCGATCGAGCGCCCATACGCGGGCGTCGGGCCGCTCGGCCGCGATCGACACGGCGATCGCGCCGCTGCCGGTGCCGAGATCGAGCACGGCCGGATGCGGCCGGCCGTCGATCGCGTCGAGCGCGGCTTCGACCAGCAGCTCGGTTTCGGGGCGCGGGATCAGCACGTCGGGCGTCACGTCGAACGGCCGGCCGAAGAACTCGCGCATCCCGACGAGCTGCGCGACCGGCTCACCGGCCACGCGGCGTGCCTCGAGCGCGCGGTAGCGTGCGATCGCCGCCGGCTCGAGCGGCGCATCGCCGCGCGTGATCAGCTGCGTGCGGGTCCAGCCGAGCGCGTGCGACAGCAGCACGCGTGCATCGACCGCGTCGAGCGGCGACGCGCGCAACAGATCGTCGGCGGTGAGCTCGGGCATCGCGGCCTCAGTCGGCGTCGCCGAGCGACGCGAGCAGTTCGGCCTGATGCTCGCTGACGAGCGCGCCGATCAGTTCGTCGAGGTCGCCGTCCATCAGCGCCTCGAGCCGGTACAGCGTCAGGTTGATCCGGTGGTCGGTCATCCGGCCCTGCGGGAAGTTGTAGGTGCGGATGCGCTCCGAACGGTCGCCGGAGCCGATCAGGCTCTTGCGCGTCGCGGCTTCCTTCGCGTGCTGCTCGTGATACTGCTTGTCCTTGATGCGCGCGGCGAGCACCTTCAGTGCGCGGTCCTTGTTCTTGTGCTGCGAACGGTCGTCCTGGCACTCGACCACGATCCCGGTCGGAATGTGCGTGACGCGCACCGCCGAATCGGTCTTGTTGATGTGCTGGCCGCCCGCGCCCGACGCGCGGAACGTGTCGATCCGCAGGTCGGCCGGATTGATTTCGACCTCGCCGATCTCGTCGGCTTCCGGCATCACCGCCACCGTGCACGCGGACGTGTGGATGCGCCCCTGCGTCTCGGTGGCCGGCACGCGCTGCACGCGATGGCCGCCCGACTCGAACTTCAGCCGCGAATACGCACCCTGGCCGGCGATCCGCACGATCACTTCCTTGTAGCCGCCGAGGTCCGACGGGCTCTCCGACATCATCTCGACCTGCCAGCGCTGGCGTTCCGCGTAGCGCAGATACATGCGCAGCAGGTCGCCCGCAAACAGCGCCGATTCGTCGCCGCCGGTGCCGGCGCGGATTTCGAGGAAGATGTTGCGATCGTCGTTCGGGTCCTTCGGCAGCAGCATCTTCTGCAATTCGCCTTCGAGGCGGGTCATGCGCTCGCGTGCGCTGCGAATCTCCTCTTCGGCGAAGTCGCGCATCGACGCGTCCGCGAGCAATTCCTGCGCGGCCGCTTCGTCGTTGCGCGACTGGCGCCACAGCGCGTACTGCTCGACGACCGGCCCGAGCTCCGCGTGTTCGCGCGTCAGCTTGCGGTACTGGTCGAGATCGGCCGTGACGTTTTCGCGGCTCAGCAGATCATTGAGTTCGGCCAGCCGGACAGACAGCTGGTCGAGCTTGCGTTGCATGCTCGTCTTCATGGTGTGGAGCGGCGCTCCCGGGCAAGGGTATTCGAAAAGGATAGGCCGGCGCGCCGCCGGCGGCGTCGCGCCGACCGTCGCTAGTGGCCGGACTGGTCGTTCGAGCGCGGCGCGTGCTGGTAGAAGCCGCGCATCAGGTCGATCAGCGAATCGCGATCGGCGCCGCTCACGCGGTTCAGCGCGCTCGTCGGGCCGTGGATCAGCTTGTTGGTGAGCGCCTGCGACAGCGCTTCGAGAACGGCGGCCGGATCGTCGCCGCGTGCGAGCAGCTTTTGTGCCTTCTCGACTTCGGCGCGGCGCAGTGCGTCGGCCTGCGTATGCATGTGACGAATCACCGGCACGACACTGCGCGTGTCGAGCCATTGCATGAAATTCTGCACGCGCGTCTCGATGATCGCCTCGGCCTGGGCGACCGCGGCCTGGCGCGACGCGTTGCCTTCGCGCACGATCGCGCCGAGATCGTCGACCGTGTAGAGGAACACGTCCTTCAGCTTGCCGACTTCGGGCTCGATGTCGCGCGGCACCGCGAGGTCGACCATGAAGATGGGCCGGTGGCGGCGTGCCTTCACCGCGCGCTCGACGGCACCGAGGCCGATGATCGGCAGCGTCGACGCGGTGCACGACACGATGATGTCGAACTCGTGCATGCGCGTCGGCAGGTCCGACAGCGGCATCGCGCGGCCGCCGAAGCGTTCGGCGAGCCGTTGGCCGCGTTCCGCGGTGCGGTTCGCGACGACGAGCTCGCGCGGGCCTTGCGCGGCGAAATGCGTCGCGCATAGCTCGATCATCTCGCCCGCGCCGATGAACAGCACGCGCTGATCCGCCACCTTTTCGAAGATGCGTTGCGCGAGGCGCACCGCCGCGGCGGCCATCGACACCGACTGCGTGCCGATCTCGGTCGTGCCGCGCACTTCCTTGGCGACCGCGAACGTGCGCTGAAACAGCTGGTTCAGATAGGTGCCGAGCGCGCCGGCTTCGGTCGCGGTGCGCACGGCGTCCTTCATCTGGCCCAGAATCTGGGTTTCGCCGAGCACCATCGAATCGAGGCCGGACGCGACGCGGAATGCGTGCCGGACCGCTTCCGATTGCGGCAGCGCGTAGACGTGCGGCGCGAGTTCGTCGACCGGAATCCGGTGGTACTCCGACAGCCAGCGAATCGCCCCGTCGCGCGCGGCGCGATCATGCGTCGCGCAATAGAGCTCGGTGCGGTTGCAGGTGGAGAGGATCGCCGCTTCGGGCGTGTTCGGCGCCTGGGGGCCGAGGAACACGTTCTTGAACGTGACGAGAGCCGGTTTGATCTGCTCGAGCGGAAACGCCACGCGTTCGCGCAAGGCGACAGGCGCAGTGTGGTGATTGATTCCGATCGTGAGGAGTTGCATATCAGGGGCTATCGTTTAGCCCCATATTATAGCGTCTCGGCGATTTCCTCACTCAGCGCGTGGCGGGTACGTCAGCCGGGCGGCGCGCAGGCGGGGGCCTCGACCGGCACGCGGTTGAGCTGATAGCCGTAGCCGTACAGAGGCAGGAGCCGGTAGCCGCGTTCGGGAAGCAGCTGCAGCTTGCAGCGCAGCCGTGACGCGTGGGTGTCGAGCGTGCGCGACTTCATGTCGCGGTGACGCGCCCACACCGTTTCGAGGATGTGGGCGCGCGACACCGGCCGGGACAGGTTCGCGAACAGCAACTCGGCGAAGCGAAATTCCTTCGGCGTGAGCGCGACGACCGAATCGCCGAAGCGCACGACGCTGTGGATCACGTCGAACGCGTATTCGCCGAACGTTTCGCGGGCGCGATTCGGCGGCCGCCGCACGCCCGCGCGCCGGCTCAACGCGTTGACGCGCGCCAGCAACTCGGGGCCGCTCACGGGGCGCACGACGCAGTCGTCCGCGCCCGCGTGCAGGCACGACACCACTTCGCTTTCCCGCGCGCGCTGCATCACGGCGATGGCCGGCAGCCCGGGCAGGATCGACTGCGCCCGCGGGATGACTTCCTCGGCCGGGTGATCGCCGGCCCAGTTGCCGGTGATCAGCATGTCGCAGGTGTCGGTGGCGAGCCACTCGAAGAAGTCCGCGCTCGACTCGAACGCGTGGCAGAGGTGACCGCCGGCGAACAGCAGGCGGTTCAGGAGCGCAGCATGGCGCGCCTCCGGATCGATCAGGGCAATTCGCATGAGGATTTCTTCAATACGGCTGCCGGTGCGCGCTTGCCATAACGTCAGGTCGGCCCCTACACTCGAATGTTCGCGGCGCCCGGCTGGTCGGGGGTTTCGATGGATGGATGAGTCGATGCTAGCCGCTGGCAACGTTCACGCCTATGGGACGAATCTGAATTTATAGAAGGCGTCGAATGAACTGGTTTGGAATCATTGTTCTCGGAGCGGCCGTCGGGCTGTTCGGCCGGTGGCTGCACCCGCTGCGGCGCGCAGGCCGGCCGGCATGGTGGATCGCGGTGCTGGTCGGCATCGTGGCCGCCGCCGCCGCGCGCATGGCCGGTAACCTCTCCGGACTGTTTTACGATGGCGAAACGCTCGAATGGCCGGTCTGCACCGGTGTCGCGTTCCTCGCCGTAGCCGTGACGGTCGCCGTGTCGGCCCGTCGCTGAAAGCTCTCAGGTGAAATCATGAATGCCCGTCTCCCCGAAGTCTCGTCGGTGCCGGCCCGCCTCGCGCTGCTGCGCGGTGCGATGGTCCGCGAGGACCTGGCCGCCTATCTGGTGCCGTCCGCCGATCCGCACCTGTCCGAGTACCTGCCCGAGCGCTGGCAGGCGCGCCGCTGGCTGTCCGGGTTCACCGGCTCGGTCGGCACGCTGGTCGTGACCGCCGATTTCGCCGGGCTTTGGGTCGACAGCCGTTACTGGGTGCAGGCAGAGGCCGAGCTTGCCGGCACGGGCGTTCAGCTGATGAAGATGACGAGCGGCCAGCAGAGCGCGCCGCACGTCGACTGGCTCGCGCAGAACGTGCCGGCCGGCGCGACGGTCGGCGTCGACGGCGCGGTGCTCGGCATCGCGGCCGCCCGCGCGCTGACGGCCGCGCTCGACGCACGCGGCATCGCGCTGCGCACCGATCTCGACCTGCTCGACGCGATCTGGCCCGAGCGCCCTGGCTTGCCGGGCGCCGCGGTGTTCGAGCACACGGCGCCGCAGGCCGACACGACGCGCGCCAGCAAGCTCGCCGAAGTGCGCCGCGCGATGCACGCGCAGGGCGCGCAGTGGCACTTCGTGTCGACGCTCGACGATCTCGCGTGGCTGTTCAACCTGCGCGGCGCCGACGTCAACTTCAACCCGGTGTTCGTCGCGCACGCGCTGATCGGCGCCGAGCGCGCGACGTTGTTCGTCGCCGACGGCAAGGTGCCGCCGGCGCTGGCCGCATCGCTCGCGCAGGACGGCGTCGAGGTCCGCGCGTACGACGCCGCGCGCGCGGCGCTCGGTGCGCTGCCCGACGGCGCGAGCCTGCTGATCGACCCGCGCCGCGTCACGTTCGGCACGCTCGAGGCCGTGCCGGCCGGCGTGAAGCTGATCGAGGCCGTGAACCCGTCGACGTTCGCGAAGTCGCGCAAGACGTCCGCCGAGATCGAGCACGTGCGCGTGACGATGGAGCACGACGGCGCCGCACTCGCCGAATTCTTCGCGTGGTTCGAGCAGGCCGTGAACCGCGAGCCGATCACCGAGCTGACGATCGAGGAGCAGCTGACGGCCGCGCGCGCCCGGCGTCCCGGCTACGTGTCGCCGAGCTTCGCGACGATCGCCGGCTTCAACGCGAACGGCGCGATGCCGCATTACCACGCGACGCCCGCGTCGCATGCGACGATCGCCGGAGACGGCCTGCTGCTGATCGACTCCGGCGGCCAGTACACGGGCGGCACGACCGACATCACGCGCGTCGTGCCGGTCGGCACGGTCGGCGATCTGCAGCGGCGCGATTTCACGATCGTGCTGAAGTCGATGATGGCGCTGTCGCGCGCGCGCTTCCCGCGCGGCATTCGCTCGCCGATGCTCGATGCGATCGCGCGCGCGCCGATGTGGGCGGCCGGGCTCGACTACGGCCACGGCACCGGTCACGGCGTCGGCTATTTCCTGAACGTGCACGAAGGGCCGCAGGTCATTTCGCACTACGCGCCGGCCGAGCCGCACACGGCGATGGAAGAGGGGATGATCACGTCGATCGAGCCGGGCGTGTACCGGCCCGGCAAATGGGGTATCCGGATCGAGAACCTGGTCGTGAATCGCGCGGCCGGGCAGACCGAATTCGGCGATTTCCTCGCGTTCGAGACGCTCACGCTGTGCCCGATCGACACGCGCTGCGTGCTGATCGAGATGCTGCACGAAGAAGAGCGCGCCTGGCTGAACGCGTATCACGCGAGCGTGCGCGAGCGGGTCGGCCGGCACGTGAGCGGCGACGCGAAGGCCTGGCTCGACGTGCGCACGCAACCGATCTGACCCGGCCCGACGCACGGCAAAGCAGACGCCGCATACCGGCCGCACGGCGGCCGGACCATCACCGAGGGCACGCGATGGCAGACACCGCAGTAATCGTGATCGACATGCAGCGCGGGCTGCTGCAGCGGGCGCGGCCCGCGTACCGGCTCGACGACGTCGTGGCGGGCATCAACCGCCTGACCGCGGCCGCGCGCGCGGCGAATGCGCCCGTGTGCTTCGTGCAGCACGACGGCGACGCGGACGACGACATCGTGCCCGGCACACCCGGCTGGGAACTGCACGACGCGCTGAGCGTCGGCCCCGCCGACTGGCGCATCCGCAAGCAGATGAGCGATGCGTTCCACGACACGCCGCTCGCCGCGCAGCTCGACGGGCACGGCATCCGGTCGGTGCTGATCTGCGGCTATGCGACCGAGTTCTGCGTCGATGCGGCCGCGCGCCGCGCGGCGCTGCTCGGCTACCGGACGAGCGTCGTGTCGGACCTGCATACGACCAACGAGCGCACGCATCTGTCGGCCGCGCAGATCGTCGCGCACCATCAGTTCGTGTGGGAAAACAGCACGCTGTCGGGCAACGCGGTGACGCCGCGTCCGCTCGCGGACGTGCTCGCAACGGAGTTCGCATGACGATCAAGGCGGTGGTATTCGATTTCGGCGGCGTACTGATCGACTGGAGCCCCGAGTATCTGTACCGGCAACTGATTCCCGACGAAGCGCAGCGCCGCTGGTTCCTCACGCACGTATGCGCGATGGACTGGGTGGTCCGCCAGGACGGCGGGCAGACGATCGACGAAGGAACGGACGAACTCGTCGCGAAGTTTCCGGAACACGAGGCGCTGATTCGCGCGTTCTACGCACGCTGGCACGAGATGATCGGCGGCGTGCTCGAAGAAGGCGCGGCGCTGGTCGAGCGGCTCGATGCGCAGCGCATGCCGCTGTTCGGGCTGACCAATTGGTCGGCGCAGACGTTTCCGTATGCGTGGGACAACTTCCCGGTGCTGCGACGCTTCAAGGACATCGTCGTGTCGGGCCACGTGAAGCTCGTGAAGCCCGATCCGGCGATCTACCGCGCAATGCACGCGCGGATCGAACCGCATCTGCCGGGTGTCGCGCCGCATGAACTCGTGTTCATCGACGACAACGCGAACAACGCGGCGGCCGCGACCGCGCTCGGCTGGCACGGCATCCATCACACGAGCGCGGCGGCGACCGAGGCGCGTCTGCGCGAGCTGGGCGCCCTCACGTAGGCGAGCGTCGAGCGTTGAGCCAATAGAAAAGCGGGCCAGTGGCCCGCTTTCGTTTTGGCGATCCCGAAGCGGCGGCGCGGGCGTGCGGCCACGCGTTGCCGCGCACCGCGCCGGACGCCGCCCCGTACCGATCAGCGGCTGATCGGCTTGTAGCGCAGACGCTTCGGCTTCGCCGCTTCTTCGCCGAGGCGCGCACGCTTGTCGGCTTCGTACTCCTGGTAGTTGCCGTCGAAGAACGTGACCTGCGAATCGCCTTCGAAGGCGAGGATGTGCGTCGCGATCCGGTCGAGGAACCAGCGATCGTGCGAGATCACCAGCACCGAGCCCGCGAACTCCAGCAGCGCGTCTTCCAGCGCGCGCAGCGTTTCGACATCGAGGTCGTTCGACGGTTCGTCGAGCAGCAGCACGTTGCCGCCGGAGATCAGCGTCTTCGCGAGGTGCAGGCGGCCGCGCTCGCCGCCCGACAGGTTGCCGACGATCTTCTGCTGGTCGCCGCCCTTGAAGTTGAAGCGGCCGATGTACGCGCGCGACGGCGTTTCGTACTTGCCGACCGTCAGCACGTCGGCGCCGCCGGAGATTTCCTCGAACACCGTCTTCGAGCCGTCGAGCGCATCGCGGCTCTGGTCGACGTACGCGAGCTTCACCGTCGGCCCGAGCACGACTTCGCCGGAATCCGGCTGCTCCTTGCCGGTCAGCATCTTGAACAGCGTCGACTTGCCGGCGCCGTTCGGGCCGATGATGCCGACGATCGCGCCGGCCGGGATCTTCAGGCTCAGGTTGTCGATCAGCAGGCGATCGCCGAACGACTTGCTGACGTTCTTGAACTCGATCACTTCATTGCCGAGGCGATCGCCGACCGGAATGAAGATTTCCTGCGTTTCGTTGCGCTTCTGGTATTCCTGGCTGTTCAGTTCCTCGAAGCGCGCGATCCGCGCCTTCGACTTCGCCTGACGGCCCTTCGGGTTCTGGCGCACCCACTCCAGTTCCTTCTTGATCGCCTTTTGGCGCGCCGATTCCGACGCTTCCTCCTGCTTCAGGCGCTCTTCCTTCTGGTCGAGCCAGCTGCTGTAGTTGCCCTTCCACGGAATGCCGTGGCCGCGGTCGAGTTCGAGAATCCACTCGGCCGCGTTGTCGAGGAAGTAGCGATCGTGCGTGACGGCGACGACGGTGCCGGGGAAGCGCACCAGGAACTGCTCGAGCCAGTCGACCGACTCGGCGTCGAGGTGGTTGGTCGGCTCGTCGAGCAGCAGCATGTCGGGCTTTTCGAGCAGCAGCTTGCACAGCGCGACGCGGCGCTTTTCGCCGCCCGACAGGTGTTCGATCTTCGCGTCCCACGGCGGCAGACGCAGCGCGTCGGCGGCCACTTCGAGCTGCTGCTCGGGGCTGCCGCCGTCGCTCGACGCGAGGATCGCTTCGTATTTGGCCTGCTCGGCCGCGAGCGCGTCGAAGTCGGCGTCGGGTTCCGCATACGCGGCGTAGATTTCCTCGAGCTTCTTGTTCGCCTGGAACAGGTCGCCGAGGCCGTCCTCGACCGCCTCGCGCACCGTCTTCGTCGGGTCGAGCTGCGGTTCCTGCGGCAGATAGCCGATGTTCAGGTTCGGCATCGGCGTCGCTTCGCCTTCGATGTCCTTGTCGACGCCCGCCATGATGCGGATCAGCGTCGACTTGCCCGAGCCGTTCAGGCCGAGCACGCCGATCTTCGCGCCCGGAAAGAACGACAGCGAGATGTCCTTCAGGATCTGGCGCTTGGGCGGCACGATCTTGCCGACCCGGTTCATCGTGAAAACGTATTGGGCCATTTGGGTGTGAAAGTCAGAGGGTTGAGACTGCCGCGCGGCGCATGGGCGAGCGTGGCGTCGGATGAGTCGGTACGGAGCGCGCGGCGCGCGGCGCGGCCGTGGCGCCGCGTGGCGGCGGCGCGAGCGCGTATTGTACTTCGCCGCCGCCTGCCGCTGGCGCGGCGCCGGCCATTCGGCCGACCCGCCTTCACAACCATGCGGCGACGCCGCCGTGCCCCGAACACGTGCCGCGCCGATGGCGGCTGAAGCTGTACGTGCCGTCGCGGCAACGTGCGCTCGCGCCGTCGGGCACGCGGCCCGATCTCGAATGCGCGGGCGCGTGCACGGTGTCGCCGTCGCGATTGCGGTACGTGTCGTGCCGGTCGAGATCCGCTTCGCTGCCGTAACCGGGCGACGCGCGATACGCGTGTGCGGCGGGCGGCAGCGCGGTGCACGCGACGAACAGCGCGGCCGCGACGGTCGCGATGCGGGTGGCGCGGCGCAGCGTGGCGGACATGGTGGTTCTCCGGATGAGGTGGTCGATGGCGGCTCGCAGGTCGAGCGGGCGGGGCGCGAAGCATTGCCGCGGACCGCGCGCCGACGCCGCGATGCTACGCGAAGGCCGTCGCCGCTGCCGCGAACCGGCACGCGGCAACGCTCGCGTCGCCCGTCTGCCGCCCGATAGGGTGACGGCCCCATGGCGAGCGCCCGATAGCGCGCTCGCGCCGCTCGCCCGGCCGCCGAACCGACACCAAGCGTTGCATCGACGACCATCGATGCAACCAGTGGTTCCATCGAAATTCTTCAATTGGTTCTTAGTTCAGAACCGTTTGATGCTTACACTCCTTCGCTTCGAAGGCGGCCGACCGACGGCCGACGGAACGGGCGCACGCGATGCGCCGGCGCGCTGAGCGCCGCATCGCACCCGCAGCTTCGCAGACTGCGTCGCGCACCGACCAGACCGGCCCGATCCGGCTCCTGGTCCGCATGCGACGCATGCGCGGCGGGCAGCGGATACAACAACGACAACTCCCTCGCCGCCTTCATGCCACAACCGGTCGTACCGGCACCGTTTTTTGGAGAGAGACATATGAGTGGAAGCAACACAGGCCTCGGCACGGGTCTGAAACAGCGGCACGTGACGATGATGTCGATTGCCGGCGTCATCGGCGCGGGCTTGTTCGTGGGCTCCGGCCACGCCATCGCGGAGGCCGGCCCGGCTTCCATCCTCGCGTATGCGATCGCGGGCGTGCTGGTCGTGCTGGTGATGCGCATGCTCGGCGAGATGGCCGTCGCGCATCCGGACAGCGGTTCGTTCTCGACCTATGCCGATCGCGCGATCGGCCATTGGGCCGGCTTCTCGATCGGCTGGCTGTACTGGTGGTTCTGGGTGCTGGTGATTCCGATCGAGGCAACGGCCGCCGCAACCATTCTCAATGCGTGGTTCCCCGGCGTCGCGACCTGGATCTTCGCGCTCGGCATCACGCTGCTGCTGACGATCACCAATCTCTTTTCGGTCAAGAACTACGGCGAATTCGAATTCTGGTTCGCGCTGATCAAGGTGGTCGCGATCGTCGTGTTCCTGTGCATCGGCGGTGCCGCGATCCTCGGCATCGTTCCGGCGCCGGCGGTGTCGGGCGTGTCGAACCTGTTCGCGCACCAGGGCTTCATGCCGAACGGCGCGGGCGCGGTGCTGGCTGCGATGCTGACGACCATGTTCTCGTTTCTCGGCACCGAGATCGTGACGATCGCGGCCGCGGAATCGGACAACCCGCAGCGCCAGATCGTCCGCGCGACGAACTCGGTGATCTGGCGTATCACGCTGTTCTACCTCGGCTCGATTCTCGTCGTCGCCGCCATCGTGCCGTGGAACGATCCGCTGCTGCCGAAGCACGGCTCGTATCAGCGTGCGATGGAGCTGATCGGCGTGCCGAACGCGAAGGCGATCATCGACGTGATCGTGCTGGTGTCGGTCGCGAGCTGCCTGAATTCGGCGCTGTACACGGCGTCGCGGATGCTGTTCTCGCTGTCCAAGCGCAAGGACGCGCCCGCGTTCCTGCACCGCACCGATTCGACCGGCACGCCGCGCGCGGCTGTGCTGGCGTCGACCGCGTTCGGCTTCCTGACGGTGATCGCGAACTATCTGATGCCGGAGCAGGTGTTCGGCTTCCTGCTCGCGACCTCGGGCGCGATCGCACTGCTCGTGTATCTCGTGATCGCGATCTCGCAGCTGCGGATGCGCAAGACGCTCGAATCGACGGGCGCGGACCTGACGCTGCGGATGTGGCTGTTCCCGTGGCTCACGTGGGCGGTGATCCTGTTCATCTGCGGCACGCTGACCGTGATGTTCGTGAGCGAGGCGCACCGGATGGAAGTGGGCGCGACGGCCGTGCTGGCGCTGCTGGTGCTGTTCGCTTCGTGGCTGAACAAGCGTGCGCGCGATGCGCGCGCGGTGGCCGGCGGGCGAGTCTCGGCGACTTGACGACGTGACGACCGGATGGCGGGCGCGCTGCCCGCCGCCGGCACGCGGGCAGGCCGCGTGATGAAAAATGGGCCGATCGGCACTTGCCGATCGGCCCATTTGCTTTTCGCGACGGTTCGCGTGGCGCGATGCCGGGGCGCTCGCCCGGCATCGGCGGTCAGGTATCAGACGTTGAACAGGAAGTTCATCACATCGCCGTCGTGCACGACGTATTCCTTGCCTTCCGCGCGCATCTTGCCGGCTTCCTTCGCACCCTGTTCGCCCTTGTACGCGACGAAGTCGTCGAACGAGATCGTCTGCGCGCGGATGAAGCCGCGCTCGAAGTCGGTGTGGATCACGCCGGCCGCCTGCGGCGCCGTGTCGCCGATATGGATCGTCCACGCGCGCACTTCCTTCACGCCCGCGGTGAAGTAGGTCTGCAGGCCCAGCAGCTTGAAGCCCGCGCGGATCACGCGGTCGAGGCCCGGCTCTTCCATGCCCATGTCCGCGAGGAACGCTTCCTTGTCGGCGTCGTCGAGATCGGCGATTTCCGCCTCGATCGCGGCGCACACGGCGACCACCGGCGAGTTCTCGCTTTCCGCGTACTTGCGCACCGCTTCGAGGTGCGGGTTGTTGTCGAAGCCGTCGTCCTTCACGTTCGCGACGTACATCGCGGGCTTCGCCGTGATCAGGCAGAACGGCTTGAGCAGCGCCTGCTCGTCGTCCGACAGGTCGAGGCTGCGCACGGCCTTGCCCTGGTCGAGCTGCGCGCGCACTTTCTCGAGCACCGCCGCGAGCTTCACCGCTTCCTTGTCGTTGCCCGACTTCGCGGCCTTCGAGTAGCGCGTGAGCGCCTTCTCGACGGTGCCGAGATCGGCGAGCGCGAGCTCGGTGTTGATCACTTCGATGTCGTCGATCGGGTTGACCTTGCCGGCGACGTGGATCACGTTGTCGTCTTCGAAGCAGCGCACGACGTGCGTGATCGCGTCGGTTTCGCGGATGTTCGCGAGGAACTGGTTGCCGAGGCCTTCGCCCTTGCTCGCGCCGGCGACGAGGCCCGCGATGTCGACGAATTCGACGACGGCCGGCAGGACGCGCTCGGGCTTGACGATTTCGGCCAGCGCCTTCAGGCGCGTGTCGGGGACTTCGACGATGCCGACGTTCGGCTCGATCGTGCAGAACGGGTAGTTCTCGGCGGCGATGCCGGCCTTCGTCAACGCATTGAACAGTGTGGACTTGCCGACGTTGGGCAAGCCGACGATGCCGCATTTGAGGCTCATGGAATCCTTCGGACGGGTGGGGCGGCGCGGCCGGACGGAGCGCGGCGGCGCGGGAAAATAGGGACGGCCGGCGCGCGAGGCGCGGCGAGCCGACGTTCAAAGGCGCTATTGTACCGTGCCGACGCCCCGGTTTCCGGCCTTGGCCGGAACGCCCCGACGCGACCGGCCGCCGCATCGGCGCAGCCGCGGGCGATTCTGCTGATTTCCCGCAAAGTCCGGCCGCGTAAGGGCTCGGCCCCGCGGCTATAATGCGCGCCATGACTGCCCACCACACCTTCGACGTCGCCGTGGTCGGCGGCGGGCTCGTCGGCAAGACGGCCGCGCTCGCGCTGACCCAGTCCGGCTACAAGACCGCGTTGCTCGCCCAGCCGGCGACCCCGCGCCCCGCCGATCTCGCGTTCGATACGCGCATCTACGCGCTGTCCTCCAGTTCGCAGGCGTTGCTCGAACGGCTGCGGGTCTGGCAGGCGCTCGACCACGGGCGGCTCGCGCCGGTGTACGACATGCGCGTGTACGGCGATGCCCACGCGGAGCTGCATTTCTCCGCGTACCAGGCGTCGGTGCCGCAGCTCGCATGGATCGTCGAATCGTCGCTGATCGAGACGTCGCTCGACGCCGCGCTGCGGTTCCAGCCGAATCTCACGTGGTTCGACGCGCGCGCACAGGGCTTCGACGTGCGCGACGATGCGGCCGTCCTGACGCTGTCGTCCGGGCACGTGGTCGAGGCGGACCTCGTGGTCGGCGCGGACGGCGCCCATTCGTGGGTGCGCTCCCAAATGGGCGCCAAGGTCGAGCGCCGCGATTACCGGCAGACGGGCGTCGTCGCGAACTTCAAGGCGTCGCTGCCGCACCGCGAGACCGCGTACCAGTGGTTCCACGAAGGCGAGATCATCGCGTTGTTGCCGCTGCCCGACGGCCACGTGTCGCTCGTGTGGTCCGCGCAGACCGCGCACGCCGATCAGCTGCTCGCGCTCGATCCCGCGCAGCTCGCCGCCGAAGTCGAACGCGTGTCGCACGGTCAGGTCGGCACGCTCGAATGCGTGACGCCGGCGGCCGGTTTCCCGCTCGCGCTGCAGACGGTCGACAAGCTGATCGCGCCGCGCGTCGCGCTCGTCGGCGACGCCGCGCATCTGATCCACCCGCTCGCGGGGCAGGGGATGAACCTCGGGCTGCGCGACGTCGCGTCGCTCGCCGATGCGATCGCGAGCAAGGAGAGCTTCCGCAATCTCGGCGATACGGTGCTGCTGCGCCGCTACGAGCGCGCGCGCCGCGAGGACATCCGCGCGCTGATGGTCGCGACCGACGGGCTGCAGCGGCTGTTCTCGGTGCCCGGCCCGCTCGCGAAGGCGGTGCGCAACGCGGGCATGGCGTTCGTCGGCGCGCAGCCGCTCGTGAAGCGCTGGCTGGTGTCGGCCGCGCTCGGCTGATCGAACCCTCGCATGGCGGTCCTGTCGGACAGGTGCCCGTTACGGCGTACACTGTGACGTGCACTTCGATTGAGCTGAAGGACCAACCCGATGAAAAGAACGATCCGCATCGCCTCGCTGGCGCTCGCCGTCACGATGGCGACGCTTGGCTGTACCGCGCAGGCCGACCAAACCACCGACAAGCTGAAAGCCACGCTGCAGGCGCGTCTCGGCAGCGACGCGCCGATCAAGAGCGTGTCGAAATCGCCGGTCGCGGGCCTCTACGAGGTGAACCTCGGCTCGCAGATCATCTATAGCGACGCAGCGGGCGACTACGTGCTGCTCGGCGATCTCGTCGACACCAAGACGCACAAGAACCTGACCGACGCACGCCTGTCCGATCTGAACCGGATCGATTTCGCGAGCCTGCCGTTCGCGAACGCGATCAAGGTCGTGAAGGGCAACGGCGCACGCAAGATCGCGGTGTTCTCCGACCCCAACTGCCCGTACTGCAAGCGGCTCGAGACGACGCTGCAGTCGATCGACAACGTGACCGTCTACACGTTCCTGTACCCGGTGCTGTCGCCGGATTCGACCGCGAAGTCGAAGGCGATCTGGTGCGCGAGCGATCGCGCGAAGACGTGGGAAAGCTGGATGATCGACCATCGCGCGCCGTCCGGCGCCGGCACCTGCGACACCACCGCGCTCGACAAGAACCTCGCGCTCGGCCACGGGATGAACGTCACCGGCACGCCGACGATCTTCCTGCCGGACGGTCGCCGCCTGCCGGGCGCCGTTTCGGCCGAGCAGTTGAACCAGGCGCTCGCGTCGAGCAAGTAACCGACCGACACGCCGGGCCGCAGCGCCCGGCCAGCGAGGGGCGCCCGCGACACCCGCCGGCGCCTCTCGTCGTTTTCGCCGCCTTATCCCGTTCGATCTCCGACCGATTTCCGACCGATTGCCACGATGACCCAGCCGATCCGCTATTCGATTGCCCCGAAAGATCTTGCCGCGCACCTGTTCGAAGTCTCGGTGACGGTCGCCGACCCCGATCCCGCAGGCCAGCGCTTCGCGCTGCCGGTCTGGATTCCGGGCAGCTATCTCGTGCGCGAGTTCGCGCGCAACATCGTCACGCTCGCCGCGTTCAACGACGCCGGCCGCAAGGTGCGGATCGCCAAGACCGACAAGAACACGTGGCAGGCCGCGCCGGTGAGCGGCGCGCTGACGCTGCGCTACGACGTCTATGCGTGGGACCTGTCGGTGCGCTCCGCGTATCTCGACGAAGCGGGCGGCTTCTTCAACGCCACCGCGGTGTTTCTGAGCGTTGCCGGCCGCGAGGACGCACCGTGCGAGGTCGACATCGCGAAGCCGGCCGGCCCGGCGTTCCGCACGTGGCGCGTCGGCACGTCGCTGCCCGAGGCGCGCGGCACGCGGCGGTACGGGTTCGGCGCCTATCGCGCGGCGAACTATGACGAACTGGCCGACCATCCGGTCACGATCGGCGAATTCGCGCTGGCGACGTTCGAAGCGCACGGCGTGCCGCACGACATCGTGATCGCCGGGCGTGTGACGCAGCTCGACATGGAGCGCCTGCGTACCGACCTCAAGCGCGTGTGCGAAGCGCAGATCGCGCTGTTCGAGCCGAAGTCGAAGAAGGCGCCGATGGACCGCTACGTGTTCATGACGCTCGCGGTCAGCGACGGCTACGGCGGCCTCGAGCACCGTGCGTCGACCGCGCTGATCTGCAACCGCACCGACCTGCCGGTGAAGGGACGGCCGGAAACGACCGAAGGCTATCGTACCTACCTCGGCCTGTGCAGCCACGAATACTTCCACACGTGGAACGTGAAGCGCATCAAGCCGGCCGCGTTCGTGCCGTACGACCTCGGGCGCGAAAACTACACGTCGCTGCTGTGGCTGTTCGAGGGCTTCACGTCGTATTACGACGACCTGATGCTGGTGCGCAGCGGGCTGATGTCGCAGGACGAATACTTCGCCGCGCTCGGCCGCACCATCGGCGGCGTGCTGCGCGGCACGGGCCGCCTGAAGCAGAGCGTCGCCGACAGCTCGTTCGACGCGTGGATCAAGTATTACCGGCAGGACGAGAACGCGACCAACGCGATCGTCAGCTACTACACGAAGGGTTCGCTCGTCGCGCTCGCGTTCGATCTGGCGATTCGCGCGCAAACGCGCAACCGCAAGTCGCTCGACGACGTGATGCGCCTGCTGTGGCAGCGCTACGGGCGCGACTTCTATCGCGGCAAGCAGGCGGGCGTCGGCGAGGACGAAGTCGACGCGCTGATCGAGGAAGCCACCGGCGTCGCGCTCGGCCGCCTGTTCGCCGACGCCGTGCACGGCACGCGCGACCTGCCGCTCGCCGAACTGTTCGCGCCGTTCGGCGTGACGCTCGTGCCGGAAGTCGCGAACGGCGCGGCCGCGAAGCCGAGCATCGGCGCGCGCCTGCGCGGCGGCGCGGACTGCACGCTGGCGGCCGTCTACGAAGGCGGCGGCGCGCACCGCGCAGGGCTGTCGGCCGGCGACACGCTGATCGCGCTCGACGGCCTGCGCATCACCGGCACGAACCTCGACGCGCTGCTCGCGCGCTACCGGCCGGGCGACAAGGTCGAGATCCACGCGTTCCGGCGCGACGAGCTGCGGACCGTGAAGCTGAAGCTCGACGGCCCGGACGTCACGCGCTACCGGCTGACCGCGGCCGCGAAGCCGGCCGCCGCGCGCAACGCCCGGGAAGCCTGGCTGAACGGCTGAGCGCAGGCGGGCTGCGCCCAACCGGCGGCCGATTGTTCTGCTGATGCAACAATCCGTCGCCGGAGCCCCGCTTTTTCGCGACGATGTGGCCACGCACAATGGCGTCACTCGCGCTGACCAAGCGCAATCCAACTGGAGCCTGACATGACGACCATTCTGCAAATCAATTCCGCGGCGCGCTCGCAAGGTGCGCAGTCCACGCTGCTGGCCAGCGAACTGACGGCAAAGCTGCGACAATCGAACCCCGGCGCCCAGGTCGTCGTGCGCGACCTGCTGGCCGACGCGCTGCCGCACCTCGACGAAACGGTGCTCGGCGCGTTCTTCACGCCGGCCGACCAGCGCAGCGCGGAACAGAATGCGATCGTCGCGAAGAGCGATGCACTGATCGCCGAACTGCAGGCGGCCGACATCGTCGTGATCGCCGCTCCGATGTACAACTTCGGCGTGTCGTCGCAACTGAAGACGTATTTCGACTGGATCGCCCGTGCCGGCGTCACGTTCCGCTATACCGAGAACGGTCCGGAAGGCCTCATCAAGGGCAAGAAGGTGCACGTGGTCACCGCGCGCGGCGGCAAGTACCTCGGTACGCCGAACGACAGCCAGACGCCGTTCCTGCGCACCTTCCTCGGCTTCATCGGCCTGACCGACGTAAGCTTCATCCACGCCGAAGGCCTGAACCTCGGGCCCGATGCGCAGAGCGCCGCGCTCGCCGGTGCACGCGAGGCGATCGCCGCCGTGTAATGCGGAGAGGTGCGCAGAGGTGCGCAGATGCGCGGCCGTGCCGCGCTGCGTCGTCAAACGAAAACGCCGCGTCCCGACAGGGCGCGGCGTTTTTGCGTTGCGGCCGGCGCCCACGCCAAGCCGGCGACGTGCGTCAGGCGAGCGTTTCGGCGATCTCCGGAAGCCGCCAGTCGATCGGTTCGCGGCCCGCTTCGACCAGATACTCGTTCGCGAGCGCGAAGTGACGGCAGCCGAGGAAGCCGCGGTGCGCGGACAGCGGCGACGGATGCGGCGCCTCGAGCACGCAATGGGCGTTCGCATCGAACAGCGCGCGCTTCGCCTGCGCATGCGCGCCCCACAGCATGAACACGAGGCCGCGATGACGGCCGGCCAGCTCGCGGATCAGCGTGTCCGTGCATTGCTCCCAGCCGCGCTTCGCGTGGCTCGCGGCGGCGCCGCGCTCGACCGTCAGCACGGTGTTGAGCAGCAGCACGCCCTGGCGTGCCCACGTGTCGAGGCAGCCGTGGCGCGGCGTGTCGTGACCGAAGTTCGCCGCGATTTCCTTGAAGATGTTGCGCAGCGACGGCGGCGTGCGCACGGCCGGCGGCACCGAGAACGCGAGGCCATGGGCCTGCGGCGTGCCGCGATCGTCGCCGTGGTACGGGTCCTGGCCGAGGATCACGACCTTCACGTCGTCCGGGCTCGTCAGGCGCAGCGCGCGGAACACGTCGGTCGGATAGACCGTCTTGCCGGCGGCGCGCTCGTCGTCGACGAAGCGACACAGCGGCGCATACGCGTCGCTGTCGGTGAACGGCTTCAGCACGTCGCGCCAGACGGCCGGCAGCGCGTCGAATTGGGCGGCGAGGTGCGGGACGTCGGCGGCGCCGGCCTGCGGCTGTGCGGCGCGCGCCGGAGCCGCTTCCGCGGCCTTCTTGCCGGTGCGCGCACGCGTGGGTGCGGCGGCGGGAACATCGTGCTGCGCCGGTTCCGGCGCGGGATCGTCGAACAGCGACGCCTGTTGCGGCGTACGGAGAGTCTTGCGGGTTGCCATGCGTGATGCGGGTTATTGCGCGCGCAGCCGGTAGCCGCGCTGCGCCTTGCTGATGTTTTCGGGGGCGAGGCCCGGCAGCGCCTGCTGCAATTCGGCGGCGAGCGTCGCGAGCGCCGCTTCCGGGCCGTCGATCAGTTCGAGTTCGATTTCGCTGATCGGTTCGCGGCGCGTATCGCTTTGCGTCTGAACGACGATCTCGCCGACGTCCACCGCCGCCTCGACGGTCGCGCCGCCGATTGCGACGCGCCACAGCGTACGCGAAAAATCCGTGCGGAACAGCGCGTGCAGGGCGGGCGCCGCGTCGCGCAATGCGGTCGCGGCTTCCGGCACGTCGCAGGCGGCGACGAGCGCGTCGATTTCGAGCGCGTCGCCGGCGACCGGCAGCTCCCATTCATGGCGGCGATGCAGGCCGGCCTCGGCGATGCCGACCGTCTTGAACGTCTGCAGCCAGCCGTGCGGCGTGCGGCGCACGCGCACCGCGCTCTTCGACTGGGCGAGCGCGAGCTCGGGCGTGTCGTAATAGACGTTCGCGAGCGTGATGGTCTGGCCGGTTTCGCCGGTCAGCGTTTCGAAAAAGTGCCGCGCGGCCTCGGCCTGACCGGCCGGCAGCGCGAGCTTGATCTCCCGTTCGATCGCCATCAGAAGAACATCCGCGCGAGTGCCGCGCCCGGCTCGTCCGCGCGCATGAACGCTTCGCCGACGAGGAACGCGTTCACGTTCGCCGCGCGCATCGTGTCGACGTCCGCGCGCGACAGGATGCCCGACTCGGTTACGACCATGCGGTCGGCCGGAACCATGTCGAGCATGTCGAGCGTGGTCTGGATCGTCGTCTCGAAGGTGCGCAGGTTGCGGTTGTTGATGCCGACGAGCGGCGTCTTCAGCGTGAGCGCCTGTTCCATCTCGTTGCGGTCGTGAACCTCGACCAGCACCGCGAGGCCGAGCGAGTGCGCATACGCTTCGAGTTCCTGCATCAGCGGCGTGTCGAGCGCGGCCGCGATCAGCAGGATCGCGTCGGCGCCCATCGCGCGCGCCTCGAGGATCTGGTACGCGTCGACGATGAAGTCCTTGCGCAGCACCGGCAGCGTGCAGGCCGCGCGCGCTTCCTCGAGGTAGCGCACGCTGCCCTGGAAGAACTGTTCGTCGGTCAGCACCGACAGGCATGCAGCGCCGTGCGTCGCGTACGAGCGCGCGATGTCGGCCGGCACGAAATGCTCGCGCAGCACGCCCTTCGACGGGCTCGCCTTCTTCACTTCGGCGATCACCGCGGGCTGGCCGGCGGCCTGCTTCGCGCGCAGCGCGCCGACGAAGTCGCGCAGGTCGCGCGCCGATGCTTCGAGTTTCAGCGCCTCGAGCGGCGTGCTGCGCATGGCTGCCGCGACTTCGTCGCGCTTGACTGCGATGATTCGGTCGAGAATGTCGCTCATGTGGGTTCCTGCTGGATTCGTGAGGGGAGTCAGCGCTTGAACTGCTGCGTGAAGCGCACGAGTTCGTCGACTTTCGCGCGCGCCTTGCCGCTCGCGATCGCTTCGCGGGCGAGCTGGATGCCGTCCGCGATCGACGCGGCGACATTGGCCGCGTAGAGCGCGGTGCCGGCGTTCAGCGTGACGATCTCGCGGGCGACGCCCGGCTGGTTGTCGAGCGCGCCGAGCAGCATCACGCGCGATTCGTCGGCATTTTCGACCTTCAGCGTGCGGTTCGACACCATCTGGAGCCCGAAGTCCTCCGGATGGATCTCGTATTCGTGCACCTGCCCGTCGCGCAATTCGCCGACCAGCGTGGCCGCGCCGAGCGACACTTCGTCCATCCCGTCCTTGCCGTACACGACCAGCACGTGCTGCGCGCCGAGGCGCTGCATCACGCGCACCTGGATGCCGACGAGGTCGGCGTGGAATACGCCCATCAGCTGGTTCGGTGCGCCGGCCGGATTGGTCAGCGGGCCGAGGATGTTGAAGATCGTCCGCACGCCGAGCTCGCGGCGCACGGCCGCGATGTTCTTCATCGCCGGATGATGGTTCGGCGCGAACATGAAGCCCATGCCGGTTTCGGCGATCGACGCGGCAACCTGATCCGGCTGCAGGTCGATGTTCACGCCGAGCGCCTCGAGCACGTCGGCGCTGCCGGACTTGCTCGACACGCCGCGGTTGCCGTGCTTCGCGACCTTCGCGCCTGCCGCGGCCGTCACGAACATCGACGCGGTCGAGATGTTGAAGGTGTGCGCGCCGTCGCCGCCCGTGCCGACGATGTCGACGAAGTTGGAGTTGTCCGGCACCTCGACGTGGTGTGCGAACTCGCGCATCACGGTCGCGGCGGCGGCGATTTCGCCGATCGTCTCCTTCTTCACGCGCAGGCCGGTGATGATCGCGGCCGCCATCACGGGCGACATGTCGCCGCGCATGATGAGCCGCATCAGGTGCAGCATCTCGTCGTGGAAGATTTCGCGGTGTTCGATCGTGCGCTGCAGCGCTTCCTGCGGGGTAATCGTCATCGTGCGTCTCCGGTCAGGCGGCCGGCGCGCTCGCGCGGGCGGCTGCGCGATGCTGTTTCAGGAAGTTCTCGAGCAGCGCGTGGCCATGCTCGGACAGGATCGATTCCGGATGGAACTGCACGCCTTCGATCGGCAGCGTCTTGTGGCGCACGCCCATGATCTCGCCGTCGTCCGTCCACGCGGACACTTCGAGGCAGTCGGGCAGCGATTCGCGCTCGATCGCGAGCGAGTGGTAGCGCGTGACGTCGAAATGCTTCGGCAGATCGGCGAACACGCCGCGGCCGTCGGTTTCGATCCGGCTCACCTTGCCGTGCATGATGGTCTTCGCGCGCACGACGCGGCCGCCGAACGCTTCGCCGATCGCCTGGTGGCCGAGGCACACGCCGAGAATCGGCTTCTTGCCCGCGAACTCGTGCAGCACGTCGAGCGTGATGCCCGCGTGCTGCGGGTTGCTCGGGCCGGGCGACAGGCAGATCGTGTCGGGGTTCAGGCGCGCGATGTCGTCGAGCGTGATTTCGTCGTTGCGGTAGGTGCGCACGTCCTCGCCCAGTTCGCCGAAGTACTGGACCAGGTTGTAGGTGAACGAGTCGTAGTTGTCGATCATGAGCAGCATGGTCAGTCTCCGGTCAGAAGTCGCTATCGAGGCCGTCCTGGACCTGTTCGGCCGCACGCAGCACCGCGCGCGCCTTGTTTTCGGTCTCTTGCCATTCGGATTCGGGCACCGAGTCGGCGACGACGCCCGCCGCCGCCTGCACGTACAGGTTGCCGTTGTGGATCAGGCCCGTGCGGATCGCGATCGCGAGGTCCATCTCGCCCGAGAACGACATGTAGCCGACCGCGCCGCCGTACAGCCCGCGCTTGACCGGCTCGAGCTCGTCGATCAGCTCCATCGCGCGCACCTTCGGCGCGCCCGACAGCGTGCCGGCCGGGAACGTCGCGCGCAGCACGTCGTAGTTCGTCATGCCGGGCTTGAGCTTGCCCTCGACCGAGCTGACGATGTGCTGCACGTGCGAGTACTTCTCGATCACCATCTTGTCGGTCACCTGCACCGAGCCGATCTGCGCGATGCGGCCGACGTCGTTGCGCGCGAGGTCGATCAGCATCACGTGCTCGGCGATTTCCTTCGGGTCGTTCAGCAATTCGGTCGCGAGTTCGGCGTCGCGCTCGGGCGTGTTGCCGCGCGGGCGCGTGCCGGCCAGCGGCCGGATCGTGACGATCTGGTCGTCGCCGCGCTTTTCCTGGCGCACGAGGATTTCCGGCGATGCGCCGACCACGTGGAAATCGCCGAAGTTGTAGTAATACATGTACGGCGACGGGTTCAGCGAACGCAGCGCGCGATACAGCGACAGCGGATTGTCGCGGTACGGCTTGGTCAGCCGCTGGCCGACCTGGATCTGCATCAGCTCGCCGGCCGCGATGTATTCCTTCGCCTGACGCACGGCGGCCAGATAGTCTTCCTTCTTGAATTCGCGGAACGTCTCGGTACGCACGCTCGCCGACGTGACGGGCGGCTGCACCGTCGTGCGCAGGCGCTGCTTCAGTTCGCGCAGGCGCTGCTTGCCCTTCGTGTACGCCTCGGGCTGCGCCGGGTCGGCATAGATGATCAGGTACAGCTTGCCGGCGAGGTTGTCGATCACCGCGACTTCCTCGGTGAGCAGCAGCTGGATGTCGGGCAGGCCGAGATCGTCGCGCGGCGCGGTGTTCGCCAGCTTCTTCTCGATGTAGCGCACGGCGTCGTAGCCGAAATAGCCGGCCAGGCCGCCGCAGAAGCGCGGCAGGCCCGGGCGCTGCGCGACCTTGAAGCGCGCCTGGAACGACTCGATGAAGGCGAACGGGTCGCCGTCGTGCGTTTCGATCACCTCGCCGTCGCGCACGACTTCGGACACGCCGTTGCGGGCGCGCACCAGCGTGCGTGCCGGCAGGCCGATGAACGAGTAGCGGCCGAAGCGTTCGCCGCCCACCACCGATTCGAGCAGGAACGAGTTGGCGCCCGCGCGTTCGGGCTGCGCCAGCTTCAGGTAGAGGGACAGCGGCGTTTCGAGGTCGGCGAGTGCTTCCGCGATCAGCGGAATGCGGTTGTAGCCTTCGTTCGCAAGCGATTGGAATTCGAGTTCGGTCATGTTCCGGTCCTGTTCGGGACGAGCGGCGGCGTGCGCCAGGGATCACTTGACGCTGCGCGGCTGCCGTCGGCGAAAGGGCGGTCGATCGAGAAGTGCCTGTTGCCGGCCGGCACTCCGGGCGTGAGCGTCGCGAGCCTGCGGCCGATCCTGAACGCAGGCGTTCGGATGCGGTAGAACTCGGAGGTGGTGCGACGATCGGCGCGCGGATGCGCAGCGAGATAAAAAACGGCGCTGAAGACGGGCTTCAGCGTACCTCATCGAAGAGGTCAGCGCGACCAGCGACGCCAGGGCCAGGCTCCCCGGTCGATGCTGCTCAGACTCCGTTTTTTATTCAGAAACATGCGGATGGAAGAAATAATCAGATGGTTGGCCGGCCGGCGTTGTGCGCGGCGATCGCGCGTGCTGCGACCAGCAACGAATCGACTATACCATCCGAATTTATCGTTTGTATAGCTTTGCCGTGGTTGTAGCCGTACGGCACCGTCAGCGTCGCCATCCCGGCTGCGCGGCCCGCCAGCGCATCGTTCTCCGAGTCGCCGATCGCGACCGCCGTGTGCGGCGCCACGCCGAGCGCGTCGCATGCCGCGAGCATCGGCAGTGGATCGGGCTTTTTGCGCGCGACGCTGTCGCCGCCGAGCACGATGCCGAAACGATCGATCAGCCCGTATTGCTCGAGCAGCTCGAGCGCGAAGCGGTGCGGCTTGTTCGTCACGCACGCGAGCCGGATGCCGGCCGCATGCAGCGCATCGAGGCCGGCGGTCACTTCCGGATAGAGCCGCGTGTGCCGGCCGTTGATCTTCGCGTACTCGGCCTGGTAGATCGCGAGCGCATCGTCGAAGCGCGCTTGCGCGTCGGCCTGCGAGAAGCGCGGCGCCAGCACGCTCTGGATCAGATGCTCGGAGCCCTTGCCGACGTAGCCGATCACCTCGTCGCGCGACGTGGCCGGCGCGCCGAGCTGCGCGAGCATCCCGTTCAGCCCGGCCGTGAAATCGTCGGCCGTGTCGACCATCGTGCCGTCGAGGTCGATCAGCGCCGCATCGATGCGCGGCGCCGCGAAACGGATCGGGGCGCCGGTGTCGGGCGGCGCGCAAGCGTCGAGCGAGGAATCGGCCACGGCGTCAGCTCCGCTCGACCGTCGCGAGTGCCGCGCGCATCTCGTCGATCACCTTGCGATAGTCGGGCTTGCCGAAGATCGCCGAGCCCGCGACGAACGTGTCGGCGCCGGCTGCCGCGATCTCCGCGATGTTGTCGGTCTTCACGCCGCCGTCCACCTCGAGCAGGATCTCGCGGCCCGTGCGTTCGGTGTACGCGTCGATGCGCGCGCGCGCTTCGCGCAGCTTGTTCAGCGTTTCCGGGATGAACGACTGGCCGCCGAAGCCGGGGTTCACCGACATCAGCAACACGAAATCGAGGCGGTCCATCACGTGGTCGAGATAGTTCAGCGGCGTGGCCGGATTGAACACGAGGCCGGCCTTGCAGCCGTGGTCGCGGATCAGCGACAGCGTCCGGTCGATGTGGTCCGAGCCTTCCGGGTGGAAGCTGATCAGATTCGCGCCGGCTTTCGCGAAATCGGGCACGATACGATCGACCGGGCGCACCATCAGATGCACGTCGATCGGCACCTGCACGTGCGGGCGGATCGCTTCGCAGACGAGCGGGCCGATCGTCAGGTTCGGCACGTAATGGTTGTCCATCACGTCGAAGTGAATCCAGTCGGCGCCGGCGGCGACCACGTTGCGGACTTCTTCGCCGAGCCGTGCAAAGTCGGCCGACAGGATGCTGGGAGCGATGCGGAATTGGGTCATGACAGGGGAGCGGGGGACGCTGCGGCGCAAAACCGCCATTCTACCGTCCGGCGACCGCGTGCGCGGCGGCGAGCCGTGCGGTGGCGGCCCGATTGCGCATAGAATGCCGAACCAGTGCGGCGCGCCGCGGCCCGGCGCTACAGATGGCGCGGGCGGTTACCTACAGCGGAAACACCATGAGTCAGTATCAGTTCACCGTTTCGGTGAAAACCAGTTACTTGCCGGAACAATCCGACCCGGATCGACGTCAATACGCATTCGCGTACACGCTGACCATCCGCAATACGGGGCAGGTTGCAGCGCAACTGATCGCCCGTCACTGGATCATCACGGACAGCGAAAATCACGTGCAGGAAGTGAAGGGGCTCGGCGTCGTCGGGCACCAGCCGCTGCTGCAGCCGGGCGAACATTTCGAGTACACGAGCTGGGCCGTGATCGCGACGCCGGTCGGCACGATGCGCGGCGCGTATTTCTGCGTGGCGGAAGACGGTGAGCGGTTCGAGGCGCCCGTCGAAGAATTTGCGCTGCACATGCCGCGCACGCTGCATTGAGCGTGCGGCGGGCGCTCAGCGCGGCTGGCGGTCGTTGTCGCGTGCGTGTTTCTTTCTGCCCGACGACGTCCACACGACGATGAAGATCAGCAGCGCAAGCGCGACGAAAGCTTCGAGCCCGAAGATGAGCATCGGATATTGGTCGAGAAAATCTGACATGGCGGTTTCCATCAAGAACGGACATTGTATGTGGTTTGGCGCCCGGGCGGCCGGCTGGCTGGCCGCCGCCGCGGCGGCCGCGCTGCTCGCGGCATGCGGCAGCGCGCCGACGCGGACGTCGGCGCTCAAGCCGCCGACGGGCGCGGCGATCGTGCCGGGGCAGGTCGCCGCGCAGCGACTGACGCCGGTGGCCTGGCAGCAGGTGCCGGGCTGGCAGGACGATGCGCTGATCGGTGCGACGGCCGCGTTGCGGCAGAACTGCGTGCGGCTCGCGCGCCAGCCGGCCTGGCAACGCGCGTGCGCAGCCGCCAACCGGCTCGACGAGCTGGACGTGAGCAGCGCGCGCGCATTCTTCGAAACGTATTTCACGCCGTTTCAGTTCGCCAATACCGACGGTACGCTGGACGGTCTCGTGACCGGCTATTACGAACCGCTGCTGCACGGCTCGCGGGTGCGTCGCGGTCCTTACCAGTACGCGCTGTACCGCTGGCCGGCCGGCTATCGCGCGGGCACCGCGCTGCCGGCGCGCGCGCAGCTCGAGCGCGCGGGCATTCTGAACGGCAACGAACTCGTGTGGGTCGACGATCCGATCGAGGCGTTCTTCCTGCAGGTCCAAGGTTCGGGGCGCGTGTTGCTGGACGACGGTTCGGTGATGCGCGTCGGCTTCGGCGGCACCAACAACCAGCCGTACCGCTCGATCGGCAAATGGCTGATCGATCACGGCGAGCTGACGCCCGCGCAGGCGACGATGCAGGGCATCAAGGCATGGGCGAAGGCGAATCCGGCACGCGTCGACGCGCTGCTCGACACGAACCCGCGCTTCGTGTTCTTCCGCGACATGCCGACCAAGGAAGATGCACCGCACGGTGGCGCGGAAGGCCCGATCGGCGCGCTCGGGGTGCCGCTCACGCCGGAGCGCTCGATCGCGGTCGATCCGTCGTCGATCCCGCTCGGCACGCCGGTGTTCCTGCAGACCACACGCCCGTTGACGAATACACCGATGAACCGGCTCGTGTTCGCGCAGGACACGGGTTCCGCGATCCGCGGCGGCGTGCGCGCCGACTATTTCTGGGGGCTCGGCGACGATGCGGGCGACCAGGCCGGCCGGATGAAGCAGGTTGGCCGGATGTGGCTGCTGTTCCCGAATTCGTGATGCGCGACCGCGCCGACGTAAAGCTGTAGCCGGCGTGCCGACACGGCCTCGAATTGCTGCACCCCAAAGGCTGGATCGTCGATCCGGCCTTTGGGGTGTTTTTCATCGCGGAACGTGGCGAGCGGGCTGGGCTGCGGCGAGCGGCGCCGGCATCCGTGCGCGCGCGGCCCGTCACGAAGCCGCGCTGCGGGTTCAGCCCTTGCGCTTGTCGATCACGCGTCGGGCCTTGCCGACCGAGCGCTCGATCCCGTTGACCGGCAGCACGTTGATGACCGCGGTCACGCCGATCAGCGACTTGATGTCGTGCGCGAGCGCGTGGCTCGCCGCGCGGATCGCCGCGGTGTCGGGAGCCGTCTCCGGGCACGGCTCGACGTTCAGCGTCAGCACGTCGAGCGGGCCTTCCTTCGTCAGCACGATCTGGTAGTGCGGCGCGAGCGCGCGCTGTTTCAGCAGCTGCTCTTCGATCTGCGTCGGGAACACGTTCACGCCGCGCACGATCATCATGTCGTCCGAGCGGCCGGTGATTTTTTCCATCCGGCGCATCGTGCGTGCGGAGCCGGGCAGCAGGCGCGTGAGGTCGCGCGTCCGGTAGCGGATGATCGGCAGCGCTTCCTTCGTCAGCGACGTGAACACCAGCTCGCCCAGTTCGCCGTCCGGCAGCACCGCGCCGGTGTCCGGATCGATGATTTCCGGATAGAAATGGTCTTCCCAGATGGTCGGGCCGTCCTTGGTCTCCACGCATTCCGACGCGACGCCCGGGCCCATCACCTCGGACAGCCCGTAGATATCGACCGCGTCGATGCCCATGCGCTGCTCGATGGCCGTGCGCATGTCGTTGGTCCACGGTTCCGCGCCGAAGATGCCGATGCGCAGCGAGCTCTGCGCGGGATCGAGGCCCTGGCGCTCGATCTCGTCGGCGATCGACAGCATGTAGCTCGGCGTCACCATGATGATGTCGGGCCGAAAGTCCTGGATCAGCTGCACCTGCTTTTCGGTCTGCCCGCCGCCGAACGGAATCACCGTGAGGCCCGCGCGTTCGGCGCCGTAATGCGCGCCGAGGCCGCCGGTGAACAGGCCGTAGCCGTAGCTGACGTGGACCTTGTCGCCGCGGCGGGCGCCGGCCGCGCGGATCGAGCGCGCGACGAGATCGGCCCACGTATCGATGTCGCGCGCGGTATAGCCGACGACGGTCGGCTTGCCGGTCGTGCCCGACGACGCGTGAATGCGCGAGATCTGGTCTTGCGGCACCGCGAACATCCCGAACGGATAGCTGTCGCGCAGGTCGCTCTTGGTCGTGAACGGGAAGCGCACCAGATCGGCGAGCGTTTTCAGATCGTCCGGATGAACGCCCGCTTCGTCGAACTTGCTGCGATAGACCGGGGAATTTTCGTAGGCGTGCCGAAGCGACCATTTCAGGCGGTCGAGCTGCAGCGCAGTCAGTTCGTCGCGTGAGGCGGTCTCGATCGGCTCGAGCGGTAGCGCGGTAGTCATGCGTGTCTCCAGTGTTTGTTATGTGCGAGCCGCGGGCGTCAGCGATCTTCAGGCAGCACCGTGCCCTTGATTTGCGCCGACTTGCCGCGAAACATCGCGACGGTCTCGCCGGCCTGATTCATGACGCGCACGTCGTAGATGCCGTGCCGGCCGCTGCGCGTCTGCTCGGTTGCCTCGGCCGTCAGCACGTCGTTGCCGTGGACCGGCCGCAGGTACTCGATCGAGCAGCCGGCCGCAACGGTATTCAGGTTGTACGAATTGCATGCGAACGCGAACGTCGAGTCGGCGAGCGTGAAGATGATGCCGCCGTGGCAGGTCTGATGCCCGTTCAGGAATTCCGGCCGCACGCGCATGTGCAGACGTGCGTAGCCGGCGCGCACCTCGGCGATTTCCATGCCGAACGCACGGCTGCAGGCGTCCGTCTCGTACATGGCCTGCGCAGTCGCGCGCGCGAGCGCATCGGGGTCGAGTGGGTGAAGGGCGGCTGTCATGTCAACGCCCCTCGAAGCGCGGCGCGCGCTTCTCGATGAACGCCTTGACGCCTTCCGAATAGTCGTACGACTGGCCGAGCTTGCGCTGCAGGTCGCGCTCGACGTCGAGTTGCTGGTCGAGCGTGTTGCTGATGCTGTCGCGCATCGATTGCTTGATCGATGCGATCGCGAGCGTCGGCTGCTGGGCGAGCTGGTTAGCGACCTGACGGACCGACGCGGCAAGCGTATCGTCGTCGACCGCGCGCCAGATCAAGCCCCATTGCTCGGCCTGCTCGGCGCCGAGTTTGTCGCCTGTCAGTGCCAATCCGAGCGCGCGCGCCATGCCGATGCGCTGCGGCAGGAACCACGTGCCGCCCGAGTCGGGCACGAGGCCGATCTTCACGAACGCCTGGATGAAGCTGCTCGAGCGGGCGGCGAACACCAGGTCGCACGCGAGCGCCAGGTTCGCGCCCGCGCCGGCGGCCGTGCCGTTCACGGCCGCGATGACCGGAATCGGCATGCGCTGCAGGCGACGGATCAGCGGATTGAAATGCTCGTCGATCAGCGCGCCCAGATCGGTCGAAGCGCCGGGCGTGAAGTCGAGATCGGCAAGGTCCTGGCCCGCGCAGAAGCCGCGGCCCGCGCCGGTCAGGATCAGCGCGCGGGCGCCGGCTTTCTCGACCTCATCGAGCGCGGCCTGCAATTCGCGATGCATCGCGCGCGTGAAGCTGTTCAGCTTGTCCGGACGGTTGAGGGTGACCGTGGCCACGTTCGCGGCCCGATCGAACTCCAGCTGGATCGCGTCATATGACATGCAGTGTCTCCTTCATGACTTCGTTATAGGCGCGCGGCGAGCCGGTTACACGCGTTCGATCGCGATCGCGATGCCCTGGCCGACGCCGATGCACATCGTGCAGAGCGCGAAGCGGCCGCCGATGCGCTCCAGTTGATGAAGCGCGGTGGTCACCAGCCGGGCGCCCGATGCGCCGAGCGGATGGCCGAGCGCGATCGCACCGCCGTTCGGGTTCACGCGCGGATCGTCGTCGGCGACCCCGAGCATGCGCAGCACCGCAAGACCTTGCGACGCGAATGCTTCGTTCAGTTCGATCACGTCGAACTGGTCGATCGACATGCCGAGCTGACGCAACAGCTTCTGCGTCGCGGGCGCCGGACCGATCCCCATCACGCGCGGCTCGACGCCGGCCGTCGCCATGCCGACGACGCGTGCGCGGCGGCGCAGCCCGTATTGATCGGCGGCCTGCGCGTTGGCGAGCAGCAGCGCGCAGGCGCCGTCGTTGACGCCGGACGCGTTGCCGGCCGTCACCGAGCCGTCGGGACGGACGACGCCCTTGAGCTTGGCAAGCGCGTCGAGCGACGTTTCGCGCGGGTGCTCGTCCCGTGACACGACGACGGCGTCGCCCTTCTTCTGCGGAATCGTCACCGCGACTATTTCCGCCGCGAGCGTGCCGTCCTGCTGCGCACGCGCGGCCTTCTGCTGGCTGCGCAACGCGAACAGATCCTGGTCGGCGCGGCTGATGTCGTAATCGACCGCGACGTTCTCGGCCGTCTCCGGCATCGAATCGACGCCGTATCGCTGCTTCATCAGCGGATTGACGAAACGCCAGCCGATCGTCGTGTCGAATATGTCGGCCTGGCGGGCGAACGCGCTGGCGGCCTTGCCTATCACGAACGGCGCGCGCGTCATGCTTTCGACGCCGCCCGCGATCATCAGGCGCGCCTCGCCGGCCTTGATCGCGCGCGCGGCCGTGCCGACGGCGTCCATGCCGGAGCCGCACAGCCGGTTCAGCGTCGTGCCGGGCACGGCGCTCGGCAGGCCGGCGAGCAGCGCCGACATGCGCGCGACGTTGCGGTTGTCTTCGCCGGCCTGGTTCGCGCAACCGTAGATCACGTCGTCGAGCGCGGTCCAGTCGACGTCGCGGTTACGTTCGATCAGCGCGCTGATCGGCACCGCGCCGAGATCGTCGGCTCGAACGTCTTTCAGGGCGCCGCCGTAGCGGCCGATGGGGGTGCGAATCGCGTCGCAGATGTAGGCGTCGGTCATGGGAGTGTCGGGCGTGTCGATGTGCAACGAACCCGCCGGTTGGCGGATTCGTTCATGGTAGAGAACGTGGCCGAATTTGCACCTCGGCCGTTCGGCTTATGCCGTATGGCCAGCTTCCGCGGGCGCCGCCTTCGGTGCAACATGCACTCGGCTTTGCACGACGCGGAACCGGTTGGCGACGAACGCCGGGTCGGCCAGTGCCGCGTTGGCGGCCGGGTTCGCGCCGGTGCCGTGGAAGTCCGAGAACGCGGCCGACTGGTTGACGAATACGCCGCCCGTCAGGTTGATCGACAGCGCGACGCCGCCGCGAATCGCCGCTTCGTGCGCAGCGTCGAGCACGTTGGCGTCGGTGCTGTAGACGGACAGCGTCAGCGCGCCGTGTTGGGCAGCGATCTCGCCGGCGAGATCGAGCGACTGCGCGGTCGAGTCGGTCGCGATCACGAACGAGATCGGGCCGAACCACTCCTGCGTGAACTTCGCGCGGTCAGCCACGTCGAGGTGCATCACGAGCGGCGTGCGCACGCGAGCGTTGGCGAAGGTGGGATGCACGAGCGTCTGGCTGTCGGCGAGCACGCGGCCGAGCTTGCGGGCGTCGTCGATGCGCGCGCTCACGCCTTCGTTCTGGATCGCGCCGATCAGCTCGACGGAGCGTGCAGCGTCGCCGGTCAGCTTCTGCACGGCGCCGGCGATGGCCTGGGCGACGTCGTCGAAGCTCGCATGGCCATCCGCGGTCTGGATGCCGTCGCGCGGTACGTAGATGTTTTGCGGCGCCGTGCACATCTGGCCGGAGTACAGCGCCAGCGAGAACGCGATGTTCTTGGCCGCGGCCTTGAGGTCGTCGGTCGAGTCGATCACGATCTGGTTGACGCCGGCTTTCTCCGTGTACACCTGCGCCTGGTGAGCATGGCGTTCGAGCCACGTGCCGTTCTGCGTACTGCCGGTGAAGTCGATCAGCTTGATTTCGGGGCGCAGCGCGAGGTCCTGCACGAGCGCGCCGTCGTTCGGCTCGGTCGCGAGCAGCGTGACGACATTCGGATCGAAGCCGGCTTCGCGCAACACGTCGCGGGCGATGCGGACCGTGATCGCGAGCGGCAGGATCGCGCCCGGGTGCGGCTTGACGATCACCGTGTTGCCGGTGGCGAGGTCGGCGAACAGGCCGGGGTAGCCATTCCAGGTCGGGAACGTGCAGCAGCCGAGCACGAGGCCGGTGCCGCGCGGGACGATCGTATAGCGCTTGTGCATCGCGAGCGGCGGGTTCTTGCCCTGCGGCTTTTCCCAATGCGCATCGGCGGGGATGCGGCGCAGCTCGTCCCAGGCATAGGCGACCGCTTCGAGCGCGCGATCCTGCGCGTGCGGGCCGCCGGCCTGGAATGCCATCATGAAGGCTTGGCCCGTCGTATGCATCACGCTGTAGGCGATCTCGAAGCTCGCGCGATTCAGCCGTGCCAGGATTTCGAGGCTGACGCCGATCCATGCGCTCGCGCCGGCTTCACGCCATTGACGTTGGGCCGCGGCTGCCGCGGCGATCAACTCGTCGGGCGTCGATTTTGGATAGCGGATGTCGAGCGGGATCCCGTATGGCGACTGCTCCGCGCCGACGGTCCCGCCGGACGCCGGCTGGTCGAGCTCGAACACGCTGCCGAGATGCGCTTTGAACGCGGCTTCGCCATCGGCGTTCGCGCTTTCCCCGTACACTTTGGGACTCGGCATTTCCGCAAACGGGCTCCAGTACCCGCGGCTCTCGATGGCGGCGAGGGCGTGTTTCAGCGTGTCTTCGTGCTTCGTGAACAGTGCATGGGTCATGACGGCAGCCTGATGGACAGTGAGAAGGGTTGGATCGATTAATTAACCGACCGGTTGGTCGGAGAATGTTAGCATCAAACTATTCGCGTGTGCGAGGCGTTTCTCATTTCATTGATCGAGGAGAAATAGATGTCTTACGAGAACATCCTGGTGGAGACCCGAGGGCGAGTCGGATTGATCACGCTCAACCGTCCGAAGGCGCTCAATGCGCTGAACGATGCGTTGATGGATGAGTTGGGTGCGGCGCTGAAGGCGTTCGACGCAGACGACGAAATCGGCGCGATCGTCGTGACGGGCAGCGAGAAGGCGTTCGCGGCCGGCGCCGACATCGGCATGATGGCCACCTATTCGTATATGGATGTGTACCGCGGCGACTACATCACGCGTAACTGGGAGACCGTCCGCGAGATCCGCAAGCCGATCATTGCGGCCGTGGCGGGGTTTGCGCTCGGTGGCGGCTGCGAACTCGCGATGATGTGCGACATCATCTTCGCGGCCGATACGGCCAAGTTCGGCCAGCCGGAGATCAAGCTGGGCGTGATGCCTGGCGCCGGCGGCACGCAGCGTCTGCCGCGCGCGGTCTCGAAGGCGAAGGCCATGGACATGTGCCTGACTGCACGTTTCATGGATGCGGCCGAAGCCGAGCGCGCCGGGCTCGTGTCGCGTGTGCTGCCGGCCGACAAACTCCTCGACGAAGCGGTTGCGGCTGCGACGACGATCGCCGAGTTTTCGCTGCCGGCAGTCATGATGGTGAAGGAGTCGGTGAATCGCGCGTACGAGACAACGCTGGCCGAGGGCGTCCACTTCGAGCGCCGCCTGTTCCATTCGCTGTTTGCGACGGAAGATCAGAAGGAAGGGATGGCGGCATTCGTCGAGAAGCGGAAGCCGGTATTCAAGAACCGCTGACTCGGGCGACGGCAGCGCCACGCGCTGCCTAACGAACGCAATCAGCGGTATCCGACGTGTCGGACCTGAAGCCCCGCACGCGGCAGCGTGCGGGGCTTTTTCAAAATATTTTCACAAAAGGGGTTGCATTGCGAGGGGCGGGTGCATAGAATCACGCCTCTTTCGCGCTACCGGAAACGCGGCGCGGGAGAAGAAGGGAAGCGGTGCGGTTGGGGTGGTTGTAGTGACCCGAACGCACACGAAGCTGAACCCCTCACCGTCACAACGAAGCAGTTCAAAAAGTTGTTGACGAGTGAAGAAAGACGGTTCATAATCTCGCTTCTCTGCTGCTGAAAACGCAGCGCTGCTGAGAAACACGAAGTTCCTCGCAGAAATGCTCTTTAAAAATTAACAGCCGATAAGTGTGGGCGCTTGATGGAAGCGGGCTGATCTTCGGATCAGAAAGCGAAAGTATCAAGAGTCTCACACTAAAGTAAGTCAGGTTTATGAAGAGATTCATATACCTGTCAGCTTTGAGTGAGCGACCGGTTCTTAACGGAACCGAAAACAGTAACAGGTTTAAACTGAAGAGTTTGATCCTGGCTCAGATTGAACGCTGGCGGCATGCCTTACACATGCAAGTCGAACGGCAGCACGGGTGCTTGCACCTGGTGGCGAGTGGCGAACGGGTGAGTAATACATCGGAACATGTCCTGTAGTGGGGGATAGCCCGGCGAAAGCCGGATTAATACCGCATACGATCTATGGATGAAAGCGGGGGACCTTCGGGCCTCGCGCTATAGGGTTGGCCGATGGCTGATTAGCTAGTTGGTGGGGTAAAGGCCTACCAAGGCGACGATCAGTAGCTGGTCTGAGAGGACGACCAGCCACACTGGGACTGAGACACGGCCCAGACTCCTACGGGAGGCAGCAGTGGGGAATTTTGGACAATGGGCGAAAGCCTGATCCAGCAATGCCGCGTGTGTGAAGAAGGCCTTCGGGTTGTAAAGCACTTTTGTCCGGAAAGAAATCCTTGGCTCTAATACAGTCGGGGGATGACGGTACCGGAAGAATAAGCACCGGCTAACTACGTGCCAGCAGCCGCGGTAATACGTAGGGTGCAAGCGTTAATCGGAATTACTGGGCGTAAAGCGTGCGCAGGCGGTTTGCTAAGACCGATGTGAAATCCCCGGGCTCAACCTGGGAACTGCATTGGTGACTGGCAGGCTAGAGTATGGCAGAGGGGGGTAGAATTCCACGTGTAGCAGTGAAATGCGTAGAGATGTGGAGGAATACCGATGGCGAAGGCAGCCCCCTGGGCCAATACTGACGCTCATGCACGAAAGCGTGGGGAGCAAACAGGATTAGATACCCTGGTAGTCCACGCCCTAAACGATGTCAACTAGTTGTTGGGGATTCATTTCCTTAGTAACGTAGCTAACGCGTGAAGTTGACCGCCTGGGGAGTACGGTCGCAAGATTAAAACTCAAAGGAATTGACGGGGACCCGCACAAGCGGTGGATGATGTGGATTAATTCGATGCAACGCGAAAAACCTTACCTACCCTTGACATGGTCGGAATCCTGAAGAGATTCGGGAGTGCTCGAAAGAGAACCGGCGCACAGGTGCTGCATGGCTGTCGTCAGCTCGTGTCGTGAGATGTTGGGTTAAGTCCCGCAACGAGCGCAACCCTTGTCCTTAGTTGCTACGCAAGAGCACTCTAAGGAGACTGCCGGTGACAAACCGGAGGAAGGTGGGGATGACGTCAAGTCCTCATGGCCCTTATGGGTAGGGCTTCACACGTCATACAATGGTCGGAACAGAGGGTTGCCAACCCGCGAGGGGGAGCTAATCCCAGAAAACCGATCGTAGTCCGGATTGCACTCTGCAACTCGAGTGCATGAAGCTGGAATCGCTAGTAATCGCGGATCAGCATGCCGCGGTGAATACGTTCCCGGGTCTTGTACACACCGCCCGTCACACCATGGGAGTGGGTTTTACCAGAAGTGGCTAGTCTAACCGCAAGGAGGACGGTCACCACGGTAGGATTCATGACTGGGGTGAAGTCGTAACAAGGTAGCCGTATCGGAAGGTGCGGCTGGATCACCTCCTTTCCAGAGCTTCTCGCAAAGTTGAGCGCTCACGCTTATCGGCTGTAAATTTAAAGACAGACTCAGGGGTCTGTAGCTCAGTCGGTTAGAGCACCGTCTTGATAAGGCGGGGGTCGTTGGTTCGAATCCAACCAGACCCACCATTTGTCTGGCGGTAACACCCTGAGGCATCTGTACTCATGGGGGCATAGCTCAGCTGGGAGAGCACCTGCTTTGCAAGCAGGGGGTCGTCGGTTCGATCCCGTCTGCCTCCACCAATCCTCAATGACAAGCGTTCGACGCGTCGAGCTTTTGTCATTGGCGATTGAGCCAGTCAGAGTGATATGAGTAACACCATATCGGCTGTCGTTCTTTAACAATCTGGAAGAAGTAAGTAATTTGGATAGTGGAAGCGTCTTGAGATGGACGTGAAAACTATCCGGGTTGTGATTGTATCGATGTATCTCAAGATGATTCGAACTTCATGTTCGGCTCTAATTGGAATACGGCACAACGCGAGAACTCAACCTGTAGCGACTGTCGATGAGACAGACTCGTTATAGGGTCAAGCGAACAAGTGCATGTGGTGGATGCCTTGGCGATCACAGGCGATGAAGGACGCGGTAGCCTGCGAAAAGCTACGGGGAGCTGGCAAACGAGCTTTGATCCGTAGATGTCCGAATGGGGAAACCCGGCCCTTTTGGGTCATCCTGGACTGAATACATAGGTCCAGAGAAGCGAACGCGGTGAACTGAAACATCTAAGTAACCGCAGGAAAAGAAATCAACCGAGATTCCCAAAGTAGTGGCGAGCGAAATGGGATGAGCCTTGCACTCTTTATTTGTATTGTTAGCCGAACGCTCTGGAAAGTGCGGCCATAGCAGGTGATAGCCCTGTAGGCGAAAACAGTATGAAAGAACTAGGTGTGCGACAAGTAGGGCGGGACACGTGAAATCCTGTCTGAAGATGGGGGGACCATCCTCCAAGGCTAAATACTCGTGATCGACCGATAGTGAACCAGTACCGTGAGGGAAAGGCGAAAAGAACCCCGGGAGGGGAGTGAAATAGATCCTGAAACCGCATGCATACAAACAGTCGGAGCCTCGTAAGGGGTGACGGCGTACCTTTTGTATAATGGGTCAGCGACTTACGTTCAGTAGCAAGCTTAACCGTATAGGGCAGGCGTAGCGAAAGCGAGTCCGAATAGGGCGTTCAGTTGCTGGGCGTAGACCCGAAACCAGGTGATCTATCCATGGCCAGGATGAAGGTGCGGTAACACGTACTGGAGGTCCGAACCCACTAACGTTGAAAAGTTAGGGGATGAGCTGTGGATAGGGGTGAAAGGCTAAACAAACCTGGAAATAGCTGGTTCTCTCCGAAAACTATTTAGGTAGTGCCTCGTGTCTCACCTTCGGGGGTAGAGCACTGTCATGGTTGGGGGGTCTATTGCAGATTACCCCGCCATAGCAAACTCCGAATACCGAAGAGTGCAATCACGGGAGACAGACATCGGGTGCTAACGTCCGGTGTCAAGAGGGAAACAACCCAGACCGCCAGCTAAGGTCCCCAAATATAGCTAAGTGGGAAACGAAGTGGGAAGGCTAAAACAGTCAGGAGGTTGGCTTAGAAGCAGCCACCCTTTAAAGAAAGCGTAATAGCTCACTGATCGAGTCGTCCTGCGCGGAAGATGTAACGGGGCTAAGCTATATACCGAAGCTGCGGATGCGTGCTTTGCACGCATGGTAGGAGAGCGTTCCGTAAGCCTGCGAAGGTGCCTTGTAAAGGGTGCTGGAGGTATCGGAAGTGCGAATGCTGACATGAGTAGCGATAAAGGGGGTGAAAGGCCCCCTCGCCGTAAGCCCAAGGTTTCCTACGCAACGTTCATCGGCGTAGGGTGAGTCGGCCCCTAAGGCGAGGCAGAAATGCGTAGCTGATGGGAAGCAGGTCAATATTCCTGCACCATTGTTAGATGCGATGGGGGGACGGATCGCGGAAGGTTGTCCGGGTGTTGGAAGTCCCGGTCGCTGCATTGGAGAAGGCACTTAGGCAAATCCGGGTGCGCAATTCAAGGGTGTGGCGCGAGCTCCTTCGGGAGCGAAGCAATTGGAAGTGGTTCCAAGAAAAGCCTCTAAGCTTCAGTCTAACGATGACCGTACCGCAAACCGACACAGGTGGGCGAGATGAGTATTCTAAGGCGCTTGAGAGAACTCGGGAGAAGGAACTCGGCAAATTGGTACCGTAACTTCGGGATAAGGTACGCCCTTGTAGCTTGACTGGCCTGCGCCAGGAGGGTGAAGGGGTTGCAATAAACTGGTGGCTGCGACTGTTTAATAAAAACACAGCACTCTGCAAACACGAAAGTGGACGTATAGGGTGTGACGCCTGCCCGGTGCCGGAAGATTAAATGATGGGGTGCAAGCTCTTGATTGAAGTCCCGGTAAACGGCGGCCGTAACTATAACGGTCCTAAGGTAGCGAAATTCCTTGTCGGGTAAGTTCCGACCTGCACGAATGGCGTAACGATGGCCACACTGTCTCCTCCCGAGACTCAGCGAAGTTGAAGTGTTTGTGATGATGCAATCTACCCGCGGCTAGACGGAAAGACCCCATGAACCTTTACTGTAGCTTTGCATTGGACTTTGAACCGATCTGTGTAGGATAGGTGGGAGGCTATGAAACCGGAACGCTAGTTTCGGTGGAGCCGTCCTTGAAATACCACCCTGGTTTGTTTGAGGTTCTAACCTTGGCCCGTGATCCGGGTCGGGGACAGTGCATGGTAGGCAGTTTGACTGGGGCGGTCTCCTCCCAAAGCGTAACGGAGGAGTACGAAGGTACGCTAGGTACGGTCGGAAATCGTGCTGATAGTGCAATGGCATAAGCGTGCTTAACTGCGAGACCGACAAGTCGAGCAGGTGCGAAAGCAGGTCATAGTGATCCGGTGGTTCTGTATGGAAGGGCCATCGCTCAACGGATAAAAGGTACTCTGGGGATAACAGGCTGATACCGCCCAAGAGTTCATATCGACGGCGGTGTTTGGCACCTCGATGTCGGCTCATCTCATCCTGGGGCTGTAGCCGGTCCCAAGGGTATGGCTGTTCGCCATTTAAAGAGGTACGTGAGCTGGGTTTAAAACGTCGTGAGACAGTTTGGTCCCTATCTGCCGTGGGCGTTGGATATTTGAAGGGGGCTGCTCCTAGTACGAGAGGACCGGAGTGGACGAACCTCTGGTGTACCGGTTGTCACGCCAGTGGCATCGCCGGGTAGCTATGTTCGGAAGAGATAACCGCTGAAAGCATCTAAGCGGGAAACTCGCCTTAAGATGAGATATCCCTGGGGACTAGATCCCCTTGAAGGGTCGTTCGAGACCAGGACGTTGATAGGTCAGGTGTGTAAGCGCAGTAATGCGTTCAGCTAACTGATACTAATTGCCCGTAAGGCTTGATCCTATAACAAGTCTGCCTTGTAGATCGGCGCCGTGCGAAAGCACTGGTCGCGATCCAGAGCGACATGTTGGATTCTCGTGTGTGATACACACAACTCAAGATTACTGCTTCTTCCCAGATTGGTTCTGTTGGCCACGCCAGCAGAACAACCCTCTTTGCCTGATGACCATAGCGAGTCGGTCCCACCCCTTCCCATCCCGAACAGGACCGTGAAACGACTCTACGCCGATGATAGTGCGGATTCCCGTGTGAAAGTAGGTAATCGTCAGGCTCCCTAAGCCAAGAACCCCCGCCCGAAAGGCGGGGGTTTTTGCATTTGTGGCTCTGAAAATACGATCTCACCGCGACTAAAGCCATCATTTCAGTGGTGTAACGCCGTGTCTAGGTCGGTACCGAAGCCCTATCCCATACCAACAAAATTCCATCCCCCTTCCCGATTTCCGACGGACAATCAGGAAATTCGGATGAAGTGAAGCCTGATCAAGGGCGTCCACGTAGAATCTGCCAATCTCCCCCGATGCAGGATCCAGAACGATGAACGGAGCTACCCAGATAGCTCGGGCCGTTTGCCCGCACGATTGTCCCGACACATGCGCGATGCGCGTAACCGTCGAAAACGGCAAGGCAATCAAGGTCACCGGCGACCCCGAGCATCCGCCGACCCAAGGCGTGCTGTGCACGAAAGTCAGCCGATATGCCGATCGCGTTCATCATCCTGACCGTCTGACCGTTCCGCTCAAGCGCATCGGCGCGAAGGGGGAAGGGCGTTTTGCGCCGATCACCTGGAACGAAGCGTTCGACGAGATCGGCCGCCGCCTCGGCGAAATCGCCGCGCGCTCGCCGGAGTCGATCCTGCCGTACAGCTATGCGGGAACGATGGGCCTCGTGCAGGGCGAAGGCATTGCTCAACGGTTCTTCCACAAAATCGGCGCGTCGCGGCTCGAGCGCACAATCTGCGCGGCGGCCGGCACGGCAGGGCTGCGCTACACGTATGGCGGAAATATCGGCATGCACCTCGAACATTTCGAGGAAAGCGAGCTGATCCTCATCTGGGGCGCCAATCCAATTGCGTCGAGTCTGCATTTCTGGACACGCGCGCAGGAAGCCAAGCGTCGCGGGGCGCGCCTGGTCGCGATCGATCCGTATCGCTCGTTGACTGCGGAGAAGTGTCATCAGCACATCGCGCTGAAGCCGGGCACCGACGGCGCGTTCGCCTTGGGCATGATGAATGTGCTAATTACCGAGAACCTGCTCGATCACGACTACATCGCGCGCCATACGGTCGGCTTCGAGGCGCTGAAGGCGCGAGCGCTGTCCTATCCGCCCGAACGCGTCGCCCAAATTTGCGGGATCGACGCGTCGGAACTGATCGAGCTCGCGCGCCGCTACGGCGCGACGCGCAAGGCATCGATTCGCCTCAATTACGGCATGCAGCGCGTGCGCGGCGGCGGCAATGCAGTGCGTGCAATCGCATCCCTGCCCGCACTCACGGGCGCATGGCGCGATCGGGCCGGCGGGCTGTTGCTGTCGTCGTCGGAATTCGCGCCGATCGATCATGCCGCCTTGTTGCGCCCGGATCTCATCCCCGGCTGGCCGCACAAGTTGCCGCGCATCATCAACATGAACGCGATTGGCGACGCGTTGCTGCATCCGGGCGACGATGCCTTCGGGCCGAAGGTGGAAGCGGTGATCGTCTACAACTCGAACCCGGTGGCCGTCGCGCCGGACTCGTCGAAGGTAGCAGCGGGGTTCGCGCGCGAGGACCTGTTCACAGTCGTTCTGGAGCACTTCCAGACGGATACAGTCGATTTCGCCGACATTGTGCTGCCCGCGACGACGCAACTCGAGCATCTCGACATCCACAAATCGTATGGTCACACCTACGTGATGGCGAACCTGCCCGCGATCCCGCCGGTCGGCGAGGCGCGGCCGAACACGGAGATTTTCCGCGGCATCGCGCGCAGCATGGGGCTCGACGAGCCGGCGCTCTATCACAGCGACGAAGAAGTCGCTCAGGCGGCGCTCCGCTGGGACGACCCGACGCTCGATAGCGACTGGAACACCTTGAAGCACGCGGGCTGGGTGAAGCTCAAGCTCGCGGATGCGCCGTTTGCAAACGGCGGCTTCCGCACGCCGTCCGGAAAATGCGAGTTCCACAGCGCGCGACTCGAGCAAATGGGCCTGGATCCGGTGCCGGATTATCTGCCGCCGTACGAGTCGGCCGAGGCGTCGCCGGAACTGGCCGCGCGTTACCCGCTCGCGATGATTTCGCCGCCGGCCCGTCACTTCCTGAACAGCACGTTCGTCAACGTCGAGAGCCTGCGCAACACGGAAGGCGAGCCGCACCTCGACATCCATCCCGCGGACGCCGAGTCGCGCGGCATCGGCGATGGCGGCATGGTGCGAATCTTCAACGACCGCGGCTCGATGCAGGCCGTCGCGAGGGTCACGGATCGTGCGCGCGCGGGGCTGGTCGTGGGCTTGTCGATCTGGTGGAAGAAGTTGTCCGCGGACGGCCGAAACGCAAATGAAGTGACGAGTCAGGCGCTGACCGATCTCGGCAATTCGGCGACGTTTTACGATTGCCTGGTAGAAGTAGAACGGATTTGACCGAACATCGCGATATGATCTGACGAATTCAATCGAAAGTTGGAAGTGGGTATCTAACCCTGTTGTCTCGGGACGGGCGAGCCGCTACGATGCGTTTTAGCACGACCATTCGAAAATCAGTGAGGAGACGCGCGGCATGGAAAAAATTTGGCTGAAATCGTACCCACCCGGCGTTCCAGCCGAAATTGACGCGTCCCCCTACCCATCCATCCCGGATCTGCTCGACGAGAGCTTCCGCCAGTATCGTGATCGCAGCGCGTTCGTCTGCATGGGCAAGCGCATCACGTACGGCGAACTCGATGCGCTGTCGCGACATTTCGGCGCGTGGCTGCAGTCGCGCGGGCTGAAGCGCGGCGCGCGCGTCGCGTTGATGATGCCGAACGTGCTGCAATACCCGGTGGCGATCGTCGCGGTGCTTCGCGCCGGCTATACGGTCGTCAACGTCAACCCGCTCTATACGCCACGCGAGCTCGAGCATCAGCTGAAGGACAGCGGCGCAGAGGCGATCGTCATTCTCGAGAACTTCGCGTCGACGCTTCAGGCCGTGATCGCCAACACCGGGATCAAGCATGTCGTCGTCGCATCGATGGGCGACCTGCTGGGCATCAAGGGCTGGCTCGTCAACTATGTCGTGCGGCGCGTAAAGAAGATGGTGCCGCCGTGGCAATTGCCGTCGTATACGCGCTTCAACGCCGCGCTGTCGGAGGGCGCACGGCAGACCTTCAAACCGCCGAAGCTCGCGCCGGACGACGTCGCGTTCCTCCAGTACACGGGCGGCACCACCGGGGTCGCGAAGGGCGCGACGCTGCTGCACCGCAACATCGTGTCGAACGTGCTGCAAGCCGGCGCGTGGCACCATCCGGCGCATGAGAAATTCCCCGACGTGAAGCAGTTCATCACCGTCGTCGCGCTCCCGCTCTATCACGTGTTTGCGCTGACCGTCTGCGGGTTCCTGACCATGCGCACGGGCGGCATGGGCATCCTGATCCCGAACCCGCGCGACATCGGCGGCATGATCAAGGAGCTGAAGGGCTACCAGATCTCGACGATTCCGGCAGTCAACACGTTGTACAACGCGCTGCTGAACCATCCGGATTTCGGCCAGCTCGACCTGTCGAAGCTCGCGATCGCGAACGGCGGTGGGATGGCGATCCAGGAAGGCGTCGCGAAGCGCTGGTACGAAAAAACCCATACGGCGATCGTCGAAGGGTATGGCCTGTCGGAGACGTCGCCGGTGGCGACCTGCAACCCGGTGACGGCCACCGAATACAGCGGGACGATCGGTTTGCCGCTGCCGTCGACCGAGATTGCGATCCGCGACGATGCGGGCAACGACGTCGCGCTCGGCGAGCCGGGCGAGATCTGCATTCGCGGGCCGCAGGTGATGGCCGGCTACTGGAACCGTCCGGATGAAACGGCGAAGGTCATGTTTCCCGACGGCTTCTTCAAGACCGGCGACATCGGCGTGATGGACGCGCGCGGTTACGTGAAGATCGTCGACCGGAAGAAGGACATGATCCTCGTGTCCGGCTTCAACGTGTATCCGAACGAGGTCGAGGACGTGGTGGCGTCGCATCCGGGCGTGTTCGAGGTGGCGGCCGTCGGTGTACCGGACGAACACTCGGGCGAAGCGGTGAAGCTGTTCGTCGTGAAGAAGGACCCGGCGCTCACCGACAAGGACATCCTCGCGTACTGCAAGGAGCGGCTCACCGGCTACAAGCGGCCGAAGCTGGTCGAATTCCGCACGGAACTGCCGAAGACGAACGTCGGAAAGATCCTGCGGCGCGAACTGCGCGACGGCCGCGCGTAACGTCGACGTTCGAACCTGCGAGCCCGGCCTTGTGCCGGGCTTTTTAATTTTGGGCGGGCGACGCGTCGCGCTGCAGATATCGTCGGGACGTGGCCGTCGCCACGATGGTCGTTCGACCCCGAGGGCGGTGGCCGCCGGCGCGGCCGCGACCATTCCATGCACCCGCTTCGCTTCGAATGACAGGTGCCTAGCGAACGTCGGCGCCGTTCAGGCAGCGCTCACGTCGAACCGCGTCGCCGGCGCATAGCGCACGCAAGCGCTCGCGCCGCGCGCGCCACACGCCGACCGCGCCCAACCGAAAAAGAAAAAGGCGCCCGAAGGCGCCTTCAAGACACTGCGGCTTGTCAGGCAAGCTGATTAGAACTTGTGACGGATGCCGACGCGGGCTGCGACCTGGTTGCTGGTGCTCGACGCGTCGAGGCCGTTGATCGCGGCGGTTGCCTGAACGACGTTGCCCTTCGAATCGAGCACGTTGCCCGACGCGTGTTGATACACGCCGATCACGTAGACGTCGGTGCGCTTCGACAGGAAGTAGTCGACGCCCAGCGAGCCCTGGTGATACTTGGCCGCCGAGTTGCCGTCGATCTTGCTGCCTTGCGTGTAGTCGTACGCGGCGCCGAGGATCAACGCCGGGGTCAACTGGTACTTGAAGTTGAGTTCGCCGTTGTTGAACGTCGCGGTCTGGTTCGTGTATTGACCGGCCGAGAAGCCCTTGAACTTCGTATTCGAGTACGTCGCGCCGATCGTTGCCGCGCCGAACGTGTATGCACCGCCCGCGCCGATGACCTGGTACGTGTTCGCGCTGTTCGCGTACGTGCCGTAAACCGGCGAGGAGACGACCGGCTTGCCGCTTGCCGCCGGATCGGACGAGCCGGTGTTGAAGATGCCGCCGTAGTTCGCCGGCGTACGTGCGTTCAGGTAGCCGACGCCCAGGACCAGCGGGCCGTTGTTGTAGCCCGCGCCGAGCGACCAGACCTGATTCTTCGAGAACTGGCCGGCTTGGCCGCCGAAGCTGTACAAGCCGCCGAACGTGAAGCCGCCGTAGTTTGCGCTCGTGTACTTGACCGCGTTGTTCACACGGTAAGCGTTGTTGAAGTTGTCGAGGTCGCCCGGGTGAGCGGCGATGTAGCCGCCCCATTGGTCGCCTGCCTCGAGCGGGCCGACGAAGTCGACGACGGAGTCGTACTGGCGACCCAGCGTGACCGTGCCGTACTGGCTCGACAGGCCGACGTAAGCCTGACGACCGAACATCAGGCCGCCTTGACCGAGCTTGCCGGAGTTCACGTCGAAACCATTTTCGAGCACGAAGATCGCCTTCAGGCCGCCGCCCAGATCTTCGGTGCCGCGCAGGCCGAAGCGGCTGCCTTGCATCACGCCGCTGGCCAGACCGTACAGATGGCCGCCCTTCGCGTTGTTGTTGAAGATGAAGCCTTCATCGATGATGCCGTAAAGGGTCACGCTGCTTTGCGCATGGGCTGCGCCAGCGAACGCGCCCAGCGCGACGAGCGCGAGAAGCGACTTTTTCATTAACGGATCTCCAAGAATCACTGAATTTTTTTGGCGGGGCGGATAGTTATGTTGTGTCGACGAGCCCCTTCAACTTCGCAAGAAGTCGCTCGTAATGTAGCAAAGCCACTTTTTCCGACAAAGCGAAATGCCGTGGCTCAAGGTCGCCATGTTTCCTTTATGCAACAATGGTTAAAATCACGGGTTAACCGCAATTTCCGCTGAATAATCAAGTCGGTTACGCAGCGGAGCACGTGCCTTTTGCCGCCCGCGGCAGCACACGCAGACAGGAGAACAGGATGGTGTTGGACGAACTGATCAGCGAATTCGACCGTGGCCTCAGGTCGCTGACCGGCATTAGCCGGATGAGCCGGCCGGTGCCGGTGCCCGCGCAGCCGCCGGCTGCCGAACTGACGCCCGCGGAGCGCACGCACGCCGCCGGGCTGATGCGTGTGAACCACGTCGGCGAGGTTTGTGCGCAGGCGCTCTATCAGGCGCAGAAGTTCACCGCGCGCACCGCCTCCGCGAAGGCGATGTTCGAGGAAGCCGCGCGCGAGGAAGAGGACCATCTCGCATGGACCGCGCACCGCCTGAAGGAGCTCGACTCGCGCCCGAGCCTGTTGAATCCGCTCTGGTATGCGGGTGCGCTGGCGATCGGCGTGGCTGCCGGCACGCTCGGCGACAAGGTCAGCCTGGGCTTCATGGCCGAGACCGAGCGCCAGGTGGAGAATCACCTCGAAGGCCACCTGTCCGAGCTTCCGGCCGCGGACACCGCGTCGCGCGCGATCGTCGATCAGATGCGCATCGACGAGGTGAAGCACGGCAAGGCAGCGACCGATGCCGGCGGAGTGGAATTGCCGCTGCCTGCTCGGATGCTGATGCGCGCCGCCTCGAAAGTCATGACCAGCACTGCGTACTATCTGTGATCTTCGGGCCGGGGCCGCGCACGACGCGGCTCCGGTTCACCGCCGACGATACCGCCCGCTTTTTCCGCGTTTTCCCGCCCCCGAAAGCCCCGCCCGCACGCCAGTCTGGCCCGCCTTTCTCACGTATCACCTTCACAAGTTGCACTAGCCCATTCATTTATAACGATTTTTAGTTTGCAGGGCCGCATGAGCAACCGCGCGTAAGTCCTTGTTCTGAATAACAAAATTCGTCAAAAAAGCGGGCCGCTCCCTTGACCGTGCCAAACCCTTCCTCTAAAGTGGGAGACAGTGTGAGAAAGTGTATTTTTGTGTGATTTGGCGGGCCATTCGGGCTAAATTCTTGAGCGTTGGGCGGGTGCTTCGGTGCCCTGAACGGGAGAGCGGAACGTGTTCCAAGGGGCGTCGGCGCTGACGCTCGATGCGAAAGGCCGGATGTCGGTGCCGGCCCGCTATCGCGAAGCGCTGCAAGGACAGGCAGAAGGACGGGTGACTGTGACCAAGCACCCGGACGGCTGCCTGTTGCTGTTTCCGCGCCCGGAATGGGAAGTGTTTCGCGCCAAGATCGCCGCGCTGCCGATGGACGCCCATTGGTGGCGCCGTATTTTTCTCGGCAACGCGATGGACGTCGATCTCGACAGCGCGGGCCGGATTCTCGTATCGCCCGAGCTGCGAATGGCAGCCGGACTGGAAAAGGAAGTCATGTTGTTGGGAATGGGTAGTCACTTCGAGCTGTGGGATTCGCAGACCTACATCGCGAAGGAGCAGGCAGCGATGGCGCAGGGCATGCCCGACGCGCTGAAGAATTTCACGTTCTGATTGCGGTGACGGAGACGCCCGCGATGGGAAACGAATTGCAGCATCGGACCGTATTGCTGGACGAAGCGGTCGACTCGCTCGTGACGCGACCGGACGGCATTTATGTCGACGGCACGTTCGGGCGCGGCGGCCATAGCCGCGCGGTGCTCGCGCGGCTCGCGCCGGGCGGGCGGCTGATCGCGTTCGACAAGGATCCGAGGGCGATCGAGACGGCGCAGCGCATCGAGGATGCGCGCTTCTCGATCGTGCACGACAGCTTTGCATCGATGCGCGACGCGCTTGCGGCGCGCGGTGTCGAGAAGGTGTCGGGGGTGTTGCTGGACCTGGGCGTGTCCTCGCCGCAGGTGGACGATCCAGCGCGCGGCTTCAGCTTCCGCGCCGATGGCCCGCTGGACATGCGAATGGATCCGACGCGCGGCGAGTCGGCGGCCGAGTGGCTCGCGCGGGCTTCGGTGCAGGAATTGACGGAGGTGATACGAGATTATGGGGAAGAACGGTTTGCTTTTCAGATTGCAAAGGCGCTTGTTGCTCGCCGGGCAGAGTCCGACCGTCTTGGGCCTCTCGACACCACGGGCGAGCTTGCCCAAATCGTGGGTCACGTCGTCAAAACCCGTGAGAAGGGCAAGGATCCGGCAACCCGCACCTTTCAGGCTATACGGATTCACGTCAATCAAGAGCTTGCGGACCTGCAAGTCGTACTAGACGCGGCATTGTCGTTGCTGGAGCAAGGGGGGCGGCTGGTGGTCATCAGCTTTCATTCACTCGAGGATCGAATCGTCAAGCGATTCATGCAGGCGCACGCGAGTGCGCCTGCGGTCGACCGTCGCCTGCCGATTCGCGCCGTCGACCTCCCGAGCCCGCCTCTGAAGATCATCAGCCGTCAGTTTCCGAGCGAAGCGGAAGTCGCCGCGAATCCGCGCGCCCGGTCGGCCGTGATGCGCATTGCGGAGCGCGTCACGCCATGAGCCGCTTCAACATCTTCCTGCTGATCATCGTGATGGGTTGCGCGTTGTCGGTCGTCAATTCGACGAACCAGCAGCGCCAGATCTTCATCCAGCTGCAGCGCGCGCAGTCGCAGGAGCGTCAGCTCCAGCAGGATTACGCGCAGCTTCAATATCAGCAGAGCGCGCTGTCGAAGACCTCCCGCATCGAGCAGCTCGCGAACGATACGCTGAAGATGCAGCCGATCACGACCGGCCGCACGCAGTACCTGACGCTGCCGCCGGGCGCCGCGAAGGCGATCGACGCACCGATTCCCGCGTCGGCCGATGCCGGCGCGAAGGGCCGCGGGGGCGCACGATGAAGCCGTCGCACAAGCGCCAGGACGTGAAATTCTCGTCGAGCCCCGTGCTCGGCGTGCACCTGCCGATGTGGCGCTCGAAGCTCGTCGTGTTCCTGCTGTTCATGGCGTTCGTCGCGCTGACCGCGCGCGCGTTCTGGATCCAGGGCCCCGGCAACGCGTTCTACCAGAAGCAGGGCGAGAGCCGCTATCAGCGCACGATCGAGCTGCCGGCCACGCGCGGCAAGATCCTCGACCGTAACGGGCTCGTGCTCGCGACCAGCCTGCCCGTGCGCGCGATCTGGGCCATTCCCGACGCCGTGCCGGACGATCTCGACGCCGCCAAGATCAACCAGCTCGGCAAGCTGCTCGGCATGACGCCGAAGGAGCTGCGCATCAAGCTGTCGGAAGACAAGGGCTTCGTCTACGTGAAGCGTCAGGTGCCGCTCGACGTCGCCGACAAGGTCGCCGCGCTCGACATCCCGGGCATCTATCAGCGCAACGAGTACAAGCGCTTCTATCCGGAAGGTGAGATCACCGCCCATCTGATCGGCTTCACGAACGTCGAGGACGAAGGGCAGGAGGGCGTCGAGCTCGGCGACCAGAAGTCGCTGTCCGGCACGTCCGGCGTGCGTCGCGTGATCAAGGACCGGATGGGGCACATCGTCGAGGACGTCGCCGAACAGATTCCGCCGCACAACGGCACCGACGTCGACCTGTCGATCGACAGCAAGATCCAGTACATCGCGTACGCGAACCTGAAGGCCGCCGTCGAGAAGTTCAAGGCCAAGGCCGGCGCGGCGATGGTCGTCGACGTGCGCACCGGCGAAGTGCTCGCGCTGGTCAACTATCCGACCTACAACCCGAACGACCGCACGCGCCTGACCGGCGAGCAGCTGCGCAACCGGATCCTGACCGACGTGTTCGAGCCGGGCTCGATCATGAAGCCGTTCACCGTGTCGCTCGCGCTCGACCTGCATCGCGTGACGCCGAACACGCTCGTCGAGACGGGCAACGGGCACTTCGTGCTCGACGGCGCGCCGATCACCGACGATGCGGGCTTCGGCACGCTGACGGTCGGCGGTGTGATCCAGAAGTCGAGCAACATCGGCGCGACCAAGATCGCGATGACGATGCGGCCCGAGGAAATGTGGAACATGTATACGAGCATCGGCCTCGGCCAGGCGCCGAAGGTCGGCTTCCCCGGCGCCGCGGCCGGCCGGCTGCGCCCGTGGAAGAGCTGGCGCCGCATCGAGCAGGCGACGATGTCGTACGGCTACGGGCTGTCGGTATCGCTGTTCCAGCTGGCGCGCGCGTACACCGCGATCGCGCACGACGGCGAACTGATGCCGGTGACCATTTTCAAGACCGACCCCAATCAGCAGATCACGGGCACGCAGGTATTCACGCCGACCACCGCGCGCGAAGTGCGCGCGATGCTCGAGACCGTCGTTGCGCCGGGCGGCACGTCGCCGGACGCCGCGGTGCCCGGCTATCGCGTCGGCGGCAAGAGCGGTACCGCCTACAAGCACGAAGGTCATGGCTACACGCGCAAGTACCGCGCGTCGTTCGTCGGGATGGCGCCGATGCCGAATCCGCGCATCGTGGTCGCGGTGTCGGTGGACGAGCCGACCGCGGGCAGCCACTTCGGCGGGCAGGTCTCGGGCCCCGTATTTTCGGCGATCGCGGGTGATACGATGCGCGCGCTGAACGTGCCGCCGAACATGCCGATCAAGCAGCTCGTCGTATCGGGCGACGCCGCGCCGGCGGCGCCCGCCGCGTCGGGGCCGCAAAAGCTCGCCGGCAGCGGCCACGCGAAGCATATGATCGTTTCCAGCACTACACGTAATTCACCAGGAGTTGTTCGATGAGCGCCGCTCGCAGTTCTCATCCGGCGCATCAGCAGATCGCAGCCGCGCTTGCGTGGCTGCGCCAGCATGTGGCCCCCGCGGCGCAGCTGCATGCCGACACGCGCAGCCTGCAGGCCGGCGACGTGTTTCTCGGCTATGCGGTCGACGGGGCCGACAATCGCGCGTTCATTGCCGATGCGGTGGCCCGCGGCGCGGCCGCCGTGCTGTATCAACCGGAAGGCCTCGCTGCCGCGCCGGCCGTTCCGGTCGCGTTCGCGGTGCCTGGCCTCGACCAGCTCGCCGGCGAAATCGCGAGCGGCTGGTACGGCGATCCGAGCGACGCTCTGCTCGCGATCGGCGTGACCGGCACGAACGGCAAGACGTCGTGCACGCAATGGATCGCCGCCGCGCTGACGGCGCTGCACCAGCCCTGCGCGCTGATCGGCACGCTCGGCAGCGGCATGCCGGGCCAGCTCGTGCCGACCGGCTTCACGACGCCCGACGCGCCGCAGTTGCAGCGCAGCCTCGCGCGCCTGCGCGATGCGGGCGCGAAGGCCGTCGCGATGGAAGTGTCGTCGCACGCGCTGCATCAAGGCCGCGTGAACGGCACCGCGTTCGACATCGCGGTGTTCACGAATCTCACGCAGGATCATCTCGACTATCACCGCACGTTCGACGCGTACGAGGCGGCGAAGGCGAAGCTGTTCGCGTGGCGCGGGCTGCGCGCGGCGGTCGTCAATCGCGACGACGCGGCGGGCCGCCGGCTGCTCGAGAAGCTGGCCGGACGCGTGCGCACGATCGCGTACGGCATCGGCGACGCGCCGTCGGCCGGCGCCGACCGCGAGCTGGTCGCGACCGACGTGCGCGCGACTGCCGCGGGCACCGCGTTCCGGCTGCGCTCGTCGTGGGGCGAGGCCGACGTCGAGGTCGGCACGCTCGGCACGTTCAACGTCAGCAACCTGCTCGCGGTGCTCGGCTCGCTGCTCGCGGCCGACGTGCCGTTCGACGCGGCGGTTGCCGAGATCGCGCGGCTCGAGTCCGTCAACGGCCGCATGCAGCGGCTCGGCGGTCGGCCGCAGAACGACGAGCCGCTGGTGGTGATCGACTATGCGCACACGCCGGACGCGCTCGACAAGACGCTCGAAGCCCTGCGCCCGATCGCGGCGGCGCGCGGCGGCCGGCTCGTCTGCATGTTCGGCTGCGGCGGCGACCGCGACGCGACGAAGCGCCCGCTGATGGGCGCGATCGCCGAGCGGCTCGCCGACGAAGTCGTCGTCACGAGCGACAACCCGCGCAGCGAAGATCCGCAGCGCATCATCGACCAGATCGTCGCGGGCATGACGGCGCCCGATCGCGCACGCCGCATCGAGGATCGTGCGAGCGCGATCCTGCAGGCCGTGCGCGGCGCCGCGCGCGAAGACGTCGTGCTGCTGGCCGGCAAGGGCCACGAAGCGACGCAGGAAATCATGGGCAAGAAGCGCACGTTCTCGGATCAGGATCACGCGCGGCTCGCGCTGGCGGCGCGCGCGACCCACGGCAAGGGAGGCGGCGAATGACGATGCTCAGTCTCGGCGAAGCCGCGCGCCTGATTCCCGGCGCCGTCGTTCACGGCGATCCGGCCACGACGTTCGAGCGCGTATCGACCGACAGCCGTACGGCCGGCCCCGGCGACCTGTTCGTCGCGCTGAAGGGTGAGCGCTTCGACGCGCACGACTTCCTCGGCGACGTGGCCGCGCGCGGCGCAGCCGCGGCGCTGGTCGCGCACGTGCCGGCGGGCCTCGCGATGCCGGTCGTCGAAGGCGGCGAGACGCGCGCCGCGCTCGGCGCGCTCGCGCATGGCTGGCGCAAGCGCTTCGCGCTGCCGCTCGTCGCCGTGACGGGCAGCAACGGCAAGACGACCGTCAAGGAAATGATCGCGTCGATCTTCGCGGCAGCGGTCGGCGCCGACGCACGGCTCGCGACGGCCGGCAACCTGAACAACGACATCGGCGTACCGCTGACGCTGCTGCGGCTGTCGGCCGCGCACCGCCTCGCGGTGATCGAGCTCGGCATGAACCATCCGGGCGAGACCGACGTGCTCGCGCGCCTCGCCGCGCCGACCGTCGCGCTCGTCAACAACGCGCAGCGCGAGCACCAGGAGTTCATGGCGACGGTCGAGGCGGTCGCGCTCGAACACGCGGCGGTGATCCACGCGCTCGCGCCGGACGGCGTCGCCGTGTTCCCGGCCGACGATGCGTACGCGGGCATCTGGCGCGTCGCGGCGACCGGCAACCGGATTCTCGATTTCGCGCTGCACGACGCGCAGCGGCAGGTCGACGCGCAAGTCACGGGCCGTCTGCACGGCGGCGAACTCGCGATCGACACGCCGTCCGGCGCGCTGACCGTGCGGCTGCGCGCGCTCGGCGAGCACAACGCGCGCAACGCGCTGGCGGCCACGGCCGCGGGGCTCGCGGCCGGCGTCGAGCTGGCCGCGATCGGGCGTGGGCTCGAAGCGTTCGAGCCGGTCAAGGGCCGCTTGCAGGTGCGGCGTGCGGACGTCGGCAGCCTCGCGGGCGCGACGGTCGTCGACGACACCTACAACGCGAACCCCGACTCGATGCGCGCGGCGATCGACGTGCTGGCCGCACAGGCGGCGCCGCGCGTGCTGGTGATCGGCGACATGGGCGAAGTCGGCGACGAAGGCCCGGCCTTTCACCGCGAGATCGGCGCTTATGCGCGCGAGCGCGGCATCGACGCGCTGTTCGCGCTCGGCGATGCGTCGCGCGACGCATGCGCGGCGTACGGCGACACGGCCCGCCATTTCGGCGACGTCGGCGCGCTGCTGACCGCCTTGCTCGCGGCCGGCTACGGCGCGCACGCGACGGTGCTGGTCAAGGGCTCGCGGTACATGAAGATGGAGCGCGTGGTCGACGCGCTGACGAACCAACCTGCGGCGGGCACGGTGCCCGCCGCTCACTGAGTAGAAGGAAGGAAGCATGCTGCTGGCGCTGGCGCAATGGCTGCAAGGAGACGCAAGCTTTTTGCGCTTGTTCACGTACCTGACGTTCCGTGCGGTGATGGCTACCATCACCGCGCTCGGCATCGGGCTCGTGTGCGGACCGTGGGTGATCCGCAAGCTGACGCAAATGAAGGTCGGGCAGGCCGTGCGCAAGGACGGCCCGCAGAGTCATCTCGTCAAGTCCGGCACGCCGACGATGGGCGGCGTGCTGATTCTGATCGGCATCGCGGTCGCGACGCTGCTGTGGGGCGACCTGACGAACCGTTTCATCTGGATCGTGATGCTCGTCACGTTCGGCTTCGGCGTGATCGGCTGGGTCGACGATTACCGCAAGGTGGTCCACAAGGACCCGCGCGGGATGTCGTCGCGCGAGAAGTATTTCTGGCAGTCGGTGATCGGCCTGTTCGCGGCCGTCTACCTGGCGTTCAGCGTGTCCGAGGCGAACAACGTGCGCGTGCTCGACCTGTTCATGGCGTGGGTGAGGAGCGGGCTGTCGATGGGGCTGCCCGCGCGGGCCGACCTGATGCTGCCGTTCCTGAAGTCGATCAGCTACCCGCTCGGCGTGTGGGGCTTCATCGTGCTGACCTATTTCGTGATCGTCGGCGCGAGCAACGCGGTGAACCTGACCGACGGCCTCGACGGCCTCGTGATCATGCCGGTCGTGCTGGTCGGCGCGTCGCTCGGCGTGTTCGCGTACGTGATGGGCAGCTCGGTCTATTCGAAGTACCTGCTGTTCCCGCATATTCCGGGCGCGGGCGAATTGCTGATCTTCTGCTCGGCGATGGGCGGGGCAGGGCTCGCGTTCCTCTGGTACAACACGCACCCCGCGCAGGTGTTCATGGGCGACGTCGGCGCGCTCGCGCTCGGCGGCGCGCTCGGCACCGTCGCGGTGATCGTGCGCCAGGAAATCGTGCTGTTCATCATGGGCGGCATCTTCGTCGCGGAAACGTTGTCGGTGATGCTGCAGGTGTCGTGGTTCAAGTACACGAAAAAACGTTACGGCGAAGGGCGCCGCCTGCTGAAGATGGCGCCGCTGCATCACCATTTCGAATTGTCCGGCTGGAAGGAAACGCAGGTGGTGGTGCGTTTCTGGATCATCACGCTGATGCTGTGCCTGTTCGGTCTGTCCACCCTCAAGCTGCGGTAAAGGAAAGGTAACAAGGATGTCTGGCGAGATGTTTGGAGATCGGCAAAGGCCGATGGTGCTCGTGCTGGGGCTTGGGGAATCGGGCCTCGCGATCGCGCGGTGGTGCGCGAGGCACGGGTGCCGGCTGCGGATTGCCGATACCCGCGAGGCGCCGCCGAACCTTGCCGCGCTGCAGGCCGAAGGCATCGACGCCGAATTCGTCGGCGGCCCGTTCACGCCTGCGCTGCTCGACGGCGGCATCGACATCGTCGGGCTGAGCCCCGGCCTGTCGCCGCTCGAGCCGGCGCTCGCCGCGCTGCTCGCGGCCGCGAGCGAACGCGCGATCGCGGTGTGGGGCGAACTGGAATTCTTCGCGCAGGCGCTGCGCGCGCTCGGCACGAGCGGCTACCAGCCGAAGGTGCTGGCGATCACCGGCACCAACGGCAAGACCACGACGACGAGCCTCACCGGCTTGCTGTGCCAGCGCGCGGGCAAGAAGGTCGCCGTCGCCGGCAACATCAGCCCGGCGATGCTCGACCGGCTCGCGAGCGCGATCGACGAGACGGCGCTGCCCGACGTCTGGGTGCTCGAACTGTCGAGCTTCCAGCTCGAGACCGCGCGTACGTTCGCGCCCGACGCCGCCGCGATTCTGAACATCACGCAGGACCATCTCGACTGGCACGGCAGCTTCGACGCCTATGCGGCGGCGAAGGGCCGCATCTTCGGCGCGACGACCACGCGCGTGCTGAACCGCGACGACGCGGCCGTGATGAAGTTCGCGCCGGCCGCGGGCGCCGCCGATGCGGCGCGCACGGTGACGTTCGGCCTCGGCGAGCCGACGCGGGACGGCGACTACGGGCTGTCGCGCGACAACGGCATCGCGTGGCTCGTCGAAGCGATCGACCGCGACGCGCCGGACGAAACGACGACGACCCGCCGGCGCAAGCGCGACGGCGCGCATACGCCCGATATCGCGCACAAGCGGCTGATGCCGGTCGACGCATTGCGCATCCGCGGGCTGCACAACGCGGCGAACGCGCTGGCCGCGTTCGCGCTCGCGCGTGCGATCGACCTGCCGGCCGCGCCGCTGCTGCATGCGCTGCGCGAATACCGCGGCGAAGCGCATCGCGTCGAGGTGATCGCGACGATCGACGACGTCGACTACGTCGACGACAGCAAGGGCACGAACGTCGGTGCGACGGTGGCCGCGCTCGACGGCCTCGCGCAGAAGATCGTGCTGATCGCCGGCGGCGACGGCAAGGGCCAGGACTTCGCGCCGCTCGTCGCGCCGGTCGCGCGCTGGTGCCGTGCGGTGATGCTGATCGGCCGCGACGCGCCGGCGCTGCGCGCGACGCTCGCCGACACCGGCGTGCCGCTCGCCGACCACGCGACGCTCGAAGGCGCGGTGCGTGCGGCCGCCGACCTCGCCGAGCCGGGCGATGCGGTGCTGCTGTCGCCTGCCTGCGCGAGCCTCGACATGTTCCGCAACTACGCCCATCGCGCGGACGTGTTCCGCGCGGCGGTGGATGAAATCGCCATCGACAAAGGAGCGACGCCATGAGCTGGTCCGATCGCCTCGTCTCCCGCTTCAACGATCGGCGCGACACCGGCGGCAATGCCGCGGGCGGACGCGCCGCCTCGGCCACGCGCGCCGCGACGGGCGGCCTCGCGAGCGTCGTCAACGGCGTGCGGCCGAGCCGCTCGCGGATGCTCGACTTCGACTACTCGCTGCTGTGGGTCGCGATCGCGCTGCTCGGGCTCGGCGTCGTGATGGTCTATTCGGCATCGATCGCGATGCCCGACTCGCCGAAATACGCGTCGTATCACGATTACGCGTTCCTGATGCGCCACTGCGTGTCGCTCGTCGTCGCGTTCGTCGCGGCGGTGGTCGCGTTCCGCGTGCCCGTGTCGACCTGGGACAAATACGCGCCGCATCTTTTCCTGATGGCGCTGGTGGGTCTCGTGATCGTGCTGATCCCGCACGTCGGCAAGGGCGTGAACGGCGCGCGCCGCTGGATTCCGCTCGGCATCACGAACATGCAGCCGTCGGAAATCATGAAGCTCGCGGTGACGATCTACGCGGCGAACTACACGGTGCGCAAGCAGGAGTACATGCAGAGCTTCGCGAAGGGCTTCTTGCCGATGGCGTTCGCGGTTGGCCTGGTCGGCGCGCTGCTGCTGCTCGAGCCCGACATGGGCGCGTTCATGGTGGTCGCGGCGATCGCGATGGGCGTGCTGTTCCTCGGCGGCGTGAACGGCAAGCTGTTCGGCGGGCTGGTCGCGACCGCGATCGGCACGTTCACGATGCTCGTGTGGCTGTCGCCGTGGCGTCGCGAGCGGATCTTCGCGTATCTCGATCCGTGGGACGAACGCTACGCGCAGGGCAAGGCCTACCAACTCACGCACTCGCTGATCGCGTTCGGCCGCGGCGAGTGGTTCGGCGTCGGCCTCGGCGGCAGCGTCGAGAAGCTCAACTACCTGCCCGAAGCGCATACCGACTTCATCCTCGCGGTGATCGGCGAGGAGCTCGGCTTCGTCGGCGTGCTGGTGGTGATCCTGCTGTTCTACTGGATCGTGCGCCGCGCGTTCGAGATCGGCCGTCAGGCGCTTGCGCTCGACCGCACGTTCGCGGGCCTGATGGCTAAGGGCATCGGCATCTGGTTCGGCGCGCAGACCTTCATCAACATGGGCGTGAACCTCGGCCTGCTGCCGACCAAGGGCCTCACGCTGCCGCTCGTCAGCTACGGCGGCTCGGGCATTCTGCTGAACTGTGTCTCGCTGGCGGTGCTGCTGCGGGTCGATTATGAAAATCGCGTACTGATGCGGGGAGGGAAGGTATGACCTCCCTGCGTCAGTACGCGATTTCGGCGAAGGCTAACTTCGTGCGCGAAGCGCGCGAAGTTAAGCGCAGCGGCCGTAGCCAAAACCCTCGTTCATTCGTACTGATGCGGGGAGGGAAGGTATGACCTCCCTGCGTCAGTACGCGATTTCGGCGAAGGCTAACTTCGTGCGCGAAGCGCGCGAAGTTAAGCGCAGCGGCCGTAGCCAAAACGTTCGTTCATGCTTGCCGATGCGCGGAGGAAAGGTATGACCGCGTCGCGACGCACGCTGATGGTGATGGCAGGCGGCACCGGGGGCCACGTGTTCCCGGGGCTCGCGGTCGCGCACCGGATGGAAGCGGCGGGCTGGCGCGTCGTATGGCTCGGCAATCCGGCCGGGATGGAAGCGACGCTCGTGCCGAAGCACGGCATTCCGATGGAATACGTGCGCTTCGGCGGGCTGCGCGGCAAGGGGCTGAAGACCAAGCTGACGCTGCCGTTCAACCTGCTGCGCGCGTGCTGGCAAAGCCTCGGCGCGCTGCGCCGCGTGCGGCCGGACGTCGTGCTCGGGATGGGCGGCTACATCACCTTTCCGGCGGGCGTGATGACCGCGCTGTCGGGCCGGCCGCTCGTGCTGCACGAACAGAATTCGATCGCCGGCCTCGCGAACAAGGTGCTCGCCAAGTTCGCGAAGCGGGTGCTGGTCGCATTCCCCGACGCACTGCCGCACGCCGAATGGACCGGCAACCCGATCCGCGCGGAACTTGCGCGCACGGAAGCACCCAAAGCACGCTATGCATCGCGCAGCGGCCCGTTGCACGTGCTCGTGGTCGGCGGCAGTCTCGGTGCCGCCGCGCTGAACGAAGTCGTGCCGCGCGCGCTGGCGCTGCTCGCGCCGGGCGAGCGTCCGCGCATCGTCCATCAGGCGGGCGCGAAGCACATCGATGCGCTGAAGGCGAATTACGAAGCGGCCGGCTTTGCGGGCGGCGACGACGTGCGGCTCGTGCCGTTCATCGACGACATGGCGAGCGCGTACGCGGCGGCCGATCTCGTGATCTGCCGCTCCGGCGCGATGACGGTGTCGGAGATCGCGGCGGTGGGCGTGGCCGCGCTGTTCGTGCCGTTCCCGTACGCGGTCGACGATCACCAGACGACCAACGCCGCGTTTCTCGCCGATGCGGGCGCGGCGGTGCTGGTGCAACAGCGCGACCTCTCGGCGCAACTGCTCGCCGACTGGCTGCGTGGCCAGTCGCGGGCGTCGCTCGCGGCGATGGCCGAGCGTTCGCGCTCGCTGGCAAAGCCCGAGGCCACCGATGAAGTCGCGCGCGTCTGCGCGAAGGTGGCCGGCGCGAACCTGGAACAATTGCAATGAAACACATCGTCAAACATATTCATTTCGTCGGGATCGGCGGCGCGGGCATGAGCGGCATCGCCGAAGTGCTCGTCAATCTCGGCTACGAGGTAAGCGGCTCGGACCTGTCGCGCAATGCGGTGACCGATCGCCTCGCGGCGCTCGGCGCGCGCATCGCGATCGGGCACGACGCGGCGAACATCGAAGGTGCGAACGCGGTCGTCGTGTCGACGGCCGTGCGCTCGGACAACCCGGAAGTGCTGGCCGCGCGCCACCAGCGCGTGCCGATCGTGCAGCGCGCGGTGATGCTCGCGGAGCTGATGCGCCTGAAGCAGGGCATCGCGATCGCCGGCACGCACGGCAAGACCACCACGACGAGCCTCGTCGCGAGCGTGCTCGCGGCCGGCGGCCTCGATCCGACCTTCGTGATCGGCGGGCGGCTGATCAGCGCCGGCGCGAACGCGCGGCTCGGCACCGGCGACTTCATCGTCGCGGAGGCCGACGAGTCGGACGCGTCGTTCCTGAACCTGTATCCGGTGATCGAAGTCATCACGAACATCGACGCCGATCATATGGACACCTACGGCCACGATTTCGCGCGGCTCAAGCAGGCGTTCATCGAATTCACGCAGCGCCTGCCGTTCTACGGCAGCGCCGTCGTGTGCGTCGACGATCCGAACGTGCGCCAGATCATCCCGTTCATCTCGAAGCCGGTCGTGCGCTACGGGCTGTCGGCCGACGCGCAGGTGCGCGCGGAGAACATCGACGCGCGCGACGGCCGCATGCACTTCACGGTGATCCGCGAAGGCCGCTCGCCGCTCGCGGTGGTGCTGAACCTGCCGGGCCTGCACAACGTGCAGAACGCGCTCGCGGCGATCGCGATCGCGACCGATCTCGGCGTGTCGGACGACGCGATCCAGCTCGCGCTGGCGGAATTCAACGGCGTCGGCCGGCGCTTCCAGCGCTACGGCGAGGTGCCGAGCGCGGACGGCGGCCAGTACACGCTGATCGACGACTACGGCCACCACCCGGTCGAGATGGCGGCGACGATCGCGGCCGCGCGCGGCGCGTTCCCGGGCCGCCGCCTCGTGCTGGCGTTCCAGCCGCACCGCTACACGCGCACGCGCGACTGCTTCGACGATTTCGTCAACGTGCTGTCGACGGTCGACGCGCTGGTGCTGACGGAAGTCTATGCGGCGGGCGAGGCGGCGATCGCGACGGCCAACGGCGACGCGCTGTCGCGTGCGCTGCGCACGGTAGGGAAGGTGGACCCGGTGTTCGTCGCGACGGTCGACGACGTGCCGGACGCTCTGGCCAAGGTCGCGCGCAACGGCGACGTGGTGATCACGATGGGCGCGGGTTCGATCGGCGGCGTGCCGGCGAAGATCGTGCAGAACACGCAACAGAAGGGATGACATGAGCGGGATCGATCCGAAACGTTTCGGCAAGGTGGCGGTGTTGTTCGGCGGCGAGTCGGCCGAACGCGAGGTGTCGCTCACCTCGGGCCGTCTCGTGCTGCAGGGCCTGCGCGACGCAGGCATCGACGCGCATCTGTTCGACCCGGCCGAGCGGCCGCTGTCGGCGCTGAAGGACGAAGGCTTCGTGCGCGCGTTCAACGCGCTGCACGGCGGCTACGGCGAGAACGGCCAGATCCAGGGCGCGCTCGACTTCTACGGGATCCGCTACACGGGCAGCGGCGTGCTCGGCTCGGCGCTCGGCCTCGACAAGTTCCGCACCAAGCTCGTGTGGCAGCAGACGGGCGTGCCGACGCCGCCGTTCGAAACGGTGCTGCGCGGCGACGACTACGCGGCGCGCGCGACGGAGATCGTCGCGAAGCTCGGCCTGCCGCTGTTCGTGAAGCCGGCGAGCGAAGGCTCGAGCGTCGCCGTGCTGAAGGTGAAGACGGCCGACGCGTTGCCCGCCGCACTGTCGGAAGCCGCGACGCACGACAAGATCGTGATTGTGGAGAAGAGCATCGAAGGCGGCGGCGAGTACACCGCGTGCATCGCCGGCGATCTCGACCTGCCGCTGATCAAGATCGTGCCGGCCGGCGAGTTCTACGACTATCACGCGAAGTACGTCGCCGACGATACGCAGTACCTGATCCCGTGCGGCCTGCCGGCGGCGCAGGAAGCGGAGCTGAAGCGCATCGCGCGGCGCGCGTTCGACGTGCTCGGCTGCACCGACTGGGGCCGCGCGGACTTCATGCTGGACGCGGCCGGCAACGCGTATTTCCTCGAAGTGAACACGGCGCCCGGCATGACCGATCATTCGCTGCCGCCGAAGGCTGCACGCTCGATCGGCATCAGCTATTCGGAGCTGGTCGTGAAGGTGCTGTCGCTTACGCTCAACGATTGACGCAGGAACGGAACGACGTATGTGGAACAACGTTCGCCAACTCAACCTTGCCGCCAGCGCGCTGTACGCGCTGCTGCTGCTCGTGTTGGCGGCGGCCGGCTGCTACTGGCTGATCCAGCGTCCGACGTTCGCGCTGCGCGAGATCCGGATCGACGGCGACACCGAACACATCAACTCGCCGACGGTGCGCGCGGGGGTGGTCGGCCGGCTGAAGGGCAACTTCTTCACGGTCGATCTCGACACGGCGCGCGCCGCGTTCGAGCAGATGCCGTGGGTGCGCCACGCGAGCGTGCGCCGCGTGTGGCCGAATGCGCTGGCTGTCACGCTCGAGGAGTACAAACCGCTCGGAACGTGGGGCAGCGCGCAGCTCGTCAGCGTCGACGGCGAGCTGTTCACCGCGAACCAGGGCGAGCTGGATCAGGAGCTGCCCGCGTTCGACGGTCCGGAGGGCAGTGCAAGGGAAGTCGTCGCGCGCTATCGCGACTTCATGAACTGGTTTGCGCCGCTGAAGGCGGCGCCTGAAGAAGTGACGCTGTCGGCGCGTTACGCGTGGACGGTGAAGCTGTCGAACGGCATGCAGGTCGAGCTGGGCAAGGAGCGCACCAGCGAAACCCTGCACGACCGCAGCCAGCGCCTCGTCGCCGCGTGGCCGGCCGTCACGCAGCGCTGGGGTAACGACATCGAGTACGCGGACCTGCGTTATCCGAACGGGTTCGCGATACGTGCGGCAGGCATGCGGTTCCTGACCGATACCGACAAGCGCAAGCAGTAACGAGAGATCACACGCAAGAGCACTTTATGAGCAAAGACTACAAGGATCTGCTGGTTTCCCTCGACATCGGCACGTCGAAGGTGGTGGCCATCGTCGCCGAGCTGAAGGGCGAGGGCCATTACGAGGTGATCGGCCTCGGCCAGAGCGAATCGAAAGGTCTGAAGAAGGGCGTGGTGGTCAACATCGAGGCCACCGTGCAGTCGATCCAGCGCGCGCTCGAGGAAGCCGAGCTGATGGCCGACTGCAAGATCACGAACGTGTTCACGGGGATCGCGGGCAGCCACATCCGCAGCTTCAACTCGAGCGGGATGGTCGCGATCAAGGACAAGGAAGTCACGCAGACGGACGTCGCGCGCGTGATCGAGACCGCGAAGGCGATCAACATCCCGACCGACCAGCAGGTGCTGCACATCCTCACGCAGGAATTCATCATCGACGGCCAGGAAGACGTGCGCGAGCCGATCGGGATGAGCGGCATCCGCCTCGAGGTGAAGGTGCACATCGTGACGGGCGCGGTCAGCGCCGCGCAGAACATCGTCAAGTGCGTGCGCCGCTGCGGGCTCGAAGTGAACGACCTGATCCTGCAGCCGCTCGCGTCGTCGCTCGCCGTGCTCACCGAAGACGAGAAGGATCTCGGCGTGGTGCTGGTCGACATCGGCGGCGGCACGACCGACATCGCGATCTTCGCGGAAGGTGCGATCCGCCATACCGCGGTGATTCCGATCGCCGGCGACCAGATCACGAGCGACATCGCGATGGCGCTGCGCACGCCGACGCCGGACGCGGAAGACATCAAGGTCGGCTACGGGATCGCGAAGCAGGCGCTCGCCGATCCGGACGAGATGGTCGAAGTGCCGGGCCTCGGCGAACGCGGGCCGCGCACGCTGTCGCGCCAGGCGCTCGCGGCGGTGATCGAGCCGCGCGTCGAAGAACTGTTCTCGCTCGTGCAGCAGGTCGTGCGCGAGTCGGGCTACGAAGAACTGCTGAGCTCCGGCGTGGTCATTACCGGCGGCGCGTCGATGATGCCCGGCATGGTCGAGCTCGGCGAAGACATTTTCCTGAAACCGGTGCGCATCGGCGCGCCGGAATACGCAGGCGGCCTCGCCGACGTGGTGCGCAATCCGCGCTACTCGACGGCGATGGGCTTGCTGGTCGAAGGCAGTGCGCAGCGCATGCGCGGCCGCAAGGTCGCCGTGCAGTCCGGCAACGCGGGGCAGATCTTCTCGCGGATGAAGGAGTGGTTCCTGAGCAACTTCTGACCAACCGAATCGAAATTCGCGCCGGTGCCGGCGGCCGGCGCGCGACAGGGGGTTGCCCGATCTCCTGCCGAATAACGGCCGCGTAGTCTTATTTTCTTGACGGAGGCAACAATGGAATTCGAAATGCTGGAAACCGAAACCAACGGCACCATCATCAAGGTGGTCGGCGTTGGCGGCGCTGGCGGCAATGCCGTTCAGCACATGATCAACCGGGGCGTGCAGGGCGTCGACTTCATCGTGATGAACACCGACGCACAGGCGCTGTCGCGTGCACGCGCACCGTCCGTGATCCAGCTCGGCAACACCGGCCTCGGCGCCGGCGCGAAGCCGGAGATGGGCAAGGCGGCGGCCGAAGAGGCGCGCGAGCGCATCGCCGACGCACTGCGCGGCGCGCACATGGTGTTCATCACGGCCGGCATGGGCGGTGGCACGGGCACGGGCGCGGCGCCGGTCGTCGCGCAGATCGCGAAGGAGATGGGCATCCTGACGGTCGGCGTCGTCAGCAAGCCGTTCGAATTCGAAGGCGGCAAGCGCATGCGCGTCGCAGAAGCAGGCTCGCAGCAACTGGAGGATCACGTCGACTCGCTGATCGTCGTCCTGAACGACAAGCTGTTCGACGTGATGGGCGATGACGCCGAGATGGACAAGTGCTTCCAGTGCGCGGACGACGTGTTGAACAACGCGGTCGCAGGCATCGCCGAAATCATCAACGTCGACGGCCTCGTGAACGTCGACTTCGAAGACGTGAAGACGGTGATGGGCGAGCAGGGCAAGGCGATGATGGGCACGGCGACGGTCGCCGGCGTCGATCGCGCGCGCCTCGCGGCGGAACAGGCCGTGGCGAGCCCGCTGCTCGAAGGCGTCGATCTGTCGGGCGCGCGCGGCGTGCTGGTCAACATCACGTCGAGCCGCTCGCTGCGCCTGTCGGAAACGCGCGAAGTGATGAACACGATCAAGAGCTACGCGGCGGAAGACGCGACGGTGATCTTCGGTGCGGTGTACGACGACGCGATGGGCGATGCGCTGCGCGTGACGGTCGTCGCAACGGGCCTCGGCCGTGCGGCGAAGAAGCAGCAATCGGCGCCGATGACGCTGCTGCGCACCGGCACCGACAACCAGCCGGTCAGCGCGGTGTCGCACGGCTATGCGCAGCCGCAGCACGTCAGCACGGCCGACTACGGCGCGCTCGATACGCCGGCGGTGTGGCGCAATTCGCGCGAAACCGCGGCATCGCACGTGCAGGCGCTGCAGGAAAAGGGTGTCGACACCTACGACATCCCGGCTTTCCTGCGCAAGCAGGCCGACTGACGGCACACTGAGGCGAAGCCGCGGCGAGCTGCCGCGGTAACGCCGGCGTGACGGATGCCACGGACCACGACAGGTCGCGTCGAAGCGACGCCGGGCCGGGAGACGTGCCCTCTTCGCGTGAGCGAAGCGGGATGGGCCGCGCTGTCCGCAACACGCCGCAAAACCGTATCGCTATGAGGGACCAGCCATGATTCAAGTGGGCGAAGCGCTGCCCGACGCGCAATTGTTCGAATACGTCGACGACGCGCGCGAAGGCTGCACGCTGGGGCCGAACGCCGTCAGCGTGCGCGAGCAGGTGGCGGGAAAGCGCGTGGTGATCTTCGGATTGCCGGGTGCTTTCACGCCGACCTGTTCGGCGCAGCATGTGCCGGGCTACGTCGAGCATGCCGAGCAGTTGCGCGCGGCCGGCATCGACGAGCTCTGGTGCGTGTCCGTCAACGACGCATTCGTGATGGGCGCATGGGGACGTGATCTGCACACCGCGGGCAAGGTGCGCATGATCGCGGACGGCAGCGCTGCTTTCACTCATGCGCTGGGGCTGACGCAGGATTTGTCCGCGCGTGGCATGGGAATCCGTTCCCTGCGCTACGCGATGGTGGTCGACGACGGTGTGGTCAAGACGCTGGCCGTCGAAGCGCCGGGCAAATTCGAAGTGAGCGATGCAGCGAGTGTGCTCGCGACACTGAGGTCCTGATCGGGCGTGCACCGTTGCCGTGAGGCAACGCCGAGCAGCACCGCCAGGCCAGTTGTAACACGGGCCGATGACCGGAAACGCCTCCGTTCCGGGCATCGGCCCGTCCCGTATTCGCGCGGGTAAACAGTCGAAACAGATTGATACGCAGTTTCAACCAGCGTCGAATAGGGAATTACGCTATAATCTCACCTATCGAATATAACTCCTGATTGATATTCTCAATCAAGCAGAAGAACACCATGCTGAAGCAGCGCACCATCAAATCGATCGTGAAGACCGTGGGTATCGGTCTGCACTCGGGCCGCAAGGTCGAACTGACGCTCCGCCCGGCCGCGCCGGGCACGGGGATCGTGTTCTCGCGCGTCGATTTGCCGACGCCCGTCGACATCCCGGCCTCCGCGATGTCGATCGGCGATACGCGGCTCGCGTCTGTGCTGCAGAAGGACGGTGCGCGCGTGTCGACCGTCGAGCACCTGATGTCCGCGTGTGCGGGCCTGGGCATCGACAATCTCTATGTCGACGTGACGGCCGAGGAAATTCCGATCATGGACGGCAGCGCCGCGTCCTTCGTGTTCCTGATCCAGTCGGCGGGCATCGAGGAGCAGAACGCGCCGAAGCGCTTCATCAAGGTGACGAAGCCGGTCGAAATCCGCGATGGTGACAAGTTCGCGCGCCTCGACCCGTTTTTCGGCTTCAAGCTGAAGTTCACGATCGACTTCCGTCACCCGGCCGTGGACAAGACCGGCCAGGAACTCGAGGTCGATTTCGCGAATACGTCGTACGTGCGCGAGATCGCGCGTGCGCGCACGTTCGGTTTCGCGCACGAGGTCGAGATGATGCGCGAGCTGGGCCTCGCACGCGGCGGCAGCATGGACAACGCGATCGTGCTCGACGAATACCGGATCCTCAACAACGACGGCTTGCGCTACGACGACGAGTTCGTGAAGCACAAGATGCTCGACGCGATCGGCGACCTGTACGTGGTCGGCCATCCGCTGCTGGCATCGTACACGGCTTACAAGTCGGGCCACGGGCTGAACAACGCGCTGCTGCGCGAACTGCTCGCGCACGAAGACGCCTACGAGATCGTCACGTTCGACGATCCGCAATCCGCACCGAAGGGGTTCGCGTTCGATACGCAGACGGCCTTCGCATGATCGGCGGCAGGCACGCGCGATGAAAAAGCGACCTTCGGGTCGCTTTTTCATTGTCGGCACGCGCCGCGGCGGCGCGCTTCAACGCGGCGATTTCGGGCCGTGGCGCGCGGCCATCCGCGCGAGCGCCGCCTGCAGCGGCGACGGTTCGAGATGGTCGGCGAGCTCGCGCAGCGCCGCCACGCCGACCGACGTCATCCGCGCCTGCTTCACGTGCGGCGGTTCCGGCGCATCCTTCGGCCGCACGCGCACCCGCAGCGCGTCCACCGGCCAGCCGCGCTTTTGCAGATCGGCGAGCAGCCGGCGCTCGACCTGACGCAGCCGCGCGGCGAGCGCATTGTGCGCGGCAAAAAGGGTCAGCGTACCGTCCTTGATCGAGCCCGGTTCGACATGACTGGCGAGATAGTCGGGCAGCAGCGCGGTGAGGTCGCGCTGCAGCGACGCGACCTGTTCGACGCCGGCACGCAGCGCCGCGAACGCGTCGGTGCGGTTGAGCACTTCGGACACGGGTTGCGGGCGATACGTGGAGAGCGAGCCGAAACGCTTGGAAAATCGGTTCATCGAGGCATTCTTCGGGCGCGCACGCGCGCGGAGGTTGACGCCGATTGTACCCGCGCCGGCGCACGCACGGGCGGCTTTCGGCCGCGCGCGGCGGCTCGCCGGAACCGTTGCCGCGCGCGGCGCGCGTGCCGCGCCGACACCGGCGCGTGCTTTCCCGCGTGCTAAAATTCCTCGTTTGATTCCACTAATTCGCTAAGCCGCCGAGGCTCGGGCGTCGAGGGCGCGCAACGCGTGCCGGGCGCCGGTGCTGCGACGCAGGATCCGATCCGATGACAACCGGTTTTCTCCAGAAAATTTTTGGCAGCCGCAACCAACGGCTCGTCAAGCAATACCAAAAGACCGTCGCGGCGATCAATGCGCTCGAACCGCAGATCGAAAAGCTGACGGACGACCAGTTGCGCGGCAAGACGGACGAGTTCCGTCAGCGGATCGCGGCCGGCGAGTCGCTCGACAAGCTGCTGCCCGAGGCGTTCGCGGTGTGCCGCGAGGCGAGCCGCCGCGTGCTCAAGATGCGCCACTTCGACGTGCAGCTGATCGGCGGCATGGTGCTCCACTACGGCAAGATCGCCGAAATGCGCACTGGCGAAGGCAAGACGCTCGTCGCGACGCTGCCGGTGTACCTGAACGCGCTGGCAGGCCGCGGCGTGCACGTGGTGACCGTCAACGATTACCTCGCGCAGCGCGACGCCGAATGGATGGCGCGCCTCTACAACTTCCTCGGTCTGTCGGTCGGCATCAACCTGTCCGGCATGGAGCACGACCAGAAGCAGCAGGCCTACGCGGCCGACATCACGTACGGCACGAACAACGAGTTCGGCTTCGACTACCTGCGCGACAACATGGTCTACGAGACCGATGCGCGCGTGCAGCGGGCGCTGAACTTTGCCGTCGTCGACGAAGTCGACTCGATCCTGATCGACGAGGCGCGTACCCCGCTGATCATCTCGGGCCAGGCGGAAGACCACACCGAACTGTACGTGCGGATGAACGCGCTGCCGCCGCTGCTCGAACGCCAGATCGGCGAGGAGAAGGCCGACGGCACGGGCGTCGAGAAGCCGGGCGACTACACGCTCGACGAGAAGTCGCGCCAGGTGTTCCTGACCGAATCGGGTCACGAGAAGGCCGAGCGCCTGCTCGCCGAGTGGGGCCTGATCGGTGAAGGCGAGAGCCTGTACGCGCCGCAGAACATCACGCTGATGCACCACGTGTACGCGGCGCTGCGCGCCCACACGCTGTTCCACAAGGATCAGCATTACGTCGTGCAGAACGGCGAAGTGGTGATCGTCGACGAATTCACCGGCCGCCTGATGGCCGGCCGCCGCTGGTCCGACGGCCTGCACCAGGCGGTCGAGGCGAAGGAGCACGTGAAGATCCAGAGCGAGAACCAGACGCTCGCGTCGATCACGTTCCAGAACTACTTCCGGATGTACGCGAAGCTCGCGGGCATGACCGGCACCGCCGACACCGAAGCATACGAATTCAACGAGATCTACGGCCTCGAGACGGTCGTGATCCCGACCAACCGTCCGCCGAAGCGGATCGACAAGCAGGACCAGATCTACAAGACGGCCAAGGAGCGTTACGACGCGGTGATCCGCGACATTCGCGAATGCTACGAGCGCGGCCAGCCGGTGCTGGTCGGCACGACGTCGATCGAGAATTCGGAGTTGCTGTCGCACCTGCTGACGCAGGCCGGGCTGCCGCATGAAGTGCTGAACGCGAAGCAGCACGAGCGCGAAGCGGCGATCGTCGCCGAAGCCGGCCGTCCGAAGCGCATCACGATCGCGACCAACATGGCCGGCCGCGGCACCGACATCGTGCTCGGCGGGAACGCCGAGAAGCAGGCGGCGTTCCTCGAGGCCGACGATTCGATCCCGCCGGACGAAAAGGCGCGCCGCATCAAGCAGCTGCACGACGAGTGGGAAACGCTGCACGAGCAGGTGAAGGCCGCGGGCGGCCTGCACATCATCGGCACCGAGCGCCACGAATCGCGCCGGATCGACAACCAGCTGCGCGGCCGTGCGGGCCGCCAGGGCGATCCGGGCTCGTCGCGCTTCTACCTGTCGCTCGACGATCCGCTGCTGCGCATCTTCGCGGGCGACCGCGTGCGCTCGATCATGGATCGCCTGAAGATGCCGGAAGGCGAGGCGATCGAGGCCGGCATCGTCACGCGCTCGATCGAATCCGCGCAGCGCAAGGTCGAAGCGCGCAACTTCGACATCCGCAAGCAGCTGCTCGAATACGACGACGTGTCGAACGACCAGCGCAAGGTGATCTATCAGCAGCGTAACGAGCTGCTCGAAGCGCACGACATCACCGAAACCATTTCGGCGATGCGTCATGGCGTGATCACCGAAGTCGTGCACCAGTTCGTGCCGGCAGGCAGCATCGAGGAACAGTGGGACGTGCCGGAGCTCGAGGAAGTGCTGCGCAACGACTGGCAGCTCGATCTCGCGATCCAGGAAATGGTGAACGAGTCGTCGTCGATCACGGCCGAGGAGATTCTCGAGGCCGTGACGAGCGCCGCGGACGAGCAGTACGAAGCGAAGGTCGCGATGGTCGGCCGCGAGTCGTTCAGCGCGTTCGAGCGTTCGGTCATGCTGCAGACGGTCGACCGCCTGTGGCGCGAGCATCTGGCCGCGCTCGATCACCTGCGCCAGGGCATCCATCTGCGCGGCTATGCGCAGAAGAACCCGAAGCAGGAATACAAGCGCGAAGCGTTCGAGCTGTTCGCCGCGATGCTCGACGCGATCAAGCAGGAAGTCACGCGCATCGTGATGAACGTGCAGATCCAGTCGCCGGAGCAGCTCGAGGAAGCCGCCGAGCAGATCGAGGAGCAGGGCGGCCATCTCGAGAACGTCGAGTTCCAGCACGCCGACTACGCCGAATCGGGCGCGCCGGTGGCGAACGTCGCGGTTGCGGCGGCCGCCACGGCCGACATGGTCGGCAGCGCGATGACCCACGGCGGCGCCGGCGGCGAGATGCCGAAGGTCGGCCGCAACGACCCGTGCCCGTGCGGCAGCGGCAAGAAGTACAAGCAATGTCACGGGAAGCTGTCATGATCGGCGGCGGCGCGCATGCGCGTGCCGCATCGTTCGCAGCTTCGAGTCAGTGATGTGAGTTGCGGCGGCCCGTTCCCGCGGCCGCCGGTTCTTCCAATCGATGCCGGCGCGTGCCGGCATTTTCCATCCGGCAGGTGTGCCCCATGGCTGTCAATTTTCCGTCGATCGATCCCGCCCAATTGCATCCCGTCGCCGGCGTCACGCTCGGCTGGGCGGAAGCGAACATCCGCAAGCCGAATCGCAAGGACGTGCTGGTCATTTCCGTCGACGAAGGCGCGACGGTTGCCGGCGTATTCACCGAGAACCGCTTCTGCGCCGCGCCGGTGATCGTGTGCCGCGAGCATCTGGCGAAGGTTCGTGCGGGCGGCGCGGGCATCCGCGCGCTGGTCGTGAATACCGGCAATGCGAACGCGGGCACCGGCGAGCCGGGCCTCGCGAACACCCGCGAAACCTGCGCGGAGCTCGCGCGCCTCGCGGGCCTCGACGCCGCGCAGGTGCTGCCGTTCTCGACCGGCGTGATTCTCGAGCCGCTGCCGATCGACCGCCTGAAGGCAGGGCTGCCGGCCGCGCTCGCGAACCGCAACGCGGCGAACTGGTACGACGCCGCGCAGGCGATCATGACGACCGACACGCTGCCGAAGGCCGCGTCGCGCCAGGTGACGATCGACGGCCACACGGTCACGCTGACCGGCATCAGTAAGGGCGCCGGGATGATCAAGCCGAACATGGCGACGATGCTCGGCTTCCTCGCTTTCGACGCGAAGGTCGCACAGCCGGTGCTCGACACGCTCGTGAAGGAAGTCGCCGACCGCTCGTTCAACTGCATCACGATCGACGGCGATACGTCGACGAATGACTCGTTCATCCTGATCGCGTCGGGCAAGAGCGAGCTGCCCGCGATCACGTCGACCGATACGCCGGCCTATGCGGCGCTGCGGGACGCGGTCACGCAGGTCGCGCAGCAGCTGTCGCAGCTGATCGTGCGCGACGGCGAAGGTGCGACGAAATTCATGACCGTGCAGGTCGAGGGCGGCAAGAGCGTCTCCGAGTGCCGCCAGATCGCCTACGCGATCGGCCATTCGCCGCTGGTGAAGACGGCCTTCTATGCGTCCGACCCCAATCTGGGCCGGATCCTGGCTGCGATCGGCTATGCGGGCGTCGCCGATCTCGACGTCGGCAAGATCGACCTCTATCTCGACGACGTGCTGGTCGCCAAGGCCGGCGGCCGCAACCCGGCCTACCAGGAAGAAGATGGTCAGCGCGTGATGAAGCAGAGCGAAATCACGATCCGCGTGCTGCTTGGCCGCGGCGATGCGCAGGCGACGGTGTGGACGTGCGATTTGTCGCACGACTACGTGAGCATCAACGCGGACTACCGCTCCTGATCGCGGGCGCTCGAACGACATGGACAAGCTCGAACAGTTTCTGACGCGTGCGGAAGCGCTGCTCGGCCGCCTCGAGGGGCTGCTGCCGCCCGCGCCGGCGGACGTCGACTGGAATGCGGCCACCGCGTTCCGCTGGCGCAAGCGCCAGGGGCGCGGCTATCTGCAGCCGGTGCCGGCGGCGTCGACGATCACGCTCGACGATCTTCACAACATCGACCGGCAAAAAGGGCTGATCGAGCAAAATACGCGTCAGTTCGTGCAGCGCAAGCCGGCCAACAACGTGCTGCTGACCGGCGCGCGCGGCACCGGCAAGTCGTCGCTGATCAAGGCGTGCCTGAACGCGTACGCGAACGACGGGCTGCGCCTGATCGAAGTCGACAAGGACGACCTGCACGATCTCGGCGACATCGTCGAGCTGATCTCGCAGCGCCCGGAGCGCTTCATCGTGTTCTGCGACGACTTGTCGTTCGAGGACGGCGAATCGGGGTACAAGGCGCTGAAGGTCGCGCTCGACGGCTCGATCGCCGCGCAGTCGGACAACGTGCTGATCTACGCGACTTCCAACCGCCGCCATCTACTGCCCGAGTACATGAGCGACAACGAGTCGTACAAGCACCTGCCGGACGGCGAGATCCACCCGGGCGAAGTGGTCGAGGAGAAGATCTCGCTTTCTGAGCGCTTCGGCCTGTGGGTCAGCTTCTACCCGTTCAAGCAGGACGACTACCTCGACATCGTCGCGCACTGGCTGCGCCATTTCGGTTGCGCGGACACCGAGATCGACACGGCGCGCGGCGACGCGCTCGTGTGGGCGCTCGAGCGCGGTTCGCGTTCGGGGCGCGTCGCGTGGCAGTTCGCGCGCGACTGGTCGGGCCGCAAGGAGCAAGCATGAGCACGGCGCATGCAACGGACGCCGGGCGCGCGCCCGACGGCCGCAAGGTGACGGAAGTCGCGGTCGGCGTGATGGTGCAGTCCGACGGGACGCCCGGCGGCTGCCGCTATCTGCTCGCGCAGCGGCTGCAGGGCAAGCCCTATGAAGGCTACTGGGAGTTCCCGGGCGGCAAGCTCGAGGCCGGCGAGAGCGTCGAGGAGGCGCTCGCGCGCGAACTGCACGAGGAGCTCGGCATCGTCGTCACGGCGAGCGAGCGCTGGCACACGCTCGAGCACGATTATCCGCATGCGTACGTGCGGCTCTATTTCTGCAAGGTGACGGGCTGGACGGGCGAGCTGCACGGCAAGGAAGGGCAGGCGTTCGCGTGGCAGCCGCTGCCGGTCGACGTCGCGCCGCTGTTGCCCGCCGCGCTGCCGGTGCTCGAATTGCTTGAGAAGGAAGCGGCGTCGCAATGACGCCGTCGCGGCCCGCCGACTGAAAAGGCGGGCCATATCGGCCGGGGTTGGCCGGCCGTTCGGAGTCAGACGTCGCGGCGCGTGTCGCCGCCGTCTTCCTCGGACGACGGACCTTCGTCGGACGAACCGCCGATCCGATACTTTTCCGCAGCCCATGCGCCGAGGTCGAGCTGCTTGCAGCGGGCCGAACAGAACGGTCGGAACTTGTTTTCGTGTGTCCAGCGCACTTCGGCGCCGCACGACGGGCATTTCACAACGGTAACCATACGAAAGCGTAAAACCGGCACGCGGCCGTTACAGGTTGCAGAGTGTCAGATGGAACGGTACGTCGATGTCGACTGCGCGCGGACGCACATCGCCGTCCTGCATGGTGAATCGCACCCACAGCATGTATTTGTTGGCGCTCGCTTCGGGGATCACGTGCAGCTCCGGCGGCACGCGCACCTGCATCAGCTGATAGGTGCGCCCGGACAGCATTTGCTGATAGCTGCCCTGCATCGCCATCACCTTCGACGCCTGGCCCGATTCGCGTGCGAGCCGCAGCACGATCGCCGCGGCGTCGCGCAGCGGCAGCAGCGGCGCCACCCATTTCGCGATGTCCTGGCGCCGCTGTTCGGCCGGCCATTGTTGCCACGCGTAGTACGACGGCAGGTCGAACTTGCAGGTGCCGCCCGGAATGACCGCACGGCTGCGGATGCTGGCGAGCCACTCATTGTCGACCAGATGCTGTCCCGTCTTGCCCTGCATCTGCGCAAGATTGGCGAGCGTCTGCTCGATTTCGCCGAGCACGGCTTCGAGCGCATTCTGTTCGATGCCCGGATTGCCGCGGAACGGCGCGAGCGTCTGGCGCTGACGTTCGAGCTCCTTCATCAGATCCGATTTCAGGTCCGCGCGGCCGGTGACCTCGGCGATCTCGAACAGCGTCGTCAACGCGACGTGATGTTCGCGCGGGTCCTCCTGAGCCAAAAAGAACGCGAAGCGCTCGAACAGGTCCTCGAGGCGCAGCAGCGTGCGGATTCGCTCGTTGAACGGATACTCGTAAAGAATCAAGCGCGCTCGCCTCTCGGGTAGGGATAGAAACAATGCAGGACATTCTAATGCCCCCTCTCTACCCTAGCAACGCGCCAATTTCGTGCACCATCGCGCGCGAGCGCCGCGTTCAGTGTTTTGCAGCCGCGAATGCGAGGTAGCGTTGGTGCAATGCATCGACCTGCACGGCCAGCGCGTCGGGCGTCGCCGCGTCGTTGACGATCACGTCGTCGGCAGCGGCCAGGCGCGCTTCGCGCGTCGCTTGTCGCGCGATGATCGCCTCGACCTGCTCGCGCGTGAAGCCATTGCGCTGCATCACGCGCGCGATCTGGGTGTCGACCGGGCAGTCGACGACGAGCACGCGATCGCAGCGCGCCTTCCAATTGCGCGACTCGACCAGCAGCGGCACGACGAAAATCACGTACGGGCCCTGCGCGTCGCGGGCCTCGCGTTCCGTCTCCGCGCGAATCAGCGGATGCGTGATCGCTTCGAGCCGCCTGCGCGCGTCTTCGTCGCTGAAGATGAGTGCGCGCATCCGTGCGCGGTCGAGCGAGCCGTCGGCCGCGACGAACGCGGGCCCGAACGTCTGCTCGATCGCCGGCATCGCGAGACCGGCCGGCGCGGTGATGCGGTGCGCGATCAGGTCGGTATCGACCAGCGATGCGCCGCGTGCGGCGAACAGGTCGGCGACGGTCGTCTTGCCGCTGCCGATCCCGCCGGTGAGTCCTATTGCATACATACGAGCCTCCGCCGCGCCGCCGCGATCAAGCGCGACGGCTGCGTGCGACGTAGCGAACGCGAACGAGGCGGACACGGGCGTCGCACCATGTCAGCCGCCGAGCGCCGAATAGAAAGGGGTACCGAAAAACAGCGTCGCGACGCCGCCGGCCGCGAGGAACGGACCGAACGGAATCGGCTCCTCAAAGCGCATGCGGCCGCGCCACGTCGCGACCAGCCCGACGATCGCGCCGGTCACCGCGGCGAACAGCACGACCTGCGGCAGCGCGGCCCAGCCCATCCATGCACCGAGCGCCGCGAGCAGCTTCAGATCGCCGAAGCCGATGCCTTCGATGCCGCGCAGCCATCTGAACAGCCAGTAGATCGACCACAGGAACAGGTATCCGGACATCGCACCGATCACGGCCGACTGCAGCGACGTGAACATGCCCGCGAGGTTCAACGCGAGGCCTGCCCACAGCAGCGGCAGCGTCATCGAGTCGGGCAGGTAGCCGGTCCGGATGTCGATCGCGCTCATCGCGAGCAGCGCGGCGCATAGGCCGAACGCGGCGATTGCTGCGCCGGTCGGGCCGAACGCTGCGAGCGAACCGGCGGCGAGCAGGGCGCCGGCGAGTTCGACGAGCGGATAGCGGATGCCGATGGCGTGACCGCACTGACGACAGCGCCCGCGCAACATCACGTAGCTGAGGAGCGGGACATTTTCCCATGCGCGCAATACGTGGCCGCAGTGCGGGCATGCGCTGCGCGGGCGCCACAGATCGTAGCGCTGCGGATAGCCGTCGTCGGGCGCCGCGTCTGCGTTGCCGGTCGCTTCGGCGATTTCGGCGCGCCACGCGCGCTGCATCATCACCGGAACCCGGTGCGCGACGACGTTGATGAAGCTGCCGACGCACAGACCGATCACGACGGCGAACGCATACTGCACCGCGGGCGGCAGCAGCGCCAGCGCGAGCAACGTGCCGGCGGGCGAATCGGGAACGGGGAACATGGGCGCGCGCGTCATCGGGTCAGGGTTCGGTAGGCGACGGAATCGGATGCGATGCTACACCACGTTGCCGAGCTGAAGGATGGGCAGATACATCGCGATCACGAGCGCGCCGACGAGTGCGCCCAGCACGATCACGATCAACGGTTCGCCGAGCGCCGCGAGCGCATCGAGGCGCGCGTCGAGCTGACGCTCGCAGAGCGACGCAATATCGGCCAGCATCGTGTCGAGCGCGCCGGTTTCCTCGGCGACGGCGATGGGCTGCACGACGTCGTCCGGAAAGCACCCGGCCGCGTGCATCGCATCGGCGAGCCGTACGCCGCGCAGCACGCGGGCCGCGATCTGCTCGGTGGCGCGCTCGAACACCGGATGGCCGGACGCGCGTTCGAGCGTCGCGAATGCGTCGGCGAGCGGCACGCCGGCGCCGAGCAGCGTCGCGAGCGAGCGACACCAGCGCGCGGCCGCGAACCGCGCGAGCGCACTGCCGACGACTGGCGCGTTCAACATCCGCTGCGCGACCGTGTAGCGCAGTTGTGGCGAGCGCCGCAGCGCGTGGCGCGCAGCGAGCGCCAGCGCGGTCGCAACGGCGACGAACGTGCCGCCCCAGGCCGAGGTCGCGGACGAAACGGCGAGCAGCGCGCGGGTCGGTGCGGGCAGTGCGGCGCCGAAGCCGTCGAAGATCTGCCGGAAGGTCGGGACGACCCACACCATCAACGCCGCCGAGATCGCGAGCGCGAACGCGATGACGGCGACCGGGTACGTGAGGGCGGCGCGTGCCTTGCGCCACTGTGCGTCGGCGCGCTCGCGGTGCTCGGCGACGCGGGTGAGCACGGTGCCGAGCGCGCCTGATGCCTCGCCGACTTCGATCAGCTGCCGATACAGCGTGCCGAACTGCGACGGATAGCGCCCGAGGGCGACGGCCAGACGCTGCCCGCCGACGATCTCGCGCGCGAGACCCGCAGCGATGCGCGGCATCCCGTCACGCGTGCGGATGCGCGCGAGCATCTCGAGCGACGGTGCGAGCGGCAGCCCGGCTTGCAGCAAGCTCGCGAGCTGACGCGTGAAGCGCGTCACGTCGCGTGTGCCGGCGGCGGGCGGCCGCGCGGCGCCGCGCGCGTCGAGCGCGAGCACCGCGATACCGTCCCGCGCGAGCGCGGCACGCGCGGCGGCCGCGTCGAACGCGATGACGTGGCCGCGGCACGCGCTGCCGTCGCGACGACGGCCGCGCCATGCGAACCGGGTTTCCTGACGGGGCGCGCGCATCGCGGTCATGCGTCCGGCGTCGCGGCAAGCGCTTCCGCGATACTCGTCGTGCCGTCGCGAACGTGCGCGAGCGCCGCGTCGCGCAGGTTGCGCACGCCTTCGGCCGCGGCGCATTGCGCCAGCGCACCGACGCTTGCGCGCGCGACGATGCGCTCCGCCATCTCGGCCGACACCGGCATCGTCTGATGCAGACCGATCCGCCCTCGATAGCCGATGCCGTGGCAGGCGGCACAACCGCGCGCGACGAACGGCCGCCAGCCGGACGCCAGCGCGGCGGCATCGCAACCGGCTTCGCGCAGCACGCTTGCCGGTGCATCGGAACGCACGCGGCACGCGGTGCACAGGCGCCGGACGAGGCGCTGCGCGGTCACGAGGCGCAACGCGGCCGCAAGGTTGTACGGCGCGACGCCGATGTCGAGCAGCCGTGCGACCGCTGCCGGGGCGTCGTTCGTATGCAGGGTCGACAGCACGAGGTGGCCCGTCTGCGCGGCCTTCAGCGCGACGTCGGCCGTCTCCGCATCGCGAATCTCGCCGACCATGATGACGTCCGGATCCTGTCGCAGCAGCGCACGCAGTGCGGTGGCGAAGGTGAGGCCGGCCTTTTCCGCGACGCCGACCTGGTTGATGCCGTCGAGCTGGATCTCGGCCGGATCCTCGACCGTGCAGACGTTGTGCGCGTCCCGATCGAGCATCTGCAGCGCGCAATAGAGCGACAGCGTCTTGCCGCTGCCGGTCGGCCCGGTCACGAGCACGAGGCCGTGCGGCGCACGTATCGCGGCCTCCATCGCCGCGGCCTGACGCGCGTCGAAACCGAGGCGCGCGAGCGTGAGGTCGGGCGGCAGCGTCTCGAGGCGGCGCAGCACGAGCTTCTCGCCGAACAGCGTGGGCAACGAGCTGACCCGGTAGTCGCCGCGCTTGCCGGCGTCGATCGCAATGCGCAGCCGGCCGTCTTGCGGAAGCCGCCGCTCGGCGATGTCCATCCGGGCGAGCACCTTGATCCGCGTGACGACCGCGTCGCGCAGATGAACCGGCGGGCGCAGGTGCTCGTGCAGCACGCCGTCGATGCGCAGCCGGATGCGCCAGCCCGTTTCGAACGGTTCGACGTGGATGTCGGACGCGTCGCGTACGCGCGCGGCATGCAGCGTATCGGTGAGCAGCCGTACCGCGGGGGAGTCGTCGAGCTGCGCGGCATCGAGCGAGCGCGGCGGCGCGGCCGACGACGCGGCGGAGGAGAGCGGCGGCCGCTGCATGTGCAGCGGCGCCGCGGGAGGGGGCGATTGCATGTGAGCCGGCGCTGGGCCGCCTGTTGATCGTGACCGGGAAATGGTCGCGTATCGCGAGCGGCGCCGACAGTAGGCCGTTCGGCTAGCGCACCGCGCGGGCGCGCGTGACGCGCGGCTTGAACAGTTTGACGGTGCGCACGGCCTGATCGTCGCTGCGCATCACCTCGAGCATCACGCCGCCGATTTTCACGCATACGTCGCCTTCCGGAATCTCCTCGAGGATCTCGAGAATCAGCCCGTTGAGCGTCTTCGGCCCGTCGGTCGGCAGTTGCAGATGCAGCCAGCGGTTCAGTTCGCGCAGCGGCATGCTGGCGGCGACGATGCATTCGCCGCTCTCGTTCCAGCCACCCGCGCGTTCGCCGCGCGGCATCGACGTCGTGAATTCGCCGATCAGCTCCTCGATGATGTCCTCGGGCGTCACGAGCCCTTCGAGTTCGCCGTACTCGTTGACGACCAGCGCGGTGCGTTGCCGGCTTTCCTGGAAGTACTGGAGCTGCTGGACGACCGGCGTGCCGGACGGCACGTAGTAAGGCTCGGCGAGCAGCGTGCGCAGCATTTCGCGGTCGAAGTCCTGGTTGTGCAGCGCCGTCAGCGTCTTGCGCACGTGCAGCACGCCGAGCACCTTGTCGATGTCGCCTTCATACACGACGAGACGGTTGTGATAGCAGGTCTCGATCTGATGCAGGACTTCGTCGAACGGCGCGTAGAAGTTCAGCGACTCGATCTGCCGCCGCGGCACCATCACGTCGTCCACCGTGATGTTCTCGAGGTCGAACAGGTTCAGCAGGATGCTGCGGTGCTTGGTCGGCATGAAGCTGCTCGATTCGAGCACGATCGCGCGCAGTTCGTCGGCCGACATGCGCTGGTCGCGGCCGCTCTTCGTGTTGATGCGCAGCACCCACAGCACGCCGTTGGCGAGCGCGTTGACGAACCACACGACCGGCTTGAACACGCGCATCAACGGCGCGATCACGAGGCTCGCCGGCAGCGCGATGCGCTCGGGAAAGGTCGCGCCGACGATTTTCGGCGCGATTTCCGCGAACACGATGATCAGGAACGCGACGATCCCGGTCGCGATCGACAGCGCGAGGTTGTTACGGCCGAACGTGTGCAGCGCGAGCGACGTCGTGAGCACCGGGATGATCGTGTTGAACAGGTTGTTGCCGATCAGGATCACGCTGAGCAGCAGATCGGTGCGCGTCAGCAGGCCTTGCGTGGTTTTCGCGCCGAGCGCGCCCTGGCTGGCGAGATGCTTCAGCCGATGGCGGTTGAGCGCCATCATCGCGGTCTCGGAAATGGAAAAGAAGCTGGAACAGAGGAGAAGCAGGAAGACGGCGCCGATTTGCGCCCATAAGGGAATTTGGTCCACGCGTCGGAAAGGGCAGTGAAGACAGGGATGGAGGGAATATAGCAGAGGCCGACGGCGGGGATGTGTCGCGCGCGGCACGCCGGTTCGTGTGAACGGCGAAAAAGGAGTCGGAAGACGTACGCGGTGCACGTCCGGTCAAATCGCGGTCGGGCCGCGGGCATTCGATTGCGCTGCAGCCGCGGTCGTCGGAGTCGTCCCGCGTACAAGCCGTAAACCGACGATTCAGCCCATTTTCACTGCGAAGCGCGGTTCGGAAGGCCGGACCACTTGTCGCCCGAGCCGGAGGTCGGCCTTTGCTTCCGGGTAGCGCGCATTCAGTGCGCGCATCTCCAGCGGCCCGACGTCATGCGGTCGTTACGAAAAGTGCTCGATGAATGAATCGGTGATGGCCTTGACGACATGGTCGCCCACATGAAGCGCTGCATCGTCGTCGTTGCCGTAAAACGGTCCCACATGGCCGCCGAGCCAGCGCACGATTTCGAAGCTCGGCCAATAGATGACATCGGGATTGCTCGTAACGAATTCGTGGGCGACGACACGGAGCGTCGATTTGGAAATGCAATCGGCCTGTATCGCGGATTTGAACTCGAACGTGGTTTTCAACGGTACGGGGCTGACCGTAAGCACGACCTTGACGTCGGGGTTCAACGCCTTGATATTCGCGACGATGTAGTCGAGATTGTCCAGATTTTGGCCGACGGTGGTAGTCCGGAAGTCGTACATCTCTGCGAATGCTCGCGAGCCCAGTGCCGAACTGGAAGGCATCACGAATTCGCCGGATTGCCGGTCGAAGAAGGCGGGCGCAACGCCCAGCGTGTAGACGAACACCTTCGCGGTGGCCAGACGCACCCGGAGATTCTCCGGGGTGATGTTGAGGGACGCAAAGAGCTCGTCGAGGCGCTCCTTGCTTTGGCCGGTGCATTGGCCCAACGCCCAGTCCACCATCTTGCGGTTTGCGAAGCTCGAATTGATGTGTTCGACGACTTCGAAGAAATCGGCCTGATAGCCCCGTTCGATGAGACGTACGGCGATCTCTCTCGCAAAGCACGAGCCCAGAGTAAAAAAGCGGGTTTCCTTGTCGATGAAGCGTTGCTTCGGCAAGCCATCCAGCAAGCTCGTCCGGATTACGGCCGAAAGGTCGCCCCTCATTTCACGCGTGCTGGGATACTTCGCTCGTGCAATGCTCTTTCGCCGGGTGCCGTCCGAAAGCACTTTGCGGGAAAGCTCGACATCGGTCTTGTTGACGATGGCGGGGTTGAGCGTTCGTGCGTGATCGATAAGCGCGACGGCTTCTTCAAGATCGTCGTCAGCGCGGAGTTGCGAGAGCTTTGCGTAGTGATCGGCATTCGCCGGATCGATCTTGATGAGCCAGCGATAGGCGAACTCCGCATCCTCCGGCGGCCCGACATAGCTTGCCGCTGTCGCCAGGATCTCCAGGCAGACTTTCAGTTGCGGCCAGGCCGCGGCCTGCGGCGTATTCTCGACGAGACGAAGTGCGTTTTTTGCATGGTCTCGCCGAATCGCCCAACTCTTGTGGAGGCCGGGATACCGCAACGCATCGAAGCAACCGAGAAAGAAGATTGCATCCGGATTCCGCTGGTCCTGGATGAGCGATTGCCGAAGATGCTCGACAGCAAGGTCTAGCTGCCCCGTCTGGCCATAAAGAATGCCGAGAAGGAGATTCGCTTCATGATCTGAACCGTCGATCTGCTCGTTGCCCAGTTGCGCAATGACAGCGTGCGCACCAACGTTTCCGGCGAGCGCCTGTTTTGCCTGATTCTTCCAGCTACTGATATCCACTTGACCTTCCCGTATCGAGCGTTGCGCTCTTCGATCGACTGTCCGGCTGGGCGTCGAACGGGGGCGGCGAGACGAAGATCGTCTCGCGCATCAAGTCCGTTCAGTCGCTATGTCGATGATTATCGGCATTGTGCGAGCCAAACTTAATACCGGTCGGTGCGGGCGCCGGATGGCAAGCGGGATGCTGGTCAATGCGAGTGATTGAGCGGTGGGCTGCGCGTGGCGTTCGGCGATTGCCGCCGATTGTATGGTCCGGGTTACGACGTTCGGATGAGCAGATCGCGCGGACGGTGTCTGGGCGCGTCGTTGACGGTATCGATACGATGGCGGCGGATCAATGAAAAAAGCCTCACGAACCGAATGGATTCGCAAGGCTTTATCAAAGGTTTGCACTATGTATGCTGCTGTAGTGCTGCAACGACGGCGATACTTTCCAGTCGCTGACTTTAACCAAATTCTGGTCGGGGTGAGAGGATTCGAACCTCCGGCCTCTACGTCCCGAACGTAGCGCTCTACCAGGCTAAGCTACACCCCGAATTTCTGCTGGTCCGACTTCGCTTTCTTGGTGAAGATCGCTGCGTCGTCTCAAGCAAGAACGTAACTATAACGATGTTTTTTCTAAAAGGGAATACCCTGGCGAAGAAATTTTTTCGGGGCAGGGTATTGCGTCCCGTGCGCGGCGTGTTTTACGACTGCCGCGACGTCGAGTACGAGCACAGCCCGAGCAGGCTTTCCTTGTAGATGGAGTCGGGAAACGTGGCGATCGCGGCGGCGGCAGCCTGCGCTTCCTGGCGTGCGCATTCGAGCGTATGGTCGAGTGCGCCCGAACGCGTGATCGCCTCGAAGATCGTGTCGAAGCGATCCGTGCCGCCTTGCTCGATCGCCTCGCGCGCAAGCGCCGCTTGCTCGGGCGTGCCGCGTTCGATCAGATAGATGAGCGGCAGCGTCGGCTTGCCTTCGCGCAGATCGTCGCCGGCATTCTTGCCCATCGCTTCGGCGGTGCCCGCATAGTCGAGCCAGTCGTCCATGATCTGGAATGCGGTGCCGATGCGGCGGCCGTATTCGGCCGCCGCGGCTTCGGTCGGCGCATCGGCACCCGAGAGCACCGCGCCCAGCCGGGCCGATGCCTCGAAGAGCTTCGCCGTCTTGTAGCGGATCACCTGCATGTAGCGCGACTCGTCGACGTCCGCGTCGTGCATGTTCAGCAACTGCAGCACTTCGCCTTCCGAGATGATCGTCGTCGCTTCCGACAGAATTTCCATCACGCGCATCTTGCCGACGCCGACCATCATCTCGAACGAGCGCGAGTACAGATAGTCGCCGACCAGCACGCTGGCCGCGTTGCCGAACAGCGCGTTGGCCGTCTGCCGGCCGCGCCGCAGTTCGGATTCGTCGACGACGTCGTCGTGCAGCAGCGTGGCCGTATGGATGAACTCGACGACGGCGGCCAGCACGTGCCGCTGGTGCGAGGTCTCGCCGAGCGCGCCGGCCACGAGCAACAGCAGCGCCGGACGCAGCCGCTTGCCGCCCGCACCGATGATGTACTCGGCGATCTGGTTGATCAGCAGCACGTCGGACGCGAGGCTTTGCCGGATAACGCGATTGACCTGCTCCATGTCGCTGGCGATCGGAGCGAGCAGGTGGGCGGCGCTGAGGGTGGGGGAGGCGGTGGACGACGACATGATGATCGAAATGGGTGATGCGGCGGATTATAAGTCGAATCCGCCATATGCCGGTCTGTCCGACGTGAGCGGCCCGCGATTTTGGCCATCCGGCCAGGGCTTGCGCGCGGCAATCGTGGATCGGCTTTGACTCGGCCGCTAACCCCATGTATAATCACGTGTTTTCCGCGCGTGGTGTGCGGAAAAATTGGATCCAGAGTGAGGTTCTCAATGTACGCGGTCATAAAAACCGGCGGCAAGCAGTACAAGGTTGCCGTTGGCGAAAAACTCAAAGTAGAACAGATACCGGCTGACATTGACGCTGAAATCACGCTCGACCAGGTTCTCGCAGTGGGCGAAGGCGAATCGATTAAGTTCGGTACGCCGCTGGTCAGTGGGGCTTCCGTCAAGGCCACCGTCGTGTCGCACGGTCGTCATGCCAAGGTCACCATCTTCAAGATGCGTCGCCGGAAGCACTACCAAAAGCACGGCGGCCACCGCCAGAACTACACTGAGCTGCGCATCGACGCGATCAACGCGTAAGCGCCTCGGTAAAGGAGCAATCAGATGGCACACAAAAAGGCAGGCGGCTCTTCCCGGAACGGCCGCGACTCCGAGTCGAAACGTCTCGGCGTGAAAGTGTACGGCGGCCAGGCGATCAACGCTGGCGGCATCATCGTGCGTCAGCGCGGTACGCGCATGCACGCTGGCGAGAACGTCGGCATGGGCAAGGATCACACCCTGTTCGCGCTGGTCGACGGTCACGTCAAGTTCGCGACCAAGGGCGCGGACAAGAAGCATCTGGTCATCGTTGTCCCGGCGGCTGCCTAAGTCAAGGCACCACGGGCTTCGTAGCCGAAAGGCCCCGCAGTCTTCGCGGGGCCTTTTTTTATTTGGCCGCCGCGCGCAGGTGCGCGCCGGCGGCTGTCGCGAACGGCGGGCAATCGGCCGAACGGCAGATTGTTCAAGCGTGCCGGCGCGCGGCACAATAGCGGAAATACTGGTCGGAGTGACGAATGAAGTTCATTGACGAAGCACGAATCGAAGTCATCGCCGGCGACGGAGGCGATGGCAGCGCGTCGATGCGCCGCGAGAAGTTCGTTCCGTTCGGCGGGCCGGACGGCGGCGACGGCGGCCGGGGCGGTAACGTCTACGCGATCGCCGACCGCAACATCAACACGCTGATCGACTACCGTTACGCGAAGAAGCACATGGCGCGCAACGGCGAAAACGGTCGCGGCTCCGATTGTTACGGCAAGGGCGGCGACGACATCACGCTGCGCATGCCGGTCGGCACGGTCGTGACCGACATGGACACCGGCGAGCTGATTGCCGACCTGACCGAACACGATCAGCAGGTGATGCTCGCGAAGGGCGGCTCCGGCGGCCTCGGCAACCTGCATTTCAAGTCGAGCACCAACCGGGCGCCGCGTCAGAAGACCGACGGCAAGCCCGGCGAGCGGCGCATGCTGCGGCTCGAACTGAAGGTGCTCGCCGACGTCGGGCTGCTCGGCATGCCGAACGCCGGCAAGTCGACCTTCATTTCATCGGTGTCGAACGCGAAGCCGAAGATCGCCGACTACCCGTTCACCACGCTCGCGCCGAACCTGGGCGTCGTGCGGGTCGGCCCGAGCAAGAGCTTCGTGATTGCCGATATCCCTGGGCTGATCGAAGGCGCGGCCGAAGGCGCGGGCCTCGGCCACCAGTTCCTGCGGCACCTGCAGCGCACCGGCGTGCTGCTGCATCTCGTCGACCTCGCTCCGTTCGACGAAAGCGTCGATCCGGTCGCGGAAGCGAAGGCGATCGTCGGCGAACTGCGCAAGTATGACGAGGCGCTCTACGAAAAGCCGCGCTGGCTCGTGCTGAACAAGCTCGACATGGTGCCGGAAGACGAGCGCGACGCGCGCGTTGCCGACTTCCTCGAGCGTTTCGGCTGGGACGGCCCGGTGTTCCAGATTTCGGCCCTGACCGGCCAGGGCTGCGAAGCCCTGTGCTATGCGATCTACGATTACCTTGCCGAGCATTCGGACGCGCATCGCGCGGCGGAAGAGGAAGATCTGGCCGCGGACGTGCGCTTCCGCGATGCGCCGCCGAGCGACGGCGGCGCAACCTCAGGCGGCGACGCCTGAGCGAGCCCGTCACGCACCGGGCGCTGCGCCCGGTGCCGGAAATTCATCGCGCCCGGCCGGGGCATGCATCAGACAGGAGACAGCGCACGATGCGTTCGATCATCGCGGATTCGAAGCGATTGGTGGTGAAGGTGGGTTCAAGCCTCGTGACCAACGACGGCAAGGGCCTCGATCATGCGGCAATCGGCCGCTGGGCGGCGCAGATCGCTGCGCTGCGCGCGCAGGGCAAGGAAGTGGTGCTGGTCAGCTCGGGCGCGATCGCCGAGGGGATGCAGCGTCTCGGCTGGAACAAGCGTCCGCGCGAAATCGACGAATTGCAGGCCGCCGCGGCGGTCGGGCAGATGGGGCTCGCGCAAGTCTACGAAAGCCGCTTCACCGAGCATCACATTCGCACCGCGCAGATCCTGCTCACGCATGCCGACCTGGCCGATCGCGAGCGCTATCTGAACGCGCGCTCGACGTTGCTCACGCTGCTGCGCCTCGGCGTCGTGCCGATCATCAACGAGAACGACACGGTGGTCACCGACGAAATCAAGTTCGGCGACAACGACACGCTCGGCGCGCTCGTCGCGAACCTGATCGAAGGCGATGCACTGATCATCCTGACCGACCAGACGGGGTTGTTCACCGCCGATCCGCGCAAGGATCCGAACGCAACGCTCGTCGCGGAAGCGAGCGCGGGCGCGCCGGAGCTCGAGTCGATGGCGGGCGGCGCGGGGTCGAGCCTCGGCCGCGGCGGGATGCTGACGAAGATCCTCGCAGCGAAGCGCGCCGCGCACAGTGGCGCGAACACCGTGATCGCGAGCGGCCGCGAGGCCGACGTGCTGGTGCGGCTGGCCGCGGGTGAGGCGATCGGCACGCAACTGATCGCACGGACCGCGCGGATGGCCGCGCGCAAGCAATGGATGGCCGATCATCTGCAGGTGCGCGGGCACGTCGTGATCGATGCGGGCGCAGTCGAGAAGCTCAGGGACGGCGGCAAGAGCCTGCTGCCGATCGGCGTGATCGACGTGCAGGGCGCGTTTGCACGCGGCGAGGTGATCGCGTGCGTCGGCCCGGACGGGCGTGAAGTGGCGCGCGGCCTCACGAACTACAGCAGCGCGGAAACGAAGCTGATTCACCGCAAGCCGAGCGGCGAGATCGAGACGGTGCTCGGCTACATGCTCGAACCCGAGCTGATTAACCGCGACAACCTCGTGCTGGTCTGATCGTCCGGCGCACGACCGGCCGCAGCCGTGCATGAAAAAGCCCGCGCGGACGCGGGCTTCTGTACGACGCCGCAAGCCGCCTGAGCGGCCCGTGTCCTGCGCTCAGCGCAACTGGCTCATCGCGGTGCGGTGGAACTTGATGTTCTCGAGGATCTGGCGGGTCGTGCCCTGCGGCATCTTGTTCGCGCAGAAATAATCCTGGTACAGCGCCGAGTGGTACGAGTTCAGCTCGCCGTTCTCGATGCGGCGCCAGTCGTTCTCGACCGTGCGGTCCCAGCCGTCGTGATCCGAATTCAGCCCCGCATACTGACGCCATTCGTAGGTGTCGCAACGGATGCCTTCGTAGTTCACGTTACGCGCGCCGGCCGGACTCGTGATGACCACCGCATAGCGCACGACGCCGTCGGTGCCGACCGCGAGCGACTTGGCATCGACGAAGAACTTCAGCGGCGTGTTCTGCGACACGTTGAACGGCAGCAGATCGGCGGCTTGCGGAAGCGGCGGCAGCGTGTCGACCGCGTTTTCCTTCCATTCGCCCTGACGGTCCAGCAGATACACGAACGCGCTGTCGTCCTTGTTGGTCGGCGCGTTCGAGTGGGCGCAGCCGGCCAGCGCGGCCGCCGCGACGATCGACGCGAGCGCGAGAGCAATCGCTTTCAATATGCATTCCTCGTAAAAAAAGGGCGCGACACCAAGGTCGCGCCCGGTCATGCAGTCCAACTCGTCATTTGCCGATGATCACGCGGGGCGGCATCTCGTCGAGCGTGCGCGCCTCCACTTCGATCTCGGAACAGACCACCGATGTGTCGACAATCGTCAGCGTCTGCTGGGCCGGCGCGCCGCCGATGCGCGGATAGCGCAACGGGCGCGGCCCGCGCGGCTTCTCGGCTCGCTGCGCCGGGCGGCGCAGGAAGCGCGACAACTCCGTCAGCGCCAACTGATAGACATCCCGCTTGAACTCGATCACCGCATCGAGCGGCACCCAGTACTCGTTCCAGCGCCATGCATCGAACTCCGGGTGATCGGTCGCGCGCAAGCAAATATCGCAATCGCGTCCGACCATCCGCAGCAGGAACCAGATCTGCTTCTGGCCGCGGTAATGGCCGCGTACTTCGCGTTTGATGAACTTGTCAGGCACCTCGTAACGCAACCAGTCGCGGGTGCGGCCGATTATCTTGACGTGTTCCGGATGCAGGCCCGTCTCCTCGTGCAGTTCCCGGTACATCGCCTGCATGGGGGTCTCGCCGTACTTGATCCCACCTTGAGGAAACTGCCAGGAATGCTCGCGGAGCCGCTTGCCCCAAAACACCTCGTTGCGCGCGTTCAAGAGGATGATGCCGACGTTCGGGCGAAAGCCTTCACGATCCAGCATACAACCACCTTCGAATCCTTTAAAATTGCTTTGATTATAAACAGATAACGGGCGCTGCGCACCGTGACGGAGCGAATCCGCGCGGGGTTTGCCGGCCGAAGTGTCCCTGATTTGTCTGCTAAGTCGTCTGCGCCACCGTCGTTCGCCGCGCGCAGCTTTTTCACCTTGAAACTTTTTCGGGCGCCCCGCCTGGGCGCCGTATTTGGAACCGTCCGCATGAAAGCTTCCCGTTTCTTTATCGGCACCCTCAAAGAGGCACCGGCCGACGCAGAGATCGTCAGCCACAAGCTGATGGTGCGCGCCGGCATGATTCGTCGTGTCGCCGGTGGCATCTATAACTACCTGCCGATCGGCCTGCGTTCGATTCGCAAGGTCGAGGCGATCGTGCGTGAGGAAATGAACCGGGCCGGCGCGCTCGAGCTGCTGATGCCGGCCGTGCAGCCGGCGGAGCTGTGGCAGGAATCGGGGCGCTGGGAGCAGTACGGCCCTGAGCTGCTGCGCTTCAAGGATCGCAAGGACAACGACTTCGTGATCGGGCCGACGCACGAGGAAGTGATCACCGATATCGCGCGCAACCAGATCAAGAGCTACCGGCAGATGCCGGTGAACTTCTATCAGATCCAGACGAAGTTCCGCGACGAGATCCGCCCGCGCTTCGGCGTGATGCGCGGCCGCGAATTCCTCATGAAGGACGCGTATTCGTTCGACAAGGACGCGGCCGGCCTTAACGAGTCGTACCGCAAGATGTACGACGCGTACGTGCGCATCTTCACGCGCCTCGGCCTCGAATTCCGTGCGGTCGCGGCCGACAGCGGCTCGATCGGCGGCAACTTCTCGCACGAGTTCCACGTGATCGCCGATACCGGCGAGGACGCGATCGCATACTGCCCGACCTCCGAATTCGCGGCGAACATCGAAGCCGCTGAAGCGCTGCCGCTGATCGCCGAACGTGCGGCGCCGGCCCAGGCGATGGAGAAGGTCGCGACGCCCGGCAAGGCGAAGTGCGAAGCGGTGGCCGAGCTGCTGGCGATCCCGCTCGAGCGCACGATCAAGTCGATCGTGCTCGCGACCGACAACGAAGGCGCCGAGCCGACCATCTGGCTCGTGATGCTGCGCGGCGACCACGATCTGAACGAGATCAAGGTGTCGAAGCTGCCGGGCCTGAAGAACCACCGCTTCGCGACCGAGCAGGAAATCGTCGAGTGGTTCGGCACGCCGCCGGGCTATCTCGGCCCGGTCGGCACGAAGAAGCCGGTGAAGGTGATTGCCGATCGCACGGTCGCGAACATGAGCGACTTCGTGGTCGGCGCGAACGAGGTCGACTATCACATCGCGGGCGTGAACTGGGGCCGCGATCTGCCGGAGCCGGACGTCGCCGACGTGCGCAACGTGAAGAAGGGCGATCCGTCGCCGGACGGCAAGGGCGTGATCGACATCTGCCGCGGCATCGAGGTCGGCCACGTGTTCCAGCTCGGCACCAAGTACTCGGAAGCGATGGGCGCGACGTTCCTCGACGAGTCGGGCAAGCCGCAGCCGATGCTGATGGGCTGCTACGGCGTCGGCGTCACGCGCATCCTGGGCGCGGCGATCGAGCAGAACTTCGACGACAAGGGCATCATCTGGCCCGAGTCGATCGCCCCGTTCGAACTCGTGCTGTGCCCGATGGGCTATGACCGCAGCGAGATGGTGCGTGAGGCCGCCGACAAGCTGTACGCGGAACTGACGGCGGCCGGCGTCGACGTGATCCTCGACGATCGCGGCGAGCGCCCGGGCGTGATGTTCGCCGACTGGGAACTGATCGGCGTGCCGCATCGCCTGGTGATCGGCGAGCGCGGGCTGAAGGACGGCAAGGTCGAGTACCAGGGCCGCCGCGACGCCGAAGCCACGCTGCTGCCGGCCGATGCGGCTGCTGCGACGGTGACGGAGAAGATCCGCGCCGCGCTCGCGCACTAAGCGCGACGGCGGGAGCGCGCGGTGGAATACACCTTCCTGTCGGCCACCGTGCTGCTCGTGCTGATCACGGATCCGCTCGGCAACATCCCGCTGTTCATCACGGCGATGCGCGACGTGCCGCGCGAGCGGCGCGTGAAGCTGATCCTGCGCGAAGTGGGAATCGCGTTCGTGATCCTGCTGTTCTTCATGGTGGTCGGCGACCGCTTCCTGCGGATGATGAGCCTCACCGACCTGTCGCTGCGGCTCGGCGGCGGGATCGTGCTGTTCCTGATCGCGCTGCGGATGATCTTCCCGCATCCGGACGGCGCGCTCGGCAGCGATCCGCGCGCGGGCGGCGAGCCGTTCATCGTGCCGCTCGCGATTCCGGCGCTCGCCGGGCCGTCCGCGCTCGCGACTGTGATGCTGCTCACGTCGCAGGCGCCCGGCAAGATGTTCGAATGGGTCGGCGCGCTGACGGTCACGATGCTCGTCTGTGCGGTCACGCTGGTGCTCGCCGAGCGCATCCAGCAGTGGCTCGGCGAGCGGACCGTCGCGGCGTTCGAGCGGCTGATGGGGCTCGTGCTCGTCGCGATTTCGGTCGAGATGCTGCTGGCCGGCGTGCGCGCCTTCGTGCATCAGCTGTAACGCCGGCGGCGCGTGCCGACGAAAAAAAGCGGCGCACCGGGTTCCCGGTGCGCCGCTTTTTCTTTACGACGGGGCGATCAGACGTTCGCGGTCAGCGCGCGGATCGTCGGCAGGTTGCGCCAATAGCCCTTTGCGTCCATCCCGCAGCCGAACACGTAGCGGTCGGGCACGGCGAAGCCGCAGAAGTCCGGGTGCAGCGGCTTGGCCTTCGCGAGCGTCTTCTCGCACAGCACGGCCGACATGAAGCGCTTCGCGCCCATCTCGAGGATGCGATCGCGGATCGCGGCCATCGTCTCGCCTTCGTCGAGGATGTCGTCGAGCACGAGCACGATGCGGTCCTTCACCGATTCGCGCGGCGCGACGCGCCAGTGCATCTCCGGGCTGCCCTGCGTCGTGTTGCGGTAGCGGGTCAGGTGGATGTAGTCGAACTCCAGCGGGAAATCGAGGTGCGGCAGCAGCATCCCGGTAAACACGGCGGCGCCGCCCATCACCGACAGGACGAGCGGGAACGCATCGCCGATCTCGGCGCGGATCGCGTCGGCCATGCTGGAGATCGACGCGTTGACGGCGTCAGCGGAGACGATCTCTTCGGAGTGGTCGAAAATGTGGAGGGCTTCTTCGCGGTTCATGGCTTCTGGCGGGACGGAGTCGGTATACAAATAAGGATGAAGCAGAACGGGCGGCGCGCGCTACGGCAAAAACCCGCGCGCCGGCCCACGGGCGCGATCAGCGCATGCCGGGCATCATGCCCTTCAGGCCGCGCATCATCTTGTGCATGTTGCCGCCCTTCAGCTTCTTCATCATCGTGCGCATCTGATCGTACTGGTTCAGCATCCGGTTGACTTCCTGCACCGGCACGCCGGCACCGGCCGCAATGCGGCGCTTGCGCGTCGCCTTGATGATCTCGGGTTTCGCGCGCTCGGCGGGCGTCATCGAGTTGATGATGCCTTCCATCCGGCGGATCGACTTCTCGGCCTGGCCCATGTCGGCACCGGCCGCCGCCTGCTGGAACTGCGCGGGCAGCTTGTCCATCAGCGACGACAGGCCGCCCATGTTCTTCATCTGCGAGATCTGCGCGCGGAAATCGTTCAGGTCGAAGTCGCCGCCTTTCTTCACCTTGTCGGCGAGCTTCTGCGCGGCCTGCACGTCGACGCCGCGCTGCGCCTCCTCGACCAGCGCGAGGATGTCGCCCATGCCGAGGATCCGGTTCGCCATCCGGTCCGGGTGGAACACTTCGAGACCGTCGAGCTTTTCGGCGACGCCGACGAACTTGATCGGCTTGCCGGTCACGTGACGCACCGACAGCGCGGCGCCGCCGCGCGAATCGCCGTCGAGCTTGGTGAGCACGACGCCCGTGAGCGGCAGCGTGTCGTTGAACGCCTTCGCGGTGTTGACGGCGTCCTGGCCGAGCATCGCGTCGACGACGAACAGCGTTTCGGCCGGCTTCAGCACGCCGTGCAGCGCGGCGATCTCCTGCATCATCGCTTCGTCGATACCGAGACGGCCGGCCGTGTCGACGATCAGCACGTCATGGTAGTGGCGCTTCGCCCAGTCGACGGCGGCAAGCGCGATGTCGACGGGCTTCTGGTCCGGCGTCGACGGGAAGAAATCGGCGCCGACCTGTTCGCTCACCGTTTTCAACTGCATGATCGCGGCCGGGCGATAGACGTCGCACGAGACGGTCAGCACCTTCTTCTTGTACTTCTCGCGCAGCAGCTTCGCGAGCTTGCCGACGGTCGTGGTCTTGCCGGCGCCTTGCAGGCCGGCCATCAGGATCACGGCGGGCGGCGTGACGGCGAGGTTCAGCTCGGCGGCCTTGCCTTCGTAGTCGCCGCCGATCACGGCGGTGAGTTCCTTCTGGACCACGCCGACGAGCGCCTGCCCCGGCGACAGGCTGCTGATCACTTCCTCGCCGAGCGCCTTTTCCTTGACCTTGGCGATGAATTCGCGGACGACGGGCAGCGCGACGTCGGCCTCCAGCAGCGCGAGACGCACCTCGCGGAGCATCTCCTGGGTGTTCGCCTCGGTAAGCCGGGCTTCGCCGCGCAGCGTCTTGACGACGCGCGCCATCCGTTGAGTGAGATTGTCGAGCATGGGGAGCGTTGGACAGTGGGGGCCCGAAGGCGCGACGGAAACCGGATGAACGGACCGTCGCGAGGAGGGGGCCTAGTGTAAACTTCGAACATGGATATTGTACTGTATGCCCTCACCGCGTTCCTGTACGGCGGCCTGGCCGTCGCAGGCTGGCGCACGCACCGTCAGGCCGCCGCGCCGCTCGTCGCGAGCGTGCCGGCCGTGCCGGTTCCGGCGTCCGCCGCCTCGGGGATGAGCGCCGCCGGCCGCGCGCTGCTGCTTGCCGCGCTCGTCGCGCACGGCGTGCTGCTGCACATGACGATCTTCCCGCACGACGCGATGGTCTTCGGCTTCGCGTTCGCGCTGTCCGCGATGTTCTGGCTCGGCGCCGGCATCTACTGGATCGAGAGCTTCTTCTTCCCGCTCGACAGCCTGCGCCTGCTGGTGCTGCCGCTCGCCTGCGGCGCGTCGCTGCTGCCGCTCGTGTTCGGCGGCGTGCGGGTGCTGCCTTATGCCGCAGCGCCGCTGTTCAAGCTGCACTTCCTGATCGCCAACATCGCGTACGGGCTGTTCGCGATCGCCGCGCTGCACGCGATCCTGATGCTGATGGTCGAGCGGCGCCTGCAATCGCTGCGCAACGGCGGGCGCGACGGCTCGACCGGCTGGATCGCGAGCTGGCTCGAAACGCTGCCGCCGCTGCTCACGCTCGAGAAGCTGCTGTTCCGCCTGATCGGCGCCGGCTTCGTGCTGCTTACGCTGACGCTCGCGTCGGGCATTCTGTTCAGCGAGCAGATCGATGCGCGAGCGATGCGGCTCGACCACAAGACCGTGTTCGCGGTGCTGTCGTGGCTGATGTTCGGCGGCCTGCTGGTCGCGCACAAGACGTCCGGATGGCGCGGGCGCGGCGCCGCGCGCTGGGTGCTCGTGTCGTTTGGCGCGCTGCTGCTCGCGTATGTCGGCAGCCGGTTCGTTTTCGAGGTGCTGCTGCACCGTTCCGTGGTTTGAACGCAGGTTACCGATGCGACAGATTCTCCTCCTGATCCTTCTTTTCTTCGCGGGCTCGTGGCTCGCGCGCAAGCTGCGCCAGGCCCAGGATCACGCGCACGCGCGCACCGGCCGCGGCGCCGGCTACGGCGGCGGCCAGGCAGGCCCGGGCGCCGACACGCGCTCGCTGCCCGAGCCGATGGTGCGCTGCGCCGAGTGCGGCGTGCATGCGCCGAAGGGCGATGCGGTCGCGGGGGGCGGCGAATACTTCTGCAGCGCCGAGCATGCGCAGCGCCATCGCGCCCGCGCGAGCGACACCGATGCACGATGAGCGGCGCACGATGAGCGACGCAGTACGGTTGTCGGTCGACGCGGACGGCTGGGTGCGCGAAGCGCGCCATGCGCGCTCGCCGAACTTCGAGGCGCGGCCGGCGGGTGCGGTGCCGACGCTGCTCGTCGTCCACAACATCAGCCTGCCGCCCGGCGAATTCGGCGGCGACGCCATCGAGGCGCTGTTCCTGAACCGGCTCGATTGCGATGCGCACCCCTATTACCAGAGTCACCTGCGCGGCGTGCGCGTGTCCGCGCACTTCCTGATCCGCCGCGACGGCGAGCTCGTCCAGTTCGTGTCGTGCGACGAGCGCGCGTGGCACGCGGGCGCGTCCGAGTTCTTTGGCCGCCCGCGCTGCAACGACTTTTCGATCGGCATCGAGCTCGAAGGCGCGGACGACGTGCCGTTCGACGCCGCGCAGTATGCGACGCTCGGCGCGCTCGCGCGCACGCTGGCCGCGCGTTATCCAATCGCTGCGGTGGCCGGGCATGCCGACATCGCGCCCGGCCGCAAAACCGACCCCGGCCCGCATTTCGATTGGCAACGCTTCGCAGGCGATGCCGGCTTTCCCGCCGAATACTTTCCTTTCCGTCAGCACTGAGCGCAGGGTTTTTGAACCGGAGAAATTTTTTTTCCGGACCAATGCCTTGTCACGTCTGCGCCTGCGCGGCGCGGGTGTGATGTCAAGACCTCAGGCGCAAATTATCCGTTTGGACGTCGTTCGAATGTCCACTATACTTGGTGCCTGTTGAGTAGTTCTGTACTAGATATAGTGTGTGCCGCAGGGATAACCCGAGCGGCACCGGCCGGCTGGCCAAGCCGGCGGGCAGGGTTCTCAGGGCGGCGGCCAGGCCGGGCGGTCCGGGCGTCGCGATCAAGCGCAGCGAACTTCGACGGGGCGGAGTACACATGACGAAGCACACGACCGGCTCGGTTGTCGCGCATCGGCCGAACCGGCTTTCCCGACGCATCGCTCGCCTCTTACCGCTCGCGCACCGCATTGCGCAGCGTTCGTTCTAATCCGCGGTTCTCTCCGCACCATCCCACACCAGGAGCTTTGCACATGCAAACCACCGACAACGCGACGTCCCAGTACGAGAGCGCCTCGAGCCGTCCGCTCGGCGGGACCGAACAGGGCGCGCAGGCGCTCGCGCCGCAGGCCACGTTCGCCGACTACAAGGTGATCCGCCGCAATGGCAGCGTGGTGTCGTTCGAGCCTTCGAAGATCGCGATCGCGGTGACCAAGGCTTTCCTGGCCGTCAATGGCGGGCAGGGCGCGGCATCGGCGCGCGTGCGCGAACTCGTCGAGCAGCTCACGCACAACGTCGTGCGTGCGCTGGTGCGCAGCCGTCCGAACGGCGGCACGTTCCATATCGAAGACATTCAGGATCAGGTCGAGCTCGCGCTGATGCGCGGCGGCGAGCACAACGTCGCGCGTGCGTACGTGCTGTATCGCGAGAAGCGTCACCTCGAGCGCCAGCACGCGGGCGAGGAAGCGGCGGCAGCGGGCGCCGAGTCGAACACCGGCATCAACGTCGTCGACAACGGCGTCACGCGTCCGCTCGACATGAACGCGCTGCGCGCGCTGATCGTGTCGGCCTGCGACGGCCTGGGCACTGCGGTAAACGCTGATCCGATCGTCGCCGAGACGGTGAAGAACCTGTACGACGGCGTGCCGATGAGCCAGGTCTACGACTCGGCGATCCTCGCTGCGCGCACGATGATCGAGAAGGATCCGGCGTACAGCCAGGTCACGGCCCGCATCCTGCTGCACACGATCCGTCGCGAGATCCTCGGCGAGGAAGTCGTCCAGGCCGACATGTCGGCGCGCTACGCGGAGTACTTCCCGCAGTTCCTGAAGCGCGGCGTCGACGCCGGCCTGCTCGACGACAAGCTGCTGCAGTTCGACCTGAAGCGTCTCGGCGAAGCGCTGGACGCGAATCGCGACCTGCAGTTCGGCTACCTCGGCCTGCAGACGCTGTACGACCGCTACTTCCTGCACGTCGACGGCACCCGCATCGAAATGCCGCAGGCATTCTTCATGCGCGTCGCGATGGGCCTGTCGCTGAACGAGATCGACCGCGAAACGCGCGCGATCGAGTTTTACAACGTGCTGTCGAGCTTCGACTTCATGAGCTCGACGCCGACGCTGTTCAACTCGGGCACGCACCGTTCGCAGTTGTCGTCGTGCTACCTGACGACGGTCGCGGACGACCTCGACGGCATCTACGAAGCGCTGAAGGAAAACGCGCTGCTGTCGAAGTTCGCCGGCGGCCTCGGCAACGACTGGACCCGCGTGCGTGCGCTCGGCTCGCATATCAAGGGCACGAACGGCAAGTCGCAAGGCGTGGTGCCGTTCCTGAAGGTCGTCAACGACACGGCCGTCGCGGTCAACCAGGGCGGCAAGCGCAAGGGCGCGGTGTGCGCGTACCTCGAATCGTGGCACCTCGACATCGAGGAATTCCTCGAGCTGCGCAAGAACACCGGTGACGACCGTCGCCGCACCCACGACATGAACACGGCGAACTGGATTCCCGACCTGTTCATGAAGCGCGTGATGGAAGGCAGTGACTGGACGCTGTTCTCGCCGTCGACCTGCCCGGACCTGCACGACAAGTTCGGCGCCGATTTCGAGAAGGCTTACACGGCTTACGAAGACAAGGTCGCGCGCGGCGAGATCAAGCTGTTCAAGAAGATTCCGGCGCAGCAGCTGTGGCGCAAGATGCTCGGCATGCTGTTCGAGACGGGCCACCCGTGGATCACGTTCAAGGATCCCTGCAACGTGCGCTCGCCGCAGCAGCACGTCGGCGTCGTCCACTCGTCGAACCTGTGCACGGAAATCACGCTGAACACGAGCGACACCGAAATCGCGGTGTGCAACCTCGGCTCGGTGAACCTCGTCGCCCACCTGGTGAAGCAGGCCGACGGCAGCTACGCGCTCGACCACGACAAGCTCAAGCGCACGATCAGCGTCGCGATGCGCATGCTCGACAACGTGATCGACATCAACTACTACGCGGTGCCGAAGGCGCGTAACTCGAACCTGAAGCACCGTCCGGTCGGCATGGGCATCATGGGCTTCCAGGACTGCCTGCATCTGCTGCGCACGCCGTACGCGTCGGAAGCGGCCGTCGAGTTCGCCGATCGTTCGATGGAAGCGGTCTGCTACTACGCGTACTACGCGTCGACCGAGCTGGCCGAGGAGCGCGGCCGCTACTCGAGCTACCGCGGCTCGCTGTGGGATCGCGGCATCCTCCCGCAGGACACGCTGAAGCTGCTCGCCGAAGCGCGCGGCGGCTACGTCGAAGTCGACACGTCGGAGTCGCTCGACTGGTCGACGCTGCGTTCGCGTATCGCGGCGCACGGCATGCGCAACTCGAACTGCGTCGCGATCGCGCCGACGGCGACGATCTCGAACATCATCGGCGTGTCGGCTTGCATCGAGCCGACCTTCCAGAACCTCTACGTGAAGTCGAACCTGTCGGGCGAATTCACGGTGGTGAACGAGTACCTCGTGCGCGACCTGAAGGAGCGCGGCCTGTGGGACGAAGTGATGGTGGCCGACCTGAAGTACTTCGACGGCATGCTGTCGCGCATCGACCGCATCCCGGCCGACCTGCGCGCGATCTACGCGACCGCCTTCGAAGTGGATCCGACGTGGCTCGTCGAAGCAGCATCGCGTCGCCAGAAGTGGATCGACCAGGCGCAGTCGCTGAACATCTACATGGGCGGCGCGTCGGGCAAGAAGCTCGACGAGGTCTACAAGCTCGCATGGCTGCGCGGTCTGAAGACGACCTACTACCTGCGCACGATGGCAGCGACGCACGTCGAGAAGTCGACGGTCGCGCACGGCGCGCTCAACGCGGTGCCGACGAGCGGCGGCTCGAGCAGCGGCGGCGCGCAAGGCGCAGCGGGCGGCTTCGGTGCGGCGGGCGGCGACGTGTCGTCGGGTGGGCTCAACGCAGCAGCGCTCGCGCCGGTCGAAGCAGACGGCCCGGTGTGCACGATGCGTCCGGGCGACCCCGGCTTCGACGAATGCGAAGCTTGCCAGTAACGCGGCGCGCATGAGTTGAAGCAGTTCGGGCGACGCGCACGACAGCCGATCGAGGTTGAAGTGTGCGTCGCTCTCTACTAAAAAAATGATAAGGAATCTGCAACGCGGCACATGCGTTGCAGGCAGCGACAAGCGATCGAAACATCCCCGACGACGTCGCGTTTCGATCAGCGTTCGATGCGTCGAGCGCACCTCGCGATACATGCGCGATACGCGTCGCACTCTGCATGAACGACGATGCGTTGCTCAAAGTGTTGTATCGAGGTCGCAACGCGAATCGAAAAAAGGATTTTTCGTGAGCGAACCCTTTTATCGCTCAGGAAAAGATGGTACAAACCGTTCTAAATTGATGGTGACAATTTATGCTCAACTGGGATGACGAGAAGACTGCCGTAACCCCCGCGAGCGGAGCGCAGCAAAACGCGATGCGCACCTCCGCAGGGATGGCCGTCGGACTGCAGGCTGCAACGCCTGCCGCCCATCAGGTCCGTGACATTTTCGAAGGCGATCTTGCGGTGCCGCCGCAAGCACCGGCTGTTCCCGCCGGCGGTTCGGAAGCGCGGGTCAACGTTGCGGACAAGCGCATCATCAACGGCCAGACTGACGTCAATCAGCTGGTGCCGTTCAAGTACAAGTGGGCGTGGGAAAAGTATCTGGCCGGTTGCGCGAACCACTGGATGCCGCAGGAAATCAACATGTCCCGCGACATCGCACTGTGGAAGGATCCGAACGGTCTGACCGAGGACGAGCGCCGCATCGTCAAGCGCAACCTCGGCTTCTTCGTGACCGCCGATTCGCTCGCTGCGAACAACATCGTGCTCGGCACGTACCGCCACATCACGGCGCCCGAGTGCCGGCAGTTCCTGCTGCGCCAGGCGTTCGAAGAGGCGATCCACACGCACGCGTATCAATACATCGTCGAATCGCTCGGCCTCGATGAAGGCGAGATCTTCAACGCGTACCACGAGGTCGCGTCGATCCGCGCGAAGGACGAGTTCCTGATTCCGTTCATCCATACGCTGACCGACCCGGCCTTCAAGACCGGCACGCTCGAAGCGGATCAGAAGCTGCTGAAGTCGCTGATCGTGTTCGCGTGCATCATGGAAGGCCTGTTCTTCTATGTCGGCTTCACGCAGATCCTCGCGCTCGGCCGCCAGAACAAGATGACGGGTGCTGCGGAGCAATATCAGTACATCCTGCGCGACGAGTCGATGCACTGCAACTTCGGCATCGACCTGATCAACCAGATCAAGCTCGAGAACCCGCATCTGTGGACCGCCGAATTCCGCGCGGAGATCCGCGAGCTGTTCAAGCATGCAGTCGAACTCGAATACCGCTACGCCGAGGACACGATGCCGCGCGGCGTGCTGGGTCTGAACGCGTCGATGTTCAAGAGCTATCTGCGCTTCATCAGCAACCGCCGTTGCCAGCAGATCGGCCTCGATCCGCTGTACCCGAACGAAGAAAACCCGTTCCCGTGGATGAGCGAAATGATCGACCTGAAGAAGGAACGCAACTTCTTCGAGACGCGAGTGATCGAGTATCAGACGGGCGGCGCGCTGTCCTGGGAATAACCCGCAGCAGCGAACCCGTCACATGATGGAGTAGCCGGCGGCCTCTCGGCCCCGGCCCAAGGTTTAGGAGCAAGAACGCCTGATGCAAAGCATGCCCGGTGCCTTAACGGCCCAACGACATCATCGGCACTTTGCGAACCCTTCAGTGGGATGGGCAAACTTCCCTCCGGAAAAAGCGGACGGCCGTGTGGCCGTCAGCTTGATCAAGCGATTAGGGGTAGCGGCGCGGGGTGCGCCGGCTACCGACTTGATTTGGCGCGCGAGGCCATGGGGTCACGCGCGCCATACCGTATTCATTAGCGTAAGCGCGCAGTATCCGCGTACGCCGATGAATAGCCCGCTTCGAAGCGCACGTCCTGAACAGCGTCCGCGGGAAGCGGGTTTTGACGAAGGGTGTAGTTTGAACTGACTCTCATCTGAACCTGAAGGAGAACAACATGGCTACTGCCAAGAAGAAACCGGCTGCCAAGAAGGCTGCTGCTAAGAAGACCGTTGCGAAGAAGGCAGCTGCGCCGGCGAAGAAGGCCGCTGCAGTGAAGAAGGTCGCTGCGAAGAAGGTCGCGGTGAAGAAGGTTGCAGCGAAGAAGGCAGCGCCGGCGAAGAAGGCTGCAGCGAAGAAGGCAGCACCGGCGAAGAAGGCCGCTGCGAAGAAGGTTGCAGCCAAGAAGGTCGCGGTGAAGAAGGTTGCTGCGAAGAAGGCAGCACCGGCGAAGAAGGCCGCTGCGAAGAAGGTTGCAGCCAAGAAGGTCGCAGTGAAGAAGGTTGCTGCGAAGAAGGCCGCACCGGCGAAGAAGGCTGCTGCAAAGAAGGCAGCACCGGCCAAGAAGGCTGCAGCGAAGAAGGCCGCACCGGCGAAGAAGGCTGCTGCGAAGAAGGCAGCGCCGGCCAAGAAGGCTGCGCCTGCGAAGAAGGCTGCCGCACCGAAGGCTGCTGCACCTAAGGCCGCTGCGCCGAAGGCTGCCGCCGCACCGAAGGCTGCTGCTCCGGCGAAGAAGGCCGCTGCTCCGAAGAAGGCCGTCGTGAAGAAGGCCGCGCCGGCAACCACCGCGTCGACCGCATCGGTTGCGCCGGCATCGGGCGTGAAGACGGCGCTCAACCCGGCAGCGGCATGGCCGTTCCCGACGGGCAGCCGTCCGTAATCGCGGCTGACCAGCATCACCCGGACACTCATGTGGTGTCCGCGGGTTGAGTAGCGCTACTCAATCGGTCCCGCCATCTGGCCTGGATGGCGGGATTTTTTTCGCCCGTACGCGGCCGGGCATGGACGTGATGCGCGGAGCGTGGACGAAAAAAAACGCATGTGCGACTTCGCACATGCGTTCGACCGCGGCTTGCGCCGCGTGCTGAGGATGCTCGTTAGTGCGTGACGCGCGTGACGCCGCCGCTCGACAGCAGTCGTACGCGCTCGCCTGCGCGGAAGACTTCGCCGCTGGCTGCTTGCGTGATCGAGCGCAGGTCGCCGTTGTCGAGGCGAACGGTGATTTCGACGCCGTTCGCGGTACTGAGGTTTTCGCCGACCGCGTTGCCCGCCACCGCGCCGACCAGGCCGCCTGCGATCGCCGTCAGGATCGAGCCCTTGCCGCCGCCGATCGCGCTGCCCGCGACCGCGCCGAGTGCGCCGCCGCCGAGCGTGCCGATCGCGCTGCCGCCGCCGTCCGACTGGATGCGCACCGCACGCACGCTTTCGACCGTGCCCATGCGAACCGTCTGTTCGCGCTGCGCCTGGCCGACGCTATAGACGTCGGCCGAACCGGGCGCGGTGAAGCAGCCCGCGAGAGTCAGGGTGGCCGTCAGCATCGCCGCGAGCGTGAGGGTTTTCTTCGTCAACATCTTTGCTCTCCAACAGTATTTATTTGAGACTGTAACCGAAGGCGGCCTCGAAGCGCGCGTCGACATCGGCGCGCGTCAGTGCGTAAGTCTGGGGGCCCTGATGGGCGATCTTGATCGAGCCCATCAGGCTCGCGAGGCGGCCGGTGGTTGCCCAGTCCAGACCGTTCTCGATGCCGTACAGCAGGCCGCCACGGAAGGCGTCGCCGCAACCGGTCGGATCGACGATCCGCTCTGCCTGCACGACCGGAATCTGTTCTTCGCCGTTCTTGTGAAGAATGGTAGCGCCGTGTTCGCCCCGCGTGACGATCAATGCTTGAACCCGGCTGGCGATTTCCTTCTCGGACCACCCCGTCTTGTCACTGACGAGCTTGCCCTCGTAGTCGTTGACCGCGACGAAGGTCGCGAGTTCAATGATGCGGCGCAGCGTCGCACCGTCGAACAGCGGCAGGCCCTGACCCGGATCGAAGATGAACGGGATGCCGGCCTTGGCGAATTGTTCGGCGTGCTGGACCATCCCGTCGAAGCCGTCGGGCGCGACGATGCCGAGCTTCACGCCGGGCACCTCGTCCGCACGGTTCAGATGCGATTCCATCATCGCGCCGGGGTGGAATGCGGTGATCTGATTGTTCTCCAGATCGGTCGTGATCATGGCCTGCGCGGTGTGCGCGTCGGGCACGACCCGCACGTTGGCTTTGGACAGGCCGAGGCTGTCGAGACGCTCGAGATAGCGGTCCGCGTCGTTGGCGCCGACCGTCGCCATGATGCGTGCGTCGCCGCCGAGCAGGTGCAGCGCGTACGCGATGTTCCCCGCGCAACCGCCGAATTCGCGACGCATCGTCGGCACGAGGAAGCTCACGTTCAGCAGGTGAACCTGGTCGGGCAGGATGTGCTCGCGGAACCGACCTTCGAAGGTCATGATGTTGTCGTAGGCGAGCGAGCCGCAAATCAGCGTAGTCAAGGCGTGGGTTCCTGTAGAGGGCAAAGGGAAAGCGGCCGGCCCGGCGGCCGCGGCGAGCCCGTCGGGCTGCGCGCGGCGGCCGGGCGGCTGCGGATTACTTCAGTGCGGCGAGTGCTGCGTCGTAGTTCGGCTCGTCCTTGATTTCGCCGACGAGTTGCGCGTGGATCACCTTGTCCTGCGCGTCGAGCACGACGACCGCGCGGGCCGTCAGGCCGTTCAGCGGGCCGCTCGTGACGTCGACGCCGTACGCGTTCGCGAACGCGCGGCCGCCGCGGAAGGTGGACGCCGTCACGACGTTCGCGAGGCCTTCGGTCGTGCAGAAGCGCGTGGCCGCGAACGGCAGGTCGCCGGACACGACGATCACGACCGTGTTGTCGAGCGACGACGCGGCTTCGTTGAACTTGCGCGTCGACGTCGCGCAGGTCGGCGTGTCGAGGCTCGGCACGATGTTCAGCACCTTGCGCTTGCCGGCGAAGCTGGCGAGCGTCAGATCGGCGAGGTCCTTGCCGACCAGCTTGAAGTCGGGGGCTTGCGAGCCGACGGCCGGGAACGTGCCGGCGATATCGATCGGGTTGCCACCCAGCGTAACTTTGCTCATGTTCGTGCTCCGAAATAGCGCGCCGGTGCGGCGCGCGGGTTGAGACGGCGCGCATGCGCGCGCGCGATGCGTCACGGATAGAAGATCTGGACGCGGAAATTCGATGCGCTCGCGCCGTTCGTGTCGAGCCGCACGACCATCGTCTGCGTCGTGCCGGGCGGTAGCCCTGCGTCGATCGGCGTGCCCGGGCGGACGTAGTCGCGCGGCGCGAGCACGCGGCGCACGGTGACGTGATTGGTGTCGTCGAGCAGCGTCAGCTCGAGCGACGGGTATGCGAGCGCGACGCGATAGCGGTTCGTCAGCGGCGCCTTCAGCTCGAGCACGCGCGGCCCGTCGAGCTGGCGCAGGTCGGTCGCGTTGAGCCGCAGCCCGTCGATCGCGCGCGGCGGCGTGACCTTGCAGCCGAGCGCCGCGCACGCCTGACGGTACCAGCTCTGCGTGACCGGCCAGTAGATCATCACGGATTCGCGCTGCCACCACGCCAGCTGCGCGAACAGCAGCACGCCGAGCGTGGCCGCGACGACGCCGCCGAAAAAACCGGCGAGCATGCCGCGTCGTTGCGGCGCGCGGGTCTCGCGCGTCACCTCGAAGTGGGGGCGGTCGTCTTCGGTGAGTGCGGCGGGGAACGGGACGGCCGGTTGGGCGGGTGGCTTTGCCGCCGATTGGGCGTCGTCGGGCGCGTTTGCAGGTTCGCCCGCGGCCGCGACGCCACGCTCGGCAGCGTGGCTGGCGTCGGGCGCTGCGTCGGACGGCGCCGGCGTAAAGGCGAACCGCGGTTCGCGGGGAACGTCGTCGGGTTCCGGAAAGTGCGTGTGCGTGTGCGCGTCCGCGTTTGCGGGCGCGGTCGGGTCGACGGGATCGGCGCCCGCTTGCTCGATCGATTGCGCAGGTGCGATGAAGCGCGGTTCGCGTGGGTCGGTTTCTGCGGCTGGCAGGGTAGACGCGTCGGTGTCGTGCGGTGCCGCAGCCGGTTCGGCCGGCCATGCGGCCGCTTCGACGACGCGGCGTTCGGCAGCATCCGTCGAAATCGGCGCGGGCGTGCCGGTCTGGCGAACGGTGCCGGCGTCCGTGGTTTCTTGCCGCGTCACCGGCACGAGCGGTTCGGCGCGAATGGTGTGCGCGTTGTGCAGCAGCGACGGATCGACGCCGGCGTCGAGCCACGGCGCCCACATGTCCCAGCCCGCAGGCCTGAAGTTGCCATCCGTCGCCGCGTGCGCCGGCAGGTCGGCGGTGAAGAGCCGCGCCGGTGAGGTCGGGGAGGGCGTGTCGCTGACGGCGTCGGCCGGTGTTGCTTCGTCCAGCGCTGGTGCGGTGGGCGTTGGTTCGGGCGGTGCTGAGTCGACCGGTGCCGACGCGGCTGGCGTTGATGCGGACTGCGGTGCTTCGAGCGGGGCCGTATCGACCGGCGTTGCTCCAACCGGAGCTGATTCGACGGGCACCGCTTCAATCGGTGCCGCTTCAACCTGCGCTGATTCGACTGGCGTTGCTTCAATCGGCGCCGCTTCGACCGGTGCTGCTTCGGCCGGCGCTGCTTCGGCCGGCGCTGCTTCGGCCGGCGCTGCTTCAATCGGAGCTGATTCGACCGGTGTTGCTTCAACCTGCGCTGCTTCGGCCGGCGCTGCCTCAACCGGCGTTGCTTCGATCGGTGTTGCTTCACCCGGAGCCGCTTCAACCGGACTCGTTCCAACCGAAGCCGTTCCACCCGCCGCTTCCCTCACCGTCGGCTCGGGAACGAGCGAGCGCGTCGCGTCGAACACCTGCCGGCAGTGTCCGCAGCGCACCAGCCCGTCATGCAGCGTCAGCTGCTCCTGCTGCAGCCGGAAGACGGTTTCGCAATGAGGGCAGCGCGTCGCAAGAAGCATGTCGAGCCGGGCGGCCTGCTGGCCAGAGTGAAGGACAGCGCTATTCTAATGGCTTTCCCGCCGCGTTCCGGCGAGGCAAACCCAACCTTCGTGCTCGCGCCATACCGAGATGTCGACGTAGCGCGCGTACACCGCCGCGACTTCGTCCGCCTGGCGCGCGAGCACGCCCGACAGCGCGATGCGGCCGCCCGGCTTCACCTTCGACGCCAGCATCGATGCCATCAGCTTCAACGGATTCGACAGAATGTTCGCGACGACGATGTCGAATTCCCCGTCCGGGCACGCGTCGGGTAGCCCGTACGTGACGTCCGCATGGTTGCGTTCGCTGTTCTGCCGCGCCGATTCGACCGCCTGCGGATCGATGTCGATGCCGATCACCGGGTCCGCGCCGCACTTGCGCGCGAGGATCGCGAGGATGCCCGAGCCGCAACCGTAGTCGAGCACCGACTGGCCGGGCTTCACCGTCTGCTCGAGCCATTCCATGCACAGGCGCGTGGTCGGGTGGCTGCCGGTGCCGAACGCGAGGCCCGGATCGAGCTCGAGGATCAGCGCATCCGGATCGGGCGCATCGTGCCACGACGGCACGACCCAGATCCGTTCGCCGATCGGGATCGGCTCGAACTGCGACTGCGTGAGCCGCACCCAGTCCTGCTCCTCGACTTCACGCACGTCGAACTTCGGCGTATCGGCAATGCCGATCTCGTTCGCGGCCGCCGCGAGCAGCACGGCCGGTTCGAGATCGGGCGACAGCAGCGCGACCACGCGCGAGTGCTGCCACGCGGTGCGCTCCGGAACCAGGCCGGGCTCGCCGAAGAGCGGCTGCTCGTCGGGCGTGTCGGCGTCGGCGTCCTCGACGGACACCGACAGCGCGCCGAGGTCGAGCAGTGCGTCGGACAACGCCTCCGCATGCTCGCGGGCCAGTTCGACGACGAGTTCGCGATAGCTCATGCTTACGCTTCTTCCGGTGCGACCTGCTGCTTCTGCGCGAGCCGGTGTTCGAGGTAGTGGATGCTGGTGCCGCCTTCGACGAACTTCGAATCGATCATCAACTCGCGGTGCAGCGGGATGTTGGTCTGGATGCCTTCGACGACCATTTCCGACAGCGCGATCCGCATCCGGCGGATCGCCTGGTCGCGCGTCGCGCCGTAGGTGATCAGCTTGCCGATCATCGAGTCGTAGTTCGGCGGCACGAAATAGCCGTTGTACGCATGCGAGTCGACGCGCACGCCCGGCCCGCCCGGCGTATGCCACGACGTGATGCGGCCCGGCGACGGCGTGAACTTGAACGGATCTTCAGCGTTGATCCGGCATTCGATCGCATGTCCGCGGAACTGCACGTCGCGCTGGCGCAGCGCCATCTTCTCGCCGGCCGCGATGCGGATCTGTTCCTGCACGATGTCGACGCCGGTGATCAGCTCCGATACCGGATGCTCGACCTGCACGCGCGTGTTCATCTCGATGAAGTAGAACTCGTTGTTTTCGTACAGGAATTCGAACGTGCCGGCGCCGAGATAGCCCATCTTCTTGCAAGCGTCCGCGCAGCGGTCGCCGATGCGGTCGATCAGGCGGCGCGGAATGCCCGGCGCCGGCGCTTCCTCGATCACCTTCTGGTGACGGCGCTGCATCGAGCAATCGCGCTCGCCGAGCCAAATCGCGTTCTTGTGCGCATCCGACAGCACCTGGATCTCGATGTGGCGCGGGTTCTCGAGGAACTTCTCCATGTACACCTGCGGGTTGCCGAACGCACGGCCGGCCTCCTCGCGGGTCATGTTGACCGCGTTCACGAGCGCGGCCTCGGTGTGCACGACGCGCATGCCGCGTCCGCCGCCGCCGCCGGCCGCCTTGATGATGACCGGATAGCCGATTGCGCGCGCAATCTTCACGATCTCCTTCGGATCGTCCGGCAACGCGCCTTCCGAGCCCGGCACGCACGGCACGCCGGTCTTGATCATCGTCTGCTTTGCCGTGACCTTGTCGCCCATCAGGCGGATCGTGTCCGGGCGCGGGCCGATGAACGTGAAGCCCGACTGCTCGACGCGTTCGGCGAAATCGGCGTTTTCCGACAGGAAGCCGTAGCCGGGGTGGATCGCTTCGGCGTCGGTGACTTCCGCGGCGCTGATCAGCGCCGGCATGTTCAGGTAGCTGAGGTTCGACGGGGCCGGGCCGATACAGACGGCTTCGTCCGCGAGGCGCACGTACTTGGCTTCCTTGTCGGCTTCCGAGTAGACGACTACCGTCTTGACGCCGAGCTCGCGGCACGCGCGCTGAATGCGCAGCGCGATTTCACCGCGGTTGGCAATGAGGATTTTTTCAAACATAGCGAGTATTCGTCTCTTCGAGGGGCGCGCGAACGGCGCCTGGAGAGCATCGGCGGCGCGCGGCCGGACGGCCGCGCGGCGGGCTTAGCCGATCACGAAAAGCGGCTGGCCGTATTCGACGGCCTGGCCGTTCTCGACGAGGATTTCCTTGATCACGCCGGCCTTGTCCGACTCGATCTCGTTCAGCAGCTTCATCGCTTCGATGATGCACAGCGTCTGGCCTTCCTTGACCGTGTCGCCGACCTGCGCGAACGGATCCGCGCCCGGCGACGGCGCGCGATAGAACGTACCGACCATCGGCGACGTCACGACGTGGCCTTGCGGCACGGCGGGCGCCGCGGCGCCTGCGGCCGGTGCGGCTGCCGCACCTTCGGCCGGCAGCGCGACCGACGGGGCCGGGGCGCTGACCTGCGGGGCAAATCCGCCCGTCGGCTGGACATAGACCGGCGGCGCGTTCTTGACGATACGCACCTTGCCTTCGCCTTCCGTCACTTCCAGCTCGGAGATGCCGGATTCGGAGACGAGGTCGATCAGAGTTTTCAGCTTACGAAGATCCATCGGGAGTTCCCCTTTCAATACGTGAAAGCGCCGGTCAGACCGGCGCTGAATCTAGATCGCGAAATCAGCCGCGCGACGCGCCTTGCAGCTTGTCGAGCGCGTATTCGAGCGCGTACAGATAACCTTTCCAGCCGAGCCCGCAGATCACGCCTTCGGCCTGGTCGGAAAAGTAGGAGTGGTGCCTGAACGCTTCGCGGCGGTGCACGTTCGACAAATGAATTTCGACGAACGGGATGCCAACGCCGGCGATCGCGTCCCGGATCGCGACGCTCGTATGCGTGTACGCGGCCGGATTGATCAGGATGAAATCGGTCTGTTCCTCCCGCGCGGCCTGGATGCGGTCGACGAGCGCGCCTTCGTGGTTGCTCTGGAACGACGACAGTTCGGCGCCGGCAGCCTGCGCCCGCGCGGCAAGCGCCTGATCGATCTGCGCGAGCGTGACGCGGCCGTACACCTCCGGTTCCCGGGTGCCGAGAAGGTTCAGGTTGGGGCCGTGCAGCACCAGCAATCGTGTCATGGTCGCTTCTATTTCTGCGGAATTGCGCGAACTTTAGCGCTATTTAGAGAAATTTGTCTAGTTTTGCCGAACGGCCAACGGCGCCGGGCCTGCAAGAATTACCGGGAGCTAAGCGAAGTATTCGCGAATTCCGGTGAAACTGCGGCGATCGACCTGCAAAACACCGCGAACGTGCGGGCGCCCATTCGCGCATGTCACAACGCGTCGAGGGTCTTTTTGAGCTCGGCGGGCTGGATTTGCCCCAATTTTGTTTCGCGGATCTTGCCCGTTTGGTCGATGACCACAGTGAACGGCAGCGCACCAGCCGTATTGCCGAAATTACGCGCCAGATCGGCACCTGCATATCCGCTGACGAATACCGGATAGTCGACCTTCACCTTCTGCAGGAAGTTCTTCACGTTCTGGTCGGAGTCGACGCCGATGCCGATGAAGCGGATGCCTTTCTCCTTATATTGATGCGACAGCGCGACGAGTTCCGGCATCTCCTGGACGCACGGGCCGCACCACGATGCCCAGAAATTCACCACGACCTTCTGGCCCTTGAACGACGCGAGCGTCGCCGGCTTGCCGTCTACATCGGTCAGCGCCGCGGCCCACAGCTGCTCGACCGGGCTGCCGGACGGAGCCGGCGCGGCCGATGAGCCCGATGTGGCCGATGTGGCGGCCGCCACACCGTCGTCGGCGCTGCCGCCGCGGAACCAATGGCCGGCGGCGAGCCCGCCGCCGATCGCCGCGGCCGCGACGAGCGCCACCGCCAACATGCGTTTCATCATCATCGTGGAATCATTCCGGTTCGGAAGGCGCGTCGCCGGCTTCGAGCAGCGCGCGCAACGCGGCGGCGTCGGCCCGCGCGACGCGCCCGCGCGCGTCGGCCTTGACCGCGCCGCGCAGATCGTCGCTCGCATAGAGCGCGACGTGCACGCCGATGGCGTCCATGTCGCGCCGCGGGCGCCACAGGAAGCTGAGCGTCTCGACGTCGGCGCGACCGGCGAAATGCCGGGTCTCGGACACGTCGTACTGAACGTTCTGGTTCAGCAGGTAGATGGCGACGTCCTTCGGGTTGTCGGTGAATATCTGCAAATGGATGTCCGAATGCGCGTTCGCGGTGCCGTTCAGCACCGCGCCCGTCACGTACGGATTGAATTCGGCGAGCCGGCGCATCCAGTCGAGCGCCGCTTCGCGCAGCCGGCGCAGCTCGTCGGGCTGCGTATCGCTCTGGAACAACGCGATGTATTCGCGCAGTTCTTCTTCGATCAGGTCGTTATCGGGCAGCCATTCGCCCGCTACGCGCGTATCGCCGAACAGCTGGCGGGCGGCCTTGCGCTTCGCGCTGGCGTAATCGAGGCCGTCCTCCGCGATCAGGCGGGCGGCGGACTGGGCGATTTCCTCGCGGGCACGCCGCGGATCGACAAGAGGTTTGCGAGACATGATCCGGCAATCATACTCGATCGCCGCCGCGGCAGACCGCGGTGCGGCTGCGTGCCGCCCGCCGCGCCGGACGGCCTCGCGCGCCGTCGTTCGGCCCGGGCCGTCAGTTACAATGACGATCTTTGTGGCGCGGCGAAAGCGCTGGCCCGGACGGCGCGTCCGGCATGCCGCACACGTCCCTTTCCGAATCGACGGCGCCCGGCGGCGCGAAAGCATTCATCTATGCACATCCACATTCTTGGCATCTGCGGCACCTTCATGGGCGGTCTCGCCGTGCTCGCGCGCGAGGCGGGCCACACGGTGACGGGTTGCGACGCGGGCGTCTATCCGCCGATGAGCACGCAGCTCGAGGCGCAGGGCATCACGCTGATCGAAGGCTACGGCGCCGAGCAGATCGACCTCAAACCCGACCTGTTCGTGATCGGCAACGTCGTCACGCGCGGCAATCCGCTGATGGAGGCGATCCTCGATCGCGGCCTGCCTTACGTGTCCGGCCCGCAATGGCTCGGCGAACACGTGCTGGCCGGCAAATGGGTGCTCGCGGTCGCGGGCACGCACGGCAAGACGACCACCTCGTCGATGCTCGCGTGGCTGCTGGAAGACGCCGGCCTGAATCCGGGCTTCCTGATCGGCGGCGTGCCGCTGAACTTCGGCGTGTCGGCGCGGCTGACCGATTCGAGCTTCTTCGTGATCGAAGCCGACGAATACGATACGGCGTTCTTCGACAAGCGCTCGAAGTTCGTCCACTACCGGCCGCGCACGGCCGTCCTGAACAATCTCGAATACGATCACGCCGACATCTTCCCGGATCTCGCCGCGATCGAAACGCAATTCCACCATCTCGTGCGCACGGTGCCGCGGGTCGGCCGGATCGTCACGAACGGCCGTTCCGACGCGCTGGAGCGCGTGCTGGCGCGCGGCTGCTGGAGCGAAGTCGAGCGTTTCGGCGTCGACGGCGGCTGGCAGGCGCTGCCGGCCGAGGACGGCGTGCCGGTGGACGAGCGCTTCGCGGTGTATTCGCAGGCCCAGCGCGTCGGCGAAGTCGCGTGGCAGGTGCAGGGCGACCACAACCGGATGAACGCGCTGGCCGCGATCGCGGCCGCGCGCCATGTCGGCGTGCCGCCCGCGCAGGCGGCCGCCTCGCTCGCATCGTTCCGTAACGTGAAGCGGCGCATGGAAGTGCGCGGCAGCGTCGACGGCGTGACCGTCTACGACGACTTCGCGCACCATCCGACCGCGATCGAAACCACGATCGCCGGCCTTCGTGCGCGCATCGGCCGAGAACATTCCCGCATCCTCGCGGTGCTGGAGCCGCGTTCGAACACGATGAAGCTCGGCGTGATGAAGGCGCAGCTGCCGGCCAGCCTCGCCGATGCCGACCTCGTGTTCGGCTACGGCGCGCCGAGCGGGCGCGACGCGCTCGGCTGGAACCTCGGCGACGCACTGGCGCCGCTCGGTGCGAAGGCGCACGCGTTCGACGACCTGCATCTGTTGGTGAAGGCCGTCGCCGCCGCCGCCCGCCCGGGCGACCACGTGCTGGTGATGAGCAACGGCGGCTTCGGCGGCGTGCACCAGCAGCTGCTCGACGCGCTCGGGAGCCGCGCGTGATCCTGTACCTGCACGGCTTCCGCTCGTCGCCGGAGTCGCAGAAGTCGCGGCTGCTGGCCGCGCGCATGGCGGCGCTGGGCCGCACGGCGGAGTGGCGCTGTCCGTCGCTGGCGGTGTCGCCGCTCGAGGCGATCGCCGTCGCCGAGGCCGCGGTGGCCGGCGCGCAGGACGTGACGGTGATCGGCAGCTCGCTCGGCGGCTACTACGCGACCTGGCTCGCCGAACGGCACGGCTGGAAGGCGGTGCTGCTGAACCCGGCGATCGTCCCGCAACGCGATCTCGAACAGTATCTCGGCGAGCAGCCGTTGTGGCACGGCGGCGGGTCGATCGTCGTCGAGCGCCGCCATCTGCAGGAGCTCGACGCGCTGCGCGTGCCGGCGATTTCGCGGCCCGAACGCTACTATCTGTTCGCGGCGACCGGCGACGAAGTGCTCGACTACCGCGAGATGCTCGCCCATTACCCGGGCGCGAAAACCCGCGTGATCGAAGGCAGCGATCACGGGATCAGCGAATTTGCCGACTACGTCGACGACGTTCTCGCCTTTTGCGATCAAAAAACGTCTTGAATCCGGCGTCATGCCGATCGAATTTCCATCATCATCCGGCGCCGCCGATGCGGCGCCCGGCAGTCTGAACGAGAGTACTGAGTGAACGTTTTCTTCGAGGAATCGGGCAGTTTCAAGGCGGGCAGCGTGCTGTCGCGCCAGGGCGACGCGTTTCAGGTCGAGTTGCCCGGCGGGCGGCGCGCGAAGGTGCGCGCAAAGGACGTGCTGATCGAGTTCGAGAAGCCGGCCGCGAGCGAGCTGATGCAGGAAGCCGACACGGCCGCGCAGCAGATCGACCTCGACTTCCTGTGGGAATGCGCGCCGGCGGAGGAATTCGCCTATACGACGCTGGCCGCCGAATACTTCGGCGCGGGCTACGGCCCGGTCGAGCGCGCGGCGCTGGTGCTACGGCTGCACGGCTCGCCCGTGTACTTCCGCCGCAAAGGCCGCGGCCAATATCAGCGCGCGCCGGAAGAGCAGCTGAAGATGGCGCTCGCGTCGCTCGAGCGCAAGCGCCAGCAGGCGCTGGTGCAGGCGCAGTACGAAGAGGAGCTGAAGGAAGGCAAGCTGCCGCAAGCGTTCGCCGGCAAGGTGCTCGCGCTGCTGACGCGACCGGACAAGAATTCGATCGAATACAAGGCGCTCGAGGCGGCGGCCGGGGCGCGCGGCGTGTCGCCCGCGCGGCTGATGCTCGACTGCGGCGGCATCGAGTCCGCCCGCGCGCTGCACGAGGCGCGCTTTCTCGCCGAGTTCTTCCCGCACGGCACGGGCTTTCCGCCCGTCGCGGTCGGCCCGCTGCCGGACGACCTGCCGCGCGCGGACGTCAACGCGTTCTCGATCGACGACATCACGACGACCGAAATCGACGACGCGTTCTCGGTCGAGCATCTGGCAGACGGCCGCGTGCGGATCGGCGTACACATCGCGGCGCCGGCGCTGGGCATCGTGCGCGGCGACGCGGTCGACGCGATCGCGCGCGCGCGTCTGTCGACGGTCTACATGCCGGGCGACAAGATCACGATGCTGCCGGACGACGTGGTCGACGTCTTCACGCTAAAGGAGGGCGACTACCGCCCGGCGCTGTCGTTGTACATCATCGTCGATCGCGATACGCAGGAGATCGTCGCGAACGAGACGCGCGCCGAGCTCGTGTACGTGAAGAACAACCTGCGCCACAACACGCTCGACGAGCTGGTCAACGAGGAGACGCTCGCGGCCGGCACCGGCGATTACCCGCACAAGGACGACATCGCGGTGCTGTGGCCGCTCGCGCAGGCGCTGTTCGAGAAGCGCCAGGTCGCGCGCGCGGGCTACGGCCTGAAGCGCGAGGTGCAGCGCAATACCGACTACAACTTCTACGTCGAAGGCGAGCACGTGACGATCACGCCGCGCCGCCGCGGCTCGCCGCTCGACCTGATCGTGTCGGAGCTGGCGATCCTCGCGAACTCGACCTGGGGCGCGTTCCTGCACGATCACACGGTGCCGGGCATCTACCGCTCGCAGCGCGGCTTCGGCGCGCCGGGCCCGAAGCGCACGCGGATGCAGACGACGGCCGCGCCGCACGAAGGGCTCGGCGTCGCGCAGTATGCGTGGAGCACGTCGCCGCTGCGCCGCTACGTCGACCTCGTGAACCAGTGGCAGCTGCTCGCCTGCGTGCAGCACGGCGTCACCGCGAAGCTCGCCGCGCCGTTCAAGCCGAAGGACGCCGACCTGTACGCGGTCGTGCAGGGCTTCGACGACACCTATAGCGCCTACGCCGACTACCAGCGCCGGATGGAATACTTCTGGTGCCTGCGCTGGCTCGCGCAGGAGCAGAAGAAGCAGGTAGTCGCGAGCGTCGTGAAGGGCGATCTCGTGCGCCTCGAGGAAATTCCGCTGCTGCTGCACGTGCCGGGGCTGGGCGTGCATGCGCGCGGCACGCGCGTGCTGCTCGAGGTGATGTCGCTCGACGAGCTGACGATCGAGGCGTCGGTGCGGCCGCTGAGCGTGCTCGACGCGCCGACCGTGACGAGCGGCGATGGGGCCGACGAAGAAGACGACGCCGAAGGCGAAGGCGGCGACGACACGCTGGTCGACGCGCAGGATGCGTCGGCGGAATCGGAAGCCGAGGCGCTGGCCGAATCGGACGGCGCCGTGGCCGAAGGCGGCGACGCCGCAACCGGCGGCGAGCACGAAAGCGAGCCGGAAAGCGCACCGGGACGCGCATCATGAGCGCGACGGCGTCGACGAGCGGGGCAGACCGCTACGTGGTGTTCGGCAACCCGGTGGCGCACAGCAAGTCGCCGTTCATCCACGCGCAGTTCGCCGCGCAGACGGGCCAGGCGCTCGTCTACGAACACCGGCTCGCGCCGGTCGACGGCTTCGAGGCGGCGGTGCGCGCGTTCGTCGCCGAAGGCGGCCGCGGCGCGAACGTGACGGTGCCGTTCAAGCTCGACGCGCATGCGCTCGCCGACACGCTGTCGCCGCGCGCGGCAGCCGCGGGCGCCGTGAACACGCTGCGCATCGATGCCGATGGCCGGATTTTCGGCGACAACACCGACGGCGTCGGCCTCGTGCGCGACATCGAGTCGAATCTCGGCGTGTCGCTCGCCGGCGCGCGCATCCTGCTGCTGGGCGCCGGCGGCGCCGCGCGCGGCGTCGTGCTGCCGCTGCTCGAGCGCGCGCCGCTGTCGATCACGATCGTCAATCGCACCGCGAGCAAGGCCGAGGCGCTGGTCGGCCAGTTCGCGCAGGCCGCGCACGACGCGGGCTGCGTGCTGTCGGGCGGCGGGCCGGACGTCGTGCGCGCCGAACCGTACGACGTGATCGTCAACGCGACGGCCGGCAGCCTCGACGCGGCGCTGCCGGCGTGCGACCCGGCCGCGTTCGGGCCGCACACGCTCGCGTACGACATGATGTACGGCGCGCAGCCGACGGTGTTCATGCAGCACGCGGCGTCGCTCGGCGCGCGCACGGCCGACGGGCTCGGGATGCTGGTCGAGCAGGCCGCCGAATCGTTCTACATCTGGCGCGGCGTGCGGCCGGACGGCGCGCCGGTGCTGGCCGCGCTGCGCCAGGCGCTCGCGGCGGGCTGAACGGGGCGCGGCAGATGGTGGCGGCAAGCGGTACGCAGCGCACGCGCACGGTGGGCCTGGCCCGCTGGATCGTCTATGCGGGCTCGGTATTCGCCGGCGCGTGGCTCGCGACGCAGCTGTTCTATCTGGTGCAGATCGCGCTGTGGTCGTTCATCAACCCCGGTTCGACCGCGTTCATGCGCACCGACGCATGGTGGCTGTCGCACGACAAGCCGCCTGCGCAGATCCAGCATCAATGGGTGCCGTACGACCAGATCTCGCGCAACCTGAAGCGCGCACTGATCGCATCGGAGGACGCGACCTTCGCGACCAACAACGGTTACGACGTCGACGCGATCCTGCAGGCGTGGGAGAAGAACAAGGCGCGCGGCCACATCGTCGCCGGCGGCTCGACGATCACGCAGCAGCTCGCGCGCAATCTGTTCCTGTCGCGCGAGAAGAGCTACATCCGCAAGGGGCAGGAGCTGATCATCACGTGGATGCTCGAAACGGTGCTCGACAAGGAGCGCATCTTCGAGATCTACCTGAATTCGGTCGAATGGGGCCGCGGCGTCTACGGCGCCGAGGCCGCCGCCCGTTACTACTACCGGATCCCCGCGAGCCGGCTCGGCGCGTGGCAGTCGGCGCGCCTCGCGGTGATGCTGCCGAAGCCGCGCTGGTTCGACGCGCATCGCGGCTCGGCCTATCAGGCGCAGCGCGCCGCAATCATCGCGCGCCGGATGGGCGCGGCCGAGCTGCCGCAATCGCAGTAAGCGGCGCGCTCGCGCCGCCGCAGCGCCGCTCATGGCGTTCATGCGCCGATGCTGCGGCGCAGCGCAAGCAGGCCGCCGGTAGGCCGGGCGCAATCCGTTAGACGAATCCGTCTATTTCGCTTTTCCGAGCAATCTCCTCCGCACCGCGACGTTCGTTGCGGGCGTCGCACGCAATCCGTGCGCCTCTCCTAGTTTGTCCGCAGCGCGAACGCCGTTGAAAGCTGCACGAAATCGGACAGTTCGGTAATCGAAGCGTTGATGAAAGGTGTGCGCCGCACCGAACTTCAGGCGAATATTTCCAAATTTTTCAAAGCCGGAACGCTCGCGTATATTGGCCAGCGCCTCGGCTCATCGGCCGCAAGCGAGGCGGGGGGCGGCTTACCGGGCTGCTCGACACAAAAAACATTCGAGAGAAGGAAAGCAACGATGCCAGCGAGCAAAGCGAAGCTGTTGTTGGGGGTCGTGTTCTCTTCGCTGATTCTGACGGCCTGCAACGACGACGTGACGTCGTCAGCCGCAGCAGGCGCCGCCAGTTCGGCCGATCCCGCCGCCCAGACGGACCAGCCGTACAACGATCCGAACAGCTATTCGTCCAGCGCGAGCGCGTCGCTCGACGCATCCGCCGCGGTCGAAAAGGCCGCCGTCACCCATCACCAGATCACGCTGAACGGCCAGACCATCCGCTACACGGCCAGCGCCGGTCACCTCGTCGCCCGCAATCCGCAGACGGGCGCGCCCGAAGCGTCGTTCTTCTACGTCGCCTACACCGCCGACAACCAGCCCGCCGCGAAGCGTCCGGTCACGTTCCTGTACAACGGCGGCCCCGGCTCCGCATCGGTGTGGCTGCATCTCGGCTCGTTCGGCCCGAAGCGGATTCAGACCGGCGATCCGAACGCGAACACGTCGAGCTTTCCGTTCGTCGACAACGCCGAGAGCCTGCTCGACACCACCGACCTCGTGTTCGTCGACGCGATCGGCACCGGCTTCTCGGAGGCGATCGCGCCGAACACGAACCAGACGTTCTGGGGCGTCGATCAGGACGCCGGCGCATTCCGCGACTTCGTCACGCGCTACCTCACGGTGAACCAGCGCAACGCTTCGCCGAAATACCTGTTCGGCGAGTCGTACGGCACGCCGCGCACCGACGTGCTCGCGAACCTGCTCGAGACGGCCGGCGTGAAGCTCGACGGCATCGTGCTGCAGTCGTCGATCCTGAACTACAACACCAACTGCGACATGGCGAGCGACTATGTCGGCAACTCGAACAACGGCGCGAGCCCGGTGAGCTGCGCGGGCTTCGTGCCGTCCTACGGCACCGTCGGCGCGTACTACCAGCTCGACAATCCGAACCCGTCGAACCTGCCGCAGTACGCGGACCAGATGCGCCTGCTCACCGCCGGCAGCTACGCGCCCGCGGTGAACGCGTATCTCGCGAGCCATACGCCGCCGCCGTCGTCGCTCGTCACGACGATGGTCAATGCTACCGGCGTCAAGCAGGCGCTGTGGAACGCGGACTTCAACGTGGTGCCGACCTTCTTCGACAACAGCTTCCAGGTGTCGCTGATCCCGGGCACGCTGATCGGCCGCTACGACGCGCGCGTGAACGTGCCGTCGTCGAGTCCGCTCGCGGCGGACGGCGATCCGTCGAGCACCTTCATCACGAAGCCGTTCACCGACACGATCGGCAGCTACCTGCCGAACGTGCTGAAGTACAGCGCGCAGTCCGCGTATTCGGTGAGCAGCGACGCGATCCAGACGTGGGACTGGACCCACGACGGCCTCGCGATGCCCGACACGATTCCCGATCTCGCGACCGCGCTGACGCTGAATCCGTCGCTGAAGGTGCTGTCGCTGAACGGCTATCACGACATCGCGACGCCGTTCTATCAGACCGAGCTCGACCTCGCGCGGCTCGGCACGCAACCGAACCTGACGATCAAGGACTATCAGGGCGGGCACATGGTCTATCTCGACGACACGTCGCGTCCGCAGGAGAAAGCCGACCTCGTGACTTTCTACGGCGCGGCCGCGCACTGATGCGATGTGCGGGGCCGGCGCACGGCGCCGGCCGTCGACGACCTCATTCCAGACTGGAGCCTGACATGAACAAACGTTTCCTCGTGGTGGCCGTCGCGCTCGCATGCGCGGCGGCGTCAGCAACCGCTGCCGCATTCGCGCAGGCCGGCGAGGCCGCCGCGCCCGCGCGGGCCCGCCAGGCGCAGCTCGGCGATCCGTACGTGCCGCCGGCCGCGCGCAAGCCGACCGCCGGCACGCAGACCACCGGCGCCGCGCTGCACGCGCAGGTCGTGCGCAAGCTCGCGCGGCAGTTCGGCGCGGCCGACACGCAGAACAACGGTTCGATCACCGAAGCGCAGGCGCGCGCGGCCGGCCTCGGCTACGTCGCGAACCACTTCCGGCAGATCGATTCGAGCGGCAGCGGCCGCGTGTCGTTCGCCGACGTGCAGCGCTACATGCAGGCGCGCAGCACGAGCCAGCAGTAAGCGCGGCGCAGGCGAATAACGGGGGCGGAGCCTGCGGTGCGCGGGCTCCGCCCCCGTGCGCATCGCGCCGCCGGCAGCACGGCGGCGCGTACTTCTCATTATCTGGACAACGCATTCAAATATTGGAGACGAGTGCGTGCGCTCCTACAATCCGAAGCACATCGACAGCTTCGGACCCACGCACCGCGCGGCGCCCGACGCATACGGAGACACCTTCCATGACCTTCGCCGGGCGCTTTCCTCGGTGCATCGACCGCCGCGTCGCCGCGACGCCCGCGCTCGCTTGCGCGTCGCGACGGCGGCTTCACCGATTCCGTTGACGAAGCCCGTTCCATGACCAACATGCCCGACACCCTTGCTCTCGACGCCCGGCGCGCGACGCCGGACGATGCGCCGCTGACCGACAGCATCGGCGCGACCAGCACGCCGCTCGACCTCGCCGCGCAGCAGGCCGGCACGCAGACGCTGCTGCGCGGCCTCGCGATCCTCGAAGCGATCGCGAACGGCGCGCGCGACATGCGTTCGATCGGCGCCGCGCTCGGCACGACGCGCAGCACGACGCACCGTCTCGTCAGCAGCCTCGTGCAGGCGCGCTACCTGCGTCAGGTGCAGGGCGGCTATCTGCTCGGGCCGAAGCTGATCGAGCTCGGCACGATCGCCCTCGAGCAGATGCCGCTGACGGCGGTCGCGCGCCCGCATCTCGAAGCGCTCGCCGAAGCGACGCTCGACACGATCCATCTCGGCGTGCGCGACGGCGACGACGTGCTGTACATCGACAAGATCCCCGGCACGCGCGGGCTGGAAATGCGTTCGCGCGTCGGCCACCGGATGCCGCTCGCGTCGACCGGCATCGGCAAGGCGATGATGCTCGACCTCGACCCGGACCTGTGGCGCTCGCTGTTCGAAGCCGCGCGGCGCGCGCTGGCCGGCGTGAATTTCAAGCCGGACAACCGGCCGGAGACGAGCGCGTTCCTGCAGCGCATGGCGCACTACGCGGCCGGCGGCTACACGTTCGACCTCGAGGAAAACGAGGCGTCGATCCGCTGCGTGGCCGCGCCGATCCGCGATGCATCGGGCGCGATCGTCGCCGCCGTGTCGGTTGCCAGCACGATTCCGTACATGCCGCACGACCGGATGGACGAACTGATTCCGCTCGTGCAGCGCGAAGCGCGAGCCATTTCCGCGGAGCTGGGCTGGAGCCCGCCGCAGGGTACCCGCAGGATCAAACGATGACCAATTCGACCGGGACCGCTCCGGACTCCGCACCGTCGCTGATCGCGCTCGACTGGGGCACGACGTCGCTGCGCGCCTATCTGTTCGACGCGCACGGCGCGCTCATCGACACGCGCAGCCGCGCGGCAGGCGTGATGCACGTGCCCGCCGACGGCGCGCGTGCGTTCGACGACGTGTTCGAAGAGGCGTGCGGCGACTGGCTCGACCGCGCGCCCGGCGTGCCGGTGCTGGCCGCCGGGATGGTCGGCAGCGCGCAGGGCTGGCGCGAGGCGCCGTACGTCGCGGTGCCGGCCGGCGCCGATGCGCTCGTCGCCGGCCTCGTCACGGTGAGCACCGCGCGCGGCACGACGGTGGCGATCGTGCCGGGCGTGATCGCGACGGGCGAACTGCCGGACGTGATGCGCGGCGAGGAAACCCAGATCTTCGGCGCACTCGCGAACGATCCATTGCTTGATGCCGATCGTTCAGGCCTACTGATCGGGCTGCCGGGCACGCATGCGAAGTGGGCGTGGGTGAAGGACGGGCTGATCGAGCGCTTCCAGACCTTCATGACCGGCGAGCTGTACGCGGCGCTGCGCGATCACACGATCCTCGGCCGCACGATGCGCGCGAGCGCGTCGCCCGACCGCGCGGCGTTCGAGCGCGGCGTCGCGGTCGCGCGCGGCGCGGCGCACACGGGGCTGCTCGCGACCGTCTTCAGCACGCGCACGCTCGGCCTGACCGGGCGGCTTGCGCCCGATGCGCAGGGCGATTACCTGTCCGGCCTGTTGATCGGCCATGAACTGAATGCGCTCGACGCGATGCTCGCCGAGCGCGGCGTCGCGCTCGCGAACCAGCCGCTGCTGCTGATCGGCGACGACGGCTTGTGCGCCCGCTACGTCGATGCGCTGCGCGGGTTCGGCTGCACCCATGCGCGCGTCGTCGCGCAGGCGACCGAACGCGGCCTGTGGTGGATCGCCGCGCGCGCCGGGCTGGTGCGCGCCGACGGCGAGCACGCGTGCGCCGACCAACGAACCGATTGAAGAGGAACCGTCCATGCCGTCCGACCTCACGCTGCCCGCACCGTACACGCCGCACCCCGCCTTGATGCGTGCGTTCGACGCGTGTCCGCTGATCGCCATCATGCGCGGCATCACGCCCGCGGAAGCCGTCGATCACGGGCTCGCGCTGCATGAAGCCGGCTTCCGGATCGTCGAGGTGCCGCTCAATTCACCCGAACCGTTCGCCAGCATCGCCGCGCTGCGCCGCGCGTTGCCCGACGACATGATCGTCGGCGCAGGCACCGTGCTGCGCGCCGAATTCGTCGAGCGCGTGCGCGACGCGGGCGGCGCGCTGATCGTGATGCCGCACTCGGACGCCGCCGTGATCCGCCGCGCGCGCGAGCTGGACCTCGCCAGCGCGCCGGGCGTCGCGACGCCGACCGAGGCGTTCGCCGCGCTCGCGAACGGCGCCGACGTATTGAAGATGTTCCCGGCCGAGCAGCTCGGCGTGCCGGTCGTGAAGGCGTGGCGCGCGGTGATCGACCGCGCGGTGCCGCTGATTCCGGTCGGCGGCGTCACGCCGGACAACATGCAGCCGTTCCTGGCGGCCGGCGCGAACGGCTTCGGGCTCGGCTCGGCGCTGTATCGGCCGGGCCAGACGGCGGACGCGACGGCCGCGAACGCGCGCGCGTTCCAGGCCGGCCTGCGCGCGGCGCGCGGCGGAGCCACGTGATGGCGCGGCTGGCCGGCAAGGTCGCCGCGGTGACGGGAGCTGCGCGCGGCATCGGCGCGGCGATCGCGCATGCCTTCGCGCGCGAGGGCGCGTGCGTCGCGCTACTCGACGTCGACGTCGAGCACGCGCAGCGCACCGCCGCCGCGATCGCCGCCGAGGTCGACGGCGCGCGCGTGCTCGCGCTGCATGCGGACGTCACGCGCCAGGACTCGGTGCGCGCTGCGCTGGCGCGCACCGAAGCCGAATTCGGCCCGCTCGACGTGCTGGTGAACAACGCGGGCATCAACGTGTTCGCCGATCCGCTGACGATGAGCGACGACGACTGGCGCCGCTGCTTCGCGGTCGACCTCGACGGCGTGTGGCACGGCAGCCGCGCGGCGCTGCCGGGCATGGTCGAACGTGGCCGCGGCTGCATCGTGAACATCGCGTCGACGCATGCGTTCAGCATCATTCCGGGCTGCTTTCCGTACCCGGTCGCGAAACACGGCGTGCTCGGGCTCACGCGTGCGCTCGGCATCGAATACGCGGCGCACAACGTGCGGGTGAACGCGATCGCGCCCGGCTACATCGACACGCAGCTCACCCGCGACTGGTGGGAGGCGCAGGACGACCCGGCGGCGGCACGCGCGCAGACGCTCGCGCTGCAGCCGATGAAGCGCATCGGCCAGCCGGACGAAGTCGCGATGACGGCCGTGTTCCTCGCGTCCGACGAGGCGCCGTTCATCAATGCCACGTGCATCACCGTCGACGGCGGGCGCGCGGCGCTGTACCACGACTGAGGCGCCTGACGTAACGATTCGAAAGACCGCACGTGCGACGGCCGCGCGCACGCTGCGTCGAAACCAACAAGCGGCTGCATCCCGTTCGATGAAGACAAGGAGACACTGGACATGAAACGCAGAACCTTCGTAACGCTGGCCGCGGCGGCCGCGGTGGTGCTCGGCAGCCCGCTCGCGCAGGCGGCCGATCCGGTCAAGATCGGCTTCCTCGTGAAGCAGCCGGAAGAGCCGTGGTTCCAGGACGAATGGAAGTTCGCCGAGATCGCCGCCAAGGACAAGGGCTTCACGCTCGTGAAGATCGGCGCGCCGTCGGGCGAGAAGGTGATGAGCGCGATCGACAACCTGTCCGCGCAGAAGGCGCAGGGCTTCATCATCTGCACGCCCGACGTGAAGCTCGGGCCGGGCATCGTCGCCAAGGCGAAGTCGCACAACCTGAAGATGATGACGGTCGACGACCGCCTCGTCGACGGCGCGGGCAAGCCGATCGAATCGGTGCCGCACATGGGCATCTCCGCGTACAACATCGGCAAGCAGGTCGGCGACGGCATCGCGGCGGAGATCAAGAAGCGCGGCTGGAACATGAAGGAAGTCGGCGCGATCGACATCACCTACGAGCAGCTGCCGACTGCGCACGACCGCACGAGCGGCGCGACCGACGCGCTGGTCGCCGCCGGCTTCCCGAAGGCCAACGTGATCGCCGCGCCGCAGGCGAAGACCGACACCGAGAACGCGTTCAACGCGGCGAACATCGCGCTCACCAAGAACCCGCAGTTCAAGCACTGGGTCGCCTACGGCCTGAACGACGAGGCCGTGCTCGGCGCGGTGCGCGCGGCCGAAGGGCGCGGCTTCAAGGCCGACAACATGATCGGGATCGGCATCGGCGGCTCGGAGTCGGCGCTGAACGAGTTCAAGAAGCCGCAGCCGACCGGCTTCTACGGCACCGTGATCATCAGCCCGAAGCGCCACGGCGAGGAAACCTCGGAGCTGATGTACGCGTGGATCACGCAGGGCAAGGCGCCGCCGCCGCTCACGCTGACGACGGGCATGCTCGCGACGCGCGAGAACGTGGCGAAGGTGCGCGAGGAGATGGGACTCGCGTCGAAGTAAGCGAGCAAGCGGGATGCCGGCCGCCGCGGCGATGCGGCGGCCGGCGATCGATCGATCTGGAAGTGGGGAGACGACGTGTCAGCGGCACTGCGTTTTGACAATATCGGCAAGGTATTTCCCGGCGTGCGCGCACTCGACGGCATCTCGTTCGACGTGCATGCGGGCGAGGTGCATGGCCTGATGGGCGAGAACGGCGCGGGCAAGTCGACGCTGCTGAAGATTCTCGGCGGCGAATACCAGCCCGATGCGGGCAGCGTGCTGGTCGACGGCCAGCCCGTGCATTTTTCGAGTGCGGCCGCGTCGATCGCGGCCGGCATCGCGGTGATTCACCAGGAACTGCAGTACGTGCCCGACCTGACGGTCGCGGAGAACCTGCTGCTCGGCCGGCTGCCGAACGCGCTCGGCTGGGTGAAGAAGGGCGAGGCGAAGCGCCACGTGCGCGAGCGGCTCGCCGCGATGGGCGTCGATCTCGACCCCGACGCGAAGCTCGGGCGGCTGTCGATCGCGCAGCGCCAGATGGTCGAGATCTGCAAGGCGCTGATGCGCAACGCGCGCGTGATCGCGCTCGACGAACCGACCAGCTCGCTGTCGCATCGCGAGACGGAAGTGCTGTTCAAGCTCGTCGACGATCTGCGCGCGCAGGGCCGCGCGCTGATCTACATCTCGCACCGGATGGACGAGATCTACCGGCTGTGCGACGCGTGCACGATCTTCCGCGACGGCCGCAAGATCGCGTCGCACCAAGCGCTTGCCGACGTGCCGCGCGAGCGGCTGGTCGCCGAGATGGTCGGGCGCGAGATCGCGGACATCTACCACTACGCGCCGCGCGCGCTCGGCGACGTGCGGTTTTCGGCCGAAGGCGTCGATGGCCCGGCGCTGCGTGAGCCGGCGAGCTTCTCGGTGCGCGCGGGCGAGATCGTCGGCTTCTTCGGGCTGGTGGGCGCGGGACGCAGCGAGCTGATGCGGCTCGTGTACGGCGCGGACCGCCGGCGCGCGGGCGTGCTGACGCTCGACGGCCGGCGCATCGACGTGAAGCGCACCGGCGACGCGATCCGTCACGGCATCGTGCTGTGTCCGGAGGACCGCAAGGAGGAAGGGATCATCGCGATGGCGTCGGTCGCGGAGAACATCAACATCAGCTGCCGCCGCCATTCGCTGCGCGCGGGGCTGTTCATCGACCGCAAGACCGAAATCGAAACGGCCGACCGCTTCATCCAGCGGCTGAAGATCAAGACGCCGAACCGCCGGCAGAAGATCCGCTTCCTGTCGGGCGGCAATCAGCAGAAGGCGATCCTGTCGCGCTGGCTCGCGGAGCCCGACCTGAAGGTCGTGATCCTCGACGAGCCGACGCGCGGCATCGACGTGGGCGCGAAGCACGAGATCTACGACGTGATCTACCGGCTTGCCGAGCGCGGCTGCGCGATCGTGATGGTGTCGTCGGAGCTGCCCGAAGTGCTGGGCGTGTCCGATCGCATCGTCGTGATGCGCGAAGGGCGCATCGCGGGCGAGCTGCCGCGCGAGCGCGCGAACGAGCATGCGGTGCTGAGCCTCGCTCTGCCGCAGACGAGCGCCGCGCAGGCGGCCTGAGGCGGCCGCACGCGGCCGGGACATTCGAATCGATCACGCGCGGCACGGGCCGCGCGAAGCAGGAGCAGGAGACACAACCATGCAAGTCAGGGAAAACCTCGCGAGCGCAGCCGTGAAGCCGTCGGCCGACGCGCTGGTGCCGCAGCAGAGCGATCGCCAGAAGTGGTGGCAGCACCTCACCGAATACAGCCTGATCGCGATCTTCGCGGTGATGTTCATCACGATGTCGCTGACGGTCGATCACTTCTTCTCGATCGACAACATGCTCGGCCTCGCGCTGTCGATCTCGCAGATCGGGATGGTCGCGTGCACGATGATGTTCTGTCTCGCGTCGCGCGACTTCGACCTGTCGATCGGCTCGACCGTCGCGTTCTCCGGCGTGCTGTGCGCGATGGTGCTGAACGCGACCGACAACACGCTGGTCGCGATCGTCGCGGCGGTCGCGGCCGGCGCGGCGATCGGCTTCGTGAACGGCGCGGTGATCGCGTATCTGCGCATCAACGCGCTGATCACGACGCTCGCGACGATGGAGATCGTGCGCGGGCTCGGCTTCATCGTGTCGAAGGGGCAGGCGGTCGGCGTGTCGTCGGATACCTTCATCGCGCTGGGCGGGCTGTCGCTGTTCGGTGTGTCGCTGCCGATCTGGGTCACGCTGCTGTGCTTCATCGTGTTCGGCGTGCTGCTGAACCAGACCGTGTACGGCCGCAACACGCTCGCCATCGGCGGCAACCCGGAGGCGTCGCGCCTCGCCGGGATCAACGTCGAGCGCACGCGCGTCTACATCTTCCTGATCCAGGGCGCGGTGACGGCGCTCGCGGGCGTGATCCTCGCGTCGCGCATCACGTCGGGCCAGCCGAACGCCGCGCAGGGCTTCGAGCTGAACGTGATCTCCGCGTGCGTGCTCGGCGGCGTGTCGCTGATGGGCGGCCGCGCGACGATCTCGGGCGTCGTGATCGGCGTGCTGATCATGGGCACGGTCGAGAACGTGATGAACCTGCTGAACATCGACGCGTTCTATCAGTACCTGGTGCGCGGCGCGATCCTGCTCGCGGCCGTGCTGCTCGACCAGCTGAAGAACCGCGGCGTACGCGACTGACCGATTCCACGGAGACGATCCGCATGACTCTCGACACTTCCGCGCAGCACGCGCGCTATGCGCGCTACCCGAGCCTCGCCGATCGCGCGGTGCTGATCACGGGCGGCGCGACCGGCATCGGCGCGTCGTTCGTCGAGCACTTCGCGCGGCAGGGCGCGCGCGTCGCGTTCGTCGACCTCGACGCGCCGGCCGGCGCGGCGCTGGCCGAACGCCTCGCCGGCGAGCCCGAGGTACGCCACGCGCCGCTGTTCGTCGCGTGCGACCTGACCGACATCGACGCGCTGCGCGGCACGATCGACGCGATCCGCGCGCGGCTCGGCGCGATCGACGTGCTCGTGAACAACGCGGCGAACGATGCGCGCCACGCGATCGCCGACGTGACGCCCGCGTCGTTCGACGCCGGCATCGCGGTGAACCTGCGTCACCAGTTCTTCGCCGCGCAAGCCGTGATCGACGACATGAAGCGTCAGGGCGGCGGCGCGATCATCAATCTCGGCTCGATCAGCTGGATGCTCAAGAACGGCGGCTACCCCGTCTACGTGATGGCGAAGGCGGCCGTGCAGGGGCTCACGCGCGGGCTCGCACGCGATCTCGGGCCGTTCGGGATCCGCGTGAATTCGCTGGTGCCCGGCTGGGTGATGACCGACAAGCAGCGCAGGCTGTGGCTCGACGACGCGGGCCGCGCGGCGATCAAGGCCGGCCAGTGCATCGACGCCGAATTGCTGCCGGACGATCTCGCGCGCATGGCGCTGTTTCTCGCGGCCGACGACAGCCGGATGATCACCGCGCAGGACGTGGTGGTCGACGGCGGCTGGGCCTGATTGCGACGTCGCGTTCGCACGGCGCCGCGCGAGCGCGCCGTATCGTTTCATCGACGAAGGAAAGGAGTTCGACATGACTGCCACGCCCTCGCGCGCATCGTCGTCCACGAGCCAGACGCGCCGCGCGCGCCTGGCTGCCGCCGCGCAGCCGGTCAGCGCCGGCCCGCAGACCGCCGCGTTCGCGCAGGGCGTCGGCGCCGCGCATGCGGCGGCCGTCACGCTGTCGAACGCGTTGCTGCGGCTCGACGTGCTGCCGCATCTCGGCGGCGGCATCGCGCGCTTCGACTGGCGCGGCGATCACGGCGTGGCGGTGCCGGTGTTCCGCCGTTGCGAGCAGCCGGATAGCGCGACCGATCCGAACGCGCTCGCGTGCTATCCGCTGCTGCCTTACTCGAACCGGATCGGCAACGGCCGCTTCGAATGCGACGGGCGCAACGTCGCGGTGCCGCGCAACCGGCGCGACGAGCCGCTGCCGATTCACGGCGACGGCTGGCTCGCGCGGTGGCAGGTCGACGACGCGACCGCCACGTCGCTGCAGCTGTCGCTCGATCGCGCGAGCGGCGCGCCGTATGCGTTCCGGGCGATCCAGTCGTTCGAGCTCGACGACGCGACGCTGTCGATCGTGCTGTCGATCGAGAACGCCGGGCGCGCGCGGTTGCCGTTCGGGCTCGGCCTGCATCCGTTCGTGGTGCGCGACGACACCACCGAGCTGGCCGCCGCCGCCGGCGGACTGTGGCTGTCGGGCGCCGATTTCCTGCCGGTGCGGCACGTGAGCGTGCCGCCCGCGTGGCAGTTCGGCGTCGCGTATCCGCTGCCGCCCACGCTCGTCAATCACGCGTTCACCGGCTGGGGCGGCCACGCGACGATCGGCTGGCCGCGCCGCGCGCTGTCGCTGACGATCGCCGCCGACGTCGACGCGTATGTGCTGTACACGCCGCCCGGCGAGGATTTCTTCTGCTTCGAGCCGGTCGATCATCCGATCAATGCGGTGAACCTGCCGGGCGGCGCGGCCGCGCACGGGATGACGCTGCTCGCGCCCGGCGAACGGCTCACGCGGCGCTTTTCGTTCACCGTCGCGCGCACCGATGCGCGGGTCGACGCGGCCGCGCGCGAAGCGCGCTGGCGACGCGGGTAAAATACGCGGTCTACCAACGGTTTGCCGCGAGTATCCGCCATGTCTTCCCCGCTTACTTTCATCGAATCGCTGCGCGCCGCGTGGCAGCGCACGAATTCGCTGCTGTGCGTCGGCCTCGATCCCGAGCCGTCGCGCTTTCCCGTGCAGTTCGACGGCCAGCCCGATGCGATCTTCGAATTCTGCCGGCAGATCGTCGACGCCACCGCGCCGTATGCGAGCGCGTTCAAGCCGCAGATCGCGTACTTCGCCGCGCATCGCGCGGAAGACCAGCTCGAGCGGCTGATCGCCCATATCCATCTGCAGCATCCGGGCCTGCCCGTGATCCTCGACGCGAAGCGCGGCGACATCGGCAGCACGGCCGAGCAGTACGCGCGCGAAGCGTTCGAGCGCTATCGCGCGGACGCGGTCACGGTCAATCCGTACATGGGCTACGACTCGGTCGAGCCGTACTTCGAGCATGAAGGCAAGGGCGTGATCGTGCTGTGCCGCACGTCGAACCCGGGCGGCTCCGACCTGCAGTTCCTCGACACCAACGGCCGGCCGCTGTACCAGGTGGTCGCCGATCTGGCCGCGAACAAGTGGAACGCGAAGAACGGCCAGCTCGGCCTCGTGGTCGGCGCGACGTTCCCGAACGAGATCGAGGTCGTGCGCGGGATCGTCGGCGACATGCCGCTGCTGATTCCGGGCATCGGCGCGCAGGGCGGCGACGTGCAGGCGACCGTCACCGCGGGCCGCACCGCCGACGGCACCGGGATGATGATCAACTCGTCGCGCGCGATCCTGTACGCGAGCCGCGACGAGGATTTCGCCGAAGCCGCCGCGCTCGCCGCGCAGAAGACGCGCGACGCGATCAACGCGTATCGCTGACCTTGCCGGCCGCCCGTTCGGGCGGCCGCTCGCCGCGTCGGCGTGCGCAGCCGCATCCGCGGACCGCGAACTGCGCGCGTCGATCGCAACGTGCGCCGTCCTGGCGCACGCGACGAATATCTTCCCGTCGGATTCCTGCCGCATCGTTGCGCGGCCAGCGCGCGTCGCTCGCGCTTGTCATCGATCCGTAACGACGGCACGCCGGTGAGACGGCAGACGGAAACCGGATCGTCGTTAAGCACGGCGCGATCCGCCGAGCGGGCGGGGCGGGCGGATCAGCCCTCGCGTTCGTCGAGCAGCTTCAACAGCCCGCGCAGCGCATGCGCGGCCGCCTGCGTGCGGATCTGCTCGCGGTCGCCCTTGAACACGAGCGTCTCGACGTCGGTGTGCAGCCGGTTGCTCCACGCGAACGACACGGTGCCGACCGGCTTCTTCTCGCTGCCGCCGCCCGGCCCGGCGATGCCGGTGACCGACAGCGCGACCTGCGCGCGGCTGTTGCGCAGCGCGCCTTCGGCCATCGCGCGGGCGACCGGCTCGCTGACCGCGCCGTGCTTCTCGATCAGGTCGGGCGGCACGCCGATCATCTCGCTCTTGGCCTGGTTCGAATAGGTGACGAAGCCGCGCTCGAACCACTGGCTGCTGCCGGAGATGTCGGTGATCGCGGCGGCGATCATGCCGCCCGTGCAGGACTCGGCGGTGGCGAGCGACAGGTGCTCGTCACGCAGTTTGTTGCCTGCGCGGATCGCAAGCTGATGGACGACGGAATCGGTTGGCATGCGCGTCGGGAAACGGGAGTCGGGAAATCGGTCAGCCGACGACCGAGCGCCACAGCGCGATCACGAGCAGCGTCATGAACGCGGCGACCAGATCGTCGACCATGATGCCGAGCCCGCCTTTCACGCGGCGGTCGAAGTAGCGGATCGGCGGCGGCTTCAACATGTCGAACAGGCGAAACACGACGAACGCCCACAGCTGGCCGACGAAGGTCGCCGGCGTGACGAACAGCATCACGAGCCAGATCGCGACGATTTCATCCCAGACGACGGGGCCCGGATCGGCGTTGCCCATCTTGCGTGCGGTGAAGCCGGTCAGCCAGGTGCCGGCGGCGAAGCCGAGCGCGATCAGCGCCCACCATTCGGGCACCGTCAGATAGCGGTTGAGCACGACGAACGTCAGCCAGCCGAACAGCGTGCCGAACGTGCCGGGCAGGAACGGCGCGAGCCCGCTGCCGAAGCCGAGCGACACGAGGTGCGCCGGGTGCGACAGCATGAAGCGCGCGCTCGCGCGCCGCGGGGCGAGCGGGGCGGCGCCGGGCGCTGCCTCGGCTTGCGCGTGCGTCGGATCAGTGTGCATCGAAGTGGTCGAAGCCGTGCAACGTGAGGGTGAGGGGCGCGCCGGCGGCGTCGCGCCACGCGATCGCGGGCCGCTCCGACGGCGAAGACAACGCGCGTATTGTACCGATTCGCGTGACCCGTACCGCCGCGCTCGCGCCGGCTGCCTCGACCGCCGCGCGGGCCGCGGGCGGCGCGGTGAAGCACAGCTCGTAGTCGTCGCCGCCGGCGAGCGCGCAGCGCCGCTGCACGTCGGCCGGCAACGCCGCGAGCGCCGCCGAGCGCGGCACCGCATCGGCGTCGACGTCCGCGCCCACGTTCGAGCGCGTCAGGATGTGCTGGAGATCGCCGGCGAGCCCGTCCGAGATGTCGAGCGCCGCATGCGCGACGCCGGCGAGCGCGAGCCCGAGCGCAATGCGCGGCTCGGGACGCTCGAGCGCGCGGCGGAACGCCGCTGCGTCGTCGGCGCCGGCGCGCCATTCTCCGCGTGCGACGCCGAGGCCCGCGCGCGCGTCGCCGAGCGTGCCGGACACCCAGACGTCGTCGCCGGGGCGCGCGGCATCGCGCCGCAGCACGGCGTCCGGCGCCACTTCGCCGAACACCGTCACGCACAGGTTCAGCGGCCCGCTCGTCGTGTCGCCGCCGATCAGCTCGCAGCCGAACCGGTCGGCGAGCGCGAACAGCCCGCGGCTGAACGCGTCGAGCCACGCGGCATCCGCGCGCGGCAGCGCGCACGCGAGCGTGAACGCGCGCGGCGCGGCGCCCATCGCGGCGAGGTCGGACAAATTGACCGCGAGCGTCTTGTGACCGAGCGCGTCGGGCGCGACGTCGGGGAAGAAGTGGCGGCCTTCCACCAGCATGTCGGTCGAAATGGCCAGCAGTTTTCCGGAACGCGGCTCGAGCAGCGCGCAATCGTCGCCGATGCCGAGCGTCGACGTGCGGGTGCCGCGGGCCGCGCGGCGCGCGAAGAAGCGATCGATCAGCGAAAACTCGGACAGGGCGGCTGGCACGGCGGACGGACCCGGAAGCGGTGAAAGGAACGGCATTGTACGAGGCGAACGGCGCCGTTTCTGCACCGTTCAGTCCATTTTTGTCGCGGCTGTTGCACCCGAAACGCCGGTCTGACGGGGTTGGATTGGCGCTACAATGCCGTGGAACAGTCATTCTAATCCGCCCGCCACGAGACACATGTCGACTCAAGCCTCCTCCAAAGCCAAGCTCCGCGAAGCCGCCCTCGACTATCACGAATTCCCGACGCCCGGGAAAATCGCGATCGCCCCCACCAAGCAGATGATCAACCAGCGCGACCTCGCGCTCGCGTATTCGCCCGGCGTCGCGTTCGCGTGCGAGGAGATCGTCGAGAATCCGCTGAACGCCGCGCGCTTCACCGCGCGCAGCAACCTGGTCGGCGTCGTCACGAACGGCACCGCCGTGCTCGGGCTCGGCAACATCGGCCCGCTCGCGTCGAAGCCGGTGATGGAAGGCAAGGCCGTGCTGTTCAAGAAGTTCGCGGGCATCGACGTGTTCGACATCGAACTGAACGAGTCGGACCCGCACAAGCTCGTCGACGTGATCGCCGCGCTCGAGCCGACCTTCGGCGGGATCAACCTCGAGGACATCAAGGCGCCCGACTGCTTCATCGTCGAGCGCGAAGCGCGCAAGCGGATGAAGATTCCGGTGTTCCACGACGACCAGCACGGCACCGCGATCGTCGTGGCCGCGGCCGTCACGAACGGCCTGAAGGTCGTCGGCAAGGACATCAAGAAGGTGAAGCTGGTCGCGTCGGGCGCCGGCGCGGCCGCGCTCGCGTGTCTCGACCTGCTGGTCGACATCGGCCTGCCGCTCGAGAACATCACGGTGACCGACCTGGCCGGCGTGGTGTACAAGGGCCGCGCCGAGCTGATGGACCCGGACAAGGAGCGGTTCGCGCGCGAAACCGACGCACGCACGCTCGCCGAGGTGATGGAAGGCGCCGACATCTTCCTCGGCCTGTCGGCCGGCGGCGTGCTGAAGCAGGAGATGGTGAAGGGCATGGCCGAACGGCCGATGATCCTCGCGCTCGCGAACCCGACGCCCGAGATCCTGCCCGAACTCGCGCTCGAAGTGCGTCCGGACGCCGTGCTGGCCACCGGCCGCACCGACTATCCGAACCAGGTCAACAACGTGCTGTGCTTCCCGTTCATCTTCCGCGGCGCACTCGACGTCGGCGCGACGACGATCACGCGCGAGATGGAGATTGCGGCGGTCAATGCGATCGCCGAGCTTGCGCAGCACGAGCAGAGCGACATCGTCGCGACCGCGTACGGGATCCAGGATCTGTCGTTCGGCCCCGAATACCTGATTCCGAAGCCGTTCGACCCGCGCCTGATCGTCAAGATCGCGCCGGCCGTCGCGCAGGCCGCGATGGACGGCGGCGTCGCGACGCGCCCGATCGAGGACATGGACGCGTACAAGCAGCATCTGCAGCAGTTCGTCTATCACAGCGGCACGACGATGAAGCCGATCTTCCAGATCGCGCGCGCCGCGCCCGGCGAGAAGAAGCGCGTCGTGTTCGCGGAGGGCGAGGAAGAGCGCGTGTTGCGCGCGGTTCAGATCATCGTCGACGAGAAGCTCGCGAAGCCGATCCTGATCGGCCGCCCGTCGGTGATCGAGCACCGTATCCAGCGCTACGGGCTGCGCCTGACGCCGGGCGCCGATTTCACCGTCGTCAACACCGAGCACGACGAGCGCTACCGCGACTTCTGGCAGACGTACTACAAGATGATGGCGCGCAAGGGCATCAGCGAGCAGCTCGCGCGTGTCGAGATGCGCCGCCGCACGACGCTGATCGGCTCGATGCTGGTGAAGAAGGGCGAAGCGGACGGGATGATCTGCGGCACGATCAGCACCACGCACCGCCACCTGCACTTCATCGACCAGGTGATCGGCAAGCGTCCGGGCTGCAGCGTCTACGCGGCGATGAACGGCCTCGTGCTGCCGGGCCGCCAGATCTTCCTGGTCGACACGCACGTGAACGTCGATCCGACCCCGGAGGAACTCGCCGAGATCACGATCATGGCCGCCGAGGAAGTGCGCCGGTTCGGCATCGAGCCGAAGGTCGCGCTGCTGTCGCACTCCAATTTCGGGACGAGCAACGCGCCGTCCGCGCAGAAGATGCGCGATACGCTCGCGATCCTGCAGGAACGCGCGCCGGAACTGAAGGTCGACGGCGAGATGCACGGCGACGTCGCGCTCGACGCGGCGCTGCGCAAGGAAATCCTGCCCGAATCGACGCTCGAGGGCGACGCGAACCTGCTGATCCTGCCGAACATCGATTCGGCGAACATCGCGTACAACCTGTTGAAGACGGCCGCCGGCAACAACATCGCGATCGGGCCGATCCTGCTGGGCGCCGCGCAGCCGGTGCACGTGCTGACCGAATCGGCGACCGTTCGCCGCATCGTCAATATGGCGGCGCTGCTGGTCGCCGACGTGAACGCGTCGCGCTGAGCCAACACGCGGGTGCCGCCCGGTCGAACCGGCGCGGCACCGCGGATGAAATTGTCAACAAAGGCAAAAAGAGGCGTGCCCGCAACGGGCACGCCGTCGGGTATCGCGCGAAGGCGCTTTCCCTAATCAACAACGGCATCTCTCCACTCCGGGTAATGAGCGTGGCAAGGAGGCAGATCTCGCCAGGTGACAGATGCCGCCGCCATTTTATCCTATGAAAGATAAAAGTGATGTGATTTAGGTAAAAAATGCCCGTTGCGGCGGGGCATCGGGCTTTCGGTTTCCAAACGAACATTGATTCGCGGGAACAATAGCGCTACGCTAACGCCTTTGGTTGGTCGTCAACTACTTGATTTAACAGCGGGAACCCTGGTTCATGGCACGCAAGTGGCTCCGCAACGGCGCGCTCGCGTCCGTCTTCGCGATGTTTGCGATGGGTATCGTCGGCGCGCCGACGGGCAGTCTGGTTTCCGCCGCATACGCACGGCAGGCCGCTTCGGCCGACGTGGCCGCAGCCGGGGTCGATACGGTCCCGGCGGCGCGTTTGCCGCGCGAGGCCGTGACCACGCTTGGCCTGATCGCCGACGGCGGCCCCTATCCTTACGAGAAGGACGGCGTCGTGTTCGGCAATCGCGAACGGATCCTGCCCAAGGCGAAGCGCGGCTACTACCACGAGTACACGGTCCCGACGCCGCGCGCGCGCAATCGCGGCGCGCGTCGGATCGTCTGTGGCGGGCCGCTGCGCCGGACCGACAACTGTTATTACACAGACGACCACTACAACAGTTTTAAACGTATTGTTGAATGACTTCGGGATGAACGGCATGAGCGACTCCATCTACGCGCACGATACGGCGGCGGCGGAACTGTTCGCGGCCGGCGACGGCAATCTGTTTCAGCGCGTGATGCAACTACACGCGGCGGCACAGGCCGGCGGCGCGCCTGAGCAACAGGCGGCCGAGCCCGGGCTTTCATCGAACGAGGAGCCTATGAGCCTTTTCACGACCGTCCGACCCAATCTCGTGCAGTCGATCCGCGCGTTCCGCGTGCAGGATCTCGCCGACGAAGCCGGTCGGCTCGGCCAGCATTTCCTGTATGCGTATTGCGGCGCCGCGCAGTCGAAGCAGGAAGTGATGGAGACGATCGCGACGTCGTTTCTGTTTCCAAAGCATTTCGGCAAGAACTACGACGCGCTGTACGACTGCCTGACCGACCTCGTCGCGAAGGCCGGCGCACAGCCCGGTTTCGTGATCGTCCTCGAAGGGCTGCCGATCGCGCAGAAGTTCGACAAGGAAGGGCGCGAGACGCTGCTCGACGTGTTCCGCGAGGCCGCGGAGTTCTGGGCCGAGCGCAAGGTCGCGTTCCGCGTGTTCTATTCGTTCGCGTAAGCGCAGGTGCGGCGGCCGCCTACGCGGCCCATCCTGCAGGAAGCCCGCGTCGAGCGGGCTTTTTTGCGTCCGCGCTCGCGCGGGCCGGGCGCAGCCGGTGCTCGATATGCGACTCGCCGAGAGTTCGGGGCCGCCGCTTGCCACGCGCGGCGGCCCGCCGCATCACCACCCGCCCCAGCGCGCGGCCAGCGCCGCGAGTACGGCCGCGCCGGCCGTTTCGGTGCGCAGCACGCGCGGGCCGAGCGACAGCGCGGTGAAGCCGTGCGCACGCGCCGCGTTTTCCTCGTCCGGCGACAACCCGCCTTCCGGCCCGATCAGCAGGGTGACCGTAGCCGCGGGCGGCTGATCCGGCAGCGACGCGAACGGAATGCTCGCGCGCGGCGACAGCAGCAGCCGCAACTCGCCGTCGGCCGGCGCCGCGGGCAGCGCGTCGAGCCACGCGCCGAACCCGCGCACCGCGGCGACCTCGGGCACGCGGTTGCGCCCGCACTGCTCGCACGATGCGCGCACGACGCCGCGCCAGTGCGCGACGCGCTTGTCCGCGCGCTCGCCCGACAGCTTCACGACGCCGCGCGCCGTCGTCAGCGGCACGACCGCCGCGACGCCGAGCTCGACGGCCTTCTCGATCACCCAGTCCATCTTGTCGCCGCCGGCGATGCCTTGCGCGAGCGTCACACGGTACGGCGGCTCGGCCTCGACCGGCTCGAACGCGTCGAGCTGCGCAAGCGCGTTGCGCTTGTCGATCTCGACGAGCTGCGCGCGGTACTGTCCGCCGCTGCCGTCGAACAGCACCAGCGCGTCGCCGGGCTCCAGCCGCAGCACCTGCGCGTGACGCGCGACGTCGGCCGGCAACGCGAGCGTCGCGCCGGCGCGCAGCGTCGCTTCGACGAAAAAGCGCGGCACGGCCGCGGTGGTGGTCGCCTCGTTCATCTCGATTGCGGCTCCGTTCATGGGCGCACCCGGCACGCGAGTGCCCAGCGGTAGCCGTCGAGATCCTCGATCTGCGCGAAGCGGTCGCCCCAGAACTGGTCCTGCGGCGCGCTCAGCGACTTCGCGCCCGCATCGAGCGCGCGCTGCCAGGTCGCGTCGACGTCGTCGACGTACAGATAGAACGACTGCGGCGCGGTCGCGTTCGCATGCTTCGGCGTGAGCGCGGTCGAGCCGAATGCGCCTTCGGGCGCGAACATCACGATCAGCTGATCGTGATAGGTCATCTCGACGTGCATGATCGCGCCGTCCTCGTCATGGACGTCGCGCAGCGCGAAACCGAATGCGGCCTTGAAGAAGTCGATGGCGGCGCGCGCGTTGCGCACGGCCAGATAAGGCGTCAACCAAGGCACGTTGGCCGGACGTGGATCGGTCATCAAATCTCCTGTGGAAAGGTCGTCGCGCGGGCGTTCGGCCGCATGCGGCCGCCGCGACGGGCGTTTACCGCGCCCGCCCGCTGCGCGCCGACGAGCGCGCGATCAACCGGCATCACGACGCGTTGCGCCAAGCTCAGCGGCGCCCGCCCAGTGTATCGCGCAGCGCGCGCGGCAGGGCAAAGAGGGCCGCATGAAGTCGCGCATCGTAGTAGCGCAATCCGTGCACGCGGCGGGCGGCGAGCCGCTCGTCGACGTCGTGTGCGAACAGCGCGGCCGCGTCGAGCGTGTCGCTCGCGATCGCCATCAGCCATTGGGAGCCGTACAGCGGCACGTGCGCGGACAGCGGGTCGACGAACGCGAAGCTCGCGCGCAGATCGTCGAGCAGCGCGGCGATGCGCGCCGCATGGAACAGCGGCGAGCCCAGATGCATCGACAGCGCGGCGCGCGGCGTCAGGATCCGCTTGAGCCGCGCGTAGAACTCGCGCGTATAGAGGCCGGCCGCCGGCGAGTCGGGCGGCGTGAGGTCGAACACGACGAGATCGAAATGCTCGACGGTCGACGCGACGAACTGCGCGGCGTCGCCGATCACGACCTCGACGCGCGGATCGTCGAGCGCGCCCTGGTGCACGTCGTCGAGATAGCGGCGCGCCATCCCGACCACTTCGTCGTCGAGTTCGGCGACGACGATCCGCTCGATGCACGCGTGCTTGAGCAACTGGCGCGCGGCGCCGCCGTCGCCGCCGCCGAGCACGAGCGCCTTCTTCGGGCACGGATGCGCGAGCGCGGCCGGGTGCGTCATGCACTCGTGGTACACGTATTCGTCGCCGACCGACGTCATCGGCCGGCCGTCGAGCGTGAACAGGCGGCCGAGCTGCGGGGTGTCCCACACTTCGATGTGCTGGTGCGGCGAGGCGACGTGCGCGAGCCGTCGCGCGTTGGGAAAGCCGTACGCGGCGTCGGGCGTGGGATGAAAAAGGAGGGTCGTGCTCACGGGGGGCGCGCGGGGCGGGCAGTTCCGACGCTTGAATTATAGGAGGCGCGCGGTTTGCCGGAAATGCGTGCCCGAACACGGAGCGCCGGCAGGGGAAATGTCGGCCCATCTGTTAAAATGCCGAGCTTTGCAGCCCCGTCCGTCGGCTCCGTCCGCTTCGCGTCCTTCAGGCGCCGCATCGCGCGCCGGGAACGTTCGACGCTCGAGCTTCCGGATGCCGCCGTGCTCCCGTTTCCTCGACTCGTTCTCCGGACTCGACATGACGACTTCGTCTCCCGCCTCTACCACTTTGATGGCCAACGCGATCCGTGCGCTCGCGATGGACGCCGTCCAGCAAGCGAACTCCGGCCACCCCGGCATGCCGATGGGCATGGCCGAAATCGGCGTGGCGCTGTGGTCGCGTCACCTCAAGCACAACCCGACGAACCCGCATTGGGCAGACCGCGACCGTTTCGTGCTGTCGAACGGCCATGGCTCGATGCTGCTGTACTCGCTGCTGCACCTGACCGGCTACGACCTGCCGATCGAAGAGCTGAAGAACTTCCGCCAGCTGCACTCCAAGACGCCGGGCCATCCGGAATACGGCATCACGCCGGGCGTCGAGACGACCACCGGCCCGCTCGGCCAGGGTCTCGCGAACGCCGTCGGGATGGCGCTCGGCGAAGCGCTGATGGCCGACGAGTTCAACCGTGACGGCGCGAAGATCGTCGACCACCACACCTACGTGTTCCTCGGCGACGGCTGCCTGATGGAAGGCATCTCGCACGAAGCCTGCTCGCTGGCCGGCACGCTGAAGCTGAACAAGCTGATCGCGCTGTACGACGACAACGGCATCTCGATCGACGGCGACGTCGTCAACTGGTTCCACGACGACACGCCGAAGCGCTTCGAGGCGTACGGCTGGAACGTGATCCCGAACGTGAACGGCCACGACGTCGACGCGGTCGACGCCGCGATCGCCAAGGCCAAGCTGTCGGACAAGCCGACGCTGATCTGCTGCAAGACGGTGATCGGCAAGGGCGCGGCCACCAAGGCGGGCGGCCACGACGTGCACGGCGCGGCGCTCGGCGCGGAAGAAATCGCGAAGACGCGCGCAGCGCTCGGCTGGACCTGGGAGCCGTTCGTGATTCCGCAGGAAGTCTATGCGGCGTGGGACGCGAAGGACGCCGGCCAGCGCGCCGAAGCGGCTTGGAGCGACACGTTCGCGCAGTACCGCGCGAAGTACCCGGCCGAAGCAGCCGAATTCGAGCGCCGGATGGCCAACAAGCTGCCGGCCGACTGGGCCGAGAAGGCTGCGGCGATCGTCGCCGGCGCGAACCAGCGCGGCGAGACGGTCGCGACCCGCAAGGCGTCGCAGCAGGCGATCGAAGGGCTCGCCGCGGTGCTGCCGGAACTGCTCGGCGGCTCGGCCGACCTGACCGGCTCGAACCTGACCAACTGGAAGGCGTCGAAGGCGGTGCGCGCGAATCCGGAAGGCGCGGGCGTCGTGCTCGGCAACCACATCAACTACGGCGTGCGCGAATTCGGCATGAGCGCCGCGATCAATGGCCTCGCGCTGCACGGCGGCCACAAGCCGTTCGGCGGCACGTTCCTGACGTTCTCCGACTACAGCCGCAACGCGCTGCGCGTCGCGTCGCTGATGAAGGTGCCGTCGATCTTCGTGTTCACGCACGACTCGATCGGCCTCGGCGAAGACGGCCCGACGCACCAGTCGATCGAACACGTATCCAGCCTGCGCCTGATCCCGAACCACGACGTGTGGCGTCCGGCCGACACGGTCGAGACGGCCGTCGCATGGACCCACGCGGTTGCCGCCGACCGTCCGTCGAGCCTGATCTTCAGCCGCCAGAACCTCGCGTTCAACCCGCGTACCGATGCGCAGATCGCGAACATCGAGAAGGGCGGCTACGTGCTGAAGGACTGGGACGACGAGATCGTCGCGCGCAAGATCATCCTGATCGCGACGGGCTCCGAAGTCGAACTCGCGATGAAGGCCGTCGAGCCGCTCGCGCAGCAGGGCATCGCGGCGCGCGTCGTGTCGATGCCGTCGACCAACGTGTTCGACCGCCAGGACGCCGAGTACCGCGAGCGCGTGCTGCCGCACGGCGTGCGCCGCGTCGCGATCGAAGCGGGCGTGACCGGCTTCTGGCACAAGTACGTCGGCCTCGAAGGCGGCGTCGTCGGGATCGACACGTTCGGCGAATCGGCGCCGGCCGGCGTGCTGTTCAAGTACTTCGGCTTCACCGTCGAGCACGTGATCGAGACGGCGAAGGCCGTGCTGGCCTAAGAGCATTCGCGGCGCGCGCGGCCAACCGCGCGCGTCGCACCGTGAAGCTGCACGAAACGAATTTTTTCAGCCATCAGGAGATAGACCATGACGATCCGCGTCGCAATCAACGGCTACGGCCGTATCGGCCGCAACACGCTGCGCGCGTTTTATGAAAACGGCAAGAAGCACGATCTCGAGATCGTCGCGATCAACGATCTGGGCGATGCGAAGACGAACGCGCACCTGACCCAGTACGACACCGCGCACGGCAAGTTCCCGGGCGAAGTGTCGGTCGACGGCGACTACCTGGTCGTGAACGGCGACAAGATCCGCGTGCTCGCGAACCGCAACCCGGCAGAACTGCCGTGGGGCGAGCTGGGCGTCGACGTCGTGATGGAATGCACGGGCTTCTTCACGTCGAAGGAAAAGGCGAGCGCCCACCTGAAGGGCGGCGCGAAGAAGGTGATCATCTCGGCGCCGGGCGGCAAGGACGTCGACGCGACGATCGTCTACGGCGTGAACCACAACGTGCTGAAGGCCGAGCACACGGTCATCTCGAACGCATCGTGCACGACGAACTGCCTGGCGCCGCTCGTCAAGCCGCTGAACGACCAGATCGGCCTCGAAACCGGCCTGATGACGACGATCCACGCCTACACGAACGACCAGGTGCTGACGGACGTCTATCACGAAGACCTGCGCCGCGCGCGTTCGGCCACGCACAGCCAGATCCCGACCAAGACGGGCGCTGCTTCGGCGGTCGGCCTGGTGCTGCCGGAACTGAACGGCAAGCTCGACGGCTATGCGATCCGCGTCCCGACGATCAACGTGTCGATCGTCGACCTGTCGTTCATCGCGAAGCGCGACACGACGGTCGAGGAAGTCAACGCGATCATGAAGGAAGCTTCGGAAGGCGCGCTGAAGGGCATCCTCGGCTACAACGACGCACCGCTGGTGTCGATCGACTTCAACCACAACCCGGCTTCGTCGACGTTCGATGCAACGCTGACCAAGGTGTCGGGCCGTCTCGTCAAGGTGTCGAGCTGGTACGACAACGAGTGGGGTTTCTCGAATCGCATGCTCGATACGGCAGTCGCATTCGCGAACGCGAAGTAAGTCTGCGAATCGTGCGGCCGCGGCGACGCGGCCGGCGCGATGCACGAACCCGGCCCGGTTATTCGGCCGGGTTTTTTATTGTCCGGCGCTACATGAGCAGCGCGCCGAGCCGTTTCCCCGGCCCGCGAGCGCCAGGTGCGCGACTGCCATGCGACGCCCGCGCCGTGCGTCAACCGCCCGGCGTCGGAAAGAAGATTCCGGCACGGCGCGCAGCATTCGTGATGTGCGTCTCGATCGCATCGCCCGCCGCGGCCGCGTCGCGCGCGCTCAGCGCATCGACGATCGCGCGGTGCTCCTGCCACGTCGACAGCAGCAGCTCGCGCCGGTAGAACGGCATGCGCTGGCTTTCCTTCATGATGTCCGCGCTGCTGCGCAGCACCGACTCGATCGCCGCGTTGCCGGCGAGATGAATGATCCGCATGTGGAAGTCGAAGTCGAGGCGCGACGCTTCGTCGAGCTCGCTTTCGGTCAAGGCGACGTGCAGCTCGGCAAGGTTGTCCTCGAACCACGCGATGTCGTCGTCGGTGACGACGTGCGCGGCCATCCGCGCGGCGAAGCCTTCGAGCGCATAGCGCATCTGGTACGTGTCGGGCGGCGACGATTGCTCGGCGAACTGCCACGCATGCGCGGCGCTCGCCTGCGCGCTCTCCACATAGACGCCCTTGCCGGCGCGGATGCGCAGCATCCCGAGCGCCTCGAGCGTGGACAGCGCCTCGCGCAGCGACGCGCGGCTGATCTCCAGCTCCTCGGAGAGCTGACGCTGGGCCGGCAGCAGGCTGCCGACCGGATACACGCCTGCCTCGATCCGGTCGCGGATCGTCGCGATGGCGGCGTCGGTCACGGTGTGCGGAACGTTTTTCATGATCTGTGCAATGGCCGGTCTGACCGGCATTGTAATCCGCACGCGCGCCGCGCACGACGGCGCTACGGGTAAGCCACGGCCCATCGCGTTCCGGCCCCCGTCGTGCCGGGCTCGAAGCGCGGGAAATCCCTATTTTGTCCATCCTTGACGCGACTATATCGGCTTCCTACTATCCACCATAACAGCACTGGTCATACCAGTATGAACAGACGAAACTGCAACCGTTGGATCGGGAGAGCGCCGTGTCGAAATTCCTCAATTCGCTGTTTGGCCGGGTAGTCATCGCATTGATTCTCGGGGTGGCGCTCGGTGCGTTCTTCCCGCATTTCGCCGAGTCGCTGCGGCCGCTCGGCGACGGTTTCCTGAAGCTCATCAAGATGGTCATCGGCCCGATCGTGTTCTGCGTCGTGGTCAGCGGGATGGCCAACGCGGGCGACCTGAAGAAGGTCGGCCGGGTCGGCCTGAAGGCGGTCGTCTACTTCGAGGTGATGACGACGCTCGCGCTCGGCATCGGCCTCGTGCTCGCCTGGCTCACGCGCCCGGGCGTCGGGATGAACATCGACCTGCGCTCGCTCGACGCGGCGTCGCTGTCGACGTACGCGAAGAACGCCGAAAGCCTGAAGGACACGGCCGGCTACCTGATGAAGATCATCCCGGAGACCGCGATCGACGCCTTCGCGAAGGGCGACATCCTGCAGATCCTGGTGTTCGCGGTGCTGTTCGGCTCGGCGCTGTCGCTGCTCGGCGACAAGGCGCAGCGGGTGAACGGCCTGATCGACGAGCTGTCGCACGTGTTCTTCCGCATCATCGGCTTCATCATCAAGCTCGCGCCGCTCGGCGTGCTCGGCGCGATCGCGTTCACGACCGGCAAGTACGGCGTCGCGTCGCTCAAGCAGCTCGGCTACCTCGTCGCGGTGTTCTACCTGAGCTGCTTCGTGTTCGTCACGGTCGTGCTGGGCATCGTGATGCGCATCGCCGGCTTCTCGGTGTTCAAGCTGATCCGCTACCTGCGCGAGGAGCTGTCGATCGTGCTCGGCACGGCGTCGTCGGACGCGGTGTTGCCGCAGGTCATGAGCAAGCTCGAATACATGGGCATCAAGGATTCGACCGTCGGCCTCGTGATCCCGACCGGCTATTCGTTCAATCTCGACGGCTTCTCGATCTACCTGACGCTCGCCGTGCTGTTCATCGCGCAGGCCACCAACACGCCGCTGTCGACGCACGACCTGATCGTCGTGCTGCTCGTGTCGCTCGTCACGTCGAAGGGCGCGCACGGGATTCCGGGCTCGGCGATCGTGATCCTCGCGGCGACGCTGTCGGCGATTCCCGCGATTCCCGTGCTCGGCCTCGTGCTGATTCTGCCGGTCGACTGGTTCGTCGGCATCGCGCGCGCCGTGACCAACCTGATCGGCAACTGCGTCGCGACGGTCGTCGTTGCGGTCTGGGAGAACGACATCGACCGCGTGCGCGCCAAGCGCGTGCTGAACCGCGAGCTGTGCTACGTGCCGGCGGCCGAGCAGGGCGCCGCCGCACCGGTGGCCGGCGATCAGGCGCACGCGCTCTGAGCCCCACGCGCGCGTCGCGGCTTCCCCGGCCGCGGCGCGCGAATTCCTTTCCCGCGGCCGGCGTGACGATCCGCCGGCCGCCGCCAAAATCAAGATAGTGGAGACGACATGGCAGCCCCCATCCTCGATCCGAATGCGCCGGCGTTCACGCGCCGCTACATGAACCTCGCCGATCCGCGTCTCGGCGCGCAGGCGCTGTTCGCCAGCGACGAGTTCTTCGCGCCGAAGGAGCGCATGCTGAACCCCGAGCCGGCCGTGTTCATTCCGGGCAAGTACGACGACCACGGCAAGTGGATGGACGGCTGGGAAACGCGCCGCAAGCGCACGACCGGCCACGATTTCTGCGTGATCCGGCTCGCGCGGCCGGGCGTGGTCCACGGCGTCGATCTGGACACCAGCCACTTCACCGGCAACTTTCCGCCGGCCGCGTCGATCGACGCGTGCAGCGTCGACGGCGACACGCCGCCCGACGACGCCGCATGGCGCACGATCGTCCCCGCGACGACGCTGCAGGGCAACGCGCACCACTACGTGAGCGTGAGCGACGCGCAGCCGGTCACGCATCTGCGCGTGAACCTGTATCCGGACGGCGGCCTCGCGCGGCTGCGCGTGTACGGTCAGCCGCAGCGCGACTGGCACGACGTGGCGGCCGGCGAACTCGTCGATCTGGCCGCGATCGAGAACGGCGGCTACCTGGTGGCGGCGAACAACCAGCACTTCGGTGCGGCGTCGCAGATGCTGATGCCGGGGCGCGGCGCGAACATGGGCGACGGCTGGGAAACGCGGCGCCGCCGCGAGCCCGGCAACGACTGGGCGATCGTCGCGCTCGCGCGGCCGGGCGTCATCCGGCGCGTCGACGTCGATACTGCATTCTTCAAGGGCAACTTCCCGGACCGCTGCTCGCTGCAGGCGGCGCGCGTCGCGGGCGGCACCGACGATTCGCTCGTCACGCAGGCGATGTTCTGGGCCGAACTGCTCGGCGAGCAGAAGCTCCAGATGGACCGCGTGCACACCTTCGACCAGCTGGCGGCGCTCGGCCCCGTCACGCACGTGCGCTTCAACATCTTCCCGGACGGCGGCGTGTCGCGGCTGCGTCTGTGGGGCGAACCGGCCTGACGGAGGGTATCGGCATGAGCGGACCCCGTATCCTGCGCGCACAGCCCCTGACCCGCGACGCGTTCGCGCCGTTCGGCGACGTGATCGCGCTCGAAGGCGCGCGGCACTTCCCGATCAACGGCGGTACGACCGAGCGCTTCCACGATCTCGCGACCATCGACGTCTGCGCGGACGGCGGCCGGCCGCTCGTCAGCGTGTTTCGCGCGCAGCCGCGCGCGCTGCCCGTCGCGCTGACGCTGATGGAGCGCCATCCGCACGGCAGCCAGGCATTCATCCCGCTCGCGGCGGTCGCGCGCTATGCGATCGTCGTCGCGCCGGCCGGCGAATTCCGGCCCGACGCGATGCGCGCGTTCGTCGCCGAGGGCTGGCAGGGCGTGAACTACGCAAAAGGTGTCTGGCACCATCCGCTGCTCGCGCTCGACGCGGTCAGTGACTTCGTGATCGTCGACCGCGGCGGCCCCCAGCCGAACTGCGACGAGATCGCGCTGGCCGACCCGTGGGTGCTCGAACTCGGGCTAGGCCCAGCGAGCGCGGGCGCGGCCTGACGCGGCGCCGGCCGGCGGCGACGCCAAAAACGACACGGCCCGGGCGGCGGGATGCCGGCCGGGCCGTCGCGCATGCGCGGACGAGCGCTCAGTCTCAGTGCTTGCGGTGCGGGCAGTTCTCCGTCGTGCAGGAGCCGTACATCGCGAGCGAATGCTCCTGCAGGTGGAAGCCGCGTTCCTTCGCGATCGTCTGCTGGCGGCTTTCGATCTCGGCATCGAAGAATTCCTCGACGCGGCCGCAATCGAGGCACACGAGGTGATCGTGGTGGGAGCCTTCGTTGAGCTCGAACACGGCCTTGCCCGATTCGAAGTTGCTGCGCGACAGCAGGCCGGCCTGCTCGAATTGCGTCAGCACGCGGTAAACGGTGGCGAGCCCGATGTCCAGCTGCTCGTTGAGCAGGTTGCGGTAGACGTCTTCGGCGGTCAGGTGACGCACCGGGCTTTGCTGGAAGATCTCGAGAATCTTGAGGCGCGGTAGGGTGGCCTTTAGCCCGATATTCTTGAGATCGGTCGGATTGGTCATGGCTAGGCATCCCTAGAGTACAATGCAGGGCTTCAATGTTACCGGCTTTTGGCCGTTCCAGAAACACGCGCGGCCCGCGGGGCGGGCCAGCTCGGTGACGGAAATGTTCCCGGAATCTCTTTCGCACTTTCAGAGGAGTCGCATGCGGAGTGCCATCATCGCTGCCGCCGCCGTTGCCGCGCTGGCGGGTTGTTCGTCGTACGACAGCGTGACGCAGCGCATCGCGCAGAGCATCACGCCCTATCGGATCACGGTTGTGCAGGGCAACTTCGTGTCGCAGGAGAAGGCCGCTCAACTGCAGGCCGGCATGACGCGCGAACAGGTTCGCGCGCTGCTCGGCACGCCGCTGCTGTCGGACATGTTCCACGCCGATCGCTGGGATTACCTCTTTTACTTCAAGCGCGGCTCGACTTCCGTGGTCCAGCAGCGCGACCTCGTGCTGACGTTCGCGGGCGACCGCCTCGCCAGCTGGACGGGTGCGGATAACCTGCCGTCCGAGCTCGACCTGCTCGCCGATATCGACGGCGATCGCGGCGGCAAGAAGGCGAAGGCCGCCGCCGCGGCGAAGAAGGCGTCCGAAGCCGCCGCCGCTGCTGCCGCCGCCAGCGCCGCGCAGGCGAGCGCTGCCGCGAGCCCGGCCGCCGAGCCGGCGTCCGCCGCCGCGCTCGACCAGGATGCGAACGCGCAGGCCGCACGCGCGGCGAACCGCGCGACCAACCAGGTGTCGGGGCAGGGCGCGACGGCCCGTCGCTTCACGCCGGCCGCGCAGGCCTCGGGCGGCGCGCCGGTGCCGGGCGGCCAGCCGCCGGGCGCGGCGCCGGCGATCCAGCCGCAGTTCCAGTTCCATCGTCCGCCGCAGCCGAACGTGTCGAACGACGCGTCGCCGCCGGTCGGCCCGCAGGGCGCGGACAACCTGCAGAACCAGCCGCTCACCGCGCCGGCCCAGTAAGCGGCCCGCGTGCGGAATCGGGGGCGGCAGGCGCCGCCCGCCTTTAGACCTGTCGTGTAGAAAGCCATGAAGATTGCGATTGCCGGTGCATCGGGCCGTATGGGCCGGATGCTGATCGAAGCCGTTCTCAACGATGCCGACGCGCAGCTCGTCGGCGCACTCGACCGCGCCGGGTCGCCGTTTCTCGGCCAGGACGCGGGCGCGTTCGTCGGCAAGGACACCGGCATCAAGCTGACCGACGATCTCGACGCGGTGTTCGCGCAGGCCGATTACCTGATCGACTTCACGCGCCCCGAGGGCACGATCGCCCACATCGAGGCCGCGCTACGCCACGACGTGAAGCTCGTGATCGGCACGACCGGCTTCACGGCCGAGCAGAAGGCGCAGCTGCAGGCTGCGGCGGCGAAGCTCGGCATCGTGTTCGCGGCGAACATGAGCGTCGGCGTGAACGTCACGCTGAAGCTGCTCGAATTCGCGGCGCAGCACTTCTCGCACGGCTACGACATCGAGATCATCGAGGCGCACCACCGTCACAAGGTCGACGCGCCGTCGGGCACCGCGCTGATGATGGGCGAGGCGGTGGCCGGCGCGCTCGGCCGCTCGCTCGACGACTGCGCGGTGTACGGCCGCCACGGCGTGACCGGCGAACGCGATCCGTCGTCGATCGGTTTCGCGGCGGTGCGCGGCGGCGACATCGTCGGCGATCACACCGTATTGTTCGCCGGCATCGGCGAACGGATCGAAATCACGCACAAGTCGTCGAGCCGCGTGTCGTACGCGCAGGGCGCGCTGCGTGCGGTCCGCTTCCTGTCGGCGCGCGGCGCCGGCCTGTTCGACATGCAGGACGTGCTCGGCCTGCGCTGATCCTCACGGGGAAACTCCGATGGCGATTCCCACCGGCGTTGTCCACTACCTCGAAAGCGGCGATGCGATCACGCACGCCGTCGCCTACGTGCTGCTGGCGATGTCCGTCGCCAGCTGGTGCTTCCTGCTCGTCAAATCGTGGCTGCTGGTCCGCGCGAAGCGGCAGGGGCCGCGCGCGCTCGCCGCGTTCTGGCGGGCGGCGTCGCTCGACGCGGGCATCGCCGCGCTCGCCGGCGCCGATCGCGAGCGCGTGTTCGTGCCGCTCGCCGAAGCCGCGCGCGATGCGGCCGACGAACACGATCCCGCCGCGCTGGCCGCGCGCGTCGAGCGCGGCGAACGCGTGCTGCGCGCGCTGCGTCACGCGATGCTGCGCTCGCAGCGGCGCCTCGAGTTCGGCCAGGTGCTGCTCGCGTCGATCGGCAGCACCGCGCCGTTCGTCGGGCTGCTCGGCACCGTATGGGGCATCTACCATGCGCTCGGCAGCATCGCCGTGAGCGGGCAGGCGCAGATCGAGAACGTCGCGGGGCCGGTCGGCGAGGCGCTGATCATGACCGCGTTCGGGCTCGTCGTCGCGATCCCCGCGGTGCTCGCGTACAACATCCTCGGGCGGCTGGTGCGCCAGCTCACCGAGGAACTCGACGGCTTCGCGCGCGACCTGCACGTGTTCGTGTGCGCGCAACCCGTGCGGCCGGCCCAACCCGCCCAACCCGCATAACCCGCGGCCCGGAGGAACGACCATGGCATTCGGCGGGCTGGAGCACCACAAGACGTCCGCGCCGATGGCGGAGATCAACATGACGCCGCTGATCGACGTGATGCTCGTGCTGCTCGTCATCTTCATCATCACCGCGCCGCTGATGACGCACGCGATCCGGCTCGACCTGCCGAAGGTCGCGGCCGGCGTCGCGCGCGATACGCCGCAGTCGGTCACGTTGTCGATCGACGACGCCGGCAAGCTCTACTGGGACGACACGCCCGTCACGCTCGACGCGCTGCCCGCGCGCCTGCGGGCGGCCGCCGCCGCCGCCGCGCCGCCCGAGTTGCGGCTGCGCGCGTCGCGCGCGACCCGCTACGACGTGATCGCGCAGGTGATGGGCGCCGCGCAGGCCGCGGGCCTGACGCGGATCGGCTTCGTCACCGACCCGCCGCCGGCGGGCGCCGCCGCGCCCACCGCCGCGGGCGCGAAACCCTGAGCGGCGTGCGTCGCATGCACGCGCTCCGCACAAGAATGCATGCCGGCCCGCGACACCGGCCGTACCAGCCGTCACGGACGGTATAATCGTCGTTTCCGCCCGGTCGGCAGGGTTTCGCCGGGTAACCCGGAGCACCGCCGGGTTACCCGGCGAAGATCCGGCAACCACGATGCAGGCCCGCGACCCGTGTGCCTGCCGCCGCCGCCGGGCTGCCCGATTTCGTCCACTTCCGCGTGCCCGCCTGAATCGCGCGCCGCTTAAAGCCTAGTCCGAACCACACCATGCACGAGAGATACGTACCCGCCGACGTCGAAGCCGCCGCCCAGGGCGACTGGCGCGCAGCCGATGCCTACAAGACGAAGGAAGATTCGCAGAAGCCGAAGTTCTACTGCGTGTCGATGCTGCCGTATCCGTCCGGCAAGCTGCACATGGGTCACGTGCGCAACTACACGATCAACGACGTGATGTACCGCTATCTGCGGATGAACGGCTACAACACGCTGATGCCGATGGGCTGGGACGCGTTCGGGATGCCGGCCGAGAACGCCGCGATGGCCAACGGCGTGCCGCCCGCGAAGTGGACCTACGACAACATCGACTACATGAAGGGGCAGATGCAGTCGATGGGCCTCGCGATCGACTGGTCGCGCGAGATCGCGACGTGCAAGCCCGACTACTACAAGTGGAACCAGTGGCTGTTCCTGAAGATGCTCGAGAAGGGCATCGCGTACAAGAAGACGGGCACCGTGAACTGGGACCCGGTCGACCAGACCGTGCTCGCGAACGAGCAAGTGATCGACGGCCGCGGCTGGCGCTCGGGCGCGCTCGTCGAGAAGCGCGAAATCCCGATGTACTACCTGCGCATCACGCAATACGCGGATGAGCTGCTGAACGATCTCGACGGCCTCGGCTGGCCCGAGCGCGTGAAGATCATGCAGCAGAACTGGATCGGCAAGAGCTTCGGCGTGAACTTCGGGTTCCCGTACGAGCTCGACGGCGAGAAGGCGCTGCTGCGCGTGTTCACGACGCGCGCCGACACGATCATGGGCGTCACGTTCTGCGCGATCGCGGCCGAGCATCCGCTCGCGACGCGCCTCGCGCAGGGCAAGCCCGAGCTGCAGGCGTTCATCGACGAATGCAAGCGCGGCGGCGTCGCCGAAGCCGACGTCGCGACGATGGAGAAGAAGGGCATCGCGACGGGCTTCTCGGTCACGCACCCGCTGACCGGCGAGGCGGTCGAGGTCTGGATCGGCAACTACGTGCTGATGAGCTATGGCGAAGGCGCGGTGATGGGCGTGCCGGGCCACGACGAGCGCGATTTCGCGTTCGCGAAGAAATACGGGCTGCCGATCAAGCAGGTGATCGCCGCCGAAGGGCAGACGTACTCGCTGGACGCATGGCAGGAGTGGTACGGCGACAAGGACGCCGCGGTCTGCGTGAACAGCGGCAAGTACGACGGCCTGCGCTACACGGAAGCAGTCGACGCGGTCGCGGCCGACCTGAAGGCCGGCGGCTTCGGCGACAAGCAGGTGACCTGGCGCCTGCGCGACTGGGGCGTGTCGCGCCAGCGCTACTGGGGCACGCCGATTCCGATCATCCACTGCCCGTCGTGCGGCGACGTGCCGGTGCCCGAGCAGGATCTGCCGGTCGTGCTGCCGGAAGACCTCGTGCCGGACGGCACGGGCAACCCGCTCGCGAAGTCCGAGGCGTTCCTGAACTGCACGTGCCCGAAGTGCGGCGCGGCCGCGAAGCGCGAAACCGACACGATGGACACCTTCGTCGATTCGTCGTGGTACTTCTCGCGCTACACCGCGCCGGACGCCGACACGATGGTCGACGCGCGCACCGATTACTGGATGCCGATGGATCAGTACATCGGCGGCATCGAACACGCGATCCTGCACCTGCTGTATTCGCGCTTCTGGACCAAGGTGATGCGCGACCTCGGCCTCGTGAAGTTCGGCGAGCCGGCCAAGAACCTGCTCACGCAGGGGATGGTGCTCAACGAGACGTACTATCGCGAAGACGCGACCGGCAAGAAGACCTGGTACAACCCGGCCGACGTGACGGTCACGCACGACGACAAGGGCCGCCCGGTGGGCGCCACGCTGAACGCCGACGGCCAGCCGGTGGTGCTCGGCGGCATCGAGAAGATGTCGAAGTCGAAGAACAACGGCGTCGATCCGCAGGTGCTGATCGACCAGTACGGCGCCGACACCGCGCGCCTCTTTACGATGTTCGCCGCGCCGCCCGAGCAGCAGCTCGAGTGGTCGGGTGCGGGCGTCGAGGGCGCGAGCCGCTTCCTGCGCCGCGTGTGGAGCTTCGGCGCCGGCAACCGCGAGGCGCTCGCCGCGCGCGCGGGCTTCGACGCAGCGTCGCTCGGCGACGCCGACAAGGCGCTGCGCCGCGAAATCTACAGCGTGCTGAAGCAGGCCGACTTCGACTACCAGCGCCTGCAGTACAACACGGTCGTGTCGGCGGCGATGAAGATGCTGAACGCGATCGACGGCGCGAAGGGCGCGACGCCCGGCGTGCTGCGCGAGACGTACGGCGTGCTGCTGCGCGTGCTGTACCCGGTCGTGCCGCACGTCACGTTCGAACTGTGGAAGGCGCTCGGCTACGCGGACGAATTCGGCCCGCTGCTCGACGCACCGTGGCCGAAGGTCGACGAGGCCGCGCTCGAGCAGGCCGAGATCGAACTCGTGCTGCAGGTGAACGGCAAGGTGCGCGGCGCGCTGAAGGTCGCGAAGGATGCGACGCGCGAAGCGATCGAAGCCGCGGCGGTGGCCGACGAAGCATTCGCGAAGTTCAGCGACGGCAAGCCGGCGAAGAAGATCGTCGTCGTGCCGGGCCGGCTCGTGAACATCGTCGTCTGACGGCCGCCGGCCGTCGGGTGCACACAGAAGGAGCGAAGGTGATCCGCAGATCGTTTTTGATGCTCGCCGCCGGCAGCGCGCTCGCGCTGTCGGCATGCGGTTTCCAGTTGCGCGGCCAGCAGAACTACGCGTTCAAGCACCTGCTGATCGCCGGCGCGCCGGCGCCGGTGCAGGCGCGCCTGGTGCGCCTCGTCGAGGCCGGCAGCGACACGAAGATCGTCAAGTCGCCGGACGACGCCGACGCGGTGCTGAGCATGTGGGAGTCGCGCGGCCAGAACACGCTGACGCTGAACAAGTACGGCTCGGCGCAGGAGTACGCGCTGTTCTACACGCTGAACTACACGCTGACGAGCAAGGACGGCACCGTGCTGATCCCGCCGAGCGCGATCGCGCTGAACCGCGCGATGACGTACAGCGATCAGTACACGAACGCGAAGGCCCAGGAAGCCGACATCCTATACGCCGACATGCAGAACGATGCGGTCGACCAGCTGATGCGGCGTCTCGCGATCGTCCACTCGCTGACGCCGGCGCCGGAAGACGTGGTGCCGGGCGTGGCGCCGCGCGCGCCGCTGCCGCCGCCGCCGCTCTGATCTGCCGCGCACGCACCGATGCAATTGCGACTTGATGCGCTGGAGCCGCACCTCGCGAAGGGGATGGCCGGACTCTACACCGTCTACGGCGACGAGCCGCTGCTCGCGCAGGAAGCGTGCGACCGCATTCGTGCGGCCGCGCGCGCGGCCGGCTTCACCGAGCGCTCGGTGCATACGGTCGAGCGCGGCTTTGACTGGAGCGTGCTGCTCGGCGCGACCCAGGCGATGTCGCTGTTCGGCGAGCGCCAGCTGATCGAGCTGCGCATTCCGTCGGGCAAGCCGGGCAAGGAAGGCGCCGACGCGCTGAAGACGCTCGCGGCGACGCCCAATCCGGACGCGCTGATGCTCGTCACGCTGCCGCGCCTCGACGCGGCCACGCAGAAATCCGCCTGGTTCACCGCGCTGCAGAATGGCGGCGTCGCGCTGAAGATCGATCCGGTCGACCGTGCGCAGCTGCCGAACTGGATCGGCCAGCGCCTGTCGATGCAGGGCCAGCGCGTCGCGCCCGGCGAAGACGGCCGCCGCGCGCTGCAGTTCATCGCGGAGCGCGTCGAGGGCAACCTGCTCGCCGCGCATCAGGAAATCCAGAAGCTCGGGCTGCTGTATCCGCAAGGCGTGCTGGCGTTCGAGCAGGTGCACGACGCGGTGCTGAACGTCGCGCGCTACGACGTGTTCAAGCTGAACGAGGCGATGCTCGCCGGCGATGCCGCGCGGCTCGCGCGGATGATCGACGGCTTGAAAGGCGAGGGCGAGGCGATCGTGCTGGTGATGTGGGCCGTCGTCGAGGAACTGCGCACGCTGTTGCGGATCAAGCGCGGCGCGAGCGCCGGCAAGCCGCTCGCGACGCTGCTGCGCGAGAACCGAGTGTGGGGGCCGCGCGAGCGGCTGATCGCCCCGGCGCTGAACCGCGTGTCGGAAGCCATGCTCGAGAAGGCGCTCGCGTTCGCCGCGAAGCTCGACCGGCAGGTGAAGGGGCTGTCGGCCGTCACGCCCGGCCGCCGCACGCACGACGATCCGCCGCCCGACCCGTGGGACGGCCTGTTCCAGCTCGCGATGACGGTCGCGGGCGAGCGCGGCGAGCGACCGCCGACCGCGGGTCGCGTGCGGCGTTAAGCCCGCCCGGCGCGCTCAGCGTCCGTTCTGCAACCCGCTTACAATGCTCCGACAGGCCGCGCGGCCCGCGTTGTCCGCGCGCCGACGCTTTCCCCCGAATTCACGCCGCGCGAAGCGGCTCGTTTCTCGAGTCACACGATGGATATCGACCAATACATGACGGACCTGGGCCGCCGGGCCCGGCACGCGTCGCGCGCGATGGCGCGCGCCAGCACGGCCGCGAAGAACGCGGCGCTCGACGCCGTCGCGCGCGCGATCGAGCGCGACGCCTCGGCGCTGAAGGAAGCGAACGCGCGCGACGTCGCGCGTGCCCGCGACAAGGGGCTCGACGCGGCGTTCATCGACCGCCTGACGCTGTCCGACAAGGCATTGAAGACGATGGTCGAAGGGCTGCGCCAGGTCGCGTCGCTCGCCGATCCGATCGGCGAGATCAGCAATCTGAAGTACCGCCCGAGCGGGATCCAGGTCGGCCAGATGCGCGTGCCGCTCGGCGTGATCGGGATCATCTACGAGTCGCGGCCGAACGTGACGATCGACGCGGCCGCACTGTGCCTGAAGTCGGGCAACGCGACGATCCTGCGCGGCGGCTCCGAGGCGCTCGAATCGAACGCGGCGCTCGCGAAGCTGATCGGCGAGGGGCTCGAGGCGGCCGGGCTGCCGCAGGACGCGGTGCAGGTGGTCGCCACCGCCGATCGCGCGGCGGTCGGCAAGCTGATCACGATGACCGAATACGTCGACGTGATCGTGCCGCGCGGCGGCAAGAGCCTGATCGAGCGCCTGATCAACGAGGCGCGCGTGCCGATGATCAAGCACCTCGACGGCATCTGCCACGTGTATGTCGACGATCGCGCCGATCTCGCGAAGGCGCTCACCGTGTGCGACAACGCGAAGACGCACCGCTACGGCACCTGCAACACGATGGAGACGCTGCTCGTGTCGAGCGGCATCGCGGCCGCGCTGCTGCCGCCGCTCGGCAAGCTGTATCGCGACAAGCAGGTCGAGCTGCGCGTCGATGCGGCCGCGCGCGCGGTGCTCGCCGATGCGGGCGTCGGTCCGCTGGTCGACGCGACCGACGCGGACTGGCACACCGAATATCTGGCGCCGGTGCTCGCGATCAAGGTCGTCGACGGGCTCGACGCGGCGATCGAGCACATCAATCACTATGGGTCGCACCACACCGATGCGATCGTCACCGAGGATCACGATCGCGCGATGCGCTTCCTGCGCGAAGTCGATTCGGCGAGCGTGATGGTGAACGCGTCGACCCGCTTCGCCGACGGCTTCGAGTTCGGCCTCGGCGCGGAAATCGGCATTTCGAACGACAAGCTGCACGCACGCGGCCCCGTCGGCCTGGAAGGGCTGACGTCGCTGAAGTACGTCGTGCTCGGGCACGGCGAAGGCCGTCAGTAACGCGAGGCGCACAACCGATGGCAATGCTCTGGGTCAAGACCTTCCATATCGTACTGATCGCCGCGTGGTTCGCCGGCTTGTTCTACCTGCCGCGCATCTACGTGAACCTGGCCATGGAAACCGATCCGGCCGCGGTGCGGCGCCTGCTGCTGATGGCGCGCAAGCTGTTCCGCTTCATGACGCTGATCGCCGTGCCGGCGCTCGCTTGCGGGCTGTGGCTCTGGCTCGTGATCGGCATCGGCCAGGGGCAGGGGTGGATTCATGCGAAGGTCACGGTGGTGCTGCTGCTCGTGATCTACCACGCGTATTGCGGGCATCTGCTGAAGGTGTTCGAGCGCGGCGAGAACCGCCGCACCGACAAGTGGTATCGCGTGTTCAACGAGCTGCCGGTGCTCGGCATGCTGATCGCGGTCGCGCTGGTCGTGATCAAGCCGTTCTGAGCGAGCGGCACGCGCCGCGGGCCAACCGCGGCTATCGACCTGCAACGGCGCTCCGATGGGGCGCCGTTTTTGCTGTGGCGTCGCGCGCTAGTCCTTTGCCGGATCGTCGATCCGGCGGCGCGTGATCGCCTCCTTCGCGCGGCCGACGCGCTCCATCAGCGCCGGCCCGCGCGACAGCGCGACGCCGACCGCCAGGATGTCGCCGATCGCGAGATGCGACATGCGCGACGTCATCGGCGAGAACACGTCGGTTTCCTCGGCGACGTTCGACGCGAGGCTCACCGTCGCCAGCTTCGCGAGCGGCGAATGGCTCTGCGTGATCGCGACGACCTTAGCGCCGCACGCGAGCGCCGAGCGCGCGGCGTCGACGATGTCGCGCGTGCGGCCGGTGTTCGAGATCGCGACCACGACGTCGTGCGGCCCGAGCAGCGCCGACGACATCGAGAACGTATGCGGGTCGGAATACGCGACGCTCGGCACGCCGAGCCGGAAGAATTTGTGCTGGATGTCCTGCGCGGCGATGCCCGAGCCGCCCGCGCCGTAGAACTCGATGCGCGACGCGTGCGACAGCAGCGCGATCGCGTCGGCGACGCTGCCGGCCGACAGGCTGTTGCGTACTTCGATCAGCGCGCCGATCGTGCGGTCGAACACCTTGCCGATGATGCCGGGCGCGGGCTCGTCGGGCTCGACGTCGCGGTACACCGACGACACGCCGGGCGCGACGCTCTGCGCGAGCCGGATCTTGAATTCGCGAAAGCCGCTGCAGCCGAGCGCCTGACAGAAGCGCGCAATGGTCGGCTGGCTGACGCCCGCGCGGGTCGACAGCTCGGTCATCGCGAGGTCGAGCACCTCGCGCGGCGCGGCGAGGATGTAGTCGGCGAGCTTGCGCTCGGACGGGCGCAACTCGGGGCGGATCGCTTCGATGCGAGGCAGCATGGGACGGCGGAAAGGGAATCGGGTTCGGATGACGGAGTGTATCGCAATCGAATTGTAGAAAATCTACATGAAAATGCTAGCGCATCTGGCATGCCTTTGTGGGTCAATGGTCGGGGCGAATTAGGGTTTTCACTGAGTAATGCCTTGCTGGTATTGGGAATGGCGGTTGCGAGCAGGATCATGTGCATTGCATGTGTGTAGTTTTTCTACTAGACTTCCTTCGTTCGTTCGACGCAACTCGATCGTCCCCACGATTCCAACCGCCGGTGTCGTCCGGCATACAGGAGCGCCCAGCATGACGTCGCTGCATCCCACCCTGGCGAAAGTCACCGATCGCGTGATCGCCCGCAGCCAATCGACCCGTTCGGCCTATCTGCAGCGCATCGACCGCGCGCAAGGCAAGTTCCCGGCGCGCGGCGCGCTGTCGTGCGCGAACCTCGCGCACGGCTTCGCCGGTCTCGAAGGCAGCGACAAGTTCCAGATCAAGGCGATCCGCGAGCCCAACATCGGCATCGTGTCCTCGTACAACGAGATGCTGTCCGCGCACGCGCCGTACAAGGATTTCCCCGACATCATCAAGGCCGCCGCGCGCGAGAACGGCGGCGTCGCGCAATTCGCGGGCGGCGTGCCGGCGATGTGCGACGGCATCACGCAGGGCAACGCCGGGATGGAACTGTCGCTGTTCTCGCGCGAGGCGATCGCGATGGGCACCGCGATCGCGCTGACGCACAACATGTTCGATGCCGCGCTGTGTCTCGGCATCTGCGACAAGATCGTGCCGGGCCTGCTGATCGGCGCGCTGCAGTTCGGCCACCTGCCGACCATCTTCGTGCCGGCCGGCCCGATGACGAGCGGCCTGTCGAACGACGACAAGGCGAAGATCCGCCAGCAGTTCGCGACCGGCCAGGTCGGCCGCGACGCGCTGCTCGAAGCCGAGTCGGCCGCGTATCACGGTCACGGCACCTGCACGTTCTACGGCACCGCGAACAGCAACCAGATGCTGATGGAGCTGATGGGCCTGCACCTGCCGGGCTCGGCCTTCGTTCACCCGCACACGCCGCTGCGCGACGCGCTGACCGCGCAGGCCGCGCGCCGCGTGCTCGACCTGACGGTCGAGCGCGGCCAGTACACGCCGATCGGCCACGTGATCGACGAGAAGGCGATCGTCAACGGGATCGTCGCGCTGCTCGCGACCGGCGGCTCGACCAACCACACGCTGCACCTCGTCGCGATCGCGCGCGCGGCCGGCATCCTGATCGACTGGAACGATTTCGACGAGCTGTCGGCGGTCGTGCCGCTGCTCGCGAAGATCTATCCGAACGGCAAGGCCGACGTAAACCATTTCCACGCGGCCGGCGGCGTCGCGTTCCTGGTGCGCAACCTGCTCGAAGGCGGTCTGCTGCACGAAGACGTGACGACGGTCGCCGGCAAGGGCCTGTCGCACTACACGCAGGAGCCGAAGCTGATCGACGGCAAGCTGACGTGGGTCGACGGCACCGCCGAGAGCCACGACACGAAGGTGCTGCGCAGCATTCGCGAGCCGTTCCAGCCGGACGGCGGCCTGCGCCTGATGCAGGGCCGGCTCGGCCGCGGCGTGATCAAGATTTCGGCGGTCGCGCCCGAGCATCGCAAGGTGAAGGCGCCCGCGATCGTGTTCGATTCGCAGGAGGCCGTGCAGGCGGCGTTCGATCGCGGCGAGCTCAAGCGCGATTTCGTCGCCGTCGTGCGGTTCCAGGGCGCGCGTGCGAACGGGATGCCCGAGCTGCATCGTTTGACGCCGCTGCTCGGCGTGCTGCAGGATCAGGGCTTCCATGTCGCGCTCGTCACCGACGGCCGCATGTCGGGGGCGTCGGGCAAGGTGCCGGCGGTGATTCACGTGTCGCCGGAAGCGCTGCTCGCCGGCCCGCTCGGCAAGGTGAAGACGGGCGACACGCTCGTGATCGACGCGGAAGCCGGCGTCCTCGACATCGAGATCGACGACGCCGAATGGCAAGTGCGCCCGGTGGCGCAGCCGCTGCACCAGGCCGACAACGAAACGGGTTTCGGGCGCGAACTGTTCGGCGTGTTCCGCGCGGCGGCCGCGCCGGCCGAGCAGGGCGCATCGGTTTTCGGGACGCTGGTCGGCGAAACCGCCGCACACGTCGCTGCATGAATTTCAAGGAGCTCCATCAATGAAGACGATTGCTGAAATCGTGAAGCTGGGCCCGGTGATTCCGGTGCTCGCATTCGACTCGGTCGAGCAGGGCGAACACGTGTCGCGCGCGTTGCACGCGGGCGGCGTCAAGGTGCTCGAAATCACGCTGCGCACGCCGGCCGGCATCGAGGCGATCCAGCGCGCGAGCCAGCTGGCGGACGACATCGTCGTCGGCGTCGGCACCATCACGAAGCCCGAGCACTGCGCGCAGGCGAAGCGCGCGGGCGCGAAGTTCGGCGTGTCGCCGGGCCTGACGAAGGACCTGCACCTCGCGTCGCTCGACGCCGGCCTGCCGCTGCTGCCGGGCGTGATGACGCCGAGCGACATCATCCAGGCGCTCGAATTCGGCTACGAGACCGTGAAGTTCTTCCCCGCGCAGCAGGCCGGCGGCGTGCCGATGCTGCAGGCGTTCCACGGCCCGTTCCCGGCGCTGAAGTTCTGCCCGACCGGCGGCATCACGGTCGAAACCGCGCCGAACTTCCTGAAGCTGCCGAACGTCGTGTGCGTCGGCGGCTCGTGGCTCACGCCGAAGGCCGCGCTCGCCGCGCAGGACTGGGCCGAAGTCACGCGTCTCGCGCAAGCCGCGAGCCAGCTGCCGCGTTGATGCTTGTACGCAATGACATCCGAACCCTCGGGAAACGGGCGCTTAGTGCTTGTTTTTCCGAGGGTTTTTGCTGATGGAACCGGTTCTATCCGCGGGCCGCAAAGATAAGTAAAATTCAGCGTCCTGACCGGGGGGGTACCCCGGTGTTTCGGAGACCTGCATAGCCGGGCATACTCGCAACCACTCGCCCGGTTTCGAACAATCCTAGGAGGAGTGCCACATGGGGGCTGTCCAAGGCAGCATGCTGCTCGTTTTCACGCTGATCGCGATTGCCGCGTTGATCCTGATGATCGCGCGCTTCAAGATCTACCCGTTCCTGGTGCTGATCATCGTTTCGCTGGGCCTCGGTCTCGCCGTCGGGATGCCGATGGACAAGATCGTCAAGTCGTTCGAAACGGGCACGGGCGGCACGCTCGGCCACATTGCGATCGTCGTCGGTCTCGGCACGATGCTCGGCAAGATGATGGCCGAATCGGGCGGCGCCGAACGGATCGCGACCACGCTGATCGACTGGTTCGGTGAAAAGAACATTCACTGGGCGATGATGTTCGTCGCGATCATCGTCGGCCTGCCGGTGTTCTTCGAAGTCGGCTTCGTGCTGCTGATTCCGATCGCGTTCAACGTCGCGAAGCGTACCGGCAAGTCGCTGCTGGTCGTCGGGCTGCCGATGGTGGCCGGCCTGTCGGTCGTGCACGGGCTGATCCCGCCGCACCCGGCCGCGCTGCTGGCCGTTCAGCAATACGGCGCCGACATCGGCAAGACGATCGCGTTCGGCTTGATCGTCGGCGTGCCGACCGCGATCATCGCCGGTCCGCTGTTCGCGCTGACGATCTCGAAGTTCGTGAAGCTGCCGGACAACAATCCGCTGGCCGCGCAGTTCGTCGATACGCGCGCCGATGGCGACAATCGCGAGCTGCCGGGCTTCGGCCTCACGCTGTTCACGATCCTGCTGCCCGTGGTGCTGATGCTCGTCGGCAGCTGGGCCGGTCTCGTGTTCGCGCCGAAGTCGCTGCCGAACAACCTGCTGCGCTTTGCCGGCAACTCCGACGTCGCGCTGCTGATCGCCGTGCTGGTGAGCTTCTTCACGTTCGGCAAGCTGCAGGGCTTCAACCGCGACCAGATCCAGAAGTTCTGCAGCGAGTGTCTCGCGCCGATCGCCGGCATCACGCTGATCGTCGGCGCGGGCGGCGGCTTCGGCGGCGTGCTGCGCGACAGCGGTATCTCGCAGCAGATCGTCGAGACGGCGAAGCACGCGCATCTGTCGCCGCTGCTGCTCGGCTGGTTCGTCGCGGCGCTGATGCGTCTCGCGACGGGTTCGGCAACCGTCGCGATGACGACGGCCTGCGGCATCGTCGCGCCGATCGCCGCGGCGGCCGGCACGACGGTCAGCCCGGAGCTGCTGGTGCTCGCGACGGGCTCGGGCTCGCTGATCTTCTCGCACGTGAACGACGGCGGCTTCTGGCTGATCAAGGAATACTTCGGGATGACGGTCGGTCAGACGTTCAAGACCTGGTCGTTGCTCGAAACCATCATCTCCGTGCTTGGCCTGGGCTTCACGCTGGCGCTCAGCATGGTTCTGTAACAAGGGGTAGTCAATGATTCTGATCGCAATGGGCGTGTCGGGCGCGGGCAAGTCGCGAATCGGCGAAATGCTGGCGGAACGCCTGTCGTGCAGCTATACCGACGGCGACGCGTTTCACAGCGCCGCCAACAAGGAAAAGATGCACCACGGCATTCCGCTGACCGACGACGACCGTTGGCCGTGGCTGCGCGCCATTCGGGCGGCCATCGAGGAAAAGCAGCGCGCGGGCGAGACGGCCGTGTTCACGTGCTCGTCGCTGAAGCGCTCGTATCGCGACGTGCTGCGCGGCACCGACGCCGACGTGCGGTTCGTGTATCTGAAGGGCTCGTTCGACGTGTTGCGCGAGCGCCTGAAGACGCGCACCGGCCACTTCTTCGATCCGTCGCTGCTGAAGAGCCAGCTCGAGACGCTCGAGGAACCGGGCGCGGACGAAGCGATCGAGGTCAGCATCGAATTGACGCCCGAACAGATCGTCGACGAAGTGATGGTGAAGATCGGCCTCGCGCAGCAGCACTGAGCTGCTGCTCGAGCCGGGACGGACGATTCCGTTCCGACCGTCTGAAAAGCAAAAAGCCCGATGCGAAGCAGTTCGCATCGGGCTTTTTTGCGTCGGCCGACGGTCGTGCTTATGCGATCCGCTTCGCGAGCTCGACGGCCTTGCCGATGTACGACGCGGGCGTCATCGCGAGCAGGCGGTCCTTCGCGTCCTGCGGGATCGCGAGCGTGGCGACGAATTCCTGCAGCGCTTCGCGCGTGATGCCCTTGCCGCGCGTGAGCTCCTTCAGCTGCTCGTACGGATTCTCGATGCCGTAGCGGCGCATCACCGTCTGCACCGGCTCCGCGAGCACTTCCCAGCAGTTGTCGAGGTCGTCGTGCAGGCGCTGCGGGTTCACTTCGAGCTTGTCGAGGCCGCGGATCAGCGAGTCGTACGCGAGCAGCGAGTAGCCGAGCGCGACGCCCATGTTGCGCAGCACCGTCGAGTCGGTCAGGTCGCGCTGCCAGCGCGACACCGGCAGCTTGTCGGCGAGGTGGCGCAGCGTCGCGTTCGCAAGGCCGAGGTTGCCTTCCGAGTTCTCGAAGTCGATCGGGTTGACCTTGTGCGGCATCGTCGACGAGCCGATCTCGCCGGCCTTCGTCTTCTGCTTGAAGTAGCCGACCGAGATGTAGCCCCACACGTCGCGGTCGAGGTCGAGCAGGATCGTGTTGGCGCGCGCGACCGCGTCGAACAGCTCGGCCATGTAGTCGTGCGGCTCGATCTGGATCGTGTACGGGTTGAAGGTGAGCTTCAGGCGGTTTTCGATCACGTCGCGCGAGAACGCTTCCCAGTCGAATTCCGGATACGCGGACAGATGCGCGTTGAAGTTGCCGACCGCGCCGTTCATCTTGCCGAGGATCTCGACCTTTTCGATGCGTGCGATCGCGCGGCCCAGACGGGCGGCGACGTTCGCGAGTTCCTTGCCGAGCGTCGTCGGGCTGGCCGGCTGGCCGTGCGTGCGCGACAGCATCGGCTGATCGGCTAGGGCGTGCGCGAGCGCGACGAGACGCTGGTGGACGGTGCGCAGCGCCGGCACGATCACGTGCTCGCGCGCGCCGGCGAGCATCATCCCGTGCGACGTGTTGTTGATGTCCTCGGACGTGCAGGCGAAGTGGATGAACTCGCTCGCCTTCTCGAGCTCGGCCTGGCCCTTCACCGATTCCTTCAGCCAGTATTCGACGGCCTTCACGTCGTGGTTCGTCACGCGCTCGATGTCCTTGATGCGGGCGGCGTCGTGCGCGGTGAAGCGCTCGGCGAGCTGCAGCAGGAATTGCTCGGACGCGTCGGAGAAGCGCGGGATTTCGGCGAAGCCGGCGCGCGACAGCGCGATCAGCCAGTGCACCTCGACGGTGACGCGGTGGCGCATGAACGCGGCTTCGGAGAGCCAGTCGCGCAGCGCTTCGGTCTTGCTGGCGTAGCGGCCGTCGATGGGCGAGAGCGCGGTGAGGGCGAAAAGCGTATCGGGACGAGTGTCGGACATGGTCGGGCGGGGCCTCGGGGGCCGGGCGAACGAGGGGAGGAGAATCCGGCATTTTACCATCGGCGCGGGCCGGGGCCGGCCGAACCGGTCGGGCCGAGCGTGGCGGCGTCCGGCCGCGTGCGACCGACTGCGGCCGAGTGCGGCCGGCGGCCGGTAGAATGCTCGCTTCTCCCCGACCCGCCGCCCGCCGCGCCCGATCCGCATGGAACTGAAATGGCTCGAAGACTTCGTTTCGCTCGCGGAAACGCGCAGCTTTAGCCGGTCGGCCGAGTTGCGCCACGTGTCGCAGCCGGCTTTCTCGCGACGCATCCAGGCGCTCGAGGCGTGGCTCGCGACCGAGCTGATCGACCGCTCGGTCTATCCGACGCGGCTCACGCAAGCCGGCCAGATCTTCTACGAACAGGCGCTGACGATGCTGTCGCAGGCGCACGAGGCGCGCACGCTGCTGCGCGGTCACGTCGGCGCGCCGGTGCCGACGATCGAGTTCGCGGTGCCGCACACGCTGTCGCTCACGTATTTCCCGCGCTGGCTGCAGCGGATCGAGGCGAAGATGGGGCAGGTCCACACGCGGTTGCGCGCGCTGAACGTGCACGACGCGGTGCTGTCGCTCGTCGAAGGCGGCTGCGATCTCGTGATGGGCTATCACCATCCGAGCCACCCGGTCGCGCTCGATCCGGCGCGCTACGACATGCTGGTGCTCGGCAGCGAGCCGATCAGCGCGTTTTCCGCGCCGGCGCGCGCGGGCCGGCCGCGCTACACGCTGCCGGGCACCGCCGAGGCGCGCGTGCCGTACCTGTCGTATACGCCGAACGCGTATCTCGGCCGGATGACCGAAGTGATCGTGGCGAATGCGCCGACGCCGCTGTTCCTCGATCGCGTGTACGAAACCGACATGGCCGAAGGGCTGAAGGCGATGGCGCTCGCGGGCCACGGCGTCGCGTTCCTGCCGCACAGCGCGGTCGAGGACGCGATCGCGAGCGGCAGCCTGATCCGCCTCGACCGCTCGGCGCGCGGCGGCACGCATCCGTTCACGCTGACGATGGATATCCGCCTCTACTGCGACAAGCTCGCGCTGCAGGGCGACGACCCGCGCCAGAAGCTGGTTCGGGCGCTGTGGGAAGTCGTGCGCGACGAGCTGCGTGAAACGGCTGGGTGAGGGCTGGTTGACGGTCGATTGACGGCGGACATGGGGCCGGCTGACGGCCGGGATGACCGAGACGACCAACGGTCGCGCAATCGTCGACCATCGACAGCCGACAGCCGACAGCCGACAGCCGACAGCCGACCGCCGACCGCCGACCGCCGACCGCCGACCGCCGACCGCCAAGCGCCAAGCGCCAAGCGCCAAGCGCCAAGCGCCCAAGCGCCCAAGCGCCCAAGCGCCCAAGCGCCCAAGCGCCCAAGCGCCCAAGCGCCCAAGTGCCCAAGTGCCCAAGTGCCCAAGTGCCCAAGTGCCCAAGTGCCCAAGTGCCCAAGTGCCCAAGTGCCCAAGTGCCCAAGTGCCCGCCCACCCCCGCACCTAACGGCTCCCTTGCAATCCCCCGGCCGGCCGCCGCAAGCCGCCTCGCGCTCCCGATCCCTCGCATTTTTCCCCCACCCGATCCCTGCCCGTTCGCCGCCGTTCTTGCGCAAATCGCCCGTGGATTTGCGCAAAATCGCGATCATGCAAGAAACGCATAATCGAATAAGCAAACGGCATTGGATAAAAAAAACGGGTTTTTCGACAATGTGCGCAATCCGTTGAACGTTGGAGCATCCATGTCTTCGCAATTGCAGTCCATCCCGTCCTACCTGCACGCCGACGATCTCGGCCCGTGGGGCAACTATCTTCAGCAGGTCGATCGCGTCGCGCCGTACCTCGGTTCGCTGTCGCGCTGGCTCGAAACGCTGAAGCGTCCGAAGCGCATCCTGATCGTCGACGTGCCCATCGAGCTCGACAACGGCACCGTCGCGCACTTCGAAGGCTATCGCGTGCAGCACAACGTGTCGCGCGGTCCGGGCAAGGGCGGCGTGCGCTACCACCAGGACGTGACGCTGTCGGAAGTGATGGCGCTGTCGGCATGGATGTCGGTGAAGAACGCGGCCGTGAACGTGCCGTACGGCGGTGCGAAGGGCGGCATTCGCGTCGACCCGCGCAAGCTGTCGCGCGGTGAGCTCGAGCGCGTGACGCGCCGCTACACCAGCGAGATCGGCATCATCATCGGCCCGAACACCGACATTCCGGCGCCGGACGTCAACACCAACGAACAGGTGATGGCGTGGATGATGGACACGTATTCGATGAACCAGGGCCAGACGTCGACCGGCGTCGTGACCGGCAAGCCGATCTCGCTCGGCGGTTCGCTCGGCCGCAAGGAAGCGACGGGCCGCGGCGTGTTCGTGGTCGGCTGCGAAGCGGCGAAGAAGAAGGGCCTCGAAATCGAAGGCGCGCGCATCGCGGTGCAGGGCTTCGGCAACGTCGGCGGCATCGCGGCGAAGCTGTTCCAGGAAGCGGGCGCGAAGGTGATCGCGGTGCAGGATCACACGGGCACGATCTATCAGCCGGCCGGCCTCGACGCGAACAAGCTGCTCGACCACGTGGCGCGCACGGGCGGCGTCGCGGGTTTCGAGGGCACGGAGCCGATGCCGAACGACGAGTTCTGGACGGTCGAAACCGACATCCTGATCCCGGCGGCGCTGGAAAACCAGATCACCGAGAAGAACGCGTCGAAGATCCGCACGAAGATCATCGTCGAAGGCGCGAACGGTCCGACCACGACCGCGGCCGACGACATCCTGAGCGCGAACGGCGTGCTGGTGATCCCCGACGTGATCGCCAACGCGGGCGGCGTGACCGTGTCGTACTTCGAGTGGGTGCAGGATTTCTCGAGCTTCTTCTGGACCGAAGACGAGATCAACCATCGCCTCGAGCGCGTGATGCGCGAAGCGTTCGCCGGCGTGTGGGCGGTCGCGGAAGAGCACAACGTGTCGGTGCGCACGGCGGCGTTCATCGTCGCGTGCAAGCGCATCCTGATGGCGCGCGAAATGCGCGGTCTGTACCCCTGATCGTGCGTGGCCGAGCGTCGCTCGGCCCACTATGAACGATACATGACGCAATCGACCCGATTGCGTACATGAACCCTCGCGGGCGATGCCGAATCCGGCGTCGCCCGCGTGCGCATTCGGGCGCGCAAAGCGCCGCGCGAAGCCGGGAGGACGGCGACGCACAGGACGATTCGTAGTGCGGTAAACAACCAGTACTTTCAAAAATATTACTTTGATACACTGGCGCGGGTTTTAGCCAAGGAGATGACCAAAATGAAATACCAGAAGGCAGTCCTGATGATCGCGGCGCTGTGCGCGTTCGCGAGCGGCGCGCATGCACAGGAGACCGGCACGCTGAAGAAGATCAAGGACACGGGCGTGATCGCGCTGGGCCACCGCGAATCGTCGATTCCGTTCTCCTACTATGACCAGAACCAGCAGGTCGTCGGCTATTCGCGCGACTTCCAGATGAAGGTCGTGGATGCCGTGAAGAAGAAGCTGAACCTGCCGAACCTGCAGGTGAAGAACATCCCGGTCACGTCGCAGAACCGCATCCCGCTCGTGCAGAACGGCACGGTCGACATCGAGTGCGGCTCGACCACCAACAACCTCGAGCGTCAGCAGCAGGCCGCGTTCTCCGACACGATCTTCGTGATCGGCACGCGTCTGATGACGAAGAAGGATTCCGGTGTGAAGGACTTCGCCGACCTGAAGGGCAAGACGGTCGTGACGACCGCGGGCACGACGTCCGAGCGCCTGCTGCGCAAGATGAACAACGACAAGCAGCTCGGCATGAGCATCATCAGCGCGAAGGACCACGGCGACTCGTTCAACACGCTCGAATCGGGCCGCGCGGTCGCGTTCATGATGGACGACGCGCTGCTCGCAGGCGAGCGCGCGAAGGCGAAGCAGCCGGGCGAATGGGTGATCGTCGGCACGCCGCAGTCGGAAGAGGCGTACGGCTGCATGATGCGCAAGGGCGATGCGGACTTCAAGAAGGTCGTCGACGAGGCGATCTCGCAAGTCGAGAAGTCGGGCGAAGCCGCGAAGATCTACGCGAAGTGGTTCGAGAACCCGATCCCGCCGAAGGGGCTGAACCTGAACTTCCCGCTGTCCGATTCGATGAAGAAGCTGTACGCGAACCCGAACGACAAGGCGCTCGACTGACCACGCCGCCGTTGACGCAGAAATGACGCTACTGAAACGGAAGAGGCCACGCTTCTTCCGTTTCTTTTTGCTGGAGTCTTGCCCATGTCTTACCACTGGAACTGGGGCGTCTTCCTGAGCCCCGTCTCGACCGGCGAGCCGACGACTTACTTCGGATGGCTGATGTCCGGCTTCTGGGTGACGATCGAAGTGTCGCTGGTCGCCTGGGTCATCGCGCTGATCGTCGGTTCGCTGTTCGGCGTGCTGCGCACCGTGCCGAACCAATGGCTCGCCGCGCTCGGCACCGTCTACGTGTCGATCTTCCGCAACATCCCGCTGATCGTGCAGTTCTTCGTCTGGTACCTGGTCGTGCCGGAGCTGCTGCCCGCGTCGATCGGCACCTGGATCAAGCAGCTGCCGCCCGGCACGCAGTTCTTCACCGCGTCGATCGTCTGTCTCGGGCTGTTCACCGGCGCACGCGTGTGCGAGCAGGTGCGCTCGGGCATCAACGCGCTGCCGAAGGGCCAGCGTGCGGCCGGCCTCGCGATGGGCTTCACGCAATGGCAGACGTACCGCTACGTGTTGCTGCCGGTCGCGTACCGGATCATCGTGCCGCCGCTCACGTCGGAGTTCCTGAACATCTTCAAGAACTCGGCGGTCGCATCGACGATCGGCCTGCTCGACCTGTCCGCGCAGGCGCGCCAGCTGGTCGACTACACCGCGCAGACCTACGAGTCGTTCATCGCGGTGACGCTCGCCTACGTGGTCATCAACCTCGTCGTGATGGCGTTCATGCGCTGGATCGAAGGCCGCACGCGGCTGCCCGGCTACATCGGAGGCAAGTGATGCATCAGTTCGACTGGAGTAGTATTCCCGGCGCGATACCGACGCTGTGGACCGGGGCGATCGTCACGTTCAAGATCACGCTGATCGCGATCGTGATCGGCATCGTCTGGGGCACGCTGCTGGCGCTGATGCGGCTGTCCGGCGTGAAGCCGCTCGCGTGGTTCGCGAAGGGCTACGTGACGGTGTTCCGCTCGATCCCGCTCGTGATGGTGCTGCTGTGGTTCTTCCTGATCGTGCCGCAGCTGCTGCAGGGCGTGCTCGGGCTGTCGCCGACGATCGACATCCGGCTCGCGTCGGCGATGGTCGCGTTCTCGCTGTTCGAGGCCGCGTATTATTCCGAGATCATTCGCGCCGGCATCCAGGCGGTGCCGCGCGGGCAGGTGAACGCCGCGTTCGCGCTCGGCATGAACTACGCGCAGGCGATGCGCCTCGTGATCCTGCCGCAGGCGTTTCGCGCGATGGTGCCGCTGCTGCTCACGCAGGCGATCGTGCTGTTCCAGGACACGTCGCTCGTGTACGTGATCAGTCTCGCGGACTTCTTCCGCACGGCCGCGAACGTCGGCGATCGCGACGGCACGACCGTCGAGATGGTGCTGTTCGCCGGCGCATGCTATTTCGTGATTTGCTCGTTGGCTTCTGCCCTCGTCAAAGGTCTCCAGAAAAAGGTCACAAGATGATTTCCATCAAGAACGTTTCGAAGTGGTACGGCCAGTTTCAGGTCCTCACCGATTGCACGACCGAGGTCAGCAAGGGCGAGGTCGTCGTGGTGTGCGGGCCGTCGGGCTCGGGCAAGTCGACGCTGATCAAGACGGTCAACGGCCTGGAGCCGTTCCAGCAGGGCGAGATCCTCGTGAACGGCCAGTCGGTCGGCGACAAGAAGACGAACCTGTCGAAGCTGCGCTCGAAGGTCGGGATGGTGTTCCAGCATTTCGAGCTGTTCCCGCACCTATCGATCACCGAGAACCTGACGCTCGCGCAGATCAAGGTGCTCGGCCGCAGCAAGGACGAGGCGACCGACAAGGGCTTGAAGCTGCTCGATCGCGTCGGGCTGAAGGCGCACGCGCACAAGTTTCCGGGCCAGCTGTCGGGCGGCCAGCAGCAACGCGTCGCGATCGCGCGCGCGCTGTCGATGGACCCGATCGCGATGCTGTTCGACGAGCCGACCTCCGCGCTCGATCCGGAAATGATCAACGAGGTGCTCGACGTGATGGTCGAACTCGCGCAGGAAGGGATGACGATGATGGTCGTCACGCACGAAATGGGCTTCGCGAAGAAGGTCGCCCATCGCGTGATCTTCATGGACAAGGGCGCGATCGTCGAGGACGACCGCAAGGACGATTTCTTCTCGAATCCGAAGTCGGATCGCGCGAAGGACTTCCTCGCGAAAATCCTCCACTGAACGCTCCCGTGTAGCGCACGCCGCTTCGACGAACCGCCCGGCCCAGCGCCGGGCGGTTTTTTTCGGCCGCTGCCGCCGAACGGCAGCGGCGCACGGGCGACGCGACGCGTCCTGCGTTACCAGCTGTAGCGGTAGCCGGCCTGGCCGGTGACGCTGCGCCGGTAGTCGCCGCCGATGTTGCGCGCGTATTTGACGTTCGCGTACAGCGTGCCCGACTTGCCGAAGGCCGCGGTCACGCCGAGGCCGAGCTCGTACCACGTGCGGCCCAGATGCGTCGCGAACGGCGTGCCGCCGACGACGGTCTGGCCCGGCGACAGGAAGTCGTGCAGCACGTCGGCCGTGAAATACGGCGTCGCCGCGCCCAACGCGCTCGCCCCGAGGTTCGGCCGGAACATCCGTACGCCGAGGCGTCCACGCAGCGCATGGCTCGTCGTGCCCGACACCGCCGACACGCTGTCGTTGAACCCGTTCAGCTTCAGGTACTGATACATCAGCTGCGCCTGCGGTTCGATCGCGATCGGCGTGGCGCCGATGCCGAACGGCTTGCCGGCTTCCTGCGACAGCGCGATGCCGAAGCCGTTCTGCGATGCGTCGTTGCCGTAGCTGTCGCGATAGCGGTTGCCGTAGTGCGTGACCTGCCCGACGCTGTCGAAGTAGGTGCCGTCGGCCAGATAGCGCGTCCAGTAGCCGCCGGCGCTCTGCGCGTGCATCTCGACCGAGCCGGTCGACGTCGACAGGCCGGGCGCATCGACGCGCGCCGGATCGCTGAAGCTCGCATTCGACACGCCGATGCTCGCCGTCACGCCCGCATGCGTGCTGCCGCCGTCCGGCGCCTGGCCGAGCGTCCAGTCCTTGCCGAACTGCGCGAAGAAGGTGCGCTCGTCGGCCGCGAAGCGGCCCGCGTTCGCATCGAAGCTCTGTCCGCCGATGCGGCCCCACACGCCGTCGCGATTGCCGGGCGCCTGCTTGTCGACGTTGTACACGTCGCCGACGCGCTCGTGCAGCTTGCCGAGCGTCGAGAAGCCGTAGTCGGCGTTCAGGAGCGGCGTCATCGCGAAGCCCGCGACGCCCGGACGGTACGCGAGCGTGCCGGCGCCGCCGCCGGCGGTCAGCGGGCCGACCGCGATGACCTGGTTGGACGGATCGAGCTGCGAGCGCAGATACCAGCCGTTCGCGTCGAGCTGGCCGCCGCGATAGAGCCGGTATTCGTATGCGCCGGCCTGGACCGGGCCGGCGAGATGGAACGCGGACGCGGCCGTCGTGCCGCCGTTCGCCGTGACCACCACCGGAATGCCGTCGCCGGTCGTCTGCGCGCCGCTGCCGGCGGTGTTCGCGATCTTCAGCGCCGTCGTGCCGCTCGCGGCGCCGCCGTTCACGATCAGCCGGTCGGTCGGCGACGCGTCGGCGCCGAGATAGGTGTTCAGCGCGATCGTGCCGCCGTTGCCGACGTAGCCGCCGGTGGTCAGCGTCTTGTAGCTGCCGGCCGCCGTCGGCGCGCCCGACGGCGCGGCGAATGCGACCAGGCCCGCGTTGTTCAGGCTGCTCAGCACCGAGCTGCCGGTGATCCGCCATGCGCTCGTCGCGTCGACGTTCAGCGCGACCGGATCGATCTTGCCGGTCAGCGTCGTGCCGTTCGTCAGCGACACGGTGCCGGTGCTCGACGCGTCCGACACGATGTCGCCGGCCAGCGTCACGGCCGAAGCGTCGAAGCGCGCGACGCTGCCGTTCGCGAGGTCGAGCAGCGTGCCGTTGCCGGCCGTCACGACGGTGCCGTTGCGTACCGCGATGTCGACCACGCCGCCGCGCGCGGCGAACGCCGGGCCGGCGACCGACGCGACGCTACCGCCGTCGACCAGCACCGAACTCGTCGCGCCGCTCGCGCGCGAGTCGACGCTCAGCAAGCCGGCCGTCGCGCCGTGCAGCGTCGTGCCGGTCAGCGCGAGCACGCCGCCGCCGTCGACGGTCGCGCCGTTGCCGGCCGCGCTCGTGAGCGTCGAGCCGGTGTCGCCGATCCGGCCGCCGTTTTGCGCGACGACGCCGTCGGCTGCCGCGCCCGCCGCCGCGATCTTCGCGCCCGACAGCAGCGCGGTCGCGCCGCCGCCGACGACCAGCCCATGCGCGCCGGCGCCGGTGGTCGAGACGGTGGTGCCGTCGGCGGCCAGCGTCGCATCGGCGCCGGCCACGACGATGCCGCGCGCGTTTTCGCCCGCGGTGCGCACGACGCTCGCCGCATCGGTCGCGATGCGCGTGCCCGCGCCCGTCGACGAGATGCCGTCGGCGCCGTTGCCGGTCGTGCCGATCTGCGTGCCCGACAGCACGATCGTCGTGTTGGTACCGAGGTTGTCGATGCCGGCGCCGCCGCCGCCCACCGCGATCGACGTCGCGCCGGCCGCGAGCGCGCCGTTCGCGACGCTCGAGTCGATCAGCACGCCGTGCGCGCTCCCGTTCGCGACGATGGTGCCCGCGCCCGACAGCACGACCGACGCGCCCGCGCCGGTCAGATGCACGCCGGCGACGCCGTCGTCGGCGCCGATCGTGCCCGCGTTGTTCAGCACGGCCGACGCGCCTTGCACGAGCGCGCCGGTGCCGTCCGACACGCGGATCGTCGACATGCTGTCGACCGTGCCGAGCGCGCCGATCGCGACGCCGGTCGAGCCGGCGCCGGTCAGCAGCACCGCGTTGCGGTTCTCCAGCGTGCCGAGGTTGCGCGCAACGAACCCGGTCACGCCGGCGCTCGACGACATGACGGCCGCGTCGTTGCCGAGCACCGTCGCGACCGGCGCGCCGGCGTTCGCGCCGGCCAGGTCGTGGGCCTGGCCGTCGACCACGCCCGCCGTGGCGCCCGCCGCGTTCAGGTTGATCGTCGCGCCGGCGTCGATCGTGCCGTGTGCGCCGCCCTCGACCGCCACCGCGATGCCGTTCGCGCCGCGCACGTTGTAGGTCGCGGAGCCGGTCGAGAGCGTCGTGCCGGCGCCGGTCGCGAGCACGCCGCGCGCGCGCTCGCCGTTCACGTCGGTCGTCAGCGTGCCGGCGGCCGACGCGCCCGTGTAGGCCGCGCCGGCTGCGATGCGGAACAGCGTCGAGTCGTCGGTATCGACGCTCAGCCGCTGCGCGGCCACGTTGATCGTCGAGCCGGCGCCGTACACGTAGAAGCCGATCTGGTTCGTACCGGACGTGAAGCGCGGCACGGCGTTCGCGCCGACGTCGATCGCGGCGCCCGCGCGCGCGTGGGCGCCGATCGCGCCATTGCCGGTCAGGTCGAGCGCGCCGTCGAGCGTGGCCTTCGCGCGCGGGCCTTCGGCCCAGACGCCGTAATTTCGCGTGTCCGACGCCGCGTCCAGCCCGCCGGCGACGTCGATCGTGCCGGTCGACGTCGCGGCCGTGGCGGTCGAGCCGGTGCCGACCACCATGATGCCGATGCCGTTCACGCCGTTCAGCGTGATCGTGCCCGTGTTGGTCACGGTCGCGGCCGTGTCGGCCGCGAGCATCCCGACGTTCGCGAGCGGCGTGCCGGGCGCCGCACCGTTCACGACGATCGTGCCGGCGTTGCGCAGCGTGCCGGACGACGAGCCGATGCTCGCCATCGCGGCGCCGTTCTGCGTCTGCGAGCCGATCACGATCGAGCCGAGGTTCGCGGCCGTGCCCGACGCGCCGAGCAGGATGCCGTAGCCGTGCGCGGACAGTGCGACGTCGGCCGCCGCCGCGCCCGGCCGGTACTGCGCCGCGCGTCCGACGTAGATCGTGCCGCCGGCCTCGTTGGTGAAGGCGCCGCCGTCCGCGAGGCCGCCGATCACCTGGCTGTCGAGCGTGGTTGCGTTGACGCCGACGTTCAGCGTGCCGGCGTTCGACGCGGTTGCGCCGTCGGTCGCCGCGATCGCGTAGCTGAGCAGGGTCGGCCGGTTGCCGTCGAGCGTCCATGCGGCGACGTTCATCACGCCGTTGTTCACGAACGTGGTGCCCGTGCCGTTCGCGTACACGCCGTTGCCCTCGGTGTAGGCGTGGAAGCCGAAGTTCTCGGGCGGCGCGGCGCCGGCGGTGTCGAAGTTCTCGCCGGCCGCGTAGCCGGACGAGATCACGCCGTTGTTGACGCCGCTCGCACCGGTGAGCAGCCGCACGAGCGTGAAGTCGCCCGACAGGCTGCCGTCGTTGACGAACTGCGCGCCGTTTTCCGCGAGCACCGCCGAGCTCGATTCGATCGCGCTGGTGCCGCGGAAGTCGATCTGGCCGTCTCGGCCGATATGCAGCGTCGCGCTCGCGCCGGTGCCGTGCAGCGCGGCCAGATGGTCGATCGGCAACGTGTTCTTGTCGCCGGCCGACACGTCGTTCGCGTACTGGAAGGTCTGCCGCGAGAACGTGACGGCCTGGCTGAACGCGCTGTCGTACGCGGCTTGCGAGCCGAGCGCGCCGCTGCGGACCGAGCGTACGAGAAAGTCGTTGTATGCGGCGAGCGACGCGGCGTCGTCGACGCGCCAGCGGCTGCCGTCGAACGCGGTGAAGGTGCCCGCGTAGGCCGGCACGTCGAGCTGCAGGTTGCCCACCGCGCCGCCGGCCTCGACGTAGTCGCCGGTCGTGAACAGCACCTGGTTGCGCGAGTTCCAGTTGACGACGCTTGACGCGGTGCCGGTGCCGTCCGCGAAGGCGAGGTCCGTCTGCTTCGCCGCGATCGTGATCGCGTTGCCGGCCGCGTCGGGCGCGTTCGCCGCGTTGCCGAGCGACACGTTCAGTGTGCCGCCCGAGCGCTCGACGGTGCCGATCCGCGTGTTCAGGTACTGGTTGCCGTCAACGTCGTGATAGAGGGGCACGTAGGTCGCGCCGAGCGTCGATCCGGCGAACGCGGACGAGTTGTAGGTCGCGACCGATGCGTGGGTGCCGGTGATCGAATCGGGCGTGCTGACGCTCTGCGTCTTGCCGCCGAGCGAGACCAGCGGCTGGTCGGGATTGCCGGTCACGATCGTGGTCGTGCCGAGCGGGACGCGCGTGTAGCCGGCGTCGCCGCCGTTCTGGCTGGTCCATGCGCCGGTGGCGGCGACGGTATCGCCGCCCGTGACGGTCGTCGCCCCGGCCAGGTTGTCGTTCACGGTCGGGCTGAAGCTGCCGACGGTGCAGCTGCCGCCGCTCGCGACCGCCGACCCGTTGCCGCAGGTCGATGCATGTGCGGCGCCGGCCGACAGCGCGGCGAACGCGGCGCCGGCCATCGCGGCGCGCAGCGGCGCCAGCCGGATCGCGTCGCGGCTCGCGCGACGGCTCGTGGCCGATGTGCTGCCCGAGCGCTTGCCGCGTGCCCGGGCTGTCTCTGCAACCGCGACCCAGCAGCCGGCGGCTTCGCTCCATATCGATCGAAATGAGTGATTCACGACAACCCCTCTTTGCTTTTTTTGAAGTGATATCCACCGCGGCGCGGTGAAAGCGCATTCCGCGGCCGAAAATGGTTCGAGCCGGCGTGCGCGCCATTGGCCGCATTGCCGTCGTCACGTGAATCGCTTTTCGATATACCGAGGATGAGCGGAGTCTACTGATCTGAATCGCGAAGGATTATCAAAAAAATGAGTGCCGTTGTGATAATGTCGACTCGGTCCGGTATTTTTGAATTATGTGATGAATCGAACCGAAAGCCTTTCTGGTAAAGGCTTGAGCGATATCGTGCGAGGCGGGGTAATCCCGTCGCTCGACGGTGGGCTGGCGCACTGTTCCAAAACGGCGCTGCGATAGAATATGGCTTCCGGAAGGTGGGCGGGGATTTAAAAGGCGTTTCGTTTTATCACGTATATATTATTTTCGCGTGAATGTTGATTAAATAAAGTTAATGTTGCGTCGCCGCGGGTTGGCGCGCGTCATTGTGGTTTGATTGAAACGAAAACCGATTGCCGGCGAACGAGCGGCGCGCTGTTCGGCAATGGCTCGTCGCGCGGCCGGTCGTTCCGCGGTCGTTCCGCGGTCGCTTCGTCATGCTGCGACGGTGAAGGAAGGGCGGCGCGTGCGGCTCAGAAATCGATCGCGTCGTCGGCGTCGTCCGCGGCGGCCAGCGCCTCGCGACGCGTGCCGCCGCACGGCGCCGAGGCCGACGCGTCGAGCGCCGGGTTGCGCAGCTTCTCGAGCACGCGCTCCGGCACCGGAATCCGCGTCCGCGCGGCGACGTCGCCGCACTGGAACATGATCAGCTCGCCGGGCTCGAACGACGTCCAGACTTCGTTGTCGGTCAGCGGCTGCGTGGCGATCACCGCGACGCGATCTTCGGGCGTCGTGTATTTCGCGAAGTCGATCGACAGGTCTTCGTCGACCAGATGCGCGGTGGAGAACGGCCAGCGCCGCACGATGTAGTGCAGTCGCGTCGAGCAGTGCGCGAACAGCGCCTGGCCGTTCGACATCAGGAAGTTGAATACGCCGTGATCGGTGATGTCGCGCGTCAACTCACTGACGCGCTCGAACAGCTCCGGCAGCGGCGGCTGTGCGCCGGGGAATGCCTCGCGCAGCCCTTGCATCAGCACGCAGAACGCCTTCTCGCTGTCGGTCGTGCCGACCGGGTGGTAGACGCTGCCGTCGAGATCGGGTTCGTAGTCCTGCAGATCGCCGTTATGCGCGAAGATCCAGTGACGCCCCCACAGCTCGCGCATGAAGGGGTGGCTGTTCTCGAGCAGGATATGGCCTTGCGTGGCCTTGCGGATATGCGCGATCGTGTTCTTCGACTTGATCGGATAGCGCTTCACCATTTCGGCGAGCGGCGACGTGGCCGAGGCCTGCTGATCGATGAACAGACGGCAGGCCTTGTCCTCGAAGAACGCGATGCCCCAGCCGTCGGCGTGGTGATCGGTGAGGCCGCCCCGGGCCGCGAAACCAGTGAAGGAGAATGTGACGTCCGTCGGCGCGGCGCAGTTCATTCCTAGGAGTTGGCACATTTTACTTGGGGCGGGGGCGGAAGCAGGGTAACCAACCGGGTGAACCCCGGTACAATATGGCTCCTAGCATATCACCGAGCCTCGAGCGGTAAAAAGCGGATTCCGCCGGCCCAAGGCCCCGTGTTGCGGTTTGCCGTCAGTCGGCCCGTGCACGCGTGCTCCGGCCCCGCCGATCCTCGATGGCCAGCCCGTTCCTCACGACGCCTCCTATGACTGCCTCGAACGCTTCCTCCCCGGCGACGCTCACGCTCGCCCGTCCCGACGACCTGCATCTGCACCTGCGCGACGGCGACATGCTGGCCGCGGTGCTGCCGCACACCGCACGCCAGTTCGCGCGCGCGATCGTGATGCCGAACCTGAAGCCGCCCGTCACGACGACCGCGCACGCGCAGGCCTATCGCGACCGGATCCTGGCCGCGCTGCCGGCCGGCAGCGCGTTCGAGCCGCTGATGACGCTGTACCTGACCGACAACACGGCGCCCGACGAAGTTCGTCGCGCGCGCGACAGCGGCTTCGTGCACGGCGTGAAGCTGTATCCGGCCGGCGCGACGACGAACTCGGATCACGGCGTGAGCGACCTCGCGAAGTGCGCGAAGACGCTCGAGGCGATGCAGGAAACCGGCATGCCGCTGCTCGTGCACGGCGAGGTGACGGACCCGTCGATCGACATGTTCGATCGCGAGAAGGTGTTCATCGACCGCGTGATGACGCCGCTGCGCCGCGATTTCCCCGCGCTGAAGGTCGTGTTCGAGCACATCACGACGAAGGATGCGGCCGACTACGTGCGCGACGCCGATGCGGCGCCGGGCCTGCTCGGCGCGACGATCACGCCGCAGCATCTGCTGTACAGCCGCAACGCGCTGTTCGTCGGCGGCATTCGCCCGCATTACTACTGCCTGCCGGTGCTCAAGCGCGAGACGCACCGCGTCGCGCTCGTCGAAGCGGCGACCTCCGGCAACCCGCGCTTCTTCCTCGGCACCGACAGCGCGCCGCATGCGCGCGGCGCGAAGGAAACCGCCTGCGGCTGCGCCGGCTGCTACACGGCGCTGCACGCGCTCGAGCTGTATGCGGAAGCGTTCGACCAGGCCGGCGCGCTCGACAAGCTGGAGAATTTCGCGAGCCGCTTCGGCGCCGATTTCTACGGCCTGGCGCACAGCACCGACACGGTCACACTGCGCCGCGAGACCTGGGAGCTGCCGACCGAGGTGTTCGCGGGCGATACGCCGGTCGTGCCGCTGCGCGCTGGCGAGACGATCGGCTGGAAGTTCGCGTGAGCGTCGCGCCGCCGTGCGCCGCCGCTCACGCGGCCGACGGCGGGGCGGCGCAATTCGCGCGGATCGACTGGTCCGCGCCGTGGCTCGCGCAGTACGACGAGCCGGGCCGTTTGCTGCAGGTGGCCGCGCTCGCGGGCGAAGCCGCCTTGCTCGATGCATTGGGCGACGCGGCCGGTGCACGCACGAGCGGGCGCGGCAGGCCGCTGCGCTTCGTGCCGCAGGCCGAACTGCCGCCCGGCGTCGCATACGAAACCCACATCGCCGACACGGGGCGCGTGCCGACCCGCCACAATCTTCACGACTTCTTCAATGCGCTCGTGTGGCTCGCCTATCCACGCACCAAGGCCGCGCTGAACGCACGGCAGGCCGCGGCGATCGACGCCGCGGGCGGCGTCGGGCCGGTGCGTGGGTCGCTGCGCGATGCGCTCACGCTGTTCGACGAGAATGCGGCGCTGTTCGTGACGGCCGAGCGCGCGCTCGCCGACGCACTGCGCGGCTTCGACTGGCAACGTCTGCTGGTGAGCTCGCGCGCCGCGTGGGGTACGCGCTGCGAGGCGCGCCTCGTCGGCCATGCGCTACTCGAGAAGCTGGTGGCGCCGTACAAGTCGTGTACCGCGCACGCGTGGATCGTCGAAGTCAGCGACGACTACTTCTCGTGGCCCGACGCGCGCCGCGCCGCGCATCTCGACGCACGGATCGCCGACGAACTCGCGACGCGCGCGCTGACGAGCCGCGATTTCGCGCCGCTGCCGGTGCTCGGCGTGCCGGGCTGGTGCGACGCGAACGCCGCGCCGGCGTTCTACGACGACCCGGCCGTGTTCCGCAGCGGTCGACGGACGGACGCCGCGCGCGCTGCGGGCGGCGGCGCGCAGTGCTAGAATGCGCGTCGCAAAGCAGGCCAGGCAGTCGCGGCCTCGCCGCCTTCGGGCAGGCGGGGGCGAGGAAAGTCCGGACTCCACAGGGCAGGGTGATGGCTAACGGCCATCCGTGGCGACACGCGGAACAGGGCAACAGAAAGCAAACCGCCGATGGCCCGGCGCAAGCCGGGATCAGGTAAGGGTGAAACGGTGCGGTAAGAGCGCACCGCGGCGACGGCGACGTTCGCCGGCACGGTAACCTCCACCCGGAGCAATTCCAAGTAGGCAGGCGCGCATTTTCGGATGCAGGATGGGGCCCCCGTCTCGTCTGCGGGTAGGAAGCTTGAGCGCGTCAGCAATGGCGCGCCTAGAGGAATGGCTGCCACGCGCGGCGCGCTTCGGCGTGCGGCGTGCACAGAATCCGGCTTATCGGCCTGCTTTGCCGTTCGAATGCACAAGGGCCGGCGCTCCATCGGGAGCGCCGGCCCTTTTTGTATCGTCGGCGCAGCGCGCTTAGTCGGCGACGATGTCGAACGAATGCGTGAGCTCGGCCGTCTTCGCGATCATGATCGACGCGGAGCAGTATTTGTCGTGCGAGAGGTTGATCGCGCGCTCGACCGTGGCCGGGTTCAGGTTGCGGCCCGTGACGGTGAAGTGGAAGTGGACCTTCGTGAACACCTTCGGGTCCTCGCTTGCGCGCTCGGCCTTCAGCGTGACCGAGCAGCCGGTGACTTCCTGGCGGCTCTTCTTCAGGATCAGCACGACGTCGTACGCAGTGCAGCCGCCGGTGCCGACCAGCACCATTTCCATCGGGCGCGGAGCGAGGTTATGTCCGCCGCCTTCCGGCGCGCCGTCCATCGCGACGAGGTGCCCGCTTCCGGTCTGGGCCGAAAACGCCATCCCGTCCTGACCCATCCAGCTTACTTTGCATTCCATGCTTGCGCTCCAGCGTTGCCTGATTCGGATTCGATCCGGCATTGTAGCCCGCTGCGCAACGGTCGGCTGATGCACTGCACGACGCGAAACGGCGAGCCGGCCTCGGCGGCGTCGCGTCGGCCATTTGGCTGGTATTTCCCTGCTGGCTTTAGGGGTTTTACTCTAGGTGGGGCGGGACGATTGGCGCGGCGTTTTCAGCTATGCAACTGATTTGAAAGGGGAAATCCATGAGGCCCAGTGTGCGTCGGGGATTCCGCATTATGGTTTTTGATTTCGTAATGCAGATTTTCTTGTGAAGTCGGAGGGGCATTCGTATAATGAGCTCCATTGGTTGTCGCGCTGCGGCAACCTCCGAATGTCTCCTCCACCCTCCTCCAAAGGTGGATTAAGCCCGAACCAAACGTTCGGGCTTTTTTTCGTCCAATGCAAACATCGGCGCGCCGGTTGCGCGGTCTGAAAGCGCTTTGAGAGCGGCGAATCCGCGGCGCTTTTGCGGCGGTTGGGCGGCGCTTCGGCAGCGGGCGAGCGCGCCGACATTGGTTCTATCTCGACAGGTGTTCGACACCGGCTCAGGGCCGCTATGGCCCCCGCTCGACAGCGGTTCGACACCGATCAGACGGGCTGCCTCGCCGCCGGCCGCGGCGCCGGCCGTGCCGGCGTGCTGGTCGGCTGCGTCGGCTGCGTCGGCTGCGTCGGCTGCGTCGGCTGCGTCGGCGTTGCCTGGGCGTCGCTGGCCGAAACGTCGCCCTGTTCGTGTGCGCAGAAATGGCGTACGCGCTCGCGCACCGCGCGCAGGCGGGCGACGCGTTCCTCGGTATGGGATTCGCGCGCGTCGGCGATGCGCGCGTCGAGTGCGGCGAGCTTGGCCTCGCAGGCCTGCTGGGCGGCGCTCGCGGGGACGGCGGCCGCCAGCAGGGCGGCCGCGAAAATGGGCATAAGTCCTTGTTTCATCATGCTTGCTTGTTGTTTTTTCGTGGTCGGCCGGTCGCGCGCGGCAAGGTCATGTGCAACGCGCGACGGGTGCGCCGCCGGGCGCTCGGATCGCCCGGTGCGGCACGGCACGCCGGAATTTTCGCCGATTTCGGGCGCCGCCGGCGCGGGCCACGGATTCTCTTTGACCGCCCTGTGGTATTTCCTTTATAATTCAGGGCTTTTCCGCATTCATGCCCACGGAAAAAGAACAGGGAGAGCCTGCACCGCGCCTCGAAGCGCACTCAGACAAGCAGGAAGAACACATCGGGCAAAGCATTTTTTTTGGATCGATCATGAAGACGTTTTCCGCAAAAGCCCATGAGGTGACGCGCGAATGGTACGTGATTGACGCGACGGATAAGGTTCTCGGCCGTGTTGCCAGCGAAGTGGCACGCCGTCTGCGCGGCAAGCACAAGCCTGAGTTCACCCCGCACGTCGACACTGGTGATTTCATCATCATCATCAACGCGAGCAAGTTGAAGGTCACGGGCAACAAGACGCTGGACAAGAAGTACTACCGTCACTCGGGCTACCCGGGCGGCATCTATGAAACGACGTTCGGCAAGATGCAGGAACGCTTCCCGGGCCGTGCGCTCGAGAAGGCGGTCAAGGGCATGCTGCCGAAGGGCCCGCTCGGCTACGCGATGATCAAGAAGCTGAAGGTCTACGCAGAAGCGACGCATCCGCACTCGGCTCAACAGCCGAAGGCGCTCGAGATCTAAGGGGAGCCCACATGATCGGTAACTGGAACTACGGTACGGGCCGCCGCAAGAGCGCAGTCGCACGTGTCTTCATCAAGGCTGGCAAGGGCGACATCATCGTCAACGGCAAGCCCATCGCTGACTACTTCTCGCGCGAAACGTCGCTGATGATCGTGCGTCAACCGCTGGAACTCACGAACCACGGCCAGACGTTCGACATCAAGGTCAACGTCAACGGCGGCGGTGAAACGGGTCAGGCAGGCGCAGTGCGTCACGGCATCACCCGTGCACTGATCGACTACGATGCGACGCTCAAGCCGTCGCTGTCGAACGCAGGCTTCGTCACGCGCGATGCGCGTGAAGTCGAGCGTAAGAAGGTCGGTCTGCGCAAGGCACGCCGCGCAAAGCAGTTCTCGAAGCGTTAATTCTGCTTCATGGCCACGCCGCTTTCGGGCGGTGTCCGCCGAAAAAACCGCCAGCTTTCACGCTGGCGGTTTTTTTATGCCCGCTCGACGCGGGTGCCCATGGCGTTCGCTTTACCGAAATCAACAAGAACCTATTGATTTCATGGACATCGGCACGATCTTCTGATCCGCCCTACAATAGCGGCTAAAGCTTTTTGGAGAGTTCGCATGAACGCTGTTAACGAATCCGCAGCAACGACGGCCGAAATGCCGGTCCCGTTCGTCTTCACCGACGCCGCGGCCGACAAGGTCAAGCAACTGATCGACGAAGAGGGCAATCCCGACCTGAAGCTGCGCGTGTTCGTGCAAGGCGGCGGCTGCTCGGGCTTCCAGTATGGCTTCACGTTCGACGAGGAAGTCAACGAGGACGACACCGTGATGGACAAGAACGGCGTCCAGCTCCTGATCGACTCGATGAGCTACCAGTATCTGGTCGGCGCCGAGATCGACTACAAGGACGACCTCAACGGCGCGCAGTTCGTGATCAAGAACCCGAACGCCACGACCACCTGCGGTTGCGGCTCGTCGTTCTCGGTCTGAGCGCGACTCGGATCCTGTCCGGTTCGCCGGAATAAGAAACGGGGCTTGATGCCCCGTTTTTCATGTCCGCGCGCCGTGCTCGTCATCGGATCAGCGCGGATACAGCGCGCCGAGCACGCGCTCGCCGGCCGCGCCCGTCACGCTCGCGAGATTGCCGGGCAGGCGCGCGGTGAAGCGGTACGCGAGCCATGCGAACGCGAGCGCCTCGACCTGTTGCGGCGGCACGCCGAGCGCGGCCGTCGTGTCTACCGTGGCTAATACGCCGGCTTCCTGCAGCGCGCGACGCAGCGCGTCGAGTAGCACGGGATTGCGGGCGCCGCCGCCGCAGACGAACACGGCCTTGCAGCCGGCTGCGTGCCGCGCGATCTCGCGAGCGACCGACACCGCGGTGAGCGCGGTCAGCGTCGCCTGCACGTCCTCCGGCGCAACCTGCGCAAAGCCGGCCAGCTTCGCGTCGAGCCACGCCGCGCTGAACAGGTCGCGCCCGGTGCTTTTCGGCGGCGGCGCGGTGAAATAGGGTTCGTCCAGCAGCGCGTCGAGCAACGCCGCATGCACGGTGCCGCGCGCGGCGAACTTGCCGCCGTCGTCGTACGGCTTGCCGAGTTGGCGCGTCGCCCATGCGTCGATCAACGCGTTCGCCGGCCCGCAGTCGAAGCCGCGCACGTCGCTGCCTTCAGCCGGCAGGATCGTGATGTTGCTGATGCCGCCGAGGTTGCAGACGACGCGCGTGTCGCCCGGCGCGCCGAACACCGTCGCATGAAACGCCGGCGCCAGCGGCGCGCCGTGGCCGCCGGCCGCGACGTCGCGCATGCGGAAGTCGGCGATCACGTCGACATGCGTGAGCTCGGCGAGCAGCGCCGGATTGTTCAGCTGACGCGTGTAGCCGCGTTCGGGACGGTGCCGGACCGTCTGGCCGTGCACGCCGATCGCGCGCACGTCGTCGCGCGACAGGCCGGCCGTACGCTGCAGCTCGTGGCAGCACACCGCATAGCGCGCGACGAGCGCATTCGCGGCGACCGACTCGCGGTCGATCTCGTCGTCGCCCGGCTGCTGTAGCGCGAACAGCGCGTCGCGCAGCGATTGCGCGAAGCCGACGAACGCTTCGGCGAGCACGACCGGCGCGCGGCCCGTTTCGAACCGGACCGCGACGCCGTCGACGCCGTCCATGCTGGTTCCCGACATGAGTCCGAAGTAGACGCCGTCGGCCGGATGGGCGGGTTGCGGGTGTCGTTGCGGCACGTTGGGTTCTCCTGGATCGAGCGGCGCGGGCCGGTGCCGCGCGCCTCGCACCTGATTATCCGCGCAACCTGACGCGTCGTTAAGCGATGCGCGCGCAAGTTATGGGAAAATCCCTGTCTTTGCGACATTCTTCCTGGCACCGATGAGCACCGAACCCAGTTCCAAGCCCGTTTTCCCGATCACCGACGAAGTCCGCCACGCGCTCGCCGTTACGAAGCGCGGTGTCGACGAACTGCTGATCGAGGAAGAGTTCGCGCAGAAGCTCGCGCGCAGCGCGGCCACCGGCAAGCCGCTGCGCATCAAGCTCGGGCTCGACCCGACCGCGCCCGACATCCACATCGGCCATACGGTCGTGCTGAACAAGATGCGCCAGCTGCAGGACCTCGGGCACACGGTGATCTTCCTGATCGGCGATTTCACGTCGCTGATCGGCGATCCGTCCGGCCGCAACGCGACGCGCCCGCCGCTCACGCGCGAGCAGATCGAGTCGAACGCGAAGACTTACTTCGACCAGGCCGCGCTGGTGCTCGACCGCGACAAGACCGAGATCCGCTACAACAGCGAGTGGTCGATGCCGCTCGGCGCCGACGGGATGATCAAGCTCGCGTCGCGCTACACGGTCGCGCGGATCCTCGAACGCGAGGACTTCACGAAGCGCTTCCAGAGCGGCATCCCGATTTCGATCCACGAATTCCTGTACCCGCTGATGCAGGGTTACGACTCGGTCGCGCTGAACGCCGACCTCGAGCTCGGCGGCACCGACCAGAAGTTCAACCTGCTGGTCGGCCGCGAACTGCAGAAGCAGTACGGCCAGGAACAGCAGTGCATTCTGACGATGCCGCTGCTCGAAGGGCTCGACGGCGTCGAGAAGATGTCGAAGTCGAAGGGCAACTACGTCGGCATCAGCGAGAAGCCGACCGACATGTTCGGCAAGCTGATGAGCATCTCGGACACGTTGATGTGGCGTTACTTCGAACTGCTGTCGTTCCGCAGCCTCGACGAGATCGCCGGCTTCCGCCGCGAAGCCGAAGGCGGCCGCAACCCGCGCGACTTCAAGGTGCTGCTCGCGCAGGAAATCGTCGCGCGCTTTCACTCGCAGGCCGACGCCGAGCGCGCGCTCGAGGACTTCAATCACCGCGCGAAGGGCGGCGTGCCGGACGATATCCCGTCGGTCACGCTCGCAGGCGCGCCGCTCGCGATCGGCCAGTTGCTGAAGCAGGCGGGCCTCGTGCCGTCGACGAGCGAAGCGCTGCGCAACATCGAGCAGGGCGGCGTGAAGATCGACGGCGCGACCGTGTCCGACAAGGGCCTGAAGGTCGACGCCGGCGAGTTCGTCGTGCAGGTCGGCAAGCGCCGCTTCGCGCGCGTCACGCTGACCGCATGATCGCGCTGATCCAGCGCGTGAAGCGCGCCGACGTGCAAGTCGGCGAGCGTACGACCGGCGAGATCGGCGCGGGCCTGCTCGCGCTGGTCTGCGCGGAGCGCGGTGACACCGAGGCCGCGGCGGACAAGCTGCTCGCGAAGCTGCTCGGCTATCGCGTGTTCAGCGACGCGGCCGGCAAGATGAACCTGCCGGTGTCGAACATCGACGGCGCGGGCCGCGCGGGCGGCCTGCTGCTCGTGTCGCAGTTCACGCTGGCGGCCGACACCAACAGCGGGCTGCGGCCGAGCTTCACGCCGGCCGCGCCGCCCGAAGAAGGCAAGCGCCTGTTCGATTACTTCGTCGCGGCCGCGCGCGAGCGTCACCCGATCGTCGAGACCGGCGAGTTCGGCGCCGACATGCAGGTATCGCTCGTCAACGACGGCCCCGTGACGTTCTGGCTGCAAGTGCGGCCCTGATTCTTTCCCGGAGGCGCGCCGCGATGGCGACCACGCAGATCCTGTTCATCCGTCACGGCGAGACGGCCTGGAACCGCATCAAGCGCATCCAGGGCCACATCGACATTCCGCTGGCCGACTCGGGGCTCGCTCAGGCGCAGCGGCTCGCCGTGCGGCTTGCGCGCGAAGCGCGCGAGGGGCAGCGCCTCGACGCCGTTTATTCGAGCGACCTGATGCGGGCGCAACAGACCGCGCAGCCCTTTGCCGACGCGCTCGGCTTGCCGCTCCAGTTGCGCGAAGGGCTGCGCGAGCGCGCATACGGCGCGTTCCAGGGCCATGACAGCACCGAGATCGAGACGCTGTTTCCCGATGCATACGCCGCATGGCAGACCCGCGACCCGGGCTTCGCGCCCGATGGCGGCGAGTCGCAGCGCGCGTTCTATCATCGCGTGCTGCATGCGCTCGAACCGATCGTCGTCGCTCATCCGGGCGGCCGCATCGCGTGCGTCGCGCACGGCGGCGTGCTCGACTGCGTGTACCGCTTCGCCAACGGTCTCGATCTCGCGGCGCCGCGCAACTATCAATTGCTCAACACGAGCATCAACGTCGTCGATTACGCTGACGGCCGCGCGCAGGTCGTGCAGTGGGCCGACGTGTCGCACCTCGACGCCGCGAGCGACGACGACGGCTATCGCAAGGTGCTCTGAGGCGGTCGCATCGGCGTGACGGGTTGGCGGGCGTCAGTGCGTTGCCGGCATCCGGCCGCGCGTTGGTGACTCTGACCTACTGAGCGACTTACCGACTCACCGTCATGCAGGCGGCTCGCCGCCCGACGGCGCTGCGCTGGCGCGGCGCCGTGCGCGTTTCGATACGCCGTTCACGAGCGCCCAGCGCAGCACCGGCGCGACTGCGCGCACACCGGGCCGGACCACCGCCCGCCGCAGCGGCGCGAACCGCGCGAGGCCGAGCATCTGCTGCGCCCACGGCGGCAACAGGTCGATCCCGGCGTGCATCACCAGCGTGGCGGCCGGCCGCAGCGCAGGCTTCGCGAGCGGCGCGTTCAGCAGGATGCGGATCACTTCGAACGTGCGCGGGCCGGCTTCGAGCTCCGGCTGCATGCGCGCGAGATAGGCGGCGACCTCCGCGCGCGAGCGCGGCACGGCCTGCGCGCCGAGGCGCTCGGCGATCTGCGCGGTTTCCGCGTAATAGCGATCCTGACATTCGCCGCTCAGCGCCGGATTCACATAGCGCAGATGCGCGGCCAGGAAGCTCGATACTTCCGCGACATGCACCCACGTGAGCAACGCCGGATCGTCGGCGCGGTACGGGCGGCCGTCGGGCGCGGTGCCCGATACGCGCGTGTGAATGGCCTTCACGCGCTCGATCAGCGCGAGCGCGTCCGCGCGATTGCCGAACGTGGTGCCCGATATGAACGTCGCCGTGCGGCGCAGGCGGCCGAGGATGTCGGTGCGAAACGACGAATGATCCCAGACGCCCGCCAGCGCGAGCGGATGAAGCGCCTGCAACAGCAGCGCCGAGACGCCGCCGGTCATCATCGACGCGAAATCCGCATGTACGCGCCAGCAGACCGCGTCCGGCCCGAACAGCCCGGGGTCGCCGGGCGGTGATGAATAGTCGATCGACGGGCCGCCGCTGCCGGTCGTCAGGTGCGTGACGCCGGCCGCGAGCCGCTTGCGCAGCGGCTCGATCCAGCGCGGGCCCGCGCTCGGCGCGGCGGGATGACGACGGGGCGGCGTGGTCATGGCTGGTTGGCCGGGAGCGACGCGGCGGGCTACGCGCCGTCGGGCGTGTTCCACATGCTGCCTTCCGCACTGCCGGCCGCCGGCGCGGACAGCCCGAAATGGCGGTAGGTGAGCAGCGTCGCGACGCGCCCGCGCGGCGTGCGCTGCAGGAAGCCTTGCTGGATCAGGTACGGTTCGAGCACGTCCTCGATCGTGTCGCGCTCCTCGCCGATCGCGGCCGCGAGGTTGTCGATGCCGACCGGGCCGCCGTCGAACTTGTGCAGGATGGCTTCGAGCAGCTTGCGGTCCATCAGGTCGAAGCCGACCGGATCGACGTCGAGCATCGCGAGCGCGGCATCGGCGACGGCCGCGGTGATCTGTCCGTCGGCCTTCACTTCCGCGTAGTCGCGCACGCGGCGCAGCAACCGGTTCGCGATCCGCGGCGTGCCGCGCGAGCGCTTCGCGATTTCCAGCGCGCCGTTCGGGTCGATCTGCGCGTTCAGCAGTGCCGCCGAGCGCCGCACGATGCGCGACAGCTGCTCGGCGTCGTAGAACTCCAGCCGCGCGACGATCCCGAAGCGATCGCGCAGCGGATTGGTGAGCATCCCCGCGCGCGTCGTTGCGCCCACCAGCGTGAACGGCTGCAGATCGAGCTTCACGCTGCGCGCGGCCGGACCTTCGCCGATCATGATGTCGATCTGGTAATCCTCGAGCGCCGGATACAGGATTTCCTCGACGACCGGCGACAACCGGTGGATCTCGTCGATGAACAGCACGTCGTTCGCTTCGAGATTGGTCAGCAGCGCGGCGAGGTCGCCGGCGCGCTCGAGCACCGGGCCCGACGTCTGGCGCAGATTCACGCCCATTTCGCGCGCGATGATGTGCGCGAGCGTGGTCTTGCCGAGGCCCGGCGGGCCGAACAGCAGCACGTGGTCGAGCGGCTCGGAGCGGCGTTTCGCGGCCTCGATGAAGATCTCGAGCTGACCGCGCACCTTCTCCTGGCCGACGTAATCGTCGAGCTGGCGCGGCCGCAGCGCGCGTTCGAACACCTCCTCGTGCGACGAGGCGGGCGTGGCGGCGATGATCCGCTCGGCGGCGAGTTTGTCGGTTTCAATCATGCGGGCATTGTACCGCGCGCCGTCGCGCGCCCGAATCGGCCGAACGGCCGACTGGCGCGCGCCGCCCGGCGGCGCAACACTGGCTCCGACAGCCCGGCCCGACAGCCCGACAGCCCGGCCGTTACGCCTTCGACAGCGCCTTGAGCGCGAGCTTGATGCCGTCGGACACGCCGGTGCCGGCCGGCACGTTCTTGATCGCCGCGAGGCCTTCCTTTTCGGAATAGCCGAGCGCGACGAGCGCGTTCAGGATGTCGGCCGCGTGGTCGGACGGCGACGCGGCGCCGGCGAGCGCACCGAGGTCCGCGCCGAGCTTGCCCTTCAGTTCGAGCAGCAGGCGTTCGGCGGTCTTCTTGCCGATTCCCGGCAGGCGCGTGAGACGGGCGGCGTCCTGCATCGTCACGGCTTGCGCGAGCTCCTGCACGCTCATGCCGGACAGCACCGCGAGCGCCATGCGCGCGCCGATGCCGGTGATCTTCAGCAGCTCGCGGAAGGTCGTGCGCTCCTGCGGCGTCAGGAAGCCGTACAGGAGGTGGGCGTCCTCGCGCACGATCTGCTGCGTGAGCAGCACGACGCGCTCGCCCGTTTGCGGCAGGTTGTAGAAGGTGCTCATCGGCACGTCGATTTCATAGCCGACGCCGTTGCAGTCGACGAGCAGGTGAGGCGGGTTCTTTTCGAGCAGGATGCCGGCGATGCGACCGATCATGGATGGCGGGATGCGAGGAAGAAAGCGCGAGTGTAGCGCAGCTGCGGCGCGATGCCGATGGGAGGGTGGCGGGGGGGCTTGCGCAAGGCGCGCGAGTTGCGCAAGGCCGGCCAAATGGCGAACCGGCGACACGGCGAAACGGCGCATCGCGACTACGCACACGTTTCGTGCGAGACGATCCGCCGTGTCAGGCGCCGGACCGACGAGGCCGCCCACGTCAGCCGACGAGCCGCCCGCGTCGCACACGCAGCCCCTTGCGCGCGAGCGCGGGCGCGAGGCCGCTGATCGTGCCGAGCGTATTGCCGCTGTGTGCATGGCAGATCGCCATCCCGAGCGCGTCGGCCGCGTCGCTGCCCGGCTGGCCCGACAGATTGAGGAGCCGCGTGACCATCTCCTGCATCTGCGATTTGGTCGCGCGGCCGTAGCCGACGACGGCCTGCTTCAGTTGCAACGCGGTGTACTCGGCAACCGGCAACCCGCCCGCGACGAGCCCGCAGATGGCGGCGCCGCGCGCCTGCCCGAGCAGCAGCGTCGACTGCGGGTTGACGTTGACGAACACCTGTTCGATCGCGGCCTGGTCGGGCGCGTGTTCGCGCACGAGCGTCGACACGCCCTGGAAGATCGTGCCGAGCCGCGTGGCGAGGTCGGCGGTCGGCGTGCGGATCACGCCGCTCGCGACATACGCGAGCCGATGGCCGCTGACGTCGATCACGCCGAAGCCGGTGACGCGCAGGCCGGGGTCGATGCCGAGAATTCGCATGAGTGAGGAGAAAGACGGGATGCAGCGATACTACAACGAACGGTGCGCGGTGCCGGCCGCACGACAGCGTGCATCGGCGCCGCGCAATAAAAAACCCGGCGAGCAGGCTGCCGCCGGGTTCTCGAGCCGCGGCCGCACGGGCCGCGAGCGATCAGTGACGGAAGTGACGCACGCCCGTCAGCACCATCGCGATGCCGTGTTCGTCGGCCGCCGCGATCACTTCGTCGTCGCGCATCGAGCCGCCCGGCTGGATCACGCAGGTCGCGCCCGCGGCCACGACCACGTCGAGACCGTCGCGGAACGGGAAGAACGCATCCGACGCGACGGCCGAGCCGGCCAGCGTGAGGCCCGCGTTCTGCGCCTTGATGCTCGCGATGCGCGCGGAGTCGACGCGGCTCATCTGGCCTGCACCGACGCCCAGCGTCATGCCGTTGCCGCAGAACACGATCGCGTTCGACTTCACGTACTTCGCGACGCGCCATGCGAACAGCAGGTCGTCCATTTCCTTCGCGCTCGGCTGGCGCTTCGTGACGACGCGCAGCTCGCTCGGCTGCACGTTCCGCGAATCGAGCGACTGCACGAGCAGGCCGCCGCCCACGCGCTTCAGGTCGAATGCGTTGTGGCCGTCGCCGAGTGCGATCTCGAGCAGGCGCACGTTCTGCTTCGCGGCGAATACCTGCTGCGCGGCGGCCGAGAACGACGGCGCGATCAGCACTTCGACGAACTGCTTCGCGACGGCTTGCGCGGCTGCCTCGTCGACTTCGCGGTTGAACGCGATGATGCCGCCGAACGCCGACGTCGGGTCGGTCTGGAACGCCTTCGCGTATGCGTCGGCCGGGTCGTTGCCGACCGCGACGCCGCACGGGTTCGCATGCTTGATGATCACGCACGCCGGTGCGTCGAACGTCTTCACGCATTCCCACGCCGCGTCGGAATCGGCGATGTTGTTGTACGACAGTTCCTTGCCCTGCAACTGGCGGTAGTTCGCGAGCGCGCCGGCCGGTGCGGCCAGATCGCGGTAGAACGCGGCGCTCTGGTGCGGGTTCTCGCCGTAGCGCAGGTCCTGCACCTTGTCGAACGCGAGGTTCAGCGTGGCCGGATACGTGCTGCGCGAGGCGTGCTGCAGCTCGTCGGTCAGGCTCGTCAGGTAGTTCGTAATCGCGCCGTCGTATTGCGCGGTGTGCGCGAACACCTTCGTCGCGAGGCGGAAGTTGGTCGCGTAGCCGATCGCGTTGCCGTTCGCCTTCATTTCATCGAGCACGACCGCGTAGTCGGCCGGATCGACGACGACGGTCACGTCGCGGTGGTTCTTCGCGGCCGAGCGCAGCATCGTCGGGCCGCCGATGTCGATGTTCTCGATCGCGTCGGCGAGCGTGCAGTCGTCCTTCGCAATCGTCGCGACGAACGGATACAGGTTCACGACCAGCAGGTCGATCGTCGGGATGTCGTGCTGTTCGAGCGCCTGCATGTGCTCGGGCAGATCGCGGCGCGCCAGGATGCCGCCGTGCACCTTCGGGTGCAGCGTCTTCACGCGCCCATCGAGCATTTCCGGGAAGCCCGTGTAATCGGCCACTTCGGTCACGGGCAGGCCGGCGTCGGCGAGGAGTTTCGCGGTGCCGCCGGTCGACAGCAGCTTGACGCCGAGGTCGGACAGCGACTTCGCGAAGTCGACGATGCCGGTCTTGTCGGAAACGGAAATGAGCGCTTGCTTGATCATGATGGAACCACCAATAGCCAGGGAAACGGGGACGGGACGGCCGGCTACAGCAGGCCGTGCTGCTGCAGCTTCTTGCGCAGCGTGTTGCGATTGATGCCGAGATACTCCGCGGCGAGCGACTGGTTGCCGCCGGCCTGTACGAGCACGACCTCGAGCATCGGCTTTTCGACGCAGGACATCACCATTTCATAGACGTCGTGCGGATTGGAGCCGTCTAGATCCCGGAAATACACGTCCAGGCTCTCGCGGACACATTGTTCGATGTTGTGCTTGCTCATGCTGCTAACTGGTTATGGTCGTCCGACTCGCGCTGGCCGTTTTCGGGTTCGTCGTCGACGTACACGAGGCGGTCCGACAGCGCCTCTTGCGCGTCGAAGAATGCGTTGACGGCGGCGAGCTGCTCGCGGGTGGAATCGAGCGTGTTCATCCTGTGCCGGAACCCGTTGGCACCGGAAAGGCCGCGAGTGTACCAGCCGATGTGCTTGCGCGCAGTACGGACTCCGGTGAATTCGCCATAGAACGCGTAGTGATCTTCCAGGTGCTCGTTCATCACCTGCCGGATCTCGTCGATGCGCGGCGGCGGCAGCAGCTCGCCGGTTTGCAGGAAATGATCGATTTCGCGGAACAACCACGGACGGCCTTGCGCGGCGCGACCGATCATCAGCGCGTCGGCGCCGGTGGCGTCGAGCACGGCCTTCGCTTTTGCCGGCGACGCGATGTCGCCGTTCGCGACGACCGGAATGCCGACGGCCGCCTTCACGGCCGCGATGGTTTCATACTCGGCGTCGCCGTGGTACAGGTCGGCGCGCGTGCGGCCGTGCACGGTCAGCATCGAGATGCCCGCGGCTTCGGCGAGGCGGGCGACGGTGACCGCGTTCTTGTGTTCGCGATCCCAGCCGGTGCGGATCTTCAGCGTGACGGGCACCGCATCCGGCCCCGTGCCGACCGCCGCGACGACGGCCTCGACGATGCGCTGCACGAGCGGCTCGTTCTGCAGCAGCGCCGAGCCGGCCGCGACGTTGCAGACCTTCTTCGCCGGGCAGCCCATGTTGATGTCGATGATCTGCGCGCCGTTGTCGACGTTGTAGCGGGCCGCTTCGGCCATCATTGCCGGATCGGCGCCGGCGATCTGCACTGCGATCGGCTCGACTTCGCCCTCGTGGTTGGCGCGCCGCATCGTCTTCGCGCTCTTCCACAGCTGCGCATTCGACGCGACCATTTCGGACACCGCGTAGCCGGCGCCGAGCCGCTTGCACAGCTGGCGGAACGGACGATCGGTGACGCCGGCCATCGGGGCGACGAACAGGTTGTTGCGCAGAACGTGAGAGCCGATAACGGGCATCGCAATGGCACCTCCCGCGAGCGCCGGGACGTCGCGGGCCAAAAAGGGCGGAGGGAAAACGCGCATTTTACCGTATTCCCATGCCCCGCCGATTTGACCCGGTTTGACCGGGTTCGACCGATCATGTCGAACGAGCCGAACGCACCGAACGCGCCGAACGCGCCGAACGCACCGAATGCACCGAATGCGCCGAATGCACCGAATGCACCGAATGCGCCGAATGCGCCGAATGCGCCGAACCCGCCGCCCGCTCAGCTGCGCTGGCCGAACATCATCTGGCGCGCGATCGCCTTCTTCAGCGGCGGCACGAATTCGAGCGCGGTGAGCGCCGCGCCGCGCAGCAGCGGCAGCGGCCCGGCATCGACGGTGAACAGGCGCGCGAGCGTGTCGGTCGCGCCGATCGTGAAGCGCCGGTCGAGTGCGCGCCGCGCGTTGAAGGCGGCGAGAGCCGTCGGTTCGAAGCCCTGCGCCGACACCGCGTCGACGAGCGTGTGTGCATCGCGCAGGCCGAGGTTCAAGCCCTGGCCGGCCACCGGGTGCAGCGTCTGCGCGGCATTGCCGACGATCGCGACGCGGCCGTTGACGAGCGTTTGCGCCGCGGCCAGCCCGAGCGGGAACGATGCGCGCGCGGCGATCGCGACGAAGCGGCCCATGCGCTCGCCGAACGCGCTGCCGAGCTCGTGCAGGAACGCATCGTCGGGCAGCGCGACGCGGCGCGCCGCCTCGTCGGGCGCGCAGCACCAGACGAGCGCATAGTCGGCCTGGCGCGGGCCGCCGAGCGGCAGCAGCGCGAGCGGCCCTTCGTGCGTGAAGCGCTCCCACGCGACGTTCGGGCGCGGCGAGGACACGGTGACCGTGCCGACGATCGCGGTCTGCCCGTAGTCGCGCCGATGCTTGTCGGCATCGGCCTGCCGCTCGTGGAACAAGCCGCCTTCGGCGTTGATGATGATCCGGGCGCGCAGCGTGCGCTCGCCGTGCGGGCCGTCGAGCGTCAGCGTGACGCCGTCGGCGTCCTGCTGCGGCGCGCGTGCGGTGGTCGACGTGAGCCAGTCGACGCGCGTGCCGTGCACGGCACGCGCGAGCGTCTGCACGATCGAACCGTAGCGCACCACGTAACCGAGCGCGGCGACGTCGTGCTCGTCGCGGTCGATCAGCGTGCGGCCGAAATGACCGCGCTGCGATACGTGGATGTGTTCGATCGGCGTCGCATCGGCCGGCCAGCCGAGCGTGTCGAGCAGCACGCGGCTGCCGTGCGACACGGCGATCGCGCGCGGATCGTTCGCGCTCGCAGCGGGCTCGCGCGCGTCGATCAGTGCGATCGACGCGTGCTGCGTGGCGCTGCGTCGGGCGAGCCAGCCGGCCAGCGCAAGCCCGACCGGGCCCGCGCCGACGATGGCAAGGTCATATTCCGGCGTGGCCGGGGAGGAAGCGGTCGTCATCGGTGTTCGTGAAACGGGGTAACTGGGAACGGCGTATCAATGGCAGATCACCGGCGAGGCAACGGCGAAGCGACTGCGGCGCGACGGTGAATCAACCGCAGCGCGACCGTGAAGCAACAACGAGCCCCGCGCCTGCACGCTCACCCACCGTGCGCCGCGCCCGCGCGCATCAGCGCCTCGATGTCGGCGGCCGCGACCGGCACGTCGCGCGTGATCAGCTCGCAGCCGTGCTCGCGCACGATCGCGTCGTCCTCGATGCGGATGCCGATGTTCCAGTATTCGGGCGGCACGTCGTCGGCGGCGCGCACGTACAGGCCGGGTTCGACGGTGAGCGTCATGCCGGCCGCGAGCGTGCGCCACGGCAGCGCGCCGTTGGCGTCGCGCGCGGCGAGGCGCTCGCGGTAGTCGCCGCAATCGTGCACGTCCATGCCGAGCCAGTGGCCGGTGCGGTGCATGTAGAAGCGGGCATACGCGCGCTCGGCGATCACGTCGTCGACGCTCGAAAAGCGCGTCTTCGCGATGATCCCGGTGTCGAGCAGCCCTTGCGCGAGCACGCGCACGGCCGCGTCGTGTGGCGCCTCGAACGGCACGCCGGCGCGCGTCGCGTCGACCGCCGCCTGCTGGGCGGCCAGCACGATGTCGTACAGCGTGCGCTGCGCGGGCGAGAAGCGGCCGTTCGCCGGGAACGTGCGGGTGATGTCCGACGCGTAGCCGTCGAGCTCGCAGGCGGCGTCGATCAGGATCAGGTCGCCGTCGCGCGCGGCCGCGTTGCCGGCCGGATAGTGAAGCACGCACGCGTTCGCGCCGGCCGCGACGATCGACCCGTACGCTGGCGCCTGCGCGCCGTGCTTGCGGAACGTGTACAGCAGCTCGGCCTCGAGTTCGTATTCGCGGATGCCGGGCCGGCACGCCTGCATCGCGCGGCAATGTGCGAGCGCCGAGATGTGCGCGGCGCGCGTCATGATCGCCAGCTCGTGTTCGTCCTTCACGAGCCGCATGTCGTCGAGCAGCGGCGTGAGGTCGCGCAGCGCATCGGGCGCGGCGACGCCCGCGCGCGCCTGCGCGCGCACTGCCTCGAGCCAGCCGGCGAGCTGGCGCTCGAACTGCGTCGACGCGCCGAAGCGGTAGTGCACGGTGCCCGCGTCGGCGAGCAGGCGCGGCATTTCGGCGTCGATCACGTCGACCGCATGAGCCGCATCGAAGCCGAACGCGTCGCGCGCGGCGTCGGGCCCGTAATGGAAGCCTTCCCAGGTTTCGCGGTCGGCGTTCTTCGCGCGGCAGAACAGGATGGATTGCGGGCTGCCCTGCGGGCCGGCCGCGTTCAGCACGAGCACGGCATCCGGCTCGGTGAAGCCCGTCAGGTAGTAGAAGTAGCTGTCGTGCCGGTACGGGTAGGCCGTATCGCGGTTGCGCAGCATTTCGGGCGCGGTGGGGACGATGGCGACGCCGCCGCCGGCGGCGCGCAGTGCGGAAAGCACGCGTTCGCGGCGCTGGCGGTAGACGTCGACGGCGATGGCGGTATCGAGGGGCGCATTCATTCGTGCGATTGTAGCGCCGCCGGACGCGGCGCGTGAGACGGGAGTCGGCGGCGCGCCGGCGTCGGCTGTTGCAAACCATCCACAGGCAGGACGGCCGATTTTCTACCCCGTCGCACCGGCCGGTTATGATCGGCGACAACGTATACTCTCGGCGGTTCCCTTAAAAAGGCAGATGATGAAATTAATCGGTTCGCTCAGCAGCCCGTACGTCCGAAAGGCGCGGATCGTGCTCGCTGAAAAGAAGATCGACTACAAGCTGGAGCTCGAGAACGTGTGGGCGCCGGACACGAACATTCAGGCATCGAATCCGCTCGGCAAGGTCCCGTGTCTCGTGATGGAAGATGGTGCGGCGGTGTTCGATTCGCGCGTGATCTGCGAATACGTCGACACGCTGTCGCCGGTCGGCAAGCTGATTCCGCCGTCCGGGCGCGAGCGCGTCGAAGTGCGCTGCTGGGAAGCGCTCGGTGACGGCGTGCTCGATGCGTCGGTGGCGATCCGTCTCGAGCACACGCTGCGCGAGGAAGGGCAGCGCAGCGCGAGCTGGATCGCACGCCAGCAGCGCAAGATCGACGACGGTCTGGTCGCGATGTCGCAGGGCCTCGGCGGCAAGACCTGGTGCGTCGGCAATCACTACACGCTCGCCGACATCGCGCTCGGCTGCACGCTCGGCTATCTGGACTTCCGGATGCCCGAGCTGAACTGGCGCGACCGTCATCCGAACCTCGACAAGCATTTCGCGAAGCTGTCGCAGCGGCAGACGTTCGTCGACACGCTGCCGCAGGGCTGAGCGGCCACGCGCCGCGGATTGAGCAGACAAAAGAAAAGCGCCGCTCGGGCGCTTTTCTTTTTTGCGGATGCGGCGAGCGATCGATCAACCGCTCAACCGCTCAACCGATCAACCACCGCGCCGCGCTGACGTCATTCGATCGACGCGTACGCATTCTCGCCGAGCACGAACGAATCGCTGCGCGCGATCGGCCACCACTTGTCGTACAGCGTATAGCCGCAAGTGCGGCCCTCGAGCAGCGCGCCCGGCTTCAGATACTTCAGCAACTGCGACATCAGCCGGACCTCGTGCGGCGCGACGCGTTGCACGATGTGATGCGCGCGCAGCTCGGACGGATGCCCGAGGCCGGCCGCCTGCACGAGCTCCTGCAGCGCATGCAGCGTGTTGCGATGGAAGTTGTACACGCGTTCGGCCTTGTCGGGCACGACGAGCGCGCGCTGGCGCACCGGGTCCTGCGTGGCGACGCCGGTCGGGCAGCGGTCGGTGTGGCAGTGCTGCGCCTGGATGCAGCCCACCGCGAACATGAAGCCGCGCGCCGAATTCACCCAGTCCGCGCCGATCGCGAGCGTGCGCGCAATGTCGAACGCGCTGATGATCTTGCCGCTCGCGCCGATCTTCACGCGGTCGCGCACGCCGATCCCGACGAGCGTGTTGTGCACCATCAGCAAGCCTTCCTGCAGCGGCACGCCGACGTGGTCGGTGAATTCGAGCGGCGCCGCACCGGTGCCGCCCTCCGCACCGTCGACGACGATGAAGTCCGGCACGATGCCGGTCTCGATCATCGCCTTCGCGATCCCGAAGAACTCCCACGGATGGCCGATGCACAGCTTGAAGCCGGTCGGCTTGCCGCCGGACAGCGTGCGCAGCCGCTCGACGAATTCGAGCAGCCCGCGCGGCGTCGAGAATTCGGAATGCGTCGCGGGCGAGATGCAGTCCTTGCCCATCGGTACGCCGCGCGTCTCGGCGATTTCCGGCGTGATCTTAGCGGCCGGCAGCACGCCGCCGTGGCCGGGCTTCGCGCCCTGCGACAGCTTGATCTCGACCATCTTGACCTGCGGGTCGGCCGCCTGCTTCGCGAACTTGTCCGGGTTGAACGTGCCGTCGTCGTTGCGGCAGCCGAAGTAGCCGGACGCGATCTCCCAGATGATGTCGCCGCCGTGCTCGCGGTGATACTTCGACAACGAGCCTTCGCCGGTGTCGTGCGCGAAGCCGCCTTTCTTCGCGCCGAGGTTCAGCGCGCGGATCGCATTCGCGGACAACGACCCGAAGCTCATCGCCGAGACGTTGAGGACCGAGATGTCATACGGCTGCGCGCGGTTCGCGCCGACGCGCACGCGGAAGTCGTGGTTCGGCAGCCGGGTCGGTGCGAGCGAGTGGCTGATCCATTCGTGCGCGACCGACTTCACGTTCAGCTCGGTGCCGTACGGGCGGTTGTCGGCGACGTTCTTCGCGCGCTGGTAGACGAGGCTGCGCTGCGCGCGCGAGAACGGCTTCTCGTCGGTGTCGTCCTCGACGAAGTACTGGCGGATTTCGGGGCGGATGAACTCGAACAGGAAGCGGAAATGGCCCCACAGCGGATAGTTGCGCAGGATCGCGTGGCGGTCCTGGTTCAGGTCGTACAGGCCGAGGGCGACGAGGGCGACGGGGACAATGATCCACAGCCAGGACAGCGCATGGATCGACGCGAGTGCGGCTGCGGCGGCGAGCAACAGCACGGCACCCCACATCGCGAGGTAACGTCTGGAAAGCATGGGGGAACTCCGTGAAAGTAGGCCGCCATGCGTACGCTGCGACGGCGGCGCGCCGGCCTCGGTGCAATCGTGTTGCGCCGGGCGCGGCGTGCCGCAAGTCTAAACCGAATGGGTGTCAGCGTGCTTCGACGAGTGCCGCTGCGGGGGCCGCAGCAGCAGCATCGCGGCCGCTGGCCGCGTGCTCGATGATGCCGCCGCCCAGGCAGATCTCGCCGTCGTACAGCACGGCCGACTGGCCGGGCGTGACGGCCCATTGCGCGTCGTCGAACGCGAGCGTGAAGCGCGCCTCGCCGGCCGGCCCGGCTGCGGCCGCGCCGAACCGGCATGCCGCGTCGGCCTGCCGGTAGCGGGTCTTCGCGCCGCACGCGAAGCCGTCGGCCGGCGGCTCGCCGGCGACCCAGCTGACGTTGCCCGCGACGAGCTCGTGCGACAGCAGCCACGGATGGTCGTGGCCCTGCACGACGTACAGCGTGTTCGACGGGATGTCCTTCGCGGCGACGAACCACGGCTCGCCGCTGCCGTCCTTGCTGCCGCCGAGCCCGATGCCCTTGCGCTGGCCGAACGTGTAGAACGCGAGGCCGATGTGCTCGCCGACGCGCTTGCCGTCGGGCGTCTTCATCGGGCCGGGCTTGGTCGGCAGATAACGGTTCAGGAAGTCGCGGAACGGCCGTTCGCCGATGAAGCAGATGCCGGTCGAATCCTTCTTCTTCGCGTTCGGCAGGCCGATCTGCGCGGCGATCTCGCGCACCTTCGTCTTCGGCATCTCGCCGAGCGGGAACATCGTCTTCGACAGTTGCGCCTGGTTCAGCCGGTGCAGGAAGTACGACTGATCCTTCGTGTGATCGAACGCCTTCAGCAGCTCGAAGCGGCCGTCGCGCTCGCGCACGCGCGCGTAGTGGCCGGTCGCGATCATCTCGGCGTCGAGCGACATCGCGTGATCGAGGAACGCCTTGAACTTGATCTCGGCGTTGCACAGCACGTCCGGGTTCGGCGTGCGGCCGGCCGAGTACTCGCGCAGGAATTCGGCGAACACGCGGTCCTTGTATTCGGCCGCGAAGTTCACGGCTTCGACGTCGATGCCGATCAGATCGGCCACCGACACGACGTCGATCCAGTCCTGGCGCGTCGAGCAGTATTCGCCGTCGTCGTCGTCTTCCCAGTTCTTCATGAACAGGCCGACCACGTCGTATCCCTGTTCCTTCAGCAGCCACGCGGTCACCGACGAATCGACGCCGCCCGACATGCCCACCACTACACGGCGCTTGCTCATTTGTTCACCGCCTGACGGTCGAATGCTTGCGGCCGCGGCGCGACCGAATGCGTATGCACGAAATCGAGCGGGATGCGCCGCCCGGCGAGATAGTCGTCGACGCAGCGCATCACCGCCGGCGAGCGGTGACGCTCGCTGCACGCGCGCAGTTCGTCGGCGCTCAGCCACAGCGTGCGGACGATGCCGTCGTCGAGCGCGTGACCGGGCAGCGGTTCGCCCGCGGTGCCGCAGAACGTGAAGCGCAGATAGGTCGCGCCCGCGCTGCCGGGGCGCTCGTAGTGCGCGAGGTAGACGCCGACGAGCGCCGTGGGGACGAACGGATGCGCGGTTTCTTCGAGCGTCTCGCGGATCACGGCGTCGGCGAGCGTTTCGCCGGCCTCCAGATGGCCGGCCGGCTGGTTGATGCGCAGGCCCGTCGAGGTTTCTTCCTCGATCACGAGGAAGCGGCCGTCTCGCTCGACGAGCGCCGCGACGGTCACATGCGGGGTCCAGATTTCGGGTTTCATGGTTCGACATTTTACCGGTTGCGACCGGCGGGTGCCGGGCGGTCGGGTGATCTATCCGACCCTTTTGGACCCGAAACGTCGCCAAGTCGCCAGGTCACCCCGGCCGTCACGCCGCGACGATCGTCGCGACGCACGCTGCGATCGCGTCGCGCACCCGCACGATCGCCGGGTCGCGCTGCGCGCTCGTGCGCCAGCCGATCTCGACCGGATAGTGCGGCAGCTCGACCGGGCACGCGAGCGCGCGCAGCGACGTCGCGCGTTCGATCGCGCGGGCCGCGTGCGCCGGAATCGTGGCGACCGCGTCGGAGCCCGCGAGCAGGTACGGCAGCGCGGCGAAGTGCGTCGTGGACGCGGCGACGCGCCGCTTGTGGCCGAGCGCCGCCAGCGCCTCGTCGACGATGCCGATCACGCCGCCCGACGACACGAGCACGTGATCGCGCCGCAGAAACTCCGCGAGCGACAGCGCGCGCGGCGCGCGAGCGCTGCCCGCCGGGTCGATCACGCATGCGTAGCCGCCGGTCGCGACCGCGCGCCGGCTGAGCCCGTGCGCGGAAAACCCGCCCGACGCGATCGCGAGATCGACGCCGTGCCGCAGCAGCGCGTCGCCGGCGATCCCGCTGTGCGTCTGCCGGAAGATCAGGCGGATGCCCGCGGCGTCGCGCGCGACCGCGTCGATCAGCGCGCGGCCGAGCGCGATCTCGAAGTCGTCCGACAGCCCGACCGAAATCGTTCGGCCGATCCGCTCGCCCGCGTCGGCGGCGATCGCGAGGCTCGCGCGGCAGCGGTCGAGCGCGTCCGACAGGATCGGCTTCAATTCGTCCGCGCGCGGCGTCGGCGCGAGCCCGCGGCCGGTGCGCACGAACAGCGGATCGGCGTAGATCACGCGCAGCCGCGCCAGCGCGGCGCTGGCCGCCGATTGCGTGAGGCCGAGCCGCAACGCCGCGCGGCTCGCGCCGCCTTCCTCGTACAGCGCCTCGAAGACCTTCAGCAGGTTCAGGTCGAGCCCGGCGATATCATCTGCATTCATGTCAGTTATCGTGCTATCGATTTGATCGATGACATGATATCGGCAAAGATGGCGTCTCCCATTCGATCCCGTTCCATCCCGTTCGACACCTTCACCGGAGACGCCTTCATGTCCACCTCAGTCATCGCCGCGCTGCAGATCGGCGCATCGCCGGCCGGCACGCGCGCCACGCTCGACGCGATCCTCGCTTACGAAACCGCGATCCGCGACAGCGGCGCATCGCTCGTGGTGTTGCCCGAGGCGGTGCTCGGCGGCTATCCGAAAGGCGAGACGTTCGGCACGCGGCTCGGCTACCGGCTGCCCGAGGGCCGCGAGGCGTACGCGCGCTATGCGGCGCAGGCGATCGACGTGCCGGGACCGGAAACCGACGAACTGGCCGCGCTGTCGCAGCGCACGGGCGCGAGCCTCGTGATCGGCGTGATCGAGCGCGGCGGCAGCACGCTGTATTGCACCGCGCTGTTCTTCGATCCGCGCGACGGGCTCGTCGCGAAGCACCGCAAGCTGATGCCGACCGGCACCGAGCGGCTGATCTGGGGGCAGGGCGACGGCTCGACGCTGCCGGTGGTCGACACGGCCGCGGGCCGCGCGGGCGCCGCGATCTGCTGGGAGAACCACATGCCGCTGCTGCGCTGCGCGATGTATGCGAAAGGCGTGCAGATCTGGTGCGCGCCGACCGTCGACGAGCGCGATCTGTGGCAAAGCTCGATGCGCCACATCGCGCACGAAGGCCGCTGCTTCGTCGTGAGCGCGTGCCAGGTGCAGCCGTCGCCGCGCGCGCTGGGCATCGACGTGCCGGGCTGGGACCCGGAGCGGCCGCTGATCCGCGGCGGCAGCGTGATCGTCGGGCCGCTCGGCGATCTGCTGACCGAGCCGCTGATCGGCGAGCCCGGCCTCGTGACGGCGCGCATCGATACCGACGAGCTGGTCCGCGCGCGTTACGACTTCGACGTGGTCGGGCACTACGCGCGCGCCGACGTGTTTTCGCTGCACGTCGACGAGCGCCCGAAGCGGCCGGTGGTGTTCAACGGCTGACGGCGGGATGCGAAGCGCGGCTCCGACGGCGCACGGCGCATGGCGCGCGCGCGGGCCGGGCCGGGCCGGGTGGTGGGCGCGATGTGCGAACGCGGCGCCCGTCCCGGCCGACGCGGCCGGCGGCGCAGTGAACATGGCGGGTCGCGATCGCGATGGTGGTTGCGCGCGGCGCGCGCGTCAGCATCTCGGCGCCTGCGCGATTCGCATGTAGTCGGCGATGCGCCGGCCTTCCATGTCGGGAAACTGCTCGTGCAGCGTGATGTCGCCCATCCGCGCGATGTCGAACGTGCGGAAATCGTCGCGCAGCTCGCACCACGCGCCGATCGTCCAGCGTCCGCCCCAGTACACGAGCCCGAGCGGCCACACGCGGCGCTTCGTGTGCGCGCCGAGGCGGTCGCGGTAGTCGAAGCTGACGATGTGGCGCGTATCGACGGCCTGATGGATCGCATCGACCTTCGCGCAGAACGTCTCGTCGATGTGAAACGACGGCGCGAACACCGGCAGGCGATCGAGCGCCGTGCGCTTGTCGGCGGGCATCGCCGACGCGATCTTCGCGAGCGCCGAGCGCGCGCCGCCGGCGAAGCGGGCGCCGCCCCAGGTTTCGAGCATCCGCGCGCCGACCGCGAGCGCCGCCAGTTCCTCGGCGGTGAACGTGAGCGGCGGCAGGCTCGCGTTGCGGTTCAGCCGGTAGCCGATGCCCGCTTCGCCTTCGATCGGCACGCCCGACAGCTGCAGGTCGCGCACGTCGCGATAAACCGTGCGCGGCGACACCGACAACCAGTCGGCGAGCTGCTGCGCGGTCGTCAGGCGGCGCCCGCGCAGCAGCTCGGCGATCTGGAAAAGGCGGTCGGCACGGCGCGTCATCGCGGCACCTCGACTCCTGCGGTGAGGGGATTGCCGCGATGATAGCGCCGCGCCGGCCCGCTCGCGGCTGCGCTCAGTGGCATTTCGGCGCGTGCAGGCCGACGCGGTTGCCCTCGGTATCGATCAGGTAGCCGATGTAGCCGTAGTTGTTCGGCAGCTCGACCACCGAGCCCTGCACGACGCCGCCCGCGCGCTTCGCACGCTCGAGCGCTGCGACGACCGATTCGCCGGCGTTCAGGTACACGAGCACGCCGTTCGCGCTCGGCTTCATCTGCTGCGGATCGAACACGATGCTGCCGCCCGTGTTCGACGCCTCGTGATCGAACACGGCCATCGGCACGCCGCCGATCACGTCGCGATGCAGCGTCGTCTGCAGCACGGTTTCGTAGAAGCGGATCGCCCGGTCGAAATCGAGCGACGGGATGTCGAACCATGCGATGGCACGGTCGAGGGTTGCGGGTGCGTTTGCGTTTGCAGTCGCGGACGTCATGACGAGCTCCTTGTTGTTCGGATTCTTGATGGAAACCAGCCTTGCATTGCGCCGGGATTGCAGTGTGAACGCGGGCTCCTGACAGCGTGCTGTCAGTAGTGATGGCGGTACTGACAACGCACCGCGCGCCGGTGTGGAAAGCGCCTGCCCGTTCGCGCTTCGCGCGTCGCGCGGCGGCAGCCGGCGCGCAGCGCAGCGCCGAAGCGGACGGTGGGGTGGAAGGTACGGCAGACGAAGCGGCGCACGCATCGGCGCCGCAAGTAACAACGCCCGGCGAATGCCGGGCGTCGGGGACTGGCTGTCAGCAGCCGGCCGCAGCGGCCGGTGCGCGGGAGCGGCGCGTCACGCGTCGCCTTCCGCAGCGGCCGGGCGCGCCTTGACGCTGCCGGCGATCAGGTCGAAGCGGAACAGCCGGCATTCGAGCGCGCCGTTGAACAGCGGCGTCTTCGCCGATTCGCGCAGGCGCAGCTGGCCCGGCAGCGAGCGGTCGGAGCTCAGCAGGAACGCTTGCCAGCCGGTGAAGCGCTGCTTCAGCGCATCGCCGAGCGCGTTGAAGAACTCGCTGTCGGGCGCGTCGGTGTGCGTGCGGCGGAACGCGTCGTCGTTGCCGCGGTTGCGGCCCGTCTCGCGCACCTCGCCGCGCGCGCTGCGGCCGCGCACCTCGATCCGCTCGCCGTACGGCGGATTCGCGAGGATGATGCCGGGGCCGTCGCACGGCGGCGTCATCGCGCGGGCGTCGATCTGCTTCAGCCATACCGACGGCACGCCGGCGCGCTCGAGGTTCGCGCGCGCCTTGTCGAGCATGTCGCCCGAGATGTCGCTGCCGTACACACCGAGCGGATCGCGCTTGCTGCGCGCGGCGCGCTTCGCGTCGAGCGCGGGGACTTTCAGGCCCTGCCATGCGGTGATGTCGTACTGCTTGAGCTTTTCGAAGCCGAAGCGGCGCTCGACGCCCGGTGCGACGCCCAGCGCGATCTGCGCGGCTTCCGCGAGGAACGTGCCGCTGCCGCACATCGGGTCGTACAGCGGCGTGCCGGGCGTCCAGCCGGTCAGACGCAGGATGCCGGCCGCGAGGTTCTCGCGCAGCGGCGCCGCGCCCTTGTCGAGCCGCCAGCCGCGCTTGAACAGCGGCTCGCCCGACGTGTCGAGATACAGCGTGCATTCGCCGGTCGTGAGGAAGGCGAACACGCGTATGTCCGGCGCGCCGGTGTCGATGCTCGGGCGTGAGCCGGTCTTCTCGCGCATCCGGTCGCAGATTGCGTCCTTCACGCGCAGCGTCGCGAATTCGAGGCTCTTCAGCGGCGACTTGATCGCGGTGATGTCGACGCGCAGCGTCTGCGTCGACGCGAACCAGCGCTCCCACGGCTGCTCGAGCGCGAGCGCGTAGACGTCCTGCTCGTTGCGGTACGCGCGGTGCGCGATCTTCAGCAGGATCCGGCTCGCGATGCGCGAGTGCAGGTTCGCGGCCATCCCGGCGGCCCAGCCGCCGCGGAAGTGCACGCCGCCCGGCACCTGCGCGCCCGCGGTGAACGGCGCGCCGTTCAGGTGGCGGCCGGCGATCTCGGCCAGCTCGGCGGCGAGCGCCGCTTCGAGGCCGCGCGGGCAGGGAGCGAAGAATTCGTACAGGGTAGGCGAGGACATGAGGCGGGTGAGGACGTGCAAAAGTCCACCATTGTACGCGGCGCGGGCGGCCTCAGCCGGCGCCGCGTCCGTTTTGGCGTCCGTTTCGGCGTGCGGCCCGCGCGCGGCCGGTGCGCGCGCGCCGGCCGACCGGACGTCGCGGCGGGCCGGGCGGCCCCGCCGCGCGTGCGCCGCCGGCCCGTCGAACCGTCAGTGCGAGCCCGGCTGGCCCGCGCGAGCGGCCGGTGCGCCGGCCGGCCAGAACAGCGCCGACGGCTTCGCCAGCACCGTGCGCACGATCGCGCCGACCAGCGCGCGCACCTTGGTGCGGCGCAGGCTGCGCGAGCGCACGGCCATCGTGAACGCGAGCACGAAGCTCACCAGCACGTTGAGGATCGCCATGCTCAGCACGCCGGCGCAGGCCCACCAGAGTTCGGGCGTGCGCAGCGCGTCCTGGCCGAGCACGCCAATCGCGACGCCGATCGCGCCGGCCGACAGCGTCACGTGGCGCACCTCGAACGGGAACAGGAACACGGTGACGATCGCCGGGACTAGGCCGAGCATCAGCCCGAGCCCGACGTTGGCGACCACGCCGGCGACGTTCGAGCGGCAGAAGTGCGCGAGCTTCGCGGCGCCCGCCGCGCCGAGCGTGAGCCGCAGGCGGCGGTTGTACGTGAGCGCGTCGCCGACGCGGTGCAGCACGAACCAGTTGTCGGCCCAGCCGGCGAGCAGGCTCGACGCCCACAGCAGCACGCCGGTCAGCGCCGCGTAGAACGGCGTCGGGCCGAGCAGCGAGAACGAATGCAGGGTCGCGTGCGCCTTGGCCGGCGAGATCACGTTGGCGTGCAGCAGGTTGCCCGCGAGCAGCTGCACGAGCAGGCAGACGGGGAACACGACGAGCACGTTGCCGGAGATCGCCGCGGCCTGCGTGCGGATCAGCGCGATCACCGACGCGACGAACGCCTTCACGCCTTCGTCGTGGCCGGTGTCGTCGAGTTCGCGCGCGAGCGTGGGCGCGGTCATCGCCGGCTGCTTGGTCGCGAGCGTGAAATGCAGGAAGTGCATCAGCATGAAGCTCGCCGCGTAGTTGACACCCGCGAGCAGCCCTTCGAGCATCGACTGCAGGTGCGAGCCGGTGATCGCGAACTTCACGCACACCGTCGCGACCGTCACGAGGCCGCCGCCCGCGGCCATCCGCAGCATCTTCAGGTATTCGGCGCGGCCGCGCGAGATGTAATGCTCGCCTGTGTCCGCGTTGGTCTCGACGAGCTTGCGCGCGAACAGCGAGAAGTTGCTGCGCATCAGATGGGAGACGCTCTGGCTGTTCTGGTTCGCGTCGACCAGCTCGGCGGTGAGCCGTGCCATTCCGCGTAGGTCGTCCCGCGCCATCCATGCGTTGAGCAGCAGTTCCGCGCGCTGGATGCGCATGCGCATCCGCTCGACCTGGAACACGATGTCGACCGACACGCCGTTGCGGTACAGGTGCGCGAACACGTCGTCGACCGCGGTCCGGCATTCGTCGAGCAGCACGCGCAGATAGTTCACCTCGTGCAGCAGCTTGCTCGGATCGCCGCCGTCCTCGGCGGCCGCATGCGCGGTCTCGACCGCGAGCATCGCGCGCGTGAGGCGGTAGAACGGCTGGCCTTCGAGCGGCTTGCGCGCATCGTCGTCGGACAGGCGGCTGCGCACCGTCTGCGACAGGCCGGTCGAGCTGATCTGGCAGGTCAGGTTGTGCAGCGCGGCCAGCAGGTCGCGCGAGAACGAGCCGGGCTCGTGGCGCTCGGCGTCGGTGACGTCGAACGTGAACAGTTCGGCGAAGCGGCCGAGCAGGTCGTCGGGCAGCGCGTCGATCCATTGCGCGTCCTCCGGCGTCGGGAACATCAGCGTGAACAGCGCCGACAGCTCGCGGCGGTTCGGCGCGGGCGGGATCAGCGACGAGTCGATCCGCTCGAACAGCGCGCCGAAGAAGCCGGAATGCACGGGCATCCCGGCGTCGCACAGCAGCGAGATGCCGTCGCACTCGCGCAGGATCCCGCGCAGGATGCGCGCGGCGTGCGACTTCCACGCGGGATTGCGGTCGAGCACGTGGAACAGGTAGCGCAGTCGCGCGTGGGCCGGATACGCGCGCGCGTCGGCGTCGCGCTCGGCCGGGGCGTCCTGGCCGGGCTGCATCGCGCCGTTGCGGCGCAGCCAGTGCGCGAGCTCGATCAGCCATTCGCTGCGTTCGGCGTACGACGCGTGCGCGTCGGCGTGCGCGAGCAGCGCATCGAGCTGGTGGCTGGCATTGCGCGACGCGCGCCACTTCTTGATCAGGGTCGTCAGGGAACGAAACATAAACGGAATAGCGAAAGCCCACGGGTGGGCGGGTTCGGGATGCCGGCCGGAAACGCGGCGCGGCGCCGAGGGCAACGGTGACGCGGGTCGGGCAAGCCGGACGATGGGCGGACGGTCGCCACGTGCCGTGCGTGGGCCGTCGCGGGCCTGCGCTCGCGCGGCGCTCGGTCGGACCGGGGCGGTGCGCCATCGGCTGGCCCGCACGACAGGCGGCGCGGGTCGGGGACAGCGTAGGATCGTCAATCGGCCGCGAAAAGGCAAGCCGACCGCGTTGCGTGACGCCGGTTTTTACCGATCTCGACGAGCGAGGCGAGGTGGGCGATGGCAGAGATCGGGCGTGGGTGGTGCGGCCGGCGGTCGTGATCGGTGATGCTGCTGGAACGGGTTACCGGGTCAGGTGGGCCGGACGAGTTACAGGGGACGCGCGGACCAGACGGGTTACGCAGTGAGCGACACGGGCGATATGGACTCCGCGAGCTTCACGAACGACACGAACGACACGAACCACGCGGCTACACGCCCCATACGTCCATACGAGCCACGCACCCACACCCCCCATGCGCTCGCACCCCGCCGCCGGCTTACGCGCCCGACTTGCCGGTCGCGCCTGCGTCGCCGCCGGGCGCCGGATTGGCCGGGCAGGGCACGACCGGCACGGCCGTCGCGGCGACCGTCGTCTTGCCGCCTGCCACCGCGCTCGCTCCACTCGCCGCCACCCCACGCCGCGCGGCGATCGCGCGCACGCCGGCCGCGGCCTGCGAGGCAATCGCGTCGAGGGCGCGCCGATGGCCGGCCACCAGCGCATCGAAGCCGCCGGCGACCGGCTCCGCGACGCTCGTGCGGCACGTCATCACCGTCTGCGTGCCGACCGCGCGCACGCTCCACACGGCGTCGATCGCCGCCCGCTTGCCGGGCCACGACTCGAAGCGCTGCACGTTCACGCTGATCCGATACACCGGCACGCCGGCCGGATACGCGGAATTCGCGACGTCGATCGTGCCGAGCTGCGCGGCGAGATCGTCCGACAGCGCGCGGCGGATCTCGTCGGCCGGCGGCGCGGCCCAGCGCTCCTGCTCGAGCACGTCGACCTGCGCGGCGTTGCGCTGCACGACGAACTGGTTCCTCGCGACCTGCTCCGGTACGCCCACCGACGGCACCTCGATCAGGAATGCCGGATTGGCGGGCGCGGTGCGCACGGGCGCGGCGGCGTCGGCCGGGCTCAGCGTGTAGAAGCGCGCGGGCGGCGAGCTGCACGCGCCGAGCGCGAGCACGGCGAACAGCGCGGCTGCGCCGCTCGCGAGCACGTTCACGCGTGTCGTGGTCATGGTTGATCTCCTGGCTTGCCCTTGAGCAGCGATTCGGGATGGCGCTCGAGATAGTCGGCGAGCGCGTTCAGCGATTGCAGCGTGCGCGTGAGCTCCTTCAGCGCGCCGCGCACGTCGGACTGCAGCGGCGAATCCTGCTGCAGCGTCGCCTCGGCGGTCGAGAAGGTCTGCTTGGCGGCCGACAGCGTGTCGCGCGCTTCCGGTGCGACCTGCGTGTCGAGCTGCTTGAACAGCTTGTCGGCGTTCGTGAGCGCGCTGTTCAGGTTCGCGCCGATCTGGTCGAACGGCACCTTGTCGAGCTTCTTCGCGATGTCGGCGACCTGCAGCTGCAGCTCGTCGAGCGTGTTCGGCACGGTCGGCAGCTCGAGCGGCTGGCGCGTCGTGTCCATCTTCACGGCCGCCGCCTTCGGGAAGAAGTCGAGCGCGACGTACAGCTGGCTCGTCAGCAGATTGCCGGTGCGCAGCTGGCCGCGCAGCCCGTGCCTGACGAGGCGCTCGACGATCTCGCGACGAGCCGACTCGCCCTTGTTGCCGATCGTTTCACGGAAGCGCGGGCCGAGCCGCTCCGGATACACGTTCATCGTGACCGGCATCAGGAAGTTCTTGGTCTTCGGATCGAAGTCGATGCCGATGTTCGTCACTTCGCCGAGCACGATGCCGCGGAAGTCGACCGGCGCGCCCACCGCGAGCCCGCGCAGCGACTGGTTGAAGTTCATCACGACCTGCAGCGGCTCGCCGTCCGGATCGCGCATCGCGTCGCCTTCGTCGGAGCCGAGGCGGAACGTCGTGTTGTTCGGCGCGGTCGCGCCGGTGCGCTGGTTCGGCGGCGTCTGGAATGCGATGCCGCCGAGGATCACCGTCGCGAGCGATTGCGTGTTCAGCTTCAGGCCGCTCGAATCGAGCCGCAGGTCGACGCCGCTCGCCTGCCACCAGCGCGAATTCATGCCGACGTACTGGTCGTACGGCGCATTGACGAACACGTTGAAGGTGACGCCCGTGCCGTCCTTGTCGAGCGAGAAGCCGACCACCTGGCCGACCTGCACGCGACGGTAATAGACCGGCGAGCCGATGTCGACCGAGCCGAGCGAATCGCCGCGCAGCACGTACTGCGTGCCTTTCTGGTCGCGGGTCACGGCGGGCGGCGACTCGAGGCCGATGAAGTCGCTCTGCGCGTCCGGGCCGCGCCCGGCGTCGACGCCGATGTATGCGCCGGACAGCAGCGTGCCGAGCCCCGACACGCCGGTCGTGCCGACGCGCGGCCGCACGATCCAGAAGCGCGAGCCCTTGATCGCGAAGTCCTCGGCTTCCTTCTTCAACTGCACCTGGACGAGCACGCGCGTGAGGTCTTTCGACAGCGTGATCGTCTTGACCGTGCCGATCTCGACGTCCTTGTACTTGACCTGCGTCTTGCCCGGCTCGAGCCCTTCCGCGCTGTGGAAGCTGATCGTGATTTCCGGGCCGCGCTCGCGCACGGACTTGATCACGAGGCCGATACCGATCAGCGCGGCGAGCAGCGGCACGAGCCAGACGAGCGACGGCAGCCAGCCGCCTTTCGTCGAGATTGCCGGGTCGGGCGGCCGGGGCGCGTCGTGCTGCGGGCCTTGCGGACTATTCATGGTGTTTCCCTGAGGTTTCGACTGGATCCCAGATCAGGCGGGGATCGAACTGCATCGACGCGAGCATCGTCAGGATCACGACCGAACCGAACGCGAGCGCGCCGGGACCGGCCGTGATGACGGCGAGCGAACGGAAATGGACGAGCGCGACGGTGAGCGTCACGACGAAGATGTCGAGCATCGACCAGCGGCCGATCCGCTCGACGATCCGGTACAGCAGCGTGCGCTGCAGCGGCCGCCACGTCGCGCGGCGCTGCGCGCTGGTCGCGAGCAGGGTCAGCACGCCGAGCTTGAGCATCGGCACGAGAATGCTCGCGACGAACACGATCACCGCGAGCGGCCAGTCGCCGGAGGTCCAGAAATAGATGACGCCGCTCATGATCGTGTCTTCCTGCGAGCCGACGATCGACGACGTGCGCATGATCGGCAGCAGGTTCGCCGGAATGTACAGGATCACGGCCGCGATCAGCAGCGCCCAGGTGCGCATGACGCTGTCCGGCGTGCGGAAATGCAGCGTGCTGCCGCAGCGCGCGCAATGCGCATGCGCATGGTCGAGCGTCTGCACGAGCCCGCAGGCGTGGCAGCTGGCGTAACCCTCGCGGGCGGCGGTCGGCGTCGTCATCGGCGCGGCGCCTCCGGCAGCGCGGCCGGGTCGGCGGCGGCGGGAGTAGCAGGAGCACCCGGCGAGCGGCCGGCGCGCAGGTCGTCGGCGATGTCCCACACGGTGCGCGGGTCGAACATCAGCACGACCGCGATCATCAGCGTGAGCGCGCCGAACGCGAACAGCGCCGCGTCGGGCACCACGCGCGCGAGGCTGACCATCTTCACGATCGTCACGACGATCCCGAGCATGAAGACCTCGATCATCCCCCACGGCCGCACGAGCTGGATGGTGCGCAGCACGAGGTTCAGGCCGGGCGGCACGATGCCGCGCCGGATCGGCAGCAGCACGTAGAGCAGCGCGGCCATCTCGACGAGCGGGAACAGCACGGTCGAGCAGAACACCATCACGCCGACGATCGCCATGTCCTGATGCCACAGCGCGTCGATCGCGCCGATCAGCGTCGTCTGCACGCGCGTGCCGTTCAGGTCCATTTCGAGGATCGGGAACGTCTGCGCGATGACGAACGTGACGAGCGCGGCGACCGCGAGCGCGGTGATGCGCTCGATCTGCGTGGTGCTGTTGCGATAGAGCAGCGCGTCGCAACGCGGGCAGCGCGCGATCTGGCGGCCGCTCAGACGCGGTTTATGCAACAGTGCGTCGCATTCGTGACAGGCAATCAGGTCGTATCGTTGCATGGAAAAGGCGGTGTTGCGACGGCTGGGCGGCGCGTCGACGGGGCCGGAACCCGCGCCAATCTTACCAAATCGGTTTTTCGGCGGTGTCAATGCCCGGGCGCGCGGTGACCGCCCGGTAACATGGCGCGGACGTGACAGCCGGCTGGCGTGCCTGTCCTCAGAGTCCGCGCGTCGAGAAAGGTTGCGGTAGCATGGCGCCCTTGACAAGCGTCGGACGAATATACCGGCGCGGCCGTTCGCTCACCTGAGGAACCCACGATGGCATCGAACTCGCTGCCGGCCACCCCGGCACGTTACACGCAAACCGCGATCGCGCTGCATTGGCTGATCGCGGTATTGATCGTCGGCGGCTTCGCGCTCGGCTGGGTGATGACCGACATCCCCGGCTTCACGCCGGCCAAGCTGAAGTACTACTCGTGGCACAAGTGGATCGGCGTGACCGTGTTCGCGCTGGCGCTGATGCGGCTGCTGTGGCGCGCGACCCACGCGGCGCCCGCGCTGCCCGGCGCTACGCCCGCCTGGCAGCGCGCCGCGTCGCACGGCGTCCACATGCTGCTGTACGTGCTGATGCTCGCGATCCCCGTCACCGGCTATCTGTACAGCTCCGCGTCGAACATCCCGGTCGTCTATCTCGGCATCGTGCCGCTGCCGCGCCTGATCGACCCCGATCCGGTGCTGAAAGAGATGCTGAAGACGCTCCACGTGACGTTGAATTACATTCTGCTTGCGCTGGTGTCGCTGCACGTGCTGGCGGCGCTCAAGCATCAGGTGCTGGACCGCGACGGGCTGCTGTCGCGCATGCTTCCCTTTGCCAAATGAAGGAACCCATGAAAGTGACTTTCTCCCGCTCCGTGCTGACCGCATTCGCCGCGGCGTCGCTCGCCGCATCGGCCGCCGCGCACGCCGACGTCGACCTCGCCAAGAGCAAGGTGTCCGCCGTGTCGAAGCAGATGAACGTGCCGACCGAAGGCGCGTTCCGGAAGTTCTCCGCGCAGGTGAAGTTCGACCCGGCGAAGGCCGCGCAGGGCAGCGCGCAGGTGACGATCGACATCGCGAGCTTCGACCTCGGCGACAAGATGTACAACGACCAGGTCGCCGGCAAGGACTGGTTCGACGCCAAAACGTATCCGCAGGCGACCTTCGCGTCGAGCGCGATCGCGCCGGCCGGCGGCAACAAGTACAACGTGACCGGCAAGCTGACGATCAAGGGCAAGTCGGAGAACGTCACGGTGCCCGTGACGGTCACGCAGAGCGGCGCGACGCAGACCTTCGACGGCGTGCTGCCGATCAAGCGCTCCGCGTTCAACGTCGGCACCGGCGAATGGAAGGACACGTCGATCGTCGCCGACGAAGTGCAGATCAAGTTCCATCTCGTCGCGACGAAGTAAGCGGCGGGGTCCCGCATCACCCGTATCACGTGCCTCACCCGAATGCCGCGCAAGCGCGCGGCGCCGTTCCAAGGAGAAAAAGTTGAAAAAGCATCTGATCATCGCCGCGGGCGCGCTGGCAGCCTCGCTGTCGTTCTCGGCCTTCGCCGAAAGCGCGACTTACCAGTTCGACCCGAGCCACACGTACCCGAGCTTCGAGGCCGACCACTTCGGCGGCCTGTCGGTCTGGCGCGGCAAGTTCGACAAGTCGAGCGGCACCGTGACGCTCGACCGCGCGGCGAAGACGGGTACGGTCGACGTGACGACCGAAATCGCGTCGATCCACACCGGCAGCGCGAAGCTCGACGAGCACCTGCAGACGGCCGATTTCTTCGATGCGGCCAAGTTCCCGCAGGCGGTCTACAAGGGCGCGATCAAGTTCGACGGCGACAAGCCCGTGTCGGTGGTCGGCAACCTGACGCTGCACGGCGTGACGAAGCCGCTGACGCTGAAGATCGATTCGTTCAAGTGCATGCCGCATCCGATGCTCAAGCGTGAAGTGTGCGGCGTCGACGCCGTCGGCGAATTCAACCGCGACGAGTTCGGCCTCGACTACGGCAAGCAGTACGGCTTCAAGATGGCGACCAAGCTGCTGATCACGGCCGAAGCCGTCAAGCAATAACGCGTAACGCGACCGCGGCCTTCGCGCCGCGCGCCGCCTGCGAGCCGCCGCGTTCCCGTTGCCGGGCGCGGCGGCTTTTTTGCGCGCCTATAATCGGCGGCATCGCGCGGCGCGGCCCCGCCCCGCACGCGTCGAATACGACGTAGAACGACAGGAGATCGCCGATGGATGCCGTCACGCAGTCCGGCTCCATTGCTTCGTCGCCGCGCGTGTGGCGCGCGGTGGTCGCCGCGTCGATCGGCAATGCGCTCGAGTGGTTCGATCTGGTCGTCTACGGCTTCTTCGCGGTGACGATCTCGCGACTGTTCTTTCCCGCCGGCAACGACACCGTGTCGCTGCTGCTCACGCTCGGCACGTTCGGCGTGTCGTTCTTCATGCGCCCGCTCGGCGCGATCGTGCTCGGCGCGTACGCCGACCGCGCGGGCCGCAAGGCCGCGCTCACGCTGTCGATCCTGCTGATGATGGCCGGCACGTTCGTGATCGCGGTGCTGCCGACCTACCGGACGATCGGCGTCGCCGCGCCGTTGATCCTCGTCGCCGCGCGGCTGATCCAGGGCTTCTCGGCGGGCGGCGAATTCGGCAGCGCGACCGCGTTCCTGGCCGAGCACGTGCCCGGCCGGCGCGGCTTCTTCGCGAGCTGGCAGGTCGCGAGCCAGGGGCTCACGACGCTGCTCGCCGCCGCCTTCGGCACCGTGCTGAACGCGCAGCTCACCGCCGCGCAGATGGCCGCATGGGGCTGGCGCGTGCCGTTCTTCTTCGGGCTGCTGCTCGGGCCGGTCGCGTACTACATCCGCGCGAAGGTCGACGAGACGCCCGAATTCCTCGCGGCCGACGTCACGGCGAACCCGCTGCGCGACACGCGCGGCTCGTCGCCGCGATCGGCGCGGTCGTGCTCGGCACCGTCGCGACCTATCTCGTGCTGTTCATGCCGACCTATGGCGTGAAGCAGCTCGGCCTCGCGCCGTCGGCCGCGTTCGCGGCGATCCTCGTCGTCGGCGTGATCCAGATGGCCTTCGCGCCGCTCGTCGGCCACTGGTCGGATCGCTATGGCCGCGTGCGCGTGATGCTGGCGCCGGCCATCGGCTTTCTCGTGCTGATCTATCCGGCGTTCGCGTATCTGGTCGCGCATCCGGGCTTCGGCACGCTGATCGCGCTGCAGGTGCTGCTCGCGTTCCTGATGACCGGCTATTTCGCGGCGCTGCCCGGGCTGCTGTCCGAAGTGTTTCCGGTGCAGACGCGCACGACCGGCATGTCGCTCGCGTACAACGTCGCGGTCACCGTGTTCGGCGGCTTCGGGCCGTTCATCATCGCGTGGCTGATCCGCGCGACCGGGACCAACACCGCGCCGAGCTTCTACCTGATGTTCGCGGCCGTGCTGAGCATCGCGGCGCTGGTCGTGTTGAGGCGGCGCTTCGGGTTTCGCTGAGCGCGCGTCAGTCGTCGCCGCGCTCGCATGCCGGCTGGGCCGGCATCAGCTGCGCGGGCGCGGCGACGGTCTGCACCGGCCGCCCGGCGAGCGCGGCCAGCGCCTGGCGCAGCTGCCAGTCCGCGGCCGTGCCGAATTCGCGCTGCGGCAGCGCCGCGCTCTTCGACATCTCGACCTTCGCGCGCACGCGCGCGTCGCGCAGCTTGCGCCGGGCGTCGCGCACCGTGGCGAACGGATCGGGCGCGAGCCGGTCCGCATACGGCGCACGCGCGAGATCGACCTCGCGGTACCACAGCAGCACGCCGTCGACGTCCGAGTCGCGGCGCGGCGGGACGAGCCAGTCGGGCACGACGCCGTAGCCGTCCATCGGGCAGCCGTTCGGCCGCAGGTTGCGCGCGAACGTCAGATTGAGCCGCGTGCCGTCGATCAGATCGACGCCCGTCTGCGCGAGCCCCTTGCCGTAGGTCGGCATGCCGAGCAGCCGCGCGCGCCCGAGATCGCGCAGCGCGGCCGCGGTCGCTTCGGCCGCCGACGCGCTCTGGCCGTCGACGAGCACGACGAGCGGCACGGTGCGCCACCAGTCGTCGGCCTGCAGCGGCGCGAGCGGATCCTGACCGTGCATCACCGGCAGTTCGTAGTCCGGCCAGTTGGTCGTGATGCGGCGGCGGTTCCTGCCGTCGCGTTCGAGCGTCACCATCGCGGTGCGCTCGCGCCCGGCGAACAGCGCGGTGATGCCGATCGCCGCATTCAGCGCGCCGCCGCCATTGATGCGCAGATCGAGGATCACGCCTTTCACCGGCGGACCATTGCGGCGCGCGGCCTCGACCGCGTCGATGTAGTTGCCGACCGCGGGCTCGGGGAAGCTCGACAGCCGCGTGTACAGGATGTCGCCGGCGAGCCGCTTCGCGCTCGCCGGGTGCGGGCGGACGATCGCGCGCACCGGCGCGACGACGAGCGTCGCCTGCCCGGGGCCGCGCCGTATCGTCAGCTTCAGCGGCACGCCCGCGTCGCCTTTCGCGAGCTTCACGACGTCGGCGCTGTCGAGCCCGACCACGCTCTGGTCGTTCATCGCGACGACGAGATCGTCGGGCCGCACGCCGGCCTTCTCCGCGGGCGCGTCGGGAATCACGTCGATGATGTGCAGGCCGTCGGGCCGCGTCTCGAACACGATGCCGATGCCCGGCGTGCCGTCGCGCGCGCGACGCTCGTCGTCGAGCTGCTGCCGGCGCTCGGCCGCGTTGAAGAAGCGCGCGTACGGCAGCGTCTTGATCCCGGCGTGCACGGTCGCGTCGAGCAGCGCGCCGATGTCGACGTCGGTCAGATGCTGCTTCTTCAGCACTTCGATCGCCGATTTCAGTTCGCAGAGCTGCGCTTCCCAGTCGGGCGGACACGGTGACGGTAGCGGCGCGGCGGCGGGCGCGGGCATGGCGGTGGTGGCGGTAGTGGCGCTGGCCGGGACGGTTTGCGCGAGCGCCGCGGGCGCTAATTCGAATGCAAATGCAATGAACACCGCCGCGGTGATCGCACCGGTGCGCGACGCGACGACGCGACGAATGGCAGGCATGACGGGGTTCATGAGGAGCGCGGCTTCGGCGAGTGGGGGACGGGGCGGGGCGGTGTCGCGATTGTAGCCGACGCCCGCGCGGCGGCATCGCGATAGGCGACAGGCGGCAAGCGGCAAACCGCATGCCGATAAAAAAAGGCCGGTCCCTGAGGAACCGGCCTTTCGCTACTTCGGAAAGCGGCCGAAAAAGCCGCCGAAAAAGCCCCCAAACGCCGCGCCGCTCAAACCTGCGCGCCCGCGTTCGGATCGTCCGGATCGTGGGCCGTCTTCTTTTCCTTGACGAGGTCTTCGCGCTTGATGCCGAGCCACATCGCGAGCGAGCCCGCGACGAACACCGACGAGTAGATGCCGAACATGATGCCGACCGTCAGCGCGAGTGCGAAGTAGTGCAGCGTCGGGCCGCCGAAGAAGAACATCGACAGCACCATCATTTCCGTCGACGTGTGCGTGATGATCGTACGCGACATGGTGGTCGTGATCGCGTGGTTGATCACTTCCTGCACGCTCATCTTGCGTTCGCGGCGGAACGTCTCGCGGATCCGGTCGAAGATGACCACCGATTCGTTGACCGAGTAGCCGAGCACCGCGAGGATCGCCGCGAGCACCGCCAGCGAGAACTCCCACTGGAAGAACGCGAAGAAGCCGAGAATGATCACGACGTCGTGCAGGTTGGCGATGATGCCGGCGACCGCGTACTTCCATTCGAAGCGGAACGACAGGTAGATCACGATGCCGATCACGACGCACGCGAGCGCGAGCAGCCCGTCGGTCGCGAGCTCGCGGCCGACCTGCGGGCCGACGAACTCGACGCGCTGCAGCGTCACGTCGGGGCTCTGCGCCTTCAGCGCGGCCATCACCTGGTCGCTCTGCTGCGCGGACGTGAGGCCTTGCTTGAGCTGCAGGCGGATCAGCACGTTGCGCGACGTGCCGAAGTTCTGCACCTGCGCATCGGCGTAGCCGAGCTTGCCGAGCGTGTCGCGCACGGGTTCGAGCTGCGCGGCCTGCTGGTACTGGACCTCGATCACCGTGCCGCCGGTGAATTCGACGGACAGGTGCAGCCCTCGGTGGAACAGGAAGAACACGGCGGCGATGAACGTGACCAGCGAGATCACGTTGAACACCAGCGCGTGCCGCATGAACGGAATGTCTTTACGGATGCGGAAAAATTCCATGGCTTCGTCTCCGGCGCCTTATTGGGTCGAGCCCGGTTTCTTCGGCGGCACGCCTGGCTGCGCGCGGTTGCGCAACTGCGGCTTGCCGGCGCGCGGCCCATTGCCTTTCGCGGGCGCGGCGAGCTTCGCGGCGCGCGCGGTGTCGGTCGATTCGTCGGCTGCCGCGAACGTCGCGCCGGCCGCCGCGCCTTCCGGCTTCCACACCTGGCCGATCGCGAGCGACTTCAGCTTCTTGCGGCCGCCGTACCAGAGGTTGACGATCCCGCGCGAGAAGAACACCGCGGAGAACATCGACGTCAGGATGCCGAGGCAGTGCACGATCGCGAACGCGCGCACCGGGCCCGAGCCGAACGCGAGCAGCGCGAGGCCGGCGATCAGCGTCGTCACGTTGGAGTCGAGAATCGTCGCCCAGGCGTGCGCGTAGCCCGACTGGATCGCGAGCTGCGGCGGCTGGCCGGCGCGCAGTTCTTCACGCACGCGCTCGTTGATCAGCACGTTCGAGTCGATCGCCATGCCGAGCGCGAGCGCGATTGCCGCGATGCCCGGCAGCGTCAGCGTCGCCTGCATCAGCGACAGCACCGCGACGAGCAGCAGCAGGTTCACCGACAGGCCGATCACCGAGATCACGCCGAACAACATGTAGTACGCGACCATGAACACGGCGATCGCGCAGAAGCCCCAGATCACCGAGTGGACGCCCATCTTGATGTTGTCCGCGCCGAGGCTCGGGCCGATCGTGCGTTCTTCGATGATGTCCATCGGTGCGGCGAGCGAGCCGGCGCGCAGCAGCAGCGCGAGGTCGGCCGCGGCCTGCGGCGTCGGCTGGCCGGTGATCTGGAAGCGGTCGCCGAGTTCGGACTGGATCGTCGCGACCGTCAGCACTTCGCCCTTGCCCTTCTCGAACAGCACCATCGCCATCGGCTTGCCGATGTTCTCGCGCGACACCGCGCGCACCGAGCGGCCGCCCGCCGAGTCGAGACGGATGTTGACCGACGGACGCTGGTGTTCGTCGAAGCCGGCCGACGCGTCGATGATGCGGTCGCCGGTGAAGATCACGTCCTTCTTCAGCAGCACGGGCGCCTGGTTGCCCTGCGTGAACAGTTCCTCGCCCGGCGGCACCGGGTCGTTCGGGTTCGGGTGCGTGTTGATCGGATCGGCGAGGCGCGCCTCGAGCGTCGCGGTGCGGCCGATGATGTCCTTCGCCTTCGCGGTGTCCTGCACGCCCGGCAGCTCGACGACGATGCGGTCGCTGCCTTGCTGCTGCAGGATCGGCTCGGACACGCCGAGCTCGTTCACGCGATTGTGCAGCGTGGTCAGGTTCTGCTTGAGCGCGGCGTCCTCGACGGACTTCTGCACGGCCGGCGTGAAGGTGCCGACCACTTGCGTGCCGCCGCCGCCCGGCTGGGTCGCCCATTGCAGTTCGGTGATCGACGCGGCGAGCGCCTTGAGCGCGTCTTCGGCCGTCTGCGCGTCGCTGAAATTCACGACGACGGACTGATCGACGCGGCTCACGCCGCCGTCGCGGATGTTCTTGTCGCGCAGCAAGGCGCGCGCGTCGGTCGCGTCGGAGTCGAGCTTCTTCGTCAGCGCGCCGGTCATGTCGACCTGCAGCAGGAAGTGGACGCCGCCGCGCAGGTCGAGGCCGAGGTACATCGGCAGCGCGTGGATGGCCGTCAGCCAGCGCGGCGACGCGCTCTGCAGGTTCAGCGCGACGACGTACTGCGGATCGTTCGGGTCGGTATTCAGCGACTTCTGCAGCAGGTCCTTGACGCGCAGCTGCGTATCGGTGTCCTTCAGGCGCACGCGGATGTTCGCGTTGGTCGCCGTGTTCTCGAAGGTCACGTCGTCCGGCTTGATCTGTGCGGACGCGAGCGCGGCTTCGACCTGGCTCAGCGTGGCCGAGTCGAGCTTGACCGTGGCCTTGCCGCTCGACACCTGCACCGCCGGCGCTTCGCCGAAGAAGTTGGGCAATGTGTACAGAAAGCCGATGGCGAGCGCCACGACCATCACGACATATTTCCAGATTGGATAACGATTCATGAGGGGGCCGAACGGATGGTTGGCGTGAAAGCGTCGCGTCCGGCGCCGCGCCGGCCCGCGCTGTCAGGCGGGCACGACGCGGGGAGCCGGACGCTCGTTGAAAGCCTTACAGCGACTTGATCGTGCCCTTCGGCAGAATGGTCGTGACCGCAGACTTCTGCACGGTGATTTCGGTGCCTTCGGCGATCTCGACGCCGATGTAGCCTTCGGAAACCTTCGTCACCTTGCCGACGAGGCCGCCGCTCGTGACGACTTCGTCGCCCTTCGCCATGGCCGCGAGCATGTTGCGGTGCTCCTTCTGGCGCTTCATCTGCGGACGGATCATGATGAAGTACAGCACCGCGAACATCAGGATGAGCGGCAGGAAGCTCATCAGGCTCGATTCGGCGCCACCGGCACCTTGCGCGAAGGCATTGGAAATGAACGGCACGTTGGTCTCTCCGTAGGGGAAGATCGAAAAATAAGCCGGTTATTCTACCACCGGCCCCAAGCGCAAACGGCGCAGCAAATGCGCTTTCGGATCAAGCTGTTAAAGCACGAACCGGCACCGCTGTCGCGCGTCTGGAAAGCTGATTGTAATATTCGCCGGCCGCGACTGCCGGTTGCGGCGGGCGATACGGGCTGTTATGCCGGTCGTGATACGGGCCGCGCGCATGCACGGCCGGCGCGCCGTCCGTTCAGTCGACCCCGGTCGCGCGATCCTGCGCGAAGCGCTGGCGGAACGCGTCGAACGTATGCGTTTCGATCGCTTCGCGAATCTCGCTCATCAGCTGCAGGTAGTAGTGCAGGTTGTGGATCGTGTTCAGCTGCGCGCCGAGGATTTCGCCGACGCGATGCAGGTGGTGCAGATAGCCGCGCGAGAAGTTCCGGCACGTGTAGCAACTGCAGGTCGGATCGAGCGGCTTCAGCGAATTCTTGTGCGTCGCGTTGCGGATCTTCACGTCGCCGAAGCGCGTGAACAGCCAGCCGTTGCGCGCGTTGCGGGTCGGCATCACGCAGTCGAACATGTCGATGCCGTTCGCGACGCCGTCGACCAGGTCTTCCGGCGTGCCGACGCCCATCAGGTAGTGCGGCTTGTCGGCCGGCAGCTTCGGGCCGACGTGCCGCAGCACGCGCATCATGTCTTCCTTCGGCTCGCCGACCGACAGCCCGCCGATCGCGAGGCCGTGAAAGCCGAGCTCCGACAGGCCCGCGAGCGATTCGTCGCGCAGGTCCTCGAACATCCCGCCCTGGACGATCCCGAACAGCGCGTTCGGATTGCCGAGCCGGTCGAATTCGTCGAGCGAGCGCTTCGCCCAGCGCAGCGACATGCGCATCGAATCGGCCGCTTCCTTGTGCGTGGTCGGCACGCCGTTGGTCGCGTACGGCGTGCACTCGTCGAACTGCATGACGATGTCGGAGTTCAGCACCTTCTGGATCTGCATCGACACTTCCGGCGACAGGAACAGCTTGTCGCCGTTGATCGGCGACGCGAACGTGACGCCGTCCTCGGTGATCTTGCGCAGGTCGCCGAGCGAGAACACCTGGAAGCCGCCCGAGTCGGTCAGGATCGGCTTGTTCCAGCCCATGAAGCGGTGCAGCCCGCCGTGCGCGTCGATGGTGTCGAGGCCGGGGCGCAGCCACAGGTGGAAGGTGTTGCCGAGGATGATCTGCGCGTTGATCTCGTGCAGCTCGCGCGGCTGGATCGCCTTGACCGTGCCGTACGTGCCGACCGGCATGAAGATCGGCGTCTCGACCACGCCGTGGTTGAGCTTGACGCGGCCGCGGCGCGCGTGGCCGTCGGTGGTCAGCAGCTCGAATTCGAGCCCGTTGGCCGGGCGTTCGTGCACGTCGGCGCTCGCGTGCGTGTCGTGGGATGAACCTTCGGTCATCGCGTGATTCTCCTTGCTACCGGAAAACAGTCCGGCGCATGTTGCGAAACGCCGCCCGGAAAGGGCGGCGGGAAAAAAGCGGTCGCGGCGGCGCGTGGCGCGCGCGGCGGTGAAACAGCGGTGAAACGGCGGTGAAGCGATGGCGAAGCGGCCGCGCTTACGCGTGCTCCGGCGTGTCGCGCCGTGTGAGCAGCATCGCGTCGCCGTAGCTGAAGAACCGGTAGCGCTCGTCGATCGCGTGCCGGTACGCGGCGCGGATCGTCTCGACGCCCGCGAACGCGGACACCAGCATCAGCAGCGTCGATTTCGGCAGGTGGAAATTCGTCACCAGCCGGTCGACGACGCGAAAACGGTAGCCGGGCGTGATGAAGATGTCGGTTTCGTCCTGGGTTGCCGCGAGCGGCCGGCCGGCGGCTTCGGCGCTGCGCGCCGCGGCTTCGAGCGCGCGCATCGACGTCGTGCCGACCGCGATCACGTTGCCGCCGCGCGCGCGGGTCGCGGCGATCTTGTCGACCAGCGACTGCGGCAGTTCGTACCACTCGCTGTGCATCCGGTGCTCGGCGATGTTCTCGACGCGCACCGGCTGGAACGTGCCGGCGCCCACGTGCAGCGTCAGCGTCGCGCGCTCGACGCCCATCGCGTCGAGCTTCTCCAGCAGCGGCTGGTCGAAATGGAGGCCGGCCGTCGGTGCGGCGACCGCGCCCGGGTTGCTCGCATAGACGGTCTGATAGCGCGTCTCGTCGGTCGCGTCGGCGTCGTGCTCGATGTACGGCGGCAGCGGCAGCCGGCCGTACTGCTCGATCAGCGTGAGGCACGGCTGCGGGAAGTGCAGCGTGAAGAACGGCTCGACGCGTTCGCCGACCGTCACGTCGAACGCGTCGGCCAGCCGCAGCGTCGTGCCGGCGCCCGGCGACTTGCTCGCGCGGATCTGCGCGAGCGCCGTGTGCGTGCCGGTCACGCGCTCGACCAGCACCTCGATCTTGCCGCCGCTGGCCTTCTGGCCGAAGAAGCGCGCCTTCAGCACCTTGGTATCGTTGAACACGAGCAGGTCGCCGCGCGCGATGCACGACGGCAGCTCGGCGAAGCGGCGATCGACGAGGCGCGCGGGCGCCACGGTGCCGTCGACCTCGAGCAGGCGGCTCGCGGTGCGCTCGGGCAGCGCGGTTTGGGCAATCAGCTCGGGCGGCAGATTGAAATCGAAATCGGAGAGCGTGAACATGCGGGCTGGTTCGGAACGGCCGGCGGGCGCCGCCGACAGGGCGGAAATGCGTGAATGGCGCGCGCGAGCCGCTATGATGGCGGGGTCCGCGGCCTGGCCGGCGTCGTTCGTTCGGACGACGTGAAAGCCGCTATTGTACTTGCCTTGTGAAGCACCCTGACGATCCGATGCCTGTGTCACCACGCCGTAGCGCCGCCACCGTTGCCGATTCAGCCGATCCCGCCGATCCGTTCGACGCGGACGCCGCCGCGTCGCCCGGGCCGGGCGGCCAGCCGGAAGGTGCGCCGGCGCGCCGCGCGAGCCCGCGGCGCCGCGCCGACGGGCGGCTCGCGCAGCCGGCCGCCGCGCAGCAGGCCGATGCCGATGCCGCAGCGGCCGGCGACGGCGACGAAGCCGGCGCGGCCGCCACCGGCGCCGCAGCTCCGAAGCGCAAGAAGAAGCCGGCCGCCGACAAGCCCGTGAAGACGGCCGACAAGCTCGCCAAGCTCGGCCTTACCCGCTCGATCGACCTCGTGCTGCATCTGCCGATGCGCTACGAGGACGAGACCACGCTCACGCCGATCGACGAGCTGCTGCCGGGCGGCATCGCGCAGACCGAAGGCGTCGTGTTCGACAACGAAGTCGCATATCGGCCGCGCCGCCAGCTGGTCGTGAAGATCCGCGACGACGACGGCGCGCAGCTCGTGCTGCGCTTCCTGAATTTCTACGGCTCGCAGGTCAAGCAGATGGCCGTCGGCCAGCGGTTGCGCGTGCGCGGCGACGTGCGCGGCGGCTTCTTCGGGATGGAGATGGTGCATCCGGTCGTGCGCGTGGTCGAAGCCGATGCGCCGCTGCCGCAGGTGCTCACGCCCGTTTATCCGAGCACGGCCGGCGTGTCGCAGGCGTATCTGCGCAAGGCGATCGAAAACGCGGTCGAGCGCACGCCGCTGCCGGAGCTGCTGCCGCCCGAGATCGAGCGCGACTACCTGAAGCCGCTCGGCGTGCCGACGCTCGCGCAGGCCGTGCGCATCCTGCATCACCCCGGCGTCGATTCCGACGAGGCGGCGCTGATGGACGGCTCGCACCCGGCCTGGACGCGCATCAAGTTCGAGGAGCTGCTCGCGCAGCAGCTGTCGCTCAAGCGCGCGCACGAGGAGCGCCGCACGCGCTCGGCGCCGACGATGCCGCGCCGCGCCGCGGACGACGCCGGCTCGCTGACCACCCGTCTGTACGCGGCGCTGCCGTTCACGCTGACCGGCGCGCAGTCGCGCGTCGTCGACGAGATCGCGCACGACCTGACGCTGCCGCACCCGATGCAGCGGCTGCTGCAGGGCGACGTCGGCAGCGGCAAGACGGTCGTCGCCGCGCTGGCCGCGACGCAGGCGATCGACGCCGGTTACCAGGCCGCGCTGATGGCGCCGACCGAAATCCTCGCGGAACAGCATGCGCGCAAACTGCGCGCATGGCTCGAGCCGCTCGGCGTCTCGGTCGCCTGGCTCGCGGGCAGCCTGAAGGCGAAGGAGAAGCGCGCGGCGATCGAAGCCGCGGCGCTCGGCACCGCGCAGCTCGTGATCGGCACGCACGCGATCATCCAGGACACCGTCGAGTTCGCGCGGCTCGGCCTCGTGATCGTCGACGAGCAGCATCGCTTCGGCGTCGAGCAGCGTCTCGCGCTGCGTGCGAAGGCGGCGAACGCGGCCAACGGCGCGCGCGACTTCCAGCCGCACCAGCTGATGATGTCGGCCACGCCGATCCCTCGCACGCTCGCGATGACGTACTACGCCGATCTCGAAGTGTCGACGATCGACGAGCTGCCGCCGGGCCGCACGCCGGTGCTCACGCGGCTCGTCGCCGACGCGCGGCGCGGCGAGGTGATCGCGCGCGTGCGCGAGGCCGCGCTGACCGGGCGTCAGGTCTACTGGGTGTGTCCGCTGATCGAGGAGAGCGAGACGCTGCAGCTGCAGACGGCCGTCGAGACCTACGAGACGCTCGCCGCGGCGCTGCCCGAGCTGAAGGTCGGGCTGGTGCACGGCCGGCTGTCGCCCGCCGACAAGGCGGCCGTGATGGACGCGTTCACGCGCAACGACGTGCAGCTGCTGGTCGCGACGACCGTGATCGAAGTCGGCGTCGACGTGCCGAACGCGTCGCTGATGGTGATCGAGCACGCGGAGCGCTTCGGCCTCGCGCAGCTGCACCAGCTGCGCGGCCGGGTCGGGCGCGGCACCGCGGCGTCGGTGTGCGTGCTGCTGTACTCGGGGCCGCTGTCGCTCGCCGGCCGCGAGCGGCTCAAGACGATGCGCGAGACGACCGACGGCTTCGAGATCGCGCGGCGTGATCTCGAGATCCGCGGGCCCGGTGAATTCCTCGGCGCCCGCCAGTCGGGCGCGGCGATGCTGCGCTTCGCGAACCTCGAGACCGACGGCTGGCTGATCGATCCGGCGCGCGACGCGGCGGCGCGGCTGATCGCCGCGTATCCGGACGTGGTCACGCAGCATCTCGCGCGCTGGCTCGGCGCGCGCGAACAGTACCTGAAGGCCTGACCGGTCGGCGCGGGGCCGGATCGAAAAGCACGCGTCGGCCCGGCGTCGACGGCCCGCGATACAGAGAAACTTTGCGAACCGGTGCCGGTAGGTGTATAAATTAAACCTATCGCATGCATATCCCTGATTGACCCACAATGACCCTGACCGAACTGAAGTACATCGTCGCGGTGGCGCGCGAGCGGCATTTCGGCCGCGCGGCCGAAGCGTGCTTCGTGAGCCAGCCGACGCTGTCGGTGGCGATCAAGAAGCTGGAAGACGAGCTCAACGTGCAGATCTTCGAGCGCGGCGCGAGCGAAGTGAGCGTGACGCCGATCGGCGACCAGATCGTCACGCAGGCGCAGCGCGTGCTCGAGCAGACCTTCGCGATCAAGGAGATCGCGAAGCAGGGCAAGGACCCGCTGGTCGGCCCGTTCCGGCTCGGCGTGATCTATACGATCGGGCCGTACCTGCTGCCGACGCTCGTCAAGCAGATGATCCAGCGCGTGCCGCAGATGCCGCTGATGCTGCAGGAGAACTACACGCTGAAGCTGCTCGAGCTGCTCAAGCAGGGCGAGATCGACGCGGCCATCATGGCGCTGCCGTTCCCCGAAACGGGCCTGATGGTCCGGCCGCTGTACGACGAGCCGTTCGTGGTCGCGTTGCCGGCCGGCCATCCGTGGGAGAAGCGCGAGGAAATCGACGCCGAGGACCTGAAGCAGGAAACCATGCTGCTGCTCGGCAACGGCCACTGCTTCCGCGATCACGTGCTCGGCGTGTGCCCGGAGCTGATGCGCTTCTCGCAGACGGCCGACGGGATCCAGAAGACCTTCGAAGGCTCGTCGCTCGAGACGATCCGCCATATGGTCGCGAGCGGCGTCGGCATCACGGTGCTGCCGCGGATGTCGGTCGCCGAGATCGGCCCGCGCGCGAACGGCCCCGACGCCGAGCTGCTGTCGTACGTGCCGTTCCACGAACCGGTGCCGGACCGTCGCGTCGTGCTCGTGTGGCGCAAGAGCTTCACGCGGATGCCGGCGATCGACGCGATCAGCGAGGCGATCGCCGCCTGCGAGCTGCCGGGCGTCGCGAAGCTCGACATGCCGGCGACGATGAACTGAGCACACGTGGCGTACGCCGTGCGCCGGCCGATCAACGGGGCTCCGAGGCCCCGTTTATTTTTTCCTATCGCATAGATACAAGTTATCAAATTCAAAATGTCGATAGATGAAAATAGAATGGTCGACATGGATGCAGCAGGCCGGTCAAACGCGGTCTGCACGCTGGGTGCAAGGGTCAGGGGAGGATGTCATGATGCGATCGGTATTGGAGCACGCGCGGCGGAACATGCCGTTGCGCGATGAAGTCGTCAATCGTGCGCGGGCCGCGGCCCGCAGCCTGGGTCCGCTCGCGTATGCGTATCTCGCGGACCGCGCGTACGGCGGATGAGAGCCGCCGCGCAGGATCGGCGGGCCGGCCGCGCTGCGGCCACGACGCACGACATCCGATAGCAACACAGGTGTACGAGCCTGTTCCGTCTTATCCCCCGCAATGCTTCACTGACCGCGCCACGGCACGTGGGGGCCTACGAGCAAACAATGGAGAAGAAAAGCATGTCGACCGAATCGAAATGTCCGTTCAACCACACGGCGGCCGGCGGCACGTCGAACCATGACTGGTGGCCGAACCGGCTGAACCTCGAGGTCCTGCACCGGCATTCGGCGCTGTCCGATCCGATGGACGCCGAGTTCGACTACGCGCAGGCGTTCAAGCAGCTCGACCTCGCAGCGGTGAAGCGCGACCTGCATGCGCTGATGACGATGTCGCAGGACTGGTGGCCGGCCGACTTCGGTCACTACGGCGGCCTGTTCGTGCGGATGGCCTGGCATGGCGCGGGCACGTACCGGATCGCCGACGGGCGCGGCGGCGCGGGCGGCGGGCAGCAGCGCTTCGCGCCGCTGAACAGCTGGCCCGACAACGGCAACCTCGACAAGGCGCGCCGCCTGCTGTGGCCGATCAAGCAGAAGTACGGCCGCAACATCTCGTGGGCCGACCTGTTCATCCTGACCGGCAACGTCGCGCTCGAATCGATGGGCTTCAAGACCTTCGGTTACGGCGGCGGCCGTGCCGACACGTGGGAGCCGGACGACGTCTACTGGGGTTCGGAAAAGATCTGGCTGGAACTGAGCGGCGGCCCGAACAGCCGTTACTCGGGCGACCGCGATCTCGAGAATCCGCTCGCGGCCGTGCAGATGGGCCTCATCTACGTGAACCCGGAAGGCCCGGACGGCAAGCCCGATCCGGTGGCGGCCGCGCGCGACATCCGCGACACGTTCGCCCGCATGGCGATGAACGACGAAGAGACGGTCGCGCTGATCGCCGGCGGCCACACGTTCGGCAAGACGCACGGCGCGGGCCCGGCATCGCACGTCGGCGCCGAGCCGGAAGCGGCGGGCATCGAGCAGCAGGGCCTCGGCTGGAAGAGCACCTACGGCTCGGGCAAGGCCGGCGACGCGATCACGAGCGGCCTCGAAGTCACGTGGACGTCGACGCCGACCCAATGGAGCAACGACTTCTTCAAGCACCTGTTCAGCTATGAATGGGAGCTGACCAAGAGCCCGGCCGGCGCGCACCAGTGGGTCGCGAAGGATGCCGAGGCGGTGATTCCCGATGCCTTCGATCCGTCGAAGAAGCATCGCCCGACGATGCTGACGACCGACCTGTCGCTGCGCTTCGATCCGGCCTACGAAAAGATCTCGCGCCGCTTCTACGAGAACCCGGACGAGTTCGCCGACGCGTTTGCGCGTGCGTGGTTCAAGCTCACGCACCGCGACATGGGCCCGCGCTCGCGCTATCTCGGCCCGGAAGTGCCGGCCGAGGAACTGCTGTGGCAGGACCCGATTCCCGCCGTCGACCACCCGCTGATCGATGACGCCGATGCGGCCGCGCTGAAGGCGAAGATCCTCGCGACCGGGCTCACCGTGGCGCAACTCGTGTCGACCGCATGGGCGTCGGCATCGACGTTCCGCGGCTCGGACAAGCGCGGCGGCGCGAACGGCGCACGCATCCGCCTCGCCCCGCAGAAGGACTGGGCGGTGAACCAGCCGGCGGCGCTCGCGGCAGTCCTCGAGACGCTCGAAGGCGTGCAGAAGGCGTTCAACGACGCGCAGACGGGCGGCAAGAAGGTGTCGCTCGCCGACCTGATCGTGCTGGCCGGTGCGGCCGGCGTCGAACAGGCCGCCAAGCAGGCAGGCGTCGCGGTCACGGTGCCGTTCGCCGCGGGCCGGATGGACGCGTCGCAGGAGCAGACGGACGTCGACGCGATGGCCGTGCTCGAGCCGGTCGCCGACGGTTTCCGCAACTACCTGAAGGCCGCGTACAAGACGCCGGCCGAGGCGCTGCTGGTCGACAAGGCGCAGCTGCTGACGCTGACGGCGCCGGAGATGACCGTGCTGATCGGCGGCCTGCGCGTGCTGGGCGCGAACGCGGGCGGCGCGCTGCACGGCGTGTTCACCGATCGTCCGGGCACGCTGTCGAACGACTTCTTCGTGAACCTGCTCGACATGGGCACGGAGTGGAAGCCGGCGTCGGCGGCGAACGACGTGTTCGAAGGGCGCGACCGTGCGAGCGGGCAGCTGAAATGGACCGGCACGCGCGTCGACCTGATCTTCGGCTCGCACTCGCAGCTGCGCGCGCTGGCCGAGGTGTACGGCAGCGCCGACGCGAACGAGAAGTTCGTGCGTGATTTCGTCGCGGCCTGGAACAAGGTGATGAACCTCGACCGCTTCGACCTCGCATGAGCATCGTGACGCGATAGCCCGTCGCGTTGCAACGTGAAGCGGCCGGTCGCACGACCGGCCGTTTTTTCTTCCGATTCACCATCTGGTCTTGTCGAAGGAGAAACGACCATGACGCAAATGATCCTCAACATGCGCGCAGCATATACGCCGGCCGAGCTGGTACGGCGCGTCTTCGGGTTCGCGATCGTCATCGGCGGCGCGGCCGAGCTGGCCACGCAGGCGCTGCACGCGCTCGCGTCGCTCGGGGCGGGACACTGAGCGCAACGATTCGCTCATCGCGCTAGACTGGCAAGTCGCGCCCGGATGCCCGCGACGCGGCATGCGGCATGCGGATTGCGCGCGCTTTCGTCGGTTCAACGTTTCGAACAAGGAGTCTCGAAGATGGCCAAGAAAGGTAACGTCACGCAGATCAACATCGGCATCAGCGACAAGGACCGCAAGAAGATCGCGGACGGCCTGTCGCGTTTGCTCGCCGACACGTTTTCGCTGTACCTGAAGACCCACAACTTCCACTGGAACGTCACGGGTCCGATGTTCAACACGCTGCACCTGATGTTCGAGGAGCAGTACAACGAACTGTGGCTCGCGGTCGATTCGGTCGCCGAGCGCATTCGCACGCTCGGCGTCGTCGCGCCGGGCACGTTCGCCGATTTTGCAAAGCTGTCGTCGGTGCCGGAAGCGAACGGCGTGCCGGCGGCCGAAGAGATGATCCGGCAGCTCGTCGAAGGGCACGAGACCGTCGTGCGCACCGCGCGCGAGATCTTCCCGCTCGCCGATGCGGCGCGCGACGAGCCGACCGCCGACCTGCTGACGCAGCGACTGCAGACGCATGAAAAGACCGCGTGGATGCTGCGGTCGCTGCTCGCGTAAGGTGGTGGGGCGGGGGCCGTCGCCGGTCGGGTGCGGTCGTCGCCTGGCGGTGGCGGCGTACGGTCGGTTTTCTGTGAAGCCGCGTGCGTACGGTCCGCCCGGTGTACGTTCGGTTGCGCGCGGTCGGTTGCGTACAGTTGGCAGCGTCAAGTCGGCTGCGTACGGTCGCTCGCCCATCACCCGCCGCGTACTGCCGGCCGTATAGCGCGCGGCCGGCGTCGTCCGAGGCTTTCGGTTTACCCAGCGCCTACCCGCCGCATGCCGACCGGCCTGCGTCCCTGGATCCGGCCCCGGATTACGGCGCCGTGCCGCAACGGCCCGCGCGGCGCCGCCGACCCGCATCCTGCGGCGGCTCGCCGCCCACCGCGACATGACGCGGACCGCCGCTCGGCTCTAAAATGCCGGGATTCCCTACCCGGTGTTTCGCCATGCTTGCCCGCTTTCCCCTGTATCTGCGGCTCGTCCGGATGGACAAGCCGATCGGCAGCCTGCTGCTGCTGTGGCCGACGCTCAACGCGTTGTGGATCGCGTCGGACGGCCGTCCGCGCTGGCCGCTGGTCGCGATCTTCGCGCTCGGCACGCTGCTGATGCGCTCGGCCGGCTGCGCGATGAACGACTATGCCGACCGCGATTTCGATCGTCACGTGAAGCGCACGGCCGATCGGCCGCTGACCTCGGGCAAGATCCGCGCATGGGAGGCCGTCGCGATCGCGGCGGTGCTGTCGTTCGTCGCGTTCCTGCTGATTCTGCCGCTCAATACGCTGACGAAAGAGCTGTCGGTCGTCGCGCTGTTCGTGGCCGGCTCGTATCCGTTCATGAAGCGCTTTTTCGCGATTCCACAGGCGTACCTCGGCATCGCGTTCGGCTTCGGCATCCCGATGGCATTCGCGGCCGTGCAGGGCACGGTACCGGCGCTCGCGTGGGTGATGCTGGTCGCGAACGTGTTCTGGTCGGTGGCGTACGACACCGAATATGCGATGGTCGACCGCGACGACGACATCAAGATCGGGATCCGCACGTCCGCGCTGACGTTCGGCCGCTTCGACGTCGCGGCCATCATGCTCTGCTATGCGGTGACGCTCGGCATCTACGCATGGATCGGCGCGACGCTCGGCTTCGGGCTCGCGTTCTGGGCCGGCTGGGCCGCGGCGCTCGGCTGCGCGCTGTATCACTACACGCTGATCAAGGACCGCGAGCGGATGCCGTGCTTCGCCGCATTCCGGCACAACAACTGGCTTGGCGGCGTGCTGTTCGCCGGGATCGCCGCGCACTATCTGGTGGCCGGTGCGGCCGGTAACTGAACCGGCGTGAACCGGCCCGAACCGGCCTGAGCTGGCAGGCGCCGCGAAGGCGCGATGCAACAAAAAAGCGGCCGAGGCCGCTTTTTTGTTGGCGCACCGGGAAACCGGCGCAGGCTGCAGCGCTTACGCGCGGCCGAGCTCGTCGCCCATTTCCTGCGCGCGCGCGTGCGCAGCGAGCGCGCCGCGCACGATCGCTTCCTTCACCTGCTGCGCGTCGAACGACGCGAGCGCGGCGGCCGTCGTGCCGCCTTTCGACGTCACGCGCTCGCGCAGCACGCTCGCCGGCTCGCCCGACTGCGCGGCCAGCTGCGCGGCGCCGGCGAACGTCGCGACCGCGAGCGCGCGGCCCTGTTCGTCGTTCAGGCCGAGGCGGCGGGCGGCCTCCTGCAGCGCTTCGATGAAATAGAACACGTAGGCCGGCCCGCTGCCCGAGATCGCGGTGACCGCGTCGAGCTGCGCTTCATCGTCGAACCAGACGATCTCGCCGACCGCGCCGAGCACGCTCGACGCCAGTTCGCGACCGGTCGCGTCGACGCCCGGCAGCGCCGCGAGGCCCGTCACGCCCATGCCGACCAGCGCCGGTGTGTTCGGCATCGTGCGCACGACACGCGTGTAGCCGCCGAGCCAGCGCGCGAGGTCGGCGCCGCGGATGCCGGCCGCGATGCTGATCACCAGCTGCGACTTCAGGTGCGGCGCGAGCGCCTGCGCGACCTCCTTCAGCACCTGCGGCTTCACCGCGAGCACGATCGCGTCGTAATCGGCGAGCGTCGCGTCGACGGCCGCGCCGGTGCGGATCCCGAACTGCTGCGCGGCACGCGCGCGCACGTCCTCGTTGACGTCGATGGCGTACAGGCCGTCGGCGGCGACGCCGCGCTTGACGAGCCCGCCGATCAGGGCCGCGGCCATGTTGCCGCCGCCGATGAATGCGATTTTCATGATGTCGGATTGAGCGAGTGAGTGAACGGAAAGGCGGCGCGGCGCTCAGTGCGAATAGTCGCGCGCGCCGAAGATCGCGGTGCCGACGCGCACGATCGTCGCGCCTTCGAGCACCGCCGCTTCGAGATCCGCGGACATGCCCATCGACAGCGTGTCGAGGGCCAGCCCGTGCGCGCGCAGCGTGTCGAACAGCGCGTGCAGCGCGCGATGCGGCGCGCGTTGCGCATCGGTATCGCCGGCCGGCTCGGGGATCGCCATCAGGCCGCGCAGCCGCAGCGCCGGCAGCGCGGCGACCGCGCGTGCGAGCTCGGCCACGTCGGCCGGCGCGACGCCGCTCTTCGATTCCTCGCCGCTGATGTTGACCTGGATGCACACGTTCAGCGGCGGCAACTGCGGCGGGCGCTGTTCGGACAGGCGTTGCGCGATCTTCAGCCGGTCGACCGAATGAACCCAGTCGAAGCGCTCGGCCACCGCGCGCGTCTTGTTCGACTGCAGCGGCCCGATGAAATGCCATTCGAGCGCGCTGCGCAGGTCGGCGAGCGCGTCGATCTTGTCGATCGATTCCTGGACGTAGTTCTCGCCGAACGCGCGTTGTCCGGCCGCGTGCGCGGCGCGCACGTCGTCGGCGGGGAAGGTCTTCGACACGGCGAGCAGCGAGACGGTCGCGGGATCGCGGCCGGCTGCGCGGGCGGCGTCGGCGATGCGGCGGTGAACGGAGTCGAGGCGGGCGGCGAGATCGGACATGACGGGCACGGAAGCTGGCACTGAAGCGGAGACGGCGCGCTGCGGCACCGCATGCGCCGCAGCAAAGCGCCCATTATACGGACGGCACGCGGACGGACGGCAGGCGGACGGCGCGCCGCGCCGCAGCGGGCCGCCGCTCGCGTCAGCCGTACAGCAGATGCTCGACGAGCTGCACCCAGTGCACGACCGGAATCTGCGTGCCGCTTTGCAGGTGCGCGATGCAGCCGACGTTGCCGGATACGATCATCTGCGGTTCGAGCGCCTGCAGCTTCAGCAGCTTCTGCTTGCGCAGCCGGTACGACAGCGACGGCTGGGTCAGCGAATAGGTGCCGGCCGACCCGCAGCACAGATGGCTGTCGACCGGCAGCCGCACGTCGATGCCGAGCGTCTCGAGCAGGCGCTCGACCTTGCCGCGCGACTGCTGGCCATGCTGCAGCGTGCACGGCGGGTGGTACGCGACGGTATGGATCGCGCGGCGTCGCGCGAGCGTCGCCAGCTCGGCCTCGGACGCGAGCAGCACGTCGGAGATGTCGCGCGTGAGCGCGACGATGCGCTGCGCCTTCTCCGCATAGGCCGGGTCGTCGCGCAGCAGGTGCGCGTATTCGAGCACCGTCGCGCCGCATCCCGATGCGTTCATCACGATCGCCTCGGCGCCTTGCTCGACATGCGGCCACCACGCGTCGATGTTGCGGCGCGCGTCGTCGAGCGCGTCGTCGTGATAGTTCAGGTGCAGCCGGATCGCGCCGCAGCAGCCGGCGTCCGGCGCGACGACCGTCTCGATGCCGAGCGCATCCAGCACGCGTGCGGTCGCGATGTTGATGTTCGGCAGCATCGACGGCTGCACGCAGCCGCCGAGCATCAGCATCTTGCGCGCATGCGGCTGCTGCGGCCACTCGAGCAGCCGCGTGCGCGGCGGCACCTTGTCGCGCAGCCGTTTCGGCAACAGCGGCCGCACGTGCTGGCCGAGCCGCATCATCGGCGAGAACAGCGCCGCGTTCGGCACGACGCTCGCGAGCAGCCGGCGCATCAGCCGCTGCTGCGCCGGGCGCTGCACCTGCGCCTCGACGTGCTTGCGGCCGATTTCGACGAGCCGGCCGTATTGCACGCCCGACGGGCAGGTCGTCTCGCAGCTGCGGCAGGTGAGGCAGCGGTCGAGGTGCTGCTGCGTGCTGCGCGTGACGGGCGCGCCTTCGACCATCTGCTTGATCAGGTAGATGCGGCCGCGCGGGCCGTCGAGTTCGTCGCCGAGCAGCTGGTAGGTCGGACACGTCGCGGTACAGAAGCCGCAATGCACGCACTTGCGCAGGATCGCGTCGGCCTCGTCGCCGTCGGCCGTGTTGCGGATGAAATCGGCGAGGTTCGTTTGCATCTCAGAGATCGGGGTAGAGCCTGCCGCGGTTGAAGATGCGCGCCGGATCGAACGCGGCCTTCAGCCCGCGGTGGATCTTCATCAGCGGCGCGGGCAGCGGCGTGAACACGCCGGCGCTGCGGTCGTAGGAATCGCCCGCGCGGAACAGCGTCGCGTGGCCGCCGGCCTGCTTCGCGCTCATGCGCACCGTCTGCGCATCGGCGTCGGTGATCCACCAGCGCTGCGCGCCGCCCCATTCCATCAGCTGGTTGCCGGCCAGGTGCATCGGCTCGGTGATCGACGGCAGCGACAGGCGCCACAGCGCATAGCCGGGCGGAATGCCGTTGAAGAACGGATCGGTGTGCTCGCGCAGGCCGGCCCAGAAGCGCTCGGCTTCGACCGCATCGACGACTTCGCCGCCGAGCAGCGTCTTCGCCGACTTGACCGCCGCTTCCGCGCCGGACAGCCGCAGCACCAGCGTGCCGTTGCGCCAGCCGCTCGCGCTCACCGGCAGCGGATGGCCGCCCCATTCGTTGAGCTTGCGCACCGCGTCGGTGGCCGTCATCTCGAACTTCAGCGTGACTTCGGCGACCGGCACCGGCAGCACCTTGATCGACAGCTCGAGCATCAGCCCGAGCGTGCCGAGCGCGCCGGCCATCAGGCGCGACACGTCGTAGCCGGCGACGTTCTTCACGACCTGCCCGCCGAAGCGCAGCACTTCGCCGCGCCCGTTCATCAGCGTGACGCCGAGCACGAAGTCGCGCGGCGCGCCGCAGGCCGCGCGCCGCGGGCCGGCGAGACCGGCCGCGATGCAGCCGCCGACGGTGGCCGCGCGGCCGAAGTGCGGCGGCTCGAACGGCAGCATCTGGCCGCGCTCGGCGAGGACGGCTTCGAGCTGCGCGAGCGGCGTGCCCGCGCGCACCGTGACGACGAGCTCGGCCGGGTCGTACGACACGACGCCTTGAAACGCGCGCGTGTCGAGTATTTCGCCGTCCAGCGTCTGGCCGTACCAGTCCTTGGTGCCGCCGCCGCGGACCCGCAGCGGCCGCCCGTCGGCGCTGGCGGCGCGCACGCGCTCGGCCCATCCGGCGACGATGTCGTCCTCTTCCATGTTCCGTTGCTGCCTCGTTGTTGTCCGGTCGATTGTACCGGGGTGGCGCGAATCCACATCGCGACTATCCCTAACGCCCCGACGCGCGCACGCCGGGCCTCCGCACGGCGCGCGCCGCTCAGAAGCGCGGCAGGTCGGGATGCGGCAGCAGCCCGCCGCGCACGTGCTGACGGCCGTACTCGGCGCAGCGCGCGCGGGTCGGGATGCCCTTGTCGGGGTTGAGCAGCCCGGCCGGATCGAACGCGCGCTTGACCGCGAAGAACGCGTCGCGCTCCTGCGGCGAGAACTGCACGCACATCGAATTGAGCTTTTCGATGCCGACGCCGTGCTCGCCGGTGACGCTGCCGCCGAATTCCACGCAGCATTCGAGGATCTCCGCACCGAACTGCTCGGCGCGGTGCAACTGCTCGGGATCGTTCGCGTTGTAGAGGATCAGCGGATGCATGTTGCCGTCGCCGGCATGGAATACGTTGATGCAGCGCAACCCGTAGCGTGTCTCGAGCTGCTCGATGCGCGCGAGCAGCGGCCCGATCGCGCGGCGCGGCACGGTGCCGTCCATGCAGTAATAGTCGGCCGAGATGCGGCCGGCGGCCGGGAACGCGTTCTTGCGGCCCGACCAGAAGCGCAGCCGCTCGCTCTCGTTGCGCGACACCTGGATGCGCGTCGCGCCGTGCTCGCGCAGCACGGCCGTCATGCGGACGATCTCCTCCGCGACTTCCTCGGGCGTGCCGTCGGATTCGCACAGCAGGATCGCCTTCGCGTCGACGTCGTAGCCGGCGTGCGTGAACGCCTCGACCGCCTGCGTGGCCGGCTTGTCCATCATCTCGAGCCCGGCCGGGATGATGCCCGACGCGATGATCGCGGCGACCGCCTCGCCGCCCTTCACGACGTCGTCGAAGCTCGCCATCACGAGCTGCGCGGTCTGCGGCTTCGGGATCAGCTTCACCGTCACTTCGGTGACGATCGCGAACATCCCTTCGCTGCCGATCATCACCGCGAGCAGGTCGAGGCCCGGCGTGTCGAGCCCGAGCGAGCCGAACTCGACGATCTCGCCGTCCATCGTGACCGCGCGCACGCGCATCACGTTGTGCACCGTCAGCCCGTACTTCAGGCAGTGGACGCCGCCCGAATTCTCCGCGACGTTGCCGCCGATCGTGCAGGCGATCTGCGACGACGGATCGGGCGCGTAATACAGCCCGTACGGCGCGGCCGCCTCGGAAATCGCGAGGTTGCGCACGCCGGGCTGGACGGTCGCCGTGCGCGCGTACGGATCGACTTCGACGATCCGAGTGAAGCGCGCGAGCGACAGCACGACGCCGTTCGCGATCGGCAGCGCGCCGCCCGACAGGCTCGTGCCCGCGCCGCGCGGCACGATCGGCACTTCCATGCGGCGGCAGATCTGCACGATGCGCTGCACCTGCGATTCGGTTTCCGGCAGCGCCACCGCGAGCGGCAGCCGGCGATACGCCGACAGGCCGTCGCATTCGTACGCGGCGGTGTCTTCGTCGCGGTACAGCAGGCAATGGGTCGGCAGCACGGCCATCAGCGCCTGCACGATTTCGCGCTGGCGCTGCGCGCGCATCGCGCTCGACAGTTCGACGGAAGCGTTCATTGAGTCTCCTGAGCGCGCGCGGCCGCGCGCCGCCGTGTCAGCACGTGAAGATCTTGCCGGGATTCATCAGGTTGCGCGGATCGAGCGCGAGCTTGATCGCCCGCATCGCGTCGATCGCGTTCTCGCCGTGCTCCTTCGGCAGGAAGCGCATCTTGTGCAGGCCGACGCCGTGTTCGCCGGTGCAGGTGCCGCCCAGCCGCAGCGCGCGCTCGACGATCCGGTCGTTGATGCGTTCGGCTTCGTCGAGCTCGGCGGGCTTGTCGGGGTCGATCAGGATCGCGACGTGGAAATTGCCGTCGCCGACGTGGCCGACGATCGGGCAGGGCAGCGACGACGCGCGCAGGTCGGCTTCGGTTTCCTCGACGCAGGCGGCCAGCTGCGAGATCGGCACGCAGACGTCGGTCGTCACCGCGCGGCAGCCGGGCTTGAGCTGCAGCATCGCGAAGTACGCGTTGTGGCGCGCGGCCCACAGCCGCGTGCGGTCCTCGGGGCGCGTCGCCCATTCGAAGCCCTGGCCGTGGTTCTGGCCGGCGAGCGCCTGCACGAGCTCGGCCTGCTCCTTCACGCCGGCGTCGGTGCCGTGGAATTCGAAGAACAGCGTCGGCGCCTCGGCGAGCGTCAGGTTCGAATGGCGATTGATCGAGCGCACCGCCAGCGCGTCGACGAATTCGACGCGCGCGATCGGCACGCCGATCTGGATCGTCTCGATCACGGTGCGCACCGCGTCGCCCATCGTCGGGAACGCGCAGATCGCGGCCGACACCGCTTCGGGCAGCGGATGCAGGCGCAGCGTGATCTCGGTGATCACGCCGAGCGTGCCTTCCGAGCCGACGAACAGCCGCGTCAGATCGTAGCCGGCCGACGACTTGCGCGCGCGCGAGCCGGTCTTCACGACGCGGCCGTCGGCGAGCACGGCGCTCAGGCCGAGCACGTTCTCGCGCATCGTCCCGTAGCGCACGGCGTTGGTGCCCGAGGCGCGGGTCGCCGTCATGCCGCCGATGCTGGCGTCGGCGCCCGGATCGATCGGGAAGAACAGGCCGGTGTCGCGCAGCGCTTCGTTCAGCGCCTTGCGCGTGATGCCCGGTTCGACCGTCACGGTCAGGTCTTCCGCGTCGATCGACAGCACACGGTTCATCTCCGACAGATCGAGCGACACGCCGCCGCGCACCGCCAGCAGATGGCCTTCGAGCGACGAGCCGGCGCCGTACGGGATCAGCGGGACGCTGTAGAGCGCGCACAGCGACACGACGGCGCGCACTTCGTCGGCGTTGTGCGCGAACACGACGGCGTCGGGCAGTTGCGGATCGAACGGGGATTCGTCGCGGCCGTGATGGGCGCGGACCGCGTCGGCGATCGACACGCGCTCGCCGAAGGCGGCGCGCAGCGCATCGAGCATCGCGGGAGGAAGCGGGCGGCGCGTGGCGGCCGGCGTGGCGGGGTGATTCACGAGCGTCTCCTGACGGCTGCTTGTCGAACTTTTGGGTCATTCTACGCCGCAACGTCCGCTGCGACCCGCCCCGCCGGCTGCGATAATCGCGTTCCTACACAACCGGGCCGCGTCGCGGCCGCGCACGAGAGGACATTCGCATGGGCAACCGCTTGAGCAAGATCGCCACGCGCACGGGCGACGACGGCACCACCGGCCTCGGCGACGGCCGGCGCATCGGCAAGGACGACGCGCGGATCGTCGCGATCGGCGACGTCGACGAACTGAACTCGAATCTCGGCGTGCTGCTCGCCGAGCCGCTGCCGGACGACGTGCGCACCGCGCTCGTGACGATCCAGCACGACCTGTTCGATCTGGGCGGCGAGCTGTGCATCCCCGGCCACACGGTACTCGACGACACGCATCTCGCGCGCCTCGACCGATGGCTGGCCGACTACAACGCGACGCTGCCGCCGCTGCGGGAATTCATCCTGCCGGCCGGCTCGCGCGCCGCGTCGCTCGCGCACGTGTGCCGCACCGTGTGCCGGCGCGCCGAGCGTTCGATCGTCGCGCTCGGCCGTGCCGACACGTTGAACGATGCGCCGCGGCGTTACGTGAACCGGCTGTCCGACCTGCTGTTCGTGCTCGCGCGCGTGCTGAACCGCGCCGGCGGCGGCTCGGACGTGCTGTGGGAGCGAGGGCGCGTGCGCTGAGCCGCGCGCCTTCCCGCGCTGCGACAATTTGCCCGAGGGGCCGCGATTTTTAAACATGTATCGTTTGAGCATGTTTAACGGAGAACGACATGACTGACATCACCGCCGACCAGATGGCTCGTGTGAAGGCCACTGCCCCCGTCCTGGCCGTGCACGGCGCGACGATCACGAAGCACTTCTACCAGCGCATGTTCACGCGCCATCCCGAGCTGAAGAACCTGTTCAACCAGACGCACCAGAAGACCGGCAGCCAGCCGGAGACGCTCGCGAAGGCCGTCTATGCGTATGCGGCGAACATCGACAACCTCGGCGCGCTCGGCGGAGCGGTGTCGCATATCGCGCACAAGCACGCGAGCCTGAACATCCGTCCGGAGCATTACCCGATCGTCGGCGAGAACCTGCTTGCATCGATCGTCGAAGTGCTCGGCGACGCGGTGGACGCGCAGACGCTCGAAGCCTGGCGCGTCGCGTACGGCCAGCTCGCGCAGATCCTGATCGGCGCCGAGGCCGACCTGTACGCGGGCGCCGCCTGGAGCGGCTTCCGTCCGTTCAAGGTGGCCCGCAAGGTGCGTGAAAGCGACGAGATCACGTCGTTCTACCTGACGCCGGCCGACGGCGGCGCGGCGCCGACCTTCGAGCCGGGCCAGTACGTCACGGTGAAGCGCTTCGTCGGCGACCTCGGCGTCGACCAGCCGCGCCAGTACAGCCTGTCCGACGCGCCGCACGGCAAGTGGCTGCGCATCTCGGTGAAGCGCGAGTCCGGCCAGGCCGAAGCGGTTCCGGCCGGCAAGGTTTCCACGCTGATGCACGACGGCGTGGAGGAGGGCGCGATCGTCGAGGTGACCGCGCCGATGGGCGAATTCTCGCTGAAGCGCGGCGTCGATACGCCGGTCGTGCTGATCTCCGGCGGTGTGGGCCTGACGCCGATGGTGTCGATGGCGTCGACGCTGGTGGCCGAAGGCAGCAAGCGCGACGTGCGGTTCGTCCACGCCTGCCGCTCGGGCGCGGTGCACGCGTTCCGCGACTGGCTGAACGATACGGTGCGCGAACACGCGAATTTCAAGCGCACGGTGCTGTACGAGCTGGTCGGCCCGAACGACCGCGCGGGCGTCGATCACGACCTCGAAGGGCGCCTGACGCCGGAGCGCGTGCAGCAGTATGCGCTGGTGCCGGATGCCGACTACTACATCTGCGGCCCGATCGCGTTCATGAAGGCGCAACGCGACGCGCTGGTCGCGCTCGGCGTCGCGCCGGAACGCATCAACACCGAGATCTTCGGCTCGGGCGCGCTCGAGTAACGCCCGCCCGGCCGGTGTCGGCCGACGCAGCGACACAACGACAAAGCCCGGCGCGAGCCGGGCTTGTCTTATTGGGGCATCGATCGGGCCGCGGGCGGCATGCGCCGGCCCGCGGCCCGCCGGCCGGCCGTCAGTTGCCGCTGCCGCGTGCGACGCGGCGCGCCTTCACCGCTTCCGCGAGCCCTTCGAGCACCTTCACGCTGTCGTCCCACGCGATGCATGCGTCGGTGATGCTCTGGCCGTAGGTCAGCGCGCAGCCTTCCTTCAGGTCCTGGCGCCCCTCGACGAGGTGCGACTCGATCATCACGCCGACGATCCGCTCGTCGCCGGCGGCGACCTGGCGGCCGATGTCCGCGCACACCGGGATCTGGTTCTCGTGCTTCTTCGAGCTGTTCGCATGGCTCGCGTCGATCATCAGGCGCGCGGCGAGACCGGCCTTGCCGATGTCCGCGCAGGCGGCGTTCACGCTGTCCGCGTCGTAGTTCGGCGTCTTGCCGCCGCGCAGGATCACGTGACAGTCTTCGTTGCCGGCCGTCGACACGATCGCCGAATGGCCGCCCTTGGTCACCGACAGGAAATGGTGCGGCTGCGACGCGGCCTTGATCGCGTCGACGGCGATCTTCACGTTGCCGTCGGTGCCGTTCTTGAAGCCGACCGGGCACGACAGCCCCGACGCGAGCTCGCGATGCACCTGCGACTCGGTCGTGCGCGCGCCGATCGCGCCCCACGAGATCAGGTCGGCGATGTACTGCGGGCTGATCATGTCGAGGTATTCGGTCGCGGCCGGCAGCCCCATCTCGTTGATCTGCAGCAGCAGCTCGCGCGCGGTGCGCAGCCCTTCGTTGATCTTGAAGCTGTTGTCGAGATGCGGATCGTTGATCAGCCCCTTCCAGCCGACCGTCGTGCGCGGCTTTTCGAAGTACACGCGCATCACGATTTCCAGCTCGCCCTTGAAGCGCTCGCGCTCCTTCACGAGCCGCCCCGCGTATTCGAGCGCCGCCTTCGTGTCGTGGATCGAGCACGGCCCGATCACGACGATCAGCCGGTCGTCCATCCCGTGCAGGATCCGGTGCATCGAACGGCGCGACTCGTAGATCAGCTCGGACGCGGCCTCGGAGCATGCGAATTCGCGGATCAGGTGGGCGGGCGGCGTCAGTTCCTTGAGTTCGCGGATGCGGACGTCGTCGGTGTTGTGCGGGGGCATGCTGGTTCTCCTGGTTTTACGGGCGCCGTTCGGTCAGAGCGCGTGCGGCAGATTCATCGATTCGGGTGATTCGGTCGGCGCCGGCCGGTGCGGCGGGATCCGCTGCGACGGCCGGTTGGCGAAGGGCGAAAAAAAACCGCCGGGTTCGCCGGCGGTTTTTCGGGAATTTCGGTTGCGCTTTACGCGCCATCAACCCTCTCGATCCGCCAGCGGTCTGAGATGCCAAAAAAAGTAAAAATAAAACTTGGCGGACATGACGGAGATTCGGTTCGTCGAAAAAGTCGATTCGCAATTTATACCCGGTCGCCGCGCAGCTGGCAACCGGGGGCAGTCAAAAATGCGGGCAATCCGCGTGGTTTCGTCAAAATGCGCGGATTGTCTGCGCGGCGATGCGGTTATGCCGTACCGCCGACGGTCATCTTGTCGATCCGCAGCGTCGGCTGGCCGACGCCGACCGGCACGCTCTGGCCTTCCTTGCCGCAGACGCCGACGCCCGAATCGAGCGACATGTCGTTGCCGATCATGCTCACGTACTTCAGCGATTCCGGGCCGCTGCCGATCAGCGTCGCGCCCTTCACCGGGTAGGTGACCTTGCCGTTCTCGATCATGTACGCCTCGGACGCCGAGAACACGAACTTGCCGTTCGTGATGTCGACCTGGCCGCCGCCGAAGTTCACCGCGTACAGGCCGTTCTTCACCGACGCGATGATTTCCTGCGGATCCTTGTCGCCGTTGAGCATGTACGTGTTGGTCATGCGCGGCATCGGCAGCGCGGCGTACGACTCGCGGCGCGCGTTGCCGGTCACGGGCATCTTCATCAGGCGCGCGTTCAGCGTGTCCTGGATGTAACCCTTGAGGATGCCGTCCTCGATCAGCGTCGTGCACTGCGTCGGGTTGCCTTCGTCGTCGATGTTCAGCGAGCCGCGGCGGTTCGGCAGCGTGCCGTCGTCGACCACCGTCACGCCCTTCGCGGCAACCTGCTCGCCGATCCGGCCCGCGAATGCCGACGAGCCCTTGCGGTTGAAGTCGCCCTCGAGGCCGTGGCCGATCGCCTCGTGCAGCAGCACGCCCGGCCAGCCCGGCCCGAGCACGACGGTCATCGCGCCGGCCGGCGCCGGGCGCGCGTCGAGGTTCACCAGCGCGGCGTGCACCGCGTCGTCGACGTAGCGCGACAGCACGTCGTCGGTGAAATAGGCGTAGTCGAAGCGCCCGCCGCCGCCGCCCGAGCCGATCTCGCGGCGGCCGTTCTGCTCGGCGATCACCGTGACGGACACGCGCACGAGCGGCCGGATGTCGGCCGCGAGCGCGCCGTCGCTGCGCGCGACCAGCACGACGTCGTATTCGCCGGCGAGGCCCGCCATCACCTGCGTGACGCGCGGGTCGCGCCCGCGCGCCATCTGCTCGATGCGCTCGAGCAGCTTGACCTTGGCGGTCGCGTCGAGCGACGCGAGCGGGTCGGACGGCAGGTACAGGTCGCGGCCGGTGATGCCTTTCAGCGACGTCGCCGCCTTGATCTTCTGGCGGCCGCCGCCCGCCGCCGCGATCGCCTTGGTGGCCGCGGCCGCCTGGGCGATGGCTTCCGGCGACAGGTCGTCCGAATAGGCGAACGCGGTGCGGTCGCCCGCCACCGCGCGCACGCCGACGCCCTGGTCGATGCTGAAGCTGCCCGACTTCACGATGCCTTCCTCGAGGCTCCACGCTTCGCTGCGGGTGGCCTGGAAGTACAGGTCCGCGTAGTCGACGCGATGCGTGAAGATGTCGGCGATCGTGCGCGTGAGCAGGCTCTCGTCGAGGCCGTACGGCGTGAGGAGGATGTCCTTCGCCAGCGCAAGATTGCGGATGCCGGGTTCGATGATGTTCATGCGGGTATCGAGGTTTCTCAAAAAGTTGTCGGGTGCGTTCTGGACAGATGGGTTGGCCGGGCGGCGTTTCAAGCGGCGGCGGCGCTTCAGGCCAGCACGCGATGCCGCCACGCGGGCAGGCTCTGGCGCACGTCGGCGATGCGCTGAGAGTCGAGCGCGCCGGCCACGACGCCTGCGCCTTCGTCGCGGACCGCGACGATTTCGCCCCACGGATCGATCAGCATGCTGTGGCCCCACGTGCGCCGGCCGTTCTCGTGCTTGCCGCCCTGCGCGGCGGCCAGCACGTAGCACTGGTTCTCGACGGCCCGCGCGCGCAGCAGCGTTTCCCAGTGCGCGCGGCCCGTCGTATACGTAAACGCCGACGGCACGACGAGCAGTGCGCAATCGCCCATCCGGCGGTACAGCTCGGGAAAGCGCAGATCGTAGCAGACCGACAGGCCGACCCGCCCGAACGGCGCGTCGAACGCGACGACCGTGTCGCCCGCGCGGATCGTGCGCGCCTCGTCGAACGATTCGTCGCCTTTCTCGAAGTTGAACAGGTGGATCTTGTCGTAGCGGGCGGCCTCGCGGCCGCTCGGGTCGAACACGAGCGTCGTGTTCAGCACGCGGTCGGGCTCCGGCGCCTGCAGCGGCAGCGTGCCGCCGATCACCCAGACGCGGTGCCGCTGCGCGGCCTGCGCGAGGAACTGCTGGATCGGCCCGTCGCGATAGGGTTCGGCGAGCGCGAGCTTGTCGGTGTCGCGGTGGCCCATGAAGCAGAAATACTCGGGCAGCAGCACCAGTTGCGCGCCGTCTGCCGCCGCCTGCTCGATCAGGTGACCGGCGTCGGCGAGATTGCGCGCGACGTCCGGCGTGCTCACCATCTGCAGCGCGGCAACCCGGAAGGGCGTGGCGGAACGGGTCGGATCGGTCATCGCAGGATCGCTGGCTTCGTAAAAGGGGTGCGGTCCGGCGGCCTGCACGCGTCAGTGGCTTGCCGCATCGGCCGGACCGTGATCCATCTTACCCTGATCGCCCCGCACCCGCTCGATATGCGGATGCGCCCACGAGCCGGTGATCGCATAGTCGAGCGCGAACGCGTGCGACAGCGTCTGCGACAGCGCGTAGTTCGCCGCCAGCACGCCGACGCCGAGCAGCGGATTGACGATCGCGGCCGCGATCGCCGCGGTGCCGGCGCCGATCTTCGGCGCGACGTGCGCGTGCAGGTCCTGCGTCTCGGTGGCCAGATCGACCGCGCCGCGCACGGTCACGTTCGCGGGCGCCGTCGTCATCGAGAAGTCGTCGGTGCGGGCGATCCCGTTCGAGATCCGGCTGGTGCCGGTGATCTTGTCGAACGGCAGCCCCTTGCCGATCACGTCGCGGAAGTTCAGCGTCAGGAACCGCGCGAGGCTCTGCAGGCTCAGCACGCCGAGCAGTTTCGCGGCGCCCGGATCGACCTTCAGGATCTGGCCGTGCTCGAAGTCGAGCGCGACCTGGCCGCCGAGCGACGGCACCTCGACCGCCGTCGGGCCGCCGCGCCAGCCGACCTTGCCGGTCACCGTGCCGTGGCCGTTCTCGAGCGTGCGCGGCAGGCCGACGAGGTCGAGCAGCGCGCCCGCGTTGCCGACGTCGAGCTTGAAGTCGAACACGCTGCGCCGCGGCGCGTCGTTGTCGTCCACGCCGCGGGCCAGCGCGCGGCGCGACGTGCGCCAGTTGCCGGTGGCCGTCAGTTTCGCGGCCGGATTGGCGAGCTCGAGCCGGTCGAGCTGCCACACCGGTACGCCGTCCTCGTCGATGTTGCGCGCGTTGACGACCAGCCGGCCGATGTCGTGATTGCGCGCGACGACCTGGTCGACGATCAGGTCCACCGACGGTATCGGCCGGTCGGTCGGCGTCGGCAGGTTCATCGCGCGGCCGACGAGGTCGTGCTCGGCGCTGTCGGGAATCACCAGCTTCGCGAGCCGTGCATTGAGCACGCCCGCGCCGTTGTGCCCGCCGCCCGGCGCCCACGACAGGTAGCCCGAGACCTGGTTCGACGCGATGTTCGCCTGCCACAGCTCGTCGACGTGCGACGCGCCGACGATCACGTTTTCCCAGTTGCGCTTGAGCAGCTTCAGCGTGCCGAAGTGCAGCGCGAAACGTTTCGGCGTGAAGCTGGCGACGTCGATGCGCGACCGCGCCGGCGCCTCCGGCGGCGGCTCCGGCGTGCGCGGCGTGTCGGGCTTCAGCGTGTGCGCGAGCGCGAGCCACGCGTCGGCATCCAGCTCGTCGACATCGACCGCCGCGCTCACGCCGTCCTGCGGCAGGTCGGGCATCCGGTGGATGCCCATCGCGCCGCGCAATGCGCGCAGCGGCTGGCCGCGCGTCGCGTCGAGCAGATAGGTGGCCGACACCGGGCCGAGCGTCAGGTCCGCGTGCTCGATGCGCTTGCCGCCGGCCGGCGTGGCCGGCTGCAGCGTGAAGCGAAACGGCATCGGCTCGCCGGCCGGTTTCGCGAACGGCGCCGGGAAGTTCAGCGCGACGCCCGTCAGGTCGGAGCGCGCGGTGATCTGCGGCAGGCCGCCCGGCGCGCCGCGCACGGCGACCTCGTACGGCGCGTCGCCGACCACGTGTTCGAGCAGCGCCGCGGCCGTGCCGCGCAGGTTCAGTCCGCGGGCGGCGTCGAGCGCGAGCTTGCCGTCGACGTCGACCGTGTACGGGCCGTGCGACTGGAAGCTGCCGTTCGCGTGCACCGGCCCGCCGAGGAAGCGCCCGGCCAGGTCGTGCAGCGACGCGCCGGCCTCCGTGAAACGCACGCTGCCGCGCAGCGCGGACAGCGGCGGCACGCCGTCGGTCGACAGCGTGTTGCCGCCGAACGCGAGCGCGCCTTCGACGTGCGTGTGCGGATGCGGCACGTGCTGCGGAATCGTGATCTTCAGCGCGAGCGACGCCGGGCCCTGCGCGTCGATGCGCTGGCCGATGTGGCCGCTCATCGTGCCGAGCGAGCTGTTGTCCGCGTAGTCGATCAGGTCGGCGAGCGGCCCGTGCGCGTGGCCGTCGATCACGAGCGGCGACTTCGACGGATTGCCGAGGTCGTCGATCCGGCCGTTGACGTTCGTCAGCGCGACGCGCTTGTAGCGCGCGCGTGCGATGTCGAAGCGCAGCTTGTTCTGCGCGAGCTCGAACACGCCGTCGATCCCGTCGAGCGCCGGCCACACGCTCGGCGTGCCGTTCGCGAGCTTGCGCGGCGGGTAGGGCGTCGGCTCGAAGCGCCCGCCGGTGAACGGCGCGACGATGTGGAACACGCCGGCATCCGGCTCGTGTTCGAACGGGAATTTTTCGAGCGGGCCGCGCGCGACGATCGACGCGCCCTTGGTCACGCGACCGTCCTGCAGCGCATGCCCGAGATACGCGCGCAGCCGCTCCGACATGCCGGTCGGCAGGTAGCGCGGGATGCGCGCCACCGCCGCGCGGGCGAACTCGGCGCGCAGGTCGAGCGAGCCGCGGCCGTGGCCGGGGTTCGTGTACGTGCCCGATACGTCGATCTCGGCATCGGGATTCGCGACGTACAGGTCGGGCAACGTCACGTCGACGCGCGCGTGTTTCTCGCCCGGCGCCGGCGTGATCACCCATTTGGCGTTGCCGCGCAGCCGGTCGAAGGTCAGGCGCGGTTCGTCGAACTCGCCGGGCACCGTGACCGCCGCGTTCACCGTGTCGAAGTGCGCGGCGCCGCCCGTCTCGGTCGCGTCGACGCTGCCCCACAGGTTCTCGACGCCCGGCCAGCCGGCGCGCGGATGGCCGCGCGGCGACAGCCCGGGCGGCGGCTCCTGCGCGGCGAAGCTGATGCCTTGCAGATCGCCGAGGAAGCGGTAGCGGACGATCGGCGCGGCGCCGGTGCGGCGTTCCTCGTCGGCGAGCTCGGCCCGCGCGGGCTTCGCGCGTTCGACCTCGATGTGATAGTTCGACACCATGCCGTGCGGGTCGAGCTTGATCAGCTCGTTGCGCAGCCGCGCCGGCAGCGGGAGTCCGCGGATGAATTCGCTGAGGATGCCCAGATCGACGCGGTCGCCGGCGACGCTCAGCAACTGCCCCTGATCGGCGGTCGGCACGCGGTAGCGGGCGGTCAGCGTCGACAGCGCGAGCGAGCGCGCGAGCGGCGTGCCGTCGGGCAGCGGCGGCTGGCCGAGCTCGGCGTTGAAGCGCGTCAGGTGCAGCGTGTAGTCGCGGCCGGCGTCGAGCGCGATGTCCCAGCCGAATCCGACCGTCGGCACTTCCAGGCGCGGCTGGGTCGGCCGCACGCGCAGCACGACGTCGGCGCCCTGCAGGTCGCCGCCCGCGGAGCGCAGGTGGCCGTCCTGAAAGGTCGCCCAGATCGCGTTGTCGATCCGGCCCGCGTGGGCCGTGAACGGCAGGTCGAGGTAGCGGCCGAGCGTCTGCAGGTCGACCGGGCCGGTGGACAGGTACGCGTTGCCGGTCCAGTTGGTCGGCTTGCCGATCGGCGCGAGCGGCTTGTGCGTGAAGCGCGCGCGGAAGTCGAGCGGGCCGAGCAGCAGCGTGCCGTTGGCCGGCGCCTGCAGCGCGACCTTGTGCTCGCGGCCGTGGTTCAGCACGGCGAGGCGGATGCCCGACAGCGCGAGCTCCGGTGCGTCGTGCTGGGCGTCGCGCCAGCGCAGCGTGCCGTTGCGCAGCACGATCGCTTCCTGCTTCAGCAGCCAGGTGCCGAACGTGTCGTTGCCGCCGTGGGTGGTCGCGACGCCGATGCCCGCGACGCTCAGCGAACCGTCGGCCGCGCGCGCGACGACGAGATCCGGATGGTCGACGATCAGGCTGGACAGCGCGGGCGACAGCCGCAGCAGCGAGATCCACGACAGCGCGGCCGTCGCATGCGGCACCGACAGCGCGATGCGGCCGTCACGGCCGCGAACGGTGAGGTTCGTCACTTCGACGCCCGGCTGCATGCCCGACCAGTGCGGGGACAGCCTGCCGATCGAAAGCTGCGCGTGGAGCTTGTCGGACACGGCGCGCTCGATGCGCGGCCGGAATTCGTCGATGCGCGGCAGCACCACGTAGCGCAGCCCGAGGAATGCGCCGGACGCGACGAAGTACACGCCGATGCCGACTGCCAGCGTCACCCTGAACACGCGGCGCAGGACCGGATGATCGTGCTTCGGAGGTCCCGCTTCGGGCGCAGCTACGGCGGATTCCTGACGGTCGGACATGCGGCGGAGGGGCGGCGATATGGTAGTTTTGCAGATTGACGTTGAAATGTATCACAGGGGTTCGTGCCGGCGGCCGTTGCGCGCATGCGGCACGGGCTTTCCGGCGCGCGGTGTGGGCGGCGGCGCACGCGCGGCCGCTCACACCGCGCCGAGTCCAACGGTCTGTCGGCAGCGGCGCGCGCACGCGCGACCCGCGGCAACGGGCCTTACCGCCACGCCCGCTTTTCGATGACGATGACCGACGCTTCCGCCCTGATCAGCACGTCCTATTCCCGCTATCTCGCCCGCGCGGTCGCCGCGCGCCCCGCGCTGGCCGAGCTGATCGCCGCGTGGGCCGACGCGCCGCTCACGCGCGCGCGGCTCGACGCGCGCCTCACCGAGTTGCTCGCGGCGAGTTCCGGCGCGGCCGCGCCGGGCGACGACGAATTGAAGCGCGCGCTGCGGCAGTTGCGCGTCGAGGTGTTCGGCGCGGTGGCGGAGCGCGACCTGCGCGGCGTCGCGGACGTCGCCGAGGTCACGTCCGCGATGACCGATCTCGCCGAAGTGGCCGTGCAGCGCTCGCTCGCGCTGCTGTCCGCGGAGCTCGAGGCCACCTACGGCGAGCCGCGCGGCGCCGACGGCCAGCGCGTCGTGCTCGGCGTGGTCGGGATGGGCAAGCTCGGCGGCCGCGAGCTGAACGTGTCGTCGGACATCGACCTGATCTTCGTCTACGAGGACGACGGCGAGACGGCCGGCGGCACGCGCGCGCCGCTGTCCACGCAGGAGTACTTCACGCGGCTCGGCCGGCGCCTGATCGGCGTGCTGTCCGAGGTCACCGCCGACGGCTACGTGTTTCGCGTCGACATGCGGCTGCGTCCCAACGGCGATTCCGGGCCGCTCGTATGCAGCCTCGGGATGCTCGAGGAATACTTCTACGTGCAGGGGCGCGAATGGGAGCGCTATGCATGGATCAAGGGGCGGCTCGTGTCGGAAGGCGACAGCGACGCGGCGCGGCGGCTCGCATCGCAGCTCGAAGCAATCGTCAAGCCGTTCGTCTACCGCCGCTATCTCGATTTCGGCGTGATCGGCGCGATCCGTTCGCTGCATCAGCAGATCCGGCACGAGGCCGCGCGCCGCGCGTCGATGCGGCCCGACAAGGCCGACGACATCAAGCTCGGGCGCGGCGGCATCCGCGAGATCGAATTCAGCGCGCAGGTGTTCCAGCTGATCCGCGGCGGCCAGGACGCGGAGTTCCGCGTGCGGCCGACGCTCGCGGTGCTGCGCCATGCGCAGGCGCGCGGGCTGATCGGCGAGGACGTGCGCGAGCGGCTGACCGACGCGTACAACTTCCTGCGCACGCTCGAGCATCGGCTGCAGTATCGCGACGACGCGCAGACCCACGCGATGCCGGTCGATCCGGGCGAACGGGCGGTGCTTGCCGCGTCGCTCGGTTTTGCCGACTACGCGGCGCTCACCGCCGCGCTCGATGCGCACCGGACCTTCGTCGAGGCGCAGTTCGACCAGATCTTCGCCGACAAGGGCAATGGCGGCGCGTGCGCGTCGGGCGAAGACGCTGCCGCCGCCTGGATATGGAGCGGCGCGCTCGCGGACGACGGCGACGACGAGACGCTGCTCGCGCGCCTCGACGGCCTCGGCTTCGCCGATCCGGCCGCGGTGCTCGCCCGGCTGCGCGCGATCTGGCAGTCGTCGCGCTATGCCGGTCTGCCGGAAAAGAGCCGGCAGCGCTTCGACAGCGTCGCGCAGCGCGCGCTCGAGGCCGCGCCGCGGATCGACGCCGCGCGCCGCGACGAGACGGTCGTGCGATTGTTCGATCTGCTGGAGACGGTCAGCCGGCGCGGCGTTTATCTCGCGCTGCTCACCGAGTACCCGGCCGCGCTCGATCGCGTGCTGTCGGTGCTCGGCACGACGCGCTGGGGCGGCGGCTATCTGATTCGGCATCCGCAATTGCTCGACGAGCTGCTCGACGACGAGGCGATCGCGAGCCCGTTCGACTGGCCCGCGTTCAAGGACGCGCTGCGCGCGCGGCTCGCCGCCGCCGACGGCCCCGAGCAGCAGATGGACCTGCTGCGGCACGCACAGCATGCGGAGGTGTTCCGCATCCTGCTGATCGACCTGGCCGGCCAGCTGTCGGTCGAGCACGTGAGCGACCGGCTGTCCGAGCTCGCCGATGCAGTGCTCGACGTGACGATCGAGGTCGTCTGGTGGCAGCTCGCGAAACGCCATCGCGACGTGCCGAAGTTCGCGGTGATCGCATACGGCAAGCTCGGCGGCAAGGAGCTCGGCTATGCGTCGGATCTCGATCTGATCTTCCTGTACGACGACCCGGACGAGCGCTCGGCGGACGTCTATACGACGTTTACGCGGCGGCTCATCACGTGGCTCACCACCGCGACCGGCGCGGGCGCGCTGTTCGACATCGACCTGCGGCTGCGGCCGAACGGCGAGGCCGGGCTGCTCGTCACCGATCTCGATGCGTTCCGCCGTTACCAGCTGCGCGAAGGTGATGCGGCGAATACCGCGTGGGTCTGGGAGCACCAGGCGCTGACGCGCGCGCGGTACAGCGCCGGCGACGCGCAGATCGGCGCGGCCTTCGAGGCGATCCGCCGACAGGTGCTGACGACGCCGCGCGATGCGGCCGTGCTCGCGCGGGAAATCGTCGACATGCGCGACAAGGTGTTCGCCGGTCACCCGAACCACAGCGAGCTGTTCGACCTGAAGCACGATCGGGGCGGGATGGTCGACATCGAGTTCATCGTCCAGTACTGGGTGCTGCTGCATGCGTCGAGCGATGCCGAGCTGATCCGCAACACCGGCAACATCGCGCTGCTGCGCGAAGTCGCGCGCTTCGGGCTGATGGAGGCGGACGAGGCGGAGTGCGTCGGCGCCGCGTACCGCAAGTACCGGAAGCTGCAGCACAAGCTGCGGCTCGACGGGATGGAGAAGGCGCGCGTCGACCCGGCGGTCGTGGCCGAGGAGCGGGCGGCTGTTACGGCGCTGTGGGCGCGGGTGTTCGGGGCGGTTCGAACGGGTGTTTGAGAGCGGCGGGTGGGGTGGGTGTTTGAGGCGATGATGAGGTGGGGCGGGCGCGTCGTATCGCGCAGTCGGGCCGCCGGTGATGGCCGGCGCGTCCGTTCCGCGGTTGCTTGCGGGGATTCGGGCGGGTGAGGTCGGAGTGCGGCCCGGTGTAGTCCGGTGCTTCGTGGTGTGGACCGGCGCGGCTCGGTGTGGTGTAGGCCGGCGCGACTCGGTGTGGCTCGGCACGGCGCGGCTCGGTGTGGCTCGGCACGGCGCGGCACGACTCGGTGCGGCCCAGCACGGCTCGCAGTGGCCCAGCACGGCTCCGTGTGATCCGGCGCGGGCCGATATAGCCCGGCATGCCCCGATCCGGCCCGGGGTGGTCCGCCTCCATCCGACCCGGCCGTCGGCCGGGCCGCTCAGGCCGCGAGCATTTCCTTCGCGTGCTTGCGCGTGGTCGCGGTGATCTCCAGCCCGCCGAGCATCCGCGCGACTTCCTCCACACGGCTCGCCTTGTCGAGCGCGATGACCGACGATACGGTGCCGCCGCGCTCGTCCGCGCCCTTCGCGACCTGGAAGTGATGGTCGCCGCGCGCCGCGACCTGCGGCAGGTGCGTCACGCACAGCACCTGGCGGTTGCGCCCCAGCTGGTGCAGCAGGCGCCCGACCACTTCGGCGACGCCGCCGCCGATCCCGGTGTCGACCTCGTCGAAGATCAGCGTGGGCGTGGGGCTGGCCGCGCTGGCGATCACCGCGAGCGCGAGACTGATCCGCGCGAGTTCGCCGCCCGACGCGACTTTCGCGAGCGGCCGCAGCGGCACGCCGGGATGGCCGGCGACGCGGAATTCGACCTGTTCGAGCCCGTGCGGGCCGCCGTCGGCCAGCGGCACGAGCGCGACTTCGAAGCTGCCGCCCGCCATCGACAATTCCTGCATGCCGGCCGTGACCGCGGCGCCGAGCGCCTTCGCCGCCTGCGCGCGCGCCTTCGACAGCCGTTTCGCGTCGGCGAGATAGGCATCCCACGCCTTTGACTGCGCGGCTTCGAGCGCGCCGAGGTCGGCGGCCGCATCGAGCGCCGCGAGCTGCGCGCGGCGCGCCGCATGCTCCTCGTGCAGCGTGTCGGGCGGCAGCCGGAACTTCCGGGCGGTCGAGTGCAGCGCGTCGAGGCGCGCTTCGACCTGCGCGAGCCGGGCCGGATCGAGATCGAGGCGCTGCGCGTAGTGCGACAGCGAATAGACGGCTTCCTGCAGCTGGATCTCGGCCGGTTCGAGTGACGCGAGCGCGTCGGCGAGCCCGCTGTCGTAGTCGGCCAGGCCGCGCAGCTTCGACACGATCGCGCCGAGTTGGGGCAGCATCGCGCCGTCGGCCTCCGACAGCGCGTTGAGCGCGCCCTGCACGCCGGCGATCAGGTTCGCCGAATGCGACAGGCGCTTGTGCTCGTGGCCCACTTCATCCCATTCGCCCGGTTGCGGCGCGAGCTTGTCGAGCTCGGCGAGCTGCCATGCGAGCTTTTCGCGTTCGAGCTGAAGCTCGCGCTCGTGCGCCTTTGCCGCGTCGATCGCCTGTGTCGCGTCGCGCCACACGCGCCATGCGCGCGCGACGTTGGCGGCATCGGCGGCCAAGCCCGCGTGCGTGTCGAACAGCTCGCGTTGCGCGTCGGGCCGCATCAGCAACTGGTGCGCATGCTGGCCGTGGATGTCGACCAGCATCTCGCCGAGCTCGCGCAGTTGGGCAAGCGTGGCGCTGGTGCCGTTGATGAACGCGCGCGAGCGGCCGTTCGCGTCGATCACGCGACGCAGCATCACGGTGTCCTCGGCATCGAACGCGTGCTCGTCGAGCCAGCGCGCGACGCGGTCGTGCGGCGTGAACTCGGCGGTGATGTCGGCGCGGCCGCAGCCGGCGCGCACGACGCTCGCGTCGGCGCGCTCGCCGAGGGCGAGCGCCAGCGCGTCGATCAGGATCGACTTGCCGGCGCCGGTTTCGCCGGAAAAGACGGTGAAGCCGCCGTCGAATTCGAGATCGAGCGCGGCGACGATGACGAAGTCGCGTATCGAGAGGTGGCGCAGCATGGTGTCGGGCTCGCTTGCGTCAGGACGCCTTGTCGTCTTCGTTCGATGCGTGTTCGTTCCAGTGCAGCTTCTTGCGCAGCGTCGCGTAATAGCTGTAGCCGATCGGGTGCAGGAACGGCACCGTGTGCTTCGAGCGGCGCACTTCGATCGTGTCGTTCAGCTCGAGCGCCGTGAAGGACTGCATGTCGAAGTTCACGTTGACGTCGCGACCGGCGACGATCTGGATGGCGATCTTCGAATCGTCCGGCAGCACGATCGGCCGGTTCGACAGCGCGTGCGGCGCGATCGGCACGAGCACGACGCCCTGCAGTTGCGGATGCAGGATCGGGCCGGCCGACGACAGCGCGTACGCGGTCGAGCCGGTGGGCGTCGCGACGATCAGGCCGTCCGAACGCTGGTTGTACATATAGCGGCCGTCGACCGACGCGCGCAGCTCGACCATCCCGGAAAAGCCGCTGCGGTTCACGACGACGTCGTTGAAGGCGAGCGCGTGGTAGATCGGTTCGCCGTTGCGCACGATCCGCGCCTCGAGCAGCGAGCGCTCCTCGCGCTCGAACTTGCCCGACAGGATCACCGGCACGAGCGCCTGCATGTCGGCTGCGGCGATGTCGGTGATGAAGCCGAGCCGCCCGTGGTTGATGCCGATCAACGGCGTTTTGTACGGCGCGAGCTGGCGGCCGATGCCGAGCATCGTGCCGTCGCCGCCGAGCACCACCGCGACGTCCGCGCGCGCGCCGATTTCCGCCGGCGTGAGCGCCGGATAGCCCGAGATGCCGATCTCGCGCGCGGTATCGGCCTCGAACACGACGTCGAAGCCGAGTTTCGCGATGCAGCCAGCGAGCGTGGCGAGCGGCTCGGCGATGCCGGGCGTGTTGCTCCGGCCGACGAGCGCAACAGTATTGAACTGATTACCGGTTTTCATGCCGGCATTACACCATAGCTCGTTGACGAAAAGAACCGGCTGCGCGCGCACGGGGCCGGATCGGCCGGCCGGCGCGATGAACGCTGCGGCCACTCGCCGCGCCCGCCCGGTTGCGCTAAAATTTTCCACCATGCTAGATCCTCGCGCACGAACCCTCCTCAAAACCCTGATCGAACGGTATATCGCCGACGGTCAGCCGGTCGGCTCGCGCACGTTGTCCCGTTACTCCGGGCTCGAGCTGAGCCCGGCGACGATCCGCAACGTGATGTCCGACCTGGAGGAGCTCGGCCTCGTGTCCAGCCCGCATACCTCCGCCGGGCGCGTCCCGACGCCGCGCGGCTACCGGCTGTTCGTCGACACGATGTTGACGGTCGAGGCGCCGATCGACGCCGAGGCCGTCGCGCGGCAGGTGCAGAACACGCTGCAGGCCGGCGAGCCGCAGCAGCGCGTGGTGGCGGCGGCGGCGAGCGTGCTGTCGAACCTGTCGCAGTTCGCCGGCGTCGTGCTGACGCCGCGGCGCAGCCACGTGTTCAAGCAGATCGAATTCATGCGGCTGTCGGACAAGCGGATCCTGCTGATCATCGTCACGCCCGAAGGCGACGTGCAGAACCGGATGCTCGCAACGCCGCGCGACTACACGCCGTCGCAGCTGACCGAGGCGTCGAACTACATCAACGCGCACTTTGCCGGCCTGTCGTTCGACGAGGTGCGCCGCCGCCTGCGCGACGAGATCGACCAGCTGCGCGGCGACATGACCACGCTGATGCACGCGGCCGTGACGGCCAGCACCGAGGTGCCCGACACCGAGGACACCGTGCTGATTTCCGGCGAGCGCAACCTGCTCGAAGTGGCTGACCTGTCGTCCGACATGGCGCGGCTGCGCAAGCTGTTCGACGTGTTCGACCAAAAGACGGGCCTCCTGCAACTGCTCGACGTGTCGAGCCACGCCCAGGGCGTGCAGATATTCATCGGCGGCGAATCGACGCTCGTGCCGATCGAGGAAATGAGCGTCGTCACCGCGCCGTACGAGGTGAACGGCAAGATCGTCGGCACGCTCGGCGTGATCGGCCCGACCCGCATGGCGTACAACCGCGTGATCCCGATCGTCGACATCACGGCGCGGCTGCTGTCGCTCGCGCTGAGCCAGCAATAAGCCGGCCGCTTGCGCACCGTCATCGTTCTGTCATCGTCCCGCCATCGTGCCGCGGCGCCGTGTGCGCCGCCAGTCGGCCGAACGGCCAGCCGCCCCGATCGAGGCGGCCCGCTATAATTGAGAGCCGTTCGACTGCGTGCCGCGAGCACGATCCTGCCCATGCGCTTTGACCTTGAGCCGCCTTCGAGCGTCGCGGCTGCCCATCGCATCGGTGTGCTGCTGATCAATCTCGGCACGCCCGACGCCCCGACCCCGCGCGCGGTGCGCCGCTATCTCGCCGAATTCCTGTCCGATCCGCGCGTCGTCGAAATTCCGCAGGCCATCTGGCAGGTGCTGCTGCGCACGGTGATCCTGCCGTTGCGCGGCCGCGCGTCGGCGAAGAAATACGCGGCGGTCTGGATGCCTGAAGGCTCGCCGTTGCGGGTGTACACCGAACGCCAGACCGAAGGCGTGCGGCATTTGCTCGCAGCGAACGATTATCAGGTGCAGGTCGATTACGCGATGCGCTACGGCAGCCCGAACATCGCGCAGGCGCTCGCGCAGTTCAAGCGCGCGGGCGTCGAACGCGTGCTGTTGATGCCGATGTATCCGCAATACTCGGCGTCCACCACCGCAACCGCGTTCGATGCCGCGTTCGCCGCGCTCACGCGGATGCGCAACCAGCCGGAAGTGCGCACGGTGCGGCACTATGCCGACCATCCGGCCTATATCCATGCACTCGCCGAGCAGGTGCGTCACTACTGGGCGCAGCACGGCCGGCCCGACTTCGCGGCCGGCGACAAGCTCGTACTGAGCTTCCACGGCGTGCCGAAGCGCACGCTCGACCTGGGCGACCCCTATCACGACCAGTGCCAGCAGACGGGCGCACTGCTGATGGCCGCGCTCGGGCTGTCCACGCTCGAATGCCGCGTGACGTTCCAGTCGCGCTTCGGCAAGGCCGAGTGGCTGCAGCCGTACACGGCGCCGACGCTGCGCGAGCTCGGCGAGGCCGGCGTGCGGCGCGCCGACGTGTTCTGTCCGGGCTTCACGGCCGATTGCCTGGAGACGATCGAGGAAATCGGCATGGAAGTGCGCGACGAGTTTCTCGCGGGCGGCGGCCAGGCGTTCCACCGGATACCGTGCCTGAACGGGGCGTCCGCGTGGATCGGCGCGCTCGGCGAGATCGTCGCCGAGAATCTGCAGGGCTGGCCGGCCAAGGCGGCGCAGCCCGAAACGGTGAGTTGAACGCGATGAACTACAGGATTTCGACCGAACCGGGCGCGAAACTGCGCATCGACAAGTGGCTGTGGGCGGCGCGGTTCTTCAAGACGCGTTCGCTTGCATCGGACGCGGTCGACAAGGGCCACGTGAAGATCGGCGGCGCGGCCGTCAAGCCGTCGAAGGACGTGCGCGTCGGCGACGAGGTCGAGATTGCGATCGACGGAGTGGTCTGGCACATTGCCGTGCTGGGCATCTGCGACGTGCGCGGGCCGGCGAGCGTCGCGCAGACGCTCTACGCGGAAACCGAGGCCGGGCGCGCCGCGCGGCTCGCCGAACTCGAACGGCGCCGTACCTACCGGGAGCCGGCGGCCGAGCTGCACGGCCGGCCGACCAAGCGCGACAGGCGCATCATCGACAGATTTTCGGGTGAACGCTGAACATCTGGTCGAACGTCGCGCGGGCGCTGCCGTATTCGGTGGTGCGGTCGGTGACGGCGCCGGACAGGCAGATGGTGGTGGTGCCGGCAATGAGTACCAGCGCGACCACCGATATCGCAAAGGTCAGTTTCACGGTACTCGCCTCATGGTGGATGTCGGGCGGCGGCAAGCTAGGGTTAACGCGCTTTCCGACGCTTGAATGGAGTGTAGTGCAGGCCCCGATGCCGAGCTAGTACTTGCCTGGTAAGCGGTGTTACCGGTCGTTTCGTCCAATCTGGCGGCAAATGCGTGCAATCGCGCGCCGCGCGCGCGGTTGTTTCGCGGTCTTCACGAATCGGCGCGGATAACCCTCTTGAAATCGCAGTTTCCGGCCTTATTTGCAGCAGCAATGTGCGGCGCCGCGGGCATACGGCCCGGCGGTTGCCGGTTTGGCTTCAACCTCTAATCGACTTTCAGCGACATGGAAAACACGCAAGAGAACCCGGCTACCCAATCGGCCGAAGACATCGGCAGCGCGAAGCAAGCGGCACAAGGCGCCGCTCCCGCCGCCGAAGCCGCCGACGCGGCGCTCGCGGAGGCTCAAGCCAAGGTCGCCGAGCTGCAGGAGAGCTACCTGCGGGCGAAGGCCGAGACCGAAAACGTCCGTCGCCGCGCGCAGGACGACGTGTCGAAGGCGCACAAGTTCGCGATCGAGAGCTTCGCCGAGCACCTGCTGCCGGTGCTCGACAGCCTCGAGGCGGCTGCCGTCGATACCTCCGGCGACATCGCGAAGGTGCGCGAAGGCGTCGAGCTGACGCTGCGCCAGTTGACGAGCGCGCTCGAGAAGGGCCGCGTCGTCGCGATCAACCCGGTCGGCGAGAAGTTCGACCCGCACCAGCACCAGGCGATTTCGATGGTCCCGGCCGAGCAGGAGCCGAACACCGTCGTGGCCGTGCTGCAAAAAGGCTACATGATCGCCGACCGCGTGCTGCGCCCGGCGCTCGTCACCGTCGCGCAGCCGAAGTAAGGCGGCCGCGATGCTTCCCGCCGGCGTCGATCCGGCTGCGTTCGAGGCGTTCGACATGCAGGCGCTGGCGGCCGACACGTTCGATGCCGAACTCGCCGGCGCCGGCGACGCGCTGGCCGTCGTGTTCTTCTGGGGCGTCGACTGCTTCAACTGCGAGATCGCGAAGAAGGCGATGCTCGCGCAACCCGACGCGATCCGCGCGCTGGGCCTGAAGTGGTTCCATTGCAACGTCTACGAACATCATGAGCTGGGGCGCCGCTTCGGCCTGCACGGCGTGCCGACGTGGTTCTTCTTCCACGGCGGCAAGCGGCTCGGCCGCGCGACCGGCTGGCATGGGCTCGCGCAGTTCGAGGCGGCGGTGGCCGCGGCGCGCGCGAAGATCGCCGCGGCGTCCGGCGACGGCCGCGGCACCCCGCACGATCCGGCTACCGGCGGCGATTGAAAAAATTTAATATCCGCATCGCTTGGCGGGTCTTGAAAACGGATCGGCCGGACGCATTTCGGGAACAGAGTTGAATTCTGGCGTGCGAAACCGCCCAAAAACGCGGGGTTTCGCGCAGCAAACAGGCATTTCTGGAGATTAGGAAAAATGGGAAAGATCATCGGTATTGACCTCGGCACCACGAACTCGTGCGTCGCCATCATGGAAGGCAATCAGGTCAAGGTCATCGAGAACTCGGAAGGCGCGCGCACGACGCCGTCGATCATCGCCTACATGGACGATAACGAAGTGCTCGTCGGCGCACCGGCCAAGCGTCAGTCCGTGACCAACCCGAAGAACACGCTGTTCGCGGTGAAGCGCCTGATCGGCCGTCGCTTCGAAGAGAAGGAAGTCCAGAAGGACATCGGCCTGATGCCGTACGCGATCATCAAGGCCGACAACGGCGACGCATGGGTCGAAGCGCACGGCGAGAAGCTCGCGCCGCCGCAGATTTCGGCTGAAGTGCTGCGCAAGATGAAGAAGACGGCCGAAGACTACCTCGGCGAGCCGGTCACGGAAGCCGTGATCACGGTGCCGGCGTACTTCAACGACAGCCAGCGTCAGGCGACCAAGGACGCCGGCCGCATCGCGGGCCTCGAAGTCAAGCGGATCATCAACGAGCCGACCGCCGCGGCGCTCGCGTTCGGCCTCGACAAGGCAGAGAAGGGTGACCGCAAGATCGCCGTGTACGACCTCGGCGGCGGTACGTTCGACGTGTCGATCATCGAAATCGCGGACGTCGACGGCGAAATGCAGTTCGAAGTGCTGTCGACCAACGGCGACACGTTCCTCGGCGGCGAAGACTTCGACCAGCGCATCATCGATTACATCATCGGCGAGTTCAAGAAGGAGCAGGGCGTCGACCTGTCGAAGGACGTGCTCGCGCTGCAGCGCCTGAAGGAAGCGGCCGAAAAGGCGAAGATCGAGCTGTCGTCGAGCCAGCAGACCGAAATCAACCTGCCGTACATCACGGCGGACGCATCGGGTCCGAAGCACTTGAACCTGAAGATCACCCGCGCGAAGCTGGAAGCGCTGGTGGAAGACCTCGTCGAGCGCACGATCGAACCGTGCCGTATCGCGATCAAGGACGCCGGCGTCAAGGTGTCGGACATCGACGACGTGATCCTGGTCGGCGGCCAGACCCGCATGCCGAAGGTGCAGGAGAAGGTGAAGGAGTTCTTCGGCAAGGAACCGCGCCGTGACGTGAACCCGGACGAAGCCGTCGCGGTTGGCGCGGCGATCCAGGGCCAGGTTCTGTCGGGCGACCGCAAGGACGTGCTGCTGCTCGACGTGACCCCGCTGTCGCTCGGCATCGAGACGCTCGGCGGCGTGATGACGAAGATGATCACCAAGAACACGACGATCCCGACGAAGCACTCGCAGGTGTATTCGACGGCGGACGACAACCAGTCGGCCGTGACGATCAAGGTGTTCCAGGGCGAACGCGAGATGGCCGCGGGCAACAAGCTGCTCGGCGAGTTCAACCTCGAAGGCATCCCGCCCGCACCGCGCGGCGTGCCGCAGATCGAAGTGACCTTCGACATCGACGCGAACGGCATCCTGCACGTCGGCGCGAAGGACAAGGCGACCGGCAAGGAAAACAAGATCACGATCAAGGCGAACTCGGGCCTGTCCGACGCCGAAATCGACCAGATGATCAAGGACGCGGAAGCGAACGCGGCGGAAGACCACAAGCTGCGTGAGCTGGCCGATTCGCGCAACCAGGGCGACGCGCTCGTCCACAGCACGAAGAAGGCGCTCACCGAGTACGGCGACAAGCTGGACGCGGGCGAGAAGGAAAAGATCGAAGCGGCGCTGAAGTCGCTCGAGGACGTCCTGAAGGATACGTCGGCCGACAAGGCGGCGATCGACGCGAAGGTCGAGGAGCTCGGCAAGGCTTCGCAGAAGCTCGGCGAAAAGATGTACGCCGACATGCAGGCGCAGCAGGCCGGTGCGGCGGGCGCGGCAGGTGCAGCGGAAGGTGCGGCCCACGCGGGCGGCGCGCAGCAGGCAGCTGACGACGTCGTCGACGCCGAGTTCAAGGAAGTGAAGAAGGACTAAGCCGGGTTGCCATGGCACCGCACGCCGCGCGCGACGCGCGGTGTGCGGTGCGGCTGAACAGCGGTCTGTCTTTCCTTCCGGATGGCCGGATCGACTCCACGCCTGGCGGGCCTCGCGGCCCTCCGGGCACATTTGTTTTTTGGCGGGTGCTGCGTGAGCCGTCCGCGGACGGTGCAGCGCCAGACGAGTCGAGAGACTTTACTGCGGGCGAAAGGAGCCGCCGCGTGCGCGATGCGTGGCGGCACAGTGAATCGATATGGCGAAACGGGATTACTACGAGGTTCTGGGCGTCGCGAAGAATGCGAGCGACGACGAAATCAAGAAGGCATATCGCAAGCTTGCGATGAAGTACCACCCCGACCGCAATCCGGACAACAAGGATGCGGAAGAGCATTTCAAGGAGGCGAAGGAAGCCTATGAAATGCTGTCGGACGGCCAGAAGCGTGCAGCGTACGACCAGTACGGCCACGCGGGCGTCGATCCGAACATGGCCGGCGCGGGCGGTCAGGGCTTCGGCGGCTTCGCGGATGCGTTCGGCGACATCTTCGGCGACATCTTCGGTCAGGCCGCGGGCGGCGCCGCCCGCGGCGGCCGCGGCGGCCCGCAGGTGTATCGCGGCGCGGACCTGCGCTACAGCATGGAGATCACGCTGGAGCAGGCCGCGCACGGCTACGATACGCAGATCCGCGTGCCGAGCTGGGTGTCGTGCGAAGTCTGTCACGGCTCGGGCGCGAAGCCCGGCACGAAGCCGGAAACCTGCCCGACCTGTCACGGCCAGGGCACGGTGCGCATGTCGCAGGGCTTCTTCAGCATCCAGCAGACCTGCCCGAAGTGTCACGGCACCGGCACCTACATCCCCGAACCGTGCGCGCACTGCCATGGCTCGGGCAAGGTGAAGGAAACCAAGACGCTCGAGGTGAAGATCCCGGCCGGCATCGACGACGGGATGCGGATCCGCTCGGCCGGCAACGGCGAGCCGGGCATCAACGGCGGGCCGCCGGGCGACCTGTACGTCGAGATCCACATCAAGCCGCACGCAGTGTTCGAGCGCGACGGCGACGATCTGCACTGCCAGATGCCGATCCCGTTCACGACCGCCGCGCTCGGCGGCGAGATCGAGGTGCCGACGCTGGCCGGCCGCGCGTCGTTCCCGGTGCCGGAAGGCACGCAGTCCGGCAAGACGTTCCGGCTGCGCGGCAAGGGTATCAAGGGGCTGCGCTCGAGCATCGCCGGCGATCTGTACGTGCACGTGCAGGTCGAGACGCCGGTGAAGCTGACCGACCAGCAGCGCGACCTGCTCAAGCAGTTCGAGAAGTCGCTGGCCGAGGGCGGTGCGCGTCACAGCCCGCAGAGCAAGAGCTGGTTCGACCGCATGAAGAGCTTCTTCGAGTGAACGCATGACTGAAGGCTGCGAGAGCGCGTCGTTCGCGCTCTTGGACGATTGCGACTCGACCGCGTCCGCACGGTCGAGTCGTTTGTATTCCGGTTTCGTGCACGAACGCGTCTGCACGGATCCGGCACGGCTCGACGAGGTCGACGCGGCGCTCGCGCAGGATCTGCGCGACGGGCTACATGCGGTCGTCGTCGGCGATTACGAATTCGGGCGCAATCTGCAACGAGCGCAGCCGGGCGACGCCCCGCTGCGCTTTTTGCTGTATGCGCGCTGCGAGCGCCTGTCGCGCGACGAAGCCGACGCATGGCTCGCGCAGCAGGACGGCGGCGGCCCGCCGTCGATCGCGGGCGTCGCGCATGTCGCCAAGAGCGTGTCGCGCGACGCATTCGACGCGGCGATAGCGGCCGTGCACGACGCGCTGCGCGCGGGCGATTCGTACCAGATCAACTACACGTATCGGCTGAATTTCGACATGTTCGGCACGCCGCTCGCGCTGTACCGGCGGCTGCGCGCGCGTCAGCCGGTGCGGTACGGCGCACTGATCGCGCTGCCCGACGGCGCGTGGGTCGTATCGTGTTCGCCGGAGCTGTTCGTCGAGAAGCACGGCGACGTGCTGCGCGCGCGGCCGATGAAGGGCACCGCGCCGCGCTCGGCCGATCCGCACGAAGATGCCGCGGCGGCCGCGTTCCTCGCGAACGATCCGAAGAACCGCGCCGAAAACGTGATGATCGTCGACCTGCTGCGCAACGACGTGTCGCGCATCGCCCGCACGGGCTCGGTGAAGGTGCCGGCGCTGTTCTCGGTCGAGCCGTATGCGTCGGTGTGGCAGATGACGTCGACCGTCGAGGCCGGCTGGCGCGACGGCACCACGTTCGCGCAGATGCTGCGCGCGCTGTTTCCGTGCGGGTCGATCACCGGCGCGCCGAAGCACAAGACGATGGAGCTGATCGATGCGATCGAGGCGACGCCGCGCGGGCTCTACACGGGTGCGATCGGCTGGCTCGATGCGCCGCACGGGGCGTCGAGCGGCGCGGCCGGTTGCGGCGACTTCTGCCTGTCGGTCGCGATCCGGACGCTGATGATCGAGGCGGCTGAAGCAGTCGCGGCGTTGGAAGTACCTGAAGCACACAGAGCATCCCAAGCACCTCAAGCACCTCAAGCACCTCAAGCACCCGAAGCACCCGAAGCACCCGAAGCACCCGAAGCACCCGAAGCACCCGAAGCACCCACCGCGATCCCCCCGGTGGGTTCTCCTGCCACAGCCGCCGCCGCGCCGCACGGAGCGCGCGCCGCCGCCTCTACCGGCCGTTGGCGCGGCACGATGGGCGTGGGCGCGGGCATCGTCCTCGACAGCGTGGCCGCCGACGAATACGCGGAGTGCGAATTGAAAGCGCGTTTCCTGACCGACGCCGATCCCGGCTTCCGCTTGTTCGAAACCACCGCCGCGACGCGCGCGGCCGGCATCCGCCACGTCGAGCGCCATCTCGCCCGGCTGCAACGCAGCGCCGACGCGTTCGGCTTTCGCTTCGACGCCGCCGCGTTGCGCCGCGCGATCGACGCGCGCTGCGCGGCGCTCGACGGCGACGGCCCGTACCGGATGAAGCTCGCGCTCGCGAAGGACGGAACGCTCGAGATCACCGTCGCGGCGCTGCAGCCGCTGCCGGCGGGGCCGGTCGGTGTGATGCTTGCGTCTGCGCACGGCTTCGCGCCGACGCGCAGCGACGACGCGCTGCTGCTGCACAAGACGACCCACCGTGCCGAATACGACCGCGCATGGCAGGCGGCCGAGGCGCTCGGCGGCTTCGACATGCTGTTCGTCAACGAGCGCGGCGAGGTGACCGAAGGCGGTCGCTCGAACCTGTTCGTGAAGCTCGACGGGCGCTGGGTCACGCCGCCGCTGGCGAGCGGCGTGCTGCCGGGCGTGATGCGCGGCGTGCTGCTCGACGATCCGGCGTTCGACGCGCTCGAGCGGATCGTCACGCGCGACGACGTCGCGCGCGCGGATGCGCTGCTGCTGACCAACGCGCTGCGCGGCGCGCTCGACGCCGTGTTGAAATGATGCACTGACGGCCCGCGCGGCGTCCCGTACAGGACGCCGCGCTTCTTTTGTCCGGGCCGCGCGCCCGGCGAGCGAGCGGCCGGCCCGTGTATCAGAACGAATGCTCGGGGCCGGGGAACGTGCGCTCCTTCACCGCGCTGACGTACGCTTCGACGGCGGCCTGGATGCTCGGCTGGCCTTGCATGAAATCCTTCACGAAGCGCGGCCGCTTGCCGGGGAAGATGCCCAGCATGTCGTGCAGCACCAGCACCTGGCCCGAGCAATCGAGCCCCGCGCCGATCCCGATCGTCGGGATCTTCAGCATGTGCGTGACTTCGGCGGCGACGAGCGTCGGCACCGCTTCGAGCACGACGAGCTGCGCGCCGGCGTCCTCGATCGCGCGCGCGTCGCGCAGCAACTGCGCGGCGCCGGCTTCGGTGCGGCCCTGAACCTTGAAGCCGCCGAACGCATGCACCGACTGCGGCGTGAGGCCGAGATGCGCGCACACCGGCACCGAGCGTTCGACGAGAAAGCGGATCGTGTCGGCGAGCCATTCGCCGCCTTCGAGCTTGACCATCTGCGCGCCCGCGCGCATCAGCGCGACCGAATGGGCGAACGCTTCTGCGGGCGTGCCGTAGGTGCCGAACGGCAGATCGGCGACGACCAGCGCGCGCGGCTGCACGCGCGCGACGCACGCGGTGTGGTACGCGATGTCGTCGAGCGACACGGGCAGCGTGGTCGTGTGGCCTTGCAGCACGTTGCCGAGCGAGTCGCCGATCAGCAGCACGTCGGTGCCGGCGCGATCGAGCAGCGCGGCGAAGCTCGCGTCGTAGCAGGTCAGCATCGCGATCTTCTCGCCGGCTTCGCGCATTGCCTGCAGCTTCGGCACAGTGATCGCAGGCCGGCTCGATTCCTGGAGATAGGTCATGGGGAAATCCGGTTCGAATGGGGGAGGAACGGCGGGCGGTGCGCGCGTCAGCGCGTCGTCTCGCCCTTGACGAAGAATTCCTTGCGGCCGCGCATCGTGTCGATGCGCTCGATCAGCAGCGCGAGGTCTTCGGGGGAATCCAGCGGGTTCAGATGTTCGGCCGCGACCGTCAGTACCGGCGTGCGGTCGTAGTGATAGAAGAATTCGTTGTAGGCGTCGACCAGCGCGCGCAGGTACGCGTCGCTGATCTGCAGCTCCATCGGCAGCCCGCGCTTCTGGATGCGCGAGAACAGCACCTCGGGGCTCGCCTGCAGATAGACGACCAGATCGGGCGCGGGCGCCTGCGGTACGTCGACGTGCGCGGCGATCGCGCGGTACAGCTGCCATTCGTCTTCCGGCAGGTTCAGCCGCGCGAAGATGTCGTTCTTCTGCGGCATGAAATCGGCGACCACCGGCCGGCCGGTGTCGAGCGCGCCGAGCAGCTCGCGCGCCTGCTGCGCGCGCTGCAGCGCGAACGCGAGCTGCGCGGGCAGCGCGTAGCGCGCGGTGTCGCGGTAGAAGCGTTCGAGAAACGGGTTGTCCTGCGGGCGCTCGAGCAGCGCCTGCATCGACCAGCGTTCGGCGAGCAGGCGCGCGAGCGTCGTCTTGCCGACGCCGATCGGGCCTTCGATCACCAGGTAGCGGTGCGGGGCGCGCAGATCGGGCGCGGTGACGGTCAGCGGAGCATTGTTCATCGGCAGCGGTTCTTGTCGGCGTCTGCGCCGGCGGCGAGGGCCTTCTGCATCAGGCATTGGCAGGTCTGCACCTTCTCGACGCGCTGATCGGCGACGGCCGCGAGAAATGCGTCGGCGCGGCCGCGCAGCGGGATGTCGAGCGCCGGGTCGATTTCGATGAGCGGCACGAGCGCGAAGGCACGATCGGTGAGGCGGGGATGCGGGACGATCAGGTCGGGCTCGTCGATCGCATCGGTGCCGAACAGCAGGATGTCGAGGTCGAGCGTGCGCGGTGCGTTGCGATACGGGCGCTCGCGCCCGAAGTGATGTTCGATCTTCTGGCAGAGCGCGAGCAGCTCGCGGGCCGACAGCGTCGTGTCGAGCTTGACGACGCAGTTGTAGTAATCGTCGCCGCTCGCTTCGAACGGCGCCGTGCGATACAGGCTCGATTTGCCGAGGACCGAGATGGCGCGCTGCTGTGCCAGGCACACCACCGCGTCCTTCAGAGTCTGGCGCGCATCGCCGAGATTCGCCCCCAGTCCGATATATGCAACCGTCATGGCATCACTTCCTACGTCGTTCGCCAGCGAGCGTCAGTCGCCCGAACCGCCCTTGGTGTCCCGCGACTGCTCGGCTGCACCTTCGCCCGGCTGGCGGTTTCGCGCGCCGCCGCGGCGGCGCCGCTTGCGCGGCGATTTTTCCTTCGAGCCGCCCTGCGTGAGGAGGGCCTCACGCGCGGCTGCATCGCCTTCGATGAAATCCGTCCACCACTGGCCGACCTCTGCATCGAGCTCGCCGGATTCGCAGCGTAACAGGAGGAAATCATACCCCGCTCTAAATCTTTGGTGTTCCAGCAGCCGCATCGCGCTGCGGCCCGAGCGCTTCTCGAGGCGCAGCTGCAGGCCCCAGATCTCGCGCATGTCGGCCGAGTAGCGCTTGTGGATCGCGAGCTTCTCGGTCTGCATGTCGAGCACGTCGTCCATCGCGCGATGGAGGGCCGGCACCGGGAATTCGCCGTCGGCCGAGTATTGCTCGAAGCGCTGGCGCATGTCGTGCCACAGCAGCGTCGCAAACAGGAAGCCGGGCGACACCGGCTTGCCGGCGCGCACGCGCGCGTCGGTGTTGTTCAGCGCGAGCGTGATGAACTTCTCGCCCTGCGGCTGTTCGAGCACGACGTCGAGCAGCGGCAGCAGCCCGTGGTGCAGCCCCTGCTCGCGCAGCTGCTTCAGGCACGCGAGCGCGTGGCCCGACAGCAGCAGCTTCAGCATCTCGTCGAACAGGCGCGCGGCCGGCACGTTGTTGATCAGGTCGGCCAGCGGCTTGATCGGCTCGCGCGTGTGCGGCTCGATCTCGAAGCCGAGCTTCGCCGCGAAGCGCACCACGCGCAGCATCCGCACCGGATCCTCGCGATAGCGGGTGGCCGGATCGCCGATCATCCGCAGCAGACGGGCGCGCATGTCGGCCATCCCGTCGTGGTAATCGAGCACCGTCTGCGTCGACGGGTCGTAGTACATCGCGTTGATCGTGAAGTCGCGGCGCGCCGCGTCTTCGTGCTGCTCGCCCCAGACGTTGTCGCGCAGCACGCGGCCGCTCGCGTCGACCGCATGCGTACGGCGATCGAGCTCGTCGCGCTTCAGGCGCTTCGGCGGCTCGGCCGGCGCGGCCTCGGGCGGCGCATCGACCAGCGCGCGGAACGTCGACACCTCGATCAGCTCCTGACCGAACTGCACGTGCACGATCTGGAAGCGGCGGCCGATCAGGCGGGCGCGGCGGAACAGGCGCTGCACCTCGGTCGGCGTCGCGTCGGTCGCGACGTCGAAGTCCTTCGGCGCGATCCCGAACAGCAGGTCGCGCACCGCGCCGCCGACGATGAACGCACGGAAGCCCGCCTGCTGCAGCGTGTCGGTCACGCGCACCGCGTTCTTCGAGATCAGCGACGGATCGATCCGGTGCACGCTGGCCGGCACGACGGTCGGTTCGTGGTTGCTGCGCGGCTTCTTCGCCGCGGCGGTGCTGCGGCTGCCCTTGGCGGCGCGCGGCGAAGTGGCGGGCGGTTCGGCCGAGGCAGAGGCCGAAGCTGAGGCTGCTGCGGCCGGGGCCGCTTGCTCGGTGCCGTCCTGGCCGAGCAGCTTGCGAATGAATTTTTTGATCACGACGTTCAGAAGAGGTCCAGGATGCGCCAGCCGCGGTTGCTTGCATGCGCGCGCAGCGTGTCGTCGGGGTTGGTCGCGATCGGGTCGGTGACTTTCTCGAGCAACGGGATGTCGTTGTGCGAGTCGCTGTAGAAGTAGCTGTGCTCGAAGTCGTCCCAGTGCTTGCCGAGCGACGCGAGCCATGCTTCGGTGCGCACGATCTTGCCTTCGCGATAGCTCGGCGTGCCGGTCGGCCGGCCCGTGTACGGCGAGTCGGGATGCCCGTCGGTCGTTTCGACTTCGCACGCGATCAGCGTCTCGACGCCGAACGCGGTCGCAATCGGGCGCGTGATGAATTCGTTGGTCGCCGTCACGACGCAGCACAGGTCGCCGGCGTCGAGGTGCTTGCGCACCAGCTCGAGCGCGGCGGGCGTCATCGCGGGGCGGATCACCTCGTGCATGTACTGCTCGTGCCATTCGGCCAGCTGCGCGCGCGAATACTTCGCGAGCGGCGTGAGCATCGCGCACAGGTACGCGTGGATGTCGAGCTTGCCGGCCTTGTAGTCGGCGAAGAACTGATCGTTCTGACGCGAGAAGCTTTCCGCGTCGACGATGCCGAGCTTCACCATGAAGCGACCCCATTCGTGGTCGCTATCGGTCGGGATCAGCGTGTGATCGAGGTCAAAGAGTGCCAGATTAGTCATGGAAGGGCATTTTACTCGAAGCGGTTCGGGCCTGTGCCGGGCGGCGCGATGTCGTCGCCCGGGCGCGCCAGCATCCGGCGCAGCAGCGGCAGCGTGACCGCGCGCTTCTGCTCGAGCGAGAAGCGGTCGAGCGCGTCGAGCAGCGCCATCAGGCTCGGCATGTCACGGCGGAAATGGGTCAGCAGGTACGCGGCGATGTCATCGGTGAGCGCGATGCCGCGCTCCTTCGCCGCGAGCTTCAGCACGGCGATCTTGCCGGCGTCGGACGGCGGCGACAGGTGGAACACCAGCCCCCAGCCGAGCCGCGTGCGCAGATCTTCGCGCACGTCGAGCGCGAGCGGCGCCGCGGGGCCCGCGGCCACGAACGCGCTCGACGGATGCGCACGGACTTCGTTGAACAGGTTGAACAGCGCGACCTGCTGCGTGTCGCTCATCTTGTCGCAGTCGTCGATCGCGTAGATGCCGATGCGCGGGTCGAACGTGAACGCGCCGAGCGGGCTCTGCGGCGTCAGGTAGCGCGCATAGCCGTACGACGCGTCGCTCACGAGCGCCTGCAGCAGGTGGGTGCGGCCGCTGCCCGGCTCGCCCCAGATGTAGAACGACCGGTCCGGCACGGGGCCCGCCGCGAGCGCGAGGTCGAGCTTCTGGAGCCGCGACACGAGCTCGTCGTTCTCCTCGTTCATGATGAAGTTGTCGAACGTGGCGGGCGGCGGCGTGCCGAGATCGAGCGTCAGTTGACGGGTCACGACGGTCACAATGCGAGGCGGTTGACGAAACGCGTGCCGTACGCGGGGCACGCACCGGGGATCGCGCCGACACCGGCCGCCCGCGTGGCCGCGCGCATCCGCGTGCGCAGCGTGGCGCACGGCTCGCGGAGCGGGAAAAACGGGGACGTGTCGACCAAGATGCAATCCCTGACGAATCGGTGCTGGGAATTCCGGCCAACGGGCCGGCTTCGGGTAAAATCGCATTTTACCGACCTTCTCGCATTCCCCCATGAATCCTCCGAAATCCGCTCCCGACGCTCAGGGTCTGTCCTACCGCGACGCAGGCGTCGACATCGACGCGGGCGACGCGCTCATCGACAAGATCAAGCCTTTTGCGAAGAAAACGCTGCGCGACGGCGTGCTCGGCGGCATCGGCGGCTTCGGCGCGCTGTTCGAAGTGCCGAAGAAGTACCGGGAGCCCGTGCTCGTGTCGGGCACCGACGGCGTGGGCACCAAGCTGAAGCTCGCATTTCATCTGAACAAACACGACACGGTCGGCCAGGATCTGGTCGCGATGAGCGTGAACGACATCCTCGTGCAAGGCGCCGAGCCGCTGTTCTTCCTCGACTACTTCGCCTGCGGCAAGCTCGACGTCGACACGGCCGCGACCGTCGTCAAGGGCATCGCCCATGGCTGCGAGCTGTCGGGCTGCGCGCTGATCGGCGGCGAAACGGCCGAGATGCCGGGCATGTACCCGGACGGCGAATACGACCTGGCCGGTTTTGCGGTCGGCGCGGTCGAGAAGAGCAAGATCATCGACGGCAGCACGATCGGCGCGGGCGACGTGGTGCTCGGCCTCGCATCGAGCGGCATCCATTCGAACGGCTTCTCGCTGGTGCGCAAGATCATCGAGCGCGCGAACCCCGACCTGTCGGCCGATTTCCACGGCCGCTCGCTGGCGGACACGCTGATGGCGCCCACCCGCATCTACGTGAAGCCGTTGCTCGCGCTGATGCAGAAGCTGACGGTGAAGGGCATGGCGCACATCACCGGCGGCGGTCTCGTCGAGAACATTCCGCGCGTGCTGCGCGAAGGCCTCACCGCCGAGCTCGACCAGAACGCCTGGCCGCTGCCGCCGCTGTTCAAGTGGCTGCAGGAGCACGGCGGCGTTGCGGACGCCGAAATGCACCGCGTGTTCAACTGCGGGATCGGGATGGCCGTGATCGTCGCGGCAGCCGATGCGGACGCGGCGATCGCCGACCTGACGGCCGCCGGCGAGCAGGTGTGGAAGATCGGCACCGTGCGTGCGAGCCGCGAAGGCGAGGCGCAGACGGTCGTGGTCTGACGCGCCGCCGCAGCATGCAGTGACGAAAGCCGCCCGGAGACGATCCGGGCGGTTTTTTTTCGCGCTCGGCGCGGGCGTGCCGATGCGGCATTGAAGGAGGGACGACGATGACCGAAGACGAACACGCGATTCGCACGCTGGTGGAAACCTGGTTCGTGTCGAGCCGCCGCGGCGATCTGGCGACCGTGCTCGACCTGATCGCCGACGATGCGATCTTCATGGTCGCCGGCCAGCCGCCGTTCGACAAGGCGGCGTTCGCAGCCGCATCGCGCGGCGCGCACGCGGCGGCCGTCGACGGCCGTTACCGGATCGACGAGCTGCGCGTGATGGGCGACTGGGCGTATCTGCGCAATTTCATCGAGATCGACGCGACGCCGCCGGGCGGCGACACCGTGCGGCGCTCGGGCCACACGCTGACGATCTTCCGCAAGCGCGACGGCCGCTGGCAGCTGGTGCGCGACGCCAATCTCGTGACGCTCGCGCAGTAAGTGCGGCGGCTCGCGACGCGGGCGCGTCAGCGCGCGGCGCGGCCGTCGAGCACGCGCTCGAGCGCATCGAGCGCCTGCGCGGTCGAATCGCGTGCGATGCAGTCGACCACGATCCGTTCGGGCATCGCGCGTAGCCACGTGATCTGCCGTTTGCACAGCTGGCGCGTCGCGAAGATGCCCTTGTCGCGCATCGTCCGGTAGTCGATGGCGCCGTCGAGGTACTCCCACGCCTGCCGGTAGCCGACGCAGCGCATCGACGGCAGCCCCAGATGAAGATCCTCGCGGCGGCGCAGTCGTTCGACTTCGTCGATGAAGCCCGCCTCGAGCATCGCGTCGAAGCGCTGCGCGATGCGCGCATGCAGCACCGCGCGGTCCGACGGCTCGAGCGCGACCGGCACGAAGCGGTAGGCGGCGGCCGCATCGTCCGCGGCGCGCGGCGCGGCGAGCAGCGCGGACATCGGTTGCCCGCTCAGCATGCACACCTCGAGCGCGCGCTGGATGCGCTGCGCATCGTTCGGCGCGAGCCGCGCGGCGGTCGCCGGATCGATCCGCGCCAGCCGCGCATGAAGCGCGGGCCAGCCGTCGCGTGCGGCGTCGGCATCGAGTTCCGCGCGTAGCGCCGGGTCGGCGCCCGGCAGGTCGTTGAGCCCCTGCGTCAGCGCCTTGTAGTACAGCATCGTGCCGCCGGCGAGCAGCGGCGTGTTGCCGCGCGCGGCGATCTCGGCGATCAGCCGCAGCGTGTCCGCGCGAAAGCTCGCGGCCGAGTACGAATCGGCCGGGTCGATGATGTCGATCAGATGGTGCGGCACGCGCGCGCGTTCGTCGCGCGTCGGTTTCGCGGTGCCGATATCCATGTCGCGGTACACCAGCGCCGAATCGACGCTGACGATCTCGATCGGCCGGCGCGCGGCCAGCGCGAGCGCGGCGGCCGTCTTGCCGGACGCGGTGGGGCCGAGCAGGCATGCGATCGTCGTCGGACGGGACTGCAACGAAACGCTCATTGGCCGCGCATGAACAGGCGGTCGAGGTCGTTCAGCGTCAGCTGATACCACGTCGGTCGGCCGTGATTGCATTGATCGGCGCGCTCGGTCGCTTCCATCTGCCGCAGCAGCGCGTTCATCTCGTCGAGCGTCAGGCGCCGGTTCGCGCGCACCGCGTGGTGACACGCGAGCGTGCCGAGCAGCTCGTGCTGGCGCTCGGTGAGCACGCGCGAGCCGCCGAACGCATGCAGATCGGCCAGCACCGCGCGGGCGAGCGACTGCAGGTCGGCATCCTTCAGCAGCGCGGGCACCGCGCGGATCGCGAGCGTCGTCGGCGACAGCACCGCGAGATCGAAGCCGAGCGATTCGAGCGTGTCGCGCTCTTCCTCGACGGTGCCGATCTCGACCGGCGTCGCCGTCATCGATATCGGCAGCAGCAGCGACTGCACGGCGACCGTGCGATCGGCGAGCGCGTTCTTGAACTGCTCGTAGAGAATTCGTTCGTGGGCCGCGTGCATGTCGACGATCACGAGGCCGTGCGCGTTTTGAGCGAGCACATAGATCCCGTGGATCTGGCCGAGTGCGAAGCCGAGCGGCTGCTCGTCGTGCGCGGCGGCCGCGAGCGGCATGGCGGCGAAGCCGGGCAGCGGAGTGCGCGACGGGTCGGCTGGATCGGCGGAATCGCGTGCGACGAGCGGCGTGCCGTCGGCCGTGTCCTTGCGGCCGAACAGCGCGTCGTAGAGCGCGAGCGGCTGTGCGACCGGCAGCGTGCCCTGCGTCATGCGCGCCTGACGCATCCACGTGCTGCCGGGCGACGAGGCGGACGAAGTGGACGAGGAGCTCGACGAAGCACCGAACGAAGCCGCCGGCGAAAAGCCCGTCGCGCCCGTGCCCGCCGCGCTGCGCTGACCGAGCGGCGTATCGCCGAACGAGGCGGGCTCGCGTGGCGGGGCTTCGAGGTGCGCGGCGTGGCCGCCGGCGGTCGTGTCCGGCGACGCGCCCGCATGGCGCGCGAGCGCGCGCTGCACCGCGTGGAACACGTATTGGTGGATCGAGCGCGAATCGCGGAAGCGCACTTCGATCTTCGACGGATGCACGTTCACGTCGACGGCTTCCGGCGGCAGGTCGAGGAACAGCACGTAGGACGGATAGCGGTCGCCGTGCAGCACGTCCTCATACGCGGCGCGCACCGCGTGCGTGAGCAGCTTGTCGCGCACGAAGCGGCCGTTCACGAAGAAGTATTGCTGGTCCGCGCGGCCGCGGCTCGCGGTCGGCAGGCCGGCGCAGCCGTATACGGCCAGCGGCCCGGCCCGTTCGTCGAGCGGCAGATGGGCGGTCGCGAAGCCGTCGCCGAGGATCTTCGCGACGCGCTGCGCCGGTTCGCTCGCGTTCCAGTGCTCGACGGCCTTGCCGTTGTGCAGCACCGAGATCGCGACGTCCGGGCGTGCGAGCGCCGCGCGGCGGATCATTTCGATGCAGTGGCCGAACTCGGTCTGCTCGCTTTTCAGGAATTTGCGGCGCGCGGGCGTGTTGAAGTACAGCTCGCGCACCTCGATCGTCGTGCCGACCGCGCCGGCGGCCGGCGACAGCGCGCCGGTCGTCGCGTCGATCTTCGTCGCATGCGCGACGTCGGCCGTGCGGCTGGTGATCGCCAGCTCGGCGACCGACGCGATCGACGCCAGCGCTTCGCCGCGAAAACCGAGCGTCGCCACGGCCTCGAGCTCTTCGAGCGAGCGGATCTTGCTGGTCGCGTGGCGCATCAGCGCGAGCGGCAGCTCGTCGGGCGGAATGCCGCAGCCGTCGTCGGTGATCGAGATGCGCTTGACGCCGCCTTCCTCGAGCACGATGCGCAGCGAGCGCGCGCCGGCATCCATCGCGTTCTCGAGCAATTCCTTGACGACCGACGCCGGGCGCTCAACGACCTCGCCGGCCGCGATCTGGCTGATCAGTTGGTCGGGCAGCGGCAGGATCGCGCGCAGGCGGCGCGGGGCAGGGGCGGACGCGTCGCCCGCGACCGTTTGGGTGATTTCGGACATGGCCGAATTATAGCGACGCGGCGGCGGCGTGCCGGAGCCGCCGGCCGTTACGTTTTTTCACGGAGCCTTGAGGTAGTTTCGGTATCATGGGGCTCCGTTGCGCGCGCCGCCTTGTCCGGCGGGCGTTCACGCTTGTTCCGGCCGGTCCGGCCCTTCGCCTTCGAGGAATCGCATTTGGATACGCTGCTTCATTTCGTCAACCTGGTCCTGCACATCGACGCGTTCCTCGGCGACTTCATCCGGCAGTACGGCGCATGGGTGTATCTGGTGTTGTTCCTGATCGTGTTCTGCGAGACGGGGCTCGTCGTGCTGCCGTTCCTGCCCGGCGATTCGCTGCTGTTCATCGGCGGTGCGTTCGCGGCAACCGGCGACATGAACGTCGGCGCGTTGATCGCGCTGCTGCTCGTCGCGGCGACGGCCGGCAATACCGTCAACTACCTGATCGGCCGCTGGATCGGGCCGAAGGTGTTCAATACGCATATCCCGGTGCTCGAGCGCTTCCTCGATCGCGCGGCGCTGCAGAAGACGCATTCGTTCTACGACAAGCATGGCGGCAAGACGATCGTGCTCGCGCGGTTCATCCCGGTGGTGCGCACGTTCGCGCCGTTCGTCGCCGGTGCATCGGCGATGAGCTTCACGCGCTTCCAGTTGTTCAACGTGATCGGGGCGCTCCTGTGGGTGCTGCTGCTGGTGCTGCTCGGTTACTTCTTCGGCAATATTCCGTTCATCCGGCAGTACCTGAACGTGATCGTGCTGGCGGGGATCGGCGCTGCCGTCGTGCCGGTTGCGCTCGGTGCGCTGTGGAAGCTGGTGCGCGGGCGGCAGTCGGGCAGCACGCAGAAGACGGGCGGACGCTGAGCCGGCGCGGTTTCTGTCGGTTGCAGTAAAAAGCGGGGCAGCTCGATGTGAGTTGCCCCGCTTTTTTGTGCGTTGGTTGCGTTGCGGGTGCGCAGGCGGCGCATGCGGCGCTCGACGAAGGAATCGGCGTGTAGCGGCTGCCGTGGATGACGGACGACCCGGATGCGGGTCGCGCCGCAGTCGATGTGTTGTGCGTGCTCGCCGCAATGGTGGTGAGTCGATGTTTGCCGTGCGAGCGCGGCCTACAACGGCAATTGCCGCATGATCTCGGCCACGCAGGCGTCGGGGCTCGCCTCCGCCGTCCTCACGTGTACTTCGGGCGACTCCGGTTGCTCGTACGGCGAGCCGATGCCGGTGAATTGCTGGATGGTTCCGCGTCGCGCCAACACGTACAGCCCCTTCGGATCGCGTGCCTCGGCAACCTCCAGCGCCACGTCGACGAATACCTCGACGAACGTGCCGGGCGCGAAGCGCGCACGCGCTTGGGCGCGTGCGTCCGCGAACGGCGAGATCAGCGCGGCGATCACGATGAAGCCCGCATCCGTCATCAGCCGCGCCACTTCGGCCGTGCGTCGGATGTTCTCGCGCCGGTCGGCATCGCTGAAGCCGAGATCCCGGTTCAACCCTTCGCGCAGCGTGTCGCCGTCGAGCAGATAAGTTCGATGCCCGAGCGCGTCCAGCTGCAGCTTCAGCAAGCTGGCGAGCGTGGACTTGCCGGCGCCCGACACGCCCGTCAGCCACACGACGAACGGGCGCGGGTTCGCGCCCGAAAATGCGCTGCGGCCGCCTGACAGTGGATCGGGCGGAGAAGGATTGGCAGGATGATTCATTTCAGAGCCGATATGCCGAAAATCGAGGGGCAATTTTGTTTTGAGTCGATCTGTCGATCGCAATGTCGGCCGATTGTAACGTGCTTTTCGATGTCTCGTAAATTTCCTATCTTATTACGAAATATTGCAGCGGAGAGTGCGCGACTGGCAATTTCCACGGACTGCGTAACAATTTGAAATAAGGGTGGTAATCGAATTGAAACGAACCCAGGCATTATTGCCGCCGCCTTGCTCGGTATGGCCTGACATCGCATCAGCGTATCGCGCGCGTGATGGCGTGACTTTCCATTTCGGCACGGATAATGCGGTGGCGAGTATTTCCGTTTTAAATAGAATTGCCAGATTAAAATGGGGCCGCAAGATGGTTCGTTAATCGGCTGTCAATCTAGAGGATTTTAGAATCATATTTTTTGCGCGAGGTTTTACGCCGCGAATTTCCGCGGATAAATATCCCCGGGCGCAATGCCGCGCCCTCGGCAAGTGACTGATATTCCGGGAAAAGCGCGTCACTTGTGCCTTGGATTGAATGGCCGCTGCTGTACATCGGCCCCATGCGCGACGATTGCCGTGCTTTCGGGCACTTCTTCCCATGCGCCGCGCAGGTCGACGAGCGGCTCGGATACGACCATGAACGCATCGTTGCCCACTTCCGCGATACGCGGATTGTGCGGATACAGTTCGTGCAAATGCCTGAACGACGTGCTGTGGAACAGCGATCGCGATTGCCGTTCGCTCGAATAGCGCGCCGCGACGATCCGCTCGCCGTCGGTCGCGCAGACCGTCATGTTGAGCGGCTCGGCGACGCGATACCGCGCCGCGGTTTCCTCGATCACGCCGACCATGCGCTCGAGCGCGGGCAGCGGGGCTTGCTCCAGGCCGTAGGTCAGCGCGAGACGAAACATCAATTCGGAGTCGGTCGAGCCTTCCAGCGTCGAGAACAGCGCGGGGTCGACCTTCATCGTCAGGTCGCGGCGCAGCTTGTGGAAATCGCGGATCAGCCCATTGTGCGCGAACAGCCAGCGGCCGTGGCGGAACGGATGGCAGTTGGTTTCCTGCACGGGCGCATCGGTCGCCGCGCGGATATGCGCGACGAACATGCGCGAGTGGATCGCGCGGGCCGCTTCGCGCAGATTGCGGTCGTTCCAGGCGGGATGCACGGAGCGGTAGCGGAACGGCAGTTCATCGGGATGGCCGTACCAGCCGATCCCGAAGCCGTCGCCGTTGGTCGTCGTCACGCCGAGTTCCGAATGCAGGCTCTGGTCGATCAGCGAATGCTTCGCGCGAAACAGCACGGTCTCGAGCGGGATCGGATTGCCGGTGTAGGCGAGCCAGCGGCACATGGAGCGCTCCTTCGCGATGAACTGTCGCGCATGGTAGCGGAGTTCGCGGCGGCCGGCCCGCTGGACTGGCCGCCGCGATCGTCGGGTGACGATTCGGCGGCTACGCGGCGCGCGCGTCAGTCGCCGAGCGCGTCCATCACGCGTGCCGAGTAGACGAGCGCCGCGCCCGCATTCAGCGCGATCGCGACGCCGAGCGCCTCGGCCACTTCCTCCTTGGTCGCGCCGTGCTTCGCGGCTTCGGCAGTGTGCACCGCGATACAGCCGTCGCAGCGTGTCGTGACGGCCACCGCGAGGGCGATCAGCTCGCGCGTCTTCGCGTCGAGATGGCCCGTCTTCGCGCCGGCGCCCGACAGCGCCTTGTAGCCGGCCAACGTGTCGGGCGAGAGCTTCGCGATGTCGCCGATGCGAGTCGTCAGTTCCTTCCGGTATTCGTTCCAGTTCAGCATGATGCGTCCTTTGGTGGGTTGAGCGGCTGGTGCCGCGATCTCGGGCGATGCATGGCTATTCTGGGCGTTACGGATGAGGGTTTCGATAGCCGATAGCGACATTTTTGGCGTAAACGTCTCATGGACGCGTGGCGTCGATGGTTGTCGTCGGGCAGGAATTCGCGGCGCGGTGACGGGCGCGTGCGGCGCCTTGCATGGCCCGGCGTCGACGGCTCGCTCGCGATGCCGCATGGTCGCGTTTCATCTGTTGCCTGTCGATCGGGGCGCGACATTTCAGTGAAGGGATATTGGTTTGTTCGTCGTGCGGAGCCGGGCGATGCGGGCGTGCGCGTTGCTGCAGCAGACGCGGCGCGGGCGAAGCGGCGATCGGGTTAGCGCTCGGCTCGCACTCGGAGCAGGCGTTCCGTGCGGTGCTCGGTGCGACGCTGCGGCGGTGGCTGCGCACGCAGCGTGGGGATGACGCGAACGCGCGTGATCGTCGCGGCGAGGATGTCGGAGAACGGGTAGGGCGATGGAGATGCAGCCGCGGCAGCCCGGAGACTCAACCGGCGAGCACCAATGAAAAAGGGGCTTCCGGTTTCCCGGAAGCCCCTTTTTTACATCCTTGGTAGGCCGTGCGTGACTCGAACACGCGACCAACGGATTAAAAGTCCGCTGCTCTACCAACTGAGCTAACGACCCAAAGAGCAAAAGATTATAGCGGCGGGTGGTATACCTGTCAACGACCCGTCACGACGATTTACTTGATGCTCTCGATCTTGCCCTGCGCCGTCTGCGCCGCGTTCGACCCGGCGTACTGCGATACGACCTGCTCGAACGTCTTCTTCGCGGCCGCCTTCTGGCCTTGTTCGAGCTGGTTCGTGCCGATCGCGACGAGCGCATCGGCCGCGCGCGGATGCTGCGGATACTTGCTCACGATCGCCTGCCAAGTCGCCGTCGACCCGCGGTAGTCGCGCAGCGCGTATTGCGCATTGCCGAGCCAGTATTGCGCGGTCGGCTGGTACGGGCTTTGCGGATACTTCGCGATGAAGCTGCGGAACGACGCCGCGGCAGCCTTGAAATTGCCGTTGCGGAACTGCTGCTGCGCCGCGCTGAGCGCATCCGTTTCACCGGGCTGAACGGTGCCTTCGACACCATCGATCGTCGCCTGTTGCGGCTCGAACTTCTTGAGCCGCGTGTCGAGATCCTGGTAGTACTCCTTCTGCTGCCGTTCGAGCGTCGTCAGCCGGTTCGTCAGGTCCTCGTTCTCGCCGCGTAGCGTTGCGACCTGCTGGTTCAGCTGGTCGATACGGCCGGATTGATCGAGGATCGTACGCTGGGCTGCCGACAACTGGCTGGCCAGGTTGTCGCTCTTGCTGCGCAGATCGAGCACGGCGCGGCGCGCCTCGTTGTCGTCGAACATGCCGGCGTGCGCCGGCGCGGCCGACCACGCCGCGCCGACGACGCAGAACGCTGCGGCAACGCGCAGCCAGGATACACGGTGCGTCATACGGCAATTCTTCCGTTACTTACTGTTGGTAGACGAGGTCGGCGCGACGGTTCTGCGCCCACGATGCTTCGTCGTGGCCCGTTGCCTGCGGCTTTTCCTTGCCGAGGCTCACGGCTTCCATCTGCGAGTCGTTCACGCCGAGCAGCGCCATCGCGCGGCGGACGGCTTCCGCACGCTTCTGGCCCAGCGCGAGGTTGTACTCGCTGGTGCCGCGTTCGTCGGTGTTGCCCTGGATCAGCACGTGACGCTGCGGGTGGCTCTTCAGGTACTGAGCGTGTTGCTGCAGCAGCGGCTGGTACTCGTCCTTCACCGAATAGCTGTCGAAGTCGAAGTAGATGCTGCGCTTCGCGAGCGGGCTGTTCGGATCGTTCAGCGGATCGACGTTCACTTGCGCGACGTTGTCCGCGCTCGGCTGCGTGCTGACCGCGCCGGCGTTGTTGGCCTTGTCGTCGAGCTTCACGCCCGATTTGCACGCTGCGAGCGCGCTGATCATCATCACGGCCAGAGCCAGACGAGCTTTATTCGACATCATGGTTACTCTCCTTGTGTGGTCATTGCATGAAGGGTCCCCACGACGGCTCACGAACGGAGCCGCCCTGGACGGACAGAATCTGCGGCGGCGCGCTGCCGTCGGTGGGCACTGCTGCCAGCACGTTGCGGCCGCCCGACTGGGTCGCGTAGAGAATGTACTGGCCGTTAGCCGCGAAGCTCGGCGATTCGTCGCGATTGGTGTTCGTGATGGCGTTCGCCGCGCCGGTCTGCAAATCCTGGACGTACAGCTTGAACCCCCCGCCGGTACGGGAGATGTAGGCGAGCAGCTTGCCGTCCGGGCTCACGCGCGGGCTCGTGTTGTAGCTGCCCGTGAAGGTCACGCGCTGGGCCGCGCCGGCGCTTTCGCCTTGCGCGGGCATCCGGTAGATCTGCGGCGCGCCGCCGCGGTCGCTCGTGAAGTAGATCCAGTGGCCGTCCGGCGAATAGAACGGCTCGGTGTCGATCGAGCTGCTCTGCGTGAGCCGGCGCAGCCCGCCGCCGTTGGCGTTGACCGTATAGATCTGCGTATTGCCCGTCAGCGACAGCGCGACGGCCAGCGTGTTGCCGTCCGGCGACCACGCCGGTGCGCTGTTGTTGCCCTTCTGGTCGGAGACCATATAGCGGCGGCCGGTCGGCAGGTCGTGGATGTAGACGATCGGCTTCTTGCGCTCGAACGACACGTAGGCAACCTTCGTGCCGCTCGGCGACCACGCCGGCGAGATGATCGGCTCGGTGCTCGACAGCGCGATGCGCGCGTTCTGGCCGTCCGAATCCGAGATCTGCAGCTGGTAGCGGTTGCCCGTCTTGATCACGTACGACAGACGCGTGGCGAATACGCCGCGCACGCCGAGCAGTTTCTGGTAGATGTAGTCGGCGATCTTGTGGCCGGCGGTGCGCAGCGTGGTGTCGTTCGCGGTCAGCGACAGGCCGCCGAGGCTCTGCTGCTTGACGGTGTCGTACAGGATGAAGTTCACCTTGTACTGACCGTTCGCTTCGCGGTTCACGCTGCCGGCGACGAACGCGTTCGCGCCCTTGGCCTTCCAGGCGCCGAGATCGACCGAGGCGGTCTCGGGCACGGGCGTGCTGCCGGCGTCGATGTTGGTGAATTTGCCGCTGCGGGCGAGGTCGGCGCGCACGATCGACGTGACCTGCTGCGGCAGGCCCGCCTCGTTCGCGAAATTCGCGGTCGCGATGGGGAACTGGGTCGATCCGACGCCGGTGATCAGCACGTTGACCTGCGCGTTAGCGGCGCCGCCGGCCGCAATCAGACACGATGCCACGAGTGCCCTGAAACCTAGTTTCGTCATCAAACTCATGCTTCTTGCTTCCCATGTGACTTGGATCGCTGCGCAAGCGCAGAGACAGTAAAAATACCCTGTTCGTTCCCGTTTCGCAGCGAAGCCCGGAGTGTAAGCGCATTTCCGTTCACTCCGCCGCCTTGAAGGTAATCGTAATGCTCGATGGGGTACGACCGTCAGTATCGGGCGGCAACGGCACCGACGCCTGGATCGCGCTGACCACCGCCTGATCCCACCCCGAATTGCCGCTCGGCCGCGCGACCGATACGCTCAGCAGGTCGCCCGACGGCGTGCAGCGAATCTTCACGACGGTCGTCAATCCGGCGCGCTCGCCGCCCCAGACGATGTTCGGCTTCACGCGACGGCGCACCTTGTCCGCATAGCCGGGCGAGGCCGCGTTGCCGCCGGAGCCCGTGCCGGTGCCGCTTTTCGCGAGCCCCTGGCCGCCGCCGTCGCCCGCGCCCGCGAGACCCTGCAACTGCGCGAGGCGCGCATTTCGTTCCCGGTCGAGCTTGGCCTTGGCCGCCGCGTCGGCCTTCGCGCGCGCGGCCGCTTCGGCCTTTGCCTTGGCCTGCGCGTCCGCCTTTTCCTTTGCGGCTGCGTCGGCCTTCGCCTTGGCTGCCTGCTGGGCCTCGAGCTGCGCCTGCTTCTGCTGCTGGAGCTTTTGCTGCTCCAGTTTCTGCTGTTCGAGCTTTTGCTGCTCGGCGAGTTGCTGCTTGAGCTTCGCCGCCTGCTTCTGCTTCTGCTTTTCGCGTTCGGCGGCCTTTTCCGCGGCGAGCGCCGCCGCTTGCCGGGCCGCCAGCTGGGCGCGCCGCGCTTCCTCTTCCTGCTGCTTCAGCTGCTGCTCGCGGCGCTGCTGCTCGAGCTGCGCTTCGCGTGCGGCCGCCTCTTGTTGCTGGCGCTTCTTCTGCTGCAACGCGATGTCCGCCTGTTCGTCTCTCACCGGGGGAGGGGGCGGCGCGACCTTCACGGGCGGCGTCGGTGCGACGACGGGCCGCGGTGCGGGAACGTCGGGGACCTCGGTCCACAGTTCGGCTTCGGCGCCGGCCGGCGTGCTGTTCTGCCACTGCACGCCGTGGTACAGGAACAGCGCAAGCAGGACGTGCATCAGCGCGGCGAGCGCGAACGCGCGCCAGGTGCCGCGCTCGCGCGGCGGTTGCGACGGGTAGGTGTTGCCGCGCGTGGGTTGCTGCCGGTTCATTGCGATTTGACGAGGAGGCCGACGCGCTTGACGCCGCGCGCCTTCAGATCCGACATCACGGTCATGACCGCATCGTACTGCACGGTCTTGTCGGCCGCGATCACCACCGGCTGGTCCGGATGGTCGGCCTGCCGGGCCACGATGAAGCTGTCGAGCTCGGCCTTGGTCATCGTGTCTTCCTGCGTCGCGCCGGAGTCGCCCTTGTACTTGACGCTCATCGTGCGGTCGGCGTTGATGTTGACGACGACGGGCGGCGTCTGCTCCTGCGGCGCGGCATTGCCGACGGTCGGCAGATTGATGATCGACGGGGCGACGAGCGGCGCCGTCACCATGAAGATCACCAGCAGCACGAGCATCACGTCGATATACGGCACGACGTTGATGTCGGCCATCGCGCGGCGCGAGCGGCCGCCGCGCATGCTGGATCGAATGGGACTTCCTGCCATGGCGAGCTCCTTACTGGGCCTGACGCTGCAGGATGTTCGAGAATTCTTCGATGAAGGTCTCGAAGCGGATCGCGAGGCGGTCGATGTCGTGCGCGTAGCGGTTGTACGCGACCACGGCCGGAATCGCGGCGAACAGGCCGATCGCCGTGGCGACGAGCGCCTCGGCGATGCCCGGCGCGACGTTCGCGAGGGTGGCCTGCTGCACATTCGCGAGGCCGCGGAACGAATTCATGATGCCCCACACGGTGCCGAACAGACCGATGTACGGGCTGACCGAGCCGACCGACGCGAGGAACGCGAGATTCGCTTCGAGCACGTCCATTTCGCGCTGGAACGCCGCGCGCATCGCGCGGCGTGCGCCGTCGAGCACGAGCCCCGGATCGCTCAGGCGCTTTTCCTTCGCCTTCAGGAATTCACGCATGCCGGCTTCGAAGATGCGCTCGAGCGCGCCGATCGTGTGGCGGTTATTGGCTGCGCTCTGGTACAGCGCCTGCAGGTCGCCGCCCGACCAGAAATCCTTTTCGAAGCGCTCGGTCTGCGCGCGTGCGCGGCGGATCGCGAACCACTTGCGGAAGATGAAGGTCCACGACATCAGCGACAGCAGCAACAGCAGCCCCATCACGGCCTGGGCGAGCACGCTCGCGTTGAGGACGAGGGAAATGATCGACAGGTCTTGAGATGTGTTCATAGAGATTTGAGTAACGTCCCTTCGGGGGTGCCCGGCAAGGGCGCACGGGTGCGTGCGGTACGGCGCGCCGACGCAGCCCTGGCGCGGAACCTTGCTTAGTATCGATTCAGGAAGGCAAGTTCATGGCCTTTGTCTAAACGGGGCTCATTCGAGCTTCGTTGACGGGACAGTGTGCCCGGCGTCGATGACGGGCCCGCGTTGCAGTGCATCGAGGACGACCGGCGGGATCGCCGCGGGACGGATGCCGGAACGGTCGACGCAGCCGAGGCGGATATGCCCGGCGACCAGCAGCGTGTCGCCACGCCACGCTTCCTGCGTGAACTCCACCGACGCGCGGCCGATGCGTGCCGGGCGGCTCGTGATCGCGAGTGCGTCGTCGAGTCGCGCCGGCGCGCGGTAGTCGACCGACGTGCTGCGAACGATGAAGATCGCGCCCGTGTCGTCGGCGATCTGGCGCTGATCGATGCCGCACGCGCGCAGCCACTCGGTGCGGGCGCGCTCGAAGAACTTCAGGTAGTTGGCATAGAAGACGATGCCGCCTGCATCGGTATCCTCGTAGTACACGCGCACCGGCCAGATGAAGCCGCGCAAGGTGTCCGGAGAGCGGGTAGGCTGAGTCATGGCGCGCATTCTACCGGAAGGCCGGGGCCCGATTCGTTACGGTTTGGTAACGGAATGTAGTGCCGCACGGCACGACGCGGGTCGCCCGTGGCGGGCCCGCGGCGCGCGGTGCCAGGCGTCAGCCGCGATGGACCGTCAGACCGGCCGGCGCTTGCGCGACCGGCATCATCTCGATCGTATTGATGTTGACGTGCGCGGGGCGCGTCGCGATCCAGTAGATGGTGTCGGCAATATCCTCGGCTGTGAGCGGCTGGACGTTTTGATAGACGTTCGCTGCTTTCGCGTCGTCGCCGCGGTAGCGCACGTTCGAGAACTCCGTGCCGCCGCAGAGGCCGGGCTCGATGTCGGTGACGCGCAGCGGCGTGCCGACGAGGTCGGCGCGCAGATTCAGGCTGAATTGTCTGACGAAAGCCTTGGTTGCGCCGTATACGTTTCCGCCGGGATACGGGTAGGTGCCGGCGACCGAACCGAGGTTGAAGATGTGGCCGCGGCCGCGCGCGATCATCCCGGGCAGCAGCGTGTGCGTGACCGTCACGAGACCGGTGCAGTTCGTGTCGATCATCGTGTGCCATTCGTCGAGGCTGGCGTTCTGGGCCGGCTCGACACCGAGCGCGAGGCCGGCGTTGTTGACCAGCACGTCGAGCGCCGCGAATTCGGCGGGAAGGGCGGCCGGCACCGCTTCGACGGCGGCGCGGTCGCGCACGTCGAGTTCGAACGGCAGCAGCGCGTCGCCCAGTTCCGCGGCGAGCGCATCGAGGCGATCCTTGCGGCGCGCGGTGGCGACGACGCGGTGGCCGCCCTTGACGAAGGCACGGGAGATGGCTGCGCCGAAGCCGGCGGACGCGCCTGTGACGAACACGATCATTGCTGCTGCTCCTGGTCGATGACGAAGTGGCCAATAGTATCGCGCAAGCCTACTGAGATTGCCGCACCGCGGCAAGGCGCGGAAGCGCGCGGGCCCGGCGCGCGGAATCCGGCCCTCATTGATTCGGCGGGGGAGGCGCGGTTGCCTATTCATGACGCATCCAATAAACTAACGCGCTCATCACCCCTGCGTGACTGGCGATAGAACCCTTCGGGTTCAAGGTGGAGCATCCCACCGTGAAGCGCGGGGCGCCGTTTTTGCCGTTCGCCTGGGCAGCCGTTGTGCGCCGTCGCGTGCATCGCCGGTGGCTGTCCTGTCTCGCGTCATACGGATTCTTCCGCCACGTCGAGCTGGTTCCACCAGCAACGCAATGTACTCGGCCGCACCGGTCAACCTGTACACACTTAACGGAAACCGTATGTTTGACAGAGCCCAAAGCACCATCGCGAACGTCGATCCCGAGATCTTTGCTGCGATCGAGCAGGAAAACCGCCGCCAGGAAGACCACATCGAGCTGATCGCCTCGGAAAACTACACGAGCCCGGCCGTGATGGCCGCGCAGGGCTCGCAGCTCACGAACAAGTACGCGGAAGGTTATCCGGGCAAGCGCTACTACGGCGGCTGCGAGTACGTCGACGTGGTCGAGCAGCTGGCGATCGATCGCGTGAAGCAGCTGTTCGGCGCGGAAGCGGCGAACGTGCAGCCGAACTCGGGCTCGCAGGCGAACCAGGGCGTGTTCTTCGCGATGCTCAAGCCGGGCGACACGATCATGGGGATGAGCCTCGCGCACGGCGGGCACCTGACGCACGGCTCGCCGGTGAACATGTCGGGCAAGTGGTTCAACGTGGTGAGCTACGGGCTGAACGAAAACGAAGACATCGATTACGACGCGGCGGAAAAGCTCGCGCAGGAGCACAAGCCGAAGCTGATCGTCGCGGGCGCCTCGGCGTTCGCGCTGAAGATCGACTTCGCGCGTATGGCGCAGATCGCGAAGTCGGTCGGCGCGTACCTGATGGTGGACATGGCGCACTACGCTGGGCTGATCGCGGCGGGCGTGTATCCGAACCCGGTGCCGCACGCTGACTTCGTGACGACGACCACGCACAAGAGCCTGCGCGGCCCGCGCGGCGGCGTGATCCTGATGAAGGCGGAGTACGAGAAGCAGATCAACTCGGCGATCTTCCCGGGCATCCAGGGCGGCCCGCTGATGCACGTGATCGCGGCGAAGGCGGTGGCGTTCAAGGAAGCGCTGTCGCCGGAGTTCAAGGCGTATCAGCAAAAGGTGGTGGAGAACGCGCGGGTGCTGGCCGAGACGCTGGTGAAGCGCGGGCTGCGGATCGTGTCGGGCCGCACGGAAAGCCACGTGATGCTGGTGGACCTGCGAGCGAAGCACATCACGGGCAAGGCGGCGGAAGCGGCGCTGGGTGCGGCGCACATCACGGTGAACAAGAACGCGATTCCGAACGATCCGGAAAAGCCGTTCGTGACGAGCGGCGTGCGGCTGGGCTCGCCGGCGATGACGACGCGCGGCTTCGGGCCGGCGGAAGCGGAGCAGGTGGGCAACCTGATCGCGGACGTGCTGGAGAACCCGGAAGATGCGGCGACGCTCGAGCGCGTGCGCGCGCAAGTGGCCGAGCTGACCAAGCGTTTCCCGGTCTATCGCTGATCCGGCATGCGCTGCCCGTTCTGCCGGCATGAAGACACGCAGGTCGTCGACTCGCGCGTGTCCGAAGATGGCGCCGCGATTCGCCGGCGCCGTCGCTGCTCGGCTTGCGACAAGCGCTTCACGACGTACGAGCGGGTCGAGCTGAACCTGCCGGCCGTCGTGAAGAAGGACGGCAGCCGCACGGAATTCGACCGTCGCAAGATCGTCGCCAGCATGCAACTCGCGCTGCGCAAGCGGCCGGTTGCAGCCGATGCGATCGACGCGGCGGTCGCCCGTATCGAATATCAGCTGCTCGCCACGGGCGAGCGGGAAGTGCGTAGCGAGAAGCTCGGCGAACTCGTGATGAACGAGTTGCGCGGCCTCGATACGATCGCCTATGTCCGTTTCGCATCGGTTTACCGCCGGTTCGAGGACGTTTCCGAATTTGCCGACGTGATCGAAGAGTTCCGTCGCGCGTCCCCCTCCAAGCCTCCGCGTAAGCGCTGACGCGCCGCGTTCGTTCATCGTCTTCTCCGCAGGCCCGATTGGGCCGAGTGATCCAGTTCGTCCCGATTGTGTCGGTCTCGGCCGCATGTCGCCAGTTGGCCGTTTGGCCAATGGCGCGGGTTCGCTCGCGTCGCTACAGTCGTTGCATCACGTTGACGGAGGGCAATGGCGATGGGACTGCACCGAAAGATTGTCGGCGCGCACCTGCGGCGCTGCGACGGATTCACGCTCGTCGAGCTGATGGTCGCAATCGCGCTGGCGGCCGCGACGGCGCTCTACGCCGCTCCGGCATTCGATCAGTGGCGCATGCGCGAACGCGTCGATGCGCGCTCGCGCACACTGCTCGGTGCGGTGTCGTTCGCCCGCACCGAGGCGGCTCGGCTCGGCGTGCGCGTCACGCTGTGCCGCGCCGGGCCCGCCGGCGATTGCGTGCGCGCCGACGAACCATGCGATCCGGCCGCATGGTCGTGCGGCTGGATCGTCAGCGGGCAGTTCGACGGGCAGTCGCGGGTGTTGAGGCGTTATCCGCGCGATCCCGACATTGCCGTGACGGGCGCCACGCACGATCTGGCGTTCGCGCCGCCGGCCGGACAGGTGATCGGCGGGATCCGGCGCTTCGAATTGCGTGCGCAGCGCGAGCGGCCTGGCGACGAGGCGCGCACGTCGCGTTGTATCCGGATTTCGGCGGGCGGTCGCGCGCGCATCGTGGCCGGCCGGTGTGACGCGGCATGAAGTGCTCGCGCCGACGAACGCACGGCACGTCGCTGCTCGAAGCGGTGCTGGCCGTTGCGCTGCTCGCGGCCGTGATGCTGACGGTGGTCGGCAGCCAGTTCGCGATGACCCGCATGCAGCGGGCGACGATCTGGCGCGAACGTGCGCTCTGGCTGGCCGACGCACGCATCGAGCGCCGTCATGCGGCACCAGGCGATGACGGCGGCCTCGCGGCGCTTGCGGCGGCATCGTTGCCCGACGGCGCAATGATGCTCGACCGTGGGGCGGCCGGTGTCAGCTATGCGATCGTCGGCTGGCGCGACGCCGACACTGCGCAGTCGGCCTCGGCGTCCGCGCGGTGCGATGCGGCGCGGACGATGACGAAGCCGCCGTCGTGTGTGCGCATTCCGTTTCGGGAGTTCGACGCCGATGAACGCTGATCGCCGCAGCCGCGCACATACGCTGCTGGAAGTCCTGATTGCGATGGTCGTCGGTCTGCTCGTGCTCGCGGCCGCCGGCGCGCTTTACCACGCAAAGCGTGTCGCGCACGGGCGGGCCGAGGACGCGTTCGCGATGCGCGATGCGGCCACGACGGCCCTGATGCTGATCGGACAGCAGATTCAGATGGCCGGATTTCGTTCGCTCGACGACGACGACGCGTTGCCGCTGCCGCCGTTGTTCGGTTGCTCCGCGGCGCGGGTGCGCGGCGATGGCGCACAGGTGCGCTGCGAAGCTGCCCGCGACGCATCCGATGCCGTGCTGGTCCGTTATGTCGGCGACGGTGTGTCGACCTGGCCAACCATTGGCGACCAGGTATCCGACTGTCTCGGGCAGGGTATCGGTGCCCCCGGCGAGCGGCCGCTGGTGGAAAACCACTTCGATGCGCATGTCAGCCCGTCGACCGGTGAGCCCGAGCTGTACTGCGAAGGCAGCGGTCGCCCCGGCACGCCGCAGCCGGTGGTGTCCGGCATCGACCAGTTGCGTGTGCGCTATTTGCGTCGCGGAACCGTGCGATTCGCCGACGCGGCGGCGATCGGCGCTGACGGGTGGCGCGACATCGTCGCGGTACATCTGTGTGTGCGGGCGCGCGGTGAACCGATGCGCGCGCCGACGCGTCATGTCGATTGCGATGGTCGCGTAGCCGTATCCGACGATGGCCGCGCGCGCCTCACGCTGCATCGCATCGTCGCGTTGCGGAATTCATCGATCGCGTTGGCCGATCGTGTCGTGGGCGGTGTGCGTGACGGTGAGGCATTCCGATGATCCGCGCGACCCGGTCCGTCCGACGTTGTGCGACGCGGATCGCGACAGCCGATGCGTCGGCGCGCCGTGCTGCGGGCCGGCGCGGCGCAGGTGACGGCCCCGCGTTGCCGAACCGCGCGACATTACGCGTTGCGCCCGCACGTCGGCCTCGGCTTCGGCGTCGGCTTCGCAATGCCGGCCTTGCGCTGCCTGCCGTGATGGCCGTTGCCGCGGCGGTCGTGGCGCTGGCAGGCACATGGTTCGAGTCGGCGTTGACGGAATCGCGTCGCACGCGCGCGTTGTCCGATCGGATGATCGCGTTTCATGCCGCCGATGCGGCGTTGGCCGCATGCATCGTGCGTTTGCGCGGCGGCGCAGCGCCATACCTCGACGAACCGGCATCGCATGGTGAACCACGCGCGTGGCGGCGGACGCCCGCGCTGCGCGTCGCCGACGCGTTCGAGCCGTTTGCATCGTGGCCGCTGGCGGCGCAGCCGCCGCGTTGTCTGATCGAAGCGTGGCGAGGTGCCGGTCCGGCCGGCAGCCGCGCGTACCTCGTCACCGCTCGCGGCGTCGGCGGCGATGCCTCGAGCGTGGTCTGGCTGCAGAGCCAGCTCGCGTTGCGCGACGGGCGCATCGTGGCGCAGCGCTGGCGTCGTGTCGTGACGGTGCAATGATGCGAGCCGCTGCTGCGATGCGCCGGCTGGCGGCCTTCACGTTGATCGAATTGATGATCGTGCTCGCAATCGTCGCTGCGTTGGCGAGCTGGGGTGTCCCGTCATATCGCGCGCACGTCGCGCGCATGCATCGCACCGCTGCGGTAAGTGCGCTGTACCGGGCCGCCCAGTATCTCGAAACGCTCGATGGCCCGCCGTCGCAGACGTTGCCGGATGCGTACACACAGGCACCACCGGACGGGCAGCCGGTCTATCGGCTTACGCTGCGGCGACCGGCCGACGGCGATGCGCCGGTGGCATACGAACTCGTTGCCAGCCCGCTCGACGCCGGGCCGATGCGTGACGACCCATGCGGTGCATTCACGCTGCGTTCGGACGGGACGAAGGGCAATGCAATGGCGGATACCGGCCAGATGGACGAACCGTCTCGCGTGTGCTGGGGCGTGCATTGAGCCCGCGCGTGACGCGCGCGGCTCAACCGCATCGCGCGCGCCCCGTGGAGCGTCAGTCGTTGCTCGCGGTGCTGTCGCGCTCGTCGCGCGATTGCTTCCAGATCTGGTAGATCTCCCATGCGGCGAAGCCCAGCGTTCCCCACTTCAGCGCCGGCCCGCCGGTTGCACGCAACAGCGAGCGAACGGGTTTCGCGAGCACGAGCGACGCAAGCGAGCTCAGCATCGGATACTGGTTCACGATCTGGCCGATGCTCGCGTTCAGGCTTTTCGCGGATTGACCGAATTTCGAGGTCGACAGGCCGGGGATGAACACCTTCAGCCAGCTGAAGCGCGTGACGGCGTGACGCATGTCGGCGGCGGCTTCGGCGAGCTCGAGCCGCTCGACTTCGGATCGCAGGATCAGCAACTCCTTGCGGAGTGCGCGATGCTGCGACGCGCTCCAGTTCGAGCGCGACGAATGGTGACTGGGCGAATGGCCCGTGACGTTCTGGCTCATGGCGCGTCGGCGAAATGGGTGGAACGGGTGAACGCGACGGCGTTCACGGCTTGCCGCGGAACATCTCGCGGTCCTTTTCGAGCTCGGCGAGCGTCGCCTCGAACACGGTCGGCGCGTTGCGCAGGCCCGCGCGCGCCTTCAGCACGCACACGATGCCGGCGACCGCGTACAACGCGGTGACCACCGCGAGCGACTGCCAGCGATAGGTGTCCCAGAACGCGATCGCGATCAGGACGGTCAGACTGATGAGCGCCATCGTCGCGAGCATCATCGCGGCGAGGCCGAGAAACAGCACGCCCATCAGGCGTTCCTTCTCCTCGGCCAGTTCGATGCCAACGAGTTCGAGACGCGTTTGCAGTAGGCCGATCGCGGAACCGACGAGGCGGCGCAGCGGCCCTGGGCCGGATGGCTGCGGGTGGGTGTCTGTCGTCATGGATGAGGCGCTTGCACGCGCAGTGAGCAGCAAGGTCAAGCCAGGCCGGCGGCGAGCCGCCGGCCTGCCGCGACTCCCGCGTGCCGCAGCGAGCGGCGCGCGGGGCGAAACGGCGCAGCGCGCGTTACTTGCGGTTGATCAGCAGGCCGATCAGCACGCCGACGCCGGCAGCGACGCCGATCGACGTCCACGGATGCTCGTGCACGTAGTCGTCGGTTGCGCGCGCGGCCTTCTTGCCTTTCTCGACCACCACGACCTGGACGTCGGTTGCCTTTTCCTTGGCCTGCTTCAGGCGCGACATGGCCTTTTCGCGCAGCTCGGTAGCCCGGTCGCCCGTGCTGCTCGCAGCCTGCTTCAGCAGGTCCTCGGCGTCCGCCAGAACGGTTTTGATATCCGACATCAGTTTCTCCTTGTTGATTTCCGACATTGCAACTCCCTTCATGCTGTCATGCTGCAGGTTCACATCGTAGCGAAACGCCTGCCTGCTGGCGAGCCGGGAAGACGCACGGCGACATTGCAAGACCGCATGGTAAACGAAACGTAAACAAAAACAGAGCCGCCGACGGCGTGAAAAGTGCCTTTCGCCGCTGTCCACCGCGCTCTGCGCCTGGGCAAAAATGACAAAAAAGTATGAATATCAAACGTAATAATCGTTCGCATGGCCCATTGCTTCCCGTAAGCTGAGTGACTATCCCGCGCCGACAGCGCGCGGTTTCAACCAGCATCGTTCGAGGAGGGAACATCATGGGTCTGCGTCTTGGTGACATCGCACCGGATTTCGAGCAGGAATCGAGCCTGGGCACGATCAAGTTTCATGAGTGGCTTGGCAACAGCTGGGGCATCCTGTTCTCCCATCCGGCCGACTACACGCCGGTATGCACGACGGAGCTCGGGCTCACCGCGAAGCTGAAGGGCGAATTCGACAAACGCAACGTGAAGGTGATCGCGCTGTCGGTCGATGGCGTCGAATCGCACAAGGGCTGGATCAACGACATCAACGAAACGCAGTCGACGGTCGTCGGCTTCCCGATCATCGCCGACGCCGATCGCAAGGTCTCGCAGCTGTACGACATGATCCACCCGAACGCGAACGAAACGCTGACGGTGCGCTCGCTGTTCGTGATCGATCCGAACAAGAAGGTGCGTCTCATCATCACCTATCCGGCCAGCACCGGCCGCAATTTCGACGAAGTGCTGCGCGTGATCGATTCGCTGCAACTGACCGATAATTACAAAGTCGCGACGCCGGGGAACTGGAAGGACGGCGACGACGTCGTGATCGTACCGTCGCTGCAGGATCCCGATGAGTTGAAGAAGCGCTTCCCGAAGGGCTTCAACGCGGTGCGTCCGTATCTGCGTCTGACGCCGCAGCCGAACAAGTAAGCAGCGGCTGCGCGCGATCGCCGCGCGCCCATGAAAACGGCCCGCCCGGCAGCGATGCCGGGCGGGCCGTGTCGTTTCAGCGCACGACGCAGCGCGACCGGCGCCGCGTCGCCTGCGCAAACGGTCAGAAGAATGCCTGGATGCCCGTCTGTGCGCGGCCGAGGATCAGCGCATGGATGTCGTGCGTTCCTTCGTACGTATTGACCACTTCGAGGTTCACGAGGTGGCGCGCGACGCCGAATTCGTCCGAGATGCCGTTGCCGCCCAGCATGTCGCGCGCGAGCCGCGCGATGTCGAGCGCCTTGCCGCACGAGTTGCGCTTCATGATCGACGTGATCTCGACGGCCGCCGTGCCTTCGTCCTTCATCCGGCCCAGCCGCAGCACGCCTTGCAGGCCGAGCGTGATTTCGGTCTGCATGTCGGCGAGCTTTTTCTGGATCAGCTGGTTCGCGGCGAGCGGCCGGCCGAACTGCTTGCGGTCGAGCACGTACTGGCGCGCGGTGTGCCAGCACGATTCGGCCGCGCCCAGCGCGCCCCACGCGATCCCGTAGCGGGCCGAGTTCAGGCACGTGAACGGGCCGCGCAGGCCGCTCACGTTCGGCATCAGGTTTTCGTCGGGCACGAACACCTCGTCGAGCACGATCTCGCCGGTGATCGACGCGCGCAGCCCGACCTTGCCGTGGATGGCCGGCGCCGACAGCCCCTTCCAGCCCTTCTCGAGGATGAAGCCGCGGATCGCGTCCGCGCCGTTTTCTTCGAGCTTCGCCCACACGACGAACACGTCGGCGATCGGCGAGTTGGTGATCCACATCTTCGAGCCGGACAGCGAATAGCCGCCCGGCACTTTCTTCGCGCGCGTGACCATGCTGCCCGGGTCCGAGCCGTGGTTCGGTTCGGTCAGCCCGAAGCAGCCGATCCATTCGCCGGTCGCGAGCTTCGGCAGATATTTCTGCTTCTGCGCGTCCGAGCCGAATTCGAAGATCGGCACCATCACGAGCGACGACTGCACGGACATCATCGACCGGTAGCCGGAGTCGACGCGCTCGACTTCGCGCGCGATCAGGCCGTAGCTGACGTAGTTGAGGCCGGGGCCGCCGTATTCGTCAGGGATCGTCGGGCCGAGCAGGCCCAGTTCGCCCATTTCGCGGAATATCGCCGCGTCGGTGCGCTCGTGGCGGAACGCCTCCGTGACGCGCGGCGCGAGCTTGTCCTGCGCGTACGCGCGCGCGGCATCGCGCACCATCCGCTCCTCTTCGGTCAGTTGCTGGTCGAGCAACAGCGGATCGTCCCAATGAAAAGTTGCAACGCTCATCGTGTCATCTCCTGTCGGTCGTCGGCGGCGCTTCGCTACCTGTTCCGATATCTATGGTCTGCTTGACTTGCGTTCCGCTGTGCGGAACAATGTTTTGCAAAACGAACCCAGTGTAGCACCAGATGACACTTTCAACCATCGACGAAACCGCGATCGACGAACGCAAGTTCGTCGTTGCGCTTGCGCGCGGGCTCGACCTGCTGCGCGCGTTCCGGCCCGGCGAAACGATGCTCGGCAATCGCGATTTCGCGGAGCGCACCGGGCTGCCGAAGGCGACCGTGAACCGGCTCGCTTACACGCTGACCGTGCTCGGCTACCTGCGCTACGACGAGACGCTCGGGAAATACGCGCTGGATGCCGCGGTGCTGTCGCTCGGCTACGCGCTGCTGTCCGGGTCGGGGACGCTCGATCTTGCGCGGCCGCACATGCAGGCGCTCGCGCGCGAGATCGGCGCGGCCGTGTCGCTCGGCTGCCGCGACGGGCTCGATATGATTTATCTGGAGACGATCCGCAGCGAAACGGCGCTGACGCTCGGGCTCGCTCCCGGCTCGCGCCTGTCGATGCTGACGAGTTCGATGGGGCGTGCGTATCTGGCCGTGCAGCCGGAGGACGTGCGCCGCGCGCTCTATGCCGACCTGCATCGTGCGGCGGGCGGCGGCGCCGACGCCGATGCGCTCGTCGCGGCCGCGCAGCAGGCGGTAGCCGAATTCTCGACGGGCGGCTGCTGTTATTCGTTCCGCGCGTGGCACACGGACGTGAACGCGGCCGCCGTGCCGTTTCGCGAGCCGCGCGACGGACGCTGGCTGATCCTCAGCTGCAGCGGGCCGGCATCGTCGATGGACGAACAGGCGTTCCGTACCGACGTCGGGCCGAAACTGAAGGCGCTCGCGCAGCGGCTCGGCCAGACGGTCTGAAATGGGTGGCGCTTGGGGCGCGTCGCCGGCGTTGCCGCGGGCGCAGCCGCGGATGCCGTGCCTGTTGCAACGCGCGGGCGCCACGCTCATCATCGTTCCCTGACTTTCCGACGATGACGAGGTTCGCGATGTCTGTCCCCGAGACGATGGAAGGCGGTTGCGCATGCGGAGCGATCCGTTACCGGATCGCCGGCATTCCGACCGACGCGGGCTTTTGCCATTGCCGGCTCTGTCAGCGCACGACCGGTGCGGCGGTCGTGGCAGCGGCATCGGTGCCGATCGGCGCGTTCGAGTATCTGCAGGGCGAGCCGACGGTCTATGCGTCGAGCGCGTGGGGTGAGCGGCGCTTTTGCGGCCGTTGCGGCGCGCAGCTCGAATATCGGCTGCGCGACGCGCCGACCACCGTCGAAATCAACTACGCGACGCTCGACGAGCCGGCGCGGCTGCGTCCGGTGTGGCACGTGTGGTATGCGGATCGTTTTCCGGGGATCGACTGTGCCGAGGATCTGCCGAAATACGACGACGACGGACCGCAGTAGGCGTCGAGGTGGCGGCGACGAGCGCGCCAGCACGCGTGTTCGATCGGGTTGCGCGAACGCGGCGAGAGTCGGCCGGCGCGGCACGTGGATCGTTGCTCAGGCAACTACCGAAATACGACGACGGCGGTCGGACTAGGCGTAGGGGTGACGGCGACGAGCGCGCCAGCACGCGTGTTCGATCAGGCGGCGTGAACGCGGCAAGAGTCGGCCGTCGCGACACGTGGATCGTTGCGCAGGCAACTGGTGCGTCGACGATCTGCCGAAATACGGCGACGGCGGACCGGGATGGGCGTCGCGATGCCGGCGACGAGTGCGTCAGCGAGCCAGCACGCGCGTTCGACTCGGCTGCATGAGCGCGGCGCGAGCTGGCCGACATGGCGCGTGCGGTGCGCGGATCGTTTCTCGGAAATCGACTGTGCCGACGATCTGCCGAAATACGACGACGGCGGGCCGGATTAGGCGTCGACCCAGCGCACTCGCACCGACTGCATAAGCACGGCGCGATGCCGCAAGCCGCTAGCCCTGCATCGACCGACCGCCTGCCGCCCGCCGTTTGACGACGGACGCATACGACGCGGCACGACGGCAGCACGTCCCACCCGCCCCAAGACCCCCAGCCCCCAGCACAGCGCTGACCGCACCCACACGCGCAGCGCCCCTCAGGCCGTCACGACCTTCGCGAACACCGGCCCCTGCATGAAGCGCACGTCGTGCTGACGCAGCAGCTCGCACTGCGTCTCGTCGACCACGCCATCGAATATCAGCGGAATCCGCACGCGCTGCGCATACGCGACCAGCGCCTTCACCATCCCGTCGCGCAGCGCGATGCCCGCATCCATCTTGATGTAATCGGGCCGCGCCATCTCCGATTCGACCGCGAGGATCCGGCCCGGGTCGGGCAGCTTGTCCGCGACCTTGAAACCGTGATGCTGATAACTGCGCGTCAGGTAGCCGAGGAAGGTCTTGTGCGCGACCGCGGCCGCCGGCAACTCGATCACGATCCGCTCGGCCGGCAGGCCGAACCGCTGCAGCACCGACGAGAAATGCTTGCCGTGATCGTACTTCACGCTCTTGAGCAGCCGTTCGTGCACGCGCAGGAACAGCAGCCCGTGGCGCTGCGCACCGAAGAAGTTGATCGCGTGCAGCGCCCGCGACAGCCGGTCGATCGCGACGAGCGTCTGGTCGTCGACGGCCGAGTCGACCGGGTCGTGCGCGGCGCCGCTGACCAGCGTGACGGCCTGGAAGCCGAGCTCGTCGCCGTAGCGCTCGATGGCATCCGCGAACGACGTCGACTGCGGCGCGCCGGGCATCGTCACGTCGTAGATCGGCTCGTAGGCGCTCGCGAGCGTGCGCTCCGGCAGATTCGCGCACGCGGTGCCGCCTTCGGCAAGCGCGAGGTGTTCCCGCAGATAAGGCAGTTGCCCGGCACGGGCGACCAGCTCGGGAATGTTGGGCGGGATCATCGGCGTAGGAAGAAAACGGCGGCCGAAAGGGCCGCCTCGTATCTCGATATTAGCAGCGCCCGTCGGGCTCGGCTCGGCGTTTCTCTCATATGGTTATCCCGTTGCCGAACCCATCGCTAGGGTTAACGTTGATTTCACTATACGTAATTGGTTTTACTATTCGTAAATCCAAAGATTTGTTGCCGATCAAGAAAAGCGGCGTTCGGGCGCCGGCAGCGGCGTCGTTTCCCGAACCGAATCAACCAGGAAGCAAGGAGCGAGACGTGGCGGTGGACAGCAGGCGGATGGAGCAGGGCAGGCCGCGCGAGCGGTTGAAGGCGGGCACGAAGGCGGCCATGAACGGCGGCACAAGCGCGGCGGCGCCGCGCGTGCCGGCGCACGTGCGGCGCGGCTGAGGAGCGGATGGCGACCATGAGCATCGATTACCAGACGCTGAAGTTCGATTACCGGCCGCGCGCGGCGCGGGCCGCGCAGGCCGATGCGGCCGTTCACCCGGTGATCGTGGTGGGCGCGGGCCCGGTGGGCCTGGCCGCCGCGATCGATCTGGCGCAGCGCGGCGTGCCGGTCGTGCTGCTCGACGACGACGACACGCTGTCCACCGGCTCGCGCGCGATCTGCTTCGCGAAGCGCACGCTCGAGATCTTCGACCGGCTCGGCTGCGGCGAGCGCTTCGTGGACAAGGGCGTGAGCTGGCACGTCGGCAAGGTGTTCCTGCAGGACGAGCAGCTTTACGCGTTCGACCTGCTGCCCGAGCAGGGCCACGCACGCCCGGCGTTCGTCAACCTGCAGCAGTACTACGTCGAAGGCTATCTGGCCGAGCGCGCGTTCGAACTGCCGAACCTCGAGATCCGCTGGAAGCACAAGGTGACGGGCGTCGCGCAGTCGGCCGAGCACGCGGCGCTGACCGTCGAGACGCCGGAAGGCATCGAGACGCTGCGCGCGCAGTACGTGATCGCGGCCGACGGCTCGCGCAGCCCGCTGCGCGCGGCGATGGGGCTCGAAAGCCGCGGCCGCACGTTCAAGGACCGCTTCCTGATCGCCGACGTGAAGATGAAGGCGGAATTCCCGACCGAGCGCTGGTTCTGGTTCGATCCGCCGTTCCACCGTAACCAGTCGGTGCTGCTGCACCGTCAGCCGGACAACGTGTGGCGCATCGATTTCCAGCTCGGCTGGGACGCCGACCCGGTCGCCGAGAAGCAGCCGGAGCGCGTGATCCCGCGCGTGCGCGCGCTGCTCGGGCCGGACGCCGAATTCGAGCTCGAATGGGTCAGCGTCTATACGTTCCGCTGCCAGCGGATGGATACGTTCCGTCACGGCCGCGTGCTGTTCGCGGGCGACGCGGCGCACGGCGTGTCGCCGTTCGGCGCGCGCGGCGCGAACAGCGGCGTGCAGGACGCCGACAATCTCGCGTGGAAGCTGCAGCTCGTGCTCGACGGCCGCGCGCCCGAGCGCCTGCTCGACACGTATGCGAGCGAGCGCGAGTTCGCCGCGGACGAGAACATCCGCAACTCGACGCGCTCGACCGACTTCATCACGCCGAAGAGCGCGGTGTCGCGCGTGTTCCGCGACGCGACGCTGAAGCTCGCGCGCGACTGCGAATTCGCGCGCCGGCTCGTGAACAGCGGCCGTTTGTCGGTGCCGGCCGTGCTGACCGATTCGCCGCTGAATACGCCCGATCGCGCCGGCGACGCGTTCGCGTGCGCGATGCGTCCCGGCGCGGTCGCGGCCGACGCGCCGGTGCGCGCGCAGCAGGCGTCCGGCTGGCTGCTGCGTCATCTCGGCGACGGCTTCGCGGGCGTGCTGTTCGGCCTGCCCGGCGATGCGGGCGCGCTCGCGCAGGCGCTCGACGGTCTCGCGCTGCCGGTGCGGCCCGTGCTGATCGTGCCGGCCGGCCATGCGCAGGCGGTGCCCGGCGTCGCCGTCCTCGAAGACGTCGACGGTCTCGCCGCGCAGCGCTACGACGCGCAGCCCGGCACGTTCTACCTGCTGCGCCCGGACCAGCACGTGTGCGCCCGCATGCGCACGCTCGACCGGCACGCGATCGCCGACGCACTCGCCCGTGCGAGCGGCGCATGCTGAACCCGCCTCGAACACGACAACGACACCGGAGACACCCGACATGCCCCCCCTCGACACCCGCCCGCGCCTGGCCGACCCGGACGCGTTCTACGAAGCGCTGATCGACATGCATCGCGATTTGTCGGACGCCGACAGCCAGCTCGTCAACGCGAAGCTGATCCTGCTGCTCGCGAACCAGATCGGCGACGCTGACGTGCTGCGCGAAGCGATGGCGCTCGCGCGCCAGGGCGTGAATCCGCCCGTGCACCCGAACGCCGAGGTCGCGCAATGAGCGCGGCGCCGGCCAACGCGCGCGTGCTCGAAGTCGAGCGCGTGATCGACGACACCCATCGTCCGGGCTTTCACTGGATGCTGCTGGTGCTGTGCGGCCTGTGCCTGGTGGTCGACGGCTTCGACGCGCAGGCGATGGGCTACGTCGCGCCGAGCGTGATCGCGGAGTGGCATGTGCCGAAGCAGGCGCTCGGGCCGGTGTTCAGCGCGAGCCTGTTCGGCATGCTGCTCGGCGCGCTTGGGCTGTCGGTGCTGGCCGACCGCATCGGCCGGCGGCCGGTGCTGATCGGCTCGACGCTGTTCTTCGCGGTGACGATGCTCGCGACCCCGTTCGCGAGCTCGATCCCGGTGCTGATCGCGCTGCGCTTCGTCACGGGCCTGGGCCTCGGCTGCATCATGCCGAACGCGATGGCGCTGGTCGGCGAGTTCAGCCCGGCTGCGCACCGCGTGAAGCGGATGATGATCGTGTCGTGCGGCTTCACGCTGGGCGCCGCGCTGGGCGGCTTCATCAGCGCGGCGCTGATTCCGGCGCTCGGCTGGCGCGCGGTGTTCTTCGTCGGCGGCGCGGTGCCGCTCGTGCTGGCGATCGCGATGCTCGCGCGGCTGCCCGAGTCGCTGCAGTTTCTGGTCCTGAAAGGACGCGTCGCGCAGGCCCGCGACTGGCTCGCGCGGTTCGCGCCGCACGCCGGCATCGATGCCGACACGCGGCTCGTCGTGCGCGAGCGTGCGGCGAGCGGCGCACCGGTCGCCGAACTGTTCCGCGCCGGCCGCCTGCCGGTCACGCTGCTGCTGTGGGCGATCAGCTTCATGAACCTGATCGACCTGTACTTCCTGTCGAACTGGCTGCCGACCGTGATGCGCGACGCCGGCTATACGCCCGGCACGGCGGTGATCGTCGGCACGGTGCTGCAGACGGGCGGCGTGATCGGCACGCTGTCGCTCGGCTGGTTCATCGAGCGCTACGGCTTCGTGCGCGTGCTGTTCGCGTGCTTCGCGTGCGCGGCCGTGTCGGTGGGGCTGATCGGCTCGGTCGCGCATGCGCTGCCGTGGCTGCTGGTCGTCGTGTTCGCGGGCGGCTTCTGCGTGGTCGGCGGGCAGCCGGCCGTCAATGCGCTGGCCGGCCAGTATTACCCGACGTCGCTGCGCTCGACCGGCATCGGCTGGAGCCTCGGCATCGGCCGGATCGGCTCGGTGCTCGGGCCGCTCGTCGGCGGCCAGTTGATTGCGCTGAACTGGAGCAACGGCGCGCTGTTCCATGCGGCCGCGCTGCCCGTGCTGTGCTCGGCGCTGTTCGTGCTCGGGCTGGCCGGCGTCGCGCGGCGCGGCGGCGCGCACGCGGCGAATGCCGCGATGAATTGATGGAGAAAGGAAACGATGACGCTTGACCTGTCGAAACCGGCGACCGCCGGCTACCTGAGCGGTTTCGGGAACGAATTCGCGACCGAGGCGCTGCCCGGCGCACTGCCGCACGGCCGCAACTCGCCGCAGCGCGCGCCGTACGGGCTGTATGCGGAGCAGCTGTCGGGCACCGCGTTTACCGCGCCGCGCGGCCACAACCGCCGCGCGTGGCTGTACCGGATCCGGCCGGCCGCCGTGCACCGGCCGTTCGAGCCGTTCACGGGGCGGCAGCGGCTCGTCGCGGAGTTCGGCGACTCGGCCGACGTGCCGCCGACGCCGCCGAACCAGCTGCGCTGGGACCCGCTGCCGATGCCGGTCGAGCCGACCGATTTCGTCGAAGGGCTCGTGACGATGGCCGGCAACGGCTCGGCGGCCGCGATGAACGGTTGCGCGATCCACCTGTATGCGGCGAACCGCTCGATGCAGGACCGCTTCTTCTACAGCGCCGACGGCGAATTGCTGATCGTGCCGCAGCAGGGGCGGCTCTTCATCGCGACGGAGTTCGGCCGGCTCGACGTCGAGCCGGCCGAGATCGCGGTGATTCCGCGCGGCGTGCGCTTCGCGGTCGCGCTGCCCGACGGCGACGCGCGCGGCTACATCTGCGAGAACTTCGGCGCGCTGCTGCGCCTGCCCGACCTCGGCCCGATCGGATCGAACGGGCTCGCCAATCCGCGCGATTTCCTGACGCCGCAGGCCGCGTACGAAGACCGCGAAGGCGCGTTCGAGCTGATCGCGAAGCTGAACGGGCGCCTGTGGCGCGCGGACATCGGCCACTCGCCGTTCGACGTCGTCGCATGGCACGGTAACTACGCGCCGTACAAGTACGACCTGCGGCTGTTCAACACGATCGGCTCGATCAGCTACGACCATCCCGATCCGTCGATCTTCCTCGTGCTGCAGTCGCAGAGCGATTCGCCGGGCGTCGACGCGATCGATTTCGTGATCTTCCCGCCGCGCTGGCTCGCGGCCGAAGATACGTTCCGCCCGCCGTGGTTCCATCGCAACGTCGCGAGCGAGTTCATGGGCCTCGTGCACGGCGCGTACGACGCGAAGGCCGAAGGCTTCGTGCCGGGCGGCGCGAGCCTGCACAACTGCATGTCCGGTCACGGGCCGGACGCCGATACGTTCGAGAAGGCGTCGGCGATCGACACGACTCGCCCGCACAAGGTCGACGCGACGATGGCGTTCATGTTCGAAACCCGCACGCTGATCCGGCCGACCCGCTACGCGCTCGACACCGCGCAGCTGCAGGCCGACTACTTCGAATGCTGGCAACGCATCGAGAAACACTTCAACCCGGAGCAACGATGAGCGACACCCGAGACTGGCGTGCGACGCTCGACCCGGCTCGCAAGAGCTGGGTCGACACGGCGAACGATCCCGCCTGCGATTTCCCGATCCAGAACCTGCCGTTCGGCATCTTCAGCGACGCGGCGCAGCCGGCGCGCCGCGCGGGCGTGGCGCTCGGCGACCGGATCGTCGACCTCGCCGCGCTCGCGCGTGCGGGCCTCGTGACGGTGCCGGCCGGCGCCGACGTGTTCGCCGAGCCGACGCTCAACGCGTTCATCGCGCTCGGCCGCGATGCGTGGCGCAGCGTGCGCATTCAGCTGTCCGAGCTGTTCGCGCGCGACGCTGCGCGGCTCCGCGACGACGCGGCGTTGCGTGCGCGCGTGCTCGTCGCGCAGCGCGACGCGACGCTGCATCTGCCGGTCGACATTCCCGGCTACACCGATTTCTATTCGTCGAAGGAGCACGCGACCAACGTCGGCTCGATGTTCCGCGATCCGAAGAATGCGCTGCTGCCGAACTGGTCGGAGATGCCGATCGGCTACAACGGCCGCGCGTCATCGGTGGTCGTGAGCGGCACGCCGGTGCGGCGGCCGAACGGGCAGCTGAAGCTGCCCGAGCAGGAGCGTCCGGTGTTCGGCGCGTGCCGCAAGCTCGACATCGAACTCGAGACGGGCTTCATCGTCGGGCGGGGCAATGCGCTCGGCGAGCCGATCGCCTGCGAGGATGCCGAAGCGCACATCTTCGGGATGGTGCTGTTGAACGACTGGAGCGCGCGCGACATCCAGCAGTGGGAATACGTGCCGCTCGGCCCGTTCAACGCGAAGACCTTCGCGACGACGATCTCGCCGTGGATCGTCACGCTTGACGCGCTCGAACCGTTCCGCGTCGCGCAGCCCGAGCAGGCGCCGCAGCCGCTGCCGTATCTGCGGCACGCGGGCAAGCATGCGTTCGACATCGCGCTCGAAGTCACGCTGCGGGCGGACGGCGCCGCCGAGCCGACGTCGATCTGCCGCACCAACTTCCGGCACATGTACTGGACGATGGCGCAGCAACTCGCGCATCACACGGTCGCGGGCTGCAATACGCGCGTGGGGGACCTGATGGGTTCGGGCACGATCAGCGGGCCGACGCGCGACTCGTTCGGCAGCCTGCTCGAGCTGACGTGGAACGGCAAGGAGCCGCTCGTGCTGAAGGGCGGCGGCAGCCGCACGTTCATCGAGGACGGCGACGAGCTGACGCTCGCGGGCTGGTGCGAGGGCGATGGCTATCGCGTCGGCTTCGGGACGTGTACGGGGAAGATCCTGCCGGCGCGTAGCGCGTAGCGGATTGCCGCGCGACGGGTCGCGCGCAGTCCGGAACGGCATGGCGGCCCGCTTGATGCGGGCCGGTTTCGTTTTCGTTTTCGTTGACGGAGGCGGGAGGGGTGGGGCGCTGAGTATGTGTCGCTGGCCACGGGTCACGGATCGCAGGTCGCGGATTGCGGGCCAAGGGCCAAGGGCCACGCGCCACGAGTCACGGATCACGGATCACGGATCGCCGGTCACGAACCGCGAACCGTGCGCGTTCGACGTCGCGCCCGCGGCGCCGCGTGTGAACATCGAGGCCGTCCGCCGGCCGCCGCGTCAGATCGCGCGCCGCAACGCCGCGCGTCGTTCCCACAACGCGGCCGCGACGAACGCCGCGACGCAGCCGACCAGCACGCCGATCAGCGCATTGCTGCCGAGTTGTTCCATCAACGCGCCGGCGACGAGCGGCCCGCCGAAGCTCGCGGCGCTCCACGATGCCGAGACGAGCGAGCTCGCGGTGACGAGCGCCGCGCCGCGGAAGCGCTCGCCGCATGCGACCAGCGACAGCGTGTAGATGCTGCCGGCCGCCGCGCCGAGCACGAACAGCAACGGCCAGCACAGCCACGGGTTCGCGATCACCAACGGCAGCAGCGGCAGGCCGGCGAGCACGATGCAGCCGGCGCCGAGATGCACGCGCTCGCGACCGAGCTTGTCGGCGAGCCAGCCGATCGGGAACTGCATCGCGGTGTCGCCGCACAGCATGATCGACGCGAGCAGCACCGCGGTCGCGCTCGCGACGCCGTGGTCCATCGCGTAGAGCGGCAGCAGCGACAGCGCGAGCGTGTCGAACAGCGCGAAGAAACCGGTGCCGATGATCAGCGCGGGCATGCGCGGCAGCACCGCGAGCCAGCTGTCGTGGGCGGCCTGGCGCGCGTCGTCGCCGGCCAGCGGCGCGCGCCGGATCGTCGCGAGCGTCGGCAATGCAAGCAGGAACAGCGCGCCGCACAGCGCGAAGCGGATGCCGGTGGCGCCCGCGATCTGGCTGACCAGCACGGGCCCGGCCATCTGGAACAGCGTGAAATTGGTCGCATAGATCGCGACCACGCGGCCGCGCGTCGAATCGTCGGCGAGCTGGTTGACCCACGCTTCGCCGATCGTGAACAGCAGCATTAGCGCCGCGCCGCACAATACGCGCAACACGCCCCATACGATCAGGTTCGACGTGAACTGCATCAGCGCGGTGGCCGCGGCGAGCAGCACGACCGACACGACGATCGCGCGGCGTGCGCCCAGGCGCCGCGCCAGCGCGGTGACGAACGGGACGATCGCGAGGCCGCCGAGCGCCTGCGCGGCGGTCAGCATGCCGACCACGTTGGTGCCGTGGCCAGCTTCGGTCAATGCGAGGGCGGTGAGCGGCAGCGTCGCGCCGGTGCCGAGCCCGACCACCGCGACGCTCAGGATCAGCGCGACGAAATCGCGGGAGAGAACGTTTTTCATCGGGCCGGATGCTACACCGCGGACCTTGAAAGGTCCATGAAGGCCGTCATGCGCGCATGGTTGCGCGCGAAACGCAATGCGGCGGCGCCGTGCGGGCGCCGCGTCGCGCGTCATGGCGTCACACGTACCCGGCGGGCGCGCGGGCCGGACGGCGTTCGAGCGACGCCGACCACAGCGTGAGCGCGAGCGCCGCGACCGCCATCGCGACGCCGACCCACGGCAGGCTCACGAGCGGCACGCCGGCGCCGATCGCCGCGCCGCCGAGCCATGCGCCGGTCGCGTTGCCGAGGTTGAACGCGCCCTGATTGAGCGTCGACGCGAGGTTCGGCGCATCGCTCGCGCGGTCGACGATCAGGATCTGCAGCGGGGGCACGATCGCGAACGCGAGCACGCCCCATACGAAGATCGTCGCCAGCGCCGCGAACGGCACGTGCATCGTGCCGGCAAACAGCGCGAGCACCATGCCGATCAGCGCGAGCGTCGCGATCAGCGACGGCATCCGGCGCCAGTCCGCGAGCCGGCCGCCGAGCGTGCCGCCGACGGTCAGGCCGAGCCCGAACAGCAGCAGCACGTAGGTGACCTGGTGTGGCGAGAAGCGCGTCACGTCCTCGAGGATCGGCGTGATGTACGTGAACACGCTGAACAGGCTCGCGGACGCCAACACGCTGATGCCGAGCACCATCAGCACCTGCGGGTGCCGCAGCACGCCGAACTCGCGCGTGATGCTGGTGTCGGGCATCGCGAGATGCTTCGGCAGGCACACGGCGAGCGCGGCCGCCGCCGCGATGCCGATGCCGGTGACGGCCCAGAACGTCGCGCGCCAGCCGTAGGCCTGACCGAGCGCGGTGCCGAGCGGCACGCCGAGCACGTTCGCGAGCGTGAGGCCGGTGAACATCAGCGCGATCGCCTGCGCGCGCCGGTTCGGCGCGACGAGGCTGCTCGCGACCACCGAGCCGATCCCGAAGAACGCGCCGTGACAGAACGCGGTGACCACGCGCGCGGCCATCAACACCGCATAGCCGGGCGCGAGCGCGCACAGCAGGTTGCCGGTGATGAACAGTCCGATCAGGCCCATCAGCGCGCGCTTGCGCGGCATCTTCGCGGTGACGACCGCGAGGATCGGCGCGCCGATCGTCACGCCGAGCGCGTAGCCCGACACGAGCATCCCGGCAGCCGGGATCGACACGCCGAGGTCGCGCGCGACGTTCGGCAGCAGCCCCATGATCACGAATTCGGTGGTACCGATTCCAAATGCGGCGACGGCGAGGGCGAAAAGGGGCAAGGGCATCGCGATGGGTCAGGGAAAGAGCCGCGGCCGGGATTCGGCGCGGGATGCGCACGACGGCGGGGCGGGGACGTCAGCCGCGATTCTACGTGAGAGAAAACCCGGACGCTCGGGGCCGGAACGTATTGTTTCGCGGGCCATGCTGGGGCGGCCGACGTCACGCTACGGTAGGGATTTCGATGGGCGCGATTGCGGCGGCGCCGGAAGACGTCGCACTTCCGCAATGCCCGACGCCGCCGCGCTCGGTGCCCACGCCGGTAGGGCGATCATTGCTCGCGCGACATGTCCGGCGGAGCTGACGCACCGCCACGGTGGCGGGACTTCGACGGGTGCGATCGCAGCGGCGCAGCCCGATGTAGCGATGTAGCGATGCCCGGCGCCGCCGCGCTCGGCGCCCACGCCGGAGCGGTGGTCATTGCCCGCGCAGCATGTCCGGCGGCGCGTCGGCGGCGTGCTCCAGCGTTGCCGCGCCGTCGCGGGTCGGCGTCGATTCGGCGCTGGGGTTCGCCTGCGCCGGTGCGTCCCAAGTGTTTTCGAACAGGCACGCTTCGATCGGCATCCGTGCGGCCCAGCGTTGCTGCTCGAGCATCGGCTGCGCGTAGAACGCGTCGACGTGCCCGATGCACAGCACCGCGATCGGCTGCGCGCCGGCCGGCATGCCGAGGAGCGTGCGCAGCGCGTCGACGTCGAACAGCGACACCCAGCCCATGCCCAGCCCCTCCGCACGGGCGGCGAGCCACATGTTCTGGATCGCGCAGGCGGCGGACGCGAGATCCATCTCCGGCAGCGTGCGGCGGCCGAACACGTGGCGCTCGCGATCGTCGGTGAGCGCGACGACCAGCAATTCGCCGCATTCGCGCACGCCTTCGACTTTCAGCCGCATGAACTCGTCCTGGCGCTCGCCGAGCGCGTCGGCGGTCGCGCGGCGCTCGGCCTCGACCAGCCCGTGAATCGCGGTGCGCAGCGCGGCGTCGGTGATGCGGATGAAGCGCCACGGCTGCATGAATCCGACGCTCGGCGCGTGATGGGCCGCGCGCAGCAGTCGCGCGAGCGTGGCCGGATCGACCGGCGCCGACGTGAAGTGACGCATGTCGCGCCGTTCGAAAATGGCCCGGTAGACCGCGGCGATGGCGGAGTCGTCGAAACGCATGGGGGAGCGGAAGCAAAGGGAAGTCGGCGCAACGATAGCAGAGCGCGGGCGCCGCGCGTTACATCAGGCGAATGAATGGGTCGGCGCGATGCCGGTGCGGTGGGTGTGGAGCGGAGGCACGCGGAACGCCGCAAGCCGAAAGCCAACCCCGCGCTTCAGCGCCCGCCAGTGACGACGTTGGTCGGCGCGCCCGCGCGCCATGCGTCGATGTTCAGCAGCGTCGTATGTGCGATCTCGGCGAGCGCCTCGCGCGTGAAGAACGCCTGATGCGACGTGACGATCACGTTCGGGAAGGTCAGCAGCCGCGCGAGCACGTCGTCCTGCAGCGGCAGGTCCGAGTGATCCTCGAAGAACAGGCCGCTTTCCTCCTCGTACACGTCGAGCCCGAGATGACCGAGCTGGCCGCTCTTGAGCGCCTCGACCAGCGCCTGCGCATCGACCAGCCCGCCGCGCCCGGTATTGATCAGCATCGCGCCGTGCTTCATGCGCGCGAGCGTCTGCGCGTTGATCAGATGATGCGTCGACGGCAGCAGCGGGCAATGCAGGCTCACGATGTCCGATTGATGCAGCAGCTCGTCGAGTTCGACGTAGCGCGCGCCGAACGCGATCAGCTCGTCGTCGTGAGGCGGCAGCGAATGCGCGAGCACGCGCATCCCGAAGCCCATCATGATCTTGGCGAACACGCTGCCGATCAGCCCCGTGCCGACCACGCCGACGGTCTTGCCGTGCAGGTCGAAGCCGAGCAGCCCGTTCAGCGAGAAGTCGCCCTCGCGCGTGCGCGCAACGGCGCGCGGCAGCCGGCGGTTGAGCGCGAGGATCAGCGCGACCGCGTGCTCGGCGACCGCGTGCGGCGAATATGCGGGCACGCGCACGACCGCGATGCCGAGCCGCTCGGCAGCCGCGAGGTCGACGTGGTTGAAGCCGGCCGAGCGCAGCGCGATCAGGCGCGTGCCGCCGTCGGCGAGCCGCTGCAGCACCGCCGCATCGACGGTGTCGTTGACGAACGGACAGACGACGTCGTAACCGTGCGCGAGGATCGCGGTCTCCGCATCGAGGTGCGACGGCTGAAAGTGCAGCCGATAGCCGAACTGGCGGTTTGCGGCGGTAAACGACTCTTCGTCGTACTGCCGGCTGCTGAACAGGATCACACGCACGCTGCACCTCCGATGGCTGACGCGTGCAGTTTACTGCAGGCCAGCCGGCCGCCCAGCGACGAGATCGGCGCGCTCGGGGGTGCGCAGGAAGCCGTATTCGGAGCGCTCCTGCGCCGCCTGCTGCCCGAAATGCTCGAGCGCATGTTCGACGAAGCTGCGCGTGCGGGCCGGCACGTACTGGCGATTTGGATAGACGAGCGACAGCTGCGCATCCGGATCGTCGATCCGATAGCCGGGCAGCAGCCGCATCAGCGTGCCGGCGGCGAGCGCATCGGCGACGCACGACTCGGGCAGCACCGCGATGCCCGAGCCGGCGAGGGCCGCCGCGTGCACGAGCGCGAGCTGGTTGACGGTGCACGCCGGGCGCACCGTGACCGAATGCGCGGCGCCGTCGTGGCCGACCAGCCGCCACGCGGGCGCATGCTGATGCGGCGCGAGCGCGACCCAGTCGTGACCGGGCAGGTCGTCGGGCGCGCGCGGCTCGCCGCGCCGTTCCAGATACGCGGGCGCCGCGCACGCGACGAACGGGTTCGGCGCGAGGGTGTGACCGATCAGCGTCGGATTGCCGTCGAGCCGGTCGCCGGTGACGATGCCGACGTCGTAGCCCGAATCGAGCACGTCGAGCGGCCCGTCGGCGACGGTCAGCTGCACGCGCAGTTCGGGATAGCGGTGCCGGAAACCGCTGACGAGCGGCGTCAGCGTGAGCGGCGACAGCAGACCCGACGCGACGACGCGCAGCGTGCCGGCCGGCTCGCGCACCGCGTGCGCGACGGACGCCTCGAGATGATCGAACTCCTCGAGCAGCGCACGGCAGCCGTCGAGGTAGCGCAGCCCGGCTTCGGTCAACGACAGGTTGCGCGTGGTGCGGTGGATCAACCGCGTGTTCAGATGGGACTCGAGCATCGCGATCGAACGCGTGACGAGTGCATTGGACACGCCTAGATGGTGCGCCGCGCGCCGGAAACTCTGCTGCTCGGCAACGCAGACGAACACTCGCATGGTCTGAATCTGGTTCATGTCTCGCGTATTTCTGGCCCGGTGGATTGATTTTGCTTGGAATTTTTCGTCGCTCGACCGGGATTGCCGGTGTGTGTCGTCCGATTTTCGTTCGTATCGAAAAAGCGGCTCTCGATTCCGCAGACGATTGTTCATTACGAAGGCGATATCCGTCAACCTGAGAAAATGGGCGGGTTGCGGAAAATCGAAATCGCGGCTATCGGATTTACGCGGCGGTCTCGTTGGTTTCCCGGCAGTATTGAAACCGGTAGTTCGGTATCTGAATGTTGCTCAGTAAAATCAACGCGTTATGGGTTTTGTTCGATGCTTCGCAGCGGTAATTTTCGAACTCTGTCACTAATAGATGCCGCGATAATCGATGTTTTTCCGGCGTATCGGCATTTGGTGGATCCATTCGGTCCGCGCGGTTTTTATCCTGATGCGGCGTATTTCCGACTAATTGGGTCGTCTATTACTGAAGCGGGCGCATCCGCACGCACTGCAATATGGCCGGGAAAATCGCCTGTACCGGGCCGCGGCGGGGCCGCCGGCGCGCTCGCTCGCGATGCGCGGCCGGCTGGCCCGGTCGTCCGACCGGGCCAGCGTCGCGCCGTCCGGCCGCGCGCGCCTCTTGCGCGCGGGCGCGGAACACGGAATCATCGATCGATCCGCCATGCCCTGTGGCGGGCGACGCTCGTGCGTCTTTCTTCATCTTTTTTGCCAGCCATGTCCCTCGACCATTCGCCGATTCCCTGTCCCGTCGTCGTGCCGCTCGACGCGATCCTGCCCGAAGAACCGCTGCTGATGATGGGCGCCGGCCCGGTGCCGATCCCGGCCGCGGTCGCGAAGGCGAACACGATCGTGATCAACCACCTCGGCGCGACGATGGCGAAGATCATCGAGCAGGTGAAGGAGATGGCGCGCTACGTGTTCCAGACCCGCACGAAGTGGGTGCTCGGCGTCGCCGGCCCCGGCTCCGCCGCGATGGAAATGGCGATTTCCAACCTCGCCTGGCGCGGCACGCGCGTGCTGTCGATCCGCAACGGCTTCTTCAGCGCCCGCATGGCCGAGATGGCCACGCGCGTCGGCGCCGACGTCGCGACGCTTGAAGTGGCCGACCGCTCGGTCGCGAGCCTCGACGAGATCGCCGACGCGATCGCGCGCGAACGCCCCGAGATCGTCACGATCGTGCAGGGCGAGACGTCGAACACCGTGTGGAACCGCGACCTGCGGGAGATCGCGGCGCTCGCGAAGGCGGCCGGCGCGCTGGTGGTCGTCGACGCGGTGTGCACGCTGTCGACGATGCCGCTCGAGATGGACGCATGGGGCATCGACGCGGTCATCACGGGCGGCCAGAAGGGGCTGTCGTCGATTCCCGGCGTGTCGCTGATCGCGTTCTCCGACGCCGCGTGGGACCGGATGAAGCAGCGTCCGGAACCGAATGCGCACTGGTGCCTCGACATGGCGCTCGCGGAAAACTTCTGGCACAACGCGGGCTACCACTACACCGCGCCGGTGTCGGGCGTGCTCGCGCTGCACGAGGCGCTGCGCCTCGTGTGCGCGGAAACGCTCGAAAGCCGTTTCGCGCGCCATCTGCGCTGCACGCTGGCGCTGCAGGCCGGCATCGAGGCGATGGGCCTCGCGCTCTACACGCCGAAGGAATGCCGTCTCAATTCGGTGGTGGGCATCGAGACGCCGGCCGGGCTCACGCCCGGAATGGTCTGCGGCCACATCTCGAAGCAATATCAGGTCGAGATCTCCGGCTCGTTCGGCTTGCCGATCGTGCGGATCGGCCAGATGGGCGAGCAGTGCCGCGAACACAACCTGTTCCGCACGCTGCATGCGTTCGGCCGGACGATGGTCGATCTGAAGGTGCCGGTCGACCTGCCCGCAGGCGTTGCCGCGCTCGAGCAGGAACTGTCGCGGCGCGGCACGTAAGCGCGACCGGCGGCGCGGCGCCGCTGTCCCGCGGCGCGATGCGCGGTGCGCGGTGCTCACCCGCCCCGCATCGCGCGCCGGTACGCGTTCGGCGTCGTCCCGTGCGCGTCGCGAAAGCGGTGGCTGAAATGGGCGGCGTTCGCGTAGCCGCACTCGGCGGCGACCTGCGCGAGCGGCAGCGCCGTCGTGCGCAGCAGCAGGCGCGCGCGGGCCAGCCGCTGCTCGGCCACCCAGGCGTGCGGCGCGCGGCCGAACGACAGCCGGAACATCCGCGAAAAGTGATATTCGGACAGCGCGGCGACGTTCGCGAGTTCGCCGAGCGTGAGCGGCTGCGACAGGTAGCTGTCGATATAGTCGCGCACGCGCCGGCGCACGGCGGGCGCCAGGCCGCCGCGCAACGGCGCGTCGGCGCGCGCGGCGCCCTGGCCGCGCAACAGCAGGCTCAGCACGTCGTGCGCGGCCTCGTTCACGCGCAGTCGCCCGTCCGCATCGTCCCAGCGCTCCAGTGCGAGCGAACGGAACTGCGCGGCGACGCGCGCATCCTCGAAATAGGTGCGGTCGGCGAGTTTCAGTTCGCGCGGTTCGCGGTCGAGCTCGCGGATCGCGCGCTGCGTGAAGTGCTCGGGCAGAAAGTACAGGTGGATGAAGTGCATCTCGCCGCGCACCCACCAGCGCGATTCATGGTCGCCCGGCAGCGTGCACAGCAGGCTCGGCGCGCCGTAGCGCGGCACGCGCTCGCGCTCGGTCCGGTAGCCGCCGTCGAGATAGCACGACAGCGTGTGGTGGCCGGGCTGTTCGTAGACCGTCTCGCTTTCGTCGGTGATGCGCGTCCATTCGGCGATCGCGAGGTGGTCGCCGAGCCACGTGAAGCGCTCGAGCGTCGCGTTCGCGTCGGCGAGCGTGCGGCACACCGACTGCAGCCCGAACGGCATCGTGTCGCCCGCGAGGGCGGCGGCGTGGTCGACGGGCGGAGCGTACAGGGGCGAACTCATGGTGCGACGAGTATAAGCGCGCGCACCGCGTGCCGTGCGCCGGAGCGAAAAAGACCGCAAATCCGGACAATGCGTGCGCGCGGCGCGGCCGCATAGTCGGAATCCGTTCCACTCGTTCCGCTGCGTTGCCGCCATGAATCTGTCGCTTTACTTCATCACCGTGCTGATCTGGGGCACCACCTGGATCGCGATCAAATGGCAGTTGGGTGCCGTGCCGCCGCCCGTGTCGATCGCATGGCGCTTCTGGCTCGCCGCCGCCGTGCTGTTCGCGCTGCTGCGCCTGATGCGCCGGCCGGTGCGTCCGCCGCGCGAAGCGTGGCGTTATCTCGTCGCACAGGGCGTCGCGCTGTTCTGCCTGAATTTCCTGTGCTTCTACTATTCGGAGCAGGTCGTGCCGAGCGGACTCGTCGCGGTGATCTTCTCGACCGCGCCGCTGCTGAATTCGATCAACGGGCGCGTCTTCATGGGGCGGCCGCTGCGGCCGTCCGCGATCGCCGGCGCGCTGCTCGGGCTGACCGGCATCGCATGCCTGTTCTGGCAGCAGATGGCCGGGCATCTGGACGACCACGCGACGTGGATCGGTCTGGCGATCGCGTTCGCGGGCACGATGTGCTTCTCGGCCGGCAACCTGCTGTCGAGCCGGATGCAGGCGATGGGGCTGCACCCGCTCGCGACCAACGGCTGGGCGATGCTGATCGGCGCGGCGATCCTGACGGTCGGCAGCGCCGCGGCCGGATTGCCGTTCGCGCTCGATCCGAGCCCGCGCTATCTCGGCGCGCTCGTCTACCTGGCCGTGCCGGGCTCGGTGATCGGCTTCACCGCGTACCTGACGCTGGTCGGCCGGATCGGGCCGGAGCGCGCCGCGTACTGCACGGTGCTGTTCCCGATCGTCGCGCTGGCCGTGTCGACGGTATTCGAGGGTTATCAGTGGTCGCCGCTCGCCGTGGTGGGGCTGCTGCTCGTGGTGGCCGGCAATCTGGTGGCGTTCGATCTGACGCGCCGGCTGTTTCTGCGCACCGCGTGACGGCTGCGCTGAATGAAAGGCGCCCCGCGCGAAGCGGGTTGAGGGCTGGTTCGCGCCGTGGGCGGAAGATGGTTGCTCGGCATGCAGATGGGGTCGGCCTGTTGGCCTGTCGGGCCGCCAGCCCGATGACGGCCTGATGGGCCGTTAGCCCGAAAGCCGTACAGCCTGATGGCCCGAGAGCCCGAGAGCCCGAGAGCCCGAGAGCCCAAAAGCCCAAAAGCCCCACGACCCGACTGCCGCCGTTGGCCCAGCCCCGGCGGCTAGTCCGCCGGGGCTGGGCCAACGGCCCACCAGCTAGCTCGACAGCCGCCCGCCGTACCGCCCCTCAAGCCGCCGCGCCGCTCCCCGCCACGCGCGCCTGCCGCTGATACAGCACCATCGACAGCGCGACGCCCGCTGCGGCGGCCGCCGCAGCGAACAGGAACACCTGCGGATACCCGAATGCGCCGGCGATGTAGCCGGCGAGCGGGCCGGTGATCCCGAGCGACAGGTCGAGGAACACCGAATACGCGGACAGCGCCGCGCCGCGGCTCGCCGGCGGCACCAGCGCGACGGCCTCCACGCCGAGCGCCGGGAAGATCAGCGCGAAGCCGAACCCGGTGAGCGCGGCACCGACGAGCGCGACGTGCGGCACCGGCGCGAGCCACAGCAGCAGGAGGCCCGAGGATTCGAACGCGAACGACACGATCGCGACGCGGAAGCCGCCGTAAGTCTTGATCATGTTCGCGAACAGCAGGCGCGCGCCGATGAACAGCGTGCCGAACACGGTCAACGACAACGCCGCGTTGGGCCAATGGCGCGCCGCGTAGTAGAGCGTGACGAAGGTCGCGATCGAGCCGAAGCCGGCCGAACCGAGCGCGAGACCGAGGCCGTGCGGCAGCACGCGCGTGAACACGCTCGCGTACGACATCCGTTCGCCGTGCACGAGTGGCACCGCGTCGATCAGGCGGGCCAGATAGAAGCCGGCCGCCGCGAGGGCGATCACGAGCACGCCGATCAACGCCGGATTGAGCGCGTGCGCGATCGCGACGCCGACCGGCGCGCCGAGCGCGAGCGCGCCGTAGGTCGCGATGCCGTTCCACGAGATCACCTTCGCGTTGTGCGCGATGCCGACCCGGCCGATGCCCCACAGGATCGCGCCGGTGCCGCACAGGCTTTCGCCGACGCCGAGCACGAGCCGGCTGCCGATCAGCAGCACGAGGCTCGCGGCCGGCCAGCGCGCGAGCAGCAGCGCCACCAGCAGCAGCACGCCCGACACGCCGCAGCCGATCAGCCCGCGCAGCACCGTCTGCTTCGGCCCCAGCGTATCGGCGAAGCGCCCGGCGAGCGGACGCGACGCGAGCGTCGCGAAATACTGGACGCTGATCGCGGCGCCCGCGACGATCGCGGAGTAGCCGAGATCGTCGTGGACGAAGCCCGGCAGCACCGCGAGCGGCAGCCCGATGGTCAGATAGCAGACGAACGTGAAGCAGACGACGGACACGATTTGCAGCGTGACGGCGAGCCCGCTGCGCGGCGGTGTGGCGGAATCGGTGGACATGGGGTCGGATTAGATGAACGAAGCGCGACGACGATCGAGGCAGATGCAGCCAAACAAGGGAATCCGGATTTTCCCATGGAACCGGTTTTCCCGCAGGTACTACTTAGTTAATCGAGACCCGTTTTAGCGCTGCAATGGGCCCGGCGAAAACAGCCAGAGGCGCATCGGCACGCCAGCCTGCGCCACGCGCGACGCGCATGCCGCGCAGCTGGCGGCCCGCCGCCCACATATCGCGGCCGTGATATGAGCCGCATGCGCGTTCGGCTATGGGTTGCGAAATTTGACGGTGATAGCGTGCAAACTGTCAGAGAAACGTCGGTCGTGCGCGCCGCGCCGGCCGCCTTGCCCCCACTTGAACAACGATTGAGACATGAGTGAGCCGATCCGCTTCTACCATCGTCACGCGGTCCGCGAAGTCAGCGGCGCGGACGTCACCCGCACCGTGCTGCAGTATCTGCGCGAGGATGCGCGCTGCACCGGCACCAAGGAAGGCTGCGCGGAAGGCGACTGCGGCGCGTGCACGGTCGTCGTCGGCGAGCTGACCGACGCAGGCGCGGTGGCGTTCAAGGCCGTCAACGCGTGCATCCAGTTCCTGCCGACGCTCGACGGCAAGGCGCTGCTCACGGTCGAGGACCTGCGCCGGCCGGACGGCTCGCTGCATCCGGTGCAGCAGGCGATGGTCGATTGCCACGGGTCGCAATGCGGTTTCTGCACGCCGGGCTTCGTGATGTCGATGTGGGCGCTGTACGAGCAGCACGGCCATGAGCGCTGCGGCAGCGCAGCTTCGAACGCATCGTGCGTGCAGAGCGTCGCCGGCGTGCCGAGCGTGCCGTCCCGCACCGAGATCGCCGATGCGCTGACCGGCAACCTGTGCCGCTGCACCGGCTACCGGCCGATCATCGACGCGGCGGTGCGGATGTTCGACGCGAGCGGCGAACGCACGCCGGCGCAGGACTCGCCGGTCGACGCGGCCGCGCTCGCGCGCACGCTGGCGTCGCTGCGGCGCGAGCGCACGTTCGAATACGCGGCCGCCGACGGCGCGCGCTTCGCCGCGCCGCGCACGCTCGACGCGCTGGCCGCGCTGAAGGCCGAGCGCCCCGACGCGCGGCTGTTGGCCGGCAGCACCGACATCGGCCTGTGGGTGACCAAGCAGATGCGTCGCCTCGACGACCTGATCTACGTCGGCCAGGTCGCCGAGCTGCAGCGGATCGTGCACGGCGACGACTGGATCGAGATCGGCGCGGGCGTGACGGTCGAGCGCGCGTACGCGGCGCTCGCCGGCACGTATCCGGAGCTGACCGAAATGTGGAAGCGCTTCGCGTCGCTGCCGATCCGCAACGCGGGCACGCTCGGCGGCAACGTCGCGAACGGCTCGCCGATCGGCGACTCGATGCCGGGGCTGATCGCGCTCGGCGCGCGCGTCGTGCTGCGCGGCGGCGACACCGTGCGCGAGCTGCCGCTCGACGCGCTGTACACCGGCTATCAGCAGAAGGACATGGCGCCGCACGAATTCGTCGTCGCGCTGAAGGTGCCGACCCGCAGCGGCGCGCGCGCGGCGCTGCAGTTCCGCACCTACAAGCTGTCGAAGCGGTTCGACTCCGACATTTCGGCGGTGTGCGCGGCGTTCGCGTTCATCGCGGACGGCGACACGATCCGCGAGCCGCGCATCGCATTCGGCGGGATGGCCGCGACGCCGAAGCGCGCGCCGCACACGGAGGCGGTGCTCGACGGCGCGCCGTGGCACGAAGCCACCGCGCAGGCCGCGATGCAGGCGCTGGAGCGCGACTACCAGCCGCTCACCGACATGCGCGCGACGAGCGCCTATCGCGTCGATGCCGCGAAGAACCTGCTGTACCGGTTCTGGCTCGAGACGCGGATGCACGACCCGCTGCCGGCGCACGCGTTGAACGTGCGCGAAGTGGCCGCCGAAACCGGCGCCGAAGCGGCCGATGGCGCGGCGCGCGTCTGAAGACGGAGAACCCCGAACATGAACCAGCAAGCAGAACCGTTCCTGACCGCGCTCGATGCGCAGACCGATGGCGCGCAGGTCCACGTGTCGCGCGTGCACGAATCCGCGCACCTGCACGTGAGCGGCCGCGCCACTTACACCGACGACATCCCGCTCGTCGCCGGCACGCTGCACGCGGCGCTCGGCCTGTCCGCGAAGCCGCACGCGAAGATCGTGTCGATGAACTTCGACGCGGTGCGCGCGACGCCCGGCGTGGTCGCCGTGTTCACGGCCGCCGACATTCCGGGCGTCAACGACTGCGGGCCGATCGTCCACGACGACCCGGTGCTCGCCGACGGCGTCGTGCAGTTCGTCGGCCAGCCGATGTTCATCGTCGTCGCCACGTCGCACGACATCGCGCGGCTCGCCGCGCGCCGCGCGCAGGTCGACTACGAAGAGCTGCCCGCGATCCTCACCGCGCAGGACGCGCGCAACGCCGAGTCGTACGTCATTCCGCCGCTGAAGCTCGCGCGCGGCGACGCGGCCGCGCGGCTCGCGGCGGCCGCGCATCGCGAGTCCGGCGAGATGTATCTCGGCGGGCAGGAGCAGTTCTATCTGGAAGGGCAGATCGCCTACGCGGTGCCGAAGGACGACGACGGCATGCACGTGTACTGCTCGACGCAGCATCCGAGCGAGATGCAGCACCTGGTCGCGCACGTGCTCGGCGTCGCGTCGCACGACGTGCTGGTCGAATGCCGCCGGATGGGCGGCGGGTTCGGCGGCAAGGAATCGCAGTCGGGCCTGTTCGCGTGCTGCGCCGCGCTCGCCGCATGGAAGCTGCTGTGCCCGGTGAAGCTGCGTCCCGATCGCGACGACGACATGATGATCACCGGCAAGCGGCACGACTTTCATTACCGCTTCGACGTCGGCTACGACGACGACGGCCGCATCGACGGCGTCGCGCTCGACATGACGTCGCGCTGCGGCTTCTCGGCCGACCTGTCGGGCCCGGTGATGACGCGCGCGGTGTGCCACTTCGACAACGCGTACTGGCTCGGCGACGTGGCCATCGCCGGCTACTGCGGCAAGACCAACACGCAGTCGAACACCGCGTTCCGCGGCTTCGGCGGCCCCCAGGGCGCGTTCGCGATCGAGTACATCCTCGACGACATCGCGCGCGCGCTCGGCCGCGATCCGCTCGACGTGCGCTACGCGAACCTGTACGGCAAGACCGAGCGCAACGTGACGCCGTACGGGCAGACCGTCGAGGACAACGTGCTGCACGAACTGCTCGGCGAACTCGAGACGACGAGCGGCTATCGCGCGCGCCGCGCGGCCGTCAGGGAATTCAACGCGCGCAACGCGGTGCTGAAGAAGGGCATCGCGCTCACGCCGGTGAAGTTCGGCATCGCGTTCAACGTCACGCATTTCAACCAGGCCGGCGCGCTGGTGCACATCTACACCGACGGCTCGGTGCTCGTGAACCACGGCGGCACGGAGATGGGGCAGGGGCTCAACACGAAGGTCGCGCAGGTGGTCGCGCACGAGCTCGGCATCCGCTTCGACCGGATTCGCGTGACCGCGACCGACACGAGCAAGGTGGCGAACACGTCGGCTACCGCCGCGTCGACGGGTTCCGACCTGAACGGCAAGGCCGCGCAGGATGCCGCGCGCCAGCTGCGCGAGCGGCTCGCGGCGTTCGCGGCGAAGCGGTTCGGCGACGGCAGCGTCGCGGCGGCCGACGTGAAGTTCGGCAACGACGTGGTGTGGGTCGGCGCGACCAGCGTGCCGTTCGCCGACGTGGTCGCGAGCGCGTATCTGGCGCGCGTGCAGCTGTGGTCCGACGGCTTCTACGCGACGCCGAAGCTGTACTGGGACCAGTCGAAGCTGCAGGGCCGGCCGTTCTACTACTACTCGTACGGCGCGGCCGTGTCGGAGGTCGTGATCGACACGCTGACGGGCGAAATGCGCACGCTGCGCGTGGACGCGCTGCACGACGTCGGCGCGTCGCTCAATCCCGCGCTCGACATCGGCCAGGTCGAAGGCGCGTTCATCCAGGGGATGGGCTGGCTCACGACCGAGGAGCTGTGGTGGAACGCGGGCGGCAAGCTGATGACGCACGCGCCGTCCACGTACAAGATCCCGACCGTCAACGACACGCCGCCCGAGTTCAACGTGCGGCTGTTCCGCAACCGCAACGTCGAGGACAGCATTCACCGCTCGAAGGCCGTCGGCGAGCCGCCGCTGCTGCTGCCGTTCTCGGTGTTCTTCGCGGTGCGCGACGCGATCGCCGCGGTCGGCGACTACCGCGTGAACCCGCCGCTCGACGCGCCGGCGACCGGCGAGGCGATCCTGCGCGCGGTGCACGCGGTGCACGCGGTGCGTGCGGCGAGCGCCGCGCGGGCAGGGTGAGATGATGCATCGCCTCTTCACGCTCGCTTCTTGCGCCGGCTTCCGCCCGGCGCTCGGCGTCGTCGGGACGGCCCGGCGGAGGCCGGCATGAACGGCCGCGCTCGTTCGCCGCGCGGCGCGGCGCAGGTGCCGGCCGTCCAATGCGACGACGGCGCGTGCGGCAGCGCGCCGTCGCTGCCGCCGTTCGCGCGCGGCACCGGCCAGCGCAATCGCGCAACCGCGGCGCCGCCGCCGATGCACATCGTGCTGTTCGGCGCGGGGCACGTGGGGCATGCGCTCGTCACGCTGCTCGGCGCGCTGCCGTGCGTCGTGCAGTGGGTCGACACGCGCGACGAGCTGTTTCCCGACGAATGTCCGCCGAACGTGCAGCCGGAGCCGACCGACACGCCGGAAGCGGTGGTCGATGCGGCGCCCGCGGGCGCGTACTTCCTCGTGATGACGCACAACCACGCGCTCGACTTCGCGCTCGCCGCGCAGATCATGCGGCGGCACGACTTCGCGTATTTCGGCATGATCGGCTCGCGTACCAAGCGCGTGAAGTTCGAGCGCCGGCTCGTCGCGCGCGGCGTCGATGCGGTGCGGCTCGCGGAGATGGTGTGTCCGATCGGCGTGGCCGGCATCGTCGACAAGGCGCCGGGCGCGATCGCGGTGGCCGTGTGCGCGGAGTTGTTGCAGGTGCGCTCGAAGGTACCCGCGCGCCGTTCGCCGAACCATCGTGAAAGCGCCGGTAGTGTGGAGTAAGCGGCGGCGGCTCTGAACGGCCGAGCATGCGATGCCGTGCTGGCGTCGTGCGAAGACTTTGCCGCCTTGCACGATCGGCCAATCTGTTGGATTTATGCGGGCGCATCCGTTCGGATGGATCACCCGAGGCCGTCACTCCGGAAGCGTCATCGTTGCTTGACCGCGGCTTCGGCCGAAACCGTCCGTGTTGGAGCCGTTATTTCCAAGGCGGCCGTGACGGTCACGTGCTGAGGCATTCGACGAATGCCACCCTGAAAGGCGATCAGTGCTTGCAGCTTCCGCGAAGAGTGCTAGCATTGATATCAACTCGGATGTGGAGGTGAAGCATGGCAACTCTTCTGGTGAGAAATGTGGACGAGGAACTCGTCCAAAGCCTGCGCGAGCGGGCCGCAGCCAACGGGCGTAGTGCGGAGGCCGAGCATCGAGAGATCCTGGCAAAGGCGCTGCGCGCGCCGCAGCGCAAGACGTTCGCGCAGGTGTTGATGAGTATCCCGAACGTCGGAACCGATGCCGATTTTGCGCGCGTGGATGACGGCGAGGCAGCGAATGTTTTTGGTTGATACCAACGTCATCAGCGAAGTACGGAAGCGGGAGCGAGCAGATAAAGGTGTGATGGCGTTTTTCCGCAAGGCCGCGCAGGACGATGCCGATCTGTACCTTTCCGTGGTGACGGTTGGCGAACTGCGGCGCGGTGTGGAAATCATCCGTCACCGTGGCGACAAGTCCCAGGCGACGCGCCTTGAAAACTGGCTCGATGGCGTACTTCGGGAGTTTGCGTCGAACATTCTGGCGGTGGACGAAGAGATCGGGCAGTTGTGGGGACGCCTGCGCGTCCCGCATCCCGAGCACTCGCTCGACAAGTTGATCGCGGCAACGGCGTTGATCCACGACCTGATCGTCGTGACGCGGAACGTCGATGATTTCGCCGGAACGGGCGCACGCGTTCTGAACCCATTCGAAAGCTGATACCCAACGCCGGAGAAAGCGGAGCGCTGAGCGGTTGTTGCATGCGGTAACGACGCCAGCCGCGCACGCATTCGTCTACACTCCGCAGATCGTGCGGCACCGGGCCGCGCGTTTTTCCCTGCACACCGCATGTCCGATCCGCAGATCTATCTCGATGCACTTTCCGCGAGCGTCGTCGCCATCGAGCGCTGGCTGTCCGGCGCCGATTCCGAGCCCGCGGCCGTCGATGCGCTGCTCGCCGATTTCGCCGCCGATTTCACGATGATCATGACCGACGGCCGCGTGTTCGACCACGCGGGCACGCACGCGCTGTTCGCGAAGCTGGGCGGCGCGAAGCCGGGGCTGCGCATCGCGCTGTCGGACGTTCGCGTGCTCGCGGCCGACGCATCGCATGCGGTGCTCACCTATCTGGAATCGCAGCACGCGGCGTCGGGTGCGTTGCCCGCACGGCGCGCGACCGCCGTGTTCCAGCGCGATGCCACGGGCGCGGTGCGCTGGACGCATCTGCAGGAAACCTTCTGCACGGCCTGAACGCCGGCGCGGCCCCGAACCGGAACGCGAGTGAGCTGATTCAGCGCTTGCGCACGCGCGCCGCGGTCAGTTCGTCGGACACGCTTTGCATCAGCGCGCACAGCCACGCGATGTCGGTCGGGCGATCGGGTTGCGGATGCGTGAGCAGATAGCTCCTGATACGCGGAAACGGCACGGGCGGTTCGACCACGACGAGCGGCAGCAACTGCGCGTAGTGCGTCGCGAAGCGGCGCGTCGTCGTGAAGATCAGGTCCGCCTGCAGCAGCACCTGCGGCACGATGCCGAAGTACGGCAGCGTCGTCACGACGCGGCGCGTGAGCTGCGCACGCGCGAGACCGATCTCGATCGCATTGCGCTTGTCGCCGGTGTAGGGCGTCGGCGCGACGTGCGCGGCCGCGGCATACGCATCGCGCGTGAGCGGCTCATGTGCGAGCGGATGGGCCGCGCGCATCAGGCACACGATCGTGTCGGAGAAGAGGTCCTGGCGCGCGAAGCGCGGGTCGGGCTTCGGCCAGTTGCCGATCACGAGATCGAGCGCGCCCGTTTCGAGCGCGCCCGCATGATCGAGCGCGGGGTTCAGCGAGTCGATTTCCAGATGTGCATGCGGCGCCGCGTCGCGAAAGCGCGCGATCAGCGTCGGCATGAAGAAATCGTTCAGATAGTCGGGCGCGGCGACGCGGAACGTGCGGCGCGCCGACGACGGCTCGAAGTCGCCGTGCGGCGTCGCGATGAAGTCGACCTCGCGCAGCGCGCGCGACGCCGCGCCGAGCAGCGACGCGCCGTACTCGGTCGGCACCATGCCCGACTTGCCGCGCACGAGAATCGGATCGTTCAGCGTTTCGCGCAGCTTGCGCAGCGCGGTGCTGATCGCGGGCTGGGTCTGGTTCAGCCGCAGCGCGGCCTGCGTGACGCTGCGCTCGAGCAGCAGCGTACGCAATACGCGCACGAGCCAGATGTCGAGCGAGGCGGTGCGGTCGTCTTCCATCGATGCAGGGTTGTGCGGGCGAAGCGTAACCTTACCGCAGCCGCCCGCGCGCGGGCGTGATACCGGGCATCACGCGCGGCCCTTCGGCAGCGTGCTGATCCGCTTGACCTCGCCCGACTCGAGCCAGTTCGGCGTGCGTGCGCAGTACAGCACCATCGGCAGTGCATCCTCGCCCCAGAACAGCTGCTGGTTCATCCAGAAGGTCGGCACGCCGAACACGCCGAGCGCGATCGCGTCGTCGGTGTTGCGGCGCAGCTGCGCGCTCGTTTCCTCGAATTCGATCAACTCGTCGCCGTGCCCGACGCCGACGCGCTCGCACAGCGCGGCGAATCCCGCGGGCGTCGACGGATCGTTGCCGTCGTGCCAGATGAAACGGAACATCTCGAGCACGGTGCCGATGTCGGCGCGCATCGCGATCGCGAGGCGCAGCGCCTTGTCGGTGTCGAACGGATGCGCCGGCGGCATCTTGAAGCGGATGCCGAGCTGCTCGGCGCGAAACAGCGCGTGGCGGTACGTGAACACGCGCTTGGCCGGCACGTCGGCGCTCGGCCGCTGTCCCCAATGGCGCTGCAGGTCGGGCAGCGCCACGGCGACGGGCTCGAACGGCACGTCGGGCCACTTGTCGTGCTGTTCGAGCAGCAGGTAGGAGAACGGCGACACGAAGTCGTAGAACCAGGCGGGTTGGGCGGTGTCAAGGCCGGTTGTCATGACGATCTCCAGAGGGGTGGGGCGTGCGCGCCTGGCGGCGGCCTTCATGTTACGCGGTGGCGCGCGGATGCGGTAATGATCGCGGATCGGCCGCTCACGCGGAACCCGGAGTCGCCCGAGGGGTTTCGGCAGTCGGCGGCGCGGCGACCGCGGGCGGCTGCGACGCGTCCGACATGCGCGCGGGCGCGTCGGGCTCGTGCGCACTCAGCCGTTCGCGCACGAAGCCGATGTGCTCGCGCAGCACGTAGAACTGCCCCGCGTACGCGAGCGGCATCTTCATCCGGTTCACGGCTTCCTCGATATCGTCGAGCTCCTCGAGCAGGTGCACGCGTTCGTCGGCCGTGTGCTCGCCGAGCGCGCGGCGCTCGAGCGCGATCAGCGCGCCGTACCAGCGATAGATCCGCGAGCGCACTCGCCAGCCGTACAGCGACGGCACGAGCCGCAGGCCGGGGATCAGCACGACGATCAGCGGCACCACGACCACCAGCAGCCGGTCGACGAGGCTCGCGACCCAGAACGGCAGCCGGCGGTACAGGAAGCTCTTGCCCGACTTGTAGTAGCGCGCCGCGTCGTCGGACAGCGGGAAGCCGCGCGTGATCGCGGACGGGAATTCGCCGGCGTGCTGCAGGATCGTCGCGTGGCCGTGCACTTCGCGCGCGGCCTCGATCAGCAGGTCCGACAGCGCCGGATGCAGCGTGTCGCGCGCGACCAGCTCGATCGTCGGCGCGACCGTGTGGATGTCGCTGGCCGGCAGGTTGCGGCCGAGATCGTAGACGCCCATCGGCAGCGTGATCGCTGTCAGGTACGGGAAGCGGCGCGCGTACGCTTCGGCCTGCGTGAACGAGTACACGTGCACGCCCGGCGCACGGAACAGCTTCGACATCACCGGGATCTGCGTCGAATCGCCGGATAGGAACGCGGCGTCGATCTTGCCGTCGAGCAGCGCGGTCGCGGCGTCCTCGCCGGCGATCGGCAGCAGCTCGGTCGGGCCGCCCGGCACGATGCCGTTCATCTTCAGCAGCGCGAGGCTCAGTTCTCGCGCCCCGCTGCCCTGCGGGCCGAGCGCGAGCCGCTTGCCCTTGAAATCGGACAGGCGCGCGACCACCGCGCCGCGATACATGATTGCGAGCGGCACGTAGCCGATGCTGCCGAGCGATACCAGTTGCTCGTCGCGTTCCTTCGAACCGATGCCGCTCTGCACGAAGCCGACGTCGACCGGTGCGTTCGGGTCGGACAGCCGCGCGAGGTTCTGCGCGGAGCCCTCGGACGCTTCGACGTCGAGCGTGATGCCGTTCTTCGCGAGGATCGCCTTGTATTTCTGCGCGGCGTTCCAGTACGTGCTGCCGGGCGGCCCGGCCGAAATCACGAGCGTGGACGGCGGCGCGGGCTGGATCAGCTTGACCGCGAGCCACACGGCCGCCGCCGCGAGCAGCACGGTGGGGCCGATCGACAGCGCGAGGTCGCGCCACGACACCGCGACGAAGCGGGCGAGGATGCGGCGGGGTGGACGCGGGCTGGCAGGCTTCATGGAAATCGACGGATGACACGGCCGTGACGCATCGATGACGAGCGGCGCCAACGATGCGGGTTCAGCCGGCGATGGTACCCGGTTTCGCGTCGTTGGCGCGAGTGGGGGTTGTGCGCCGGTTGTGCGCCGTGTGGGGGCCGGAGATTTTGCCCGCCGGCGTCGCTGGGCCGGCTTCGCGCGCTCGCGCGTCAAAGTCTTTGCGCTTCCGCGGGCGCTGGATTACATTGTGCGTCGCAGCCGCGACCGATTCGCGCGCGACCCGGCACCCAACGAGACCGGGCGCGTCCGGCCGGCGGCTGTCCGGCCCGGCCGGCCCGCATTTGCGTGCGCCGGCCGCCGGCCCGTGTCGCCTCTCTCGCATCGCCGTGGAAATCATCGGCCGTCCCGCCCCTTCGCGCGCGGGCCGGCTGCCTTTGGGGGTATCCGGCCGTACTGTGCACGGCCGTTCCGAAGTCACAAGGAGATAGCATGAAGTCGATCGTGTTGAGAGCGTTGGGTGTTGCGGCCGTGGCGGCCTGTCTGACGGGCAGCGTGTACGCGCAGTCGAGCGATGCGGCGGCCACCGAGGCGGCGGCGAGCTCGCCGAAGGCCGCGGCCAAGACCGCGAAGAAGGCGAACCGCAAGCTCGGCTACGCGGTGCGCAAGGCCATTACGAAGGCAGGCGGCGTCGACGTGGCGAACCTGGTCGTCCGCTCGAAGGGCGGCGCGATCACGCTGGAGGGCACCGTGCCCGACCAGGCACAGATCGACAAGGCGGAAGAGGCAGCGAAAAGCGTACACGGCGTGACGTCGGTCACGAACAAGCTGACGGTCCAGCAGCAATAATGCGGGGCGGCGGCGCGCGAGCGCGCCGCAAGCGCCTGCTTTCCGGCGGGCCCCGGCGTGCCGGGGCCCGTTTGCGCTTCAGGGCCGTGCGCCGCGCACGACGCGGCGGCCGGCCGATAACGATATCGATATCGACACTGAGAGGGCGGCAATGGACACGCACGGGTGGGGTAGTCGAATTCTTGTCGGCGCGGCGCTCGCCGCACTCACGATGTTGGGCGCCTGCAACGGCGACGAGACGGCCGAGCGCAACCAGCTGCCCGTGTTCGTGTCGGGCTCGGTGCGCACGACCGCGTACGACGGCGCGAGCGACGACCTGCTGACGGCCGGCCTCGGCAAGACGGGCCTCGCGTCCGCCGCCGCGCCCGCGTTCGCGGACCCGTCGCGGCCGACCGCCGCCGAGCTGCGCCGCGTCGCGATCTGGTCGAATTACCGCGCGCTCGTCGACATGAGCGCGAACGGCGGATACGGCCGCTTCTGGGGGCCGAACGTCGACCTCGACGGCAACGACACGCTCGGCGAAGGCAAGATCGCCGGCACCGAATATCTCGCGTATGCCGACGACGGCAGCGGCCGCAAGAACGTGACGCTGCTCGTGCAGGTGCCGGCGAGCTTCGATCCCGCGCAGCCGTGCATCGTCACCGCGACGTCGTCGGGCTCGCGCGGCGTGTACGGCGCCATTTCCGCGGCCGGCGAATGGGGCCTCAAGCGCGGCTGCGCGGTCGCATACAACGACAAGGGCGGCGGCAACGGCGCGCAGGAGCTCGGCTCCAACACCGTCACGCTGATCGACGGCACGCTCGCCAACGCGGTGCTGGCCGGCAGCGCGAGCCTGTTTACCGCCAACCTGACGAGCGGCGACCTCGCCGCGTTCAACAGCCGCTTCCCGAACCGCTACGCGTTCAAGCACGCGCATTCGCAGCAGAACCCCGAGCACGACTGGGGCCGCGCGACGCTGCAGTCGGTCGAATTCGCATACTGGGCGCTCAACCAACAGTTCGCGCCGCTCGTCGACGGCTCGCATCGCGGCGTGCGCTACCGCGCGGGCGACATCACGACGATCGCCGCGTCGGTGAGCAACGGCGGCGGCGCGGCGCTCGCGGCGGCCGAACAGGACACGCGCCGCTGGATCACCGCGGTGGTGGTCGGCGAGCCGCAGATCAACGTGCGGATGGCGCCGAACGCCGTCGTGCGCGAAAGCGGCCGGCCGGTGCCGTCGTTCGGCCGGCCGCTGGCCGACTACGCGACGCTCGCGAACCTGCTGGAGCCGTGCGCGGCCGCGTCGGCGTCGCTCGCGGGCGAGCCCTATCTGAGCGCGCTGCCGCTCGCGACCACGCAGTCGATCCGCACGCAGCGCTGTGCGACGCTCGCCGCAGCCGGGCTCGTATCGGGCGCCGATACGCAGAGCCAGGCCGCCGACGCGCTCGCGCAACTGCATGCGGCCGGCTACCTCGCCGATTCGGACCTGCTGCAGGCATCGATGTGGGATTCGCAGGCGATTCCGGCGATCGCGGTCACCTATGCGAACGCGTACACGCGCTCGAGCGTCGCCGACAACCTGTGCAATTTCAGCTTCGCGACGACCAATGCGGCGACCGGCGCGGTGGCGGCGCCTGCCGCGTCGCCGATGCCGGCCGTGTTCGGCCTCGGCAACGGCGTGCCGCCGACGGCCGGCATCAACCTCGTGTTCAACACCGGCGCGGGCGTCGACCACCGGCTCGCGACGCCCGACGCGAGCTTCGCGGGCGCGCTATGCCTGCGTCAGCTGTGGACCAACGGGATGCTCGACATGCCGGCGAACGTCGAGGCCGTGCGCGTGAACGCGAACCTGCAGGGCAAGCCCGCGATCATCGTGCAGGGCCGCAGCGACGCGCTCGTGCCGGTGAACCACGCGTCGCGCGCGTACGTCGCGCAGAACAGCATCAGCGAAGGCGGGCGCAGCCAGCTGGTGTTCTACGAGGTGACCAACGGGCAGCACTTCGATGCGTTCCTGCCGGTCGCGGGCTTCGACACGCGCTTCGTGCCGGTCCACTACTACAACGTGCAGGCGCTGAACCTGATGTGGCGGCATCTGAAGAGCGGCGCGCCGCTGCCGCCGTCGCAGGTGATCCGCACGGTGCCGCGCGGCGGCACGCCGGGCGCCGCGCCGGCGCTGACCAGTGCGAACCTGCCGCCGATCTCGACGGCGCCGGGTGCGAACGCGATCGCGGCCGGCGCCGGCGCGATCGACGTGCCGCTCTGACGGCGCGCCGCGCCGCATTCCCCGCAGCCGGACGGTCGTCCGGCTTTTTCTTTTTTGGCGCCTGAAATCGCTTCGGCGTTCACTCCTCATCGCACCGATCCGCGCTGTAACAAATTATTACTTTACGGCCCAAAACCCCGCTTCTATTATTCGCCGAGATTTTAACTTAATTTAATAAATTACCTTATCGGCGATATTTCTTTCCAGATAGTTATTCGATCCTTTCGGTTTTATTAAATCGGCTCGCATCTCGATTGACCGCTTGTTGCGGTTAATCGGCGTGTCGCCGAAGGGGATTGCTCGTCCATTCCGGGCGACGCGTGCATGGCCGTGCGGGTCAGGCCGGGCAAGTATTTGCCGTTGCATTTCGGCGCGACGCATTGGCGCAGCATGCGCGCGCGGCCGTCGATTATTGAATCGTCGTTCCCGATGGAATTGATTCCATCGTGCATTCGAAATACGGGTGGGGTAAATCGTGCCGGCCGGCAATGGCCGGGGCGGTAAAAAACTCGGAGTGCGTCGCAAAACGAATGCGCTCCCGGTGCGGAGCGTCGGCGCAAATGATCCTTTGCGCCGACGGTATTTATCGTTCTATTCGAGAGGCAATAATGACGACACGGAAGTCCTTGAAAGACGGTTTCGCGCTATTTGGAACGACACTGAGCGTGCCGCTCGCGGCGGCGGCGGCCGCCGCGCTGCTCGTCACCGGCTGCGGCGGCGACGACGGCTCCGGCCCGAGCGCCGCCACCGCGGCGGCCGTGACGGCGGCCAACGGCAGCACGTCCGCCACGACGAATGCCCCGGCCGCCGTGCCCGCGGACCAGCCGTACGTCGACGACGACGTCTACGGCACCGGCCCGGACGATGCGGTCACCGACTCGGCCGAAGGCGCGGCGGTCGTGCATCGCCAGGTCGCGATCGGCGGCAAGACGATCCAGTACACGGCCACGACCGGCCACCTGACGACGATCGATCCGGTCACGTCCGCACCGAACGCGAAGATGTTCTACGTCGCCTACACGCAGGACAATCCCGACCCGTCGAAGCCGCGCCCGGTCACGTTCTTTTACAACGGCGGGCCGGGCTCGTCGTCGGTCTACCTGCTGCTCGGCTCGTTCGGGCCGAAGCGCCTGCAATCGTCGTTTCCGAACTTCACGCCGCCCGCGCCGTACAAGCTGCTCGACAACCCCGACAGCCTGCTCGATCGCACCGATCTGGTGTTCATCAACCCGGTCGGCACCGGCTACTCGACGGCGATCGCGCCGGCGAAGAACAAGGACTTCTGGGGCACCGACCAGGACGCGCGCTCGATCGACCGCTTCATCCAGCGCTACCTGACCAAGTATTCGCGCTGGAATTCGCCGAAGTTCCTGTTCGGCGAGTCGTACGGCACGGCGCGCAGCGCGGTCGTGTCGTGGGTGTTGCACGAGGACGGCATCGACCTGAACGGGATCACGCTGCAGTCGTCGATCCTCGACTATGCGAATGCGCTGTCCGCGCCCGGCACGTTCCCGACGCTCGCGGCCGACGCGTTCTACTGGAAGAAGACGACGCTCAATCCGGCGCCGACCGATCTCGACGCGTACATGGCGCAGGCCCGCCACTACGCGGACGACACGCTCGCGCCGCTCGCGCAGAAGCCGAACCCGCAGGACGGCGGCTTCGTGAACGTGCGGCTGAACCTGAACCAGCGGACCGCGCAGCAGATGGGCGCGTACATTGGCACCGACGCGACGACGCTGATCCAGACCTTCGGCAACCCGGCCGCGCTCGGCAACGTGCCGTCGTCGGACGACAACCCGCCGTACACGTTCTTCCTGACGCTCGTGCCCGGCATCCAGATCGGCCAGTACGACGGCCGCGCGAACTTCACGGGCAAGGGCATCGCGCCGTACATCCTGCCGAACTCGGGCAGCAACGATCCGTCGATCACGAACGTCGGCGGCGCGTACACGGTGCTGTGGAACAGCTACATCAACACCGATCTCAAGTACACGTCGACGTCGTCGTTCGTGGATCTGAACGACCAGGTGTTCAACAACTGGGACTTCAGCCACACCGACCCGACCGGCGCGAACAAGGGCGGCGGCAATACGCTGTACACGGCCGGCGACCTGGCGGCGACGATGAGCGTCAACCCGGACCTGAAGGTGCTGTCGGCGAACGGCTATTTCGACGCGGTCACGCCGTTCCACCAGACCGAGCTGACGCTCGCGCAGATGCCGCTCGATCCGACGCTCAAGGCGCAGAACCTGACGATCAAGAACTACCCGTCGGGGCACATGATCTATCTGAACGATGCGTCGCGAACCGCGCTGAAGGGCGATCTCGGCAGCTTCTACGACGGGATCCTCGCGAACCGCGGCGCGCTGCAGCGCGTGCTGAAGCTGCAGGCGCGCACGCTGCAGATGAAGCAGCAGCAACTGCAGCAGCAGGGGCAGTAAGCGTCGCGCCGCGGCTCGCACGGCCCGGCCTCGGGCCGCGCGCTGCGGGCTCGCGGTGCGCTTATGGACGACAGCCCGATCGGCGCGAGCCGGTCGGGCTGTTTTTTCAGACGAATCGCCGGCGCGCGACGCGCGGGCGGGGCGGCGGGGAACCGCGCAGCCGTGCTTACGCGAGCACGAGCCGCACGCCGACCGCGATCAGCGTCGCGGCGAGCAGGTTGCGCAGCAGCCGCTCGGGCGCGCGCGCCGACAGCAGGCTGCCGATCACGATGCCCGGCAGCGAGCCGAGCAGCAGCGACAGCAGCATCGACCAGTCGACCGAGCCGAGCAGCCAGTGGCCCATGCCGGCGACGAGCGTGAGCGGCACCGCGTGCGCGATGTCGGAACCGACGATGCGGCTGGTCGCGAGCGCCGGATACAGCAACAGCAGCACGGTGACGCCGATCGCGCCGGCGCCGACCGACGTCATCGACACCAGCACGCCGAGCACGGCGCCGGTCAGCACGGTGGACCACAGCGTGCGCGCGGGGCTCGGCGCGAGCGGATTGCGCGCGGCGAGCGCGGTGAGCTGCGGGCGGAAGATCAGCGCGAGCGACGTGAGCAGCAGCGCGACGCCGAGCACCAACTGGATCGTGCGTGCGGTGCTGGGCGAATTCATCCCGTGCGTGTGGAGCACCCACAGCGTGACGGCGGCGGCCGGCACGCTGCCGGCCGCGAGCCGGCCGGTGATGCGCCAGTCGACCGATCCTTTCAGCCCGTGCACGAGCGTGCCGGTGGCCTTGGTCGCGGCCGCGTACAGCAGGTCGGTGCCGACCGCCGTCGCGGGGTGGACGCCGAACAGCAGCACCAGGATCGGCGTCATCAGCGAACCGCCGCCGACGCCCGTCAGACCGACGAGGATGCCGACGAACAGGCCGGACAGGGAGTACAGCGGATCGATATGGGGAAGCGACATCGGAAGCAGGCGGTTATGCGGCGTTCGGCGGCGGCGCGCAGGTCAAAGTCCGCCATTGTCGCAAATGTGGCGAGCCGGTGTACGACTACGTTAAAAATCGATGCGCAAAGTCGGCCGGGCGGCCGATGTCGGAACGTGAAACGGCCATTTGAACGGATCTCGTGGCCGGGGGCGCCGCGGCCCGGCTGCGGGCGGCCCGCGGTGCATGCGCATGCCTTTGGGACCGTGGCGGAACACGGCGCCGCAACGAAGGCCGGCGCGGCCGGCCGCCGCGCCTCAGGGCAGTCAGTGGACCGCGGGACCGACGCCCGGCATCGCATCCTGCCGGCGAATGCGCAGCGCGAGGCCGAGCAGCCCGGCGGCGGCCGCGAATGCCGCGCCGACCGCGAACGCGGCGTGGTAGCCGCCGTTCAGCGCGTCGAGCGGTGCGGCTTGTGCGGCCGCGAGCGTCTCGGTGCGGGCCGCGGCGAGGCTCGCGAGCACCGCGAGGCCGAGTGCGCCGCCCATCATGAAGGCGGTGTTGACGATGCCCGATGCGAGCCCGGAATCGGCCGGCTCGACGTCGCTCATCGCGGCGAGCAGCACCGGATTGAATGCGACGCCCGCGCCGATGCCGAGCAGCGTCATGCCGGGCAGCACGTGCCACACGAAGCCGCCGTCCACGGGCGCGCGCGAGAACAGCGCCAGCCCGCACGCGGCGATCAGCAGGCCGGCGGCGATCGGGCCGCGGATCCCGCAGCGCATCACGATGCGCGCCGACAGCCCGAGCGAGAACGCGGCCATGATCAGATTGGCCGGCAGGAACGCGAGGCCGACCTGCAGCGGCCCGTAGCCGAGCACGCGCTGCATGTACAGCGCGGACAGGAAGAACCAGGCGAACATCGCCGCCGCCCACAGCACGCCGATCACGTTGGCGAGCGCGACGTTGCGCGCGGCGAACAGCGTGAGCGGCATCAGCGGATGCGCGACGCGCGCCTCGATCGCGATGAACGCCGCGAGCAGCGCGAGCGCCGCGCCGATCAGCCCGACGGTCTGCGGCGACAGCCAGCCGGCCTCGTTGCCGCCGACGATCCCGTAGACGGCCAGCATCAGCGACGCCGTCACGGTGAGCGCGCCCGCGACGTCGAGCCGCGCGGCGTCGGCCGGCACGCGCACGCGCGGCAGCAGCGCGACGCACATCGCATAGACGGCGATGCCGATCGGCAGGTTGACGAGGAAGATCCAGTGCCACGACAGCGTGCTGGTCAGCAGCCCGCCGAGCAGCACGCCGAGGCTGCCGCCACCCGCGCAGACGAAGCCGTAGACGCCCATCGCGCGCGCCCGTTCGCCGGGCTCGGTGAACAGGTTCATGATCAGCGACAGCGACACGGCCGACACCACCGCGCCGCCGAAGCCCTGCACCGCGCGCGCGGCGATCAGCAGCGTCTGCGAGGGCGCGACGCCGCATGCGAGCGACGCGAGCGTGAACACCACGAGGCCCGCGAGGAACATGCGGCGCTGGCCGTACAGGTCGCCGAGCCGGCCGCCGAGTAGCAGGAAGCCGCCGAACGTCAAGAGGTACGCGTTGACGACCCAGACGAGCGCCGTCCCGGTGAAATGGAGGTCGGCGCCGATCGACGGCAGCGCGACGTTCACGATCGTGCTGTCGAGCACGATCATCAGCACGCCGAGGCACAGGACGATCAGCGCATACCAGCGCTGCTGGCCGTGGATTCCATGGGTCATCGTCTGCAGCCTCGCTCTGATAGTTATTTGAAAGGCTGAATTGTAGACGCCGTTCGCGCCGTGTTCCTGTCGGTTTGTGGCAGGAGCGGCGCGTAGTCGCGCGGCCCGTGCGTCATGCGCGCGGCGGCAGTTCGCAGCCGTCGGGGCCGCACGCGGCTGCGTCGTCGTGGAATGCGACGCTCGCGCCGTCGTGCCACGCGCGCTCGAGCGCCTGCGCGAACACGTCGACCGGCTGCGCGCCGGACACCGCGTAACGGCCGCCGAACACGAACAGCGGCACGCCGCGTCCGCCGATCTGCGCGGCGCGCGCGACGTCGGCTTCGACCTCGTCGCGGTACGCATCGCTGCGCAGCGTCGCTTCGACGGCCGCGCGTTCGAGTCCCGCTTCGACCGCGAAGTCGGTCAGCGCCGCGTGGTCGAACAACGCGCCGTGCTCGCAGAAATACGCGCGGTAGAGTCGCTCGGTCAGCGCGTGCGCATGACCGGTCGCTTGTGCGAGCTTCACGACGCGGTGCGCGTCGAGCGTGTCGCCGACGAGCGTGCCGGGCAGGTCGTAGCGCAGCCCGACGCTCGCGGCCGCGTCGGTCACCTGGCGCAGCATCTGGTCGACCTGCGCCGCCGACATCCGGTATTTGCCCGCGAGCATCGCCTCGACCGGTTCGACCGGCTGGCCCGGCATGAGCCGGTACGCGCGCAGCACGACGTCGACGTGCTGCGCATGCGGGAATGTGGCGAGCGCGTCGTCGAAGCGGCGCTTGCCGATCCAGCACCACGGGCAGATCAGGTCGGACCAGATCTCGACGGTGAGCATCGGGCGGGCAGGCGGGGCGGGCAGGGGCGTCATCGGCTGTTCGGCGGGAAAAAATGTAACTGCGACTATAGCATTTGATGCGCCGGCGTTTCGTCGGGCGGCTGCGCTCGCAGACGCATCGTGCATGCCGGCTTGCCTCGCCGGCGCACGCGCGGCGGGCCGGCGGGGTGCAGTCGCGCTTACGCGTCGCCTTGCGTTTCCTTCAGATGCTTGAGGTGTTTGTAGACGGTCGCGCGGCCCATCCCGAGCACGTTCGCGACGTAGTTGGCCGCGCTCTTGCCGCGGAACGCGCCTTCCGCGTACAGCGCTTCGACCAGCTCGCGCCGGTGCTCGCGCGTGAGACCGTTCAGGCCGACCTGCCGCTCGCGCAGCCAGCCGTGCAGGAACGTGTTGATGCGCTCCTGCCAGTCGTCGCGGAACAGCTCGTCCGGTTGCGCGACGATCCCCGCGCCCTTGATGAACACGTCGAGCGTCGCGCGCACGTCGTCGAACACCGCGATGTTGAAGTTGATGCACATCATCCCGGCCGGGCGGCCTTCGTCGTCGAACAGCACGTTGCTCACGCAACGCATGCGCCGGCCGTCCCAGTTCAGCTTTTCGTACGGGCCGATCACGCGTTCGCGCGCCGAGTGATCGATTTCTTCGAGTGCAGAATCGTCGCCGACCTCGCGCTTCGACAGGTTGTTGGCCAGGTACAGGACGGTCTGGTCGTGCAGGTCGTGGATCACGGCTTCCGCATAGGGGAAGAACAGCGCCGCGATGCCGTCGGCGATCGGTGCGTAACGGGAGAGCAGCAGGTCTTTGACGGGGGATGGCTTCTTGCGCATCGGGATCGCGATCTCGGGTGAGCGGGGGCGCGGGCGGCGCGTTCGCGCGCGCTGGCACCGGCGCCGCGGCGGTTGCGCCATTGTATCTAGCCTGCGCAGACGGGCGGCTCATCCGCGCGGCTGTTCGCGCGAGAGCGGCCGGTGGCTCGCCGAGATGATGACCGGCGCGCCGACGATATCGACCCGCATTCGTATCGGCCTGTGGGCTTCGGTTGACTGCGGCCGGGCACGATGTGACGGCCGCTGTGCGGGCGGTTTTCACAGTTTTTCATTCGACTATACGTAGTGGCGAAAACTATGTCGATCGCAATGGTCTGCGTAATTGATCGGAAAGAAATCGCCGATAAGAAAATAAGAAATCCCGCCGATTTTTAAATGCATTTCATCGAAATGAAATGCAAAAGGGATGGGCGGTCCATACGGGCGTCGAGGGCGTGGCGACGAATGGCTGCAATGTGCGCGAATGTACCGGAACACGTTACCTGCGGCCTCGAAAACGTTACGTTACATCCGCAGTCCACGATGCTCTTTCGTCTGACGAGTCGGTGGAAATGCGCCGTCCTTTTCCCTATAGATCCATATAAATCCGTTATTGCGTCGCAATAAATAGCCGAGTCGGACCGTTTTATTAGGGTGGCATGCTTCGTGCAATCCGTCCCCATGCTTTATCAACGTAGTGCCAACCGAGATGGGGTAAACAAAGATGGGACAAAACATTAATTTGACGGGTGTGGCGCTGTCGGTCGCGACGGTGTTCGGGGTGCTGGCTTCCGGTTCGGCGATGGCGGCGGCGCTCGATGCGCTGCCGATTCCGCAAGTGATCGTGAATCCGCCGACGAACAACGTGTCGGTCGGGCTGGCCGCGACCGGCACGTCGCCGCTGGGCTCGGTGACCGTGACGACGGGCGGGGCCGGCGCGCTTCAGACGTCGCTCGGCAATCCGGCGCAGGCGTTGTCGGGGGTGGTGAATGGGTTGCCGGGCGCGCTGGGGGGCAGCGGCGGCACGGTGACGCCGCTCGCGCCGGTGCAGGGCGTGGTGAATCAGGTGACGGGCGCGTTGGGGAGTGTCGGGGGCGGCGCGAATCCGTTGGCGGCGGTGCAGGGCGCGGTCGGTCAAGTGACGGGTGCATTGGGTAACGTTGGCAGCGGTAACCCGGCCGGCGCATTGACCGGAGCACTCGGCACGGTGACCGGCGCATTGGGCAACGCTGGTGGCGGTAACCCGGCCGGCGCGTTGACCGGCGCACTCGGCAACGTCGGCGGCGCGAATCCCCTTGCCCCTGTCCAGAACGTCATCGATCAGGTCACCGGCACGCTCGGCAGCGGCAATCCGGCCGGCGCGCTGGGCAACGGCGTCAACACGATCACGGGTGCGCTGGGCAACCTGGGTGGCGCGTCGAGCCCGCTCGCGCCGGTGCAGGGCGCCGTCACGCATGTGGCGGGCACGCTCGGCAACGGCAATCCGGCCGAAGCGCTGACGAATGCGGTGAACTCGGTGACCGGCGCGCTCGGCAACCTCGGCAGCACGAGCCCGCTGGCGCCGGTGCAGGGCGTCGTCAATCAGGTCGTCGGCTCGTTGTCCGGCGCTGGCGGCAGCAACCCGATCGCGCCGATCACGAACCTCGTCAGCGGCTTGCAGAATGCGCTGCCGACCGGTGGTAACGCCGCGGGCGCGCTGACCGGAGCACTGGGCACGGTCACCGGCGCCTTGGGCAATCTCGGCAGCACGAACCCGCTGGCGCCGGTCCAGGGCGTCGTCAATCAGGTCGTCGGCACGTTGTCCGGCGCTGGCGGCAGCAACCCGATCGCGCCGATCACGAACCTCGTCAACGGCTTGCAGAACGCGCTGCCCACCGGCGGCAACGCCGCCGGTGCGCTGACCAACGCACTCGGCACGGTCACCGGCGCCTTGGGCAACCTCGGCGGCACGAACCCGCTGGCGCCGGTGCAGGGCGTCGTGAATCAGGTCGTCGGCACGCTCGCGGGCGCTGGCGGCGGCAACCCGATCGCGCCGATCACGAACCTCGTCGGCGGTCTGACCGGCGGCAACAACCCGGCCGGCGCGCTGACCGGCGCACTCGGCTCGGTGACGGGCGCGCTCGCGAACGGCCCGGCGGCACTCGGGCAGGCCGCGGGTGCGTTGACCGGTGCGGCCGGTTCTGCCGCCGCGGCCGGCGGCAGCCTGCTCGGCTCGGGCGCCAGCGCGGGGGGCAGCACGGCAGGCGCGGTCGGCTCGCTGGTGTCGACCACGGGCAATGCGACGGCGACGGTCGTCAACGCGGCCGGCACGACGGTGGGCACCGCGCTGGGCTCCACGCCGGGCCTGTCGGTCACGCCGCACTCGGGCAACGGTTCGGCGAACAACCCGCTCGCGCCGGTGTCGACGCTCCTCCAGGCAGTAACGGCCGCCTTGCCGAGGTAACCACCGCACAGCGCGCGGCGGCGGCGCATCGCTCGCCGCGCGCAATGCGTCACACGACGCGGCATGACTTCAACGTCATGCCGCGTTTTCTTTTGCATCGCGCCCGTTTCTCATCTCACCAATAGCCGATGCGCGCCCGCTGCAGTGGAGCGGCCGCGCGGAATAACCACCCACGCTCATTCGTTTACATACCGAGTCGCAGCGCACACGCACGGCGGGATAATGATCGGCATCATGCCGAGCGTCCCGTCGGGCGGCACCGTGCCGCGATGCCACGCAAAGGAGAACGGCAATGAAGACGATGATGGTTGCGCTCGCGCTGACCGCCGCGGTTGCACGCCCGGCCGCCGCCGAGCCGCCGCAGGTCGGCGACGGAAAACTGGTCGACGAACACCAGATGACGCTGTACGTGTTCGACCACGACGCGCCCGGCAAGAGCACGTGCACGGGCGCCTGCGTGGCGAACTGGCCGCCCGCGCTCGCCGACGGCTACGACCACGCAGCAGGCCCGCTCACCCTCGTCGCGCGCGACGACGGCAGCAAGCAATGGGCATATCACGGCCGTCCGCTGTATCGCTGGAAGATGGACCGCAAGGCCGGCGACGCGAGCGGCGACGGGGTCGGCGGCATGTGGCACGTCGCGCGTCCCTGAGCGAGCGACGGCCTGACGGCGCGCGACGCGCGATGCGCGAGGCATCCGGATGAGCTACGAATCGGATCTGCTGGTATGGCTGCCGCATCTGACGCGGTATGCGCGCGCGCTGACGGGCGAGCGCGCGTGGGCCGACGATCTCGTGCAGGACACGCTCGAGCGCGCGCTGAACCGGCCGCCGCGCGACACCGCGAACCTGCGCGCGTGGCTGCTGACGTTGCTGCGGCACCGTTTCATCGACCAGTTGCGCGCGCGGCACGAGATCGCGGTGGACGACGCGACCGCGCCCTGGCAAACGATGGCCGCGCCGGGCGGCGAGATCGGCGGGCTGGTGTTGCGCGACGTGCAGCGCGCGCTGTACCGGCTGCCGGTCGAGCAACGCGAGGTGCTGCTGCTGGTGGCGCTCGAGGAACTGAGCTACCGCGATGCCGCTCAGGTGCTGGGCGTGCCGGTCGGGACGGTGATGTCGCGGCTGTCGCGGGCGCGCGAACAGATGCGCGCGCTGCTGTCCGGCGAGCCGCCGACGCACGGCACGGCCGCACTACGGGTGATCGGGAAGACATGATGGACGACGAACCGCGCACACCTTCGCACGATGCGGACGAAACCGCATCGGCCCAGCTGCTGTCGGCATTGCTCGATGGCGAACTGTCCGGGCCGGAGCGCCGCGAGGTGCTCGAGCGGCTGCGGTCCGATCCGCAGTCGGCCGACCGGTTCGCGCATTACGGCGCACAGCGCGACGCATTGCACGCGCTGTTTCCGCTGCCGCCCGCCGCGCCGGCGCTGTTCGTGCAGCGTCGCGCGTCGCGCCGGCACGCGGCCGCGTACGCATTCGCCGGGCTTGCGGCCGGGCTGCTGCTCAGCGTCGCGCTGCATGCCGGCTGGACGGCGTTCGGCGCAGCTCCCGCGTTCGCCGCGCGCGCGGACGCCGCATACGCGGTGTACGCGCTCGACCGCGACCATCCGGTCGAAGTCGGCGCGCACGATGCCGGCGATGCGGCGCGCCTGACCGGCTGGCTGTCCGCGCGGCTCGGGCGGCCGGTGCGCGCGCCGGCGCTCGACGAATACGGTTATGCGCTGCTCGGCGGCCGGCTGCTGCCGGGCGACGCCGGCCCGGCCGCGCAGCTGATGTATCAGCGTGCCGACGGCGCACGCGTGACGCTTTACATGACCGCGTACGACGCGCGACGTCTCGCGCCGCGCGCGCTGTCGTCGCAAGGTCGCCATACGTATTTCTGGTCGGATCGCGGCATCGGTTATGCGCTGTCCGGCGATGGTGACGAACGCCGCCTGCGCGAGCTCGCGATCGATGCGTGCGGCGCACTCGGCGGCCCGACCGACGCGTGGAAGGGATGACCGCCCACCGTGCGGCGGCATGGAGCAGACGATGAATCCGAAGATCCTGAAGCTGTTGACGGCTGGCGCGCTCGCGGCAGGCACCGCGCTTGCTCTCGCTGATGCAACGGTGCCGACGCGCGTGCCGGTCGACGCGGACGGCGTGCAGCGCGTGACCATCGTCGGCGGCAGTTACTTCTTCCGCCCGGCGCTGGTGATCGTGCGCGCCGACGTACCGGTCGAGCTGACCGTATCGGCCGAGCCGGGCGTCGTGCCGCACAGTTTCGAAATCGACGCGCCGCAGGCCGGCATCGCGGTGCACACCGAATTGACCACGACGCCGCGCACGCTGCGCTTCACGCCGAGGCAGCCCGGTCGCTTCGCCTACTATTGCACGCACCGGCTGCTGTTCCTGCGCAGCCATCGCGAGCGCGGCATGGCGGGCGTGCTGGTCGTCGAGGCGGCGCCGTGATCGCCGCGCTGCTGGCCGCGAGCCTGATAGGAGCAAGCATGACAGCCGATCCCGTAACCGTGGCGCACGCCCATTTCGAGCAGGTTCACTCGTATCGGGCGACGATCCGCTCGTCGGCGCGCAGCGGCGAGCATGCCGAAATCCATTACGCGTACCTCAAACCCGGTTTCGTCCGGATGGACTTCGTGTCGCCGCATCACGGCGCCGTGCTCGCATACGATCCGGGCGACGGCAAGGTCCGGCTGCGTCCGTTCGGCGAGCATGTGCCGCCGGCGCTGACGCTGTCGCCGGCCAATCCGCTGGTACGCGACCACAGCGGCCACCGGGTCGACCGGTCGGACGTCGGCGAGTTGCTGCGCAACGTGCAGGCGCTGCAGCAGGGCGGCGCGACGGTGACCGAAGGCGAGGAAACGATCGGCGGCCGGGCCGCGCTGCGTGTGACGGTGACCGGCGCGCCCGCGCATGCGGTGGACGGCGTGCATCGCTACCGGTTGTGGCTCGACGCCGACGACGGTTTTCCGCTGAAGGTCGTCAGCTTCGCGGACGGCGACGGCGAGCCGCTCGAGACGGTGACGCTCGACGACGTCGAGATCGACGTCGCGTTTCCCGCCCGCTTTTTCGCGCCCTGATTCCGCTTCGTGCCGGAGGCTGCATGGCGGAATACCGGTTTTCGACGACCTGGCGCGTGGACGCGCCGCTCGCGGCCGTCTGGGACGCGATCTACCAGGTCGATCGCTGGCCCGAATGGTGGAAGGGCGCGGTGCGGACCGTCGAGCTCGAGCCGGGCGACGCGCGCGGCGTCGGCGCGCTGCAGCGCTATACGTGGAAGGGCGCGTTGCCGTACCGTCTGACCTTCGACATGCGCGTGCTGCGCGTCGAGCGGCCGCGCGTGCTCGCAGGCCGCGCGAGCGGCGCGATCGAAGGCGACGGCCGCTGGTCGTTCCGCGGCGACGGCGCGCGCACCGTCGTGCGCTACGACTGGCACATCCGCACGCGCGAACCCTGGATGAACTGGCTCGCGCCGGTCGCGCGTCCGCTGTTCACGTGGAATCACGACGTCGTGATGCGCGAAGGCGCGCGCGGGCTCGCGCGGCTGCTCGGCACCACCGTCGAGACCGACGGCCGGACGTTCCGGCCGGTCGCCGGCTGTCCGGATATGTAACGGTGCCGCACCGGTAGCCCGGTCGCCGCCAGGCGTGCCGGCCGGTTTTTCGGCGCCGTGCGATGTTCGCGGAACTTGCTGCCGGCCACGGGTCAAATTGGGGCAACGATCGGGAAATCCCGTAGGGCAGCGGCGCTTCGATGCCGCGAATCGACACCTATCTCATTGTTTTTAAACGATTTGATGCCTTCTTCGAGCGCAATTCCACCGCATTCGTGCCGCTGAAAAATCCTCCTGCTCCCCTTCTTGAATTTGTCAAAACCCGTCCATATAATTAGCACTCGCTGCACGAGAGTGCTAACAATTCTCTGCCGGGCGACCAGCCGGGCAGATTCCCTAAGCGTTCTTCAATCTCATTCAAGAGAGGAGTGAATATGAACCTTCGTCCGTTGCACGATCGCGTGATCGTCAAGCGCCTGGATCAGGAAACCAAGACCGCCTCGGGTATCGTGATTCCCGACGCAGCGGCCGAAAAGCCGGATCAAGGTGAAGTCCTGGCCATCGGCCCGGGCAAGCGCGACGACAAGGGCGCGCTGATCGCGCTCGACGTGAAGGTCGGCGACCGCGTGCTGTTCGGCAAGTACGCTGGCCAGACCGTCAAGGTCGACGGCCAGGAGCTGCTCGTCATGCGCGAAGAAGACATCATGGCCGTGGTCAACGCTAAGTAAGCGTCCACTGACGGTACATATTCCCAAGAATTCAAGGAGTTAGAAGATGGCAGCTAAAGACGTCGTATTCGGCGATTCCGCCCGTTCGAAGATGGTCGAAGGCGTGAACATTCTGGCCAACGCGGTCAAGGTCACGCTGGGTCCGAAGGGCCGCAACGTCGTGCTCGAGCGCAGCTTCGGCGGCCCGACGGTCACCAAGGACGGTGTGTCGGTCGCGAAGGAAATCGAGCTGAAGGACAAGCTCCAGAACATGGGCGCGCAAATGGTCAAGGAAGTGGCTTCCAAGACCAGCGACAACGCAGGCGACGGCACGACGACGGCAACCGTCCTCGCGCAATCGATCGTTCGCGAAGGCATGAAGTACGTCGCATCGGGCATGAACCCGATGGACCTGAAGCGCGGCATCGACAAGGCAGTCGCAGCGGCTGTCGAAGAGCTGAAGAAGATCAGCAAGCCGTGCACGACGAACAAGGAAATCGCACAGGTCGGTTCGATCTCGGCAAACAGCGACTCGTCGATCGGCGATCGCATCGCTGAAGCGATGGACAAGGTCGGCAAGGAAGGCGTGATCACCGTCGAAGACGGCAAGTCGCTGGCCGACGAGCTGGACGTCGTCGAAGGCATGCAATTCGACCGCGGCTACCTGTCGCCGTACTTCATCAACAACCCGGACAAGCAAGTCGCCGTCCTCGACAACCCGTTCGTGCTGCTGCACGACAAGAAGGTGTCGAACATTCGTGATCTGCTGCCGGTGCTCGAGCAAGTCGCGAAGGCTGGCCGTCCGCTGCTGATCATCGCTGAAGACGTCGAAGGCGAAGCGCTCGCAACGCTGGTCGTCAACAACATCCGCGGCATCCTGAAGACCGTTGCGGTCAAGGCGCCGGGCTTCGGCGATCGCCGCAAGGCCATGCTGGAAGACATCGCGATCCTGACCGGCGGTCAAGTCATCGCGGAAGAAACCGGCCTGACGCTCGAGAAGGCAACGCTGGCAGAACTGGGCCAGGCGAAGCGCATCGAAGTGGGCAAGGAAAACACGACGATCATCGACGGCGCAGGCGAAGCTGCAAGCATCGAAGCGCGCGTGAAGCAAGTTCGCACGCAAATCGAAGAAGCGACGTCGGACTACGACCGTGAAAAGCTGCAAGAGCGCGTGGCCAAGCTGGCCGGCGGCGTGGCAGTGATCAAGGTCGGTGCTGCGACCGAAGTCGAAATGAAGGAAAAGAAGGCACGTGTCGAAGACGCACTGCACGCAACGCGCGCAGCTGTTGAAGAAGGCATCGTGGCAGGCGGCGGCGTTGCGCTGATCCGCGCTCGCACCGCGATCGCAGGCCTGACCGGCGCGAACGCCGACCAGAACGCCGGCATCAAGATCGTGCTGCGCGCAATGGAAGAGCCGCTGCGCCAGATCGTCACGAACGGTGGCGAAGAAGCGAGCGTCGTGGTCGCGGCAGTTGCTGCAGGCAAGGGCAACTACGGCTACAACGCAGCGACGGGCGAGTACGTCGACATGGTTGAAGCCGGCGTCGTCGACCCGACCAAGGTCACGCGCACCGCACTGCAGAACGCAGCTTCGGTTGCAGGCCTGCTGCTGACGACGGACGCAGCTGTCGCAGAACTGCCGAAGGAAGACGCTCCGATGCCGGGCGGCATGCCGGGCGGCATGGGCGGCATGGGCATGGACATGTAATCGACTTCGGTCGATGGTGTCCGGAACGCGCAGCGATGCGCGTTCCAGCCAAAAGAAAAGACCCGCAGCGATGCGGGTCTTTTTTTATTTGCGTCAGGCCTTCGCGCCTTCGCATCTTCGCGGCAGCGGGCTGCCGCGAAAGCGTCCGTCAATGCCGATGCGACGTCCTCGGCACCGGCTCGACCTTCGTCGCGCGCGGCGTGTCGGTTTCCTCGTTGCTGCGCGCCCAGAAGAACCGGTCGGGCAGGTACGCGCCCATGCCGGGCCGGAATGCATCCCGCACCGACTGGTACAGGTATTCCTGCGCTTCGCGCACCGCTTCGGGCGGCTCCTGGCCGTTGGCGAGCAGCGCGGCGATCGCCGCGCCGAGCGTGTCGGTGATGCCCATCAGCCGGTGCGGCGAACGATCCCACATGTCCTCGCGCAGTTGGCCTTCCTCGCCGTACAGCGTGTTGACGAGCCGGTGCGAGCCCGTCTCCGACGACAGGATGTATTCGCAGCCCTGCGATAGCAGGTGCGACACGGCCGCGTCGAGATTCGGCGCCTCGGCGTCGCCGTCGGGCTGCGCGAGCGCGATCAGCGTCGCGTGATCGGCGACCAGCAGCGTCGTCTGCGGCGCGAGCAGATCGGCGATCGACTCGCGCAGGTCGTCCGCGGCGAGCACGTGTTCGTCGTCGAGCGTGAAGTCCGGCGCGAGCACGAGCGGCACGCCGTCGTAGTCGGCGACCACTTCCGCGATTGCGCTGACGACTTCCGCGCGCGTCGCCGCGCCGATCTTGAACGCGGCGACCGGCATGTCCTCGAGCAGCATGCGCGCCTGGGCGGCGACGACATCGGGGTCGAGGCCGGTCACTTCTTCGCAGGCGGCCGAGTCGCGCACGGTATAGCCGGTCAGGACGGACACGCCGTGACAGCCCATGCTCGCCAGGGTCATCAGATCGGCTTGGAGGCCGGAGCCGCCGGTGGGATCGGACAGGCCGAAGGTAAGGACGATCGGAGGGGCGTTGCTGGGCATGTAGAAATGGGGCAAGAAAAAAACGGGAAAGCGACTGAGATGCGGACCGCGAGGCGAGATGGGCCGTTTGGGGCCCTGTGTTGCCCGGCAGGCCGCACGTTGCAGCCATTATGCGGCGGAAACCGGCCCGCACGATGGATTTTTTAGCGCGGCGCGACATAGTCGCGCTACTCGACCGCGATTGCTAGGCAGCCCGGCCCCGACACGGTACCATCATGGCTCCCGAATTTACCGACTTTCCCGACGCGGCTTAAGATGGAATACAAGAGCTGGATGTGCCTGATTTGTGGCTGGATTTATGACGAAGAAGCCGGGCTGCCCGAAGAGGGCATCGCACCGGGCACGCGCTGGGAAGACGTCCCGATCAACTGGACGTGCCCGGAATGCGGCGCCCGCAAGGAAGACTTCGAGATGGTCCAGATCTGATCGGGACCCTGGCCCACGGACACACCGCTCCGGCCTCGCGGCTTCCCGGCGCTTGCACGGGCCGGCCGTCGCGAGCGACTCGACGATGACAGGCGCGCGTGTCCATGACGTCCGATCCGGCGAACATTTCCCTCCCTGACGCATTGCCCAACCCGCGCGGTGGCGCCGTGCGGGCGGCCGATGCGTGGCTCGCGGCCGCCGCCGCCGCGGCCGTCGGCCACGACGATGCCGCCGGGCCGCTGTCGGCCGCCGCCGCCGTGCTGGCGGAAGCCGGCTGGCTGCCGGCCGCGCGCTTTGCCGGGCAACTGGCCGCCGCCGCGCCGCTGGTGGCGACGGAACCGACTTCCGCGGCGTGGCGCGCGGCGCTCGCCGATTTCCGCGCGGCGGTCGGGCGGCACAATCTGCGCGAGCTGGCCTGCTCGCCGCTCCTCTTCGATCATTTCCGGACGCTGCGCGCGCAAAGCGCCGCGGACCTGCACGCGAGCGTGCCGCACGACGTGCTGGCGCTCGTCGGACGCGCGCTGCCGCGGGCGACGCTGCGCGCGCTGCCCGATGCGTTCGCAAGCCGCGCGCGGGCTCGTTACGAGCAGGCTTTGCTCGGCGTGCTGCGCGCGACGGCCGGCACGCCGGACACGGCGCTCGACGAACTCGACACGACGCTCACTGCGCTCGCCGACGGGTCGCCCTACGACTTCTGGCGACTCGGCGCCGCATGCCTGCGCGCGCTGCGCGCGAGCGCGGCGCCGGAGCTGAAGCGGTTTCTCGCCCGGACCAACCTGCTGCTGCGCGAGCAGGCGCAGGGCCGTCGCGAGGCGCCGCCCGAACTCGTGCGCGAGACCGTTGCGTTGCTATGGCGCGATTTAGCGTTGTACGGCGCGGCGGCCGAGGACGTCGCACTCGTCGACGTGCTGCACGACTACGGTCTGACGGTCGACTGGCACGTCGCCGGCACGCCCGCGTCCGAAGCGCTGTGGGAGGCCGGCGCCGCACGTGCCGAGCACGACGCGATCGCGGCGGCGCCCACGCGGCTGCTCGGCGTCGTGACCGTCAACGCGCACGCTTATGAAGATTTCCTGCAGACGGCCGACGCGTCGATGGCCGACCTGGCCGTCGATCCGGCCGCGGCCGATGCGGGTGACGCATGGCGCGCGTCGGCGGCCGCCTATCGTGTCGGCACGGCCGCGTGTGCGCTCGGGCTCGGCCACACGGCGCTGCTGGCCGACACGCTCGGGCTCGCGTGGCGTCGTGCCGCGCACGGCGTGCCGCTCGCCGACGGCGCCCGCGCCGCGCACGCTCGCGCGTCCGACATGCTGCGCGCCGCGCTGCTGAAGATCGCGGCCGGCGTGGCGCCGCCCGACCTGACGGCGGCGTCCGAGGCGCTCGGCGCGGCGCTCGCGCGGGCATGAAGCGAGACCGGCCGGAGGACGGGCGGCAGCCGTCGTTTGGCGGGGCGGCAACACGCTGCCGACAGCACGCGCGCGCATGTTAGAGTGCCGTGTGATCCGCGCGCGCCGTTGCCAGCGTGGCGCGGCGTTGCTTGTTGATCGCGGCCCGGTCAGGCCGCGGCGTCTTTGCTAAAATTCAAACCATGTCAAAGCCTTCCGATCGCATCAATCTCACCAACCAGTTCCTGATCGCCATGCCGAACATGGCGGATCCGACGTTTTCGGGAACGGTGGTCTATCTTTGCGATCACAGCGAGCGCGGCGCGCTCGGCCTCGTCATCAACCGTCCCACCGACATCGATCTCGAATCGCTGTTCAATCGCATCGACCTGAAGCTCGACATCGAGCCGCTGCTGCACATTCCCGTGTACTTCGGCGGCCCGGTGCAGACCGAGCGCGGCTTCGTGCTGCACGAGCCGGTCGAAGGCGCGAACTACAACTCGTCGATGTCGATCGAGGGCGGGCTGGAGATGACGACGTCGAAGGACGTGCTCGAAGCGGTCGCGACGGGTACCGGCCCGAAGCGCTTCCTGTTGACGCTCGGCCACGCCGGCTGGGGCGCCGGCCAGCTCGAGGAAGAAATTTCCCGCAACGGCTGGCTGACCGTGCCGGCCGATCCGCGCATCGTGTTCGACACGCCGGCCGAGGAGCGCTTCGAAGCCGCGCTCGGCCTGCTTGGCGTCAGCTCGTCGATGCTGTCCGGCGAAGCAGGGCACGCATGAGCGGCGCGAGCGCGCGCGATGCGACGTTCCTGGCGTTCGATTACGGCGAGAAGCGGATCGGCGTCGCGCTCGGCAATGCGCTGACGCGCTCGGCCCGCGCGCTCGTCGTGATTCCCAACCTGAACCGCGAGCACCGCTTCAAGGCGGTCGGCGAGCTGCTGGCCGAATGGCGGCCCGACGCGCTGGTGGTCGGCCTGCCGATGCATCCCGACGGCACGCCGCACGACATGACGCAGCAGGCGAAGCGCTTCGGCAATCAGCTGAACGGCCGCTTCGGGCTGCCCGTCACGTGGGTCGACGAACGCTATTCGTCGGTCGAGGCCGAAGCCGGGCTGCGCGAGCGCAACGTCCGCGGCCGCGCGCGCACCGACATGCTGGACGCCGAGGCCGCGCGCGTGATCCTTCAACAGTATTTCGATGAATTGTCCGACCATGAGCACCATTGACGCCGACGCGCTCTATCGCGTCCTGCTCGACCAGATCCGCGGCGCGTACGGCACCGCGTTCGCCGAGCCGGGCGGCCCGCGGCTCGCCGGCATTCACAGCGGCGGCGCATGGCTCGCCGAGCGCCTCGCGCGCGACCTCGGCGCGCCGGCCTTCGGCGTCGTGAACGTCGCGCTGCATCGCGACGACTACGCGAAGAAGGGGCTGCACAGCCAGGCGAGCCCGACGTCGCTGCCGTTCGACGTCGACGGCGCGCGCATCGTGCTGGTCGACGACGTGCTGTACACCGGCCGCACCGTGCGGGCCGCGCTCAACGAGCTGTTCGACTACGGCCGTCCGGCTGCGGTCGAGCTCGCGGTGCTCGCCGATCGCGGCGGCCGCGAGCTGCCCGTCGCCGCGCGCTTCTCGGGCGGCTCGCTCGACGTGCCGGCCGACGCAACGCTCGTGCTGGCGCGGGACGATGCCGCGCAGTTCACGCTGCGCGTCGAGGCGCGCGGCGCCTGATCGAACCGCGCAACCGTATCCCGGGCCGCCGGTTCGTACCGCGGCCCGTTTGCATAGTTGGAATCACGCACACCATGAACACCGACACCACTGGCCGCACCGGCAATCCCGCCGCGGCCGCGAGCCCCGAGCGGTTCCGCTACGGGTTCCTGAAGGGCAATCCGCAGCTCACGAAGAACGGCGAGCTGAAACATCTGCTGTCGATTGAGGGCCTGCCGCGCTCGATCGTGAACCACATCCTCGATACGGCCGAGCAGTTCGTCAGCGTGACGGACCGCGAGGTGAAGAAGGTGCCGCTGTTGCGCGGCAAGTCGGTGTTCAACCTGTTCTTCGAGAACTCGACGCGCACGCGCACCACCTTCGAAATCGCCGCGACGCGCCTGTCGGCCGACGTGCTGAACCTGAACATCAACGCGTCGTCGACGAGCAAGGGCGAGTCGCTGCTCGACACCATCAACAACCTGTCGGCGATGCATGCCGACCTGTTCGTCGTGCGCCATGCGTCGAGCGGCGCGCCGTACCTGATCGCCGAGCACTGCGCGCCGCACGTGCACGTGATCAACGCCGGCGACGGCCGTCATGCGCACCCGACGCAGGGCCTGCTCGACATGTACACGATCCGCCATTACAAGCGCGACTTCACGAAGCTGCGTGTGGCGATCGTCGGCGACATCCTGCACTCGCGGGTTGCGCGCTCGGACATCCACGCGCTGACCACGCTCGGCGTGCCCGAAGTGCGCGCGATCGGCCCGCGCACGCTGCTGCCGGGCGGTCTCGAGCAGATGGGCGTGAAGGTGTTCCACAACCTCGACGAAGGGCTGAAGGGCGTCGACGTGATCATCATGCTGCGCCTGCAGAACGAGCGGATGAGCGGCGCGCTGCTGCCGTCCGCGCAGGAATACTTCAAGACCTGGGGCCTGACGCCCGAGCGCCTCGCGCTCGCCGCGCCCGACGCGATCGTCATGCATCCGGGGCCGATGAACCGCGGCGTCGAGATCGACTCGCAGGTCGCGGACGGCCCGCAGTCGGTCATTCTCAACCAGGTCACGTTCGGCATCGCCGTGCGGATGGCGGTGATGGGCATCGTCGCCGGCAACAACGACTGAGCCCGCGTTCGCGCGCCCCATTCAAGCAATCAACGCATTCACAGACAGCGCATGAAGATTCATATCCAAGGCGGCACGCTGATCGATCCGGTCGCCGGCACCGAACGGCAGGCCGACGTATTCGTCGCGGACGGCAAGATCGCCGCGCTCGGCACGGCTCCGGCCGGTTTCAACGCAGACCGGACCATCGACGCGACCGGCCTGATCGTCGCGCCCGGCCTCGTCGACCTGTGCGCGCGGCTGCGCGAGCCCGGCTACGAGCACAAGGCGACGCTCGCCTCCGAGATGGCCGCGGCGGTCGCCGGCGGCGTCACGACGCTCGTGTGCCCGCCCGACACCGACCCCGTGCTCGACGAGCCGGGCCTCGTCGAGATGCTCAAGTTCCGCGCGCGCAACCTGCGGCAGGCGAACGTGCATCCGCTCGGCGCGCTCACCGTCGGCCTGAAGGGCGAAGTGATCACCGAGATGGTCGCGCTGACCGAATCGGGCTGCGTCGGCTTCACGCATGCGAACGTTCCGGTGCGCGACACGCAGGTGCTGCTGCGCGCGCTGCAATACGCGAGCACCTATGGCTACACGACGTGGCTGCGTCCGCAGGACGCGTTCATCGGCCGCGGCGGCGTGGCGGCGAGCGGTGCGCTCGCGTCGCGGCTCGGCTTGTCCGGCGTGCCGGTGGCCGCGGAGACCATCGCGCTGCACACGATCTTCGAACTGATGCGCGTGACCGGCGCGCGCGTGCACCTTGCGCGCCTGTCGTCGGCCGCCGGCCTCGCGCTCGTGCGCGAGGCGAAGGCCGAGGGGCTGCCCGTCACCTGCGATGTGGGCGCGAATCATCTGCACCTGATCGACGTCGATATCGGCTACTTCGATTCGCAGTTCCGGCTCGATCCGCCGCTGCGCGGCGAGCGCGATCGCGAAGCGATCCGCGCGGCGCTCACGGACGGCACGATCGATGCGATCTGCTCCGACCACACGCCGGTCGACGACGACGAGAAGCTGCTGCCGTTCGCCGAAGCCACGCCGGGCGCGACGGGGCTCGAGCTGCTGCTGTCGCTGACGGTGAAATGGGCCGACGAAACCGGCACGCCGCTCGCGCAGGCGCTGCGCCGCATCACCGCCGCGCCGGCCGATGTGCTCCAGCTGCCGGCAGGGCGCCTCACCGAAGGCGGCGCTGCCGACCTGTGCGTGTTCGATCCGCGTGCGCACTGGCGCGTCGAGCCGCGTGCGCTGAAGAGCCAGGGCCACAACTCGCCGTTCCTCGGCTACGAATTGCCGGCTTGCGTGCGCGCGACGCTCGTGGGCGGGCACGTCGCGTTCGAGCGCCACTGAACCACGCCGGATCTTCGTCATGATCGCACTTCGCAAGCTGCGTCTCGTTTTTCATCTGTTGCGCGGGATGGCGATCGTCGCGCTGCGCTTTTCGCACGTATCGCCCGCGCGCCGTGCTGAGATGACGCGCCGCTGGTCGATCAAGATGCTGCGGATCTGCGGGATGCGCGTCGTCGTCCACAACGACGGCGCGCGCATCGATGCGGGGGCGCTCGTCGTTGGCAATCACGTGTCGTGGCTCGATATCTATACGGTCAACGCGTGGCGGCCGACGCCGTTCGTGTCGAAGGCCGAGGTGCGGCAGTGGCCGGTGGTCGGCTGGCTCGCCGAGAAGCTCGATACCGTGTTCCTGCAGCGCGAGAAGCGCACCGAGGCGATGCGCGTCATGCACGAAATGGCCGAGCGGCTGCGCAATGGCGGCGTGATGTGCGTGTTCCCGGAGGGCACCACGTCGGACGGGCAGGGGTTGCTGCCGTTTCACGCGAACCTGTTCCAGGCTGCGGTGTCGGCGGGCTGCGCGGTGCAGCCGATCTGCCTGATGTACGAGGACGCGCAGGGGCGGCAGTCGGTCACGCCGGCCTACACGGGCGAGCTGGCGCTCGGCAAGTCGCTCGACATGGTGTTGCGCGGCGGCCCGCTCGTCGCGCATCTGTACGTGTGCGAGCCGATCGCGCCGGGCGGCGATCGCCGCGCGACGTCGGCGGCGGCGCGCGACGCGATCGCGGCCGCGCTCGAAGCGATGCAGGCGCAGGTCGGCAAGCCGTCGCCCGAAGCGCTGGCGGAGCTCGAGCGGCATGCATATCCGGTGAGCGAAGTCGGCGCCGCGGCGGCCGGTGATACGGCGGCCGAGGAGCCGGTGCCGGGGCGCGAAGGCTGATGCTTCATTCGGCCCGCGCGCTGTGCGTGCGGGTCATTCGCCGCCGGGCGTGCGGCACGCGTCGCATTGCACCTGCGTGACCGTGCGCTGCGCCGGGTCGGCCGTGAGCCGGACGGCCGACAACTGGTTTCCCCATACACATCCCGAATCGAGCGCGACGAGGTTGTCGCGCAGCATCAACCCGAGCGCGGCCCAGTGGCCGAATACGACCGTCACGTTTTCAGTGCGGCGTGCCGGCGCGTCGAACCACGGCAGGTAGCCGGGCGGCGCGCTGTCGGGGCCGCCGTTCGCCTTGAACTCCATCGCGCCGTCGGGCGTGCAGAAGCGCAGACGCGTGAACGCGTTGAACGCGACGCGCATCCGGTCGCGTTTTTTCAGGTTCGGGTTCCATTGGTTCGGCTCGTTGCCGTATAGCGCCTGCAGGGTTTCTCGCCAGTCGGGGGCGCGCAGCGCGCGCTGGAGTTCGTCGGCGAGTTCGAGCGCGAGCGTGACGTCCCATTGAGGCAGCACGCCCGCGTGGACGAGGAGCTTGCCGTCGTCGAAATGTGCGAACGGGCGGTGGCGCACCCAGTCGAGCAAGGCGGCGGCGTCGGGGGCGGCGAGGATCTCGCCGATGGTGTCGCCGGGACGCTCGGTGCGGATGCCGGCTGAAACCGCCAGCAGGTGGAGGTCGTGGTTGCCGAGGACGACGGTCGCGCGGGGGCCGAGGTCGACCACGGCGCGGAGAGCGGCGAGTGAGCCGGGGCCGCGGTTGACGAGGTCGCCGGCGATCCAGAGGGGGGTGTCGGGGAGCGGCGACAGCTTGTCGAGCAGCGACTGGAAAGCGGAATGGCAGCCTTGGATGTCGCCGATGGCGAGGGGGGTGTGAGTCATGACAGGTGACTGTTACAATTTGTGACGTTCGCGAAACATGATCAGCTAAATGTGCCGGGTACGCACATTTTGTTCTCCTGAAGCGGGCACTGCGGATGAAAAATTATTCGATCGGCAAGGGGCGGAGCCCTGTTTCAAGTTGTTAGCGGCATGGCTTTTGCGCGGCGCGGGTCCCTATAATTGCTTCTTTTCCCAACAAAATTAGCACTTTGTGACTTTGACGGTCGGGGCGACCGGGTAAAATCCTCGGCCTGATGTGACTGTCATTGTCACCTGCCATTCTCAGCGGCAAGCGCCGATTGGTGCTTGCCGCGCTTTACTAGAGGGAGCCTCATGATCCTGGTTACGGGCGGCGCGGGTTTTATTGGTGCCAACTTTGTTCTCGACTGGCTGCGCGAATCTGCCGAAGCCGTGCTCAATGTCGACAAGCTCACGTATGCGGGCAATCTCCGTACGCTGCAGTCCCTCGACGGCAATCCGAAGCACGTGTTCGCACGCGTCGACATCTGCGATCGTACCGCGCTCGACGCGCTGTTCGCCGAGCACAAGCCGCGCGCCGTGCTGCACTTCGCCGCCGAAAGCCACGTCGATCGCTCGATCCACGGCCCGGCCGACTTTGTTCAGACCAACGTCGTCGGCACGTTCACGCTGCTGGAAGCCGCCCGCCAATACTGGAATGGCCTGAACGACGCCGACAAGGCGGCGTTCCGTTTCCTGCACGTGTCGACCGACGAAGTGTTCGGCTCGTTGTCGGCGACAGACCCGCAGTTCTCCGAAACGACGCCGTATGCACCGAATAGCCCCTATTCGGCAACGAAGGCCGGTTCGGACCACCTCGTGCGTGCATACCATCATACGTACGGCCTCCCGACGCTGACCACGAACTGTTCGAACAACTACGGTCCGTACCAGTTCCCCGAAAAGCTGATCCCGCTGATGATCGCGAACGCGCTCGCCGGCAAGCCATTGCCCGTGTACGGCGACGGGCAGAACGTACGCGACTGGCTGTATGTGGGCGACCACTGCAGCGCGATCCGCGAGGTGCTGGCGCACGGCGTGCCGGGTGAGACGTACAACGTGGGCGGCTGGAACGAGAAGAAGAACCTGGAAGTCGTGCACACGCTGTGCGACCTGCTCGACAAGGCGCGGCCGAAGGCTGCCGGGTCGTATCGTGACCAGATCACCTACGTGACGGACCGTCCGGGACACGATCGCCGCTACGCGATCGATGCGCGCAAGCTCGAGCGCGAACTCGGCTGGAAGCCGGCTGAAACGTTCGAGACGGGTCTTGCCAAGACCGTCGACTGGTATCTCGACAACCAGGTATGGTCCGACGAAGTCGCGTCGGGCGAGTACCGCAAGTGGGTCGAGACCAACTACGCGAAGCGCGCTTGAGGAGACACGCGATGGCACGTAAAGGCATCATCCTCGCTGGCGGCTCGGGTACGCGACTGTATCCGATCACCCGCGTCGTCTCGAAGCAACTGCTGCCGGTGTACGACAAGCCGATGATCTACTATCCGCTGTCGACGCTGATGGTCGCAGGCATCCGCGATGTCTTGATCATCTCGACGCCGCAGGACACGCCGCGCTTCGAATCAATGCTCGGCGACGGCAGCCAGTGGGGCATGAACATCCAGTATGCGGTGCAGCCGTCGCCCGACGGTCTCGCGCAGGCGTTCATCATCGGCAAGGAATTCGTCGGCAATGATCCGTCGGCCCTGATCCTCGGCGACAACATCTTCTACGGCCACGATCTCGCAAAGCAGCTTGAGCGTGCGGATGCGCAGGAAGCCGGCGCGACCGTATTCGCGTATCACGTGCACGACCCGGAGCGTTATGGCGTCGTCGAGTTCGACAAGTCGTTCCGCGCGCTGTCGATTGAAGAGAAGCCGGCGAAGCCGCGTTCGAACTACGCGGTGACCGGCCTGTACTTCTACGACAACCGCGTTTGCGACATCGCGGCCGACATCAAGCCGTCGCCGCGCGGCGAGCTTGAGATTACCGACGTCAATTCGAGGTATCTGGAAGACGGTGCGCTCAACGTCGAGATCATGGGGCGCGGGTATGCATGGCTCGATACCGGCACGCATGATTCGCTCATCGAGGCGGCCAGCTTTATCGCGACGCTGCAGAAGCGGCAGGGTCTCGTGGTCGCATGTCCGGAAGAAATCGCCTATCGCCGCAACTGGATCGACGCAGAGCAAGTGCTGAAGCTGGCACAGCCGCTCGCGAAGAACGCGTACGGTCAGTACCTGAAGAACATTCTTACGGATCAAGTCGCATGGCCATTCAAGTAACGGCAACGGCGCTGCCCGAAGTCAAGCTCATCGAGCCGAAGGTGTTCGGAGATGCGCGGGGGTTTTTTTTCGAGAGCTTTAATTCACGCGAATTTGCCGAACACGTTCAGCAAGATATCGTATTTGTACAGGACAACCACTCTCGTTCCGTAAAGGGCGTGTTACGCGGGCTTCACTATCAGATTCAACATGCGCAAGGGAAGCTCGTCCGCGTTGTCGAGGGCGAAGTATTCGATGTTGCCGTCGACATCCGGCGTAGTTCCCCGAATTTTGGCAAATGGGTCGGAGTC